>NZ_JACHMC010000001.1:1256396-2512792 GCF_014204815.1 Micrococcus flavus | reverse complement strand
TGGCCGGGTGCATCGTGCACTCGGACCGCGGCTCGCAGTTCCGCTCGACCGCCTTCCAGGACGCCCTCACCACCCACGGGCTGATCGGGTCCATGGGTCAGGTCGGCTCAGCCGGGGACAATGCGGCCATGGAGTCCTTCTTCGCGTTGCTGCAGAAGAACGTGCTGGACCGATGCGACTGGGACACCCGGGACGAGCTGCGGGCCGGGATCATCACCTGGATCGAGCGGACCTACCACCGCCGCCGCCGGCAGGTGCGCCTGGACCGATTGACGCCGGTTGAGTACGAGTTGATCATGGACCACACGCCCGCAGACGCGGCGTGAAGATGGCTGTCACCTACACGTGCACCAGTCCCTCTATGGCCGCGCTGGGTGCGCGGCTCATCCCCGCTCGCGCGGGGAGCACCTCGTGGACGGCGACGAGTCCTCGCACACCGTGGGCTCATCCCCGCTCGCGCGGGGAGTACGGGCGCCGCTCCGGCGGCGGCCGGCACCACGTAGGCTCATCCCCGCTCGCGCGGGGAGCACGCGCGGCCGCCCACCGCCGTGTCCACGTACCCCGGCTCATCCCCGCTCGCGCGGGGAGCACTTCGCCATGTAGACGAGCGCGAGCATGTCGCGGGGCTCATCCCCGCTCGCGCGGGGAGCACACCTCGAGAGGATCACCTCATGCACCCGCTGACGGCTCATCCCCGCTCGCGCGGGGAGCACGCGACCGCGCAGGGGGCCCTGTCCCCCACCCTGGGCTCATCCCCGCTCGCGCGGGGAGCACGCGGCCGCCTGCTCGCGGCGGGTCGGCGCGTCGGGCTCATCCCCGCTCGCGCGGGGAGCACACCCCGGGCATGGCGTCGCATAACTTCGCGGCCGGCTCATCCCCGCTCGCGCGGGGAGCACGCGTACTGCAGCGGCTGCGACGGGTCCGGTGCCGGCTCATCCCCGCTCGCGCGGGGAGCACACCGCATCGGCGGCCATGCCGGGGGCCCACCGGGGCTCATCCCCGCTCGCGCGGGGAGCACCGACGGTTCACGTCCGTGGTGGCGACGTACCGCGGCTCATCCCCGCTCGCGCGGGGAGCACGGCGCGGCTGCCGTGGGCGTCACCATCGGATCGGGCTCATCCCCGCTCGCGTGGGGAGCACGACAGCCTGACGCAGGGCTACCCGATGCCGCCGGGCTCATCCCCGCTCGCGCGGGGAGCACGGCCCTGCGTGGGCCGAACGTCACGCACGCGTCGGCTCATCCCCGCTCGCGCGGGGAGCACGATGATCCAGGCCATGCAGACCGGCGCCGGAACGGCTCATCCCCGCTCGCGCGGGGAGCACCGCCTGCACCTGCGGCTGGACAACGCGCTGCAGGGCTCATCTCCGCTCGCGCGGGGAGCACCGCTGAATCAGGACGTCACCGGGGCCGGGGTTGGGCTCATCCCCGCTCGCGCGGGGAGCACCGGACGATCTCGGCGGCCGTCGGCCGCACCTCGGGCTCATCCCCGCTCGCGCGGGGAGCACTGCGCGCTTCATGGCCTCGCGCTGAGCCGGCAGGGCTCATCCCCGCTCGCGCGGGGAGCACTTGCCGCCAAGGTCTTCGGTTGGTGGCTGATCGGGCTCATCCCCGCTCGCGCGGGGAGCACCCACGCACCGTCACGGTGGCCGTGATCGACCCGGGCTCATCCCCGCTCGCTCGGGGAGCACAGGACAGGGGCTTGGTCTGCATGGGCGGCACTCGGCTCATCCCCGCTCGCGCGGGGAGCACCCGGCCCGTCTGATCCGCGGCGTGTGCACCGCGGGCTCATCCCCGCTCGCGCGGGGAGCACTGGTCGTGCTCGATGGAATGTGGCCGGCCCAGCGGCTCATCCCCGCTCGCGCGGGGAGCACGTTCGTGAACCACTTGACACTATGCGCGCGCGTGGCTCATCCCCGCTCGCGCGGGGAGCACGCAACGTGGCTATTTCACGCACGTCTCCCCCGGGGCTCATCCCCGCTCGCGCGGGGAGCACAAGGTGGGGAACGGCCCGTGGTGTTCGCCGCTGGGCTCATCCCCGCTCGCGCGGGGAGCACACTGGCTTCGAGTTGTCCCGTGGCGGCACCGGCGGCTCATCCCCGCTCGCGCGGGGAGCACCCCGACGACTTCGACCTCGCCGCGCACCCCCACGGCTCATCCCCGCTCGCGCGGGGAGCACGTCCGCGAGGCCGGGCGGGCAGGCCCCAGCGACGGCTCATCCCCGCTCGCGCGGGGAGCACTCGGCGTCGGCGGCCTCGGCTGCTGCTGCGGCCGGCTCATCCCCGCTCGCGCGGGGAGCACTGGGCGGGCATCGTGTCCGCGGTGACGGGCGGCGGCTCATCCCCGCTCGCGCGGGGAGCACCTCCCCATGAGGCGGGCCAGGTTCTCGCCCGCCGGCTCATCCCCGCTCGCGCGGGGAGCACCTGTCCGACCCCTACACGAACCTCGTGTGGGGGGGGGGGGCTCATCCCCGCTCGCGCGGGGAGCACGCCCGGGTGACCGCCCGCGTGGTCGCGCTGCAAGGCTCATCCCCGCTCGCGCGGGGAGCACGTCCCGGTCTTCTTGTCCATGAACGTGGAGCCGGGCTCATCCCCGCTCGCGCGGGGAGCACGACCCCGGCTTCAACGCCTACACGGTCCGCACCGGCTCATCCCCGCTCGCGCGGGGAGCACCGCGGCGGGGAGCACGCCAACGGCGAGCCCCGAGGCTCATCCCCGCTCGCGCGGGGAGCACCCAGCTGCCGGTACTACCCGGTCCCTTGAGTGTGGCTCATCCCCGCTCGCGCGGGGAGCACGTCCCGGGGGCGTTGAGGACGGTGACCCCGTGGGGCTCATCCCCGCTCGCGCGGGGAGCACACTAGGGCTCTGGCGCGGTCGCGGGCGGTGGTGGGCTCATCCCCGCTCGCGCGGGGAGCACACGGACGGGTCCGGCCGCGAGCAGACCCGCACCGGCTCATCCCCGCTCGCGCGGGGAGCACTCGGAACATCTCCAGCCGGGACGCCCGGCGGTAGGCTCATCCCCGCTCGCGCGGGGAGCACGCCTGCACCCTCGTCGTCCCCTACGTTCGTGAGGGCTCATCCCCGCTCGCGCGGGGAGCACATCGGCTGCAGGTGGGAGGGATCCGGCAAGCCCGGCTCATCCCCGCTCGCGCGGGGAGCACGCGGTCTGCATGGCGACCTCGGAGCGGGGCCGCGGCTCATCCCCGCTCGCGCGGGGAGCACGACAGTGAGCTTTTCACCCTCTACGACACGGCAGGCTCATCCCCGCTCGCGCGGGGAGCACGTCGGCCATGTCCAGGCCGTAGTGGAACTTCTGGGCTCATCCCCGCTCGCGCGGGGAGCACCGTCAGCCTTGGCCATCTCAGGGCTCCTATCTGGGCTCATCCCCGCTCGCGCGGGGAGCACGCCTAGCGGCAGGCCGGCCTGGAAGGTGACGGCGGCTCATCCCCGCTCGCGCGGGGAGCACGCCCCCACCTCTCCCAGTCGTGCGGCCACGGAGGGCTCATCCCCGCTCGCGCGGGGAGCACCCCCGCAGGGTCACCGTCCCGGTCGTCCGGTACGGCTCATCCCCGCTCGCGCGGGGAGCACTCGCGGGCAGCCGGGCCGCGGCCGCGGGGGACGGGCTCATCCCCGCTCGCGCAGGGAGCACCGGGCACTACCGCATCACCAAGCAGGGCGAGGTCGGCTCATCCCCGCTCGCGCGGGGAGCACCGGGTCACCGGGCGGGGTGTTGATCAGCAGCACGGTTCATCCCCGCTCGCGCGGGGAGCACTCGTCTGGGGGCGGGTCTGGGTGGTCATCGTGGGGCTCATCCCCGCTCGCGCGGGGAGCACATATCAAGGCGGACGTGACCGTGTCCCTCCACCGGCTCATCCCCGCTCGCGCGGGGAGCACTCCGTCCGGTCGAACGGCCACGACTGGCGGGTGGGCTCATCCCCGCTCGCGCGGGGAGCACAGGTGCCAGCGCCCGCCGATGAACGTGTTCTGGGGCTCATCCCCGCTCGCGCGGGGAGCACCTCACCGACAGCAGCGGGCTCGCCCGCCGCGCGGGCTCATCCCCGCTCGCGCGGGGAGCACGGTCAGCTCGTCCACGCTCATGGTCACAGGCCCGGCTCATCCCCGCTCGCGCGGGGAGCACGAGCCGAGCATCGCCACCGGCGCCCCGCCGTTGGGCTCATCCCCGCTCGCGCGGGGAGCACGCTTGGGGACTTCCACGTTCTCGGTGCTCATGCGGCTCATCCCCGCTCGCGCGGGGAGCACGTGGACGCGGGGCCGGAGCTGCGCCGCGCCCTGGGCTCATCCCCGCTCGCGCGGGGAGCACGCGCTCTATGGTTCACGGGGCAAGTGTCGTGGCGGCTCATCCCCGCTCGCGCGGGGAGCACGGTGGAGCGCACGCGGGCCTCAGCCACCAGGGCGGCTCATCCCCGCTCGCGCGGGGAGCACATGCGGCCATCAAAGGCGCCGGTGAGGGCGTGCGGCTCATCCCCGCTCGCGCGGGGAGCACGGCGGTTCTCCTGGTGGCGCATGTGGGAGTTCCGGCTCATCCCCGCTCGCGCGGGGAGCACCGGGGGTTGCCCCCTCCCCCATAGGCGTGTATGGGCTCATCCCCGCTCGCGCGGGGAGCACGCGATGTTGTCTCGGCTCCGCTCGCGCCGGGCCGGCTCATCCCCGCTCGCGCGGGGAGCACCGGTCGCTCACGGCGCGGACGGTCCACCACTTGGGCTCATCCCCGCTCGCGCGGGGAGCACTACATCTCACCGTCGCTGGCACGTACGGCCCACGGCTCATCCCCGCTCGCGCGGGGAGCACGGTGCCGCGGGCGTTGGTCTGCCCGGGCCGGTAGGCTCATCCCCGCTCGCGCGGGGAGCACCTCCGCGACTGGAGGCCGCACTACGTCACCGCCGGCTCATCCCCGCTCGCGCGGGGAGCACAAGAAGTCCACGCCCGGCACGTTGACCGAGATGGGCTCATCCCCGCTCGCGCGGGGAGCACATCGACGCGGCCGAGTGGCACGTGGCCCAGCGCGGCTCATCCCCGCTCGCGCGGGGAGCACGAGGATGACCTACGGCGCACTCGCACGGAGGGGGGCTCATCCCCGCTCGCGCGGGGAGCACGACTGGGAAGCCGGTGGACGGCAGTTCATCAAGGGCTCATCCCCGCTCGCGCGGGGAGCACGCCAGCGTCTTGAACCCACTCCCGCCCACGTTCGGCTCATCCCCGCTCGCGCGGGGAGCACGGGGTGTGGGTGGTGAGCCGGTCGACGAGCTCCGGCTCATCCCCGCTCGCGCGGGGAGCACCTCGTCTCCGGCGCCCACGGTGTCATCGACGAGGGCTCATCCCCGCTCGCGCGGGGAGCACACGTGCCAGGCGCCGTCCGCGCCGAGGTACGCCGGCTCATCCCCGCTCGCGCGGGGAGCACGTCCCGCTGACGTGCGTTCTTCCATGCCCGCTCGGCTCATCCCCGCTCGCGCGGGGAGCACGATCTCCCGGCGTTTGAGCTCACGGATACGGCGGGCTCATCCCCGCTCGCGCGGGGAGCACGGCGAGTGGGTCGAGCACTTTCCCCGCTGGTGGGGCTCATCCCCGCTCGCGCGGGGAGCACAACCTCCCGGTTCAGAGCCGGGCGATCTGCCAGGGCTCATCCCCGCTCGCGCGGGGAGCACGACGGCTTCCCGGTCACGGACGTCCACGGCAGGGGCTCATCCCCGCTCGCGCGGGGAGCACGTCATCCTGCCAGTCCTCGGCATGGTCCGGGACGGCTCATCCCCGCTCGCGCGGGGAGCACCGGTCCAGCAGGTACCGGGCCCGCTCCACGTAGGGCTCATCCCCGCTCGCGCGGGGAGCACTACGACAACGGTCTCCGGGTGCTCGGCTCGAACGGCTCATCCCCGCTCGCGCGGGGAGCACTCCCACACGTCGACCTGCGGGGTCATGCCCTCCGGCTCATCCCCGCTCGCGCGGGGAGCACTTCATCGCCCAGCGGGACGCGTCGAGCGATCGGGGCTCATCCCCGCTCGCGCGGGGAGCACAACGCGGGGTGGTCGAAGTGGGTGTAGCGCTGGGGCTCATCCCCGCTCGCGCGGGGAGCACCCCTCGATGATGCCCTTGAGCACCAGATTCCAGGGCTCATTCCCGCTCGCGCGGGGAGCACGCTGACGGGGAGCCGTGCTTCGGGGGCGGATGGGGCTCATCCCCGCTCGCGCGGGGAGCACAGGTGCCAGGTGGAGTTCCACGACGGCGCCAACGGCTCATCCCCGCTCGCGCGGGGAGCACGGGGACCGGCTGCTGGTCCTGCAGCAGGACGGGGGCTCATCCCCGCTCGCGCGGGGAGCACATCTGCTACCGGGACGCCACCGGCGCTCGCTTCGGCTCATCCCCGCTCGCGCGGGGAGCACGCGGTGAGGTCCACGGTCTTGCCCTGGATCCTGGGCTCATCCCCGCTCGCGCGGGGAGCACCGGTTTCTCCATTCCCATCGGTTGGCACGGGGAGGCTCATCCCCGCTCGCGCGGGGAGCACGAGACCTGGTGGGGCCTGACCGTCAAGGACATCGGCTCATCCCCGCTCGCGCGGGGAGCACGTCTTGGCGGAGCGGATGGAGCCGTGGGACACCGGCTCATCCCCGCTCGCGCGGGGAGCACGCCTTGACCCACAGGTGCCCGACGCCGCCGGGGGGCTCATCCCCGCTCGCGCGGGGAGCACCTGGCGGACCCTCAAGCGGGTTGACTACTCCGGGGCTCATCCCCGCTCGCGCGGGGAGCACGCGTCCTCCGTGCGGAAGTTCGTGATCTGCACGGGCTCATCCCCGCTCGCGCGGGGAGCACTCCATGGACGGCGGCGACACCTGGACGAGACGGGGCTCATCCCCGCTCGCGCGGGGAGCACGTCACCTCGAACGGGCCCGGGCAGGGTGTGAGCGGCTCATCCCCGCTCGCGCGGGGAGCACGCGTCCGCGAACAGGGCCTTGGAGGCCGTCACCGGCTCATCCCCGCTCGCGCGGGGAGCACCGGACCATGATCGTCCGGATCGGAGAGCACGAGGGCTCATCCCCGCTCGCGCGGGGAGCACGGCATGGATAAGGCCGGTGACGCGGTCAAGGAGGGCTCATCCCCGCTCGCGCGGGGAGCACGTGTTCCGGTGGGGCCGCCTCGTGGCCGTGACGGGCTCATCCCCGCTCGCGCGGGGAGCACCACAACGACCCCCTCGGCCGCAAGCCTGGCGAGGGCTCATCCCCGCTCGCGCGGGGAGCACTGCTACGGGTCCGCCGGCAACACCGTGCACATGGGCTCATCCCCGCTCGCGCGGGGAGCACTTCGACTACCCGGCCGGCGTCGACAAGGCGAACGGCTCATCCCCGCTCGCGCGGGGAGCACACTTGAAAATTGGCCCGGTTCCAAGCCTAGCCGCACGCCTCGGCGTGCGTTTCATTCACTTTGGCCGTCTTGCTGGCGCCGCCACGACGGCCTCAACGAGCGTTGCCGCATCCGCGCAGCGCTCCATCCAGTACGTCGTTGCGGGCCATCCTGCCGGGATCCTTCCGGAAGCGGGCGCCGCATCAGGGTCAGTCCTTCCACGTCGACGGGCTGCCAATGATGCCGGTGCGTCTCGACGCGCATTCTCTGTTCTGTCGCTGCCGTGTAGACGAGCAGGGCACGCCCCTCCCTGACGTCCTGCTTCGTCTTCGCCCAGAGTTCGTCACGGATTCGCGCCGACGGGTTCCCCACGAACACGCCCGCGTCGATCTCCATCAGCCAGCGAGTCAGCTCTCCGCGCAGGCCGGCAGGCGCCGCCGTGAGGACCAGGACCATCATGCGCGCTCTCCGTAGCTCACGCCGCCGGGGACGGTCTGCTGGCCTCGCCCGCTCCACAGGGACAGGCCGTCCTCCTGGTCCCACTCCTCCGGAAGCTCCTCGAGCCCCAGAAGAAGCTCGCCCACGTCACGGGCGATCCTCTCCAGCAGGCGCTCCTTCACGACGGCGTCTCGCACGGCTCGCCGCACATCCGTCTCCACATCAGCTCCCGGCGTCCCGGCGACACGGAACGCCACGGGGATGGCGATGTCGGCCTTGTAGAGGTCTGCCACGTCGTAGACGAACGACCTGTCATTGCCCGTATGGACGAACCCGAGGCCTGCGGCACATCCCAGCGCCACCACCACGGCGTGGACGATCCCGTAGAGCGCCGTGTTGGCCACTGTCAGTGCACGATTCGCCAGGTTCCCGTCCTCGAAGTTCTCCGGGTCGTAGTCACGACGCGTCCACTCCACGTCGTACTGCGCCGCCATGCGCCTATACAGGCCTCGGACACGCGCCCCCTCGCGTCCACGCAGCTGCTGCACCGTGAGCGCGGAGACGTCCTCCCCCGGGAACCGCATCGCGTACATGCGCCGGGCCACCGCCAGGCGAGAGCGCGTGTTGGACACCAGCTCCGCCTGACAGATCAGCAGGCGAGTCGACCGGGCCAGGCTCCGCCCATGGGCGTAGTACCGGACACCGTTCTCCCCCACCCACACCACGGAGGCACCAGAGTCACCCAGAAGGGACATCGCCGCATGGGTCACACGCGTCCCCGGCCCCAGGAGCAGGCAGCCCAGCGCCGCGGAGGGGATGTGCAGCACTCCGTCCTGATCGGTCGCCGTGATCGCGTTGCCGTCCCGGTGCACCGTGGCGCGCTCCAGATAGACGAAGGACAGCCGATCGGCCACCCGCGTCAGCTCCCGCGCCTCCATGCGCGGCTTCCCGCCACCCCCGGTCATCGCGCGATCGGCCGCAGGGTCATCAGGCCGCAGCCGTAGCCCTTGGCCCTGCCCATGCCACCTGTCAGCGCCTGCCGCAGCAACGACGCATCCGCCACGTCGAGCACCCCGTCGAACTGGACCACCCGCAACGTGACCCGGCTCCGTCGCCTGCCCGCCCCATTCTGCCCCCGACCGAATCTCTCATCGGCGCGGTGGGTCACCGTGACGGCCCCGGGGCCGTCCGACTCGCCCGCCGCCGGCACGCTGAACCCCCACCCTGCGGCACGTTCCTGCAGCCAGGCCACCTGCTGGGCCGGCGTCACATGGGGCAGGACCTTGCTGCGTCGGCCGTCCGGCTGGGCCTTGGCCTTCACCGGGTTCGCAGCGAGCCGGAACGCCCACCGTTGCCCCGTCACGAGACGGCTGAGAAACGGGTCGTAGTCCGCCGCGTCCCACGACTCACCAGCCCACCCTGCCTGCTCCACGACATGCGTCAGGTCAGGCTCCACCGGGCTGACGGCATACAGCGTGTGGCGGTGGGCCTCATGGTCCACCCGCCACAGCACCCGGCCGGCCATCGCGTCGTGCGCTCCCGGCGAGAAGGCCGACATGACCGCGGCGTGCATGGCCTGGCGATCGCCCAGCAGTCTCCGACCACCGCGCGTCGCCGCATTCAAGGACATCCTGGCGAGCACCGTCATGCGCTCATCACCGCCTCCCAGAACGGGTCTGCATGGTCCCGTCCCTGCTTGTTCTCCACGACGAGCGGCGCGGGCATGTGCACCGCGCGCCAGCCATACTCCCGGCGGGCCGGGTCGAAGCTCAGCGGCAGGTCCTGCACCCGCTCCTCCACGACCTCCCCGGGCTGGGCGTCCCGGTAGATCGGCAAGGGCACCCGCCTCGCGCGGGTGCGCCGATACCAGTCGGCAGCCTGCCACGGCACCTCCCGCAGCGCCGCCTCCACGCCGAGGTCGAACCAGCCGATCACTAGCCGGGGATCGGCGGGACACGAGCGGCGCCCCAGGTACAGGGGGAACACCGGATTGCGGAGCGCATGCTCCATTCCCTCGAGCAACTCCTCCGGCCCCGACACTCCCGCGACGAAACAGGCGTCCTGCAGGTAGAAGCGCTCGCTCAGCTTCGCGGCCGCCGTCGGATTCCGCTGCCAGTCGGCGGCGGTCTGGTAGTCACGCAGGAGGGTCCCCGGCTGGTCCACACGCACGCCGAACTCGAGGGCTGCGATGTCCTCCACGGGATCGGTGCGACGGCGACCCTCGGCCGCGGCGAGAAGACCCACCACCGCGGACTTCGTCGGGACCGGGTGCGTCTCCCGACGCTGATGGCGACTCGAGGAGCCCCAGGACTGCAAGGGGCCCTTCAGCCTCAGGAGCAGGGTGCCAGTCACGCCGTCGCCTCCTGCAGCTCGACCTCCAGCTGCGTCAGCAGGGTCCGCTGGTCCACGGGGGCACCGAGGGCGGCGACGGCGTCGGCGAGCGCGGGCAGCGCGATCACCCAGGTGCGTCGAGCCGGAGCCGCGTACATGCTCTCGAGCGCGGCGGCCTCGGCGGCCAGGCGCGCCGCGGCCTCCTTGCGGCGGCCGCCCTCGACCTCGGTGGGCACCGGGTCCTCGAAGGCGTTGACCCAGGAGATCGGCCGGTCCTCCCGCAGCGCGACGACCACGAGGTCCGGCAGTGTCGTGTTGGCGAAGGTGTTCTGCTTGCCCGTGGGCATCGAGCGGATGAAGGACCTGACGAAGGCCTGCGCTGCCCGCAACGCGGCCTCCTCGGAACCGAGGTTCGCGGCGAGTGCCCCGACATTGACGTTCGCGTAGCGGTAGAGGGTGGACGATGTGAAGGTGACCGTGCCGATCATCCCTGCCCCGGACTCCTCCACGTCCTCCCGGACATCGTCGACGGCGGTGAAGTAGTCGAACTCCGGCTCCGAGGCGCTGACGCTGATGGCGTGCGCCACCTGCACGGAGGCGTCCACCCTGAAGTCGGAGGCGTCGGCGATCATGCGGCCGAACATCGCGATGTCCACCGAGTGCGCATCGTCCAGGAGGGCGGCTGCCGTCTTCTTGCTCCAGGGTCCGTCCGGGGTCTCGATGATCGCCTGGGCCGCCGCCGTGATCTGCTTGTCGCTGAGGAACATCAGGTAGGAGACCTCGGCGAAGAGAGCCTCGAGCTGCTCCTCCTCGGTGACGTCCTTCTTGGCCTTGGCCTTGGGCTTCTCCGGCTTGAAGCCGGCGCCCTTGAGCAGCGCCTCGACCCGCCCGGCCGCCTCGGCCAGTGCGGCGCGCTGCTGCGGGTCGCGGACGTCCGTCTCAGGGGTGCCCTGCAGCTCCAGGACGCGCCGGGCGATGCGCTCGACGACACGCTTGGTGCGCACGCCGAGCTCGTCCGGATTCAGCTGCTGCTCGAAGTCCTTGCGGATCGCGCGCTTCCACGCCTGAGACGACACACGCTGGCGCGGGACTCCGCCGAACGTGGCGGTCTTCGGCGATCCGGTGTCGTCGCGGTTGATGTTGTTCGGGGGCAGGGTCTGCAGGGCGTGGATGTCGATGAACAGGCTCATGGTGTCCTCCAGGTGAGGGGGTGGATGGAACGGGAAGGGGTGTCAGGCGTCGTTCGGTTCAGCGGCCCGGCTGCGGGAGAGTCCGGCGGCGTAGTCCCGCCCCCAGCGCAGCAGGACGCCGCTGCGACGGGCCGGCTGTCGCAGCCGCCGGAGGTCCTCGGCGAGCGCCCCGTAGTCGAGGGGGATGCCGTGCGCAGCGAACAGGGAGACCAACGACCGCAGGTGGTAGCGCAGAGCCCGCGGAGTCGCCGAGACCATCACGGCGTCCAGCCGCTGCTTGATCGAGCCGCTCTCCGTGGCGCGCCGCAGACGGGCCGCAGCCGCCCCGACGCTCATGCCCTTGACGTGCATGGGTGCCCGCTGGGACTGCTGATGTGCGGCGAAGAGCGTGATGGCCACGAATGCGGCCCATTCGGCGGGGGACGGAGCGTCTCCCCGGCCGAGGTCCTGCGGGGGCAGCTCCCCCAGGAGATCCTCTGCCACGGCGTTCCAGGCGAGTGGGTCCTCACCGGGTTCCTGGGCGACGGCGCAGCGCAGACGACTCAGGGTCGCCCGGGCTGATGCGGCGGCAGCGTCATCGGCGCCCAGCACAGCCGCCTGGAGGCGGTGGGCGGCGGAGGCCGTCGCACGGTACAGCGTGGGCTCGCGCGGCTCCTCCTCGGACGGGGCCGCCCCCGAAGGGACGGCATCCGGCAGGTCGGTGGTGGTCATGGTCTCCTCCTGAGGTGCTGCGGGGGTCTGGGGGCGGACGGCTGTCATGTCGACACGGTCTCGTCACGGGTGTCGGCCGGTGCGTTGCGCCGACGACGGGCCGGGCCGTCGAGGGTCTTGTCGATGGCGTAGGTGAAGCTTCCCCAGGCCGTGGCCGCCGAATGAAGCCGGCCGTCCGCGTCCTCGCGGCCGACGACGGCGACGGGGCCGGCTCCGGCGACGAGACGTGCACCGTGCGCACGCAGGTGGCGGTCAGCGGAGGCGAACCACTGGTCTCGGAGCACCTGGAGGTCGGCGTCCGGTCCCACGCGGGCGAGCCAGCCCTTGAACGGCTCCGTGAGTCCTGCCAGGGCGGCCTCCGTCGCCGCCGCGACGAACGAGTACTCGCCGCCCGCTGCCACAGCCAGGTTCCCGGCGAGCCGGCCGAGGTCCACGGCGGCGTCCATGGTCTGCTTCGCCGCGGTCACGATCGTGTCGGCGACGTCGGGATCCTGTGACGTCAGGGCCGCCAGCCGCAGTGGCAGCTCCTCCCGGATCGTGGAGGTCACGACGGCGTCCTGGGTCCCGTACACGGTGCCGATCATCTCGACCCCGATCAGCACGTCCTCCACGTCCGCGACCCGCAGCTCCTGGTGGAGCCCGGAGAGGTCTGCCGTCGTCGCCGGGGGGCGGTCGCGGGAGGAGGAGGACGCCATGCCCTCGCGCAGCAGCAGCGGTTCGACCCCGCGCCAGAGGGTCCGGCTCTCGCTGTGCTCCCGTGGCATCCAGACGTCCGTGCCGGCCTTCTTGGACTGCGGGATGCTGTGGCGATAGGCGGTCATCGGGTCGGCGAACTGGTTCTTCAGCTCGATCCTGTCCCCGTTGGACACGACCGCGCCGGTCACGCGGCCGTCCTCGATGCGCAGACGGACCCGCCGGATCTGCCACGTCAGCAGATCACGGGGGCCCGCCGGTGCCTCGACGCCCCGGGAGGCGGCCATGTCCGGCTCCCGCTCCCAGACGGGGCGGTCGGTCTCGACGTCATTCAGGAACACCTTGGTCGGCGGTGTGTTCAGCAGAAGCGTCTCAGCGAGGTCCCGTCCGTGCAGCACGACGACGCCGGCCTTGCCGCTCCACCCCGTGCCGATGGGGTATCCCCTCCCTCCCTTGACGCGCGGATCGCCGACCGCGCCGGACTTGATGCCCGAGTAGTTCCACGCCTGCAGGTGCACGAGCCAGCGCGCCGCCTCGTCCAGGGCCAGGGACTCCGCGGCGTCGCCCTCGCGCAGGGTGAAGTAGGAGGACTCAGCGTCCGGCAGCAGCTTGCGCACCGAGCTCCACTCCCCCTTGGCTGTGTGGAGATCCGAGACCTGCATGAACGGTGCCACGGGATCCAGCAGGTCCCAGCGCCCGCGCACCGCGTTCCAGTAGCGGTCCATGGCCACCCGGCCTCCGGGCACGTCCGTGGACGTGAACTGGTCGATCCACCACTCACCCGCTGCGCGGGCATCACCGTCGCTGAGCTGCGGCTCCTCCCGGACGGCGCTCCACCAGGCGGCGAGCAGCACCCGGAGCACCGCGGCGTCCTGCTGCGGGGACTCGCCTGCGATCCGCTCGATCGTCCTGGACTGCTCGAACACCTCGCGTCCCGAGAGCAGCCGCTCCCCGCCGTCGAGGGCGCGGACACGGATCCACGGTCGGTCCACGAGGTTGAAGGTCTCCTGCGTCGTGGTCATCATCGCGTTCCTTCGTTCATCCGGGTGGTCTGGGGGCCGTCCAGCAGGCCGAGGTCGAGGTCGTAGCGGAGGTCGACGCCCGCCACCGTCGTCCGCCCCTCCTCGTCGGCGATGAGCTGCAGCTGTCCCCGCAGCAGGGAGCACTGCTGCCAGGCGACGTCCGTGCCCTGTTCCAGCTCGTCCAGCGCCCGTTCGAAGAGCGGCATGCGGGAGAAGCGCCCTGGCAGTCGCACCGAGGACTCGGCGATTTGCCGGGCACGCCACGGGGAGAGCGCCTTCCCCGTGAAGGTCACCTCCGCGTCGCCGGGGGAGCCCCAGGGGACGTAGCCGCCCTCCGCCGCCCGGACGAGGAGCACCTCGAGCGTGGGGTCCGTGTCGCGGACCTGCGCCAGCCCGGCAGCCTCGCCCCGCTCGGTCCCGGGGTCCCCCGTCGGCCCGGCCCACAGGTCGCGGAAGTACTTCACGCCCTTCGCCGTCGGCAGGAGGAAGCCCTTGGCCCGATTCCGCGCCGTCTCCTGCCGCGCCTCCCACTCCTTCCGCTGCACCACAAAAGATTCGCCCCAGGCCTCGGGCAGTGCCGGCCGCTCCGCGTAGGCCCCCGCGACCAGCGTCGGGATCTCCCGGGGGAGGCTCACCGTCCGCCCGTCCCGCTCCAGGGAGAGCAGACCCCAGGTGGCCGTCAGCAGCGCCGGCGCATAGACGGCCTCCACCCCGCTCTCGAAGGCCGGCGGGGTGGCATCATCCCCCGGATCCACGGCGCCACGCACCCACACGCGCGGCGCGCGGCCCCAGCCAGGCCGGTCCTCCACCGGGCGTGCGTGGCGGTGCACACGCCCCGTGCGCTGAAGGATGAGGTCCATGGGGGCGACATCCGTGACCATGCCGTCGAAGTCCAGATCGAGAGACTGTTCCACGACCTGGGTGGCCACCACGATCCGCCGCTCGGGCCGGCCCTGGCCTCGCCGCGCGTCGGGGCCCAGCTCGGTCACCAGGACGGCCTCCTTCTCGACGCGGTCCCGGGCGAGGAAGCGGGAGTGCAGCAGCACCGCGTCATCCCCCACGAGATCCCGGGCGAGCGCGTAGGCATGCTGCGCTCGGGCGACGGTGGAGCAGACCACGAGCAAACATCCTCCGTCCGACACGCACGGAGTCAGCAGCCCCCGCAACGAGTCCTCGTCATCCGCGACGGCCGTGAACTCCACCTCCGAGCGCCGCCCGGACTCCGGCGTCTGCTCCGCCCTGATCCCGGCCCGGTCCGCGGTGGTGATCACCGGATAGGCGGCGCCCGTCTCCGGCGCCGTGATCCTCCGACCGCCGTGTCGGCCGTCCATGTAGGCCGCGACGAGTTCCTGCTGGATGGCATGCGGAAGCGTCGCCGAGAGGAGGACCACCGGAACGCCGTACGCCCCCAGCCAGTGCAGAGCTCGCGACAGGTACTGGTTCATGTAGGAGTCGTAGGCATGCGCCTCGTCGATGACGACCACCTTGGACGCGAGGCCCAGGTGCCGCAGCATCACGTGCCGGGACTGCAGGGCCATGAACAGCACCTGATCCACCGTCCCCACCGCGATGGAGGCGAGCATGCCCCTCTTGCGACCGCTGAGCCATTGGTGCGCGACCACAGACTGGTGGCGATCGTGCGGATCGTCTCGACCGATGTCCTGGGAGCCCATCCCGACGCGGGGCATCGCGGCAGCCTCCGCATTCAGCGCAGCCTTCGAGTGCGCCAGCACCAGGGAAACGGGGCCGTCCCCCTCCAGGTTGCGTTCCGCCCAGACCTGCACTCGACGGAACAGTGCGTCCGAAGTGGCCATGGTGGGCGCTGCGACGATCACCCCGCTGCGCCCCGTCCGGCGCATCATCACCTGCGCGGCAGCCAGGGCCGCCTCCGTCTTGCCGACACCCATCGGCGCCTCGACGCACAGCAGGCCGGGGCCCTCCATCTGCTCCGCGGCCCGCAGGATCTCCGCCTGCACCGGCCACGGCCGCCGCCCCTCCGGCCAGGCGAAGGCGTGACGATAGGCCGCCGCCGGATCGGCCTCCAGCACACGGGGCCGGGCCGGGCCGGCCAGGTCGAGGGTCGCCACGGCGTCGGCAAGCCGCGCCTCCTCGTCCAGCAGGGCGGCGGGCAGGAGGGGGAAGAGGTCCGGGTTCGAGGCGATCCAGTCCGCCATCACCACCAGACCGGTCAGCAGCATCTGGTGGTGGGCGCGCGGCTCGACGGCGAGCACGCGCCCCAGGACGTCGTGGGCTCCGAGCCGGTCCGTGATGCCCGCGATGAGCTCGTCTTGGACCGCGGCCCATGACGGCTGACGTCGCGCAGCGCTCTCCGCACGCCGCACCTCCGCGGGCGTCGCAGGCAGTCCGTGGTGGGCGCCGGCGATCTCGGCCAACGAGGCGGCGGCGCGGCTGGAACGGGTCAAGCCCTCCACCACGAGCCAGCGCTTCAGTGCGGCGTGACTGACGGCAGAGTGGGGGTGACTGTCCGCGGGACCTGCCGGCCCGGAGAGAGGCAGCCCGACGTCCCGGATGCGCTCCGCGAACGGGAGCCTGGTGTGATCGCCCATGAGCTGCCCCTCGAACACCTCGGACGCCTTGCCCACGTCATGGACGCCCGCGAGCCATGCGCCAAGGACATCCCCCTCGCCGCGCAGGTCGAGCTCGTCCTCCAGCCAGCCGGCGACGCCCGGCGCCAGCCAGCACCGCCACAGCCATCCCCCGATGGCCGCGCTGTCGGTGAGGTGACGGGGAAGGTCCAGCCAGTCCTCCGACTCCGGTCCGGTCTTGGCCCACAGACTCAGTGCCTGCGGTGACCATCCGACCGTTGTCATGCGACCTCCCCCTTAACCCGTCCGCCGGCCCTGCTTGTGTGTTGCACAGCTTCTTCGTGGGCAACACCTTAGTGGGGCAAATCACATTTGGCCAGGAAGATATTCCCCCTAAACCACCGTGCTCGTCTGTTTTCGAGACGGCGCTTCGACGGGCCCTCACTAGGCTGGTCCTGCACCGTGAACAACGGTGATGAGCCCAGACGTGTACGCGGGCCGGCACCTGTGGCCCAGTGCTCCCGCATGCATCCGGGATCGCGCCCGAAGAACTCCGGCGGCGCCCTCAGATCGGCGGCGCCGCCGGCGTCGCCTTCCCGCCCCGGAATATCCGGCTGACCCGGTCCGTTGTGCCGGACGAGACCACCCCACCCGAGACGAAGGAGACACCCCATGGCGGACGTGCTGATCATCGGCGGACACGGCAAGGTGGCCCTGCTGGCCGCCCCCCTGCTGGCGGAGGCGGGCCACACCGTCACCTCCGTGATCCGGAACCCCGACCACGCCGCGGACGTGCGCGCCGCGGGCGCCGAGCCCCTCGTCCTGGACGTGGAGCACGCCGCCCCCGCGGACCTCGAGCAGGCCCTGGCGGGACGCGACGTCGTCGTGTGGTCCGCCGGGGCCGGGGGCGGGGATCCGGAGCGGACGTACGCCGTGGACCGGGATGCCGCGATCGCCTCGATGGACGCGGCGTGGTCTGCCGGGGTGCGCCGCTACGTGATGGTGTCCTACCTGGGCGCCGGTCCGCACCACGGCGTGCCTGAGGACAGCGACTTCTTCCCCTACGCCGAGGCCAAGGCCGCCGCGGACGAGCACCTGCGCGGGTCCCATCTGGACTGGACGATCCTGGGCCCGGGCGCCCTCACGCAGGACGAGCCGACCGGCCGCGTGGAGGTGGATCCGCGGGACCGCGGCGAGGGGCTGCCCGGCGTCTCCCGGGGCAACGTGGCACGGATGATCGCGGCCGCCGTCGGCTCCGGCGCGGCGATCAGCCGCCAGGTGGAGTTCGTGGACGGGGACACCCCGATCGAGCGGGTGTTCACCCGCTGACCGGGCGGGGTCAGCGGACGGCGAGCCGCCGGTCCAGCTGACCGAGCACCCCCAGCAGGCCGGAGAAGCCGGCCAGCACCACGGACAGGACGACGCCGACGCCCCGGTAGCCCATCCGCGGGACATCCAGGAACGGGTAGGGGTACCAGTCGATCCGGGCTCCGCGGACGAGCGTCGCCGCGGCCCAGACGAGCGGGATGACGGCGGCCAGGCCAGCGCGGCGGCCGGTAATCTGCCCGCGGGGGTCGAACGCCGCCCACACGGCGGGCGCGAGGACGGGGTTCACGATGTGCTGGAGCGTGTCGTTGAACCGGTAGAGCGCCGTGTCCTGCTCCATGCCCCGTAGCAGCCCATTGTAGACGATCCCCGTGACCATGACGGAGCCCAGGCCCGCGGTGCGCACGGCCCAGAACGCGTCCGAGGTCGGCGCGGTGCGGCGGGCGGCCAGGGTCAGGGAGGTGCCGGCCACCATGGCGTTGGAGAGCCACGTGAAGTAGGCGGGCTGGTTCAGCGGGTGCTGCCAGCCGGCCGCGAAGCCCCCCTGGTACCCCACCCCGGGGACCGCGATGGTCGGCTTGGACGCGCCGATGGGGAACGAGGTGAGGCAGCCGACCAGCGGCAGGGCCCCCGCGGCCCACCAGCCGACGCGGGCCGCGCGTCCCGGCGCGGGCACGGCACGACGACGGCGCGCGGCGGGCGCGGACCTCTCGGCGATGCGGCGGAGCCAGGCGGGCATGGGGGACCTCGGCGGTTCGAGGGCTGGGGGGCGACGCCCCAGCCTAAGGTGAACGGCCGGTGAACGGAAGGGGTCTGTGAGGCGACACACCCCGAGGCGGAACGGACGACGTCGGGGACCGCCCCCGCCGCGCGGCGGCGCTCAGTCGGCGCCGAGCATCCCGTCGGGGTCGACGACGCGGACGACCACACCATCCGCCTCGAGCCGGCGGATGCCCTCGGCGACCAGGCGGCGGCCCACGCGGGTCATCCGGTCCACGCGCTCCAGGTTCAGCACCACGGTGCGGATGGGGCCCTCCCCCTCGCGCGCGGCGGCAGCCTCCCGCACGGAGCCGTCCCCCGTGGCGGCGGCCACGGCCAGGGCCGGGTCCGCGTCCTCGCGGGGCACGCGGTCCCCGTGCTCGGCCGCCACGCCCTCGACCGGGGCGAGCACCCCGTCCTCCCACTCGGGGTAGGCGGGGCTCTGCCAGTCCCCCGCGCCGGGCTCGCCGCCGGTGCCGAGGTCCGCCATGGCGGTGGCCACCGCCTCGCCGCCGCCGAAGCGGATGACGCCCTGCAGGTGCATGAGCACGGTGTCCCCCTCGCGGCGGACGAACCGCACCGCGGTGCCGCCGAGGGCGTCGGCCTCCATGACGTGCAGGTTCAGGTCCTCGGACATGCGCTCGAACGCCAGCACGCCGCGCACCGAGTTGCCGGCGGCGTCCAGCGGCGGGGAGAACACGGCGATCCCGGCCTGTCCGGGCAGGGCACCGAGCACCGCCCCGGACACACCGGACTTGGCGGGGATCCCGACGTGCGCCATCCATTGGCCCGCGGCCTCGTACATGCCCGCCGTGGACATGACGGAGAGCACCTGCCGGCAGAACAGGGACGGCAGGACCCGCTCCCCCGTGAGCGGGTGCACGCCGCCGGAGGCCAGGCACGCGCCCATGACGGCCAGATCCCGGACGGTCACCAGCACGGAGCACTGGGCGACGTACCCGGCCACCACGTCCTCCGCGCGGTCGTGGAGGATCCCGTGGCTGCGCAGCATGTGCGCCAGCGCCAGGTTGCGGTCCGAGGCCCCCATCTCCGACTCGTAGGTGGCCCGGTCCACCGTCAGCCGCCGGCCGGCCAGCAGGGACATCAGCCCCACCACGCGGTCGATCCGCTCCTGGCGGCCCGCGAACGGGCCCACCAGCAGCTGGTGCACCGCGAGCGCGCCCGCGTTGATCATGGCGTTGTCCGGGCGCTTGGACTGCTCCTCGAGGGAGAGCTCATTGAAGGCCTCACCGGAGGGGTTCAGGCCGACGGCGTCGTCCACGGTCTCCGCGCCGCGGTCCACGAGCGCGGCCGCGTACGCGAAGGGCTTGGACACGGACTGGATGGTGAACTCGGTGTCCGCGTCCCCCGCGCAGTGCACGCGCCCGGTGACGGTGGCCATGGCCACGCCGAGCTTCTCGGGGTCCGCCTCCGCCAGCACGGGGATGTACGTGGCGAGCTCGCCGCCGCGCTCCGCGCGCAGGCGGTCGACGAGGGAGGAGAGGTAGTCCTGCACGGGATGCTGCATGGGGTCCTTCCGGAGGGGCCGGGTCGGCACGGACCGGCCCGGGGCGCACAGGGCCGGCCGGGCCAGCCTACGGGCCGGCCGGGGCCGGGAGCGTGACGCCCCCGGCCCCGGCCGGTCGACGGACGGTCTCAGGCCTCGAGTGCCTCGACGTCCTCGTCGATCCACTCGCGGGCCCGGTCCACGGCCTTCTTCCACAGGCGGAGCAGGCGCTCGGCCTTCTCCTCGTCCATGGTCGGCTCCCAGCGGCGGTCCTCCTGCCAGTTGGCGACGACGTCCTCGGTGGACTCCCAGAAGCCCACCGCCAGGCCGGCCGCGTAGGCGGCGCCCAGCGCGGTGGTCTCGATGACCTTCGGGCGGACCACGGGGACCCGCAGCAGGTCCGCCTGGAACTGCATGAGGGTCTCGTTCATGACCATGCCGCCGTCGACCTTCAGCTCCGTGAGGTCCACGCCGGAGTCCGCGTTCATCGCGTCGACGACCTCACGGGACTGGTAGGCGGTGGCCTCGAGGACGGCGCGGGCGATGTGGTGCTTGGTCACGTAGCGGGTCAGGCCCACCATCGTGCCGCGCGCCGTGGAGTCCCAGTGCGGGGCGAACAGGCCGGAGAACGCCGGCACCAGGTAGACGCCGCCGTTGTCCTCCACCTCGCGGGCGAGCTCCTCGATCTCCGGGGCGCTGCTGATCAGGTTCAGGTTGTCGCGCACCCACTGGACCAGCGAGCCGGTCACGGCCACGGAGCCCTCGAGCGCGTACACCGGCTTCTCGTCGCCGATCCGGTAGCACACCGTGGTGAGCAGGCCGTTGTCGGAGCGGACGAGCTCCTCGCCGGTGTTGATCAGCACGAAGTTGCCGGTGCCGTAGGTGTTCTTGGCCTGGCCGACTTCGAAGCACGCCTGGCCGAAGGTCGCGGCCTGCTGGTCGCCCAGGATGCCGGTGATCGGGGCCTGGCGGAGCAGCTGGTGGCCGGCGGCGTGGCCGACGACCTCGGAGGAGCTGGCGATGCGCGGCAGCATGGACATCGGGATGCCCATGTCCCGGCAGATGTCCTCGTTCCAGTCGAGCGTGTCGATGTTCATGAGCATCGTGCGGGACGCGTTCGTGACATCCGTGACGTGCACGCCGGAGTCCACGCCGCCCGTGAGGTTCCAGATGACCCACGTGTCGGTGGTGCCGAACAGCAGGTCGCCGCGCTCGGCCGCCTCGCGGGCGCCCTCCACGTTCTCCAGGATCCAGGCCACCTTGGGGCCGGAGAAGTAGGTGGCCAGCGGCAGGCCGACGCGCTCCTTGTACTTCTCCGGACCCTCGTCGCCCTCCAGCCGGTCGCAGATCTTCTGCGTGCGGGTGTCCTGCCAGACGATCGCGTTGTAGACCGGCTTGCCGGAGTGGCGGTCCCACACCACGGTGGTCTCCCGCTGGTTCGTGACGCCGACGGCGGCGATCTCGTGGCGGGTGACCTCGGCGCGGGACAGGGCCTGGCCGATGACCTCGCGGGTGTTGCGCCAGATCTCCTGGGGGTCGTGCTCGACCCACCCGGCGCGCGGGAAGATCTGCTCGTGCTCGAGCTGGCCGGTGGACACGATGGCGCCGTCGTGGTCGAACAGGATGGCGCGGGTGGACGTGGTGCCCTGGTCGATCGCCATGACGTACTGCGGGGCGGACATGGGCTCCTCCTTCGAAGCGGGGGTGGGGGTGGGGGTGTGCGCTCGGGTGCTCAGACGAGCGCCATGGAGGCGAGGCCGGCGAGGACCGCGCCCAGCAGCGGGCCGACGATCGGCACCCAGGCGTAGCCCCAGTCGGAGCCGCCCTTGCCGGCGATCGGCGCCACGGCGTGGAACAGGCGCGGGCCGAGGTCACGGGCGGGGTTGATGGCGTAGCCGGTGGGGCCGCCGAGGCTCGCGCCGATGCCGACCACGAGCAGGGCGACGGCCAGCGGGCCGAGGCCGGAGGGCGTGTTGCCGAACATCAGCACCACCAGCACCAGCACGAACGTGCCGATGGCCTCGGTGACCATGTTCCACACCGGGTTGCGGATCTCCGGGCCGGTGGCGAAGGTGCCCAGGATCGCGCCCTGGTCCGTCTCCGCCGCGTAGTGGTCGCGGTAGGCCAGCCAGGCCAGGGCGGCGCCCAGGAAGGCGCCGATCAGCTGCGCCGCGAAGTAGGCGAGCGTCGTGCCGGCGTTCACGGCGATCCCGGGGGCGTACTCCTCGGCGCCGCTGACCAGCAGGCCGACGGTGACGGCGGGGTTGAGGTGGGCCCCCGAGGCGGCGGCCACGAAGACGCCCGCGAAGACGCCCAGGCCCCAGCCGAAGTTGATCAGGAGCCAGCCTCCGCCGTTGCCCTTGGTCTTGGTCAGGATCGCGTTCGCGACGACGCCGACGCCGAGCAGCAGCAGCATCGCGGTGCCCGCGATCTCGTACAGGAAGATCGTGCCCATGGGCGGGCTCCTCTCAGGGGGTGGTGGTCTCGGCCGCCGCCAGGGCGGCGGCGGCGGTGACGTCGTCATGGGCGCTCTCGCCGCGCAGGCGGGCGTCGACGAGGTCCTGGTACGCGCGGATCTCCGCGGCGGTGCGCTCGTCGTCCCAGCTCAGCTCGGGGGCCACGAGGGACGCGATCTCCTCGGCCGCCGCGACGCCGCGGTCGCGGACCTCGGTGGACAGGCGCGTGCGGCGCTCGATGACGTCGTCCAGGTGGACGACGCCCTCGGCGCGGGCGGCGTAGACGATCTCGGCGCGCAGGTAGCGCGGGGCCTCGGCGAGCGGGGCGCCCAGGGACGGGTCGGCGTCGATCAGGTCGAGCACGAGGCGCAGCACGGTGCCGTAGCGGGACAGCAGACGGTCCACGCGGGCCTCGTCCAGGCCGTAGTCGGCGGCGATGCGGTCCGCCTGCGCCTCGATCTCCGAGTAGCCGAGGCCGCCGAGCACGGGGATGTGCTCGGTGAGGCTGGGACGGGTCGGATGGTTCTCGCGCACCACGAAGTCCACGACGTCCTCGGCCATGGCCCGGTACGTCGTCCACTTGCCGCCGGCCACGGCGGTGAGGCCGGGGGCCACCTCGGTGACGGTGTGCTCACGGGAGATCTTGGTGGAGGCGCCGTCGGAGCCGGTGACCGGCTGCAGCAGCGGCCGCAGGCCGGCGTACGTGGCGATCACGTCGTCGCGCGTGAGGTCCTCCTTCAGGACCGCGTTGGCGTGCTCGAGGATGTAGTCGATGTCGTCCGCGGTCGTGGCCGGATGGGCCACGTCCTCCGCCCACGGGGTGTCCGTGGTGCCGATCACCCAGTACTCGTCCCACGGGATGAGGAACAGCACGGACTTCTCCGTCTTGGTGATCACGCCGGTGGCGGCGTCGGCGCGGATGCGCTCGCGCGGGACGGTGATGTGGGCGCCCTTGGAGGCGAGCACCTCGAGGCCGCCGTCGGCCTCGGCCAGCTCCTGCTGCTCCTGGGTCCACACGCCCCCGGCCAGGATGACGGCGCGCGCGTGCACGTCGAACTCCTCGCCGGAGGTCTCCTCGCGGACACGCACGCCCTGCACACGGCCGTCGTCGCCGCGCAGGTAGTCGGTGACGGCGGTGTAGTTGGCGGCCACGGCGCCGTGGTCCACGGCGGAGCGCACGAGCATCATGGCCAGGCGGGCGTCGTCGAACTGGGCGTCGGCGTACTCGACCGCGCCGACGATCTTCTCGTCGTCGAGGGAGGGGAAGGTCGCGGCCATGGAGCGGCGGCTGAGATGGCGGTGCGCGCCCATCGCGCGGCGGCGGCCGAGCGACTGCATGGCGTCGTACATGGTGACGCCGGCGCCGATGAAGCCGCGGTCGATCACCTTGTGGAAGAACGGGAAGACGAAGCGCAGGGGTCGCACCAGGTGGGGCGCGGTCTGGGTGAGCAGCAGGTCGCGCTCCCGCAGCGCCTCGTACACCAGCTTGACGTCCAGCATCTCGAGGTAGCGCAGGCCACCGTGCATGAGGCGGGAGGAGCGGGACGACGTCCCGGAGGCCCAGTCGCGGGCCTCGACGATGCCCACGTCGAGGCCGCGGGTGGCCGCGTCGAACGCGGCGCCCACGCCGGTGGAGCCGCCGCCCACGATCAGGACGTCGAGGGGGGCCTCCGGGCTGGTGGCCCGGAGGCGGGCGAGGTGATCCTCCCGCGTGGCGGCGGAGAGGGGGACGGTTCGCAGGGTCGGCATGGAGGGGTTGCTCCTTGATCGGTGGAAGCACAGTGTAGTGGTGTGGCTCACGATACCCGGTGTCACATCACGAGATCCGGTATCAGCACGAGCCGAGGTCCACGATGTCACCCCCGGGCCTCGGGTATGCACGCGGCGGCCACGCGGCGGGTGGGCATGATCAGGCCTCCCACCACATGCCGGTGAGGTCGTCCGTGCCGTGCGCGGAGACGGGCCCGGTCCCACGGAACCCGAGCCGCTCGTAGAAGGGCACGTTGGCGCGGGTGGAGGACTCGAGGTAGACGCCGACGCCGGCCTGCCGCGCGTCGCGCTGGCGGCGGCCCACGAGGGCGCGGGCCACGCCGCGGCCCCGGGCGGACGGGCGCGCGCCCACGTCCCGCAGGTACCAGTGCGCCACGCGGGGACGGGCCCGCTCGCACGCGGCCACGGTGCGCACGTGGTCCAGGGCGTGCCGGCCCATGACGCGGACCAGGCGCCGGGCGGAGGCCGCGGTGCCCAGCAGGTCCACGCCCCGGGGCGCCTCCGGGCGGTCCCAGACCGCGGCGCCGAGCGTCGTCCCGTCCACGGGGTCCACCGCCACGTCCACGACGCCCGGCGCCCGGCCGCCCCGGGCGGGGTCCGGGCGCAGGGTGTCCCGGACGACGCGGTCGAACATGTCCGTCAGGCGCTCCTGCCGGCGGCTGCGCGGCAGGAAGGACACGGTGTACGGGTCGGTGAGGAACGCCTCGGCGAGGACGCCGGCCACCCGGGCCACGGCGTCGTCGTCCAACGCGTCCGGGCGCAGGGAGGTGACCAGGGGGCGGGGCGGGCGGGCGTCGGCTGACATGGGGTCCACCCTAGGCAACGGCGGTGGGATGCTGGGGGCATGACCGGCTCCGCACCGCACTCCCCCGCCCTCACCGACGTCGTGGCCCGCCTGCGCGCGGAGCTCGGCGACGCCGTGGACACCTCCGACGCCGCGCTCGAGGCCGCCCGCACCGACCGCTCGGGGCACCGCTCCGCCGCGGCCCCGCTGGCCGTGGTCCGCGCCCGGAGCACAGCGGACGTGCAGGCCGCGTGCCGGGCCGCGCACGCCACGCGCACCCCGCTGGTCACGCGCGGGGCGGGCACGGGCCTGGCCGGCGGCGCGGTGGCCGGCGCCGGGGAGCTCGTGCTCGACCTGTCCGGCATGGACCGAATCCTGGAGGTCGTCCCGGAGGACCGGGTCGCCGTCGTCGAGCCGGGCGTGCTCAACGGCGCGCTCAACACCCACCTGGCCGACCACGGGCTGTGGTGGGCGCCGGACCCGGCCTCCAAGGACATCTCCACGGTGGGCGGGAACATCGCCATGAACGCCGGCGGCCTGCTGTGCGCCAAGTACGGCGTCACCCGGGAGGCGGTGCTGGGGCTCGAGGTGGTCCTCGCGGACGGCACGGTGCTGTCCCTGGGCCACCGCACCGTCAAGGGCGTCACCGGGTACGACCTCACCGCGCTGATGATCGGCTCCGAGGGCACGCTCGGCGTGATCACGCAGGCCGTGCTCGCCCTGCGTCCCCTCGTGCCGGGCGCCGTGCACACGGTGGGCGCGTTCTTCCCGGACGTGACCGCCGGCGCGGCGGCCGCCGCCGCGATCACCGGGGACGGGCTGGTCCCGGCCATCATGGAGCTGATGGACGAGGCCACGCTCGCCGCCGTCCGCGCCCACGCCGCCGACGACGACGCCGCTCGCCTGCCGGAGACGGGCGCCTTCCTGCTGGTCCAGGCCGACGGCGAGGGCGCCGCCGCGCAGGCGGACCGCATGGCCGAGCTGGCCCGGGCGGCCGGGGGCCAGACCACCGTGACCGCCGACCCGGTGGAGGCCGACCGGCTCGTGGCCCTGCGCCGCACCGCCTTCCCCGCCCTCGAGGCGCTCGGCACCCCCCTCGTGGAGGACGTGGCGGTGCCGCGCTCGCGGATGGTGGAGATGTTCGCGCGGATCGGGGAGATCGAGCGGGCCACGGGGCTGCTGATCCCCACCACCGCGCACGCCGGGGACGGCAACCTGCACCCCATCCTGCTGTTCGGGGAGGCGTCCCGGGTGGGCGGGGAGGGCGGCGGGGAGATCCCGGCCGAGGTGTGGGAGGCCGCGGGGATGCTGTTCCGCGCGGGCCTCGAGCTGGGCGGCACGCTGACGGGCGAGCACGGCGTGGGACTGCTCAAGCGGGCGTTCCTCCGGGACGAGCTCGGGGACGCCCAGCACGCGCTGCAGGAGCGGATCAAGGCGGTGTTCGACCCGCACGGGATCCTCAACCCCGGCAAGGTGTTCACCCCGCTGCCGTGACCGCGCTGCCAGCGTTGCGGCGCTCGTGGTTGCCGAGCTTTCGAACGCGGAATCGGTGGAATCCGCGCTTTCGAGCGTGGAATAGCACCTATTCGACGTTCGAAAGTGCAGAGGCCCTCCGCTGCGTCTCGCAGGCCCCTCGCCCCTGACCGTGTCGGCGGTAGCCTGGCGGCCATGAGCGAGCAGACCCCCGACCCGCGCCCCACCGCCCCCTGGGAGGGGGGCATTGAGCTGCGCTGGTCCGACCAGGACGCCTACGGCCACGTCAACAACGTGCGCCTGCTGACCCTCACGGAGGAGGCGCGCGTGCGGGCCGCGCAGGCGTGGGGCGAGTGGAGCGACGGGGACGTCATGCGCTTCGTGCGCTCCATGACCACGGAGTACGAGGCCCCCGTGCGCTACGGCCCCGAGCTGACCGCGCGGGTGTGGGTCTCCGGGATCGGCCGGACCTCCTACACGCTGCACCACGAGCTGTGGCAGGAGGGGCGCCGGTGCCTGGTCAGCGACGCGGCCATGGTGGTGGTGGACGCCGTCACCGCGCGCCCCGTCCCCCACTCCGACGCGCGGCGCGCCCTCCTCGAGGCCGTGCTGATCGCGCCGGAGGACGGGGGCCCGGATCCCGACGACGACAGGGCCGGGGACGGGTCCGGAGGTGCCGCCTGAGCCTGTGGACGGCTCAGACGACTCTCAGGATGCGCCCCTAGGCTGGAGGGCATGCCTGGTGACGAGGGACACGCCGCGCCGGAGCCGGAGACCGGCCCCGGGACCCGCCGCGTGCCCGCCTCCACGGCGCTCGAGGCCCTGCAGGCCACCTCGTTGGCGGACCTGACCCGCCTGCCGCCCCCCGTGGCGGAGGCGCTCGAGACCCTGCGCGCGGACGTGGAGCGGTTCGACCTCGAGTACCGCTCGGCGCTGCTGCAGGTGGAGACCCGCCTGGAGACCCTGCAGGACGAGTTCGCCCATCTGCACGAGTACAACCCCATCGAGCACATCGCCACGCGCGTGAAGTCCCCCGAGTCCCTGCTGCGCAAGGCCTCCGAGCGCGGGCTGTCCCTGGACCTGGAGGCCCTGCGCCGGGGCGTCACGGACATCGCCGGCGCCCGCGTGATCGTCAGCTTCACGGAGGACGTCTACCGGGTGTTCCGCCTGTTCACGTCCCAGCCGGACATCCGCGTGCTCGAGGTGGAGGACTACATCCGCCGCCCCAAGCCCAGCGGCTACCGCAGTCTGCACTGCCTCGTGCAGGTGCCCGTGCACCTGTCCACAGGCACGCTGCCCGTGACGGTGGAGATGCAGTTCCGCACCATCGCCATGGACTTCTGGGCGTCGCTGGAGCACAAGATCAACTACAAGTTCGCGGGGGACGTCCCCCCGTCCATCACCACCGAGCTCGCTGCCGCGGCGCGCGTGGCCGCGGATCTGGACGGCCGCATGGAGCACCTGCACCACCAGGTGCACGACGTCGCCGACCCGCCGGAGCACGACGACGAGGAGGACTGGCACGGCCACGCCTGAGGCCGCCGTCCACACGTCCTCCACACCCCTGGCCCCCTCCTGCACAGGCTTGTCCACACGGTTGTCTACACCTGGGGACAACCACCTCCGGCCGTCCGGGTCTCAGCCGACCGCGCGTCGCACCAGGTCGGCGATCCGGGCGCGGACGTCGTCCGTCAGGGCGGCGACGGCGAAGGAGGTGGGCCACATGTCGCCGTCGTCCAGGGCGGCGGACTCGTTGAAGCCGAGCGTCGTGTACCGGACCCCGAACTTGCTGCTCACCTGCAGGAACACCACCACGTCCTTGCCGCGGGCGTAGGCGGGCATGCCGTACCAGGTCCGCGGCTCGAGGTCCGGGGCCACCTCGCCCACGATCTGGTGCAGGGCGACGGCGATCGCGCGGTCCTGCTCCGGCATCGCCTCGATCCTCTCGAGGAGGTCCTGCAGGGCCTCCGCCTTCTTCTTCCCGCCGCGCTGGGCGCGCAGCTCCTCGGCGCGCTCGGCCAAGGCGGCCTTCTCGGCCTCGCTGAAGCCGGCGGACTCGGACATGGGGGCCTCCTGGGGATTCGTGCGGGCCGGACGCCACGGGGCGTCCGGCCGGGTCACGGCCAGGCTAGCGCCCGCTCACGCGACGACGTCCACCCCCATGTCCGTCAGCAGTGCGGCCACGCGGGCCCGGATCTCGTCACGGATGGGGCGGACGGCGTCCACGCCCTGGCCGGCCGGGTCTGCGAGCGTCCAGTCCTCGTAGCGCTTGCCCGGGTAGAAGGGGCAGGCGTCGCCGCAGCCCATGGTGATCACGGCGTCGGAGGCCTGGACGGCCTCGGGGGTGAGGATCTTCGGGCGCTCGTCGGTCAGGTCGATGCCCTCCTCGAGCATGGCCTCGTGCACGGCCGGGTTGATGGTGTCCGCCGGAGCGGAGCCGGCCGAGCGCACCTCGACGGCGCCCCCGGACAGGTGGCGGGCGTACGCGGCGGCCATCTGGGAGCGGCCCGCGTTGTGGACGCACACGAACATGACGGAGGGGCGCCCGGCGCCGCCCTCGGCGGGTGCGGCGTCGGCCCCGTCGGCGTCGGTGAGCTCGGCCAGGAGCCCGCGGACGCGGCCGGCGAGGTCCTCGCGGATCAGGCGCATGCGCTCGGGGCCCTCGATGCCGCGCTCGGAGGGCTCGTCCGTGGCCCACACCTCCACGGGCGCGGCGCCGGTCCGCTCGAGCTGGGCCTCGATGCCCACGAGGACCACGCGGTCCACGGAGTCCAGCAGGGCCGGGTCGATCGGCTTGGGGTGCTCGCCCTCGAAGGTGGCGCCCACCTCCTCGACGGCGGCCCGGGAGCCCTCGTTGAGCGCGGAGCCGGGGCGCGTGCCCGCAGAGTGGACGGTGACGGCGTCGCCGGCGGCCTGGCGCATCAGCGCGGCGGCCATCTGGGACGTGCCGCCGTTCTTGACGCAGACGAACAGGACGGAGGGGCGGTCGGCGGCGGTCATCGGGCGGTCTCCTCACGGGTGCGGTCGGCGGGACGGGGGCCTGGGACGGGGGCGTCGGCGGCGTGGGGGAAGCGGCGGCGCAGCCAGAGGCTGACGTACACGAGGCCCACCAGCACGGGGACCTCGATCAGGGGCCCGACGACGCCGGCGAGGGCCTGGCCGGACGCGACGCCGAACGTCGCGATGGCCACCGCGATGGCCAGCTCGAAGTTGTTGCCGGCGGCGGTGAAGGCGAGGGTGGTGGTCCGCTCGTAGCCCATGCCGAGGCCGCGGCCGACGCCGTAGCCCAGGCCCCACATCACCGCGAAGTACACGAGCAGCGGCAGGGCGATCCGGGCCACGTCCCACGGGCGGGCGGCGATCTGCTCGCCCTGGAGCGCGAACAGCACCACGATCGTGAAGAGCAGGCCGTAGAGCGCCCACGGGCCGATCTTCGGCAGGAACGAGCCCTCGTAGGCGGGGCGGCCCCAGCGGCGCTCGCCGAGCACGCGCGTGAGGAAGCCGGCCAGCAGCGGGATGCCCAGGAAGATCAGCACGGAGCGGGCGATGTCCCACGGGGAGACGTCCAGGCCGGCCTGCGCCAGGCCCAGCCAGCCGGGCAGCACGGAGAGGTAGAACCAGCCGAGGGCCGCGAAGGCGATGACCTGGAAGATCGAGTTGAGGGCCACGAGGACGGCGGCCGCCTCCCGGTCGCCGCACGCGAGGTCGTTCCAGATGATGACCATGGCGATGCAGCGGGCGAGGCCCACGATGATCAGGCCCGTCCGGTACTCGGGCAGGTCCGCCAGGAAGATCCAGGCGAGCGCGAACATCAGCAGCGGGCCGAGGACCCAGTTGAGCACGAGCGAGGCCACGAGCAGGCGGCGGTCCCCCGTGACGGTGTCCAGGCGGTCGTAGCGGACCTTGGCCAGGACGGGGTACATCATCACCAGCAGGCCGAGGGCGATGGGCAGGGAGACGCCGTCCACCTCGACGGCGGCGAGGGCCTCGCCGAGGCCGGGCACCAGGCGGCCCAGGAGGAGGCCGGCCACCATGGCCAGGCCGATCCACAGGGGCAGCCAGCGGTCCAGGGTGGACAGGCGGGCGGCGACGGGGGCCTCCGCGCCGGCCGGTGGGGCCGCGGGAGCAGAGACGGGGGACTGGGGTGCGTGGCTCACGCGGACCTCTCCGGCCGAGGGGGCGTCACATCGACCGGCGTCGATGTGTGGGGATGGCACGATCCTGACAGTCACATTGAAGGCTGTCAATACGACGGTCTAGAGTGGTCTGCCATGACTCCCCTCCCGCGCGCCGCCGCCTCCCCGGACGTGGGCGTCGTCGCGCCCGGGGAAGGCCCCGCCGACGCCTGCTGCGCCCCCTCGGCCCCGACGCTGCTGCCGGCGAAGGCGGCAGCGGACCTGGCCGCGGTGTTCAAGGCGCTCTCCGATCCCACGCGCGTCCGGGTGCTCGCCCACGTGGCCGCCTCCCCCGAGGGCACCGTGTGCGCATGCCACCTGCCGGAGCCGCTCGGGATCAGCCAGCCGACCCTCTCCCATCACCTCAAGAAGCTCACCGAGGCCGGGCTGGTGACCCGGGAGCAGCGCGGCCGCTGGGCGCACTACACCGCGGTCCCCGCGGCCCTCGACGCCTCCCGCGCATTCCTGGCGTCCCCCGCGGCGCCGACCCGCTGACCCATCGACCCGGGACGGGACGCCCCCTCCGTCGTCGTGCCCCTCATCTGGGCGGCACCGGCCCAGAGGCGTACCGTGGAGTACGCCAGCAGACATCCCCACCGGCTCCCCAGGAAGTCCTCCATGACGACCGACGTGTCCCCGCGTGCGCCGCTCCCCGACGACGGGCGCCGCGCCGCCGAGACCCCGCCCGTCACCGGCCCCCTCCCCCGGATCGGCGAGCACGCGGGCATGCTCGCCCACGGGACCGCCGAGCTGCGGCGCATCTTCGGGCCGCTGCTGGGCGAGGACACCGTGGAGCGCGTGGCGGCGGAGTCCCACGCGGAGCTCTCCGCCATGGCTTCGGACCCGGCCCGCCGCGAGTCGATCGCGGTGCGGTTCGCGGCCGAACGGCTCGAGGCCCTGACCGGGGCACGGGGACTCGAGCCCCGCCCCGTCCCCCATGTGCTGTTCGTGTGCGTCCAGAACGCCGGTCGCTCCCAGCTGGCGGCCGCCCTGCTGGCCGCCCGAGCCGGGGACGCCCTGCGGATCAGCTGGGCCGGCTCCCGGCCGGCCGAGCGCATCCACGAGAACGTGGCCCCGGTGCTCTCGGACATCGGCGCGGACCCCGCGGACGCGTTCCCCAAGCCGCTCACGGGCGAGGTCCTCGCGGCGGCGGACTACGTCATCACGATGGGCTGCGGCGACGACTGCGCGGTGGCCCCGCACCAGGACGTCCGGGACTGGCCGGTCGGCGACCCGGCCGAGGCCGACTGGGAGCGGCTGCAGGAGATCGTCGCCGAGATCGAGGACCGGGTGGACGCGTTCTGGCGGGAGGTCTCCGGCGGGCGCTGACCGCTCAGGCGGAGCGGCCCAGGCGCGCGAGCACGCGCGCCTGGCGGTCGGCACCCTCCGGCGCCCGCAGGGGACCGGCGAGGATACCGGGCTGATAGGCCTGCTCGCCGAAGCTGTCCAGGGCGCGCTCGATCTTGTCCAGCTCGGCGTCGGTGAACCGGATGTCCTGGCCCTGCGAGCGGGCCAGGTCCCAACGATGCACCAGCAGGTCGAAGCCGTGGTAGTGCAGCAGCGCCTCGCCCACGGTCATCTCCCCGGTGGCGGTGCCCAACGGACGCATCACGAACGTGCGGTCACCGGCCAGGGCGCGGACCGCGGACGCATGCTTGACCCACTGGGTCCAGAGCTCGTTGCGGGAGCCGTCGAAGACGGGGATCTCCCGGCCCTGGCGGGCGGCGAAGTCCCGCTCGGAGGTGATGACGTGGTCCAGCAGGTCGCGGGCGTTCCAGCCCTTGCACGGAGTGGGGGCCTCCCAGTCGGTGACGGAGCGCACCAGCTGGGTGAAGGGCTCGGCGCAGGCCTTCCAGCGGCCTTCGATGGTGGTCTCGGCGGTCATGGAGGTCCTCCTGGTGATCCGGTGCGGGCCGGGCGGTCTGGCGCCGGGCCTGCCCATTGTCTCCGCCGCCGCGCGCCCGTGCCAATCGGGTCCGCCGTCGGTGGACGGCGGACCGCGGGACCGATCGGACCGGGCGTCAGCCGGACGGGGACGCCGACGGGGAGGGCGAGGTCCGCTTCCCCGGCGGGACGTAGCTCGGGCTGTGGATCGTCTCCGGCCGCGCGTCGTCCACCACGGAGGCGGAGTCGAGGAACTCGTCGAGGACGGGGCGGGAGCCGTCCAGGGCCGCGGCCAGGCTGATGCCGTCCACGTTGATGCGCGAGCCCCGGTAGTACCCGGGCTCCAGCTGGCCCCAGGCCTCGGCGGAGCCGTCCACCAGGAAGAACGAGCGGAAGCCGATCGAGCGCAGGTACTCGTACTTGGGGCCGGCATAGGTCTCGGTGCCCGCGATGTCCGCGCCGAACGGGTAGATCAGCATGTCCGTCTCCCCCAGGATCGGCTGGACGTCCGCGATCCACATCTCGCAGTCCTCCTTGAGGTCCGCGAGGTCCATGGCGCCCAAGGAGCGGTGGCTCCACGAGTGGGAGGCGAACTCCCAGCCGTCCGCCGCCATGGCCTCCTTGACCCGGCGGGCCGCGGCGATGTCCTCCTCCAGCGTGGGGCTGTCCGCGTACTGGGACGGGGAGGACCGGTAGCCGAGCACGCCGTTGTAACCGGTCAGGCCGAGGACGCCCTTGGCCCCGGTGAGCGTGAAGTCCGGGTGCGCGGCCACGAAGTCGTCGAGCACCGGGACCATGTCGTGCGCGCCGACCTCCGTGTTCCCCGCCGCGTCGGTGTACTCGGTACGCACGCGCCCGTCGTCGGCCACCACGAGGCGGGAGGCGAACCCGTCCCCCTCCATGTACTCGTAGTACGAGCAGTCGTCGAGGGACAGGATCAGCGGGGTGCGCCCCTCCGGGACCATCAGCTCACGGGGGCGCACCACGTCGTCCGCGCCCACCTCGTAGAGCTCGTGCGGGGACACCAGGACGTAGCCGTTGGTCCACAGCTGCGGCAGGATCCGATGGAACTCCTTGAGCGTGACCATGTAGTCGAGGTAGCCGTCCGCCTTCCCGTGGGCGTGGAACGCGCGGTCCGTGTCCACCACGAGGGAGTGGAAGAACAGGTGCGGCACGCGCGTGACGTCCGCCCAGGGCGTCGGCGGCCCGGCCGGGGGCGGGCCCACAGGGCTGGACGAGGACGGTGCGGGCGTGCCCGGGGTGCTCCCGGACGGGGCCGGGGACGGGGACGACGACGGCGCTCCCTCCTCGCCCGGCGCGCACGCGGCGAGCAGGGCGGTCAGGGACAGGGCGGACCCGCCGAAGAGCACGTGGCGGCGCGAGGGGGACACGGGATCACCTTCCTGCCGGCCCGGGTCGTGGCGGGGGCCGACCCTCCATGGTGTGCGGAGGCGGCCCGCCTCCGCCACGGCGGAGCGGTCACAGGTGCGTCACGATCGCGGCCCCCGGGGCGGAGCGGGGGCTCAGAGGGCGGCCAGGCGCACGTTGTCCTCCTCCGGGTTGCCGCCCACCATGAACCGGCGCCGGCCCACGGTGCGGAAGCCGACCTTCTCGTAGAACGCGTTGGCGCGGTGGTTGGCCACGGAGGTGCCGAGCCACGCGTGGGCCAGCCCGTGCTCGCGCATGGCCGCCATCCCCGCGGCCAGGAGCGCCGCCGCGGCGCCGGTGCCCCGCGCCTCGGGCAGCAGGTACAGCTTGGACAGGCAGCCCACGCGGACGTCCGCCCCGACGGCGGCCGTCACGTCCGGCTCCTCCTCCGGCGCCAGGTCCGCCATGACGTAGCCGAGCACGGTGCCGGCGTCGTCGTGCCCCTCGGGGCGGACCGCCACGTGCACCGCGTGGCGGCCGTCCGTGATCCAGCCGGCGATGACCTGCTGGTTGAGGTTCCGCGCGATGTGCTCGTCCTTGGCCTCCTGGGGCGTGGTGGGCGGGCAGGCGTCCGGGAAGGTCAGGGCGGCCACGCGCGCGACGGCGGGAACGTCCTCGAGCGTGGCCGGACGGATGCGGAAGGGCGCGGGGGTCTCGGAGTGCGCGGTCATGGGCACGACCGTAGCGAGACGCACCGCGCACGGCCGCGCCGCGTCCCGATGTGGCGGGATCGAGGGCGTCGGTCGGCCGCTGTAGTCGAACTCGGCCAGCAGGTTCTCCACCAGCACGGGGGCCCGCTTGCGGACCGCGGCGCCCGTCGTGGAGTTGGGGGTGCTGCCGGCGTCGCCGAGGGCGAACACGTCCGGGTACCGCACGTGACGCATCGTGTGCTCGTCCACCTCCACGCAGCCGGCGGGGTTCGCGGGGTCCGCCAGGGGCGTGGCCTTGAGCCGGTCGGGGGGGGGACTGCGGCGGGGCCACGTGCATCAGGACGTGGGAGAGGGCCTCGTCCTGGCCGGTGGCGTGGTGGCGGATGACGGCCTCGGCGGCGTCCGGGCGGACCTCCATGAGCTCGCTCTCGAACATGACCTCGATGCCGTAGTCCGCCGCCACGCTGATGCCGGCATTGCCGCCGCCGATGATGAGGATCCGGGGACGATCGGCGCCAGTGCCCCATGCCAGACTGGACGGATGACCCGCTCGACGCCCCGCGGCGCCTCCGCCGCGGCCGCCGTGCTCTCCGCCCTGGCCGCCATGGCCTTCCTGGTGCTCGTCGTCTCCCTGGTGCTCGCCTTCGGCCCGGGCTCCCGCCCCGAGGGCCGGACGCCCGACGGCGACGGCGAGTCCTCGGCGGCCGGATGGGAGCGCGGCCTGCTCCGCTCCCGGGCGCCCGAGCCCACCGCGGTGCCGCCGCTGTCCGCCCACGGCTACTCCGCGCCGTTCCTGGGGCCGGTGACGTCCTGCTTCGGCCCGCGCGCCAACCCCTTCGGCGAGGGCAGCGTGCCGCCCGGCGCCAGGGACGAGGACCGCCTGACGGACCACCGGGGGACCGACCTGGGCCGCGTGCCGGAGGGGACCCCGTTCCGCGCGGTCTCGGACGGCGTGGTCACGGGCGCGGACCTCGGCGGGGAGGCCGGCGGCAACGTGATCCTCGTGGACGAGCCCGGTGGGCGGCAGTGGCTCTACGCGCACGCGCGCACCGGCAGCGCCGTCGTCGAGGAGGGGCAGCGGGTCTCGGCCGGGGACGTGCTGGCGGAGGTCGGCGAGACAGGCACCGCCACGGCGCCCCATCTGCACCTGGAGCTGCGCGTGGACGGCGAGCCGCGGGACCCCGCGCCGTTCCTCGCCGCACGCGGCGTGGTCCTCGGCGACGGCTGGCGCGCCCCGCGCGGCTGCTGACCCGGGCCGTCAGAGGGCCAGCAGGCCCCGCACCAGCGCGACGGCGCCGCCCGTGCCCGCCAGCACCAGCGCCAGCCCGCGTGCCCGGCCGGCCGGCACCCGCCGGGCGATCAGCCCGCCCAGGAGGATCCCGGAGGGGACCCCTACGAGGACCGCCACCCCCACACCGACGGGCATGCCCGCATCCAGGCCCGCCGCGCCGAGCAGCGACTTGGTGGCCAGCGAGGTGACATTGGCCAGCAGGAAGATCGGCTGCAGCGTGGCGGCCCAGGACCGCTGGTCCCAGCGCGAGGCCACCGCGTAGACCGCGAGCGCCGGCCCGGCCACCCCTGCGGTGGTGTTCATGAACCCGGCCACGGCTCCGGAGGCGAGCGCCGCGCCGGGGCCGCGCACGGCCAGGCGCCGCTGGAGACCGAGGGAGGCGGCGATCGCCACGAGGATGGAGGCGCCCAGCACCACCTCCAGCCAGGCGACGTCGAGCACGCGCACGGCCCACGCCCCCGCGAGCGAGCCGGCCACTAGCAGCGGGGCCAGACGCAGGAAGCGGGCCCAGTCGACGTCGCGGCGGAGGACCAGGGTGAGCAGGACCGCGGACACCACCGCGGCGGCGTTGCTCAGGGACACCCCGGCGGCGGGGCCGAGCAGCAGGGTGAACGCGGGCGCGGCGATCATTCCCACACCCATGCCGCTCACCCGCTGGAGGGCGCCGCCGACCAGCGTGCAGAGCAGCACCACCGCGATCAGACCCATGCGCCCAGTGTCCCATCGCCCCGGCCCGCTCCTCCCCCGGGAGGAGGGAGGGCACGCGGGGATGGTCCCCGGGGTGGATGCGGCCGCGCGGGTCAGGCGGCAGGCTCGGTGCCATGCGCTCCCCTGCCTCCGGGCCCTCCCCCGCCTCGACGACGCCGACCACGACGTCGCTCGCCCGTCGCCGCCTCGGCCTCGCCCTCGCGGCGGTGGTCACGGTGGCCGCGGGGCTGGCGGTGCGCCTGGGGCTGCGCGGCGTGCCCGGGACGGCGTGGTGGACCGGCCCGGTCGGCGACGCCCTGTACGCCGTGCTGATCTACCTGCTGGCGGGGTTCTGCGCGCCGCGGGTGCGGACGGCCGCCCTGGCCGCTGCGGCGTTCGGGATCTGCGCGGCGATCGAGCTGTTCCAGCTCACGGGCATCCCCGCGGACCTGGGCCAGGCGTTCCCGCCCGCCCGGCTCGTGCTGGGCACGGGCTTCCTGTGGTCGGACCTGCTTCTGTACCTGGTGGGCGTGGGCGCCGCTGCGGCGGTGGACGCCGCGGTGCGCCTCAGCCCTCGAGGCAGCGGTCCTCGGGGTCGATCTGGGCCATGATCCGCCGGCCGATCGCGGTGAGCTGACGCAGCTGGGCCCGGGTGAGAGGGTCGACGACGGTGCGCCGCACCTCCGCCACGTGGCCGGGGGCGGCCGCCTCGACGGCGGCGCGGCCGTCGTCGGTGAGGACGGCCAGGGTGTAGCGCCCGTCCTCGGGGTCCGGGCGGCGCTGCACCCAGCCGCGCTTCTCGAGCCGGGTGACCACCTGGGACAGGCGCGGCAGGGAGCCGGAGGAGAGGTGGGCGAGCTCGCTCATGCGGCGTCGGCCGCCGTCGGCCTCGGAGAGGTTCGCGAGGACGGAGTACTCGAAGTGGGTCACCCCGGCCTCGCGGCGGAGCTGGGCGTCGAGGGTGGGCTCCAGCCGCAGGACCACGGACATCAGCGCCAGGAAGGCGCTGCGCTCCTCCTCGTCCAGCCAGGGGACGACGTCGGCGGGGGCGCGGTGCGAGGCAGCGGGGGCGGCGTCGGACATGGCGGACATCCTACGGCGTGCGGTTCACCTCTTAAGTCACCGGGGTCCGGGGGCGGGACGGCCGGCTCAGCCCGGACCGACGTCGACCGGGATGGACGGCAGGTGCTCCTGGAGGCAGAGGCCGTCGGGGGTCTCGCCGAAGACGAGGTCACCCGGCATGGGCTCCCCCACCCGGGGCACGCCCTCGCGCACCTCCACGTTGATGTGCCACCGCCCGTCGATCCGCTCGGGCTCCCCCGCGCCGGCCCCGCGCCAGTCGTCGGGCTCGCCGAAGTCCACGTCGACGCCGTCGCACACCGCAGGGGCCTCGCCCGCGGCCACGGCGTCGATCACCGAGCGGGCGGCCTCCTTCACGGCGTACCCCTCCTCGCCCCACAGCAGGCGCTCGCCGACCCCGCAGCCGGTCAGTGCGAGCATTCCGCCAGCCAGCACGACGGCGACGCCCGCCCACGTCCCACCTCTGTGACCCCGGACCGCGGCCCGCACGCTCACCGCTCCCCCGCGCGGTGGCGGCGGGTGGGCTCGCCCTCCCAGCGCTGCGTCGGCTCCTCCTCGGCGGGCAGAGGCCGCACCACGTCCGTCAGCCAGAGTGTCGCGTCCGGATCGAAGCCGGCCATCAGGCAGGCGCGCCCGCCGCCGTCGTCGGTGAGGGCGCCCGTGGAGGGGTCGTCCAACATCAGGGCGCGGGTGGCCGTGGACAGGTAGCCGGCCACGGTGAGGTGGAGCCCGTCCCAGTCGCGCGCCACGGACCGCCAGTCCGGCAGGAACCAGCGGCCCTGCCGGCCTGTGACGGCACCCCAGTCCGCGCGCCGGGACTCGGTGACCTCGAACGGATGCTCCCGGCACAGCGCCACCCAGTCCTCCGGTCCGCGGATCTCCAGGACCCGCCCGTGGCCGCGCACGGGGTAGGCGGAGACCTCCTCGGGAGCGTCGGAGTCCTCGATGAGGTCAAAGGCCTCCGGGATCTGCGCGCGGGTGAAGCGCATGGGGGGCTGAGTCCACCAGATCCCGCCCACCGGGCCCTCGCCCGCCTCTCGCCAGGCCCGGAACCGGCGCTCGTCGTCCTCGGCCTCCGTCAAGAACCGCTCGATGGGCTCCGCGGGCACCCCCTCGGGACGTCCGCCGACCGCCGGATGCTCCCACGGGTGCAGGCTCCACTGCCGCACCGGGCACGGCCGGGTCCACCACGCGGTGTCCGGGTGGGCGACCACGACCTCGGCCACCGGGCGCAACGCCTCCGCCACACCGTCCGCGGCGAGGAACGCCTCGTGCTCCCACGGCGCCTGCCAGTACATCGCGTCGTCCACGCTCGTCAGGAGCGCCGCGTGCAGGGTGGAGCGGGTGAGCGAGGCGGGGTCCCAGCGTCCGACGGCCGCGCGCATCGCCTCGGCCGCGTCCGCGGGCACGGGCCCGAACGGGGTCGGCGGCGGGTCGGGCAGCAGGGCGAAGCACAGGTCCCGCCCGCGGGGGCCGGTCAGCAGGGTGTCCACGGTCAGGGCGGGGACGTCGTCGCTCATGGCGCGAGCATAGGTGTGCACGGCTTCGGCGCACATACGACCACACGTGGATGTCCGAGACTGCCGTCCGGAGGGCGCCTCAGCCCCGGCGGGCCTGCTCCAGGATCCCGCGGAGCATGCCCCGGTTCCCCGAGCCGCCGAAGACCGCCATCAGCGGTCCGACAATCCCGCCGAGTCGGCCGAAGCCCCGCACGCCGCGGGTCAGGGTGAGGACGGACCCGCCGTCGTCGGGCTCGATCCGGACGTGCAGATAGGCGCCGCGCGGATCCGCGCCCTCGCCCCGCGGGCGCACACCCTCGGGCCAGAACATCTGCCAGACCAGCTCGCGGGCGCCGTCGACGTCGGCATCACGGACGAGGCGGTACTCGAAGGGGCGGCCCTTCACTCTGCTCGCCAGCAGGCCCGGGGCGACCCGCACCTCCTGGCCCGCCCCCTCGGCCTCGGGGAGCAGGAGCGGACGCATCGCCTCCGCATCGCCGACGACGGCGCCCACCGCCTCCGCGGACACCGGCACCCAGCGCCGGCCCCGCCGCGTGGTCTCCCGATGCCCGTCGAGCAGGCCGGGGATCGGGGCGGCGGGCTCGTTGTCCTCGGCCTGGTCGTCGCCGAGGCCGATGAGGGCCCCGCGCAGGGCGGACAGATCGGCGCCCGCGGAGCGCAGGGCGGCGGCCGGGCGACCGGAGGGATGCTCCGCCAGCTCCTGAAGAAGCGTGGCCGGGGACCCGGCGGCCTTCTCCAGGAAGCGGGCGGCCTCCGGATCCAGACGGAAGGAGCGCCGCGGGTCCAGACGCCCCGGGACGCGCACCGGCTCGGCGGCCGGCGGCGGGGTGATGCCGAGGGCGGCGAGGTCGGAGGCGTCCCGGTCGCGCACGCCGGCACGCAGCACCTCCGCCGTCAGGCCGTGGGCGGCGAGGGTCCGACCCACCGGCCCGCCCACCAGGGCGAAGGCGACCAGCAGGTCGTCGAGGGTGACGGCGTCGCGGCCGGCGGCGTCCGCCTCGTGCCACGCTGCCGCGGCGAGGTCCTGGGCGGTGGCCAGGGCACGGCGGGTGGCGGCGGGCTTCGCCACGAGGCGGCCGGGCAGGGCGGTGAGGGTGTCGGTCAGGCGGGTCATCGGGTCTCCGTCCGTCGGGGGCGGCGCAGCTCGGTGCTGACGCGGCGGCTGAACTTCTTGTGCGCGGCCTGGCGGGTCACGCCGAGCGCGGCGGCGATCTCGGGCCAGCCGAGGCCGGCCGCGAGCGCGGCCTCCACCTGGGTCAGCTCGAGCTCGTCGGTGAGACGGCGCAGCGCGGCCACGGCGCGCAGGCCCCGCTGGGGGTCCTGCACGTCCGCGGCCGCGGCGGCGAGGTCCGTTCCGGCGGCGCCGGGCGCCGTCGTCGGCTCGGGGAGGTCGGGGGATGCCATGCGTCAACCATGGTTGACGACACGCCCCGGCGTCAACCCCGGTTGCTCCCCCGCCCGCCCCCGAGCGGCGAGGCGGGAAGGGCGCGAGCACGACGACGCCGGGCGCCCCTTCCGCGCGAAGGGGCGCCCGGCGTTGTGATGTCGAGGGCCTCAGCCGTTGAGGCGCTCGCCGCTCTCGGCGTGGAACAGGTGCACGCGGTCGTGGTGCGGGAGCACACGGACCACCGACCCCTTGCCCGGAGCGGTGTAGCCCCCGGTGCGCAGGGTGATCATGTGCTCCTGACCGTCCAGCACGGTGTGGCCGTACACGTAGGCGTCGGCGCCCAGCTCCTCCACGGTGTCCACCTCCACCTCCAGGCCGTCCCCCGAGGTGATCTCCAGGTCCTCCGGACGCACACCGAGGTCCACCTCGCGGCCGGCGGAGGCCAGCACCTCGCGCTCCACCGGGAGCACCGCGGAGCCGAATCGGACGCCGCCCTCGGCCAGAGGCAGGCGCAGGATGTTCATGGCCGGGGAGCCGATGAACCCGGCAACGAAGACGTTGCGCGGGCGCTCGTAGAGGTTGCGCGGCGTGTCCACCTGCTGGAGCAGGCCGTCCTTGAGCACGGCCACCCGGTCGCCCATGGTCATGGCCTCGGTCTGGTCATGGGTCACGTAGACGGTGGTGGTCCCCAGCCGGCGGGTCAGCTGCGCGATCTGGGCGCGGGTCTGCACGCGCAGCTTGGCGTCCAGGTTGGACAGCGGCTCGTCCATGAGGAACACCTGCGGGTTCCGGACGATCGCGCGGCCCATGGCCACGCGCTGCCGCTGGCCGCCGGAGAGGGCCTTGGGCTTGCGGTCCAGGAACTGCTCGAGGTCGAGGAGCTTGGCGGCCTCCTCCACGCGCCGGCGGCTCTCGTCCGCGGGCACGCCCGCGATCTTCAGGGCGAAGCCCATGTTGTCCGCCACGGTCATGTGCGGGTAGAGGGCGTAGTTCTGGAACACCATCGCGATGTCCCGGTCCTTGGGCTCCACGTCGGTGATGTCCCGGTCGCCCAGGAACACCCGCCCCCCGGTGAGGGGCTCGAGGCCGGCGAGCATGCGCAGGGAGGTGGACTTGCCGCAGCCCGAGGGGCCCACGAGCACGAGGAACTCGCCGTCGGCGATCTCCAGGTCCAGCCGGTCCACGGAGGGGCGGGGGGCGTTGGGGTACTGGCAGGTGGCGGACTTGAACGTCACGGAGGCCATGGGGGGTCCTTTCACGGGCAGGCACGTGCCCGACGATCCGGGTGGAAGGGGGTCTGAGGGGGCGATGACGGGACCGCCGTCGCCTGTTCGGCCGCCTAGGGCGGCGGGGCGGTGCTGGCGCGGCGGCGCAGGTGGAGCCGGTGCAGGATGCGGCGGGGCTCGGACGTGCCGCGCAGCGTCTCGGCGACGAGGCGGGCGGCCCGGCGGCCCTGCTCCCGCGGCGTCTGGTCCACGGTGGTCAGGCCCAGGCGGGCGGCGTCCGGGTGCCCGTCCACGCCGATCACGGACAGGTCCTCCGGCACGCGCAGCCCCAGCGACAGGGCGGCCATGCACGCACCCATGGCCATCTCATCCGAGATCGCCAGGATCGCGGTCGGCCTCGGGCCCGGCCCCTCGAGCAGGGCGCGCACCCGGTGACAGGCCCCGCCGAGGGTGAAGTCCGCCTCGACCATCCGGTGCGGCGGGACGAGGACGCCGGCCCGAGCCATGGTCCGCTCGAACCCGCGCGTGCGCTCGGTGCTCACCTGGAACTCCACGTCCTCGGGCACGGTGCCCAGGAAGGCGACGTCCCGATGCCCGAGCTCGACCAGGTGCTCGGCGGCGAGGGTCGCCGCGGCCGCGTCGTCCACCTGCAGGGCCGTGTACCAGTCGGGCAGCGCGACGCCCGGGTCCACGAGGCCGCCGAGTGCGACGACGGGCCGGCCCAGGCGCGCCAGACCCGCCAGTTCGAAGCCGTTGAGCTTGAAGGAGACCGTGACGAGCGCGTCGAGCCGGCCGCGATGGACCAGCTCGGAGAAGATGGTCCCCCGGTGGCCCGGGGACACCCCGGCGTTGAGCAGGGTCAGGTCCAGGCCCTCCTCCATGAGTTCGTGGGCGATCCCCTCGAGCGCAGCCGCGAAGAACCAGCGGTTCACGTCCGGGACCACCACCCCCACCGTGCCCGTGCGGCTCGAGGCGAGGGATACCGCGGGGGCGTGCGGCACGTAGCCCAGCACCCGGGCGGCGTCCTGCACGCGCGCGCGGGTCGCCGCCGCCACCGCGCCGGAGCCCGTGAGCGCGCGCGACGCCGTCGCGGTGGAGACGCCGGCCACGTGCGCGACGTCCTTGATGCCGGTCATGGGGTCTCTGCTTCTCTCGAACCGGGCCGCCGTCAGGCGGGTGAACTGGGCCACATCCTAGGCCCGCCACGCACGGAGTGGAAACGTTTCCACCGGCCCCTGTGCGACCCGGGCGCGGACAGCTCTGCCGTTTCCTGCGGCGAACAGCCGCCGAGGCCGTGTGTGTGGACCGCCACACTGGAAGCGCTTACACTTCTTCCATCCCGTCCAGGGTCGGCCCACCGACCCCCGGACGGCTTCGACCTCGGTCGCGACGGCGCGACCGCCCGCGGCTCTGCCGTACGGCGATCCCACGAGGTCGCCCAGCACCGAAAGGCAGCCATGACTGCGAACATCCCCGGCGGAATGTCCCGCCGCACCTTCGCCCTGTCCCTCACCGGCGCGGTCTCCGCCCTGGCCCTGAGCGCCTGCTCGGGCGGCACCTCCTCCGCCCCGTCCTCCTCCGCGGGCTCCGCGTCCGCCGGGGCGGCCTCCTCCTCCCAGGACCTCACCCAGGGCGGGGCCACCACCATCACCATGTGGGTGGACCAGAACCGTCAGGGCCCCCTGGAGGCCGTGGCCAAGAAGTTCAAGGAGGAGAAGGGCATCACCGTCAACCTGGTGGTGAAGGACAACTCCTCCATGCGGGACGACTTCATCACCCAGGCGCCCACCGGCAAGGGCCCGGACGTGATCGTCGGTGCGCACGACTGGATCGGCGCGCTCGTCCAGAACGGCGTCATCGAGCCCCTGGAGATGGGGCAGAAGGCCGGCGAGTTCTCCGAGACCGCCGTGCAGGCCGTGACCTACCAGGGCAAGACCTGGGGCGTGCCCTACTCGGTGGAGAACATCGCGCTGCTGCGCAACACCGCGCTCGCGCAGACCGCCCCGAAGACCTTCGACGAGCTCGTGACCGAGAGCCAGAAGGTCGTGGACGAGGGCAAGGCCAAGTACGGCTTCGTCGTCGGCCTGGACCCCGTCCAGGGCGACCCCTACCACCTGTACCCCTTCCAGACCTCGATGGGCGCCCCCGTCTTCACGCAGAAGGCCGACGGCTCCTACGACGTCAGCTCGCTGGCCATGGGCGGCCCCGAGGGCGAGGCCTTCGCCGCCAAGCTAGCGGAGCACGGTCCCGAGGGCACGGGCATGTTCAACCCCAACATGACCGGCGACATCGCCAAGGAGCAGTTCTTCAAGGGCCAGGCCGCGTACTTCCTGACCGGCCCCTGGAACGTGGAGGACGCGCAGAAGGCCGGCGTCGACTTCGCGGTCGAGCCCATCCCGGCCATGGGTGACCAGCCCGCGCAGCCGTTCGTGGGCGTCAACGCGTTCTTCGTCTCCGCGGAGTCCAAGAACAAGCTGGCCGCCAACGAGTTCGTCATCAACTACCTCTCCACGGAGCAGGCGCAGGACGCCCTGTACCAGGAGGGCAAGCGCGCCCCCGCCCTGACGGCCTCCTTCGACAAGGCGGCGGAGGACGAGGTCGTCAAGGCGTTCGGCGAGATCGCCAAGGAGGGCGTCCCGATGCCCGCCGCCCCGGAGATGGGCGCCGTGTTCGAGTACTGGGGCTCCGCCGAGATGCGCATCATCAAGGGCGAGGCCGAGCCGGCCGAGGCCTGGAAGAAGATGGTGTCCGACATCGAGGGCAAGCTCGGGAAGTGACCCCCGTCCCGTCGCGGGCCCCGGTGCGGGCCCGCGGCGGGACGCTCGCCTCCGGCGGCCGTGACGGTCTCCGGAGGCGCACCCCGCCGCACACCACCGACGAGGGCCCGTCTGGGCCGGATGAGGGACCATGAGCACGACTTCCACGGCGCCGGACCGCACGGGCGCCCCCGACGACGACGCCCCCGCCCGGCGTCGCGGTGCGGCCGGACGCGGCCCCGACGGGCTGACGGGCACCCTGGTCAAGATCGTCCTGCTGGGGCTCGTAGACGCGTTCGCGGGCTTCGTGCTGTTCCAGCTCGCCGCCGCCGGCGACTGGGTGGTCTTCGCGGTGACGCTGGCCGTGACCCTGCTGATCAACTGGATCTACCTCCGCCGGGGCGGACTGCCCGCGAAGTACCTGGCCCCGGGCGTGTTCTTCCTGGTGCTGTTCCAGGTGTTCGTGGTGCTGTACTCCTCCTACATCGCCTTCACGAACTACGGTGACGGGCACAACTCGGACAAGCCCGCCGCCATCGAGGCCATCCAACGGTCCTCGAGCGTGCGCGTGCCGGACTCCCCCGCCTACCCGGTCACGGTGGTGGACCGCGGCGGGGAGCTGCACCTGCTCACCGTCCAGGACGGGCAGGCCATGGTCGGCTCCTCGGAGAGCCCCCTCGAGCCCGTGGAGGCGGAGGTCTCCGGGGACCGCCCGGTCGCCGCGGAGGGGTACACCCCCCTCACCTTCGGGGACCTGCTGAGCCGTCAGGGCGAGGTCGCCGAGCTGGACGTCCCCCTCTCGGACGACCCGGCCGCGGGCTCGCTCAAGACCCAGGACGGCTCGGTCGCCTACGCCTACGCCCCCGCCCTGAAGTACGACGCCGCCTCGGACACCTTCACGGACACCCAGGACGGCACCGTCTACCGCGACAACGGCGAGGGGCAGTTCGCGGCGGAGGACGGGAGCACCCTGCAGAACGGCTGGCGGGTGTTCGTGGGCCTGGAGAACTTCACCAAGGCGTTCACCGACCCCCAGCTGCGGGACCCGCTCATCCGCGTGACCGTGTGGACGTTCGCGTTCGCGTTCCTGTCCGTGGCCACCACGTTCGTGCTCGGGCTGCTCCTGGCGATCACCTTCAACAAGGCCACCATGCGCGGCCGGCGCGTCTACCGCGTGCTGATGATCCTCCCCTACGCCTTCCCGGCGTTCCTGTCCGGCCTCGTGTGGTCCGGCCTGCTGAACCCGGAGTTCGGATTCGTCAACAGCACCCTGTTCGGCGGGGCCGACATCCAGTGGCTCACGGACCCGTGGCTCGCCAAGTTCTCCGTCCTCCTGGTGAACCTCTGGCTCGGCTTCCCCTACATGTTCCTGGTGACCACGGGCGCCCTGCAGTCGCTCCCCGAGGACGTGGACGAGGCCGCCAAGATGGACGGTGCCAGCGCGTGGCGGATCTTCCGCTCCATCAAGCTGCCCCTGCTGCTGGTGTCGGTGGCCCCCCTGCTGATCTCCTCGTTCGCCTTCAACTTCAACAACTTCAACATCATCTACATGCTGACCGGCGGCGGCCCGCAGTTCCCGGACGCCTCGGGCAACATCGGCGCCACGGACATCCTGATCACGGTGGTCTACAAGACCGCGTTCTCCGGGGTGGGCCGTGACTTCGGCCTCGCCTCGGCCCTGTCGATCGTGATCTTCCTGATCGTGGCCACCGTCTCCGCCGTCAGCTTCAGCCGCACCAAGGCCCTCGAGGAGATCAACTCGTGAGCAGCTCCCCCGCACCCCAGGACCCCCGCGGACACCGGGACACCCCCGGGCCGGAGACGGCCGCCACCACCGCCTCCGCCGCCCCCGAACCGGGCGCCACCGGCATGGCCGCGGCGCTGGCTGCCCAGGAGGCCGACCCCATCCGCTGGGACGACGACGGCCCCTCCGGCTCCCAGCGCGGCTTCGGACGGTGGCTCAGGGAGGACGGCTGGCGGCATGCCGTGGGCGTGCTGGCCAGCGCGTTCTCCCTGTTCCCGCTGCTCTACGTGCTCTCGGCGTCCTTCGACCCGACCGGCACGATGGCCAGCTCCAACACGCTGTTCAGCGCGTTCAGCACGCAGAACTACGTGGACCTGTTCCAGGACCAGCAGCGCCCCTTCGGCCGGTGGTTCCTGAACACCCTGATCATCGGCGTCGTCACCTCGGTGGCCACGGTGTTCCTCGGCGCGCTCGCCGCCTACGCGTTCTCCCGGATGCGCTTCCGCGGCCGGCGCGTGGGCCTGCTGACCCTGCTGCTGGTGCAGATGTTCCCGCAGCTCCTGGCCGTCGTCGCGATCTTCCTGCTGCTGAACTGGATCGGGGACATCGTGCCCGCCCTGGGCATCGGCACCCATCTGGGTCTGATCATGGTGTACCTCGGCGGCGCGCTGGGCGTGAACACCTACCTGATGTACGGCTTCTTCAACACCGTGCCCACGTCCCTGGACGAGGCCGCGAAGCTGGACGGCGCCTCCCATGTGCAGATCTTCTTCCGCATCATCCTGCGCCTGGTCACGCCGATCCTCGCGGTGGTGGCGCTGCTGTCCTTCATCTCCACGGTGTCCGAGTTCGTGATCGCCTCGGTGGTGCTCACCGACCCGCAGGCGCAGACCCTGGCCGTGGGCCTGTACGGGTACGTCTCGGAGACCCGGTCGGAGAACTGGGGCGTGTTCGCGGCGGGCGCCGTGCTGGCAGCCCTGCCCGTGATGGCGCTGTTCCTGTTCCTGCAGAAGTACATCGTCTCCGGCCTCACCGCCGGCGGCGTGAAGGGCTGACGACGACGCCGGGCACCCCTTCCAGGCGAAGGGGCGCCCGGTGTTGTGACGCGGTGGCGTCAGAGGCCGGCGGCCGACACCCCCGCCTCGGCCTGGGGCGGCGTGAAGCCCTCGAAGACGAGCTGATCGATCAGAGCCGACCGCGACATGGACGTGTGCTTCAGATACGACGCCGCCGATTCCGCCGCCTCGGCGGCCCAGTCCACATCCAGACCTTCGACGGCGGACGCCGCCTCTTCCGCGGAGAAGCCCTCGTATTCGAGCTGGTCGATCAGGCCGGACTCGGACATGCCGGAATGCTTCAGATACGACCGTGCTGACTCCACGGCCTCGGACGCGGTATCCACGCCGACGGCGGCCACCGCTCCAGCCGCCTGTTCCGGGGTGTACCCCTCGAACTCGAGCTGCCCCTGGAGGCCCTCCCCGGAGAACGCAGTGTGCTCGAGGTAGGACTCCGCAGACTGGAGAGCCTCCGCGTCGAAGTCGATGTCCATCCCGTCGACCGCCTCCGTGGCCACGGCATTCGAGTAGCCCTCGTATTCAAGCTGATCGATGAGACCGGTGCGCGAGAATCCCGTGAATTCGAGGTACGAACGTGCCTGACTGCGCGCCGAGGCCAGCTCGCCCGAGCCGGCTGTGTCACCGGAGGTCCCGGATCCGCCGTCGGAGTCGTCGCCTTCATCGGACTCCGCCCCGGCCTCCGCGACCGCCGAGGCCTCGAAGGAGTCCTCGTCACCCTCTGTCTCGGATTCCCCGCTCCCCGTCGGAGCCGCAGGCGGCGCCGACGTCGTGGGGGCATCTGTCTCCGACTCCGCACCGGCGGTGTTCTCGGAGGAGGCCGCACTCGGTGTTGAGGCCGATGAGACCATCGCAGAGCTCGAGGCGAGGGCGTCGGGCGAGCTGGACGCGGCAGCCGTCGCGGCCATGGTGGAGGAGGAAGGAGTCGACGTCGTGGCCGGTGCCGAGACCTCCTCCTCGGCCGCGCAACCGGTCGCCAAGGCGAGCGCCGCCATGGCGCCGGTCGTCAGGAGCAGGGGGGTGCGGGTGCGAGTCATCGGGCCTCCGAAGCGAACGACGAGCGGGTGACACGCGGCCGTGATCAGCCTGTGACGCACCTCATCCTCACAGGTGAGCGCGGCGGGCGTCGCGGCCCGAACGGCGGGAGGGGAAGACGGCGGGTGAGCGTCAGAGGGTCGCCGAGCGGCGGGCCCGCTGGACGATCGCCCGGCGGCTCTCGGTGAGGCGGTCCCACGGGCGGTCCACGCCGGTGGAGTGCAGCGCCGGGGAGAGCTCGCGGGTCACGGCCGCGGCCACCTCGGCGGCGTCGACGCCCTCCGGCGCCTCCCACCAGCTCAGCCGCAGGTGGGCACGCATCCAGGCGGTCAGCTCCTCCTCGGCGTCCGAGGTCAGCCCGCGTCGGCCGGACACGCCGGGGCTGCGCGGGACGCCGTCCAGCTCGAGGTCCTCCGAGAGCAGCGCGGCCACGCCGGCGCGCAGATGGGACGCGGCCGTGCGGCCGGACTGGAAGTGGGCGCGCACCGCCCGGTCCCGCAGGGACACGGGAGCGGCGATCACGTAGACGAGGCCGCCCGCCAGGGCGCGGTCCGTCAGGCCGAGGCGACGGGCGCCGTCGAGGTCCACGTGCACGCCCACCACGCCGGGGGCGTCCGGGGCGGCCGCGACGAACTCCGCGTGGGGCACCGCACGGGCGGCGGTCAGCGCGAGGAGGGCGCCCGTGGCCGGGCTGGGGGTGAAGGCGGGGTGCGGGGTCCTCATGGGTTCATGATGATTCACTGAGTCGACGCCCACGGATTCACGTTCACCATGTGGACGTGATCTCACCTTCTGGACGCTCCGCAGGCCCGGGCTCCCCGCACCCATGGGATCGTGGGGCCATGCTTCTCCGCCCGTTCCCCCGCCCGCGCCGCACCCGGCCCACCGTCCCCGGACACAGCCGGATCCACACCTCCCGCACCGGCCCGTCCCACCCCGACGACGTCTGGGCCGCCTACCTGCACCCGGACCGCTGGCCGTCCTGGGCCCCCCACCTGACCGGCGTCGAGACCGCGGACGCGGTGATCCGCCCCGGCACCACAGGCACGGTCCGGGTGGCGTGGGCGGTGCCCGTCCCGTTCCGGATCACCGCCGTGGACGCGGCCGCCCGCACGTGGGCGTGGGACGTCCGCCTCGGACCGTGGCGCATGGCGCTGGAGCACACCGTGGAGCCCGCCGGCCCCTCCCCGGACCACCACGACGCCGGCACCCGCGCCGGCGTGACCGTCACCGGGCCGGGGTGGCTGCTCGCGGCCTACCGGCCGCTGATGGGGTACGCGCTCGGGCGGCTCACGCGCGTCGTGTGAGGCGGCGCCCCACCCGTCAGATCAGCCGCGGCAGCGCCTCGGCCACGGAGTCGACCACCTCGTGCGTGGCCGCCCGCACCGGCGCCGGCGACCAGGGGAAGCTGAAGGAGCGGTCCGCCACGGCGTGCATGGACAGGTCGTTCCAGGAGTCGCCGAACGTGAGCAGCTCGACCTCCTCGCGCGGCACCCCCAGGTGCGTCACGAGCCAGCCCAGGGCGTCCCCCTTAGTGGAGCCCACCGGCAGGATGTCCGCGAAGTGCTCGTTGACCTGGACCACGGCGTCGTCGAAGGTCGTCTCCACCCAGTCGGCGACGCGGCGCCGTTCGGCGTCGTCGGGGATCCACACGGGCATGCTGATGAAGTCCTCCGCGTCCGCGGCGTCCGGGCCGAGCTCGCGCACCTCGCGCAGGAGCGCATGACCGCGGCCGTCCGTGCGGGTGGAGAAGAACCGGCCGTCCGCCCGCCCCACCGCGGACCCGTACGCGACCACCTCGGGCATGCCCCGCACCTCCTCCAGGACGGCACGCACGGTGGCGCGCGAGAGGGTGCGCCGGTGCAGGACCTCGCCGGCGGCGTCCACCACGACGGCGCCCGTCGCCAGGATCCCGTAGTCCACCTCCACGGGGCCGCCGCGCTGGGCGAGCTCGAACGCCGCGATCGAGCGGCCCGTGGCCGCCACGGCCAGGTGCCCGGCCGCGCGCCAGTCCCGGACGGCGGCCACCGTCTCCGGGGCGATCCGGTCCTCGAACAGCAGGGTCCCGTCGACGTCGAGCGCAGCGATCCTCATGCCCCGCACGCTACCGGCGGCGCGGCTACGCTCGCCCCATGCTCCCCGCCCCCACCGCCCGCCTGCGCTTCCGTGAGATGACGGAGGCCGACGTCGTCCCGATGGCCGCGCTGCTCGGCGACCCGGCCGTGATGGCCCACTACCCGGCGCCGAAGACGCCCGAGGAGGCGGTCCTGTGGATCGCGGGCAACCGGACGCGGTACCTGCAGGACGGGCACGGGCTGTGGATCATCGAGGGCCACGAGGGCGCGTTCCTGGGCGACTGCGGACTGACCTGGCAGTCGGTGAACGGCGAGCGCCGGCTCGAGGTCGGCTACCACGTGCGCGCGGACCGACAGGGGCGGGGGTACGCCACGGAGGCCGCCGCCGCCTGCCGGGACCTCGCCCGCGATCGCGCCCTCGCGGACCAGCTCGTGGCGATCATCCACCCGGGGAACACGGCGTCGCGGCGCGTGGCGGAGAAGATCGGGATGACCCATGTGGACGACGACGTCTCGGGCATGCCCGCCGAGGTGTTCGCGGCGCTGGGGATCAGCTCCCGCACCGTGATGGGGATGTCGCTGGTCTGAGCCGCGCGGGCCCCTGCTCAGGCCAGCTCCAGCAGGGCCGCCACGAGCTCCTGCACCGCCAGCGCCTCGGCGGCGTCGGTGGTGCCCAGCTCGGACGGCTCGCCCGTGACGGCGTCGAGGAAGGCGGTGGTGGCGATCGCCGCGTCGGGGCCCTGGCCGGTCAGGACGTGATGCCCGTCGCGGAACAGGGTGCCGCCGCGCACCTCCCAGGTCGGCACGCCGGCGCCGGAGGCCCACTCGGCACGCGCGGTGAACTCGCGCCGCCGGTTCGCCGTCACGCTGAGCCGGACCTCGGTGCGGCCGTCGCTGAGCACGGCCGACCCGCCGGCGTCGGACAGGCCGTCCACGGCGGGCTCGAGCGTGCAGGAGACGGGGTCCAGGCGTCCCAGGCCCAGGCGACGGGCCAGGTGCACCAGGTGCAGGCCGAGGTCCAGGAAGTTCCCGGACCCGCCGCGGGCGGGGTCCACCATCCAGGCGTGCGAGCCGGAGAACATGCCGGTGACCCGGCCGTCGTGGCCGAAGTCCAGGGTGATCCGCTCGGGCGCGGCCGCCGTGAGGTCGGCGGCCAGGCGGACCTGGGCCGCCCACCGGCGCGTGGCCGGCAGCAGGTGCTGGAAGAAGCCCACGGAGTGGGGGCGGCCACGGAGCAGGGCGGCCACCTCCGCCGCCGCGGCGACGTCCACCCCGAGGGGCTTCTCCACGAACACGGGGGTCCCGGCGGGCACCGCGCGCAGCTGCGCGGCGTGGTGCTCGGTCCGGCCGTCCAGGATCACGGCGTCCACGCCCGCCCAGTCGATCCCCGCCGCCTGCGCGGCGGGGTCCGCGGCGCCGTCGTCGAAGACCTCGGCCACGAGGCGGGCGCGCGGATGGCGTGCGACGGCGTCGCGGTGGTCCTGGGTGTGGACGTGCGTGGCGCCCCAGATCAGGACGGCCACGGACGGGTCGGTGGAGATCGGGGGCGCCACGGGGGTCACGGTGCGCAGCGCAGTCAGCGGACGGGGCGGCGGTGACGGGCGAGCAGCTCCTCGGCGGCCTCGGCGCCGGCACCCTGCACGTCGTAGGTGCCGTGCTGCTCGTAGAAGTCGCGGGCGGCGGCGGTGATCTCGAAGTTCGTGGGGTCCTGCGGCGGCACGGCCTCGGTGAGCACGTGGATGAGGTAGGTCTCGGCCTCGGCCAGCTGGGCGTCCAGGTCGTGGTTCTGCGGCATGGCGGTGTCCTCCGGGTGTCGGCCCCCGGGGCTGATCCGCGGGGTGCAGGGCGGAGCGTATCCCGGTCCGGCCGGGCACGGCGAGGGCCGGGGTGCGGGACGCGCGGGGCGCGCAGGCGGGCGGTCAGCCCGTCAGGCGCGCGTAGACGACGTGGTTGGCCTCCCAGCGTCCGGTCCAGGCGCTGTAGTCCTCGCAGGTGATCAGGCGCAGCTGGGCGTCGTCCGTGTTCCCGTAGACCTCGTCCTTCGGGAAGTCGGCCCGCTCGTAGGAGACGGAGCGGTCCACGGTGAAGACCGCGGTGGTGCCGTCCTCGCGGTCCACCTCGACGACGTCGCCCGGCCCCAGCTCCTCCAGCCGGCCGAAGACGCCGAGCCGACCGTGCGCGTTCCCCACGTGCCCGAGGAGGACCGCCGGGCCGCGCTCACCGGGCGTCGGGGAGTTGCGGTACCAGCCGGCCGGGGAGCCCTCGCCCGTGGGCGGGACCTCGACCGTGCCGTCCTCCTGCAGTCCGAGCTCCATCAACGGGGAGTCGATGTCCACGGAGGGCACGCGCACGCGGGTGGGCACGGCGGCGGGCAGGACGTCGTCCTCGGGCGCGGCCGCCTCCGGCTCCGCCGCGGACGTCTCCGCGCCCTCGGCCCAGTACTCCTCCACCGCGTCCTCGCGGGACCACGACCCGGTGGACGCGGAGGTGCTCGGCTCGACGGAGGGAGAGGGGGTCGCCGTGGCCGGGACCGACGTCGTGCCCGGGGCGGGCTGCGGCGCGGGGGCGGCGGCCGGCGTCGTCTCCGGCCCGGCGCAGCCGGCCAGGAGCAGGCACAGCGCCGCCGCGGACGCGACGAGGCGTCCGCGGCGACGCGGTGCGGCGGGGCTCATCCGGGGGATGTCCCTGGGTCAGGCCTGGCGACGGCGCAGCGCCACGCCAGCACCGCCGACGGCGGCCAGGGCCAGCGCGCCCGCGGCGAACGGGGCCAGCGGGGTGCCCTCGGCGCCGGTGTCCGGGGTGCCCTCGGGGACCACGGTGACCTGCGGCTCGTCGTCGGAGGCGTCCTCGTCGTCGGACTCCTGGACGGCGGCGGCCTTGATCGCGGCGATCTCCTCGGCGGCGGCCTCCTCGCGGCCCTCCACGATCACGCCGTACTCGACGTTGTACTCGCAGCCCACGCCGTCCTGGTCGGAGTCGAGGTCGTCGTGGTAGTCGTCCGAGGCGGCCGGGATGTTGAAGACACCGGCGGCGTAGGCGTCCTTGCAGTCCGGGTAGGTGTAGGCGGCGTCCGGCAGGGCCTGGTCGGTCGGGTCGTGCGTGGCCGTCGGGGCAGGAGCGGACGCCCCGTCCGTGCGACGCAGGCCCTCACCCTCGCAGACGACGCCGTTGCTGTTGGCGTCACGCTTGTTAGCGAAGTTGGCGTCGCCCGGGACGAAGTTGCCGTAGCCCGCCTCCCGCGCCTCGGCGCAGGTGTCGAAGAGGGGCACCTCCGCGGAGGCCGGGGCGGCGGAGAAGGCGGTCAGGGACAGGGCTGCGGCCAGGGTGAGGCCGGTGGCGGTCTTCTTCATGGTGTCCTCAGGGTCGGGCGGACGAGACGGGGGATGGCGCACGGATGCGGGTGACGGGACCCACACCGGACCTATTCCTATCCGACGCACAGCATCAAAGTCCACCGGTGACGACCGCCCGCCCCCGCAGGGCCAGCTCCAGGTCGAACCGCGCGTCGGGGTCCTCGAGGACGTCCCCGAACAGCTCCCGCAGGCGGCCCACGCGGTACCCCACGGTCTGCGGGTGGACGCTGAGCTCCCGGGCCATGGGGGCCCGCTGACCCCAGTGGCGCAGCCAGGAGGCCAGGGTGTCCTCCATGGCCCGGCGCTTGCCGTCCGTGAGGCCGTCGAGCGGCGCGAGCACCCGGTCCGAGAGCTGACGCAGCACCTCCGGGGCGGCGCCGAGCACCACGGCCCCCAGGTGCTCCTCCGCGAGGATCGCCTCGCCCTCGGCCACCCCCGGCAGCCCCGGACGCTGGGCCGCGAGCGCCCGCGCCACCCGGTGGGAGGTCGGCACGCGGGACGGGATCACGGTGGGTCCCACCACGGCCCCCGTCCCGGCGAGGGCGTCGAGCATCCGCCGGCGCACGGCGGGCGAACGCGGCGAGGGCGCCACCAGGACGGTCTCGCCGCCGCGCTCGAGGACCAGTCCGCGGCGCACCAGCACCGCGCGCACGGCCGGGTCCACCTCCTCGGGCAGGACCGCCACCGTCAGCCGCTCGGGGACGGGCCAGTCCGCCACCACGGACAGCCGGTCGATCTCCGCCGGCGCCGCGGTGCCGTGCAGGAGCGCGGCCGCCAGCTCGGCCCGGTGCCGCTCGAGCACGCCCGCCCGCGCCGACTGCTCCGCGGCGTAGGCCTGGGCGCTGACGGCGGAGAGCTCGTCGATGTACGCCCAGATGGACTCCCCCAGGTCCACGACGACGCCCATCGCCATCCCCTGGCGGGCGCACTCCTCGGAGAGCTCGCGGAAGGCGATCCGGGCCGCGAGGCGGTAGGCGCCCAGGAGGTGGTCCATCGTGCGGCCCTCCCGGAACTCGCCGGCGCCGAGGGAGGCCATGAGGTCGCGGGTCTCCGGGTTCAGGGTCCGGCGGGAGGTCCCGGGCAGGCTGAGGAGCTGCCCGAGGGCCGTCCGCACGCCGAACGCGATCTTCTTGCCGTAGCCGCCGTCCCGGGCCGCGGCGTACGCGGGGATCTGGTCCGGCACGGTGCCGATGATGCGGTCCGCGACCCCCGGGACCACGGGGGCGAGGGCGTCGGCGAGGTCCGCGGGCAGGGCCTGCCAGGGCGGGGACGGGGCACCGGATCGGGGCATTCTTCATCTCCTGACGATGAACTCTTGGGGAGCATCGTACGCGGCGGGCGAAGAAACCTGACTCCCCGCGGCATACGCTCTGACTCATGGCCGCATCCCCCCTCCTGTCGCGCCTGGCGTCCACGCTCCTGCACCCGCTCACGCCGCAGGACGTGATGGCCCTGTTCGACCCCGTCCACTCCTCGCGCCAGCTGCGCGGGGTGGTGACCGCCGTCGAGCACCCCGCCGCCGGCACCGTGACCGTCCGCTTCCGCCCCGGCCCCGGCTGGCATGCCCACGAGGCCGGCCAGTGGGCCCGGATCGGCGTGGACGTGGACGGCGTGCGCCGGTGGCGCTCCTACTCGCTCTCCGCCGCCGCGGGCGAGCAGCCCGAGATCACCGTGCGGGACGTGGGCCTGGTCTCCGGCACGCTCGTGCGCCGCACCAAGCCCGGCGACGTCCTGTTCCTGGCCCCGCCGGAGGGCGACTTCGTCCTCCCGGGCCATCCCCGCCCGCTGCTGATGCTCACCGCCGGCTCCGGCCTCACCCCCGTGATGTCCATGATCCGCACCCTGGTGCCGCGGCGGCAGGATGCGGACGTGGTCCTGGTCCACTCGGCCCGCACCCTGGAGGACATCCCGTTCCGCGAGGAGCTCGCCGAGCTCGCCGACCAGTTCCCGGGCCTCACCGTGCACCATCGGCTGACGTCGCAGGACGGCCGTCTGGACCTGTCGGGCCCGGCCGCCCTGGACGCCCTGTGCCCCGACTGGCGCGACCGCACCGCCTACGCGTGCGGCCCCACGGAGTTCCTCGACGCCGCCGAGGCGCTCTGGGCCGAGCACGCGCCCGAGGAGCTGCTGCTGGAGCGGTTCAGCGTGGACCTCGTGGGCGGCGAGGCCGGTGCGGGCGGGCTCGTCACGTTCGAGCGCTCGGACGTGGAGGCCCCCGGCCCCGGCGACGCCCCGCTGCTGGACGTGGCCGAGGACGCCGGGATCGCCGCGCCGTACGGCTGCCGCATGGGCATCTGCCACGCGTGCCTGACCCCGCTGCGCTCCGGGCAGGTCACGGACCTGCGCTCCGGCGAGGTGCACGGCGAGCCCGGCGACCTGATCCAGACGTGCGTGTCCGCCGCCGCCGGCCCCGTCTCCCTGGACCTGTAGCCCCGCCGCGGCGCGTCGGCCCCACGCCGCGCGGCGCCGCCCCACGATCTCCACCCACCCCACGACGAAGGAGTCACCATGACGCAGACCCTGGACCGTCCACACCTGCCCGCCGAGGCCCGCCCCCTGCGGATGGGCATCGGCACCGCCGCCTCCGCAACCCCCACGCTGCCGGGCACCGCGGTCCGCAGCCCGCTGCGCCACGTCCTGACCGACGACGTCGCGGACACCACCAGCTGGGCCCCCCTCGACGACGTCCCGGCCGCCGGTGAGGCCGCCGCGGACGACGCCGGCACCGCGCCCGGCACGGAGCGCGCTGAGGGCCCGGCGAGCGCGACCGCCCAGGTGGCCGCGCCGTCGTCGTCCGCGCCCGCGGGCAGCGCCCGGCGCAGCGACGCCCTGGCGGCCGAGGGCGGACCCGTGGCCCGCCACCCGCTCACGGCGCATCTGACCGACGAGGACATCGCGGAGATCGGCCGGGAGCTGGACGCGATCCAGGAGTCCGTCCTGGCCACGCGGGGGGCGCGGGACGCGGCCTACATCCGCCGCGTCATCCGCCTGCAGCGCGGCCTCGAGGTGGGCGGGCGCGTGTGCCTGCTCAACGCGAAGCACCCGGCGGCGTGGCTGGCCGGGACCACCATGCTCACGGTGGGCAAGATCATCGAGAACATGGAGATCGGCCACAACGTCCTGCACGGCCAGTGGGACTGGATGCGGGACCCGGACATCCACTCCACCACGTGGGAGTGGGACTTCGTGACCCCCTCCAGCGCGTGGCAGAACACCCACAACGACGCGCATCACCGCTGGACCAACGTGTCCGGCAAGGACCACGACCTCGGGTACAACGTCCTGCGCATGGACCCCTCCGAGCCGTGGGAGCCGCGCCACCTGCTCAACCCCGTGATCAACGGGATCCTGGCGCCGTTCTTCGAGTGGGGCATCGCCATCTACGACCTCGAGCTGGCCCAGGTGCAGTCCGGTGAGAAGCCGAAGGAGGCCCTGTGGCGCGACCTGCGCTCCGTGGGCGTGAAGGCCGCCCGTCAGCTGGCCAAGGACACCGTGGCCACGCCGCTCATGGCGCAGGCGCTGACCGGCTCGGGCGTGGCGGCGTGGGCCGGCACCACCACCGCCAACTTCGTGCGCAACATCTGGGCGCACGCGGTGATCTTCTGCGGCCACTTCCCCGACGGCGTGGAGACGTTCTCCGAGGAGATGGCCGCCGGCGAGACCCGCGGGCACTGGTACGTGCGGCAGATGCTGGGCTCGGCGAACATCTCCGGCTCCCCGCTCATGCACTTCATGACCGGCAATCTCTCCCACCAGATCGAGCACCACCTGTTCCCCGACCTGCCGTCCAACCGGTACGCCGAGGTGGCCGTGCAGGTGCAGGACGTGTGCCGCCGCTACGGGCTGCCCTACAACACCGGGCCCCTGCTGACGCAGGTCAGCTCGGCGTGGAAGAAGGTCTGCCGGCTCGCCCTGCCGTGACCCCCTCAGCGAATCGACTGCACTTCTGACCCTTCTGGACCCGGTTTCGCGGCTCAGAAGGGTCAAAAGCGCAGTGGATTCGCGAGGGCGAGGGGGCGCGGGGATGCGGGGGTGGGTCGGGACGGGACGGGACGGGTCGGGACGGGACAATGGCCCCATGGCCCACGACGACGTCCCCTCCCCCGCCCCGCGCACCGTCCACCTGGCCGCCTCCGGGGTCGACGCGCGGATCCTGCCCGATCCCCACGGCGACGGGCACGTCCTCGAGGTGGGCGGCCACGCGCAGTCCCACGTGGACCTCGCCCGTCCCCAGGAGGTCCGCTACGAGTACCTGCGCCGGATCGCGAACGTCCTCGATCTCCTCGCCCCGGCCGGCGCGCCCCTGCGGGTGCTGCATCTGGGCGGCGGCGCGCTGACGCTGCCGCGGTACGTCGCCTCCACCCGCCCCGGCTCGGCGCAGACCGCCGTGGACCTGGACCGCGAGCTCATGGGCCTGGTCCTGGACGAGCTTCCCCTGCCCGCGGACGCGGACGTGCAGGTCGTGATCGGAGACGCGCGGGCCGCCGTCGACGACCTGCTGGACCCGCTGGAGGGCGAGTCGAGCGCGGGGGCGTGGGACGCCGTCGTGCTGGACATCGACACGGACTCCGGCGCCGTGGCGCACCTGACCGGGGCGGCCTTCCACGCCGAGCTGCTCGCGCTGCTCTCCCCGGGCGGGGCGCTGCTGGTGAACATCGGCGACGACGACGGCCTCGCCCACCTCGGCACGCAGCTCACGGCCCTCGAGGCGGCCTGCGCCGAGGCCGGCGTCCCGGGCCCGTGGACGCTGGGACCGGCGTCCGTGCTGGACCGGCTCGAGCTGGGGAACGCCGTGCTGGCGGCCGGGCCGGGGTTGCGGACGCTGGACCGGGACGCGCTCGCCGCCGCGGGCCCGCACCCCGGGCTCGTGCTGGACGAGCACGGCACCGCGGAGCTGGCGGAGCGGATCGAGCGGGCCTGAGGCGCGGGGTGCCTCGCCGGCGCCGCCCGGCGGGCCGGGGTGCCGGGCTCAGCGGGCGACGCCGGCCGCCGCGTTCAGGTCCTGCACCAGGCGCTCGGCCAGCGGGGCCGAGGACTGCGGGTTCTGGCCGGTGTACAGGGCGCCGTCCACCACCACGTGCGGCTGCATGGGGAAGCGGGCCTTCTCGTACCGCACGCCGCCGTGCTCCAGCTGCGCCTGCACGGTCCACTTCGCCTTGCGCGCGAAGAGGTTCAGCTTCTCCTCGAGGTCGGAGAACGCGGTCATCCGGCGCCCCTCGGCCACGATCGTGCCGTCATGGCGCTTGGCGGCGAACACCGCCGCGGGCGCGTGGCACAGCAGGGCCAGCGGGGTCTCGTCCAGCAGGCGCTGGGCGATGATCGCGCCCGAGACCGGGTCGTGCGCGAGGTCCTCCATGGGGCCGTGGCCGCCGGGGTAGAACACCAGGTCGTAGCGGGACTGGTCCACGTCCGCGAGCACCAGCGGACGCTCCAGCCATGGGCGCAGGCGCTCCAGGTACCCCTTCAGCTGCTCGCGCTTGGCCGGGGAGCCGCCCATCACGCCCAGGCTGAGGCGGTCCACGGTGGGCGCCTTGCCGCGCGGGGTGGCGATGTCCACGTCCCAGCCCGCCTCGACGAACGTCTGGTGCGGCACCACGAGCTCCTCGGCCCAGAAGCCGGTGGGGTGCACGGTGCCGTCCTTGAGCGTCCACCCGTCGGCGGCGCTGACGACGAACAGGACACGGGTCATGGGGGGCCTCCTCAGGCACGGGTGGACGGACGGCGCGGGCCGTCCCTTGCCGGTCAGTCTCCCCGACGGGCGAGGGGCTCGGCCAGCCGCGCCATACTGGCTCAGGTGACCTCCCCCCTCCTCCCCTCCCCTCCCGGATCGCCCCACTCCCCGGCGGGCACGGGCCTCCTGGTGGTCCTGGCGCTCGTGGCCGGGGTCGCGATCCCGCTGCAGGGCCGGATCAACTCGGCCGTCAGCCTCCAGCTGGGATCGCCGGTGCACGCCGCCCTGATCTCCTTCTCCTCCGGTCTGGCGCTCATGACGCTGGTGTGGCTGCTGCTGCCGGCGGGGCGCCGCTCGGTGGCGCGGATCCCGGCGGCCGTGCGGGCGGGGCACGTCCGCTGGTGGCAGATGCTCGCCGGCATGATCGGCGCGGTGTTCGTGTTCAGCCAGGCCCTGACCATCCCGGTGATCGGCGTGGCCGTGTTCACCGTGGCCGTGGTGACGGGGCAGATGCTGGGCGGCATGACGCTGGACCGCCTCGGGTGGACCCCGGCCGGGGTGCAGCGCATCAGTCCGCGGCGCCTGATCGGTGCGGTCCTCGCCTTCGTCGCCGTCGTGACCGTGGTGTGGCCGAGCCTGCAGAGCACAGGCAGCCCGGGCGCATGGCTGCTGCTGGCCCTCGTGCCCCTGCTCGCGGGTGCGGGCACCAGCGTCCAGCAGGTGCTGAACGGCCAGCAGACCGCCCACTACGGCAACCCGATCCCGGCCACGCTCCTGAACTTCGTGGCCGGCACGGCCCTGCTCGCCGTGCTCACCGGGGTCACCGCCGCGGCCTCCGGGGGCCTGGCTCCGCCGCCGGGCGCGTGGTGGATGTACCTGAGCGGGCCGCTGGGCTGCGTGTTCATCGGTCTGGCGGCGTTCCTGGTGCCGCGGGTCGGCGCGTTCCTGACCACCCTGGGCATGGTGGGCGGCCAGCTCCTGGGCTCGCTCCTGCTCGACGCCGTCGCGCCCGCCCCGGGCACGCACGTCACCGGGCTGACGGTGGCCGGCACGCTGGGGGCGCTGGTGGCCATGGTGGTCGCCTCCACCCCGCAGCTCCCCGTCGGCCTGCGCCGACGTCGTCGCCGGGCGCGGTGACCCGCGACCGCGCACGCGGAGAAAACCCCGTAGTCTAGACGAAGACTTCACCCGTTCCCCGCCCGCGCCCTCGACGGCCGCGTGTCCAGGACGGGGCCCCGCACGCCTCGAGACCGAGTCCGTGCCCCTCCCTGCCCGACCGACGAAAGCACGCTGACTTGACCCGTTCCTCCCGCAACTCCTCCTCGCGCAACTCCTCCTCCCGCCGCCGCGGGGGCTCCGGCGGCGGCCGCAAGCCCCGCGCCAACGCCGCCCCGGCCCCCCTGGCCAAGGGCGGCCTGCGCGTCACGCCGCTCGGCGGCCTCGGCGAGATCGGCCGCAACATGACCGTGTTCGAGCACCAGGGCAAGCTCCTGGTGGTCGACTGCGGCGTGCTGTTCCCCGAGGACCACCAGCCCGGCATCGACGTGATCCTGCCGGACTTCACCTCCATCCGGGACCGCCTCAAGGACATCGTGGGCATCGTGCTGACGCACGGCCACGAGGACCACATCGGCGGTGTCCCGTACCTGCTCAAGGAGCGCCCGGACATCCCCCTGATCGGCTCCGAGCTCACGCTGGCCTTCATCGAGGCCAAGCTCCAGGAGCACAAGATCGCCCCGAAGACCCACCTGGTGGTCGCCGAGGACAAGCGCCACTTCGGGCCGTTCGAGCTCGAGTTCGTGGCCGTGAACCACTCCATCCCGGACGCGCTGGCCGTGGCCATCCGCACGGACGCCGGCCTCGTGCTGCACACCGGCGACTTCAAGATGGACCAGTTCCCGCTGGACGACCGCATCACGGACCTGCGCCACTTCGCCCGTCTGGGCGAGGAGGGCGTGGACCTGTTCCTCACGGACTCCACCAACGCGGAGGTCCCGGGCTTCACCGTGTCCGAGCGGGACCTGACCCCCGCCATCGACCACGTGTTCCGCACGGCGCCGAAGCGGATCATCGTGTCCTCCTTCGCCTCCCACGTGCACCGCATCCAGCAGGTGCTCGACGCCGCCCAGGCCTCGGGCCGCAAGGTCGCCTTCGTGGGCCGGTCCATGGTGCGGAACATGGGCATCGCCGGGGACCTGGGCTACCTGAAGATCCCCCAGGGCCTCGTGGTGGACTTCAAGAAGCTGCAGGACATGCCGGACGACAAGATCGCCCTGATCTCCACCGGCTCCCAGGGCGAGCCGATGGCCGCGCTGGGCCGCATGGCCAACAAGACCCACCAGATCAAGCTCAACCGCGGCGACACGGTGCTGCTGGCCTCCTCCGTGGTGCCCGGCAACGAGACCTCGATCACCGGCATCATCAACAAGTTCACGGACATGGGCGTGAAGGTGGTGCACAAGGGCAACGCCAAGGTGCACGTCTCCGGCCACGCCTCCGCGGGCGAGCTGGTGTACTGCTACAACATCGTCCGGCCCACCCACGTGATGCCCGTGCACGGCGAGGCCGCGCACCTGCACGCCAACGGCGAGCTGGCCCGCAGGACCGGCGTCCCGGAGGACAAGGTCGTCATCGTCAAGGACGGCGACGTCGTCGACCTGGTGGACGGCGAGGTGTCCGTGGCCGGCAAGGTCGAGGCCGGGCTCGTCTACGTGGACGGGGACACGGTCGGCAAGGTCACCGAGAGCACCCTCGAGGAGCGCCGCTCCATGCAGGAGGGCGGTCTGGTCACCGTGGTCGCCATCGTGGACCCGGACACCAACCAGCTGGCCGAGCCGCTGGAGTTCATGACCAAGGGCTTCATCCAGGACGCGTCCGTGTTCAAGGGCGCCGCGGAGAAGGTCAAGGCCGCGCTGGCCGGCTCGAAGGTCCAGGACATCGACGACATCGAGAAGCTCGAGAAGGTCATCGGCGACGCCGTGCACCGTCACCTCGACCGGGCCTACCGCCGCGCCCCGCTCGTGACCGTGGTGGTCGTGGACGCCTGAGCCGACTCCCGTCCGGGACGGCCCGTCCCCTCCGGGGGCGGGCCGTCCGCATCCCTCGGATCCGCCCCCAGGAGGCACCCGCATGACGCATCGCCCGAAGTCCTCGACCGCCGAGCCGCGCACCCTCGCAGAGGCCGCCGCCCTCGTCTCGACGCCTGACCTGGACGTGAGTCCGGACGGAACCTTCGGCGAGTTCGGCGGCGCCCACCTGCCCCCGCACCTGCAGGGGCCGATGGCCGAGGTCGCCCAGGCGTACGCCGACGCCCGGAACGACCCGGAGTTCTACGCCGAGTACCGACGCCTGCTGCGCGACGTCGTCGGCCGCCCCTCCCCCGTGACCGAGGCCCGGCGGCTGTCCGCGGAGCTCGGCGGTGCGCAGATCCTGCTCAAGCGCGAGGACCTCAACCACACGGGCTCGCACAAGATCAACCACTGCATCGGCGAGGCGCTGCTCGCGAAGCGCATGGGCAAGCGCAGCCTGATCGCGGAGACGGGCGCCGGCCAGCATGGCGTGGCCCTGGCCACCGCGGCGGCCATGACCGGCCTGGACTGCGAGATCCACATGGGCGCGATCGACATCGCCAAGCAGCACCCCAACGTGGTGCGGATGCGCCTGCTCGGCGCGAAGGTCGTCTCCGTGGACAGGGAGGGGCGCTCACTCAAGGAGGCCGTGGACTCGGCCTTCGACGTGTACGCGCAGCGGCCGCAGGACTACCTGTTCGCGATCGGCTCCGTGGTGGGTCCGCACCCGTTCCCCACGATCGTCCGCGACTTCCAGACCGTGGTGGGCCGCGAGTCCCGCGCCCAGCTGCTCGAGCGGTTCGGCGCTCTGCCCGCCGCCGTGGTGGCGTGCGTGGGCGGCGGATCCAACGCGATGGGCGCGTTCACCGCCTACCTCGACGACGCCGACGTCCGGCTGATCGGGGTCGAGCCGGGCGGGCGCTCCGCCGCCCGCGGCGAGCACGCGATGACCATGACCCACGGCACCGCGGGGACGCTGCACGGCATGGCCACGCTGGTCATCCAGGACGACGACGGCGCCGCCGCCCCGGTGCACTCCATCGCCTCCGGCCTCGACTACCCGGGGGTCGGGCCGCAGCACGCGCACTTCCAGTCGATCGGGCGGGTGGAGTACGTGGCGGAGGACGACGACGCAGTGCTGGACGCGTTCCAGCGCCTCACCCGCCTCGAGGGCATCGTGCCGGCGCTCGAGTCCGCCCACGCCGTGGCCCACGCGATGCGCCTGGCCCCGACCCTGCCCGCGGACGCGCGGATCCTCGTGAACCTCTCCGGCCGCGGGGACAAGGACGTGGACTACGTCGCCGAGCGCCTCGGCCTCGAGGGCGTGGCGGACGAGACCGTGCGCTGACCGGAGACACCACTGCCCCGCATCCGTGAGGATGCGGGGCAGTGGTGCATCCGGGGGGCTCAGGCGGGCCGGCGTCGGATCACGGGTAGAGGCCGCGGATCTCGTGGGCGTCCCGGACGCGCTTCACCGCGGTGACGGTGGCGGCCTCGCGCAGGCTCACGCCGTGCTTCTGGCTGGCGGCCAGGACGCCGTCCCACGCGGTGCGCATGCGCTCGGCGAGGCGGTCGTTGACCTCCTGGAGGGTCCAGCGGTAGGCCTGGTTGGCCTGCGCCCACTCGAAGTAGGACACGATCACGCCGCCGGCGTTGGCGAGGATGTCCGGTGCGACGAGCACGCCCTTCTCGTTGAGGATCGCGTCGGCCTCACCGGTGGTGGGGCCGTTGGCGCCCTCCACCACGATCATCGCCTTCACGTCGGCCGCGTTGTCCTCGGTAAGGACGCCCTCGACGGCGGCGGGCACCAGGACGTCGACGTCCATGGTGAGCAGCTCCGCGGGGTCCATGGCCTCGGTGCCGGGGCAGTCGACGACGGAGCCGGTCTCGGCCACGTGGGCGGCGAGGGCGGCGTAGTCCAGGCCCTCGGCACGGCGGACGGCGCCGTACTGGTCGGACACGGCCAGGACCTTCACGCCGGCGTCGGCCAGGAACTTCACGGTGCCGGCGCCGACCTTGCCGAAGCCCTGCACGGACGCGGTGGCGTTCGTCGGGGCGATGCCCCTGTGCTTGAGCGCGGCGAGCGCGATGTGCACCACGCCGCGGGAGGTGGCCTCGGCGCGGCCCAGGGAGCCGCCGAGGGAGACGGGCTTGCCGGTGACGACGCCCTGCACGGTGTGGCCCATGGCCACGGAGTACGTGTCCATCATCCACGCCATGGTCTTCTCGTCCGTGCCCACGTCCGGGGCCGGGATGTCCTTCTCGGGGCCGATGATCGGCAGGATCTCGGTGGTGTAGCGGCGGGTGACGCGCTCCAGCTCGGCCTGCGAGTAGTTGCGCGGGTCGATGGTCACGCCACCCTTGGCGCCGCCGTAGGGCACGTCCACGAGGGCGCACTTCCAGGTCATCCACATGGCCAGGGCGCGCACCTCGTCCAGGTCCACGGACGGGGCGAAGCGGACGCCGCCCTTGGCGGGGCCGCGGGAGAAGTTGTGCTGCACGCGGTAGCCGTGGAACACCTCCACCTCGCCGGAGTCACGCCGCAGCGGGATGCTCACGGACAGTTCGCGGCGCGGGTTGGCCAGGAGCTGGTGGGTGCCCTCGTCGTAGCCGAGGGTCTCAACGGCCCTCTCGAGCTGGGCCAGGGCGTTGGCCAGCGGGGACGATGCGGAGGTCATCGCGGATTGTCTTCCTTCGTGGACGGATCGAGCGGGTCTGCTCACCGGGTCGCGCCCCGTGGAGGCCCGGGGTGCGGGATCCACGACGGTCGGCCCGGTCGAGGGCGCGCCGAGGCCACGAAAGGGGAGGCCACGACGCTGTGTGCCAGGCGATGACGCTAGACCTCCCGCCCGCGGCTGACCAGGGCGGAGGCCGCGGCGGCGACGGACCGGAGACGAAGCGCTGGAACGTCGCCGCCAGGTGGACGTCCTGATCGAGACCCGCCGCAGTCAGATCAGATCGTCCACACCACCCGGGAGGCGTTCCGCTTCTTGAGGGTGATCTGCCGCCAGGTGGAATGCCCGCGGCCGAGGCCGCCCAGACCGCTCTCCCCCGCGGCCGGCTGAGCCCTCAGTCCTCGGCGGCCTCGGCCCCCTCGGCCAGCCGCTGCAGGTGTGCCGCCGCATCGTGCGCGAGCGCGGGCCGAGCCTGACGGATCCGGCACCGCAGGGCCAGGCCCCGCGGGCGGCGCGCCCCGAGCGGGGTGAGGCTGTCCACCCAGCGGACGGCGTCGTCGTCGTCCGCGAAGCCGGTCTTGCGCAGGGCCAGCACGGGGCCCTCCCGATCGGCCGCGTGTCGTCCCGGGGCCAGGTCCAGACGGATGGGTCCGGTCATGCCGTCCTCCTTCGTCCTGCGGCGTGCGCCGCATCGGCCTCCCACGCTGGCACAGCGCGGCCCGCGACGGCAGGTCCCGCCGACGCTCCTCGGACGGGGACGCCCCTCAGCCGGTCTCCCGGGTCAGACGAGGCCCTTCTGCCGCAGCCAGTCGGCGGCCACCTGCCGCGGCTGCTTCTTCTCCTCGCCCATGGTGGCGGCGTTCATGGCCAGCAGGTCGTCCGTGGTCAGCTCCTTCTGCACGGCGTCCAGAGCGGTGCGCACGCGGTCCGAGACCTTCGCCGTGGACATCAGCGGCACCACGTTCTGCGCCGTGATCATGCCCTTCGGGTCCTCGAGGGTGACGAACCCGTTCTCCTGGATCGCCGGCGTCGTGGAGAAGATGTTCGCCACGTCCACGTCCCCGTCGGTGAGGGCGCGCACCGTGAGGGGGCCGCCGGCGTCGCTGATGGGGGTGAACGCCATCTTCTCCTGCGGGACGCCGTAGATCTCGGTGAGCCCGGACAGGCCGGCGCCGTAGTCCCGGCCCGCCAGTTCCGGCAGGCCGCCGATCCGCAGCGTGCCCTCGTACCCGGCGAGGTCCTCGAGCGAGGTGATGCCGTGCTCCTTCGAGAAGCCGGCGGTGACGTTGTAGGAGTCCTTGTTCTCCGCCGCGGCGGGGGTGAGCGCCGTGAGGCCCTGGGGCAGCGCGCCCTCGAGGGCGGCGGCCACCTCCTCGGAGGACGACGCCGTCGCCTCCTTGTCGAAGTAGCCCAGCAGGTTGCCGGTGTACTCGGGGACCACGTCCACCGAGCCGTCCTGCAGTGCCGCGATGTACACCTCGCGCGCGCCGATCTGCATCTTGCGCTCCACCTGCAGGCCCTCGGCCTCGAGAGCCTGGGCGTAGAGCTCGCCGAGGATCTCGGACTCGGCGAAGTTGGCCGAGCCCACGCGGATCACGTCGCCGGCCCCGCCGGAGGACGCGTCTGCCTGCGCGGCCGGGCTCGAGGAGGCGGCGGAGAGGGGGTCGCCGCCGCACGCGGCCAGCAGCGGGGCGGCGGCGAGCATGCCGAGCACGGCCCGGCGGCGGGGGGTGACGGCGTCGGAGAGGCGGGCGGGGAGGGAGCCGGGGCGGGACGGGGAAGACGCCATGACGGGGTCCTTTCGGGTCAGGCCCGGGCGCGGGACGCGCGCAGGCCGGTGGGGGTGAGGAGTCGTTGGAGCAGGAGGAGCAGGCCGTCCACGGCCAGGGCCAGGACGGCGATCAGGAGGGCGCCCGCGAGCATGGTGGTGTAGTCCTGCACCGCGAGCGCGTCGAACAGGTACCGGCCGAGGCCGCCGAGGCCCAGGTAGGCGGCCACCGACGTGGTGGCCAGCACCTGCAGCGTGGCCGAGCGCAGGCCGCCGACCACCATCGGCAGGGCGAGCGGGAGCTCGACCTGGCCGATCAGCTGGCCCGTGGAGTGGCCGTTGGCCCGGGCGGCGTGCACCACCTCGCGGGGCACGGCCTGCAGCCCGGCGTACGTGCCGGCCAGCAGCGGCGGGATCGCCAGCACCACCAGCACGATCACGGTGGGGATCACGGCCTGCCGCAGGCCGATCTGCAGGACGATCGCCAGGAACGTCAGCAGGCCGAGGGTGGGCAGGGCGCGCAGCGCGCTGGAGAGGCCGACGACGACGCGCCGCCCCTTCCCGGTGTGCCCGATCCACACGCCCACGGGCACCGCGATCAGCGCGGCGATCACGAGCGCCAGGGCCGAGTAGCCCAGGTGCTCGAGGACGCGGGCGGGCACGCCGCCGGGGCCGGACCAGCGGACCGGGTCGGAGAACCACGCGATCAGGGAGGCGATCATCGGGTGCCCCCCGCGGTGGTGACGGGCGCGTCCGGGGCGAGGCCGGCGTCGTCGGTGGAGGCGGTGCCGGTGCGGGCCGCGTCCGGGGCGGCGGGGCGGCGACCCCGGCGGGGGCCGTCCTGGCTGCGGGTCCACGGCATGAGCACGGCGGCGGCCACCTGGAGGACCACGTCGAAGACCACGGCCAGGATCACCGTGCCCACGATCCCCACGGCGATCTCCGTGAGGAAGCTGCGGGAGTAGCCCTCGGTGAAGAGCGTGCCCAGGGACTGCACGCCGATCAGCGCGCCCACGGACACCAGCGAGATCGTGGACGCGGAGACCACGCGGGTGCCGGCCAGGATCGACTCGCCGGCCAGGGGCAGCTCCACGCGCCAGAACCGCTGCCACGCGCTGTGGCCCTGGGCGGTGGCGGCGGTGAGCAGCTCGTCGTCGACGGCGTCGAACGCCTCGGAGGCGCTGCGCACCAGCAGGGCCGCGCCGTAGAGGGTGAGCGCGACGACTACGTTCACGGGGTCCAGGATCCGGGTGCCGATCAGACCCGGCAGGATCACGAACACCGCCAGTGACGGGATGGCATAGAGCAGGGAGGAGCCGCCCACGATCAGCTTCCGGCCCCAGCCGGTGGCGTTGGCCAGGCGGGCGACGGGCACGGAGACCAGCAGGCTCAGCAGGACGGCGGGCGCCGCGATCAGGGTGTGCTGCCAGGCGAGGGACAGGATGTAGTCGAGGTTGGTGGAGATCCAGGTCATCGGGCCTCCAGCGTCCCGGCCACGCGCCCGGCGGCGTCCACCACGGTGGGGGTGCCGGCCCGTTCCTCCACGTGCAGGCGGCGGCGGTCCCCGCCCACGAAGGAGCGCACGAAGTCCGAGGCCGGGTGCAGGAGGATCTCCTCCCCCGGGCCCTGCTGCGCGATCCGGGCGCCCTCGCGCAGCACGAGGACCTCGTCGCCGAGGAGGACGGCCTCGTCCACGTCGTGCGTGACGAACAGGACGGTCTTGGCGAGCTCGCGCTGGATGCGGAGCATCTCGGCCTGCAGCTCGGAGCGGACCACCGGGTCGACGGCGCTGAACGGCTCGTCCATGAGCAGCACGTCGGGATCCGGCGCGAGGGCGCGGGCCACGCCCACGCGCTGGCGCTGGCCGCCGGAGAGCTGCGCGGGGTAGCGCTTGGCCAGCGCCGGGGACAGGCCCACGAGCTCGAGCAGCTCCTGCGCGCGGGCCCGATCCGCGGCGGAGGCGCGGCCGGTCAGGCGCGGCACGGTGAGGACGTTGTCCAGCACGGTGCGGTGCGGCAGCAGGCCGGCGTTCTGCATGACGTAGCCGATCCGGCGGCGCAGCTTCACGGGATCCAGGGAGGCGACGTCGTCGTCGTCGATCAGGACGCGGCCGGCCGTGGGGTCCACCATCCGGTTGACCATCTGCATGAGCGTGGTCTTGCCGCAGCCCGAGGAGCCCAGCAGGACGGTGGTGGTGTGGGACGGGACCTCGAGGCTGAAGTCCTCGACGGCGCAGGTGCCGTCCGGGAACGTCTTGCCCACGTGCTCGAACCGGATCATGGGGAACGGACTCCAGGGGGTCGGGGAGCATCGGGCGGGGCGGCGCCGCGGGATCGCGGGAGGGGGCGCGGCCGGCCGGGGGCTCAGGCCGCGCTCCGACGCCTGGTCCGCCAGGATAGGGGCGCGCTGGATCGCGCGTCGAGGGGTGGGCGACGTGAACGGATGCCTCGGCTCAGGTGGCCGCGCGCAGGTGCTCGGTCGCGGCCGCCACGGTGGCGCGGGCGGGTCCGCCGACCCCCACGAGGGTGGCCGACGCCGGGCCGCACCAGTCGCCGTAGCCGAGCAGGAAGAGCCCGGGCCGGTCCGCGGACGCGGTCGGCGGCGCGTCGGCCGTGGCGGGGACGTCCCCATGCCGGGTGAGGCCGAGCGGGCGCAGGTGGCCGAGCGCGGGGCGGAACCCGGTGCACCAGACCACGGCATCGAGGGGCTCGTGCGTGCCGTCCGCCCACACGGCGCCGTCCGCGGTCAGCCGCTCGGGCATCGGGCGGGCCTCGAGCAGGCCGGCGTCACGGGCGCGGCGCACCGGCGGCAGGACCACGATGTCCCCGAGCGCCCCGACGCCCTCCGCCTCGGGACCTCCGGCCAGGGACCGGACCCGCGCGGTGGCGGCGCGGAAGAGCGCGGCGCCGTCGACGTCGTCGGGCATCCACCGGGGCGGTCGGCGCGTGGCCCAGACGAGGGAGCGGGCCGTCCGCGTGAGGTCCGCGGCGATCTGCGCGCCGGAGTTGCCGCCGCCCACCACCAGCACCCGCTGCCCCGTGAAGTCCTCCGCGCGGCGGTAGTCCACGGTGTGCAGGAGCCGACCGGCGAACTCCCCCACGCCGGGCAGGTGCGGCCGGAAGGGGCGGGACCACGTGCCGGTCGCGGAGATCACGGCGCGGGCGTGCCAGTCGCCGCGGTCCGTGCGCACGGCGAAGCCGCCATCCGGGGCGTCCGCCACCTCCAGGACGGTGACGGGCCGGTGCACGGGCAGCTCGTAGCGGCGCTCGTACTCGGTCAGGTAGGCCACCACGTGGTCCGCGGACGGGGTGCCGGGCCCGGGCCACGCCGGCATCCGCCAGCCCGGCAGCGAGCTGGTCTCCGCCGGGGAGAACAGGGCGAGCGAGTCCCAGTAGTGGCGCCAGGACCCGCCCGGGGCCTCGGCTGCGTCGAGGATCGCGACGCTCGGGGCCGTCCCGCCCCGGCCGCGCGCGGCGTCCCGGGCCAGGCGGTGCAGGTGGTAGCCGGCCGCGAGGCCGGCCTGTCCCCCGCCGACGACCAGGACGTCCACGCGCCGCGCGTCGCCGGCGGAGGCCGGCGACGCGCGGGCGGGGACGTCCGGGGCGAGGGGCGTCACGGGGTCGGCATGCCCCCGGTCACCGGGATGGTCGCGCCCACCACGTACGAGGACTCCGGGGAGGCCAGGAACACGTAGGCCGGGGCGAGCTCGGTCGGCTGGCCGGCGCGGCCCAGCGGGGTGGCCTTGCCGAACTCCGGCAGGTCCTCGGGCTGCTGGCCGCCCGAGGGCTGCAGCGGCGTCCAGATGGGGCCGGGCGCCACGGCGTTCACCCGGATGCCCTTCGGCGCCAGCTGCTGGGCGAGGGACTTGGTGAACGTGTTGATGGCGGCCTTCGTGGCGGAGTAGTCCACCAGGACCTCGGGGGCGTGGTAGGTCACCACGGAGGTCGTGTTGATGATCGAGGCGCCCGGCTTCAGGTGCGGCAGCGCCGCCTTGACCAGGCGGAACTGGGCGAGGATGTTGACGTCGAAGGTCGCCTCGAGCTGCTCGTCGTCGATGTCCTCGATGGACTCCTGGGCTACCTGCTTGCCGCCGTTGTTGACGAGGATGTCCAGGCCGCCGAGGGCCTCGACCGCCTGGGCCACGAGGTCCTTGCAGAACTGCTTGTCCCGCAGGTCGCCGAGGATCACGGCGCACGTGCGGCCCTCCGCCTCGACGACCTCCTTGACGTGCTGGGCGTCCTTCTCCTCCTCCGGCAGGCCGGTGATGACCACGTCGGCGCCCTCGCGCGCGAAGGCGATGGCGGTGGCCGCGCCGATGCCGGAGTCGCCGCCGGTGATGAGCGCCTTGCGACCCTCGAGCCGGCCGGTGCCGCGGTAGGAGTGCTCGCCGAGGTCCGCCTTCGGGGTCATCTCCGCGTCCAGGCCGGTGCCGGGCAGCGACTGCTCCGGCGGGGTGATGGCCGGGTAGCGCGTCACCGGGTCCTGCAGGGTCAGCTGGTCGGTGGTGGTGGTGTGGGTGTCCTGGGACGCCATGGTTCCTCCTGGTCTCGTTCGGCCGACGGGCGAGGGCCGCGCCGGCGCCTCCAAGCGTAGAAGCCGCGGTCGGGGTCCGGCGAGGGCCCGCCGTCGGGCCGGCCGCCGCCCCCCTCGGCGAATCCACTGCAGTTCTGACCCTTCTGAGGCCGGATCGGGGTCTGAGAACGGTCGGAAGTGCAGTCGATCCGCGTGGGGGAGGATGGGCGCATGCGGCACACACCGGCCCCCGCCCCGCGCACCCGCTCCCCGTTCACGACGGCGGCGCGTCTCGCCTTCTCCGTGGCGGCGGCGCTGTCCCTCGGCGGCAACCTCCTCTCCCTGTGGATCGGCTCGTGGAAGACCTCAACGGTGCCTGCGGGCGCCGGCTACTCCGGTGTCCTCCACGCCGGCTGGGAGCACATGCTCAACCAGCCGACCTACTTCACGTTCCTCTCGAACTTCCTGGTGGGGATCACGTCGCTGCTGCTGGCGGTGCGCCTGGACCGCCCGTCCACGCTGTTCCGGGTGTTGCGGGTCACCGGCGTGGCGTGCATCGTGATCACGGGAGTGGTGTTCAACCTGCTGCTGCGGGACGCCGCGCCGGAGACCGCCGTCGAGGAGCTCAACGACACGGTCCAGCACATCGTGACGCCGATCCTCACGCCGATCCTGTGGGCCGTGTTCGGGCCGCGGCGACAGATCACGTGGCGGGTGGTGGGGCTGTCCACGGTCATCCCGCTGGCCTGGCTCGCGTTCACGCTGCTGCGCGGGCCGTGGATCGACTGGTACCCGTACACGATCCTCGACGTGCCACGGCTGGGCTACGGCGGGGTGGCGGTCTATATCGCAGCGATCCTGGTGTTCTTCGTGGCCGTCGCGGCTCTGCTCCGGGTGGCGGACGCGCTGCTGGCGCGGGCCGGCGTCGGGGTCATGTTCCCGCCGCGGCCATGACGCCTCATTCCCCGCCCGCTCCTTCCCCCGGCTCCCACCTCCCCACGAATCGACTGCTCTTCTGACCCTTCTGGAGCTCGATCCGGGGCTGAGAAGGGTCAGAAGTGCAGTCGATTCGTGGGAGGCGAGGTGGCGCGGGGTGGGGGGCCGGCCTCAGGCCGCGAGCGCGTCCAGCACCCGCCGCGCCTCGGTGAGCAGCTCCTCGGTCGGCTCGCAGCCCACCGCCACGCGCACGAAGCCGGGCGTGACGTCGTCGCCCCAACGGGCGCGCCGCTCCGCCGAGGTGTGGGTGCCGCCGAAGCTCGTCGCGGGCACCATCCAGCGCATGTCCGCGATGAACCGCTCGGCCGTGGCCTCGTCGGCGAAGGTGACGGCCACGAGCGGGCCGCCGAGGCGCATCTGGTGCGCGACGACGTCGCGGTCCGGGTGGTCCGGTAGCCCCGGGTACGCGACGGACTCCACCGCGGGGTGGGACGCGAACAGCTCCGCGAGCGCCTGCGCCGAGGTGCACATGCGGGACAGGCGCACCTCGAGGGTCTCCAGGCCGCGGTGGATGAGCCACGCCTCGTGCGCGCCGGGAATCCCGCCCACCAGGGTCCGCCACTGCCGCACGCGCTCCAGGACGGCCTCATCCCGCGTGGAGACGTGCCCGCCGAGGGCGTCCGAGTGCCCGTTGACGGCCTTGGTGTCCGAGCTGACGACGACGTCCGCGCCCAACTCGAGCGGCCGCTGACCCAGCGCGGTGAGAGTGGTGTTGTCCACGACGACGAGCGCCCCCGCCGCGTGCGCCCGCTCGGCCACGGCGGCGACGTCGCACACGCGCAGCCCCGGGTTCGAGGGGGTCTCGAGGTGGACCAGGCGGACGCCGGCGAGGTCGCGGAAGGCGACCTCCGACGTCGGGACGTACTCGACCTGGACCCCGCGGGGGGTGAGGAACGCGTCGGCGAGCTGGCGGACGGCGCCGTAGCCGTCGGAGGGCAGGAGGACGCGGTCGCCGGCGGAGAGCAGGGGCATCAGGACCGCGGCGATGGCGCCCATGCCGGAGGGGAACGCGAGCGTGGGGGCGCCCTCGAGCGCGGCGAGGGACTGCTCCAGGACGGTCCACGTGGGCTGGTCCCAGCGCGCGTACTGGTAGGCCGCGCCCGACGTCGTCGGATCCCCGGGGACCGCGAACGTGCTCGCGCTGACCATGGGCGCGGCGATCGGCTCGCCGGGCGTCAGGTGCTCCGTGCGGTGGTGCAGGACGGGGGCGAAGGCGGGGACGGCGGGGGGCGGCGTCGTGGGCTCGGGCGGGGTCATGCGGCCCATTGTGCTCCGGCCCGGGCGCACTACCACCACGTAGATGCGGGTCTACGTGGTGGTAGTGCGCCCCGGGGACCCAGACCCCGCCCCCGGGGCCAGGGATGGTCCTCCCCCACACGACCGACCGCCCCGTGTTGCCCCGCATGTCCTCGCGTTGCCCCGGGTTGCGCGTGGGCTCGCTCCGCCGGGCCGCACGCGGTCCCATGATCCTCACCGGCCTGCTCCTCGGCCTCGTCCTGGGCTTCGTGTTCCAGCGCGGGCGCTTCTGCGTCACGGGCGCCTTCCGTGACCTGTTCACCATCCGCTCCACCCGCTGGTTCACCGCGTTCATGGTGATCGTGGCGATCCAGTCCGTGGGCGTGTTCGCCCTGGACGCGCTCGGGGTCATCTCCCTGGCCCCGGACACGTTCCCGTGGCTCGGCACGATCATCGGCGGCCTGATCTTCGGCTTCTCGATCGTCCTCGCCGGCGGCTGCGCCACCGGCACGTACTACCGCGCCGGCGAGGGCCTCGTGGGCTCCTGGTTCGCGCTGATCTTCTACATCGTGGGGGCGACGGCGTTCCGCAAGGGCCCGCTGGCCGGCACCACGGAGGCGGTGCGCTCGGTGGAGACGCAGACCGGCTCGTTCCAGCAGCTGACCGGGCTCTCCCCGTGGGTGTTCGTGGCGCTGCTCGTGGCCGGCGTCGGCCTGGCCGTGCGTCATCACCTGCGCCGCGAGGCGGCCATGACGCGCTTCCGTCTGCCCGCCTCGAAGACGGGTCTGGCGCATGTGCTCACCGAGAAGGCGTGGCACCCGTTCGTCACGGCCGCGATCATCGGCGTCCTCGCGATCGCCGCGTGGCCGCTGTCCTGGGCCACCGGCCGCGAGTCCGGCCTGGGCATCACCGGCCCGTCCGCGAACATCGGCGCGTTCCTGGGCACCGGGGACATGGCGCTCGTGGACTGGGGCGTGCTCATGGTCACGGGCCTGCTGATCGGCTCGTTCGTCGCGGCGAAGGCCTCCGGGGAGTTCCGCATCCGCGTCCCCGACGCTCGCACCACCGTCCGCTCGATCGTCGGCGGCGTCGGCATGGGCTGGGGCGCCGCGTGGGCCGGCGGCTGCACCATCGGCAACGCGATGGTCGACACCGCCACCTTCAGCTTCCAGGGCTGGACCGCGCTGGTGTTCATGGTGCTCGGCACCGGCCTGGCCGCCAAGATCTTCATTCTGAACCACAAGGGCAAGGGCACGACGCCGGTCGGCGGCTCCGGCGCCGGCCTCACCTCCGCCGAGGGCGCCGCGGCGGACGCCGGCGCGGTCCTCGGCTCGGACAGCACCCTCGACGACGCCCCGCGTCCGGTGAAGCTCACGCCGATCGGCTGAGCCGCCGCACGAGCGACACCATCCACACCCCTGACACCCCCGCTGGGCCCGCAACCATGGGACCGCAGAACACAAGGAGACACCACCATGGCGAAGCACCTGCTCGAGACCGACGGCCAGGTCTGCCCCTTCCCGCTCGTCGAGGCCACCCAGGCGATGCGGCAGATCCCCTCCGGGGACGAGCTCGTCATCGACTTCGACTGCACCCAGGCCACCGACTCCCTGCCCCGCTGGGCCGCGGAGAACGGCCACGAGGTCACGGACTTCACCAAGCGCGGCGCCGCGGAGTGGACCATCACGGTGAAGAAGGCCTGACCGCCCTGCGCCTCGCTCCGCCTTCGCCTGGGCGCACCACTGCCACGTAGATGCCGGTCTACGTGGCAGTAGCGCGCCCGGGCGACGAGACGGGGGCGACGGCAGGGGCCCGCAGGCAGGGGCCCGTGGCAGGGTGGAGACCGGCGGCCCGCCCGGACCGCCGCGGCCCGCACCCCGGGCCCGCCCGGCTCGAGGGACGAGGACCGCATGGACGTGCTGCTGACGCTGATCGGCGTCGTGCTGATCGTGGTGGGGCTGCAGGACGTGTTCCACGCCCTCCTGCACCCCCGCTCGCAGGGCACGCTCACGGACCTGGTCCTCACGGGCGCATGGCGGCTCTCCCGGGCCACGGGCCACGCGCTGGGCGGGATCATCGGGCCCGCGGCCATGGTGGCGGTGATCCTCATGTGGGTCCTGTTCCAGGTGACCGGGTGGGCGCTCGTCTCCCTGCCGCACGTCCCGGAGGGCTTCTCCTACTCCCCCGGCGTCGACCCGGCCGACTACGCCCGCCCCGCCGAGGCGGTCTACGTCTCCCTCGTGGGACTGGCCACCCTCGGCCTGGACGACGTCGTTCCCACGCAGCCGATCATCCGGCTCGCGTTCCCCCTGGAGGCCCTGACCGGCTTCGCCCTGCTGACGGCGGCCCTGACGTGGTTCACGCAGATCTACCCGCCGCTGAGCCGGCGTCGCGCGCTGGCCACGGGGCTGTACGGGCTCGCCTCGGCCCGCTGGCACGAGGGCCTCGACGCGCGGAACCCCGCGGCGGTCTCCCGCGTCCTGGACGACGTCACGGAGCAGGTCCTGCACGTCGGGGTGGACTTCACCCAGCACTCGGAGACGTACAACTTCCGGGAGTCGGACCCGTCCCTCGCGCTCGCCGCGCAGCTGCCGTACGCGCTCGTGCTCCGCGACGCCGCCCGCCGCGCCGCCTCCCCGGACGTCCGCATGAGCGGCGAGCGCCTGGCCGGGGCGCTCGAACGGCTGCGGGAGGCACTCGTGTCCGGGTTCACGGTGGACGGGGACTCGGTGGAGGAGGCCGTGGCCTCGTACGCGGCGGACCACGGGCGGGCCCCGCGCCCGGCCTGACGGCCTCCACGCCCAGCGCGTGTCCGGAGCCGTGCACTAGCCTCTCCGGGTGCCCTCCCTCGAGCTCGACCCCGGAACCCTGTCCTACGAGGCCTTCGGCGACGCCGCCGCGCCCGGTCTCTTCCTGATCCACGGCCTGCACGGCGACTCCGCCTCGGTGCGGCCCCTCGCCGAGCGGCTCGCCGAGCGCTTCCACGTGATCGCCCCGGACATGCTGGGCCACGGCGAGTCGGAGCGCCTGGACGCGTTCACCCTCGACGACCAGGCGACAGCCCTGAACCAGCTGATCGTGCACTACGGCTACCCGGAGGCCCACGTGGTCGGGTACTCCATGGGCTCTTACATCGCGGCCCGCGCCGCCATCCAGGAGCCGGACCACGTGCAGCGGCTGGTGCTCGTGTGCCCCAAGGCGGCGGGGACGACGTCGTCCACCGTCACGGCCGCCGAGCGCGCGGGCATCGACCCGGAGACGGCCTCCGCCGACGACCTGATGGCCGCCCTCCAGCAGGCCATCTGGTCCTCCGCCACCGACGCGGACCGGCGTCGGGAGATCCTGGCCGTGGTGAACCAGGCGGAGAACCTGTCCCGCAAGGAGCGCCGAGCCAACGAGGAGTCGATCGAGGGCTTCGACCTGCGCGCGGGCCTGCCCACGGTCACCGCCCGCACGCTGGTGCTCTCGGGCGCCGAGGACGGCCTGAACCCGCCGGAGTCCGGCCGCGAGGTGGCCGGGCTGGTGCCGGGCGCCCGGTTCGAGGTCTACGAGCGCTCCGGGCACATGCTCCCCTACGAGGAGCCCGAGCGGTTCGCCGCGGACGTCACCGCGTTCCTCACCGAGGGCTGACCCGGCACCGCCCCGGGGCTCAGCCCAGCCGGGGGTCCAGCCCGTACTGGTGCGGCACGCCGAGGTTCTCGCGCAGCGTGGCGCCGGCGTGCTCGGTCTTGTAGAGCCCGCGGCGCTGCAGCTCGGGCACCACCTGGTCCACGAACGCGTCGATCCCGTCCTGGTACACGTCGATCGACACCCAGAACCCGTCCACGGCGCCGGCCTCGAACCACTCCTGCAGGTGGTCCGCCACCACCTCGGCGGGCCCCACGGGGGTGGGGTGGTAGTCGATCACGCCGTGGGCGAGCACCTCCCGCACCGTCCAGCCCTCCCGGGCGACGGCGAGCGCCCGCTCCGAGCGCGGGTCGCCGGGGTGGGGCCGCGCCACGGCGAGCTGGTCCGCCGACAGCGGCCGGCCACCTCCAGGCCGTTGCCGCCGCCCCCGGCCTGGAAGATGACCGGCTGACCCTGCGGGGAGGGCGGGATGGGCAGCGGCCCGCGGGAGGCGACGTGCCGGCCGCGCATCCCGATCGGGCGGACCTGCGCGGGGTCGGCGAAGCGGCCGGAGGCCTGGTCCGCCACCAGCGCGTCCTCACCCCACGAGCCCCACAGCCCCTGGACCACCTGCACCATCTCGTGGAGGCGCTCGTACTTCTCGGTGCGCTCGGGGGCGGTCCGGCCGTCGTTCGCGGCGGTGGCCTCCCCGCTGGAGGGCACGGCGTTCCAACCGGCGCGGCCGCGGCTCATCACGTCCAGGGTCTTGAACTGGCGGGCCAGGGTGTAGGCGTCGTTGTAGGTGGTGGAGGCGGTGGTGACCAGGCCGATCCGCGCGGTGCCCCGGGCGACCGCGGCCAGAGTCAGCAGCGGCTCGAGGGTGATCATGGGCGCCTCGTGGGAGAGGTCCGCCTGCAGGTCGAGGAAGTCCGGGAGGAAGAGGAAGTCGAAGAGCCCGCGCTCGGCAGCCTGGGCGTGGCGGACCTGCACGTCGAAGTCCATGAAGGCGTCGGCGGGGGTGCCGGGGGCGCGCCACGCATGCGGCTGGGAGCCGCAGCCGTTGCCGAACTGCATGCCCAGGAGCATGTGGTCCGGGGACGGGGCGGTGGACGGGGACGACGCGGCGAAGGGACGGTCGGAGGTCACGTCGGGTTCTTTCGGAGCGGAGGGGACGGGCGGGGACCGGCGGGTCAGGCGGGTCCGGCACCGAGCGTGAGGTAGCGGGAGCCGTGGAACACGAGGGGACCGCGGTCGGCGTCGCGGCGGGCCGAGAGCACCTCGAAGACGGCGATCGTGTGGTCCCCGCCGGGGTGCTCCGCGTGCGGGGCGAGCGTCAGGGAGGCGGCCGCGTCGGGGAGGGTGAGGGCGCCGTCGTCGTGGTGGAGGTCCACGCCCTCGAACCGCTGCGCGGCGGGGCGGCTGAGGCGGGCGCGCAGGTCCGCGTGGTGGTCCGCGAGGACGGAGAGGCCGAGCCGCTCGGCGCCGCGCAGGCGCGGCCAGGAGGTGGAGGCGTGCGCGACGGCGGCGAGCACCATCGGCGGGTCCAGGGAGAGGGAGGTGAACGAGTTCATCAGGATCCCCGCGGGGCCCTCGGGCGTCCGCGCGGCCAGCAGGACCACGCCCGTGGGGAACGCGGCGAGGGTGTGGCGCAGGGCGTCGCCGGTGACGGCGTCGGGCACGGCGTCGGGCGCGGGGCTATCCGGAAGGTCTCTCCGTTTCATGCATGAGACGCTACGGGGAGACGCTCCGTTTTGTCGAGGGCGACGTCGGCCACTCCGGCCGGCGGACCCCCGCCGCGTCAGGAAGGACCCCCATGGCCGACGCCCCCGCCCGCCGCCCGCGCCGCGACGCCCAGCGCAACCGCGCCGCGATCCTCGAGGCCGCCCGGGCCTCCTTCGCCGAGCTCGGGCTCGAGGCGCCCCTGGGCGGGATCGCCAAGGCGGCGGGGATCGGCGCGGGCACGCTGTACCGGCACTTCCCCACGCGCGAGGACCTCGTGGCCGCTGTCCTGGACGAGCACCGCGTGGACCTGGACGCGCGGGCGGCCGAGGTCGCCGAGCGGGGACTGGACCCCGCGGACGCGCTCGAACGCTGGCTGGACGCGCTCGAGGACTGGATGACCGCCTACGACGGGCTGCCCGAGCCGCTGCGCGCCGCCCAGGCCGGGGAGTGCTCGCCGCTGCGGTCCTCGTGCGCCACCGCGATCGCCCGGACGGGCGAGTTCCTGGCGCGGGCACAGGAGGCCGGCGCGGCCCGGCAGGGGCTGGACGCGGAGACGCTGTTCCTCGCCGCCCTCGGCCTGGCCTGGGTGGCCGAGCAGTCCGGCACGGCCCCCGGCCCGGAGCTGCGGGCCCTGCTGCGCGGCGGCTGGGCGGCCTGAGCCTCCGGCGCCGCCCCGTCCGGGGTCAGAGCGCCCCGTGCACCAGCTCCCCGCCCACGAGCGTCGCCTGCACGGGGATCTCGCCGATCTCCTCGGCGGGCACCGCGCGCGGGTCCGCGCCCAGCACCACGACGTCGGCCAGGCGCCCGGCCGTGAGCCGCCCCTTGCGCTCGCCCCAGCCGGTGGCCTCGGCCGAGCCGACCGTGTAGGCGTGCAGGGCCTCGTCCACGGTGAGGCGGTCGTCGGGGCCGTAGTCGCGCCCGGCCTCGGTGCAGCGCAGCACGAAGTCCCGCACCACCTCGAGCGGCCGCCCGCCGGCCACGGGGCGGTCCGAGCTGCCCGGCAGCACGAGCCCGGCACGCAGCAGCCGCCCGGCCGGGTAGCTCAGCAGGGCCCGGTCCTCCCCGATCCGCTCGCGCACGGACTCGCCGAACGCGCTGATGAAGTTCGGCTGGGTGGTCATGACCACGCCGAGGGCGGCCATGCGGGCCACCTGGTCGTCCCGCACCACGCCGCCGTGCTCCACGCGGTGCGGCATCACGGGGCGGCCGTGCCGGTCGAGGGCCTCGGCGATCACGTCCAGGGAGAAGTCGAGGGCGGCGTCGCCGATCGCGTGCATCGCCAGCGCCCAGCCGGCGCCCGCCGCGGCCAGGCACGCCCGGCGCATCTCGTGCTCCTCCTGTTGGAGGTAGCCGCGGCCGTGGCCGCCGTGGGCGCCGCCGCAGTAGTCCTCGGTCATGGCGGCGGTGCGGCCCAGCATGGCGCCGTCGGTGAACACCTTCGCCGGGCCGATCTGCAGGCGCTCGTCCCCCAGGCCGCTGCGCACACCGGCGCCCAGGGTGAGCTGCGGGCCGTCGTCGGGGTGGCCGGCCACGGGCTCCAGCGCGTCCAGCGTGACCATCGTCTGGAAGCGGGTGCGCAGGCGCCCGGCGTCGAGGGCGCGCTGGTAGGCGGCGAACTCCAGCGGGCTGTGGCCGATCCACCCGCCCGCGATCCCCGCGTCCGTCACGGAGGTGATGCCCTCGGCCGCGTACTCGGCCGACGCCCGCTCGAGGCACGCACCGATGTGCTCCAGGGACTCCGGCTGCACGAGCCGGGTCACCAGGGCCATGGCGGTCTCGTCGAGCAGGCCGGTGGGGCGTCCGGCATCGTCGACGGCGATCCACCCGCCCTCGGGCTGCTCCACCACGGACTCGCCCACGCCCGCCCACGTCAGCACCGCGCCGGACACGGTGAGCGAGTGGCCCGTGTTGTGCCGGATCAGCACCGGCCGGCCGGCCGCGGCGGCGTCCAGGCCGTCCCGGTCCGGCTGGGGGCCGTGGAGGTGGCCGGCGTCGTACCCCGTGCACGTGATCCACGCGCCGGGGGCCTCGACGGCGGCGCGCGCCCCGATGCGGGCGTACACCTCCTCGGCGGTGGTGGCGCCCTCGAGGTCCACGTCCAGGCGGGACTGCCCGAACCACACGCTGTGGGCGTGGGCGTCGTTGAAGCCGGGCATCATGAACGCCCCGCGCGCGTCCACGCGCTCGGCCGCCGTGAGCCCGTCCAGCTCCTCGTCCACGCCGACGACGACGCCCCGCCAGATCCCCACGCGGCTCGCCCGAGGGCGGCGCGGATCTTGGGTGAGGACGTCGGCGTTCTCGAGGACGAGGTCGAGCTGCATGGGCGGGGGGCTCCTGGGTCGTCGGCGGCGGGGCGGGTCCGGGGTTGTGCCGCTCAGCGGCGGTCCGGGTCCACGAGGGCGATGGCCCGGGTGTCCGGGGCGGTGTCCGCCACGTGCTGCATGGCGGCGTCCACGTCCCCGGTGCGGGCATGCTCGTCGGCCAGACTCTCCCACAGGTGGGCATTGCCGATGCCGAGGGCGCGCGGGTCGAACACGGGGTCCAGGCCCTGGCGGCGCTGGCGGTCGTAGTCCTTCACCAGTCGGATGGCCAGGCCGCTGAGCAGGATGAGGGCCAGGATGTTCACCCACGTGTAGAGGCCCACGCCGAAGTCCGCGAGCGCCCAGGCCGAGGAGGACTTCTGGGCGGCGCCGAACACCACCGACGCGGCGAGCACGAGGTGGGCGATCACCGTGGCAACCCGCTGCACGGAGGTGTTCTTGATCAGGTAAGCCAGGTTGGTCACGGCGTAGAAGTCGAAGGACAGCAGCGTGGTGAACGCGAAGAGGAACACGGCCAGGGCCACCAGGGAGGGACCGAACGTGGGGATCACGGTGTCGATGGCCAGCTGCGTCCAGGCCGGGCCCGCCTCCACGCCCGGCACGTTCTCCACGATCGGGGTCTGCCCGTCCGCGCCGAGGACGTTGAAGCGGTCCGTGGAGAGGATCATCAGGCCGGTGATGGTGCACACGAACAGGGTGTCCACGTAGGCGGAGAAGCCCTGGGCCAGGCCCTGCTTGACGGGGTGGGTCACGTTGGCCGCGGCGGCGGCCTGCGCGCCCGAGCCGGTGCCGATCTCGGTGGAGTAGATGGCGCGGCGCACGCCCCAGGAGATCGCGGCGCCGAGCATGCCCGCGTAGGCGGTGTCCGCGGCGAAGGCGGTGGTGAAGATCAGCTGGAACATGGCGGGCACGGCGGCCCAGTTCAGCGCGACGACGACGAGGCCCACCAGGATGTAGGCGGCCGCCATGAAGGGCACCACGAGGCCCACGGTGCGGCCCACGCGGTGCATGCCGCCGAACACGATCAGCAGGAAGACGGCGGCCATGCCCAGACCCGTCCACAGCGGGTTCCAGCCCCAGGCCTGCTCGGTGGCGGCGGTCACGGCGTTGGCCTGGATCTGCGGACCGGTGAAGACGGTGGCGAACACGGTGGCGGCGGCGTAGGCCACAGCGAGCCAGCGCCAGTGCTGGCCGAGGCCCTCGAGGATGTAGAACGCGGGGCCGCCGCGGAACTCGCCGCGGACCTTGTGCTTGTACAGCTGGGCCAGGGAGGACTCGGCCACGGCCACCGGGGCCCCGAGGAACGCGGTCACCCACATCCAGAACAGGGCGCCGGGCCCGCCCAGGTGGATGGCCACGGCGACGCCGGCGATGTTGCCCACGCCGATGCGCCCGCCCAGGGCCATGGCGAAGGACTCGAAGGAGCTGATGCCCGCGCTGGTGCGGCCGCCGTGCACGAGCTGGCCCACCATGTCCTTGATCAGGCGGATCTGCGGAAAGCCCATGCGGATCGTGAAGTACAAGCCGATCAGCAGGATGATCACGACCATGGGAAGACTCCACATGATCTCGTTGACGGGTGCGATGAACGCTTCCATGGAGGTCCCCCGGTCGAGAGCGATGATCATGTGACGGTAGCCACAATCCGCTGAGAAACCCACCCGTGACGTGCGGCGGCGCGGCCCTCGGCCTCACTCGGCGCCGGGCGTGATCCTGCGGGCGAGAGCGTAGGCCGGCCCGCGCGCGGCGGCCCAGAAGCCGCTCCATGCCAGCCCGTGGGGCGGATGGAGCGGGTTGAAGCGGACCACGACGTCGGCGCGCTCGCCGAGGCGGACCGTGGCCCGGTCCACCCACGGGCCGCCCTCGAGGGACGTCAGGACGCGGACGGTGCGGCCGTCCACCTGCGCGCCGAGCTCCACACGGCCGAGCCGGGTGTGCAGGGGCAGCAGCGTGGTCAGCGGATCCACCGCGTCCGGGGTGCGCAGTGCCAGCAGCCGGCGCGTGCGCCGCCCGGTGCCGGTGGAGGCGAAGAGGAGGGCGGCGTCGTCGGGGAAGCGCAGGGCGAGGCCGCTGAAGTCCGGCCAGGGAGACGGCAGGCCCATGGCGCGGGAGGTGCGGGCCAGCACGGGGGTCTCCCCCGCCGCGGCCAGGACCTCGACGTCGGACTCCGGCCACGGCGTGTGCACCGCCCAGACGGCGTCCCGGGTCTCGCCGCGCTCATGGAGCGGCTGTCGGCTCGGGACGATGGCCGGGGCGTTGGCGAGGACCGCCAGGACGCCGCCGAGGGCGGAGCCGAGCACACGGGCGGGGACGGACGGGAGGTCGTGCGGAGAACGGGACATGCGGGCCACGCTAGGCGTCGCGCCGGGCACCTCAGAAGGAGGTGACGACGGAGCGGGCCACGGTGCCGGAGCGCAGGGCGTCGTAGCCGGCGTTGATGTCCTCGAGGGCGATGGTCTGCGAGATCAGGTCGTCCAGGTTCAGGCGCCCCTCACCGTAGAACTGGGCGAGCATCGGGATCAGGTGCTTCGTGTTCGACGCGCCCAGGTAGACGCCCTGGACCCTGGCCTGCTTGATGAGCAGGTCCTGGAACACGTCCACGGGCAGCTCGCGGCCCGGGGGGACGATCCCGATGAAGTAGGCGCCGCCGCCAGGGACGGTGGCGGCCATCGCCTGCTTCTGGGTGACGGCCAGGCCGATCACCTCGAAGGCGTGGTCCACGCCGCCGCCGGTGAGCTCCCGGATGCGCGCCACGGCGTCCTCGGAGGAGGAGTTGACGACGTCGGTGGCCCCGAACGTCCGGGACAGCTCCAGCTTCTCATCGCTGAGGTCCACCACGACGATCTGCGCGGCCCCCGCCAGGCGCGCACCGGAGACCACGTTCAGGCCGACGCCGCCTGCGCCGAACACGGCCACGGACTCCCCCGGCTGGACCCGCGCGGCGTTGAACACGCTGCCGACGCCCGTCAGGACGCTGCAGCCCAGCAGCGCGGACTGGGGGGCCGGGACGTCGACCGTCGGCGTGACCAGCTGGTTCTGGTGGACGAGCGCGTACTCGGAGAAGGCGCCGAGGCCGAACACCTGGGTCAGGGGCTCGCCATCCAGGGTGAGACGCGGAGGCTCGCCCTGGGCGCGGAGCGTCTCCTCCTGGCGGAGGCAGAGGTGCACGCGGCCGCGGCGGCAGTTCGCGCAGCGCCCGCAGAACTGGACGAGCGATCCGACGACCCTGTCGCCGATCTGGAACTCCGTGACGTCCGGGCCGACCGCGGTCACGACGCCCGCGAGCTCGTGACCGAAGACGGCCGGGAGCGGGAACCCGTAGTCGTCCTGGGCGACGTGCATGTCCGACGCGCAGAGGCCGACTGCGGAGGTCTTGACCAGCACCTCCGCGCCGATCGGGTCCGCGACCTCGATCTCCTTGACGACGAACGGGGCGCCGAGCTCCTCGATGACTGCTGCCTTGGACTTCATGGGGGGTGTCCTTCCTGACGGGACGGCAGGGGGGCACGTCCTCGGTGGGGGGGTGAGGGATTCGCTTGTCGGGGAGCCTGTGGTGCGCTGCCGTCCGTGAGTCGAGGCCCGGACTATGACCAGCATCACACGCCGTTCGGATTTGCGGAAGCCCCCTGAATCCCCCCTGACCTGGGGTTCCGCCGGCCCGGGCCGCCGAGGGTGGATGCCGGGGAGGGGCGCACGGCAGGCGGTGATCCTCCCGTCGACGCGCGGCGCCAGGGCTATCCGGGACCCGCCGTCCTTGCTACAGTGTGGTCCCGATCACACCCCACAGTCTGGAGACCCCGTGACCCTCACCCTGCCCGCCCGGCTCGAGCGCACCGCCGCCGAGCACCCCGACTCCCCCGCGCTGGTCCTCGGCGAGGAGCACCTGAGCTACGCGGAGCTGCAGGACCAGGTCCGGCTCCTGGCCGGGCTCCTGCGCCAGGAGGGCATCGGCCCCGGCGACCGCGTCGCCCTCATGGCCCCGAACGTCCTCGCGTTCCCCGTGGTGCTGTTCGCGACGCTGCAGGTGGGCGCCGTCGTCGTGCCCATGAACCCGCTGTTCAAGCGGCGGGAGGTCGAGTACTACCTGGAGGACTCGGGCGCATCGATGCTGTGGGCGATCCCCTCGCCCGACGCCGCCGAAGCCGCGCAGGCCGCCGGCGTGCCGCTGCGCACCCTGGGCGAGGACGGGCTCGCCCCGCACCTGGCGGAGAGCCCCGGCCCGGTGACCGAGGCCGCGCCGCGGGACCTCGAGGACGACGCCGTGATCCTCTACACCTCCGGCACCACCGGCCGCCCCAAGGGCGCGCAGCTGACGCACCGGAACATCGGCACCAACGCGGACACCACCGCGGAGACGCTGATCCTGCTGCAGCCGGGGGAGACCGTGCTGGGCTGCCTGCCGCTGTTCCACGTGTTCGGCCTCACCTGCGCGCTCATGAGCTGCGTGACCGTCGGCGCCACGCTGTCCCTGATCCCCCGCTTCGACCCTCAGCAGGCCGTGCAGACCATCGAGGACCAGAAGGTCAACCTCTTCGTGGGCGTGCCCACCATGTACGGCGCGGTGCTCGCCGCGGCCAAGGACCGGCCGGAGGCACTGGCCAGCCTGCGCGTGGCCGTCTCCGGCGGGTCCAGCATGCCGGTGGAGCTGCTGCGCCGCTTCGAGTCCGCGTTCGGCTGCGAGATCCTCGAGGGCTACGGCCTCTCCGAGACGTCCCCCGTGGCGTGCTTCAACCACCCCGGGGAGGAACACCGGCCCGGCTCGATCGGCCGCGCCGTCCGCGGCTGCGAGCTGCAGCTGGTGACGCCGGAGGGGGACGTGGTGGCCGAGGGGGACGAGGAGACCCTCGGCGAGGTGTGGATCCGCGGCGAGAACATCATGAAGGGCTACTGGGGCCGCCCGGAGGCCACCGCCGAGGCCATCACCGAGGACGGCTGGTTCCGCTCCGGGGACATCGGCCGGCGCGACTCCGCGGGCAATTACTACATCGTGGACCGCACCAAGGACATGATCCTGCGCGGCGGCCTCAACGTGTACCCGCGCGAGATCGAGGAGGTCCTCTACGAGCACCCGGCCGTGGCCGAGGCCGCCGTGGTGGGCGTGCCGCATCCCGAGCTCGGGCAGGAGATCGCCGCGCACGTGGTGCTCGCCCCCGGCGCGGAGGCCACGGAGGAGGAGCTGATCGAGCACGTGAAGTCCCAGGTGGCCCCGTACAAGTACCCGCGCACCGTGACCGTGCGGGACGGGCTCCCCAAGACCGCCACCGGCAAGATCCTCAAGCGGGAGCTGACCACGGCGGAGTGAGGCGGGGCGGGGCGCCGTCAGACCCGGTAGAACGCGGCGGCGTTGCCCCACACGACGGCGTCCACCTCGGAGGGGTCCAGGACCGCACGCAGGAGAGCGAGGTCCGTGTCCCGGAAGGGACGCGGGGCGCGGGTGGACGGCAGGTCCGTGCCCACCATGAGCGCCGTGGGATCCACGTCCAGGACCGCGCGGGAGGCCGCCGCGGGGTCCAGTTGCACGCGCCCGAAGCCGGTGGCCTTGACCTTCACGCCGCCCTCCACGAGGCGGAGGAGATGCGGCAGGCCGTCGGCGTGCAGGCCCAGGTGGTCCACGCTCGCCGCGGGCAGCGCGAGGATCCGGGCGACGAGGTCGGGCAGGGCCCGCGCGTCGAGGTAGAACTCCGCGTGCCACCCCGCGAGGTCGTGCACGCGCCGGGCCAGGCGGTCGACGTCGTCCAGGGGCGCCGAGCCGCCCCGCTGGACGTTGAAGCGCACGGCCCGCACGCCGGCCTCGTGCAGGCGCAGCACCTCGGCGTCGGGGGTGTCCGCCGGGATCTGCGTGACCCCCACGAACCCCGGCCCGAGGGCCTCGAGCGCGGCCACCAGGTACCCCTGGTCGAAGGCCTGGAACGAGCCGGAGACGACGGCGCCGCCCGCCACCTCCACCCCCACCTCCCCCAGGGAGGCGGTCCGGGCGCGGTAGTCGGCCACGGTGAAGGGCTCGGGCAGGTAGCCCTGGTTCTCCACCAACGGGTGGGCCGGATCCACGATGTGCAGGTGCGCGTCGAAGAGACGCTGACGCCCGGAGGCGCTGGCGGGGGCGGTCATGGCGTGATCCTGCCATCGGATCCCCGGCGAGGCGGGTCCGGTCAGACCAGCGCCGCCACCGCGCGCGCCGCGTGCGGGGCCAGCTGCACGGCGCGCACCACGGCGAACGCGGTGACCACGGAGACGAACAGCCACTCCCGCCAGGACCCGGTGGTGCCCAGCAGGGGCAGACGGAACCGTCCACCGGACTGCCAGAACCACAGGCGGCCCGGCGGGTCCGGCCGGAGGGGCCAGAGCAGGGCCACGCCGTTGTTCGTGAGGGCGTCGCCGAGGATGTGCACGGTGACGCCGATCGCCACCGACGCCGGAATCCACCACAGCCCGCCGCTGAGGACGGCGCCCACCACCGCGACGACGACGCCCAGCGCCCAGGCGGACAGCATCCCCCGGCGCGGCAGCAGCTTCAGCGCCTTCGCCGCGACGGCCACCAGGAACGCCGCGAGCACGCCCTGCCCCACCCCGTAGACGCGCCCCTCGACGGGCACCTGCAGGCCGGCCGCGGCGGAGGCGATCGCGGTGAACGCGGCGATCCCTACGAGCGAGTGGGTCCCCCTCCGGTGCCCGCCGGCCACCCGGCTGATGCCCCGGGACATCCACTCGGTCACGGGCGGCAGGGCGTGGGCGACGGTGGCGCGGGGGTGGTCCCAGTCGCTGATCAGGGCGGCGCCGGCGGTGGTGAGCGCGCCGAGCAGCTGGATCTCGGGCGGCATGTGCAGGGCCTCGATGGGCGAGAACCACCCGGTGAGGGCCAGCCAGGCGGCGGCGCCGGTGGCGGCGTGGGATGGGCCCATCATGGGGGTGCGGCCTCCTGGGTGCGGATCGGTCGGGGATGACCGGCCCACGATGCCAGGCGCAGCGGACACGGTAAGCGCCTCGACGCGCTCAGACCTCCAGCAGCACCTTGATCTCGCGGCGCTCGTCCATGGCCCGGTAGGCCTCGGCGGCGTCGTCGATCGGCATGCGCGCCGTGAACACGCGGCCGGGCTGGATCTCCCCGGCCTGGATGCGCTCGATCAGCTCGGGCAGGAAGCGGCGCACCGGGGCGGGTCCGCCCTCCAGGTGGATCTGCCGGCCGAAGAGGTCGGAGCCATCGAGGGTCTGGTCATGGGAGACGCCCACGAAGCCCACATGCCCGCCCGGGCGCACCGAGGCCAGTGCCTGGTCCATCGACTCCTGCGTGCCCACGGCCTCGACCACGCCGTGCGCGCCGTAGCCGTTCGTCAGCTCCCTGACCTGGGCGGCGCCCTCCTCACCGCGCTCGGCGATCACGACGTCGGCACCGAACTCCCGCGCCAGCGCGGCCCGGTCCGCGTGGCGGGAGAACGCGATGACCTGCTCCGCGCCGAGCGTCTTGGCGGCGAGGACCGCGCAGAGGCCGACGGCGCCGTCGCCCACCACGGCGATGGTCTTGCCGGGACCCGCCTGCGCGGCCACGGCGGCGTACCAGCCGGTGCCGAGCACGTCCGAGGCGGCCAGGTAGTCGGCCAGGCGCTCCGGATCGGAGGGCTCGCCGCCGGGCACCTTCACGAGAGAGCCGTCGGCGAGCTCGACGCGCATGTACTGCGCCTGGCTGCCCGTGTACTCGCCGGCGTTGACGCAGCGGGACTGGTAGCCGGCCTGGCAGATCTCGCACGTGTTGTCCGAGAGCATGAAGGAGCCGATCACGAAGTCGCCGACCTCGAGGGTGGCGACCTCCGCGCCCTTCTCCACGATCGTGCCGACGTACTCGTGGCCCATGCGGCGGTGGTCCACCTCGTTGTGGCCGCGGTAGGGCCACAGGTCCGAGCCGCACACGCACGCGGCGGCCAGCTTTAGGACCACGTCCGTGGGCTTCACGACGCGCGGGGTCTCCACGGTCTCCACGACGACGTCGCCGGGGGCCCGCATGGTCACGGCCTTCATGGTGGCGGGGATCTCGGGGGCGGTGGGGGTGGGGTTTTCGGAAGTCATGGTCGGTCCTCACGTCTGGTCCAGGGAAGGTCGGGGAGAAGTCTCCCCCGTGGCACGGCGTGAGGGCGACGGCTCGGCGTCGCCGGCGGACATGTGGGGTGGGCGCGGCGAGGGCGACGCTCGTCGATTCGAGGTCCCGCACTACGGTGCCCTTGTGAGCGCTTCCCCCACCTCCCCCTCTCCTGGCGGCGTCCTCTCCGTGGCGGGCGTCGAGGCCGCACGCGCCTGGATCGCCGACGCCCTCGACCTGCCGGAGGCCGCGCTCGAGGTGGAGGTGGTGCGCCGCCGGGCCTGGGGCGACATCTGGCGGGTGGAGGCAGGCGCACGCTTCTGGTTCAAGGCGCCGCATCCGCGGCTGGCCCGGGAGGTGCCGCTGCGGGAGCGCCTCCAGGTCCGCGCCCCCGGTGCGGTGGTGCCGCTCGTCGCGGCGCACCGGGATCGCGGCTGGCAGCTCACGGAGGACGCCGGCCCCACCCTCGCCGTGCGGGCACGGGACGACGCCGGGATGCCACGTCCCGACGTCGGGCCCGGCCTCTACGGGAATCTCGCCCGGGCGCTCGGCGCGGTGCAGCAGGAGGTCTCCGCGGAGGATCTGGCAAGGCTCGGGCTGGCGGAGTTCGACCCGATGCGGGCGGTCGAGACGTTCGAGCGGGAGGCCGCCCCGTTCCGGGCCCTGCCGGCCGACCACCCGACGCACTGCAACGCGGAGGCTCATCGCGGCGCGACGACGACGCTGGCGGGCCTGGTGCGGCGGTGGGAGGAGGCGGTCGGCACGGGCCTCCCGCTGGGTCTGGACCACAATGACGCCCACGGCGGCAACGCGTTCGTGCGGGACGGCCGGGTCGTGCTCAGCGACTGGGGCGACGCCGTGATCGGCCACCCGTTCGCCAGCCTGCGGGCGCTGCTCGTGCCGCTGCGGAACACCTTCGGCGCCGAGGTGGTGCCGGCGGTACGCCGTGCCTATCTCGAGGCCGTCGGTGCAGGTTCCCCGCCGTCCGCGCAGGAGGAGACGCTCCTGGACCTGGCGATGATGCTCGCCGTCCCGACCCGGCTGAGCGCATGGGGCACCCTGCAGGACGAGGACGCCTGGGCCGAGCATGGGGACTGGATCGCCACCCTCTGGTGGGAGGCGGAGACACCGATCGGGGAGGTCACGGTGCCGTGAAGACCGGCAGGCCCGGGGCTACGCTCGCCCCATGAACACGTCGCACCTGCGCGCCGAGGTCGAGCGGCGGTACGCGGCCCTCGACCTGCCCGCCTGGCCCGCGCCTCGGCCCGACGGCGCCCCGCCGGCGAACAAGGAGTACTCGCGCGTGACGGATCCGCAGCGGTACCGGATCGCCGGTGCCCGCGCCCGACTGTGGGCCGAGGTCCTGGGGGAGGCGGGGGCCGCCGTCGAGCCGGATCCGGTGCAGAGCATCCCGGTCGGGGGTGCACCCGAGCGGGCCGAGCCCGTGCACCGGGCGGTGCAGGTGGCCCCGCCCGCTGGGGTGACCGGCGCGGCCCCGTGGTGGCTGCTGGAGTCAGATGTCCCGCAGGAGGACGGCGGCGTCCTCCCCCTGCTCCGCGTGGCCGTGGGGCGGCCGGACCTGGTGCACGATTCGTTGCCCGACTGCGGCTGCGATGCCTGCGACGGCGGCTCGGCCGACCTGCTCGAGGGCGTCGACGACGCAATCGTGCGGGCGGTGGGCGCCGGCGTGACGTTGACCGGTCACCACGGGCTGCGACGTGGGGAGTGGCAGCTGCGCTGGTACGCCTCCGGCCAGGCCGTGGGCAGCGACACACCGCTGGGGTGGACGTTCGACGAGCTCGTCCGGGCCTGCGAGCAGATCGCGCAGGGTGGCCGGCCTGCACTGCCTCGCGGCACGGAGGTGAGCGTCCGGGCAACGTGGTTCCCCGGATCCTGACCGGCCGGTCAGCCGTCCCAGCGCATGGGGCCGAGGTCCTCGACGAGCTCGACGTCCAGGACCAGCCGTCCGGTCCCGGCTCCCAGCCCGGTGGCGCTGAGTAGCTCGCCTCGAACACCACCGTGCCCGGGCCGGACGACGCGCGGTCCTCGCCGTCGTCACCGTCGGCTGCGGAGTCGGGGGCGCCGGGGAGGGACGCCAGGTCCGTGAACGTGGCACTGCCCGGGATGAGCCGGACGGACCCATCCGGGGCCTGACACCGGCGGAAGCAGACCTCCCGTACTCGCGGCACTCGTGCCCGCACCCGGCGCGGCGGGTCGGGCTCGCCGTCGTCGTGGTGGGTGACAGACCAGTCGGCCAGATCGGCAACGGCGGTCCAGGACCGGGTCAGCGGCTGAAGGACCCGTTCGGCGGTCCCGGTCAGTCAGGTCAGAGCGAGCGGCTCGTGCGCCGGAACCGGTCCGCCCCGAGGGTGAATGTGCGGCCCGTGACGGGTTCGGGCAGCTCGCGACCTTCGACGCCCTGGGGCGTGACCCGCGCGAGCACGTGACGGTTCCTCTCCTCAACCAGGTAGTAGGCGTCCCGGTTGCTGAGGCTGTCGCTGACCCCGAAGAGCCCGTAGGGGGTGTCGAAGGCGAGCATCATCCCCCACTCGAGGAACTCCTGCACTCGGTTGTTCGACCGCATCCGCGCGAGGGGGTAGATGACCGCGCCGGGGTAGGCCTCGCGCACAGCCCGGTGACTCTTGGCACCCAGGGGCCGGCCGGCCGGCTTGTAGGGCTCGAGGGATCTGACGTCGACGGCGTGGCGCAGCGCGGCGGGCCCCGCGGCGTCCCCGGCGCCGTCCAGCAGATGGTCCACGCTGACGCCGAACAGGGCGGCCATCGCTCGCAGGTTGTCCACGTCCGGAATGCCGCGCCCCGCCTCCCACTTCGTGACGGCCTGACGGGAGACGTGCAGCCGATCCGCGAGCGCGGCCTGGGAGAGCCCGTTGCGAGTGCGGAGCTCCTTGATGCGGTGTTCGAGTGCCATCACTCTGTCCTTTCCTCGGGAGTCGGGCACAGTCTGCAACGAGGTGCCCATCCGTGGATATGCAGCACGCCGCGTGAGGGCGCTACCCATCGCCGCACCCCGGCTACGGTGCGTTGCCCCCGCCCTGACCTGCGCGTATGCGGAGAGGATGCAGGGGCGAGTGATGAAGCTCAGCCCCGCGCGTCGAACTCCGAGGCGAGCATCGCGTAGGTGACGCCGTCGAGCCAGCCGCGGGTGAGGTGCAGCGACTCCTCCGTGAAGGTGCCCTCGTGACGCAGGCCGATCTTCTCCATGACGCGCAGGCTGGGCGCGTTGTCCGCGAAGGCCCCCGCCTCCACCCGGCGCACGCCCAGGCCCGTGAAGGCGAGCTCCAGCAGGGCGTCGGCGAGTTCGGTGGCGTAACCCCGCCCGGCGTGGGCCGGGTCGATGGTCCAGCCGATCTCCGCCTGCGCGTCCCGGGCCTCCTCGCGCGGCCCGCCCTGGCTCCACGCGTCCTGCACGGCCAGCTTCCCGACGCCGATGATCGCCTCGCCGGCCCGCACCGTCAGCTGGTCGCCCGTGGCGAGGTAGCTCTCCCGCAGCTCCGCGGCGGACTCGGCCCGGCCGGACGTCCACGTCCACACCTCCTCGAGGCGGCAGAAGGCGAAGACGGCGTCGGCGTCGTCGGCGACGAACGGGGTGAGCGTCAGCCGCTCGGTGCGCCGCGGGAAGGCGACGCCGCGGCGCGCGGCGAGGTCGGCGAAGGGGGTGGGCATGGGGTCACGGTAGCGGCACGGGTGATGGGGACGGAGCGCGGTGACCTGCGGAGCCGCGACTCACCAGGTGTGCGGACCGAGGTCCTCGAGGATCTCCAGATCGAGGAGCCATCCGCCTGGACGAGGCGTCTCGGGAAGCACCGGCTCGTAGGCCGCGGTGAACACGACCTCCCCCTCCCCGATGGCGGCCTCCTCCTCCGGTTCAGGGGCCACCAGGTCCGCGTGGCCGGGGACGCGGTCGATCTCCGCGAGCCGCCCCGTGGGCCACACCTCGTGGACGCGCCTGACCAGGGCCCGCACCCGCCGCAGCGGAGTGGACCCGGCGGGGCCGCCGTCGTCGTGGTGGGTGAGGATCCAGTCGATGGCGGTCCGAGACCCTGGCCGGTCCGTCTGCACGGGGGGCTGCAGGACCAGGACCAGCTCGTGGATCGCCCCGGCGACGATCGGGTCGCCGCAGCACTCCTGCTCCCAGTCGCAGAGGTGGGCGCGGCCGACGGCACGGGCGGTGATGTCCATAGCCAGGACACTACATACGGCACTGGGGTCGGGCAGCCAGGCGGGCGACCCCCGTCACCCGCGCCGGCCCGCACGCGCGGCGAACTCGTCCAGGCAGGCGAGCACCTCGGTGGCCAGCCACACCCGGTTCCGCCGCTGACCGGAGACGGGCTGCAGCGCACCGGCCTCGACGAGCTGGTCCACGGCCCGCTGGGACGCCGGGCGCGAGACCCCCAGCGCCTGGGCCAGGTGATCCACGGTCACGGCGGGCTGCGCAATGATCACCGCCAGGGCCCGCCAGACCGCCGCGTCCCGCCGGGCGGTGAGCCGCTCGCGCCAGCCGGTGAGGGCCTCGTCCAGGTCCGCGACGAGCTCGCGACCGTTGCCGACGGCGGCCAGCGCGGCCTGGGCGAAACGCCGCACGATGGGCGCGGGGTCGCCGTCGCGGTAGGCGGTGAGGGCGTCGAAGTACGCGGTGGTGTCCGTGAGGAGCCCGGCGGAGAGGGGCACTCCCATGCGGGTGATGGTGCCGGCCCGGTGCAGGACAGCGTGGACGAGGATCCGGCCGGTGCGGCCGTTGCCGTCGGCGAACGGATGGATGGTCTCGAACTGGGCGTGGGCGATGGCCGCCTGCACGAGGGCGGGCACGTCCGTGCGCCGCAGGTAGGCGAAGAGGTCATCCATCCCGGCCCGCAGGCGTTCCGGGTGGGGCGGGACGAACTGCGCCGTGTGCGGCGTGGGTGCCCCTCCCCCGATCCACCCCTGCACGTCGCGGTAGGCGCCCGGGCGGGCATGCTCCTGGCCGTCCATGAGGGCACGATGGGCGGCCAGCAGGGCGGGCTCGTCCAGGTCGACCGCCAGTCGGGTGGCGGCGCCCATGGCCCTCACGTTCGCGGCCACGAGCGCCGCGTTCGGCCGGGTGCGTTCACCGAGGGTCGCCAGAGCCAGGGCCCGCGCGCCCGCGGTGATGTGCTCGATCTGCGACGAGGACGCGGACTCGGTGCGCAAGAGCACCGCGTTGATCGGGGCGATCTCTCCGGTGAGCCCCGGGAGGGCGTGTCTGATCTCGGCGTCGAAGCGCACGACGGCGGCTGTCGCCTCCTCGACCTCGGTCGCCAGATCGGAGGGCAGATCGAGGTCCAGTCGGGCGATGCGGGCCGGGAGCGCGGCGCGGTACGGGCCCGCCGCGCGCACTCGAGCGCGGCGAGTGCGGAGCCCGGTGTCGTCCGGGTCTGCGGTCCAGGAGCGCTGCTCCCACCCGACGGCCGTGCTGGTGGTCAGATCCGTGCCCATGGGGGCATCTTACGCAACGATCCGGCTGGATCGTTGCGTAAGCACCGCCGATGCGCGTGATCGCTCCTGCGCCACGCCGAGCGCCTGACGGGCGTGCGCGTGCTTCGCGATGAGCCGCCCTCGGTGGCCGCGTCCAGGAGGGCCAGCCGGGTGACCATCCGTCCATCGTCCAGCCATGCCGGCGCGGCGTGCCGGACCACGTGCCCGGCCACCCGCTCGGGGTGGTGGTTGTACGCGTTCCCGGCCTTGCCCACCTGCCCCTCGTGCACGCGCCGCGCGATTGCCTCGGCGCGCGCGGCCGGGCACACTGCTACGAGCCCGGGAGCACGTAGTGCGCTGCGCGCCGCTCCCCCCGCAGTTCGAGGAGACCCTCCTCCGTCATGCCTTTGAGCACCGCCCGCGCGGCCGTGGGAGCGATCTGGCACAGTTCCGCGGCTTTGCTGCGGGTGATGGATCCGTATTCGCGGATGTAATCGGTGATCAGCCGCCGCTGTTGGATTCGGTCGACCGGACGCAGGCGCAGGTAGGCGGCTCGGTCTTCGGCCAGCTCGTAGAACCGCGCGGTCAGCATGTACCGCTGCGCCCGGCCGTTCCCCCTCGATTCCAGGACGCCGGTCTCGACGAGCGCGGTGGCAGCTGCGCGCACGTCCGCCACGGGCAGTCGAAGGCGTTCCGCTGCCTCCACCGCCCCCGCAGGCCCCCCGTACTTGATCTCGTGGACCACCCGCAGCTCGGTCAGGGTGAGTGCACGCTGGCCCTCGTTCTGCCGGCGGGCCAGAAAGATCAACAGCTCCCTGTCCTCGTCACCCAAGGGGATGTCGACGATCACGGACCGCTGCGTGGAGCGGCCGTAGTCCGGCGTACCCCGGCCGGCTCGGAGCTGGGAGGCGAACATGTCCTGAACCCCCTTGCCCCGGCGCTCGACGAGACCGGCGCGCTTGAACACGTTCGCCAGGGCAGGGCTGCGGGGAGCCGAGCGGTTCAGGATGGTGGCCGGCGAAACGTCACGGGGGAACCCGCCAGGGCTTGCGACGGAGAACGTGGACCCGGTGAGGGTCACCTGGATCGGCCCCACCTCGGCGTAATCACGGTGCACAAGGGCATTGGCGATCGACTCGCGCCGCACACTCTCCGACAGCAGGGGTACATCCACGCGGACGAGACCCACCTCCACGGGTGTGACGGAGTTCCGCAGAGCCAAGCGGGCCTCGATCTCCTCGAACGCGTTCAACAGGGGAAGCAGCAGGTCCTCATTCGCTTCCACACCGTGGGGTCGGGAGTCCTGGAAGAGGACTTCCGCAGTCGGGGCCCACCTGCGCATCGCATCCGACGTGCCGAAGACCAGAACCGCGCCGAGACTGATGCCGCCGTCCGGAGTGAGGAGGTCCAGCGTCCGCAGCAGTTCCGCATCGGTGAGCTCCGCAAGACAGCTGTCACCGGCCGACTGGCTGGCCAGTCGGCGGAACCGGTCGAACTCGGTTGGATCGAGGTGCCCCCACTCGGCCCCGCGCGCCTCCGCCCGGGCGTAGTCCAGGCCGACGCCGTCGAACCCAGCCCGCAGGACGTCCATGGGTGTCATAGGCATGCACGCGGGGCGACCGTCCGGCCCCATGACGTGCTTGACGAACAACCCCTTGCGCGTGCCGACGAACGACGACGGTACCGTCGTCGTCGACTCCGACGAGGATCCGGCCTCCACTGCCGTTGGCCATGCAGACGACGGCCTGGTAGAGGTCGTCCTTCCCCAGCCGACGTTTGAACTCGACGTCCAAGGTCTCGCCCGCAGCGAGGAGGGGTCCAAGGTCCATCTCATAAGTATCCATAGTTATGGAGCGATGAACCATCGTTCGCGCATGCTTGCCATAACTTTGAGCATCTTTGGTGCGCGGAACGCCCCCGTAGTTCCTCTCGCGCCCCCTTTCACCCCGCCGGGCGCAGCCGCTCCGCGGGCAGGGTCAGGGTGATGCTCGCGGCGGGGTCGATGCTCTTGGCGACCTCCCCGACGGCGCCGTCCACCGTGGGCGCGATGGTCACCTGCGTGCGCGTGACCTCCTGGATGCGCACCCGCACGGGGTCGCCGATGCCGTCGGCTGGGTCGAGCAGCCAGTCCTCGGCGAGCGCACGCAAGCCGATCGTGTCGAGGACAGCCTCAGCCTCGTGCAGTTCCATGGGCTCGCCCCGGCGTCGGTGGAGGAGGTCGTGCGGCACGAAGAGGTCACCGACCATCGCGATGTAGCCGACGTGCTCGCCGTCGTCGGAGCGCAGGTGGTCGAAGATGGCGGACATGGGGCCAGAATAGCCCGGGGATTGAACGTCCGAGGGGAGCCTTTCGCGTCACAACGTGCGCGTCACCCGGGGTGTGCCGTCCTCGTTCCACCGGAACAGGGTCAGGTGCCACAGCCCGGGGGCCGTGCGGGACGGGTCGATCAGCCCGTGCGCACCGGCCTCCTCCAGGCGGCGGCGGACCGGCCGCAAGCCGGGTTCTGTGCGCCCGCCTCACTCCCCCAGCGGCCGCATGGCATCCTCGACGCGCTCGGGGCTCATGTGCACCTCGGGGGTGAGCAGCAGGCTGGGCTCGTCGGGGTCGATGCACTCGCGCCAGTAGGCGGCGTGGCGCTCGTCGAGCCAGTGGGTGGAGTCGCTGAGCTCGGCGCCGTCCTCGCCCTGGAGGGTGTACCACCACAGGTACAGGGCGTCCCCGACGGTCTCGGAGAAGATCGTCTCCACGTACATCCGCTCGGGCTCCAGGGTCTCGCGGAACGTCTCGGGGTTCTCCCGCAGGAACGCGATCCACTCGCGGGCACGCGCCTCCTTGCCGGCGCGGACGCGGAACCTCTCCATCTCGATCCTCATGGCCGCCAGCCTATGGAGCCTCCCGACGACGGCGGCGCGCCGCGTCCCTCTCCCCGGGATGAAGGGCTCCTGCGCAGACCGCGCTCATCGAAGGTGACGAGACCAGAACGGATCCGAGGACCAGCCCACCGGAACGCCCATCCCGTGGAGGTTCATCTCGGGCCGGTCATGCAGGAGCTGGTACAGGCGGTCGGCCCAGCGGCTGCGCGGCGAGACCGTGTCCAGAAGGGACTGGAGCGAGGCGAGCACTGGGTACAGACGCTGGCGGGACGCCTCGGGAACGGCCTCGGCACCGGAGAGCCACGAGATGGCGGGTGACTTGGGGATCATGGGGGTCACGCCGAGGCCCACATTCCAGAGGCGGCCGTGGTGGGCGCAGATGTTCCGCACGCGCACGTAGACCTGCAGCCACGAGGTGAGCACCGTGTCGGTCGACCCCACGCTGGCCGCCACCGCCACACGATCTGAGCGACGCGCGAGGTTGCGGTACAGGCCCGCCAGCTGCCCGATGGTCAGGGACTCCACCATGAGCCAGGACGGGGGCAGCTCCGGCTTCCGATAGGTCATCAGGTAGTGCTCCAGCGCCGAGGGGTGGTGGATCCGGTCATGACCGGACTCGGCCAACCCCAGCAGCCGGCTCCGTACCAGACGGCGGACGATGTCGAGAAGGTCAGCGTGCCGCTGTCGGTCGCGGAAGTGCGCGGCGTCGATGTACCAGTGGGCATCGTCATAGGTCGTGGACATGTGGTCGGTCAGGGCTGCGCGGACCGCGACTTCCACACGCTCGAGGGCGTCGAGGCAATGAAGCCGCAGCTTGCGATCGAAGACGTACAGGTCCAGGACGTCGTCGAACTCGGCACCGGGGGCGAAGGTGTGAGTGGATCGCTCCGCCTGGAAGGGGATCGTGTAGGGGGAGAGCCGGTAATACCCGAGGTGCCGCAGGTATCGGAGAGCGCGGTCCCGGTCCGGAACCACGAGCCTCCGGCTCTCAAGCTGCTCGAGCATCCGCTCGTGGGAGAGCGGAGGCTTTGCGAAGGTCTCCGACCCCCGTGCCCGCATGGTCCGTCCCACTTCACCCTCCCGTTCCGGCACAAAGCGGCGCCAGGCAAAGAAAAATCCCCCAAGTGCGCATCGTGGAGAGGCGTGGGGGATGTAGTGAGTTCACTGTAGCACTTGAGAACTCCGTGTCGCTGCCAGGCCGATGGAACGGTCTGGGCAGATCGCCGCGCCCCTCACCGCGCCAGGATCCAGCGGTCCTCGGGGCCGAAGACATGGAGGTCGTCGCACGCGAAGCCGCGCAGCCACGGGACGTGGTCCACGACGCGCAGGTACAGGCCGCGGTGCACGCCGGGCTCGTCGCTGAGGGCCGGACTGAGCACATGCGCGGAGCCGTCGGGCAGGCCGAGATCGGCGAGCGTGCGCTCGACGACGGTCACCCGCTCGGGGACTGCGGCGCACACCCGCGCGTCGGTGATCAAGCGCTCAGCGGACTCGTTCATCGCGACCCCTGCCGCGCGCAGGCGGGCGAGGAGGTCGGCAGGATCCTCGGGTGCGAGGTCGAGCGTGAGGGAGTCCCCGGGGAGCAGGCGCGTCATGGGGACGCCGATCACTCGAAGGGGTTGAGCAGCTCGACGCCGGTGTGTACGAAGTCCTTCACGTTCCGGGTGGAGCAGACCGCCCCGTGGGCGCGGCAGATCGCGGCGATCTGGGCGTCCGCCGTGGCGATCGGAAGTCCGCGCTCGCGCCGCCCCTGCAGGACCTCGGCGTACTGATCGGCCGAGGCGGCGTCGAAGGGAAGGACGAGCCCCTGGGCCTCATAGGGGGCGGTGACGTCCCGGACGAGCGAATGCAGGCGGTCCTTCCTCGCCCCCTCGGGCAGGCGTCGCACCCCGGCGAGGAGTTCCCCCAGGGTGATGGCCGTGACGGCGGTCTCCACGGTCAGGCCTCGGGCCCATGCCTCGACGCGCCGGTCACGGTCGGAGCGCATCAGCTCGGAGACCACATTGGTGTCCAGGACGATCATCCGAAGTCGACCGCCCGAGCGTCGTCGCCCCGGGGCGGGATCTCCACATCGTCGAGGCCGCCAACCCGGTCCCCGGCGGCCATGAGTGCAAGGGCGAGCGTGGGACGGCCGACCTCCCGGGTGAGGATGGCGCGTACCTCCGCCTCCATGGAGCGGTCGTGAGACCGGGCCTGGGCGGCGAGTCGGCGCTTCACGTCCTCATCGAGTCCGCGCACGATGATCGATGCCATGACGAGCTCCTCCTTCTGAGCGACGGGCGGCCTGATATCACTTGATGATAGCAAATACGTTCATGGCCCTCCCCCACGACGTCGGCCGCCCGTTCACGCCTCGTCGGGCGCCCGATCCTCCGCCTCGGCGATGACGTCCTCGAGCGCCCGCAGGTGGGGTTCGGCGTCGTCCCCGGCGCCCAGATCGTCCAGCGCGAGGCGGAGGGCCTCGAGCAGCTCGCCTGACTCCGGGGTCGTGACAGCGGAGCTCCAGCTCTCACGCCAGGACCCCTGAGTGGCGTCCTGCTGCTGCAGGAAGATGAGCCGCTCGACGTCGTCGGGCGCGATGTCAAGCTTGTTGCCCCACGCCTGCATGGTCTCCACGTACGTGGCGTACTTGCGGGGGTAAGTCCAGCCGTCGCCGATCCGGACGTCCACGTCCTCCACATGCTCGGCGAACCAGGCGCGCACAACCGAGTCGAGGACGGGGGCGATGTCGGACCCCCGGTGGGCCCTGGTGAGGAAGGAGAGGTACGTGGTGCCGAAAGCCGCGCCGAGGTGCTTGAGGCAGCCGGCCCCAGTCTTGCGCTGCTGCCGGATGTGCTCGAAGGCCGCGGGCCCGCCCTGCTCGAGGGCGATGCGGGTGACGTCGGCGAGCTGCTCCTCGAACCCGGGCTGCGCCATGATGCGCTCCACTCGGGAGGGGCCGTAGCCGACCCGTCCGTGTCCCCACACCATCGCGGCGATGAAGGCGTCCCACTGCGCGGCACGGTCCTCGGCGGTCACCTTCGCGGCGTAGCCGGTGACGACGGCGCGGGTCAGCGGCTTGCACTCAAGGCAGGCGGGCAGGTCGGGCACGGGAGGCATGTGCCTTCAGTTCCGGCCCGGCCCGCCGCTCCCCTCCGCGATGGCGGTCAGCCGGTCCACGTGGGCGGCCCAGCGGTCGGCGTCCCACGGGGGCAGGTTGTTCCCCGGGGCGCGCAGGCCGGCCTGCCCGTCGATCTGCTCTCGCAGGATGTCCGCGTGGCCGGCGTGCCGGGCCTCGTCCAGGGCGACGTGCGCGATGATCTGCGCGAGCGTGACCTCCGCCTTGTCGTCGGGCCACCACGCCACCCGCCCGGGGGCGTCGGCGCCGAGGGCCGTGATGGTCGCGTCCGCGTGGGCGAAACAGCGGCGGGCGAACTCGAGGACGTCCTCGAGGGACTCACCCTCGGCGGCGAACATGTCCACGTTGTCCTCCTCCGGCTGCCCCGCCGCCGCCCAGGGCAGCTGCACCTCGGCGGGGCGGCCGAACGTCTCGCCGAAGTACTCCAGCTCGACGACGGCGGCGTGCTTGACCAGTCCCAGCAGGGTGGTGCCGGTGGGAGTGCGCGGCAGGCGGGCGTCGCGCTCGCTGAGGCCCTCGAGCTTCTGCAGGAGGGCCGCGCGCTGGCGGCGCAGCCCGTCGTGGAGGATCTGCTTGTGGTCCATGGGGGGATCCTGCCCCAGAGCAATCAGGCCACGAACCCCCGCACGAGCTCAGCCACCCGCTCCGGCGCCTCCAGGTGCACGTCGTGCCCCGCGCCGGGCACCTGCACGTGCCGCACATCCGGGCGCCGCCGCCGCATCTCGTCCAGCTCTCCGGCGGGCACGTACCCGTTCTCCCCGGTGATCAGCAGGGTTGGCGCGGTGATCTGCCCCCATTCCTCCCACCGGGGCCGCTCGTGGACGGGCCGCAGGGCGGCCTCCAGCACGTCGACGTCGAAGCGTGGCACCCAGCCGGCGTCCGTCTCCTCGAGCCCCTCGGTCCACACCCGGGCGGCAGGTCCGCCGCCGAGGTGGGCGACGGCGTCGTCCACGGTGGCGAAGGGGATGGGCCAGGCGCGAAACCAGTCGATGACGTCGGCGGTGGCCTCGGGCCCCTCCCCGCCGACGCCGCCCTCGATCAGCACGAGTCGCCCCACACGCGCCGGATGGGCGGCCGCGGCGAGCAGGGCGGTGTGCGCGCCCATGGACTGACCCACCAAGGTGAACCGCTCCAGGCCCAGCGCATCGGCCACGGCGACGACGTCGTCCACGTGGGCCGTGCGGCTCAGGTCCGCGGGGCGCCGGGTGCTGGAGCCGTGACCGCGCTGGTCGAACGCGACGACCCGGCAGGCCCCGGCCAGCCGCTCGGCGACCTGCGCCCACTCCCCCGCGTACCCGGCCAGGCCGTGGAGGAGGAGGACCGCCGGCCCGGCGCCGCCGGAGTCGAGGACATGCAGGCGGGTGCCGTCGGAAGTGGTGACCTGCAGCGCCCTCATGCGCTCAGGCTAGTCATTGCGCCCGGGCGTCAGGTCGTGGAGGTCTACGAGGCTCGGCACGGGCACTCCCTCCCCCGCCCGCCCCTCGCCCTCTTCCCAGGACGACGACGCCACCTCAGTTCCGGTTCAGTCCGAACCGACGCGTCATGAGCGCGTCCTTGTAGTGCTTCTCCGCGGCGTCGATCTGCACCTGCGGGGTGTTGGAGCCGAACACACGCAGCAGGCTGAACGTGTATCGCTCCGGCTGGGTGGGGTCGAGATCGAGGGCGTCCCGGAGGGCGACGTTGCCGCCGTGCCCGTCACGGGCGTAGGCCTCCCACCGCCCGAGCACGCCGCGCTCGCCGTCGGCCTTGCCCACGTAGCACTGGCCCGCGGTCTCGTCGGCGATCAGGTAGATCCCGCGTACGGCCTCCAGGGCAGTGCGCCAGCCGGCATAGCGGGTCTCGGTCACCATTGACTGCAGGTCCCCGTAGCTGAGCAGCACATGGTCGAAGCCGGGGAACGCCTCGGTGGTGGGGTCGGCGATCTCCAGGACGGGGAACCACGCCGCCAGGGGGCCGCGCTTGGCCCAGTTCACGGGGTCTGCGGACCACTCCACCACCAGGCGCTCCTCGAGGGAGGCCAGCAGCGGCACCGGCGCAACGTCGTAGTACCGGTGCCGCTCCGTGCGCTCAGCCACGGCCTCCCCGCGGTTCTCGTACACGGCGGTGAGACGAGAACGACGTCCGCCCTCCCCCATGAAGATCAGCCAGTGGCGGGCTGGCTCCTTCGGGAACTTCCCCAGGTGGTGCTGCTCGCGCGTGTAGGCGAGCACGCGCTCGGGCGTGGCCGCGGCCCGCGAGGGAAGCCCATCCGCCTTGTATGTGTGACGGATGGCAAGAACCTCGTGCGGGTCCAGGCCAGCGGCGTCGAGCACCGACCCAAGAGTCAGGACGAACGGCTCGGGAACCGGATCAGAGTGCGGCATAGGACCTCATTCTGCTCATGGGACGGATCCACATCGACAGATTGACACTTCAGACTCACAGTCGACCACCAAGGGGGGCTCTCAAGAGCGGCAGTGTCAGTCTCCCGCCCCTCTGGCCGACACCAGTCGGTACCGGGTGTCCTTGTGGCCCTGACCGCCGGTCATCTCCACCAGCCCGTCGAGCAGCGGCTGGCGGAGCGCGTAGCGGATCTGCCGCGCGGTCAGCATGGTGGCCTCCTCCAGGTCGCGGATGCCCACCGCCTCCCCCGCGGCCAGGGCGCCGAGGACGCGCCCCTCGTGGCGGGTGGGCGCGGAGCTGGGCGGCACGGCCGACGACGGTGTCCCGGCTTTCGCCCCGGGCGTCACCTCCGCGGGGGACGTCGTCGCGACCTCCACGGCAGGCTCCCGCCGACTCGGCCGAGCCCCCTCGGGCCGCGGCCGCCAGAGCAGAGCCTTGAACTGGACGCCCGTGTCGATGAGCTGAGGCCGGTCCAGCCCCCAGTGCCGAGCGGACCGGAACACCTCGTGGATGCCGCCGCCCTCGCCCTCGATGACGGAGGCGCCGTCCGGCGTCGTGAGCTTCTTGGCGATCTGGTACAGCCGCTGATTGACGGCGGCCTGGGCGTGTTCGTCACTTTCGAGCTGGGTGAGTGACACTCCGCGGAGGCCGCCCGGGCTCTGGATGAACAGGGCCCGGTCCGTGAGCCGCACCTGGATGGCCTTGCCCGCGCCGAGGGTGTCGGGGCCGAGGTCGCGGTGCACCAGGGCGTTGCCGAGGAGCTCGCGGACGGCGGCGAGCGGGAGCTCGGGGCGGCGCTCGAGCTGACCGTCGGGGCGGTACACGTGCTCGGTCCCGACGTTCTGGCGCACCCAGGCCATCACCTCGTCGAGCAGCACGGGGACCGGCCCGGTGAAGTCCGTGAGGTTGCGGCTGCGCGCCTGCCCCTCTCCCCCGCGCACCTGGACGGCCGCGGTGACGGTGAGCCCCGGATAGCGGCCCTGCGGGTAATCACCGAGGGCGTAGAGGCCGGCCAGGGTGGGCTCGCCGATGGCGGTGAGGACGTTGGTCTGGCGGAGGATCTCGTGGTGGGTGCGGTCGCGGAGGCGACGGTCCCGCTCGCGCACGGCCGCCACGTAGTCGGCCACGAGATCGGGGACCAGGTCCTCCTCGCTCATCCCCGTGACGGGCTTGACGTCGTAATCCACGCGCTCGTCCGAGTGGAGCTTGGCGACCTCCAGCATGCGCAGCTCATGCGCGTGCATCACGTAGTCGCCGTCGGACTGCCGGAGGTAGGCCTGCCCTCGCACCGTGGCGGGCCGGTCCGTGAGGCGCAGGGGCACCACGTGGACGACGAGCACGTCCTTGCCCTCCAGGCGGAAGACCTGGGGAAGGACGGTCGGGCTGGGTGTGACAGCCTCGCGCGCCTGGGCCACGAGGCCCGCCTCCAGCGTGGCGACGTCGGGCACGCCCACCACGCGGAACTCGCCGTGCGCCTCGTCGACGCCGCAGACGACGGTTCCGCCGGCGGGCATGTTGGCGAAGGCGCACAGCGTCTCCGGCATCGAGGAGACGCCGCCCGTGGCCCGCTTGACCTCGACCGAGGTGGTGTCGCCACGACGCGCGCGGAGGGCTTCGAGGGTGGCCGTCAGATCGTCAGATGACCAATTCACAGTGACAACTGTAAGTCACGGTGTCAGTGTCGGGCTGACGAGTCCCCATCGCCCCTCCACCAAGACGCCGACCGCCAGCCTCTCATCGGCCCCCACGCGAGAGCAGGTGGCCGATAAGTTCGCTTCGCCGCCGCTCTTCGATGTCGGGATCCGCCGCCTGGATGAACTCCACAGCGTTGAAGCCGTCACCCTGGCGGCGATTCTGCGGGGGCTCGATCCCCTCGATCAGCAACGCCTCCATCGTGGCGATGAGGGTGTCCACGCTGATCCCGGCTGCCGGCACCGCTCCGAGGGTGCCGTTCTCCTCGACGGGGCGGACCCCGAACCAGGAGAAGCGGTCCCACCGCGCGGAGAGGCGGTCACGCGTGTGCTCCGCAAGACGGTGCCCCAGGCGAGTGGCGGTCACCCTGCCGACGTATACGACGCGGTTGCCGTCGTAGAGGATGTACACCCCGGCCTGTCCTGCGAAGTCCGTGGGAGTTGCCCCGTCCTGCTGCACACCACGGAGGCGGGTGGCCTTGCCCTGCCAGTGGACCTCCTCGCGCCGCCAGAACATGCCGAAGGCGTTGATGAGGCCCATGTCGTCGTCGGCGGCTCCCTCGCCTGGAGCCACCGACGGGGGCTGCGCGACCGGCTGGTCGGCATCCCCCGCCAGCGACGTCGTCGACGGCTTCTCATCCAGGAGGCGGTAGCGGCCAGGTGAGACCTTGAGCAGCTGCTCCGTGAGGTGCATGGAGATGTTGGCGGCCACCGTGTTGGCCGGCGTCGCACCGATACTGTCCTTCGACCGGTATCCGCGGTCGATGATCTCCTGAGCGATGTCCGCGTAGTGCGCCTCGCCGCCGAGGTCGTTGAGGGCGCGGAGGATCGCCTTCCGCCAGGTCATGTCTGCCATGGCTCGAGCCTAGGGGTTGCTCATGAGCGGTGCCCGCTACTGTGTCTGCCAGGCCCGGTACGGTGTCGGCAGTCGGACCAAGACGTGCGGTCGCATGCGAAGAGAGGACACTCATGCCCGAGCTGACCTGGGTGGGCAAAGACAAGGTCATCACCCACCATCTCGACGTTCCCCTGCGAGTGCTGGACCGGAAGTACTCGTTCGACGAGGTCGGCCAGAGCGAGACGGACAACGACTCCCCCAACATGATCATCCATGGGGACAACCTCGAGGCCCTCAAGGCCCTCCTGCCTCGCTACGAGGGACGCGTGGACTGCATCTACATCGATCCGCCCTACAACACCGGCAACGAGAGCTGGGTGTACAACGATAACGTCAGCGACCCCCGCCTCCAGAAGTGGCTGGGGGACGTCGTAGGCAAGGAGGGTGAGGACCTCACCCGTCACGACAAGTGGCTGTGCATGATTGTCCCGCGTCAAGTAGTTGGCAGGATTTCTTTGGTTTTGAATGTCGGGGTGGTGGGGTCGGCCAGGCCCAGGTGCACCTCCTTGGGCCGGTTCCATGAGACGGCCTCGTGGGGCCGGAGCTCGTTGTACTCGATCCGGTAGTCCTCGGCCCGCTCGGCCAGCACGATCGCGTCGTCAATCTCGTCCAGGTAGAGCCGCTCGTACTTCAGCGTGCCGAAGCCGCGCTCACGGGACCCGTTCTGCCCCGGGGTCTTCACTCGGGTGCGCACGTGGTGTAGCTCGGGGTGGGCGGCGATGAAGGACTCGAAGCGGAAGGACCGGAACGGCCCGCCGTTGTCCGTCACGATGGTCACCACGGCCAACAGCTCACCGGTCTCGGGATCGACCGGGCAGGCCTCGACCAGCGGGTGACCGAACATGGCCTCGTAGTCGGCCAGGGCCAACTCGATCGCGTCGATCGCGTCGTGCTGGTTCCCGGTGGGCGAAACGTGGAAGGGGTGCTCGTACTTGGACCAGTAGTCCCGGCACCCGGCCAGCCGCCAGGTCCCTCCGGTGGTGGTCTCGAACTCACTGAAGTCCAGCTGCCAGACTTGGTTCGGGCCTGAGGGCTTGGTGGCGAACGCGGCCTTGCGCCGCTCGGCCAGCTTCCGTCGCTCCCGTTGGTACTGCGCGGGCAGAATCAGCCCTTCGTCGCGCAGGATCCGCAGCACGGTCGCCTCGGAAACCACATGCCCGTCGTGGCGGACCATTGCCCAGATCTTCCGATGCCCCCACGCCGGATGGGCCAGCGCGTGCTTGACCACCAGTTCCCTGGCGGCCTGCCGTCCCGGTTGCGGCCATGGTCCCTTCACCGCCGTCCCGGTGCGGGCCTTGGCCTGCCAGCGGCGCCAGGTCCGCTCGGGCATGTCGAAGAGCTGGCAGAACCTCGCGGTCGACATGCCCGCTTCCACGCGGATCACCTCGAGGTCCTCGAAGGGCCCAGCCGGCCCTCCGCGGACTTCTTCCACACCCTGGCTTCCAGGTGTGCCTCGCCCAAGGCCTGGGTCAGCTCGGCGACCTCGGCCTCCAGCTGTTCCTCTCGGGAGGATGGTCCGGACCTGCCGGCCACCAGGGCGGTCTTGCCGGCTTCCAGGAACTCGGCCTTCCACCGTCCGATGGACTGCTCACTGACTTTCTCCTTGCGTGCCGCTTCGGCGATGGACATCTCGCCGGCCAGCACGCTCAGCACTATCCGGGTCTTCTTCTCCGCCGGAATCGAAGGTGGTCTACCCATGTCTGACTCTCCTTCAGGACCTACATAACGGCCCTGCCACTAAGTCTGACGCGCGACATGATGTACCCCCGGCTCCGGCTGCTGCACCGCCTGCTCGCGCCCACCGGTGCCATCTTCATCTCGATCGACGACAATGAGGTTGCCGCGCTCCGCCTGATCTGCGATGAGATCTTCGGCGCGCGTTGCTTCATCGCAGACATCTCCTGGCAGCGCACTTACGCCACCCGCAACGACTCCAAGGGCATCCCCGCCGAAGTGGAGCACCTACTAGCCTTTTCCAAGGAACCGGACTGGAAGCCCAACACCCTGTCGCGAACCGCCTCGATGGATTCGAAATACAAGAACCCTGACAATGATGTCAGCGCATGGCGGACCGACAACGCCACCGCGCCCGGTGCGGCAACTCACCAGGGCATGGTGTACGCCATCCAGAGCCCCTTTACGGGAGAGCTGGTCTACCCCGCTCAGGGGCGATGCTGGACCTTTGAACAGCCAGAAGTCATGCGCATTATGGCAGGGTGGACTGACTATGAGCTCAAGGATCTCAACGACGCAGTCGAGCGCGCCCGCGTGTGTGGGATCAGCCCAGATAAGGTCAAGCCGGGTGTCCCGGCCCTGGTGCTCGCCAAGCCGCTCGCAGAGGCCCGCCAGGACGCCCAGACCGTCTACGAGAAAGGTCCTTGGCCGCGTTTTTTCTTCACTCGCAACGGGCAGGGTGGGATTGCGCGCAAGACCTATCTGGACGCCGTCGGCGGCCTTCTTCCCACCAACCTCTGGACCCACCAGGAGGCTGGCCATACGGACGAGGCCAAGAAGGAGATCCGCGCGATCTTCAACGGCCGCGTCGCCTTCGACACCCCCAAGCCCTCCCGGTTAGTGGAGCGGGTGCTCGCGATCGCGTCGAAGCCGGGTGATCTGATCCTGGATTCCTTCGCCGGGTCTGGCACCACCGGCCAGGCCGTCCTCAACGTGAATGCCCGGGACGGCGGGGGGCGGCGTTTCATCCTTGTGGAGCTCGGCGACTACGCGGAGACAGTCACCGCCGAGCGGGTGCGTCGCACCATCCGGGGATACAAGGGCACCCGGTCCCAGGAACATGTCCTCTTCGATCAGAAGCTCACGGTCGCCACCGTCAAGCGCGGCGCAGACGTTTTTGCGGAAGCCATGAAGGTGTATGAGGAGGCACTCGGCACCTATACGAAGGTGTCTCGTCCCAAGGTCACCACCACCGTCACGGGAAAGACCGGCGTCCCCTCCGTCCGCGTTGTCGCCATCCAGGAGCACGAGCAGGACGTCTCCGGCACGGGCGGGTCGTTCTCCTACTACGAGCTGGGTGAACCCCTTCTGCGCGAGGGAGACCTGAACCCGATCCTGCCCCTGGAGCGACTGCGAGAGTACATCTGGTTCACCTCGACGGGACAGCCGTACCAGGGCGGCGCTGAGAAGGTCCACCCTGACTTCCTCGGCACCCACGCGGGGGTGTCCTACTTCTTCGCCTACGACGCCTCAGAGACCACGGTGCTGGACCGCTCCTACCTCGCCTCGATCCCCACCACGTGCCGGGCGGAGGCGTACGTCGTCTTCGCTGACGTGTGTGTCCTCCCCGAGGGGCAGCTGGCGACGCATGGCGTCACTTTCAAGAAGATCCCGCGGGACATCGCCCGCCTGTGAGGGGCAGGAAAGGACAACGATGGAACTGAAGAAGTACCAGAAGCGGGTCATCGCCGACCTCAAGGACTACTTGGAACATCTGAGCCGCGAAGGCTCCCTGGAGGGCGCGTTCCGGTCGTTCTGGGCGACGCGAGGGGTCACCGTCGGCCAAGGTGGGGCCGCCGGATACCAGAACACCATCGAGGGCGTCCCCCAGGTCTGCTACAAGGTGCCCACGGGCGGCGGCAAGACCCTGCTGGCGTGTGCGTCGGCCCAGCCGATCTTCCAGTCCCTGCCCCCAGCGCGCCACCAGGCGGTCGTCTGGCTCGTACCGTCGGAGTCCATCCTCACGCAGACCTTGGCCGCGCTGAAGAACCCTACGCATCCCTACCGGCGCCAGCTCGACGCTGACTTCGGCGGGCGCGTCCACGTGTATTCCAAGGAGGAACTGCTCGCCGGGCAGAACTTCAATCCGGTCGCCGTGGCCGAGCAGCTCAGCGTGATGGTGCTCTCCTACGACTCGTTCCGCGCACGCAGCAAGGATGGCCGCAAGGCCTACCAGGCCAATGGGAATCTCATCCCCTTCAGCACAGCACTGGGAGTGCCGGAACAGCCGATTCCCACCGCGGATCAGAGCGCCCTGTTCCAGGTCATCAATCAACTCAATCCGATCGTGATCGTCGACGAGTCCCACCACGCGACCAGCAGTCTCAGCCTGGAGATGCTGGGGAACTTCAACCCATCCTTCATCCTCGAGCTCACCGCCACCCCCAAGAAGCAGGCCAACGTCATCTCCTACGTCAGTGCGTTCGAACTGAAGGCCGAGCACATGGTCAAGCTCCCCGTGGTCGCCTACAACCGCGCATCGCAGACGGACGTGATCACGGACACCATCGACCTACGGCAGTCGCTGGAGACTGCCGCCAGCGAAGTGCGCGAACAGGACGGCCGCTATGTACGTCCCATCGCACTGTTCCAGGCTCAGCCGAAAGCCCGCGAGGACGCCACTTCTTTCGAACGCCTTCGTTCCAAGCTGGTGGCGGCCGGCATCCCGGCGGCGCAGATCGCCATCAAGACCGCGGAGGTCAACGAGCTGCGCGGCGTGGACCTCCTCAGCCCGGAGTGCGAGATCCGGTACATCATCACCGTCAACGCCCTCAAGGAAGGATGGGACTGCCCCTTCGCCTATGTCCTTGCGTCCTTGGCGAACAAGACGAGCCAGGTGGATGTCGAGCAGGTCCTCGGCCGGGTGCTCCGACAGCCTCACGCGACACGCTTCAGCAACCCTCTCCTCAACATGAGTTATGTGCTGACGTCCTCCCGCGACTTCAACGACACCCTCACCAAGATCATCTCCGGCCTGAACGCCGCCGGCTTCAGCAAGGACGACGTTCGCGCCGTTGACGTTCCTGACACGGCGATCGTCCCGGAACCCAGGCCCGTCGACGATCCCGAGGAAGACCGGGGCCACCAGCTGCCAGACAGCGCTCCTGATACCACAACCGAGGAGTTCCTGGAGTTCGATGAGCAGCAGATCTCCACTCGGTTGAACACCAAGGATTCATCATCGTCGGAGGGCGCTGCACAGTCCGGAGTCTCATCCCTGCTCGCCGAGGCGCAGCAGCGCGAGGCCTCCTATGGCAGAGCGGCTGACGCGGCCGCTCACACGAACGCGCCCATAGTGCCTGCGGAACTGGAGGACGCCGTCGTGAGCAGCCACATGTTCCGAGAGCTCGCCGACGAGTTCGCCGGGTACGCATTGCCACAGTTCGTGACCCCGGAGGAAGGGAGCGCTCTCTTCTCCGAGATGGAGAGCGGGCTGGTGGCACTCCACCACGAAGCGCTGGGCGCCGGCTTCACCCTGCGAGGCAAGGACACGCGAATCAACCTAACGGTGGATGAGCAGATGTTTCAGATCGACGTCCGCTCCGCCAAGGATGTCCCGCGCGCTTTCCGAATGAGCGTTCAGGATCAGCGCATCATGCGGGAACATTTTGGGAACCTCGATCTCGACGCGCAGAGGCGAAGTGCCGCAGGGGACATCTTCACGAGGTTGAAGCCCATCAATGCGATTCGCGATGCCGACCTTCGCGCGTACGTCGCGCAGGTGGTGGAGAACTTCGATGCCACAGCCATGGCCGCCTACCTTGAACACCCCCAGAGGGCGGCCGAGCTCATCCAGCGCAAGATCAATGGCTTCCTGGACGAGCACAAGGCCCAGAAGTTCAAGGACGACCTCGAAATCGGCCGGATTCGGGTGGACTTCACCTACTACCTCCCGGAGACCATCAACCCCGTCGACGCGACGACCACCATCGGCGGTTCCCTCTACGAAGCCGAAGACCGCATGAACAAGGACGAGGTCGAATTCGCCACTCGCTTCTCGGCGATGAGCAACGTCCGGTGGTGGCACCGCAACATCGAGCGCCGAGGCTTCTGCATCAACGGCCCCATCAACCACTACCCGGATTTCCTCGTGATGACTACGCGCGGTCACCTGGTCGCAGTTGAGCCCAAGGGTGCACACCTCAAGAACGACGACTCCCGCATGAAGCTCCGGCTCGGCCAGAAGTGGGCCGAACTGGCCGGCCCGGACGTCCGCTACTACATGGTCTTCCAGGATGACACGGCGCCCTTCGAAGGAGCTCACACGATGAGCAAATTCTTTGAGCTTCTGAGTCAACTCTGAGCCAGGCTCGGATGACGACCGCAAGACCCAGAGACAAGGACGTCCTCACTTAGGAGCTCCGGGCCCCTTAATACGTCGGTGCCGGACCTACGTTTATGGGCCGACCCGGCAATCAAGAAGGGGACGCAATGTTCACCATTGAAATCTACTTCATGGATGGCCTGACCGGCTGGGCTGACCCCGTTTCATAGGTCCAGTCGTTATGAGAGTCGTCCTGTTGCCCGCGGTCGCGGGCAGGGAGACTGGTCAGATCATGACGAACAGCAGGAAGCGTCACACCCCCGAGCAGGTCGTCCGTAAGCTCGGGCAGGCCGACAGGATGCTCGCCGATGGTCAGGACGTCGCGGCGGTGTGCCGGGAGCTCGGGGTGTCCGAGCAGACGTACTACCGGTGGCGGAACCAGTACGGCGGCCTCAAGGCCGACGACGCAAAGCGCCTGAAGGAGCTGGAGAAGCAGAACGCGACCCTGAAGCGTCTGCTCGCGGAAGCGGAGCTGGAGAAGGCCGCGCTCAAGGAGCTGGCTGAGGGAAACTGGCCCTTCACAGATGAGCATGGGTAGGGGTCTTGCGCCACGGCCGGTGTCCGCCGGCGGCGAGCAGGGCGCGTAGGCGGTAGTTGTCGAAGTTCCGGAAGCCGCGGGCGACCCGGCGCATCGTCTCGATGACCCCGTTCACGGCCTCGGTGGGCCCGTTCGAGGCCCCGGCGGTGTCGAAGTAGGCCAGGATCGCGGCCTTCCACCGGCGTAAGGTCCGCCCGAGCCGGGCGATCTCCGGGATCGGGCAGGACGGGAAGGCGGCAAGGATCTCGGCGACCAGCCGGCGGCCGGTCTCGGGGCGGGCGTGGTAGACCGCGCGCAGCTTCTGGTAGCAATGCCAGGCAAGGGTGACCTCGTGGTGCGGGTCCCCGGCCTCGAGCTTGGTGTTGAGCCGGGTGATCTGTTTGGCGGTGAGGTGCTCGGCGCCGATCTGCAGGGTGCGGCGGATCCCGTAGAGCGGGTCCCCGGCCCGGCCCCGGTGGCCCAGAGTGTCCTGCTGCACCCGACGACGCACCTCGTCCACGACCTGCCCGCCGAGCTTGACCACATGGAAGGCGTCGAGAACGGTGATCGCCTCCGGGAGTTCGTCGCGGATGGCGTTGGCGTAACCGTGGAACGGATCCAGCGTCGCCGTGCGGATCCCGCTCGTGAACGCCGGCCCCTGCTCGGTGAGCCAGTCGCCGTAGGCCGCCCCCGTGCGCCCCTTGACCAGGTCCAGCAGTCGTGCCCGGGGCCGGCCGTCCTCGCCGCGGGAGTGGTCCACGATCCCGGTGACCAGCCCAGTGCCGGGTGGGCCCACGTGGCGCCAGACGTGCTCGTCCACGCCCAGGGCGTCCACCCCGGCCAGCCGATCCTCCGCGGCCAGCTGGGCCTCGATGACTGGAGTGATGGCGTCCCAGACGGTGTTCCAGGCGACCCCGAGCATCTCGGCCAGGGCGGAGACCGCGATGTCATGGCAGCGCAGCTGCGTCACCGCCCAAGCAATCGCGCGGGTGGTGAGCTTGGCCCGCGGCGCGGCCAGCTCGTGGACCTCACTGAACGTCACGACCTCGCAGGCGTCCTCCCGGCACCTGAAGATCCGCTTGCGCCACACCACCCGCACGGGCACCCCAGCGCAGGGCAGATCGTGGAGCACGACCTCCCGGCGGCCGTGGCCGGTGGCGAGCACCCCGCAGGACGGGCACCCCACCAGCGTCGGAGAAGTCTCCACCACCACGGTGAACGAGCGTGGTCCGCGTTCCACGGCCCTGACATGGACGTCGGGCAGGTCGAAGAGCGCGCACGCGGGCGCGCAGATAGCATGAGACACGTCGAGGCCTTCATGGATCGGGTTGCTTGGTCGCTACCCATCCTGGAGGCCTCGACCTCCACCCAGACCTCACAACACACCCCTCGAGACGCCCACGCGCACACCGCTACCCATGCTCATCTGTGAAGGGCCGGGAAACTTCTAAGCCCGGACAGGCGCCGCGCCGCCGTCGATCACCTCAAGCGCAAGTTGCGGGTGAGCGAACGGATGGCGTGCCGTCTGGTCGGGCTGAGCCGCTCCGCGTACCGGCGACCGCTCAAGGGCGACACGGTCACGGACCCGGATCGGGCGCTCAGGCAGTGGCTGCGCGCCTGGGCGAAGGACCATCCCCGCTACGGGCATCGGCGGGCGTATCACGACGCCCGCGCCGAGGGGTGGGTAGTGAACCACAAGAAGATCCAACGCCTGTGGCGTGACGAAGGGCTCCGGGTCCCGCAGCGGCGTCGACGCAAGCGCGTCGGGTCCTCGACCGTCGACGCGCCGACGGCGGACGCGCCGAACGTGGTGTGGGCGGTGGACTTCCAGTTCGACGCCGACAAGCACGGACGACCGATCAAGATCTGCTCGATCGTCGACGAACACACCCGGGAGTGCATCGGCGGGCTCGTGGAGCGCTCGATTACCGCCGACCGACTCACCGCCCACCTCGAGGACCTTGTCGCCGCCCGGGGCGCCCCGGCGGTGCTCAGGTCGGATAACGGGCTCTTCGCCGTTGAGTGTGGGGGTGTGACGCGCCGGGGCCTGGGGTGAGGGCTCGAAAGCGCCGAGGCCCTCGATGATCAGAGGACTCTGACCTCTCCTGATCACAAGGACCTCGACCATGCCTGAGCCTACGTTGTACTGCCGTGCGCGCGGCGACTACTGCACGTGTTGCGATCTGCTGGTCGGATTGCCCGGGCTGCATGTGCTCACCGCCGAACGGGATGACAACGACCGGCTGGTGGTGACGGTCGAGTCCGCGCCGGAGCCGATGGGATGCCGCTCCTGCGGGGTGATCGCCCGTGGTCACGGTCGGATCGAGGTCAGCCTGGTCGACGCGCCAGCGTTCGGGCGACCGGTGCGGATCATCTGGCGCAAGCGCCGGTGGCTGTGTCCAGATCCAGCCTGCGAGGTCGGCTCGTTCATCGAGCAGGACGAGAAGGTCGCTGCACCGCGAGCGGTGCTGACGACCCGGGCGTGCCGGTGGGCGATCGAGCAGATCCGCCGAGAGCACGCCTCCGTCAACGGGATCCGCCGTCAGCTCGGGACAGGATGGCGCACAGTGTGGGACTCGATCCAACCCCTGCTGCAGGCCGCTGACGAGGACCCATCCCGCTTCGAGGGCGTCGCGATCCTCGGGGTTGACGAGCATGTCTGGCATCACGTCTCGACCAAACCCATCCATCACGGCGGGCGCGGCCCCAAAGAGCTGACCGGGATGGTCGACCTGACCCGGGACGAGGGCGGGCGCACGAGGGCGCGGTTGCTCGATCTGGTGCCGGGCCGTTCCGGCAGGGTGTACAAGGACTGGCTCGACCAGCGCGGCGACGCCTTCCGAGCCCGGATCGAGGTGGCGACCCTGGACCCGTTCCATGGGTACAAGAACGCCATCGATGACCAGCTCGAGGACGCCCGCTCGGTCCTGGACGCCTTCCATGTGGTCAAGCTGGCCACCACTGTCGTCGATGATGTCCGCCGGCGGGTTCAGCAGCAGATCCACGGCCACCGCGGCCGCAAGAGCGATCCGCTGTACCGGGTCCGCAACGTCCTGCGCGCCGGCGCGGAGAATCTCACCGATCGGCAACGCGATCGGCTCGAGACGGCCTGGGCCGCTCACGAGCAACACATCGAGGTCGAAATCGCGTGGTTGTGCGCCCAGAAGGTTCGCTCCGCCTACCGTCAGGGCACTCATGCCGCCGGGCGAGCAGTCGCCGAGAAGATCCTCGCCACCTTCACCTCGTGTCCGATCCCCGAGGTCGCACGGCTGGGCAAGACCCTGAACAGATGGCGCCGCGAGTTCCTCGGCTACTTCGACACCAACGGCGCCAGCAACGGCGGCACTGAAGCCATCAATGGACTCATCGAACTCCACCGACGCATCGCCCGAGGCTTCCGCAACCGGGACAACTACCGCCTCCGGATGCTCCTCATCGGCGGCGGGTTAGACATGACACACCACACTCAACGGTGAAGAGCCGGATAACGGGCCGGAGTTCATCAGCGAGGCGATGGCCGACTGGGCCGGCACCCGCACCGGCCTGTCCTACATCCCTCCGGGCTCGCCGTGGCGCAACGGGTACGTCGAGTCGTTCAACAGCCGGATCCGCGACGAGTGCCTCAGCATCAACAGCTTCTACTCGCTGCTGCACGCACAGGTCATCATCGGCGACCGGAAGGACGAGTACAACCACCACCGCCGGCACGCCTCGCTCGGCTACCTAACCCCAGCCGAGTACGCTCGGCAGTGCACCCATCAAATGGAAACCGACGACTCACAGAACGTCCGGACCGAATGAAGGGGGCGGCTCACCGTCGTGGACGCTTCTCGAAGAATCGCGCCGAGCGCTCTCACGACACCGGGCACAGCCGCTCCGTGGGCAGGGTCAAAGTGACGCCCGCGGCGAGGCCGCCGAGGGATGAACCGACTGTAAGCCGAGTTCTGTGCCCGTCAGCCAGCTCTCCTTGCATCGGCCCACTTCTGCCAGCGGCCGAGGATCATCGGCACGGCGGTCTCCCGCCACCACGGCAGGTGGACGAGCCCCTGGCTCATCCCGCCCACGTTGTATCGGACCATGTGCACGCTCTCCCGGTCGTAGGGCATGGCCTCGGCCAGGATCTCCTCGATGGCGCTTTCCACGAGGCCCTGCAGCTCGGCGCGCGACGCTGGCATCGGCTCGCTCGCGAACCGCACCCGCAGTTCGGTCCAGAGCCCGACGCTCCCACGGAGCCCGTACTGCTCGGGGCGCACACGGAAGAGGTCGCCGAGGGTCGCGGGTTCCCAGTCCGCCTGCGGCTGCTCCTCGTCCTGCGCAGCGGCCAGTGCGACCATCCAGGCTCGAGCCGCCTTGATGTGGGGGCGGGGGCCTGCGTGGGTGAGGTTCAGCGGCGGGCGCCACGCCGTGATCACGTGCTTCTCGACGTCACCGAGGGCCACGGGCACTTCGGGCACCCAGACGCGAAGGACCAGGTGGTCGACCATCCACCTGGTCAGCGCTTCTTCCGAGCGCTCGCTGAGGTCGAAGGTCGCCGGACTCTTGCTGGAAGGCTTGCCCCCGGCCCGCAGCACCGGCCAGAGGAGCGCGGAGTGCTCCAGCAGCGCTGCGAACGTCCTGCGCACGGTGGACCGACCGGTCTTGCCCGTGCCGAAATGCTGCCGCACGTCCCGGGCGGCCAGGCTCCGCTCGGCCTTGCCGACGTACAGCAGGCCGGCCTCCCCCACCGGCACCTCCGGGCCGATCTCTCGACGCACACGGGACACGTCCTTCGCGTACACGGCGTAGAGGCCTGGGGCGTCCGGGACAGGGCCGCCCTCCTCCGACCAACCGGTCACGCCCCACTCCGGGCCAACGTCTCCGAAGAGATGCAGCTCGAACACCGGCCCGCGGCCCAGAGTGCGCACCGCGTCCTGAACGGTCGCCTCCAGGCGCGCCGGCGTCAGTTCGTACGTCATGGCTCCATGATGGCGAACATCCGGACGCGTTAGCGCCCCACAGCTGTGCTCAGGGTGCCCCGCTCGCCACAGCGCGGCATCATGGCCCCATGGTCTCCGCCCCGTTGCCCTTCCGCCGCTGGGAGACCCCAGCAGGGCTGGCACCTTCGCTGATCTTCGAAGACGGCGTCGGCCCTGGGATCTACGTCCTCGAGTTCTCGAACGGGGATCAGTACGTGGGCCAAAGCATCCATCCCGCCACCCGGTTCGCGAGCCACCGCCGGCGGTGGCAGGACATCGTGGCCGTGAACTTCACCCCGGTGCCTCCGGAGGAGTTGGATCGGGTCGAACAGGACATGATCACGGAGAAGCGACGCGCGGGCGTCCGCCTTCGTAACCGCACGCTGCTCGCCCAACCGTTCGGAGACTCCCCCCTCGACTTCATCGTCACCCAGGAGGAACAAGCCAGGTGGATCGGGGACGATCCCTTGACCGCGGAGCGGGAGATCGCCCCGCAGCGGATCGTTGAGGCCCGCGCCCGACGAGGCGCGGACGGAGGACGCCTCCCTGAACCGGTCCGAGCCCACCCGCATCTCGCAGAGGCCGTCGACTCGATCGCCGGCTACCTGTACTATGTGATCCCCCTCCCCACGGAGACGGAAGGGCGCGGCTGGGTGCTCAGCGCGTGGCCCTCCACGAACCGCACACGGAACCACCGCCGGTTCGCGACCCTGAGCATCCACAACGTGGAGATGTTGTACCTCTACGAGGACCGGACCGAGGACGGCGAGTGGGAGCAGACCATGGTCCTGAACGTCCACGACTCCCTGGAGATCGACGACGAACTCCGCCCCCTCTTCTCTCGGAACACCTACCGGACCACCGGCCCGGTGTGGAGCGCCACCGTCCACGGGTGGGAGGACATCGGCGTTCTCCTCGGACACCCCGCAGTGCTCCTCGCCGCACGCAAGCTGGCTCTCTCACAGTTGCGGAAGGGACGGGCGATGTTCTCCCGAGCCCACAGCTGGGCCCTCGCCGACGCGGCGTTCGACCACATCGGGAACGTGCTGGACGAGTGGGCCACGGCCGGGAACGACTAAGCGGCTCACCCTGGCTCGTCATTGGATGAAATTCGAGTCCGTGTAGCTGATTGAGGAGTAAACACCATGCCCGTCGAGATGAAGATGTGGCGGATGGGCGATGGCGGGACCCCGCGCCCTCTGGCTCACACCAGCATGTCGTCCGAGGCCCAGTTGCAGGCGTTCCTCGCCGAGGACCCCACGATATTGGGCGAGCCCTTGCTGGTGATCGGACGAGAGGTGCCCACGCCATACGGCACCCGCATCGACATCCTCGCAATGGACGTCGAGGGCAATCTGCACGTCCTCGAGCTGAAGAGGGATCGAACGCCCCGAGAGGTGGTGGCCCAGATTTTGAAACCTCCGCTATCAAAGGGCTCACAGTTGCCAAACCTCGGCGTGTTAGGTCAGCGCAAGCCTCTCCAAGACCAGTCGGTGCTCGTTAACAAATTTATCAACCACGGCCTCAAGATCATCCTCATAGAACGCCCCAGAATCATAACCGTGTGACTCGTCAAGTCTTAAATTCGCCCTGACGCGCTTTACATCCGCCACTCCCACGTTGAAGTCCGGGCGCGGGTAGCCCAGCTTCGCCGTATAGGTTGCCCCACCAACGGACCTTCTGACCTTAATAAAGTTGTTTTTGGGCTTTTCGAATTCACAACCGAGTCCCTCGAGCTGAGACTTGAATTCCTTGAACTTAAGACTGCGATCCCCTCTCTCAAGCGCCCGCGTACGTGTCTTAAGCCAGGCGCTGATCTTTGCAACCTCTTCGTCTACATCGTGGGTCTCGGGGGTGCCCCCTTGGAAAGTGTGGCCAGCCACCTGGGTCGACATCTCATATAATTCATCCTCGTTGGCACCCACCAAAAGGATTCGATTTCTTTGCAGGAAAACGAGTAGAACGACCAGCGCAGTCCTCTTGTTTCCATTCTCAAATGGGTGGTTCAGGGCCATTCCATAGAAAAGCGTGGCCGCGACGTCTAAAACGTCAGTGTACTTAAACGCTGATCCCAATCCGGTCGTTTGTCGATCCACGGCACTCGCCAACCCGTTTGGACGCAGTGCCTTAACGGCTCCGAAGTCTTGTCCATCGAGAGGACCCGTGGCCAGCCTCTCGCGAATGGTGATAATCTCTTCTTCGTCAAGGTACTTCACGTAGGCCTCCGAATTATAAAACGGCTAAAATTGCTCCGGCGGTCTAAAATCCGCCCGAACCCCCACCATCCTGTGCGAGGTTACTGAAGCGACTGTAATGTCCCTGGAACCCCACCACAATGGTCTTCGTGGGGCCGTTGCGGTGCTTGGCCACGATCAGGTCCGCCTCGCCGGCGCGCGGGGACTCCTTGTCGTACACGTCCTCGCGGTGCAGCAGGATCACCATGTCCGCGTCCTGCTCGATCGAGCCGGACTCACGCAGGTCGGACACCTGGGGCCGCTTGTCCGTCCTCTGCTCACTGCCACGGTTCAACTGGCTCAGCGCGATCACCGGCACGTCGAGCTCCTTGGCCAGCAGCTTCAGGGCACGGGAGAACTCGGCCACCTCCTGCTGACGGGACTCCACCTTCTTGCCCGAGCTCATGAGCTGCAGGTAGTCCAGCACCACCATCTTGAGGTTGTTCTTCTGCTTGAGCCGCCGGCACTTGGCGCGGATCTCCATCATGGTCATGTTCGGGGAGTCGTCGATGAAGAACGGCGCCTCGTTCAGCCGCCCCACGGTCGCGGCGATCTTGGACCACTGGTCGTCCCGGATGGTGCCCTTGCGCAGGTCCTGCAGCGCGATCGTCGCCTCGGCGCTCAGGAGCCTCATGGCGATCTCGTTCTTGCCCATCTCGAGGCTGAAGAACACGGTGGCCACGTTGTGGTGGATCGCCGCCGCGCGCGCGAAGTCCAGCGCCAGCGTCGACTTGCCCACGGCCGGGCGCGCCGCGATCACGATCATCTGCCCGCCGTGCAGGCCCTGCGTCAGCTCGTCGAAGTCGTAGAAGTCGGTCGGCACGCCCGTCAGGCCCTCGCCCTGGTTGCCGGCGGCCTCGATCTCGTCCACGGCGTGCTCCATGATGTCGGAGAGCTGGACGTAGTCCTCGGACTGGCGGTTCTCCGCGACCTTGTAGATCTCGGACTGCGCCTCGTTGACGATCTCCTCGACCTCGCCGTCGCCCTGGTAGCCGAGCTGGGTGATCTTGGTGCCGGCGGTCACCAGGCGCCGCAGCACGGCCTTCTCCGCCACGATCGCGGCGTAGAACCCGGCGTTGGCAGCCGTGGGGACCGACTGGATGAGCTCGTGCAGCACGGCCGGACCGCCCACGCGGCTCAGCTCCTGGCGCTTGTTCAGCAGGTCCGCCACGGTGACGGCGTCGGCGGGCTCGCCGCGGCCGTAGAGGTCGATGATCGCCTCGTAGATCATCTCGTGGCTGGGCCGGTAGAAGTCGTGCCCGCGCAGCAGCTCCACCACGTCCGCGATCGCGTCCTTGGAGAGCATCATGCCGCCGAGCACCGAGCGCTCCGCCTCCAGGTCCTGCGGCGGCAGGAACCGCTCCGCCCCGCGGCCGGAGTCGTAGGAGTCCGAGTCTCCGTAGCCTTCAGTCAACTGCGGGGGCTCCCTTCCACGGCCGCGCCCTCACGACGCCGGCCCTCGGCCGGCACCGCCGGCTCGCCTCTACCTCGACAAAGAAAAGATCCCCGCCCGGCCGCCCGCCCCCATGCAGGTGGGGGCGCGGCGGTCCCCGGGCGACGGTCTGGACGGATGCGCGCCTGAACAGTGGTCACCTGCGGCCAATACCCGCCCTCGCGTTGGGGATACCACGGGACACTACGCCCGGCCCGGAACCCCGGCAACCGCGTTTCCCACAGCTCTTGTGGACAACGTGTGGAGTACTCGGCGTGTCGCGGGCACACTCTGGGGACAGCGCTGGGGAGAACGGAGGTCGATCCTCCAGAATCCGCCTGTGACCTGGGGTTTTGTGGTGTGGAGAACTGTGGAGAAGAACTTTTCCACCCCGCCGCTGCTCGTGTTTCGGGCCTGGCGCCAGTGGGACTCCCCCTCGAAACGGCTCCGACAGGCCGATCTGTCCACACCGCTGTCCACATTCCCCACAGGTGTGGACAACTTCTGTGGAGAACTCTCGCGCATCTGGGGACGGCGGAGTTGACGCACCCCCGTGCCCGGGCGTTCACTGCCCCGCCACCTCTGCGTCACCACTCCGGGTGTCCTCGGCGCTTCTGGCGACCGCCGTGTTTTGCTCTCATCTCTGCCCAGTCATTCTCTTTGCGCATCAGTTCCCTCTTTCTGTGGTGCGGATCACGTTTGACGTGCATCAATGGTCCTCACGCCCGACCCACTCCGGTCGACGTCCCCCAGCGATCGGAACCCCCATGTCCCTGTCTCGCCGCAGCTTCCTCGGCGGCGCCGGCGCGCTCGCGGGCCTCGGCGCCTTGACGGCGTGTTCCCCCACGGACGGCTCCCAGCAGAGCGTGTGGTCCACCTACGGCGTGGGCACCGGCACGTACAACGACCTCGCGGCGGTGGCCAACACCCTCACGCAGGTCAACGGCCGCCAGGTGCGCCTCATGACCTCCTCCACCGGCATGGGCCGCATGGCCCCGCTGATCAACGGGACCGCCGACCTCGCCCGCTCCGGCGACGAGTACTACTACGCGTTCGAGGGCGATGACGAGTTCTGTTCGCCGACGTGGGGCCCGCAGCCGGTCCGCCAGGTCTGGAGCCCGCGCGGCAACTACGGCGTGCTCGTCCGGAAGGACAGCGGCATCGAGACGGTGGAGGACCTCAAGGGGCGCAACTACCCCAACCTCGTGGGCGCCACCTCCATCAACCGCAAGCTCGAGGCGTTCCTCAACTACGGCGGTCTCACCCGTGCGGACACGAACCTCGTCAACACCACCTACGCAGGCCAGATCGAGATGCTGAAGACCGGGCAGCTCGACGCGCTCTACCAGAACGTCGTGGGCTCCAACGTCGAGGAGCTCGCCTCCCAGTACCCCATCCGCTGGCTCGACCTGAGCAGTGAGGACCCCAGCCGCTTCGAGTCCTGGGAGCGCCTGGCCCCCATCGCTCGCCCGGGCAGGTTCACCGGCGGCGCCGGTCTTGCGAAGGGCGAGTCCGCGGTGAACATGCAGTACTCGATCCCCCTGACGACGCTGTCCACCCGGCCGGCGGACGAGGTCGCGCAGCTGGCCACCCAGATCCACGAGAACTTCGACCGCTACAAGGACGCCACGCAGGACGCCAAGATGTTCGCCCTGGACAAGATCATGTTCGACCCGATGGTCGTCCCGTTCCACGACGGCGCGCGGTCGGTGTTCCTGGACCTGGGGGTGTGGACGCCGCACATGCAGCGTCGGCACGAGGCCCTGCTGGACCGGGAGGGGCTCCTCCTCGACGCCTGGCCGCCGTTCCTCGAGCAGCACCGCGAGGACGACGCCGCCGCTCAGAAGTGGTTCGACTGGAAGCAGGAGAACCTTCCGGACCTGCCCCCCATCGAGGACCTCCCGGAGGACGACGCGTCCGCCGCCGACACGCAGGGAGACGACGCATGACCACGACCACCCCCGCCGACGCCATCGCGGTCACCCGCCGCAACCCCCGGCTGACGCCGTTCTGGAGCGTCGTCACGGTTGTCCTGACCGTGCTGGGCGTCCTCGCGACCATGAACCAGGTGTTCTTCTGGAATCTGGGGGGTGTGACCCTGCTGGAGAACACGTTCCTGTATCTCCTCCTCGCCGCCTTCCTCCCGATCATCTTCATCGTCACCCCTGCCACACACCGCCGCGGAGGACGGAAGGAGCGGCGCACCGCTCCTCCGCCCGGCACCGGAGCGATGCGGATCGTCGAGGCGGACCAGACCACCGATCAGATGACCGACCGGCGCACCGGCGTCCCCTGGTACGACGTCGCACTCATCCTCCTCGTGGAGGTCTGCTGTCTGTACTTCGCGGCGAACGGCCTGGACATCCAGGAGTACGGGTGGGAGTGGAACGCCCCCCTCACCGCCACCGTGCTCTCGGTCGTGTTCTGGCTCCTGATCGTGGAGGTGCTGCGGCGGTCGGCGGGGTGGATCGTCGCGGCGCTGGCCCTGGTGTTCTCCCTGTACCCCATGATCGCCGGTCAGATCCCCATCGGGATCCTCCAGGGCATCGACTACGACGCCCTCACCCTGGCCCAGATCCACGCCATGGGAACCGAGTCCATCCTGGGCCTCCCCCTGCAGACCGCCGGGACGATCCTCGTCGGATTCCTCCTCTTCGGCACGGTCCTGCAGCACACCGGCGGAGCCGACTTCTTCCACAACGTCTCCACGGCACTCTTCGGGCGGTACCGCGGCGGCTCGGCCAAGGTGGCCGTGGCGTCCTCCGCCACCATGGGCATGATGTCCGGATCCGCCGTGTCCAACGTGCTGACCACCGGCCCGATGACCATCCCGGCGATGGTGCGCTCCGGGTTCACCCCGCGCGTCGCCGGAGCGGTCGAGGCCACCGCCTCGTCGGGCGGCTCCATCACGCCGCCCATCATGGGCACCGCGGCGTTCCTCATGGTGTCGTTCGTGGGCGTGCCGTACACCACCATCCTCGTCGCCGCGACGATCCCGGCGATCCTGTACTTCCTCGGCATCTTCCTGCAGGTGGACGCCTACTCGGCCGTCCACGGCCTGCGGGGGGTCCCCCGGGACCGCCTTCCGCGCCTCGGCCGGTCCCTCGTCGAGGGATGGCCCTACCTGACCGCGCTGGTCCTGCTGACCGTCCTGCTCTTCATCCTGGACTCCGAGGCGCAGGTCCCCTACTGGATCACCGGAGTCCTGCTGCTGATCGCCGTCCTCAGCCCCCGCGTGCGCATGGGCAGGCGCCAGTGGCTGGACCTGGCGGTGGACTGCGGCCGCACCCTCGCGCAGATCATCGGCATCATCGCCGGCGTCGGCCTGATCCTCGGCGGCCTCTCCGCCACGGGCGTCGCCCTGTCCCTCTCCCGCGACCTGCTGGCCCTGGTCGGGGACAACGTGGTGCTGCTGCTCATCGCCGGCGCCGCCGTCTGCTTCGTGCTCGGCATGGGCCTGACCATCTCCGCGGCCTACGTGTTCCTGGCCATCGTGATGGTCCCGGCCGTCGTGGCCCTCGGGGTGAATCCCCTCGCCGCGCACCTGTTCGTGATCTACTGGGCCTCGGTCTCCTACATCACCCCGCCCGTGGGCCTGGCCGCCTTCGCGGCGGCCGGCATCTCCAAGGCATCCCCCATGGCGACCTGCGTCGAGGCCATGCGCCTGGGCGCGGTGAAGTACATCGTGCCGTTCGGCTTCGCCCTGAATCCGGCCCTGGTGGCCCAGGACGACCCCGGGCGGGTCGCCGTGGCGTTCGTCTTCAGCCTGGTGGCGGTCTACGCCATCGCCGGCGCCCTGGGCGGCCACCTGGCCCTCATGGAGCGCCGGGTGCCCCTGTGGGCCCGGGCGGCGCTCGTCGTCGGCGGCTTCATGATGTTCCTGCCGCAGATGTGGGTGACGCTGCTCGGCCTGGCCCTCACCGCCGTGGTGGTGGTGCTCGTCCGGCTCACCGTGCCCGGCGACCTGCCCCCGGAGCCGGTGGTGGACCCTGACGGGCTCACCGACGGCGCCGACCGCCCGGTCCCCGCCCACGTCTGAGCGCCGCGGCTCCCCGCACCGACCCGACCTGCCCCGAAGGAGATCCCATGAGCCCCGATCCCGCAACCCCCGCCGAGCCCCTGGTGCTGTTCACCGCCGAGGACGGGATCGGCACGATGACGATCAACCGTCCCGCGGCACGCAACGCCATGGACCAGGCCGTGCAGGCCGCCGTCCGCGAGGTGCTCGACGAGGTGGAGCGGCGGGAGGACGTGCACGTCCTGATCGTCACCGGCGCCGGGGACAAGGCGTTCGTGGCGGGGGCGGACATCGGGGAGATCGCCTCCCGCGGCCCCCTGGACGGCCTGGCCGGGCGCATGCAGGGGCTGTACTCCCGGATGGCCGCCATGGAGACGCCCACCGTGGCCGCCGTGAACGGCTACGCCTTCGGGGGCGGCTGCGAGCTGGCCCTGGCCTGCGACGTCCGGATCGCCTCGGAGCGGGCGCAGTTCGCCCTTCCGGAGACCGGACTGGGCATCATGCCCGCCGCCGGGGGATGTCAGCGCCTCGCCCGCCTGGTGGGCGTGGGACACGCCACGGAGATGATCCTCACCGGCCGGCGCGTGCCGGCGGACGAGGCCCTGCGCATGGGCCTGGTCACTGCCGTCACCGCTCCGGAGGACCTCATGGCCCGGGCCCGGGAGACCGCGGAGGCCATCGCCTCCCGCGGCCCCCTGGCCAACCGGCTCGCCAAGACGGTCATCGAGCGTGCCTTCGACGTGGACCGCGAGACCGGCCTGCTGCTGGAGCGCCTCTCCGTGGGCATCCTCTACGCCCACACGGAGCGCGACGAGGGCACGGCCGCCTTCTTCGACAAGCGCGCCCCCCGCTACCGTTGAGCCGCCCACACCCACATCAAGGAGCCCCCATGACCACCGAGATCCGCACCGTCGTCGTCCTCGGCGCCGGGACCATGGGGTCCCAGATCGCCGCCGTCTGCGCCCTGGCGGGGTACGGGACCTCCCTCGTCGACATCAGCCAGGACCAGCTGGACCGCGCCCGGACGCAGCTCGAGCAGCGCCTCTCCCGGGATGTGGAGAAGGACCGCCGCACGCGCGAGGACGTGGACGCCGCGTGGGACCGGCTCACCCTGACCACGGACCGCGACGCCGCCGCGGCCACGGCCGACCTGGTGATCGAGGCCGCCGTGGAGGACCTCTCCGTCAAGCGGACGATCTTCTCCGAGCTGGACGCGGTCTGCCCGGGCCACACGCTGCTGGTGACGAACTCCTCCAACATCGTCTCCTCGCGCGTCGCCGACGCCACGGCCCGGCCGGACAGGGTGTGCAACCTCCACTTCTTCAACCCGGCGCTCGTGATGGCCTGCGTGGAGGTCGTCCCCCACTCGGGGACCGCCCCGGAGACCGTGGACCGGATGGTCTCCTTCGTCGAGTCCCTCGGGAAGACGCCGGTGCGCCTCAAGCAGGAGATCCCCGGCTTCGTGGCCAACCGCCTCCTCGGTGCCCTCCGCCGGGAGGCCCTCGAGCTGTACGAGGCCGGCATCGCCGACTTCCAGGACATCGATGTGGCGGCGCGGACGGCCCTGGGCCACCCCATGGGCCCGTTCGAGCTGATGGACCTGGTGGGGATCGACGTCGTCCACCTGATCCGCCTGGCCGAGTACGAGCAGACCGGCGACCCCGCCTCCCTGCCCGCCGAGTCCATCAAGGCCAAGTACGAGGCCGGGGACTTCGGCCGGAAGACGGGGCGTGGCTGGTACGACTACCCGGAGTCCTGACCGGATCAGCCGGCTGCCGGGCGCGCCGGGAAGATTGCCGCGGCGATGTGGGTGACCCGTTCGACCGCGCGGTTGTCGTCGTGCTCCCGCCAGATCAGCCGCACCTCCAGCGGCGGTCCGGGCGGGTCGAGCGGCAGCCAGGCCACCCCGTCCGCGCCGATGTTGTCCCGCACCGAGTCCAGCGTCAGCGCGATCCCGACGCCGGCGTCCACCAGGAGGGTCTGCGTCCACGAGTCGGGCGCGTGCTCCCGCACACGGGGCACGAACCCGGCGGTGCGGGCCAGGCTCTGGAGGCGGTTGCTCAGGGCGGACATGGACCCGCCGGGCAGGGTGATCCACTCCTCCTCGGTCAGGTCCGCCATGGCCACCGAGGACGCCGAGGCCAGCCGGTGCGTCCTAGGCATCGCCACGATCAGCCGCTCCCGCCCCACCAGGTAGGAGCGCACCTCCGCGGGGAGGAAGTCCCACCGACCCACGGAGAGGTCCAGGTCCCCGCTGATCACCCGCTCCAGACCCTGCGGGGAGAACTGGGAGCTGTGCAGCTCGAGGCGCACACCCGGGCACCGGGCCCGCACCTCCCGCGCCAGCCGTGCCACGCTGCGGTTGATGGAGGCGCCGGCGAAGCCCAGGCGGACGACGCCGGTCTCCCCCGTCACGGCGCCGCGCACCGTGTCCCGGGCGCGCTCGGAGACCGCCACCAGCTCCCGCGCCACCTCCACGAGGGCCGCACCGGCCGGGGTCAGGGAGACGTGGCGCGTGCTGCGCTCGAACACCGGGGCGCCCAGGTCCTTCTCCAGCGCCTTGATCAGCCGGCTCAGGGTCGGTTGGGCCATGCGGAGTCGCGCGGCGGCGCGGCCGAAGTGCAGCTCCTCGGCGACGGCCAGGAAGGCCCTGGCGTGGTGGACGTCCATGACCGTCCTCCTCGCTCCGTGCCGGGGCCGGGGAATCGATGCTGAGAGCGCATCGCCGACCTCCGGAATATGTATTAGACAGGATCTAATCACCCTGGTTTGGTGGTGTCCACACCGTGTCGGACATCACAGCGAGGAGAGCCCCCGATGAGCACGCCCGGATCCCAGGCCGCGTCGCCGCGTCGACCGCTGGACGGCATCGTCGTCGCCGACTTCTCCCGCGTGCTCGCCGGGCCCTACGCCACCATGCTCCTGGCGGACATGGGGGCCACCGTCATCAAGGTCGAGTCGCCGAACGGGGACGACACCCGCCTGTGGATGCCCCCGGAGCGGGACGGGATCGGGACCTACTACCTCTCGGTGAACCGCAACAAGAGCTCCATCGCCCTGGACCTGGCGGACGAGCAGGACCTGCGCACGGCGTACGCCATCCTGGACCGCGCCGACGTGTTCGTGGAGAACTTCAAGCCCGGCGGCCTGGCCCGGTTCGGCCTGGACGCCGAGTCCGTCCGCGAGCGCTGGCCCCGCCTCATCCACGCCACCATCACCGGCTTCGGCACGGCAGGGGGCGCGTCCATGCCGGGGTACGACCTGCTCGTGCAGGGGATGTCGGGGTTCATGCACGTCACCGGCCACCCGGACGCGGACCCCCAGCGGGCCGGCGTGGCGATCTTCGACGTCGTCACCGGCCTGCACACCGCCGTCGGCATCCTGGCCGCCCTGCTGGAGCGGCAGGGCAGCGGGGACGGCCTGGGGCAGCATGTGGCCCTGAACCTGCTCTCCTCCGCCCTGTCCGGACTCGTCAACCAGACCACGGGCTACGCGGCGGCGGGGGACAACCCCCAGCGGCTCGGCAACGACCACCCCAGCCTGTACCCCTACGGGCCGTTCCCCACGGCGGACCAGGACCTCATCATCTGCGTGGGCAACGACCACCAGTTCGCCCGCCTCGTCCAGACCCTGGGCGTGCCGGAGCTGGCCGCCGACCCGCGCTTCGAGTCCGTGCTGCTGCGGAACCAGAACCGGGACGAGCTGCGGGTCCTGATGGTGGAGGCGCTCGCGGCCGGCACGGCCGACCACTGGTTCCAGCGCCTCCAGGCGGTGGGCGTGCCCTGCGCCCCGATCCTGGACATCGCCCAGGGCGTGCAGCGCGCCGACGACCTCGGGCTGGAGCCGGTGGTCCCGGTGGGCGCGCCCGGGACCCGTCAGGTCCCGCTGATCCGCAATCCCGTCTCCTTCAGCCGGACCCCCGTGGCCTATCCGAAGGCGCCCCCGCACCTGGACGAGGACGCCGCGGACGTCCGCGCCTGGCTCGAGGCCACCCCGGCCCGCCGGCACGACGCCGACCGGGCGGCCGACCCGGAGGCGGTCCGGTGAGCGGCGGCGTCTTCGAGTGCCCCGTCCCCGTCCGCTGGTCGGACCAGGACGCGAACGGCCACGTCAACAACGCACGCGTGGTGACGCTCCTCGAGGAGATCCGGATCGCGGCCTACCTGGTGTGGCTGGACTCCACCCCGGACTCCGGGCTGCCCCGTGTGGTGCGCACCCTGACCGTGGACTTCCGCCGGGCCGTCCACCGGCCCGGGGTCACCGCCGCCGCCCGCCCGACCACCGCCCCCACCGACTGACCCCGGCGCACCGCCGCCCCCCGCTGACAGGAGACCCTGACATGGCATCCCTCACCCCCGTCATCGAGCACCCGGACTTCCTCCTCCTGGACGAGGAGCTCGACGCCGACACGCTCGCCCTGCGGGACCGGGTGCGATCCTTCGCGCTCGAGCACGTGGAGCCCGTGATCAACGACCACTGGGAGCGCGCCGAGTTCCCCTACGGGATCCTCCCGGCCCTGCGCGAGACCGGGATCGTGGGCACGTACATCCAGGGCTACGGCTGCCCCGGGATGTCGCGGCTGCAGGCCGGGATCGTGGCCCGGGAGATGGGCCGCGTGGACGGCTCGGTGAACACGTTCCTGGGCGTGCACGCCAACCTCGGCATGGGCTCCATCTACATCCTCGGCAACGAGGAGCAGCGCCAGCGCTGGCTGCCGGCGATGGCCCGCCTGGAGAAGACCGGCGGGTTCGCCCTGACCGAGCCCGCGCACGGGTCCGACTCCGTGTCCCTCGAGACGTCGGCCCGGCGGGACGGGGACTCGTGGATCATCGACGGCCACAAGCGCTGGATCGGCAACGGCGCCGCCGGCGACGTGATCGTCCTGTATGCCCGGGATGAGGCGGACGGCCAGGTCAAGGCGTTCGTGGTCGAGAAGGACGACGACGGCCGCCACCCGGAGGGCTACCGCCCCGAGGTCATCACCGGCAAGATCGGCAAGCGGGCCATCCACCAGGCCGACATCCGCATCGAGGGCCTGCGCATCCCCGAGGAGAACCGTCTGGCGGGGTGCGAGTCCTTCGCGGGCGTCAACCGGGTCCTCAAGGCGACCCGCGGCGGCGCCTCGTGGGAGGCTCTGGGCCACGGCATGGCGGCCTTCGAGATCGCCGCCCGGTACGCCCTGGAGCGCGAGCAGTTCTCCGCCCCGATCGGCTCCTACCAGCTCGTGCAGGAGAAGCTGGCCACGATGCTCTCGGACCTGGTGTCCATGCAGCTGATGTGCCGCCGCATGGCGGAGCTCGCCGAGCAGGACCGGCTCACGGACGCGATGGCCTCCCTGGTGAAGATGACCACCTCCCGCAAGGCCCTGGCGATGTGCCGCGAGGCCCGGGACATGCTGGCCGGCCAGGGCCTGCTGCTGGAGAACCACATCGCCCGCCACATGACGGACATGGAGGTCGTCTCCACCTACGAGGGCACCGACTCCATGCAGGCCCTGATCGTGGGCCGGGAGATCACCGGCATCTCCGCCTTCACCCGCAAGCGCCGCTGACCGACCCACCCCCCGAGAGGACACCGATCATGAGCACCCCCTTCCACGCCGAGTCCGACTCCTTCCTCGGCCGCGTCGACGTCGTCGGCCTGGACGCCCTGTTCTCCGAGCAGGAGAAGGCCACCGCGCTGGCCGTCCGCGCCTTCGTGGACGAGCACATCCGCCCGCACATCGCCTCCTGGTACGAGGACGCGGTCTTCCCGCGGGAGATCGTCCCGGAGATGGGCCGGCTCGGCGTGCTGGGCATGCCCTACGCCGGCTACGGCTGCCCCGGCCGCTCCGCGGTGGAGTACGGGCTGGCCGCGCAGGAGCTCGAGGCTGGCGACTCCGGCCTGCGCACCTTCGTCTCCGTGCAGGGCTCCCTGGCCATGGGCGCGATCCACAAGCACGGCTCCGAGGAGCAGAAGGAGCACTGGCTGCCGCGGATGACGGCGGGCGAGGCCGTGGGCTGCTTCGGCCTCACCGAGCCCGGCGCCGGCTCCGACCCGGCGTCCATGACCACCACGGCCCGCCAGGAGGCCGGCGGGGACTGGGTCCTCAACGGGACCAAGCGGTGGATCGGGCTGGGGACCATCGCCGACGTCGCGATCGTCTGGGCCCAGACCGGGGAGATCGGGGACGGCCGCGGGGTCCGCGGCTTCGTGGTGCCCACGGACACCCCCGGCTTCACCGCCGAGGCCATCACGGGCAAGCTCTCCATGCGCGCCTCGATCCAGACGGAGCTGCACCTGGAGGACGTCCGCCTGCCTGCGGACGCGATCCTCCCGGCGGACTCCGCTATCGGCCTCAAGGGCCCGTTCCAGTGCCTCAACGAGGCCCGCTACGGGATCGTGTGGGGCGCCATGGGCGCCGCGCGGGACTCGTTCGACGCCGTCCTGGACTACACCATGGGGCGCACCCAGTTCGGCGCGCCCCTGGCCTCCTACCAGCTCACCCAGGCGAAGCTCGCGGACATGGCCGTGGCGATCAACCGCGGCTACCTGCTGGCCCACCAGATCGGCCGGGCCAAGGACGCCGGGACCCTGACCCCGGCGATGATCTCCACCGGCAAGCTGGACAACTGCCGGGTGGCCATCGGGATCGCCCGCGACGCCCGCGAGATGCTGGGCGGCAACGGCGTCACCCTCGAGCACTCGCCGCTGCGCCACGCCAACAACCTCGAGTCGGTGCGCACCTACGAGGGCACGGACGAGGTCCACCAGCTGACCCTGGGCCGGCACCTCACGGGGATCGGCGCGTTCGCCCCGCATGCCACCCGCTGACCGGGGGCGGGGCCCGGGTCAGTCGCGGGCGCCGGAGTCCACGGCGTCGTCGCCGGCGGGGTCCACGGTCCCGCCGGCCGCGGTGGGCTCGGGCAGGGCGTCCTTCGGCAGCTTCCGCACCCGCTTGGGGCGCGACGAGCGGGCCGGGATGAGCGCGCGCATGTTCTCCAGCTTGCCGAAGCAAAGCAGGCGGTCCCCCTCCTCGAGGACCTTGCCGTCCGCGGGATTGGGGAACACGGAGGCCCCACGGTGCAGCGTGAGGACCTGCAGGTCCTTGGCCAGCAGACCGGAGTCCTCGATGGACTGCCCCACCATGTCCGAGCCGGCGAACACCGCGATCTCCGCCACCCCGTAGCCGGTGGACACGGCCAGGCGCTGGCGCACGTCGATGTCCGGGAAGCCGGCCTGGTCCGCGATGTAGTCCACGATCGCCCCGGCCACGTCCAGGCCGGTGGCGCGCTCGATGCCCTCGAGACCCGGCGAGGAGTTGACCTCCATGACCAGCGGGCCGTTCTCACCCTCGAGCATGTCCACGCCGGCCACGTGCAGGCCCATGATCCGGGCCGCGCGGACGGCGGTCTCGGCGTACTCCTCGGAGAGCGTGACCTCCTCCACGGTGCCGCCGCGGTGCACGTTGGAGCGGAACTCGTCCCCCTGCGCGCGGCGCCGCATGGCCGCCACCACGCGGTCCCCCACCACCAGGGCGCGGACGTCCTTGCCCTTGGACTCCTCCACGAACCGCTGGATGAGGACCTGCTGGTTGGTGCCGTGCAGCGTCTCGATGATGGCCTCGGCCACCTTCTTGGTGGGCGCCAGGATCACGCCGATGCCCTGCGTGCCCTCGAGCAGCTTGATGACCACGGGGGCGCCGCCCACCATGTCGATGGCCTTCGCGACCTCACCGCGGTTGCGCACGAACACGGTGGCCGGCTGGTCGATGCCGTGGCGGGAGAGGATCTGGCTGGCGCGCAGCTTGTCCCGGGAGTTCATGATGCCGGCGGCCGTGTTGGGCGTGTACACGTCCATCTGCTCGAACTGGCGCACCACGGCGGTGCCGAAGTACGTCACGGAGTTGCCGATGCGCGGGAGCACGGCGTCGTACGCGGACAGCGGGCGGCCGCGGAACATCAGGTCCGGCTCCGGGGAGCTGAGGTCGATGCCGAACCGCAGCGTGTCCAGGACCTTCACCTGGTGGCCGCGGTCCAGGGCGGCGGCCTTCAGACGCTGCGTCGAGTAGGCGCGCAGGGAGCGGGAGAGGATCGCGAGCTTCATGCGGGGTTCCTGCGAAGATGGGTCACGTGACGGAATCCAACCACACGCGCGAGCCCGCGGCGGCAGATCTCCCCACGGTCCCTGCGGGGGCCGAGGGCCCCGCCGAGGCGCCCGTCGTCGTCGGCTGGCGCGAGTGGGTCGGCCTGCCGGACGCGCTGACCCCGTGGGTCAAGGCCAAGGTCGACACCGGCGCCCGCACCTCCGCGCTGCACGCCTTCCGGATCGAGCGGCACACCGGGGACCACGGCGAGGACCGCGTGCGCTTCGAGGTGCACCCCTGGCAGGGCTCCACCGCGGACGCGCGCACCGTGGACCTGCCCGTGGAGGACGTGCGCACCGTGCGCTCCTCGAACGGGGAGGTGCAGGACCGGTTCGTGGTGCTCATGCCGCTGCGCCTGGCCGGGCGCACCGTGGAGGCCGAGGTCACCCTCACGGACCGGGACGAGATGGGCTTCCGCATGCTCGTGGGCCGCACCGCCCTGGCCCAGGGCTTCCTCGTGGACCCCGCCGCCTCCTACCTCGGCGGGGAGCCGCCCCGCGGGGTGCGCCGCCGGAACCGGGGCCGGTCGTGACGGAGCCCGGCCCCGCGCGTCGTCCGGCCCCCCGCGCGCCCCGACGCGAACCCTTCCGCCTGGGCGACGCCGAGGTGCGCCCCGGCCGGCGTCGGGAGGTCTCCCTGCCGATCTCCCGCCTGGTGACCGGCGCCGAGGTGTCCCTGCCCGTGCACGTCCTCCACGGACGCCACGACGGCCCGACCGTGTGGGTCTCCGCCGCGATCCACGGGGACGAGGTGGTGGGCATCGAGGTGATCCGCCGCGTGCTCGAGCGCCTGGACCCCACCGCCCTGCGCGGCACGCTGCTGGCGGTGCCGATCGTCAACGTGCTCGGCGTGCAGGCGGGGGACCGCTACCTGCCCGACCGCCGGGACCTGAACCGCTCCTTCCCCGGCTCGGCGCGCGGGTCGCTGGCGGCGCGGATCGCGCACCTGATGATGACGCAGGTGATCGCCCGCGCCGAGGTGGGGATCGACCTGCACTCCGGCGCCGACCGCCGCTCCAACCTCCCCCAGATCCGCTGCGACCTCGAGGACCCGCAGACCCGCTCCCTCGCCGAGGCGTTCGGCGCGCCCGTGATGTACCACGCCCGCCTGCGGGACGGGTCCCTGCGCGCCGCCGCCCGCGAGACCGGCGCCCGCGTGCTGCTCTACGAGGCCGGGGAGGCGTGGCGCTTCGACGAGTACGCGATCGTCCCCGGCGTGGACGGCGTCCTCCGGGTCCTGGCGCACCTGGGCATGGTCCGCGCCGCCGACGTCGGGCTCACCCCCGCCGACGACGACGAGGTGCCCCCCGCCGTCGACGCCACCGGTGAGGACGACGCGAGCGTGGCGACCGACCCCGGCACCCACGTGGTGTGGCGCTCCAGCTGGGTGCGCGCCCGCGCCGACGGGCTGCTGCACCTGGACGTGTCCCTCGGGCAGACCGTGCGCGCGGGCGAGCGGATCGGCGCGCTCTACAACTCGTTCGGACGCCGCCTGGCCCACGTGAGCGCCGAGCTGAGCGGCGTGGTGATCGGCCGCGCCGAGGCCCCGCTGGTGCACCGCGGGGACGCGCTCGTGCACATCGGCGAGCTGGACGGCCGCCCGTGGTCGACCCTGCCCGCCGCGGAGCCGGCCTGGTCCGGCGTGCGCGGGGGTCGGCCCTCCCACCGCGAGGAGCGTGCCGAGCGGCTGCCGTGACCGGGCAGGGCGGTCCGAGGCGTCAAGGACGCTCAGGCCTCCGGCGAGACGAAGGCCGCGGTGTCGTAGTACGTGGCGAACCGCTCCACCTCGTCCCCCGAGAACTCCAGCAGGGAGACCCCGGCGTAGGAGACCTCACGGCCGGTGGTGAGGGTGCCGGTGGAGGTCCACTCCAGCACGCCGAGGTCGCCCTCCTCGCGCACCGCGGAGAACTCGGTGGAGAGGCTCGAGAAGACGTCGCGGTACTGCTGCCAGAACGCCTCGGGGTCCTGGGCGGCGCCGGAGGCGTCCTTCTCGGGTCGCTGCAGCGTGGCGCCCTCGGCGAACTGCTCCAGCAGCGGGGCGGGGTCGCCCTCGTCCATGCGGTGCAGGGCGGCGGCGAAGCGGTCGGTGCGGGTCTCGCTGCTCATGGGAGTCCTCCTGGGTGTCGGGCGGCCCCGGACCGGATGCCCGGGGCCAGCTCTGCCGCCACGCCACCACGGATCCGCCCCCATGACCACCCCTGAGGCGCGCCGGGGCTGTGCGAGGAAAAAGTCATCGCTCTTCCGCACCTGACACCTGGACGTGAGAGCACTGAGCCGGTGCGATGGACTGTGTCGCAGGACGAACGTCTCGAGCGCTCTGCGACGGATCGATCCACCCCTCTCGGAAAGGCATCACCATGCTGAAGACCATCTCCTCCCTGGGCATCAAGTCCGACTACATGTTCGCGGCCGGCCTGGCCTCTGTCGGGCTGACGTGGGTCGCCTGGGCCGTGTCCCGCTTCGGCGCCGACGAGTCCAAGCCCCAGGCCGACCGCTGGGGCCTGTTCACCGGCGAGTGGGCGCCCACCTTCATCGCCCTCGGCACCGCTCTCAAGCTCGAGGAGCAGGAGTCCCGCTCGCTGACCAAGTGACCCGCGGCCCCGGGGGCCGCCGGCGCGGCGGCTCCGGGCGGGACGACCCCGTGCCGCGCGGCAGAGCCCGCGGCACGGGGTCGTCCCGTCTGCCGGCACACGTCACGCGGACGGCCGCCGCGCGATCTCCCGCCGCCCGTGCACGAGGGCGTAGTACCCGGCCAGGGACGCCACGAGCCCCGCGCAGGCCAGGTACATGGCGGGGACGCCCGCGGCCGCCACCAGCAGGCCCAACACCACCGGCCCGAGGCCGGTGCCCAGGTCCAGGAGCAGGAAGTACGTGCCCATGGCCACCCCCACCGACGACGCCGGCACCACCTGCGCCGCGATCGTCTGGAACACGCTGATCCCCGGGCCGTAGCTCAGCCCCAGCACCGCGCCGGCCACGAGCATGCCCGCCGACCCGGGCCAGAGCGCCAGGATCACGTAGGACACCGCGAGGCCGGCCAGGATCGGGTAGACCACGGCGTTGTCCCCGCGGCGGTCGTGCAGCGGCCCCACGACCGCGCGGCCCGCGATGGTCCCCACCGCGAACAGCACGAAGAACAGGCCGGGCAGGGACGGGTCCAGGCCCTGACCGGAGGCGTACCCGCCGAGGAACGCCAGGATCCCGCCGTACGCGAAGCCGGCCACCATGGCCACCACCGCCACGGGAGCCGCCTCCGGAGAGAACACCGCCGCCCGGTGCAGGCGGAACCGGCCCGTGCGCGTGTCCTCCGGGACCCGCAGCAGCAGCGAGACCAGCAGGGCCGCCGTCGTGAAGCCCGTGCAGGCGAGGAACAGGGCGTCAGGCCCGGGGCCCTCCGCCAGCTGGAACGCGAGGACCGGCCCGGCCGCCCCCGCGATGGTCATGGCCGTGGAGAACCAGCCCGTCCCCTCGGAGCGCCGCGTCGGCGGGACGATCGCCTGCACCGCCGTGGCCAGGACGGTGCCGGCCGCCCCGAAGCACATGCCGTTGAGGAACCGCACCGCCACGAGCGCCGGCAGCGTGTCCGCCCACAGGTACGCCGCGGACGTCAGCACGTAGAGCACCAGGGCGGCGCGCAGCACGCGTCCCCGGCCCCACGCCGTCGCCGCTGGGGTGGTGGTCACGCGCGTGACCACCGCGCCGAGCACGAACGCCCCCACCACCAGCCCGGCCTGCGCGTCGTCCGCGCCGAACCGCAGCGCCGCGTACGCGGCCATCGCGGTCATGAGGGAGTAGAAGATCATGGCCACGAAGAAGTACGTGACCCCCACCAGCACGAACTGCCGCGTCCATAGGGGTGGCCGCGGCGCGTCGGTCCGGGCGGGGTGTCGGGGGTCGGCCATGCCCGCCATTGTCCCCCCTGCCGCGGGCCGGATGCGCGCACGACGACGCCCCGCCCGTTCCAGCGGAACGGACGGGGCGTCGTCGGGGGCCTCACGGGGAGGCCGGGCGGCGTCCGGTGCGGGGCCGGGACGCCGTCAGAAGCGGATGGTCACTTCTTGGAGTCCTTGGCGGCCACGACCTGCAGCGCGACGGTCGCGACGACCTCGTCGTGCAGGCGCACCTGGGCCTCGTGGTGGCCCACGGCCTTGATGTGGGCCGGAAGGGTCACCTGGCGCTTCGAGACGGTGCCGAGACCGGCGGCCTCGATCGCCTCGGCCACGTCGGCGGCCTGGACGGCGCCGAACAGGCGGCCCTCCTCACCGGCCTTGCGGTCGATGCGCACGGTGGCCGACTGCAGCTTCTGGGCCTGGGCCTGGGCGTCCTCGAGCGAGGCCGCGGCGCGCGCGGCGCGGGACGCCTGCAGCGACTCGACCTGCTTCTCCCCGCCCTTGGTCCACACGGTGGCGAAACCGCGCGGGAGCAGGTAGTTGCGGGCGTACCCGTTCTTGACCTCGACGACGTCACCGTCGGTGCCGAGGCCGGCGACCTCCTGGGTCAGGATGAGCTTTGCCATTGTCGTTCCTCTCCTCTGCTCGCTCGATCAGCCGCGGCCGGCGCCGGCGTAGGGCAGCAGGGCCACCTCGCGGGCGTTCTTGACGGCCTGGGCGATCTTGCGCTGCTCCTGGACGGTCACGCCGGTCACACGACGGGCGCGGATCTTCCCGCGGTCGGAGATGAACTTGCGCAGCAGGGCCACGTCCTTGTAGTCGATCTCGGTGATCTTGGCGGCCTTGAGCGGGTTGGACTTCGGTTTGGGCTTGCGGAGTTCAGCCTTCGCCATCGTGGTGCTCCCTCTTCTCTGGAGCCCGCAGAACGGTTCTGCGGGATGGGATCCACGCGGTGTGCCGCGTGGGGTGCGCCGCGGCGGTGCCGCGGTGCGGGGGGGTGGCCCGGTGTGACGGGCCTCCGGGCGACGGGCGCCCGGACGGGGGTCCTGAGGGGACCGGGGGGCCGGGACGTCGTGCGGGGCACGACGCCGACCGACCGCCGATCAGAACGGGGGCTCGCCGCCGGCGGGGGTGTCCCAGCCGCCGCCCGCGCCGCCGCCGGACCAGGGGTCCTGCGCCGGAGCGGACTGCTGCTGGCCGCCCGAGGGCTGGCCCCAGCCGCCGGACTGCTGTCCGCCGCCGAAGCCGCCGCCGTCGGGGAACCCGCCACCCTGCGGGCCGCCGCCGGACTGCTGGCCGCCGCCGAAGCCACCGCCGCCGCCGCGCTGCGAGCGCGTGACCTTGGCCGTGGCGTACTTCAGTGAGGGGCCGACCTCGTCCACGTCCATCTCCCAGGAGGTGCGGTTGTTGCCCTCACGGTCCTGGTAGGAGCGGGACTTCAGGCGTCCCTGCGCGACGACGCGCATGCCCTTGGTCAGCGACTCCGCCACGTTCTCCGCGGCCTCGCGCCAGATCGAGCAGCGCAGGAACAGGGTCTCCCCGTCCTTCCACTCGTTGGACTGGCGGTCGAAGGTGCGGGGGGTCGAGGCGACGGTGAAGTTCGCCACGGCCGCACCGTTCGGGGTGAAGCGCAGCTCGGGGTCGGCGGTGAGGTTGCCGACCACGGTGATGACGGTCTCTCCGGCCATGGTCACTCCTGTGTTCGCGGAATCGGTCAGCGGGCGGGGACGCAGGTCCCCGGTGGTGTCGCCGGGTGCGGGGCGGATCGGCCGGGCCGACCGCCGGACGCTCCCGGCGGCGAAGATCACTCGGCGGAGATCTTCTGCTCCTCGGGACGGATGATCTTGGTGCGCATGATCGTCTCGTTGATGTTCAGGACACGATCCAGCTCCTGGGTGGCGGCCGGCTCGGCCTGGAAGTTCACGACCACGTAGATGGCCTCGGACTTCTTCTGGATCTCGTAGGCGGTCTTGCGGCGACCCCACACGTCGATCTTGTCGACGGTGCCGCCGGCGTTCGTGACGACCTCGAGGTACTTCTTCAGGGTCGGCTCCACGGTGCGCTCGTCGACCTCAGGGTCGATCAGCACCATCAGCTCATAAGCACGCATGAGAACCCACCTCCTCTGGGCTTGCGGCCACGGTCTCTCCGTGGCAGGAGGTTCTGTGCTCGTCCCCCGCGCGTCGGTCCACACTCTTGGCGGCACGCAGGGAATCCTGATAAGCGTACCATCCGGGTCGAGCGCGGGACCATGACCCGACCGGAGCGGACGGGCCGCGGGGCCCGCGCCCCTCCGCGCGGACCCCGGTCGCGTCGGCCTCGATCCCGACCACCAGTGAACCCGAACCGGGCCGTGAGCGGGACGGACCGACGTCGTCTGTGGACAACTCCACCCGCCCCACCCCCGGCCCGGGCGCACTACTGCCACGTAGGACGCCGGATACGTGGCAGTACTGCGCCCAGGCGGGCTGAACCGATGCCACATCACCCGACGCCGCGGTCCCGCAGCACCCGGCGCACCCGCGTCAGGAACCTCTGCCACTCCGCGGCGCCGAACACCGCGCCGTCCACCCGCAGCGTCTCCACGCCGACGTCCCGCAGCTCCTCGTCCCGTCGCATGTCCCGCCGGTACTGGTCCGCGCGGGTGAAGTGGTGCTCCCCCTCGTACTGCACGGCCACGCGCGCGGCCTCGAAGTACAGGTCCACGGGAATCGATCGCAGCACCCTCCCGTGGGCGTCCCAGACCAGGGGGATCCGCGGGTTCGCCTGCGGCTCGGGTAGGTCCGCCCGCACCAGTCGGAGCCGCAGCCGGGTCTCCTGCGGCGAGTCCGAGCCGGCACGCAGGTGCGGCAGAGCGTCCCGCAGGGCCCGTCCTCCGGGCCGGCCGGCCATGCCGTCGACGGCGGCCCGCACCTCGTCCGGGCTCGCGAGGGGATGTCCCCAACCCGGGGGAAGCCGGCCGCGCGGCCCGTCGGCTCGCCGCAGCAGCGCGTCGCCGGAGATCACGAGGTCCTCCCCGCACAGCCCGGCGGCGACCAGGTCGAGCCAGGTGCGCACGGGGGACGTCACCGCATGGGCCGCCCCGCCGGCACCCAGGACCACCAGGTCCGCCGCGGGGTCGAGGCGCAGCCGATGCCCCTCGACCCCGGCCATGCGTGGCTGCGCCGCGGGCCTGAGGCGGGACAGCTGGGGTGGGGGCTCCATGCCGGACGGCAGCCACAGGTCCCAGAGTGCGGCGGCGGACGCGTGGCTCACGATCAGGCTCCGGTCACGCTGGGCGTGCGCCACGGCGATCTGCACGGACGTCGCCCGCACGTTCCGGCGCCGGCGCAGCCCCCGGCCGGCGGCCACGAGGTCCGGCCGACGCGCGCGGCTGGTGACGAGCCCGGCGGCGACGGCCCGGCAGACGGGGAACACGGGCTCGGGGACGGCGTCGAGGGGGTCGGTCACACCTCCAGTGCAGGCCACCGCGCCCCGCACCGACAGGGAGCGGCCACTGGCTGGGGAGGGGTGCGCCGTCGTCGTCCGGTGTGCAGGAGGCGACGACGCCGAGGGTCGGGTCACCGAGCCCACTCGCCTCCGCGCCGCGCCGGCCCGGGCGCACTACTGCCACGTAGACCGCGGTCTACGTGGCAGTAGTGCGCCCGGGCGGGATAGAAGGGGGCGGGACAGGCGGGGTGACGATGCGCCGGGCGGGGACAGGCGGGGCGGCGAGCAGGCTCACACGCCGGAGAAGAACGCCCCCGCCGCGGCGGCCAGCCGGGCCGGATCGCCCGCGCCGCACATCTCCCGCGCGGAGTGCATGGACAGCAGGCCGATCCCCACGTCCACGGTCCGCACGCCCAGGCGGGTCGCGGAGATCGGGCCGATCGTGGAGCCGCACGGCATGTCGTTGTTGGAGACGAACCGCTGGAACGGCACCCCCGCCACGCCGCACCACCGCGCGAACGCGGCCTCGCCCTCGCCGTCGGTGGCGTAGCGCTGGTTGGCGTTGATCTTCAGCAGCGGCCCGGCGTCCACGCGCGGGTGGTTCACGGGGTCGTGCCGCTCGGCGTAGTTCGGGTGCACCAGGTGGCCGGCGTCCGCGGAGAGCAGCCACGACCCGGCCCGCGAGCGCGCCACGCCCTGCCCGCGCACGCCGATCGCGTCCAGCACGCGGTCCATGACGTCCTCCAGCAGGGGCCCGCCGGCGCCGGTGCGGGTCGCCGAGCCCACCTCCTCGTGGTCGAACGCGGCGAGCACCGGGATCACTGGGGCGCCCGCGGCCTCCCCGGCCACCCCGTCGGCGACGACGCCGGTCCACCCCGGCGCGTCGTCGTCGCCGTCCGCGGCGCCCGGCCGGGGGCGCCCGGCGGCGAGCCCCTCGAGCGCCACGAGCCCGGCGTGCACGGAGGACAGGTTGTCCAGGCGGCCGGACGCGAAGAACTCGCCGTTGGCGCCGAACGCCCCCGGGGCCTGCGCGTCGGCGACCACGACGTCCGCCCCGCGCACGTCCGCCACGTCCACGCCGGCCTGTGCGGCCAGCAGCTCGAGCACGTTGCCGCTCATCCGTACGACGCCGGTCCCGGCCTCGGCGTCCGCGCCCGCCTCAGCGTCGGACGCGCCGCCCACGGACGCGACGATCGGCTGGGTGTGCCTCTGCCGGCCGACCTTCAGCCCGTCCTCGTTGACGCCGCGGTCCAGGTGCACCGCCAGCTGCGGGATGCGGCCCACGGGACCGGTGGCGGCCAGCACCTGGCGGCCGTCGGCGAGCACGAGCCGCCCGGCGAAGCGCAGCTCGCGGTCCAGCCACGAGTTCAGCAGCGGCCCGCCGTACACCTCGACGCCGGCCTGCACCCAGCCGTCGCCGGTCACGGTGACGTGGCTCGGCTTGAGCTTGAAGCCGGGCGAGTCCGTGTGGGCGCCAAGGATGCGGAACACCGGGACGGCGGAGTCCTGGCCGCCGTCCGCCCCGCCCACGGACTCCGGCACGAGCCAGGCGACCACGGCGCCGTCGCGGACCACCACGTATCCGCCGGGCGCGGCGGGGAACCCGTCCGCCTCGGTCAGCCGCGTGAAGCCCGCGGCCTCGAGGCGGCGGGCCACCTCGGCGGCGGCGTGGAAGCTGGACGGGGAGGCCTGGACGAACGCGGCCAGGTCCTGCAGGTGCTCGGACAGGGCGGGCGCGCCGGGCACGGGGGCCGGCGCGGGGGCGGGGGTCTGCGTGGTCATGGCTCCCGACCGTACCGCGCGCCCGACGGCGGCGGGAGGGCTCGACGAGCGGCCCGGCGCCTAGGCTGTCCGGTGCCCGTCCGCCGCGGCGCCGTGCGCCCGGAGCGCCCCGCCGCCGACGCCCCGCCGAGACATGAGGAGACCCCGTGGAGTCCGAGTTCCTGATCGTCGCCGGGATCGGCGTGTTCCTCCTGGTGGCCTGCACGCTGATCGGCTGGGCGATCGTCCGGACGGGCTTCCAGCAGGACCGGGTCCGGGACGAGGATCCGGATGCGGTCTGGCGCGGGCAGATGAAGGCGACCGCCGCGGCGTCGGGCGCGACGTGCGTGTGCCCGCCCGCGCCCACCGGCTCAGCGGGCGGCGCCCACCCCGACGGCGTCCTCCCGGACCCCGAGTGCCCGATCCACCGCTGGGACCTCGCCTGACCCCTCGACCGTCTCCGGACGCCGGCCCGTCATGCCGGGGTCGGTGAGGCCGACGCGCGGGTCGTCCGGATCGCGGGCGGGGTCGCCGTCGGGACCGCGGACCAGGTCCTCCTCCGGGTGCAGGATCTCCCGCACCACGCGGGCGCACAGCCACAGGACGGCGGCCATGTGGGCGAGGATCGCCGCCACGTAGACCGAGTCGTCCATGGAGTGCTGCGGCATGGAGCCGGAGGCGCCCTTGGCCAGGTACATCCACACCGCGAAGAAGTGCAGGACCTCGATCACCTGCCACGCCCAGAAGTCCCTCCACCGGGGCAGCGCGAGCGCCAGGAGCGGGATCAGCCAGATCACGAACTGCGGCGAGTACACCTTGTTGGTCAGCACGAACGCCGCCACCACCAGGAACGTCAGCTGCGCCAGCCGCGGCGTGGCCTTCGCGGTCACCCCGAGCACGAAGACCCCGAGGCAGCACACCGCGAACGCCCCGTACGCGAGCAGGGACAGGTACTCCTCCGGCACGAGGGGCCACCCGGCCTGCGCGGCCACCACGTCCCACGCGTGCCACACGCTGGACAGGCCCGGCCCCCGCTCCGAGGAGAAGGTGAAGAACACGGCCCACGCGTCCCAGTTCGTCAGCATCAGGGGCAGGTTCACCGCCAGCCACGCGGCCGCGGCCCCGGCCGTGGCCCTCAGGAACGGGCCGAACCGCCGCGAGCGCACCGCCAGGATGAGCAGCGGCCCCAGGATCAGCAGCGGGTAGAGCTTCATGGCCGCGCCCAGGCCGAACAGCACGCCGGCCAGGGCGGGACGGCCGCGGGACCAGGTCCACATGCCCCACGCCAGCAGCGCTACCGCCCACAGGTCCCAGTTGATGGTGCCGGCCAGGATGACCCCGGGCGCCACGGCCACCATGAGCCCGTCGCTCCAGCGCCGGCCGGCGGTGCGCACGGTGAGCACCGCGGTGGCGGCCCACAGCCCGACGACGAACAGCAGGTTCACGCTCCAGAACGCCGCGGTGCCCAGCTCCGGCGGGAACGGCAGCGCCTGGGTGACCCACGCCGCCAGGGACGCCACCGCGGACATCAGCACGGGGTACTCGAACGTGGAGTCCGCGCGGAACGGGGCCCACGCGTCGTCCGCGAACCCGCGCCCGCCGTACAGCGCCGCCCAGTCCGAGTAGCAGCCGGCGTAGTAGACGTTCGGGGCGCCCCAGCCGTGCAGCAGGCACGGGCTCTTCTGCAGCACGGTGACGACGGCGGCCAGCGCCACCAGCACCGCGGTCAGCGCCAGCGGGCTCGCCCACGCGCCGGTGTCCCGGCCGCGCCCGTTGGCGGCGAGGCCGCCGGGCAGGCCGTGCCGACCGCCGCGCTCCCCCGGCGCCGGCGTCATGGAGGGCGCCGGGTGTGCGCCCTCAGCGGAACGGGGGCGGGCGGGGAGGAGGGCGCGGCGGGGCCGCGCGCGCCGACCCGCGGAACGGAGGCCGGCGTCGTCCGGGGCGCGGGCGGGCGGATCGTCGGGGGAGACGCGGTGCGCCGGAGCCGGGGACATGCCCCCATCCTAGGAAGCCCGCGGACGGGACGGGACCGCGACGCCCTCGGGCGGGTGGACGTCACGCGGCGTAAGCTGGTCGGGATCCACCCCCGGGCGAGAGCTCCGCACGAGGAGCCCCCGCGCGTGCCTGACGGGCATGCGAGCGCCCGCCCCGGACCCTGAGGAGGGAACCAGACCGTGGCTGAGAACCCCATCCGCGTCGCCATCGCCGGCGTGGGCAACTGTGCGACGTCCCTGATCCAGGGCGTCGAGTACTACCGGGACGCGAAGGTGTCCGACGCCGTGCCGGGCCTGATGCACGTGCAGTTCGGCGACTACCACGTCTCCGACCTGGACTTCGTGGCCGCGTTCGACGTGGACGCCAAGAAGGTCGGCCTGGACCTGTCCGAGGCGATCCTGGCCTCGGAGAACAACACCATCACGCTCGCCGACGTCCCGCACGCGGGCGTCGAGGTGCAGCGCGGCCCCACCCTGGACGGCCTCGGCAAGTACTACAAGGAGACCATCGAGGAGTCCTCCGCCGAGCACGTGGACGTGGTGCAGGTGCTCAAGGACGCCCAGGTGGACGTCCTGGTCTGCTACCTGCCGGTCGGCTCGCAGCAGGCCACCGAGTTCTACGCGCAGGCCGCGATCGACGCCGGCGTGGCGTTCGTCAACGCGCTGCCCGTGTTCATCGCGGGCACGAAGGAGTGGGCGGACAAGTTCACCGAGGCCGGCGTGCCGATCGTGGGCGACGACATCAAGTCCCAGATCGGCGCCACCATCACCCACCGCGTGATGGCCCGCCTGTTCGAGGAGCGCGGCGTGGTCCTGGACCGCACCTACCAGCTCAACGTGGGCGGCAACATGGACTTCAAGAACATGCTCGAGCGTGAGCGCCTGGAGTCCAAGAAGATCTCCAAGACCCAGGCCGTCACCTCCAACACCTCCGCCGCCCTCGGCGAGAAGGACGTGCACATCGGCCCGTCGGACTACGTGGCCTGGCTGGACGACCGCAAGTGGGCGTTCGTGCGCCTCGAGGGCCGCAACTTCGGCGACGCCCCCGTGAACCTGGAGTACAAGCTCGAGGTGTGGGACTCCCCCAACTCGGCCGGCGTGATCATCGACGCCGTCCGCGCGGCGAAGATCGCCCTGGACCGCGGCGTGGGCGGCCCGATCCTCTCGGCGTCCTCCTACTTCATGAAGTCCCCGCCCGTGCAGCACCACGACGAGGAGGCCCGCGAGCTCGTGGAGGCCTTCATCCGCGGCGAGATCGAGCGCTGACCCGCTCCTCCACCCGCACGACGACGCCCCGGCCGCCTCCGTCAGGAGGGCGACCGGGGCGTCGTCGTCCCCGGGGTCAGCGCGCCCCCAGCCGCGTCTCCACGGTGAGGCGGACCAGCCGGGCGTACAGGGCCTGGCCCTCCGCACGGGGGTGCACCCCGTCCGCGGAGAAGTCGGTGACGTCCCGCACGGCCACCGCGTCCCAGTCCGCCAGGACCACCCGCGCGGGGTTGTCCTCGGCCAGGCGCACCGCCTGTCGCTGCGCCTCCGGGACCCACTCCTGGGGCCCATGCGGCACCACCAGGACGAGCAGCCGCTCCTCCCCCACCGCGTCCAGGACGGCGTTCCAGTCCTTCGAGGAGCCGCTGCCGTTGGCGCCGAAGGAGGCGACCACGACGTCGCCCAGCGCGCCCTCGGCGTCGAGGGCGCGGATCCGGTCGGCGGCGTCCCAGACCTGCCGGCCCACGGTGGCGTCGACGATGACGTCGGGCATCTCCTCCAGCAGGGCGGGGGCGGCGGAGAGGGACACCGAGTCCCCCACCAGGGTGGTGCGGGCGCCGAGGTCCGAGGGCGGCAGCGCGGCGGTGAGCTCCTGGCGCGTGAACTCCGGGCGGGTGACCGCCGGGTCCCCCAGCGGGGAGGCGGCCCCGGAGGACGGCGCCGAGGACGACGGGGACGCGGACGCAGCCCCCGACTCCGGCGCGCCGGGGTCGGGGGACGGCGCGCCCGACGACGGCGACCCGCTCGGGGACGGGGATGCCGACGATCCGCTGGGGGATGCCGCGGCGGCCTCGGCCTGACGGGACCGGCGGGCCTCCCGGGCCTCCCGCTGCTGCGCCTGGGTCTCGACCAGGGCCTGCTGCGCGGCGGCGATGTCCTGCTCCAGCCGCGTCTGCGCGGGCGAGTGGACCACGGCCGCGGCCGCGGCCGCCGGGACGGCGGTGAGCAGGACCGCCGCCCCCGCCGCGGCGAGCCGGCTGGCGGCGCCGTGCGAGCCCTGCAGCCGCCGGGTGAACGCGAGGTCCCCGCGGTCGAGGCTGCGGCGGATGCCCTGGCGGAGGATGGGCTCCTCGATGAGCCGGGTGGACAGGTCCGCGATGCCCGCGGTGAGGAGCAGCACCGCCCCGGCGGCGACGGGCTCCGCCCATCCGGGGGCGTCCACGGGGACCAGCACGCGCAGGATCACCAGCAGCGGCCAGTGCCACAGGTAGGCGGCGTAGGACCGCCGGCCCCACCACCGCAGGACGGGCGAGCAGAGCGCCCGGGACAGCGAGTCCTGCCGGCTGCCCTGGACCACGTGCCACACCAGCAGGGCCACCACGAGGGCCAGCCCCACCAGCACGCCCCGGTACGTCGCGGCGTGGGCGCCGTCCACGAGCACGAACCCGGCCGCGAGCGCCGCGAGGGCCAGCCAGGCGATGCCCGTGCGCACCCGGCCGGTGCGCGGGGTGGGGCCGCCGTCCTCCGGCCTGACGGCGTGCGCCAGGGCCAGGGACACGCACGCGCCGGCCAGGAGGCCGAAGGCGTGGGTGTCGGTGCCGAAGTAGAGGCGCGTCTGGTCGGTCCCGCCGAGCGAGCCCAGGACCATGGCGGCCGCGGACGCCGCGGCCAGTAGGGCCACCACGAGCACGCGCATGGCGTCGGACCGGCGGGCCGCCGCGGCGCCCTCCTGTCGGGGACGGACCAGCAGGCACAGCCCGCCGACCAGCAGGGGCCAAAGGACGTAGAACTGCTCCTCGATGGCCAGGGACCACAGGTGCTGGAACAGCGGCGGGGAGGCGTGGGCGAAGTAGTCGCCGCCGTCGGCGATCATCACCCAGTTGCTGGTGTAGGTCAGGGCCCCGAACCACTGCCGGCCCAGGCTGGCGGGGAACTCCGCCACCGCGAGCCAGGCCAGCGCCGTGCAGGACACCAGGGCGATCAGCATGCCGGGCACCAGGCGGCGGACGCGGCGGGTCCAGAAGGACCGCAGGCGCAGGCCCTGGCCGGCGTCCACGCCGCGGACGATCCCCGTGGTGATCAGGAAGCCGGAGAGCACGAAGAACATGTCGACGCCCACGAACCCGCCGGGCAGCAGCGTGGGCCACGCGTGGAACACGAGCACGGAGAGCACTGCGATGCCCCGCAGGCCGTCGAGCGCGGCCACCCGGCCCGGGCCGCGACCCGGACGGATCCGGTGCGCCGGAGGGTTCTCCGCCCCCTCCGGTCGAGGGGGCGTCGGGCTGATCGGGGGCATCGCACTACTCACAGGTAAAGATGATGACACCCTCGCCGAGGGGCGAGGAACGGGGGCGATCACGGTTGCGGAACGATCCGGGGCGGCGTCGGGCCTGCGGCGCCGGCTCAGAAGAGCCCGGTGACCGTGCCGTCGTCGGCCACGTCCATGCGGTCCGCGGCCGGGGAGGCGGGGAGCCCCGGCATGGTCATGACGGTGCCGGTGAGTGCCACCACGAACCCCGCGCCGGTCTTGGCGGAGAGCTCCCGCACCTGCACGGTGAAGCCCTCGGGGGCGTTGAGCGCCGTCGGGTCGTCCGAGAACGAGTACTGCGTCTTGGCCATGCACACCGGCAGTCGGTCCAGGCCGCGGTCCCGCAGGTCCGCGAGCTGACGGCGGGCCGCGGCGCTGAACTCGGCGCGCGCGCCGCGGTAGACCCGCCGCACCACGGCCTGGATGCGCGCCTCGACGTCCATGTCCGCGGTCCACAGGCCGGTGACCTCGGCCTGCGGCTCCCCGGGGGCCGGCAGGTGCTCGCCGAGCACGCGGGCCAGCTCGAGGGCGCCCTCGCCGCCACCGCCCCACACGTCCGCCACGGCCACGGGCACGCCCTGCTCTTCGCCCCACGCGCGCAGCGCCGCGACCTCCTCCTCGGTGTCCTGCGTGAACCGGTTGAGGGCCACCACCACGGGCGCGCCGTAGGCCCGCATGTTCGCCACGTGCCGGGCCAGATTGGCGGTGCCGACGCGCAGCGCCGCCAGGTGCTCGGCGGTCACCTCGGCCTCGGGGCGGGAGGTGCGGGCGGCCGTCTCGGCGACGCCGGCCTTCACGTCCGTCAGCGACACCCCGGCCTGCAGCTTGATCGCACGCACGGTGGCGACGACGACCACCGCCGCCGGCGGGAAGCCGCCGGCCACGGAGGTGATGTCCATGAACTTCTGCCCGCCCAGGTCCGCGCCGAACCCGGCCTCCGTCACCACGATCTCCCCGAGCCGGCGGGCCGTGCGGGTGGCGATCACGGAGTTCGCCCCGTGGGCGATGTTCGCGAACGGCCCGCCGTGGACGAGCGCGGGCGTGCCGCCGAGGGTCTGCACGAGGTTGGGGCGGATCGCGTCCTTGAGCAGCACGGCCATGGCGCCCTGGGCGCCGTGGGGGCCGATCTGGGAGGCGGTGACGGGGGCGCCGTCGTAGGTCTGTCCCACGGTGATCCGGCCGAGGCGGGCCTTGAGGTCGGCCAGGTCCGCGGCGAGACAGAACACGGCCATGGTCTCGGTGGCCACGGTGATCTCGAACCCGCCCTCCCGCGGAACGCCCTGCGCGCGCCCGCCGAGGCCGGTGACCACCTCGCGCAGGGAGCGGTCGTTCATGTCCAGGGCGCGCTTGATCGCGATGCTGCGCGGGTCGATGCCGAGGGCGTTGCCCTGCTGGATGTGGTTGTCCACGAGCGCGCAGAGCAGGTTGTGGGCCGAGGTGATGGCGTGGAAGTCGCCGGTGAAGTGCAGGTTGATGTCCTCCATGGGCACCACCTGCGCGTGGCCGCCGCCCGTGGCGCCGCCCTTGATCCCGAACACCGGTCCCAACGAGGGCTCGCGCAGGGCCACCACGGTGCGGGAGCCGGCGACGGCGGCCGGCGCGTCCTCCTGCGCGGCCAGCAGGTTCAGCCCGTCCGCCAGGCCCACGGTGACGGTGGTCTTGCCCTCGCCGGCCGGCGTCGGGCTGATGCCGGTGACCAGGACCACGCGGCCGTCCTCCGGGGCGGTGAGCGCGTGCACGTCCACCTTGGCCATGTGCCGGCCGTAGGGGATCAGCAGGTCCTCGTCGATCCCGGCGTCCGCGGCGACCTGCGCGATCGGGTGGGCGGCGGCGATCTCGGCGTCGGTCAGCGGTGCGGCGGTCATGCCCCGATCCTGCCACCGGGGCCGGTCCGCCATCGCCGTGGGCCCGCTCAGCGCTCGGTCGGGGCCGCCGACGACGACGCGGACGCCTCCGGCTGCTCCGCCCACCACCGGCGCAGCTCGGCCTCGGCGACCTCCGGCTCGTGCGGGCCCTCGTCCAGGCGCCACTCGAGCAGGTGCCTGTACGCGCGGCCGACCACGGGGCCGGGGCGGATCCCCAGCAGCGCCATGATCTGCTCGCCGTCCAGGTCGGGGCGGACGGCGGCCATCTCCTCGGCCTCGGCGATCTCCTCGATGCGCCGCTCGAGGTCGTCGTAGGCGTGGGCCAGGCGCTCGGCCTTGCGGCGGTTGCGGGTGGTCACGTCCGAGCGGGTCAGCGCGTGCAGCCGCGGCAGGAGGTCCCCGGCGTCGTGCACGTACCGGCGCACCGCCGAATCGGTCCACCCGGCGTCCCCGTACCCGTAGAACCGCATGTGCAGCTCGACCAGGCGTGCGACGGCCTTGACCGTGTCGTTGTCGAAGCGCAGTGCCTTGAGCCGCTTGCGGACCAGCTTGGCGCCCACGTTCTCGTGGTGGCGGAAGGACACCGCGCCGGAGGGCTCGAAGCGGCGCGTGGCGGGCTTGCCGACGTCGTGCAGCAGCGCCGCCAGGCGCAGCACCACGTCCGGGGACGCGTCCGAGTAGCGCGCCTCCTGCTCCACGGCCTGCTCCAGCACGGTGAGCGAGTGCGCGTACACGTCCTTGTGCCGGTGGTGCTCGTCCGTCTCCAGCTGCAGGGCGGGCAGCTCGGGCAGGACATGCTCGGCCAGGCCGGTGCGGACCAGCAGGTCCAGCCCCGCGCGCGGGTCCCGGCCGGAGATCAGCTTGACCAGCTCGTCCCGCACGCGCTCGGCGGAGATGATCGTGATGCGCTCGGCCATGTCCGTCATGGCCCGCTCCACCTCGTCCGCCACCGTGAACCCCAGCTGGGAGGCGAACCGGGCGGCGCGCATCATGCGCAGCGGGTCGTCGGAGAAGGAGTCCTCGGGCGCGCCCGGGGTGCGCAGCACGCCCGCGGCCAGGTCCCGCATCCCGCCGTGCGGGTCCACGAGCTCCAGCTCCGGCAGGCGCAGGGCCATCGCGTTGACGGTGAAGTCGCGGCGCAGCAGGTCGTCCTCGAGACTGTCCCCGAAGGCCACCTGCGGCTTGCGGGAGGCCGGGTCGTACTGCTCGGCGCGGTAGGTGGTGACCTCCAGCTGCCAGCCGCCCTGCTGGAAGCCGATGGTCCCGAAGCGCCGACCCACGTCCCACACCGCGTCGGCCCACCCGGCGCCCACGCGCTCGGTGGCGTCCGGGTCCGCGTCCGTGGTGAAGTCCAGGTCCACCACGGGCCGCCCGAGGAAGAGGTCGCGCACGGGCCCGCCCACCAGGGACAGCGCGTGGCCCGCGGCCTCGAACCGGCGGCCGAGCTCCACGACGACGGCGGGCAGGGTGGCATCCGCGGGGAAGCCGGCGGGCAGCGCGAGGGGCTCGGAGGACGGTTCCATGATGGGTACCAGGGTGCCAGATCGGCGAGCGCTCCCGGCCCGGACGGGGGCTCCCGGCCCCGCGTTAGAGTGGAGGGCATGTCCAGCCCCGATCCCTCCGCGCACCGGGGCGCCCCCCTGCCCTCCGCGCTGGGTGCCCGGCGCCGTCCTCCGCAGCAGCCACCGCGGCCCGCCGCGCCCGCTCCTGCGGGCCCGCGCACGTCGTCCGCGTCCGGCCTGCCCACGGTGGAGGAGGTCTCCGCGGGGGGCATCGTGATCCGGGAGCACCACGGGGACCTGCAGGTGGCGGTGATCGCTCGCTACAACCGCGGCGGGCGCCTCGAGTGGTGCCTGCCCAAGGGCCACCCCGAGGGCGAGGAGGACCACCGCCAGGCCGCCGTGCGCGAGGTGGAGGAGGAGACCGGGATCGCCGGGGACATCCTCGAACCCCTCGGGTCCATCGACTACTGGTTCACCGTCTCCCGGCACCGCGTCCACAAGACGGTCCACCACTTCCTGCTGCGTGCCACGGGCGGCGAGCTCACCACGGAGAACGACCCGGACCACGAGGCCGTGGACGTGGCGTGGGTGGGCATCGACGACGTCGCCCGCCGCCTCTCCTTCGCCAACGAGCGCCGGATCGTGGACCTGGCCCGCCGGATCCTGCCCCAGCACTTCCCCGGGGACCACTCCCCCGGGCGCCTCTGACCCTGTCCTCCCCGACCCGCCCCGGCACCCCCGACCGCGGGTCCCTCCTCACGATGGGTGAGCCTTGAGCAGCAGCACCGCCCCGCGCCGCGCGCCGCAGAACACGCCCGACGACGCCCCGGACGCCGCCCCGGACCGCACCCCGGACGCCGTCCCCGAGGGCGAGCGGCGCGCGGGCCGGTCCACCGCCATCATGGCGGCGGGCACCCTGGTCTCCCGCGTGCTCGGGTTCGTCCGGGCGGCGCTGCTGACCATCGCGATCGGCACCACGGTGGGCACCGTGGCGGACATCTTCGAGGTGGCCAACTCGCTGCCCAACGTGATCTACCTGCTCCTGATGGGCGGCGTGTTCAACGTGGTCCTGGTGCCCCAGCTGATCAAGCACGCCAAGGACGCGGACCGCGGCGCGGACTACACGTCCCGGCTCATGACCCTGTCCGTCCTGGTGATGCTCGCGGCCACGGTGCTCGTGACCGTTGCAGCCGCCCCCCTGATGCACGTGCTCACCCGCGAGTGGACCCCGGAGATGCTGCAGCTGGGCACCGTGTTCGCGCTGTGGTGCCTGCCGCAGGTGTTCTTCTACGGCATGTACGCGATGGTGGGGCAGATCCTCAACGCCAACGGCCGGTTCGGCGCCTACATGTGGGCGCCTGTGCTCAACAACGTGGTGGCGATCGGCGCCATCGGCCTGTACCTGGTGATGTTCGGCGCGTACGCCGGCGGCGACCTGCTCGGCGAGTGGACCACGGCGCAGACCCTGGTGCTCGCCGGGGGCCACACGCTGGGCGTGGTGCTGCAGGCCCTCATCCTCTTCCTGCCGCTGCGCGGCCTGGGCCTGGGGCTGCGGCCGAGGTTCGGGTGGCGCGGCATGGGGCTGCGGCACACCGGCCGGATCGCCGGGTACACGCTGGTCACCATGGCGGTCAGCAACATCGTGCTGCTGCTCTCGCACCGCTTCATCAACGGCGCCTCCGCGGCCCGTGAGGACCCGGCCATCCGGGTCCCCGGGACGGAGGGCTGGAGCGCGGACCTGGCGGAGGCGGCCATCCCCGGCCTGACGGCCTACAACCAGGCGATGCTGATCTCCGTGCTCCCGCACTCGGTGTTCGTGCTGTCCCTGGCCACGGTGCTGTTCAACCGGCTGGCCCGTTCTATGGGCGAGGGCGACCACGCCGAGGTCCGGCGCACCACCGCCAGCGGCCTGCGCACGTTCGCGGCCCCGCTGATGTTCTGCCTGGCCGCGGTGCTCGTGCTCGCGGGCCCGCTGGGCCGCCTGTTCGGCTCGACGGCGGACAGCGCGCAGGTCACCGGCATGGCCGTGGGCGCGCTGATCCTGGTGATGAGCCTGTCCATGCCGTTCCGCTCGGGCAGCTTCTACCTGCTGCGCGTGTTCTACGCCGCCGAGGACGCCCGTATCCCCATGATCGTGCAGGTCAGCACGTCCTTCGTGACCCTCGCGCTCACGGCCGCCGGCGCGTTCCTGCTGCCCCTGTGGGCCATCACCTACTGGGCCGTGGTGGCCTCGGTGCTCGCCCACGCCTACCAGTTCGTGCTGGTGCACGTCCTGGCCGTGCGGCGCTTCGGGGACTACGGCTTCGGGCACGTGCTGAACGCCTACGCCCAGACCGGCGTGGCGGCGGTCGTGGCGGGGGCGGCGGGCGCCGTCGTCGCGGGCCTGATGGGCGCCTACTCGGGCGGCTTCGCGTGGAGCACCATCCTGTCCGCGCTGCTGACGTGCGCCGTGGTGGGCACGGTCATGGCGCCCGTGTACGTGGCGGCGCTGCGGGTGCTGCGCTTCCCCGAGCTGGACGCCGCGCTGCGCCCGCTCGTGGGGCGCGTGCCCGCGCTGGGCCGGGTGCTCGGCGCCCGCTGAGCGGCCCCTGCGACACGGCACGGACCCCGCCCTGCCGGGCGCCGCCCCGGCGCACGTATCATCGGGGACCGAACCCCCGTTCGTCAGGAGAAGTCCGTGCCCCAGCCCCTCCCCGTCGGTACCGTCCTGGGCGGCCGCTACCGCATCACCGACCATGTGGTGACGTCCGCCGACCAGGACATGGTCTTCCACGGGGCGGACCAGGTGCTCAACCGCCGCGTCACCGTCCTGGTGGCGTCCCCCGAGAGCGCCACCCAGGTGGCGTCCTCGGCGCGCGAGCTGGCCACAGGCGAGCGGCAGGACGACGTGCAGGTCCTCGACCTGGGACTCAGCGAGGGACGCACCTACCTGATCGCCGGCGGCGACCCCGACCCGGACGTGCTGCTGGGGCTGGCCTACCCGCAGGAGCTCCACGTGGAGCCCTTCCAGACGGACACCCTGGGCTCGGAGATCTTCGGGCAGTCCCGCACGGACGAGGCCCACAGCTACGACGACGACGACGCCTACTACGCGGACCTCGACCGCCGTCTGCGCGCCGACGAGGCGAAGTCCCAGCGCCGTCCCGGGTTCCTGAACCGCATCTCGGAGCGCATCACCGAGCGCGTCCGCCCCGCGGACGGCACCGCCGCGAAGGCCGCCGCGGGCGCGTCCGCCCTCGCCGCCGCCGACGCCGCCACGCGCGCCCAGCAGGAGGAGCGCGAGCGCGCCGAACGGGAGGCCCGGGAGGCCGAGGAACGCGCCGAGCGCGAGGCGGCCGAGCGCGCGGAACGCGAGGCGCGGGAGACCCGGGAGGCCGAGGAGCGTGCCGAGGAGGAGCGCCTCGAGGCCGAGGAGCGTGAGGCGGCTGAACGCGAGGCACAGGACCGTGCCGAGGAGGAGCGTCTCGAGGCCGAGGAGCGCGAGGCGGCTGCGCGGGAGGCCGAAGCCGTCCCGGTCGTGGAGGACGAGGACGCCGGACCCACCCGGGCCGTCCCGGTCGTGGAGACGTCCGACGAGGACCAGGACGTCACGGACGTCGCCGCCACGCAGGCCACGCCCGTCGTGGCGGAGGCGGCCCCCGTGCGTCCTCCGCGCCCCGCCCCGCGGCGCGCGCTCCGGGACGAGGCCGACGAGTGGCGTGCCGGCCTGGGCGCCGGCACCGGGGCGGCCGCCGTCACCGCAGGCGCGGTCGGCGCCGCGAGCACGGCCGCCGCGACCACCCCGGCCGTGGAGGCGGTCCGACCGGCCGCCGAGGAGCCCGCAGCGGCCGGAGCGGACCGCGCGGGGACCCTCGCCTCCGGGTCGGCGGCCGCCGACGGGGGTGCGGGGGGATCCTCCGTCGCCACGGCGGCCCCCGCCGGTGAGCCGGCGCGCGCCTCGAGCGGCCGGTCCTGGCTGCTCGCCCTCCTGCTCGTCGGCGCGCTGGTCCTGGCCGGTCTCGGGGGACTGTTCCTGCTCGCGCAGAACAGGGACACCGTGGCCGCCACTCCCCCGTCCGCATCCCCCACGGTGTCGGAGGACGCTCCGTCCGCCGAGCCGTCCTCGGCGGCTCCCCCCGTCGAGGGCCCGACGTCCGCGGCGCCGTCGTCGGAGGCCTCGCCCGACGAGGAGACGTCCGCGGTCGCCGCCCCGGCGAACGCCGAGCCCCGCCCGGTGGGCGTCGAGCGCCGTGTGCCGGAGCTGCCCGCCCTCGAGGAGGAGAACGACGCCACCCTGGGCGCCCTGATCGACGGCGACCCGGGCAGCGCGTGGCAGAGCTACGCCTACAACCGCCCCAACTTCGGCGGCTATGTGGACAGCATGAACCTGGTGGTCGAGCTCGAGCAGCCCGCGGAGGTCGACGAGGTGGTCCTGCAGCACGCCGGCGCCACGGGGGGCAGCTGGATCGCCTACCTCGCGGACAGCCCCGAGGGCGGACAGGGCGATGCCCGGGAGATCGGCCAGGGCACCTTCGACGAGGAGACCGTCACCGTCCCCGTGGAGGTGGAGGACCGCACCGCGGGGTACGTGATCCTGAGCGTGACCTCCCTCCCCCAGGTCGACGGCGACGCCGAGCACCCGTACGGCCTGCGGCTGACGGAGATCGGGGTCCGCTGACGCCCTCCCCGGGCGGGTGCGGCACGGAATACGCGTCCTCCGCCCGCGGTTGCCGTGGGAGAGCGAGAGACATCCCCGATCCCTGGAGCACCACGTGAGCACTCCCGAGCAGGACCAGCAGGTCCGCAACGTCGTCATCATCGGATCCGGCCCCGCCGGGTACACGGCCGCCATCTACACGGCCCGGGCCAACCTGGCCCCCGTGATGGTCGCCGGCGCGGTCACGGCCGGCGGCGAGCTGATGAACACCACCGAGGTGGAGAACTTCCCGGGCTTCCCCGAGGGCGTGCAGGGTCCGGAGCTGATGGCGAACCTGGAGGCGCAGGCGCGCCGGTTCGACGCCGAGATCGTCTTCGACGACGTCGTCACGGCCGATCTCACCTCCTCCCCCAAGGTGCTGACCCTGGGCGACGGCTCCCAGATCCGCGCCCACGCGGTGATCATGACCACCGGCTCCGCCTACCGGGAGCTCGGCGTCGAAGGCGAGAAGCGGCTCTCCGGCCATGGTGTGAGCTGGTGCGCCACGTGCGACGGCTTCTTCTTCCGGGAGCAGGAGATCGCGGTGGCCGGCGGTGGCGACTCCGCCATGGAGGAGGCGCTCTTCCTGACCAAGTTCGCCTCCAAGGTGCACGTGCTCGTGCGGCGGGATCAGCTGCGCGCCTCCAAGATCATGGCCCGCCGCGCCATGGAGGAGCCCAAGATCGAGTTCCACTGGAACACCGAGGTCGCCGCCGTGAACGGCGGCGACAAGCTGGAGGGCCTGACCCTGCGGGACACGCAGACGGGTGAGGAGTCCGACCTGGCGGTGACGGGACTGTTCGTCGCCATCGGGCACGACCCGCGCACCGACCTGGTGCAGGGCCAGCTGGAGCTGACCGAGCACGGCACCATCCGGATCGACCATCCCTCGTCCCGGACCTCGGTGCCCGGTGTCTTCGCCGCCGGCGACGTCACCGACCACACCTACCGTCAGGCCATCACGGCCGCCGGCTCCGGCTGCGTGGCCGCGCAGGACGTGGAGCACTACCTCGCCGAGGTCGCCGACGTCGAGGAGGCCGTCCCGGCCGCCCCGGCCTCGGACAGCAACCCTGCATGACCGTCACGCGGTTCACCCCTGACTGAGGTCAGGAGTGAACGCGGATATGACCCTGACAGCCTGCCGTTTCACCCCCGTCCGACCAGGAGGAACACCATGAGCACCATCAACGTCACCGATGCCGACTTCCAGGAGAAGGTCCTCGACTCCGACCTGCCCGTCCTCGTGGACTTCTGGGCCGAGTGGTGCGGCCCGTGCCGCATGCTGGGCCCCGTCCTCGAGGAGATGGCCGCCGAGCACGAGGGCAAGGTCGTCATCGCGAAGCTGAACGTGGATGAGAACCCGGCCTCCGCCGCGAAGTTCGGCGTCACCTCCATCCCGCTGGTCCTGGGCTTCCAGGGCGGTGAGAAGGTGGCCGAGTCCGTGGGCGCCAAGCCCAAGCAGCAGCTGGAGAAGGAGTTCTCCGCCCTGCTCGGCTGAACCACCGATCCCCGCCGCACGGATGCGTGAAGGCCCCTCCACCCTTCTGGTGGAGGGGCCTTCGCGTGGGGGCGGACGCACCGGAGGAGCAGCATGCACCTCTCCACGACGACGGGTGCGTTGCGTCAACGTGCGGCGTCGGCCTGGCCGGCCTGACCCTCCCCCTGGATGAGGTCCATGATCCGGTTGAGGTCCTCCACGGAGGTGAAGTCGATCGCGATCCTGCCCTTGCGAGCGCCGAGGGTGATCTTCACCTGGGTGTCCAGACGGGACGTGAGGGCCGTGGCGAAGTAGTCCAGCCGCTCGTGCCGTGTGCTGTCGTCGCGGCCGCGCGTCGCCTTGGGGGCAGGCCTGACAGCACCCTGCAGCTGCGCGACGGCCTCCTCGGTCGCCCGCACTGACAGCCCGTCGGAGACGATCCGCTGGGCGAGGCGCTCCATCTCCGCCGGATCCTCGAGACCGAGCAGCGCCCGGGCATGACCCGCCGAGAGCGTCCCGGCGGCCACCCGCCGCTGGACGAGAGGGGACAGTCGGAGCAGGCGCATGGTGTTGGAGATCTGCGGACGCGAACGTCCGATGCGCCGCGAGAGCTCCTCCTGAGTGCAGGAGAAGTCCTCCATGAGCTGCTGATAGGCCGCGGCCTCTTCCAGGGGATTCAACTCGGAGCGGTGGAGGTTCTCCAACAGGGCGTCGCGGAGGAGGTCCTGGTCGGGAGTCTGGCGGACGATCGCCGGGATCGTGGCGAGGCCGGCCTCTTGGGTCGCTCGCCATCGGCGCTCGCCCATGATCAGCTCATACGGAGTCGACGCGTCGGGGACTTCCCGGACGACGATCGGCTGCAGGATGCCCACCTCGGTGATGGAGGTGACGAGCTCGGCCATGTGCTCTTCGTCGAACACCTCTCGGGGCTGCCGGGGGTTCGGGTGGATGTCCCCCACCGGCAGTTCCCGCAGGACGGCGATGTCCGGGGAAACGGTGGCATGGTGATCCTCGGGGGCAGCCGCGTCCTGATCCTGAGACGCCGCCGCGGTGTCCGTCTCGGAGCTTGCTGCGTCGGCTGTGCGGCGCCCCGGTGCCGTGACGACGGGCATGGCCGGCCGTCCGGCCTTGCTCGAGCGCTTGCGGCGATCCTCGCCCGCGTCATCGGTGCGCGTGAAGAAGATGTCCGCAGGCCGTTGCAGAGGCGTCGATGCGTCATCCGTGACATCGGCGGTCGGCGGGGACATCGGCGGGAGGGAAGGGGACTCGCCGGACGCCGATGGCATTCCGACAGACGGGCGCTTCTTCGGCGCAGTAGTCGGCCTCGCGTCGGAGCGCTTGTCCGTACTGGCGGACGCCGCCTCGGCCTTGTCATCGGTGACGCGTCGGCCTCGTGCGCTGTCCGTCGCCTTCTTCGCAGGCACCGACGTCTCGTCCGTCGTCGACGCGCCGGCGGCCGGCGTCGTGGCGGGATCCGCCTCGCTGGTGTTCTGGATCAAGGCGCCCAGGCCACGGCCCAGTCCCCCTCGGCGGCTCGTCTTGACCACTGTCTTCCTCCTTGTTCAGGGCATCCGTGCGTCATTCTACGGTTCGGCATCCCGAGAGGCGTGCGTGGTCTTCGGGACCTCCAGGGGCGCCCGCGGGCATGTTTCACGTGGAACATGGCAGCTTGTTGCGGGGAAGACCGCGATGGTGCGCGGCGACCGCCCACGTTGTTTGGTTGTGTTCGAATGTGTGTCCCCCCACAGCCTCAGATCAAGACCTGTCATCGCCGGTCGACTCGACTGTCGAAGCCGTTTGGGGCACGAGAGAACTCCCCAGTTGCCAGGGTTCATGTCCACCACCCCTAGATGGCCGTTGCGCAACCCCGTGGGGGCGAGAAATGCTGTCGAGTGACGCGAAGCCGGAGCGGGGGCCCGTCTCGCGTAGCGGAGCGACATTGCACGATCTTCTTCGGTCGAGTGACAGTCTTGGACGTGCCCATGGTTGAGAGGCCCCTCGACCGCTCATGCAACAACAGGTGGTGTTTCACGTGAAACAGATGAGTCCAGGTGGGTGCAGTTCACACGCGCTCCGGTTCGCTGTCACCAGCTTGCCACGCTCGATAGCCACGCCCTGGCCTCAGTAGCTGAGAGGTTCCACGGCCCTTTCTGCAGACCGATGTTCGCGTGCGTTCCACGATGCCAAGCCTCGCCCCCGCGTTTCACGTGAAACCAGATCCCCCGGCCCCTATGGCTGATGGAGAACCGGGTCGGGTTCTGATCCCAGCGCCAGACGAGTCATGACTCTGGTGCCTCTCGCGTTCCGGAATGGAACCGGAACAGCGCAACCCCATATCTTCCCCAATCCGGGAAGGATACCGCCACGAGCAGACGTGTCGCGCGACCGGGATAGGGAGAGGGATGGCTGCTGGGATGGAGGTCCTTGTGTCATCTCGAACCGGGCCCGCGGGCCGCGGCTGAAGAATGGTTTCACGTGAAACATCACCAGGGCGGCGGACATGACGACCGAAGGAGAATGGGGCGTTGAGGCCGGCCCGCCGGCCCACAACCCTGTCACGCCGCCTGGACCACCTCTCGAGGCCATCCAACCGCGGGGCATGGCCGCACACTCGGGGAAATAGCAGTGCTAGGGTTGGTCGGGGATTACCCATGAGCCGACAGGCACCTCAGCGCTGCACAGACCAGAGAGGACAACACCCGCCAGCGCCTCACCACCACCTGATCGACCGCACCGTCGGCCGCGTTTCACGTGAAACGCAGGGGCCAGTGAACCACGCCCGTCAATCCCCAACCGCACCATTGTCTCCACCGACGCCTGCTGCCGCTCCATGGCCATGAACAGCCGGCCCGCGATCCCTGCGGCATTCAAGGACGTGCATTGAGCACCACAAACCAGGGCTCGTAGCCACCGGCGTGACGCCTTCCACTGACCATCTCCACATGTCTGCGCGTTTCACGTGAAACGGCGCCAATGGCATGCCCCCTCCCATCGGACGGCCTGCAGGCTTTTATGTATCGATGTCCACAATCAGAGGGCGCCCCGTCCCGTGTCCGATCGTCGGATTGTCCCCAGCGTTGGTCCACATATCAACAGCTGGACGACTTGCCGGCGGCGCCATCAAAGCCACATAACACGTCACCTGCTGTACACAGCAGTTCACCCGAGGAGAGAGCCTGCCCGCCCCTGGACCTTCTGTATACAACGGCGCCTGATGGAGCGAGTGCCGACCCTGCTGACCCCGCTATCGGGGCCGACATGGGGAAGGTCATCACCGCCAGCCGCACAGGAAGCTCACACCTGCGCACTGCGCACCCTGCCTCCAGTGAGACGCCGTCTCACTGGAGGCAGGGTGCGCTTTTCGGCGGCAGGACTGCGCGTGGGATGTCGCGGGCCATGACCCCGTTACCGGGACAGATTCAGGCCGGCTGGTGAACCTCCTGGGGCCTGGCCAGTCACAACCCGTCCCGGCAGCTCGGTCCCCTGATGGACACGCCGGACCAGGAGCCTTGGCTCCGCACGGCCAGGGGTCGTCTGCGGCCCTCGGTGTTGTCCCACGTCTTCGCGAGGCCCGCTCGTTCCACGTGAAACACTCGCTGAATCACCCAGCGTTCTGGCTTGCGAAGCCCGAGACATCACACGCCTCCCGCCATCGCCCCCGAGATACCGCGGCCCCCACCTCCGGGGTGGGAGCCGTCGTCGGGAGGCCGGGGGAGTCCGCAGGCCGAGGACAGGACCCGCCGGAGCGGATATGCCGCGGATCCCCGGTGCAGCTCGGCGCGACGGGCCTCAGCGCGCCGAGCGGACCACGGGCGCCCCGCGGCGGGCGATCTCGGCGGCCGCCTCGCGGTACGCCACGGCGCCGGCGGAGGCCGGGTCGTACGTCAGCACGGTCTGCTGGTAGCTCGGCGCCTCCGAGATGCGCACGTTGCGGGGGATGGCGATGTCCAACAGCTGGTCCGGGAAGTGCGACCGCACCTCCTCCGCCACCTGCACGGCCAGGTTCATCCTCGCGTCGAACATGGTCAGCAGGATGGTGGTGACCTGCAGACGCGGGTTCAGGTGCTTCTGGATCATCTGGACGTTGTTCAGCAGCTGCGAGAGCCCCTCGAGCGCGTAGTACTCCGCCTGGATGGGGATGAGGACCTCCTCGGCCGCCACGAAGGCGTTCACCGTCAGCAGGCCCAGGGAGGGCGGGCAGTCGATGAACACGTAGTCCAGGCGTTCCTGGCCCTGCTCCTCGCGCCACGCCATGTACCGCTCGAGCGCACGGGACAGCCGCTGCTCACGGGCCACGAGGGAGACCAGCTCGATCTCCGCGCCGGCCAGCTCGGTGGTCGAGGGGACCACCTGCAGACCGTCCACGTCCGGAGCGTCCTGCACCACCTCGTGCAGCTCCATCTCGTCGAGCAGCACGTCGTACACGGAGGCCACCTCGGCGCCGTGCGGGACGTTCAGCGCCGTGGAGGCGTTGCCCTGCGGGTCCATGTCGATCACGAGCACCCGCATCCCGGTGCGCGCCATCGCGGCGGCCAGGTTCACGGTCGTCGTCGTCTTGCCGACGCCGCCCTTCTGGTTCGACGTCGTGAACACGCGCGTCCGCTCGGGTGCGCTCGCGCGTCGGCTGCGCAGACGGACCGCGTCCTCCGACGCCGCGGCGCGCTCCGCCGTCCGGCCGGACCACCTCTGCTTGAGGGCCTTCCAGGTGCCTCCGCGGCCGTCCTCGTCCTTGGCCATGCGTCCTCCTCCTCGCCGGGCGCGCCGGCATGGTCCGGGGAGACCGTCCGACCGCCCCTCGGGGGAGGGGAGGGGTCAGCGGGAACGGCGTGCGGGCACGCGCACCACGGTGGTGGGCTCGGGCAGCAGGTCTTCGCCCAGGGTGACGATCTCCGGTTCGCCACAACCATACTTGCGCAGGGGCTTCTGGGCGGCGGTGATCTCGTCCGCCGCGGAGCGGCCCTTGATGGCCAGGAGCTCGCCGCTGCTGCGCAGCAGGGGCATGGTCAGCGGCAGGAGGGTCTTCAGGGCGGAGACGGCCCGGGCGGTCACCACGTCCACCTGGATCTCGTCCGCCACCTGCTCGGAGCGGGCGCGGACGACCTCCACGTTCGTCAGGCCCAGGTCCGCCACCACCATCTCGAGCCACGTCACGCGGCGCTCGAGGGGTTCGATCAGGGTGAAGTGGCAGTCCGGGCGCGCCAGTGCCAGGCACAGCCCCGGCAGGCCCGCGCCGGAGCCCACGTCCGCCACGAGCGCGCCCTCCGGGAGCAGCTCGGCCACCACGGCGCAGTTGAGGACGTGACGCTCCCACAGGCGGGGCACCTCACGGGGGCCCAGCAGCCCCCACTCCGTGCCCGTGGTCGCCAGGTGGCCCACGTACCGCTCCGCCCGCGGCACGGCGTCGCCGAACACGCGCTCGGCGGCGGGACGCAGCGTCGCCTCCAGTGCGGGCGCGGCGGACGTCGACGAAGTCCCCGCCTCCGCCTCGGCGGCGGGGGTCTGCGGATCGCGGGGCTCAGCCATCGGCGCTGATCACCACGTGGCGGCGCGAGCCCTCGCCCTCGGACTCGGAGGACAGGCCGGCGTCGGCGACGACGTCGTGCACGATCTTGCGCTCGTAGGCGCCCATCGGGTCGAGGTGGACGGTGCCCGCGCCCTCGCGCACGCGCTCGACCGCCTCGGCGGCGAGGCGGCGCAGCTCGGCGTCGCGGCGCTCCCGGTGGCCGGCGATGTCCAGGATCAGGCGGGAGCGGTGGCCGGTGGCGGCGAGCACGGCCAGGCGCACGAGCTCCTGCAGGGCCTCGAGGGTCTTGCCGTCGGTGCCCACGAGGTCGGTGAGGCGATCGTCCTCGTCGTCCTCGCCGGGCACCACGGAGACGTAGGTGCGGCCGTCGCGGACCTCGATGTCGATGTCCCCGTCCAGGTCCGCGATGTCCAGCAGCTCCTCGACGTAGTCGGCGGCGGCGTCGCCCTCCTCCTCGAGGCGGCGCACCGCCTCGGCGCGCTCGTCCTCGACGGCGGCCTCGACGGGCACGCCCGCGACGTCGTCGGCGGGGGTCGGGACGGCGGTCTCCTCGGGGCCGGTCACTTCTTCCTCCGGTTCTTGCGCTGCGGCTGCGGGCGCTGGTTCGAGGTCCTGCGCGCGGCGGCGTCGGTGCGGGCCGGCACGTCCGTGCCGGTGTGCGAGCCGTGGGCGGCGGTCTGCGCGGCCGGTGCCGCGGCCGAGGTCACCTTCTGGCCGACGGGCGGCAGGCCCTTGGCGGCGCGGCGCTCGTTGAGCTCCTTCTCGGCGAGCGAGCCCGGGGTGGGGTTGCGGCGGATGATCCACCACTGCTGGCCCACGGCCCAGAAGTTGGAGTAGGTCCAGTACAGGAGCACGCCGATGGGGAAGTTGATGCCACCGATGCCGAAGATCAGGGGCATCGCGTACAGCATGATCTGCTGCGTCTGCATCATCGGGCCGGTGAGGGCCGTCTGGGTCATGTTCTTGGTCATCAGCATCTTCTGCATGAAGAACATGGAGCCGGACATCAGCACGATCAGGATCAGGGCCACGATCACCACGGCCACTGTGTTGGCCTGGTCGAACGAGCGCAGGAGCGTGTCGGACATGCGCGCGCCGAAGATGGTGGAGCCCTCGAAGGAGCGGATCTGGTCCGCGGACAGCGCGTCCATGCCCTCGCCGCGCTCGGCCGCCCCGCGGGCGCCGATCAGCACCTGGTAGAGGGCGAAGAAGAACGGCATCTGCACGAGCAGCGGCAGGCACGCGGCGAACGGGTTCGCCTTGTGCTCCTTCATCAGGGCCTGCTGCTCGAGCGCCATGGCCTGGCGGGAGAGCGAGTCCTTCTTGCCCTTGTACTTGGCCTGCAGCTTCTGCAGCTCGGGCTGGATGGCCTGCATGGAGCGCTGCGCGTTGATCTGCTTGACGAACAGCGGGATCAGCAGGGTGCGGATGAGCACCACCAGCAGGAGGATGGACAGCGCCCAGGTCCAGCCGGAGTCGGCGGGCATGCCCGACATCTCCAGGACGGTGTGGAACGCGCCCAGCAGCCAGGACATGATCCAGCGGAACGGGGCGAGGATGGCTTCGAACATGGGTCTCAGTCCTCCTGCGAGGGGTCAGGTGGGATGGGCGGGTGGTTCAGGGCGATGATCCGGGGCTCGCGTCCCGGGGGCCAGCGCCGGCGGCCCGGGGGGACGGGGTCCACGCCGCCGTCGTTCCAGGGGTGGCAGCGGGCCACGCGGGCGGCGGCCAGGGCCGAGCCCTTCACCGCGCCGTGCACGTGCACGGCCTCCAGCCCGTAGGCGGAGCAGCTGGGGAAGAACCGGCAGACCGGGCCGTAGAGGGGGGAGACCACCGCGCGGTAGGCGGTGAGCAGCCAGGCCAGCAGGGTGGCGGGCAGGGCGCGGAGTGGACCCCACTCCTGCGAGGGCTCCAGCACGACGTACGGGGAGGAGGCGGGCATCTCATCCCTCCCGGGTCCGAGCCGCGTGGCGGCGCAGGGCGGAGGAGAGGGCCCCCTGCACCTCGCGGCGCAGGGTGGCGTGGTCGGCCTCGGCGGCCGGGGGCAGGGCTCGGACCTGCACCAGCAGCGGGCGGCCGCGCAGGGCGTCCGACTCCAGCTCCTCGCGCAGGATCGCGCGCAGCCGACGCGTCACGCGGTTGCGGACGACGGCGTTGCCCACGGCCTTGGACACGACGAACCCGGCCCTCGGCTGACGAGTGCGACTCGACGCCGAGGACCGGGCGGGGGCCGTGTCCGATGCCACGCTCACCACGACGGCGGTCCGTCCGGCCCGGGATCCGGTGCGGCGGATGTGGCGGAACTCCTCGGGCCGGCGGACGCGGCGGTCACGGGGCAGCACGAGCGCCGCGTCGACCCGGGGAGCCGGATCAGGCCGAGAGCTCGGTGCGGCCCTTGCCGCGGCGCGCGGCCAGGATGGCGCGGCCGGCGCGGGTGCGCATGCGGGAGCGGAAGCCGTGCTTCTTGGCGCGGCGGCGGTTGTTCGGCTGGAAGGTGCGCTTGCTCACTGTGATCACTCCACGACGTGTAGGTGTGCCTTCGATCGTCGACCTGAGGACATGAACCAGGGGGAAGGACCGGGGAGGCTCTGACATGAAATCCCCGGCGGGCGCGGCGGCGTGCACGGAGGGCATGGCACCGCCCCGGGGGACCAGGCGACTCTAGTCGCCCACGGGTGCGGGGGTCAAACGGGGTGCGCGGGATCGGCCCGGGGCGGAGATGCCGGACCGGGCTGTCCACAGGAGGATACGGGTTGTCCACGCCTTGTGCACAACCCTGTGGACAACGGGTAGGCTGACGCCGATCGCACGCACATCGCAGCGGGCCCCGTGGGCCCGCCGCCCGGGGAGAGGACGTCCGCCATGGCGGCAGAGCAGGCCGTGCTGGGCCGATGGCGCGAGGTCGTGACCGCCCTCGAGGACGACGCCCGGGTCACCGCCCGACTCATGGGGTACGTCTACCTGGCGCAGCCGCAGGGGCAGATCGGCAACACCCTGCTGCTGGCCGTGCCCAACGAGACGACGCGCGAGACCCTCCAGGGCGCGCAGGTGGCGGACGCCCTCACGGACGCCCTCACCGCGGTGTTCGGCGAGGAGGTGCTGCTGGCCATCTCGATCGACGCGAGCCTCCAGCCCCCGCGCACCCCCTCGGCGGACGACCGCCGCGCGGAGGTCCCCGCCGAGCCGACCGCGGCCGACGCCGAGGCCCCCGTCTCCGCCCCCGTGCCCCCTGCCGCCGGCACCCATCGGGGGATCGCCGAGGAGCTGCCGGGCCTGGCCCGGCCCCGCCCGGAGGAGGCGCCGGCTCCCACCCCCGGCGCCCCGGGCGCGCCCACGCCCGCGCCGCCGTCGACGTCCTCGGAGACCAGCCGGCTCAACGACCGGTACCACTTCGACACGTTCGTGATCGGCTCCTCGAACCGGTTCGCGCACGCCGCGGCCAACGCGGTGGCGGAGGCCCCGGCCAAGGCGTACAACCCGCTGTTCATCTACGGCGAGTCCGGCCTCGGCAAGACCCACCTGCTGCACGCGATCGGGCACTACGCCCGGCGTCTCTACCCGGGCCTGCGGGTGCGGTACGTGAACTCGGAGGAGTTCACCAACGACTTCATCAACTCCATCCGCCACGACGAGGGCGCCTCGTTCAAGCAGGTCTACCGCAACGTGGACATCCTGCTGATCGACGACATCCAGTTCCTGGCGGACAAGGAGGCGACGGTCGAGGAGTTCTTCCACACCTTCAACACCCTCTACAACAACAACAAGCAGGTCGTGATCACCTCCGACCTGCCGCCCAAGCAGCTCTCCGGCTTCGAGGACCGTCTGCGCTCCCGCTTCGAGTGGGGCCTGATCACGGACATCCAGCCGCCGGACCTGGAGACCCGCATCGCGATCCTCCGCAAGAAGGCGGAGGCGGAGGGCCTCGTGGCCCCGCCGGAGGCCCTGGAGTACATCGCCTCCCGGATCTCCACGAACATCCGCGAGCTCGAGGGCGCCCTCATCCGCGTGACGGCGTTCGCCTCCCTGAACCGCCAGACGGTGGACATCGAGCTGGCGGAGCAGGTGCTCAAGGACCTGATCACGGACGACGCCGGGCACGAGATCACGCCGGAGCTGATCGTCCACACGACGGCCGAGTACTTCAACCTCACGATGGACGAGCTGACCAGCAAGTCCCGGACCCGGACGCTCGTGACCGCCCGGCAGATCGCCATGTACCTGCTGCGCGAGCTCACGGAGATGTCCCTGCCGAAGATCGGCCAGGAGCTCGGCGGCCGCGACCACACCACGGTGATGCACGCGGACCGCAAGATCCGCGAGCTGATGGCCGAGCGCCGCACGATCTTCAACCAGGTGACGGAGCTCACCAACGAGATCAAGCGCAAGCAGCGCGGCGCCTGATGGGCTTCTCGGACCCTCGACCGGTAGTCGAGGGTCCGTCCACATTGTCCACCGCTGTGGACAACCCGGTGGACAACGTCCTCCCCTGTGGATGACGCGACACCCTGTGGACGGCGGGATCCCGCGCCGAGCCGTGTCCCCAGGGCCCTCCACACCCTTGGGGACATCGGCGGTCCACATCCGCGGGAATCACATCGATGTGATTCGGTTCTCCACCGTCATCCACATCTGTCCACAGGCAAAATCGGCATGATTCCGGCGTTTTGGGGCAATGTGGACAAAGAATGTGGACAACACTGTGGACAAGCGCGGGACAGCGAGGCGGATCCTCGGGACGACGCAGCCGGACGCTGTGGATCGCAACGGGACCGGCCAAGACGTCGTCCACCGGCCATGCACACCCCGAACGGGACGGGATCCACACGGTTCCCCCAGCGGAATCGGCGGAACGGCGCGCTCTGGAGCCGATCTCCACAGATTCCACACCTGCTACCACCACTCCTGATCCCTTCTCGAAGATCCCGCCAAGCAACATCAACCCGCCCCCGGCATCCCCGCCGACGAATCACAAGAACCGGAGCGCCCACAGGGCGCTCGAGCGACCTGACACCGCCCTCGCGGACCGCCTATGCTGACTGCGCGCGCCTCCTTGAATCACAGGGATCCTTGTGATTCACCGGCAGACGCCGTCCCGTGGACCTGAGACCCGTCTTCGGCCCTCCCGACCGCATGATCCCGCCAGAGAGGCAGTGCAGAGACCGTGAAGTTCACCGTGGCACGCGACATCCTCAGCGACGCCGTCTCCTGGGCGGCCCGCTCCCTGTCCCCGCGGCCGCCGGTGCCGGTCCTCTCCGGGCTGCTGATCACGGCCGAGGACGGCCTCGTCTCGATCGCCAGCTTCGACTACGAGACCTCGGCCCGCCTCGAGATCGAGGCGGACGTGGAGACCGAGGGCCAGGTCCTCGTGTCCGGCCGGCTGCTGAACGACATCGTCCGGTCGCTGCCCGCCGCCCCGGTCACCGTGGAGCTCGACGGCGGCAAGGTCCTGGTCTCGTGCCGCTCCTCGCGCTTCTCGCTGGCCACCATGCCCGTGGGCGACTACCCCGCCCTGCCCGAGCTGCCGACGGCCGCCGGCACTGTGGACGGGGCCGAGTTCGCCCACGCGGTGGCCCAGGTGACCGTGGCCGCCTCCAAGGACGACACCCTCCCGATCCTCACCGCGGTCAAGGTCGAGATCGAGGGCGACACCATGACGTTCCTCGCCACGGACCGGTACCGGCTGGCCATGAAGGAGATCCGCTGGAGCCCCGCGGACCCTTCCGTGTCCACGTCCCTGCTGGTCAAGGCCCGCACCCTCACCGAGGTGGCCAAGTCCCTGGGCGGCGGCGGGCAGCTGGAGATCATGTTCGGCGAGGGCGCCGACCTCGTGGGATTCTCCTCGGGCGGCCGACGCACCACTTCCGTCCTGGTGGACGGCGAGTACCCCAAGATCCGCTCCCTGTTCCCGGAGTCCAGCCCCATCGAGGCCGTCGTGGACACCGCCGCCCTCGTGGAGGCCTCCCGGCGCGTGGCCCTCGTGGCCGAGCGCAACACCGCGCTGCGCATGGTGTTCACGCAGGGCCAGGTGTCCCTGGACGCCGGCACCGGGGACGACGCCTCCGCCAACGAGTCCGTGCCCTGCACCCTCGAGGGGGACGAGATCACCGTGGCCTTCAACCCGGCCTACCTGTCCGAGGGCCTGGCCGTCGTCGACCAGCCGCAGGTGCGCTTCTCCTTCACCTCGGCCCCCAAGCCGGCCCTGCTCACGGGCGTCTCCGAGGAGTCCGGGACGGTCTCGGACCACCGGTACCTCGTGATGCCGGTCCGCCTGACCTGACGGCCGGGGGCTGACCGCACCCGTGTACCTGTCCCACCTCACCGTCGCGGACTTCCGCTCCTACCGCTGGGCGGACCTGGAGCTGAGCGCGGGGTCCACTGTGCTGCTGGGCGCCAACGGGGTGGGCAAGACCAACCTGGTGGAGGCCATCGGCTACCTCGGCTCCCACCAGTCCCACCGCGTGAGCCAGGACGCGCAGCTGGTGCGGTTCGGCCAGGACCGCGCCCGGATCGCGGGCCGCGTGCACCGCGGCTCCCGCACCGTGGCCCTCGAACTGGAGATCCTCCCGGGCCGCTCGAACCGGGTGGCCATCAACCGCGGCGCCCCCGTCCGTGCCCGCGAGGGCCTGGGGATCCTGCGGACCGTGGTGTTCGCGCCCGAGGACCTCGGGCTGGTGACGGGCGAGCCGGGGGGCCGGCGTCGGTTCCTGGACCAGCTCATGGTGCAGCTGCGCCCGGCCCTGGGCCAGGCCGCGGCGGACTACGAGCGGGTCCTGCGCCAGCGCAACGCGCTGCTCAAGTCGGCCCGGCGCTCCCACCGGTGGGGGGACGAGGAGGAGTCGACCCTCGAGGTCTGGGACCAGCACCTCGCCGCCGCCGGCGCCCGGCTGCTGCACGGCCGCCTGCACGTCCTGCGGCTGTTGGCGCACCCGCTCGAGCAGGACTACGCGGCGCTGACCAACGGATCCAAGGCCGCCGCCTACTCGTACGAGTCCACCGTGCCGCTCGCGCGCGGCACGCACGCGGAGGTGCCCGCAGTCGCGGACCTCGCCGCGGACATGGCGGCCGCGCTGCGGACCCAGCGGGACGAGGAGCGCGCCCGCGCCCTCACGCTCGTCGGCCCGCACCGGGACGAGCTGGCCCTCTTCCTCGGCCCCGCACCGGCCCGCGGATACGCCTCGCACGGGGAGACGTGGTCCCTGGCCCTGGCCCTGCGCCTGGCCGCGTACGACGTCCTCGTGGCGGACGACCCGGACCCGGACGCCCGCCCCGTCCTGATCCTCGACGACGTGTTCGCCGAGCTCGACGCCGCCCGCCGCACCCGCCTGGCCGGTCTCGTGGGGCGCGCGGAGCAGGTGGTCGTGACGGCCGCGGCGATCGCCGACGTCCCCGCCGAGCTCGCCGGCCCGCGGGTGCTCATCCGCCAGGACGCGGAGGGCTCCGAGGCCGTGCCCGCCGCCGCCCCGGTGGAGGGGGACATCCGCGCCCCGCGCGTCGCGTCCCCGGACGCCGCCCCCGACGACGGCGCCCCGTCCCCGGAGCCGCCCGATGCGTGAGCGGTCCCCGGAGCCGGACGCGCTCGCGGAGCTGCCCCCGGACCGGCCGGACCTGGCGCTCGTGCAGCTGCGCCGGGTCCGGGACGCCGCCCGGGAGCGGGGGGAGGCCCCCCTGCGCGCGCGGGGCACCGCCGCCGGGCTGGCCACGCAGATGGCCGGGGCCGGCACGGCGGGGGCCGCCGGCGGCACCGCGGGTGCGGGGGCCGGGGCACGACGCCGGCCGGTCGCCCCCACGGACCGGGACCCGGCCGCCGTGTCCACCGTGTTCGGACGCCTGATCCGGGACCGCGGCTGGTCGACTCCGGTGGCGGTGGGCTCGGTGCTCACCCGCTGGGCCGAGCTCGTGGGGCCGGAGATCGCCCTGCACTGCCGTCCGGAGAGCTTCGAGAACTCGGTGGTGCGGGTGCGCACCAGCTCCACGGCGTGGGCCACCCAGCTGCGGCTGATGAGCCCGGTGCTGCTGCAGCGCTTCGACGAGGCCCTCGGGCCCGGCGTCGTGACGAGGATCGACGTGGCCGGACCGGCGGCCCCGAGCTGGCGGCACGGGCCGCGCACGGTGCGCGGCGGGCGCGGACCGCGGGACACCTACGGCTGAGGGCCCGAGACCGTGGACGCCCCTCTGGCGCGTCCGGAGGGGCCGGGGCGTGCCGGGAGCCCTGGGCAGGGTGCCCCGGCGGTCCTGAGCGGCCTCTGAGCCCGTCCACGGCATGATCCGGTCGCGCAGCACCCCCCGATGCGGCGGGAGAGGCCACCACGCCGTAGGATGGCGGGGAACAGGCGCCGCCGGTCCCCGGCCGGCGGCCCGCCCCGCGCCCCTCGCGGACCGCCCCGGCAGACGTCGTCGGCGCGTCTCCCGGAACGGCGGGTCTCGCGCGCGTGCGCGCGGGGCCGAGCGGGGCGCCCCTGACCGTCCCGTCCTGAGGAAGTGACCCGCCCGTGGTTGACGCCCCATCCGAGAACCCCGAGCAGCAGCCGGTGAGCGACGGGGAGGCGGCGGCCGCATCGGCCCCCGAGTCCTCCGCGGCGGCGCCGGACCAGGCCGTGGCCCCCGCCCGGTCCGCCGAGGACCGCCGCGTCCCCGGCGACTACGGGGCCAGCGCCATCACGGTGCTCGAGGGCCTCGAGGCCGTGCGCAAGCGTCCCGGCATGTACATCGGCTCCACCGGCCCGCGCGGCCTCCACCACCTGGTCTACGAGGTCGTGGACAACTCCGTGGACGAGGCCCTGGCCGGGTACGCGGACGGCATCGACGTCACCCTCCAGGCCGACGGCGGCGTGCGGGTGGAGGACAACGGCCGCGGCATCCCCGTGGACGTGCACCCGACCGAGGGCAGGCCCACCGTGGAGGTCGTCATGACCATCCTCCACGCCGGCGGCAAGTTCGGCGGCGGCGGCTACGCCGTCTCCGGCGGCCTGCACGGCGTGGGCATCTCCGTGGTCAACGCCCTCTCCACGCGCGTCGAGACCGAGATCCGTCGCCAGGGCCACGCGTGGCGCATGTCCTTCGCGGACGGCGGCCACCCCCAGGGCGAGCTGGTCAAGGGCGAGGCCACGGATGCCACGGGCACCACCCAGGTCTTCTGGCCGGATCCCACGATCTTCGACACGGTCGAGTTCGACTACGAGACCCTCCGCGCCCGCTTCCAGCAGATGGCGTTCCTGAACAAGGGCCTGCGCATCACGCTCACGGACGAGCGCGTCCAGGAGGACAACGCGGTCCAGGACGACGAGATCGTGGGCGAGGGCACCGCGGGGGAGGACGTCGCGGAGAACGGCCTGACGGACGACGCCGGCCAGGAGCCGCAGCGCCGCAGCGTCACCTACCTCTACGAGGACGGCCTGCTCGACTACGTGAAGCACCTGAACTCCTCGAAGAAGTCCGAGGTGGTGCACGAGGACGTGATCGCGTTCGAGGCCGAGGACGGCGGGCGCAACATGGCCGTGGAGGTGGCCATGCAGTGGACCACCGCCTACTCGGAGTCCGTGCACACCTACGCGAACACCATCAACACCCACGAGGGCGGCACCCATGAGGAGGGCTTCCGCTCCGCGCTGACCGCGCTGATCAACCGGTACGCCCGGGAGAAGGAGATCCTCAAGCCCAAGGAGGACAACCTCACGGGCGAGGACATCCGCGAGGGCCTGACCGCGGTGATCTCGGTGAAGCTCTCCGAGCCGCAGTTCGAGGGTCAGACCAAGACGAAGCTGGGCAACTCGGAGGCCCGCGGCTTCGTCTCCAAGGTGGTCACCGAGCACCTCGGCGACTGGCTCGAGCGCAATCCGGGCACCGCGAAGGACATCATCCGCAAGGCCGTCCAGGCCTCGCACGCCCGTCTGGCCGCCCGCAAGGCCCGCGACAACGCGCGGCGGAAGTCCCCGCTGGAGTCCTTCGGCATGCCCGGCAAGCTCGCCGACTGCTCCTCGAAGGACCCGGCCCGCTGCGAGGTGTACATCGTGGAGGGCGACTCCGCCGGCGGCTCCGCGAAACAGGGCCGCAACCCGGACACCCAGGCGATCCTGCCGCTGCGCGGCAAGATCCTGAACGTGGAGCGCGCCCGCCTGGACAAGGCCCTCGGCAACGCGGAGATCCAGTCGATGATCACGGCCTTCGGCACGAACATCGGCGAGGAGTTCGACATCGCCAAGCTCCGGTACCACAAGATCGTGCTCATGGCCGACGCGGACGTGGACGGCCAGCACATCACCACGCTGCTGCTGACGGTGCTGTTCCGATACATGCGCCCCCTGATCGAGGCCGGCCACGTGTTCCTCGCGCAGCCCCCGCTGTACCGCATCAAGTGGACCAACGCCCCGCACGACTACGTGTTCTCGGACGAGGAGCGCGACGCCGCCATCCAGGCCGGTCTGGCCAAGGGCTGGCGCTACCCGAAGGACAACGGCGTGCAGCGCTACAAGGGCCTGGGAGAGATGAACTACCAGGAGCTGTGGGACACCACCATGGACCCCGAGCACCGCACCCTGCTGCAGGTGACCATGGAGGACGCCGCCGCCGCCGACCAGGTCTTCTCCATGCTGATGGGCGAGGACGTCGAGTCCCGCCGCAGCTTCATCCAGCAGAACGCCAAGGACATCCGCTTCCTGGACATCTGATCCGGGCCGCCTGACCTTCCCGAGACTTCCCACGCAGGAGAGGAGTCGCCTTGAGCGACGAGACCACCCCGGGCGCCGCGCCCGACCAGCCGCAGGACGGCGCCGAGCAGACCCCGCAGATCGGCCAGGACATCGCCGTCGAGCACTACGTGCTGCCGGAGGGCGCCGCGGACAAGGTGGAGCCGGTCGACCTCGAGTCGGAGATGAAGCGCTCCTACCTCGACTACGCGATGGCCGTGATCGTCGGCCGCGCGCTGCCGGACGTGCGCGACGGCCTGAAGCCGGTGCACCGCCGCGTGCTCTACGCGATGTACGACGGCGGCTACCGCCCGGACCGCTCCTTCAACAAGTCGGCCCGCGTGGTCGGCGAGGTGATGGGCAACTACCACCCGCACGGCGACACGGCGATCTACGACGCCCTCGTGCGGCTGATCCAGGACTGGGTCATGCGGTATCCGCTGGCCCTCGGCCAGGGCAACTTCGGCTCCCCGGGCAACGACGGCGCCGCCGCCCAGCGGTACACCGAGACCAAGATGGCCCCGCTGGCCATGGAGATGGTCCGGGACATCGACGAGGACACCGTCGACATGCAGGAGAACTACGACGGCAAGCAGCAGGAGCCCACCGTGCTGCCGGCGCGGTTCCCGAACCTGCTGGTCAACGGCTCCTCCGGCATCGCCGTCGGCATGGCCACCAACATCCCGCCGCACAACATGCGCGAGGTGGCCGCGGGCGTGCAGTGGTACCTGGAGAACCCGGAGGCCACCCGCGAGGAGCTCCTCGAGGCGCTGCTGCGCCGCATCCAGGGGCCCGACTTCCCCAGCGGCGCCCAGATCCTGGGGCGCCGGGGCGTGGAGGAGGTGTACCGGACCGGCCGCGGCCCGATCACCATGCGCGCCGTGGTGAGCGTGGAGGAGCTGCAGGGCCGCACGTGCCTGGTGGTCACCGAGCTGCCGTACATGGTCAACCCGGACAACCTCGCCGCGAAGATCGCGGAGATGGTGCGGGACGGCAAGATCTCCGGCATCGCGGACATGCGCGACGAGACCTCCGGCCGCACCGGCCAGCGCCTCGTGATCGTGCTCAAGCGGGACGCCGTGCCGAAGGTCGTGCTGAACAACCTGTACAAGCACACGGACCTGCAGACGAACTTCTCCGCCAACATGCTGGCCCTCGTGGACGGCGTGCCGCGCACCCTGTCCCTCGACGGGTTCGTGCACCACTGGGTGCGCCACCAGATCGAGGTCATCGTCCGGCGCACCGCGTTCCGGAAGAAGAAGGCCGAGGCCCGCGCCCACATCCTGCAGGGCCTGCTGAAGGCCCTGGACGCGCTGGACGAGGTCATCGCGACCATCCGCCGCTCGGCCTCCGCCGACGTCGCGAAGGATGCGCTCAAGTCCCTCCTGGACATCGACGACGACCAGGCCAGCGCCATCCTCGCCATGCAGCTGCGCCAGCTGGCCGCCCTCGAGTCCCAGAAGATCCAGGACGAGTACGACGAGCTGATGGCGAAGATCGCCGAGTACAACGCGATCCTCGAGTCCCCGCAGCGTCAGCGCGAGGTGGTCTCCGAGGAGCTGACCGCGCTCGTGGACCGGCACGGGGACGACCGCCGCACCGAGATCGTGGCGGGCTTCGACGGGGACATGTCCATGGAGGACCTCATCCCCGAGGAGGAGATGGTCGTCACCATCACCCGCGGCGGCTACGTCAAGCGCACCCGGATCGACCACTACCGCTCGCAGGCGCGCGGCGGCAAGGGCGTGCGCGGGGCGGCCCTGCGCGGCGACGACGTGGTGGAGCACTTCCTCACGGTGTCCACGCACCAGTGGCTGCTGTTCTTCACGAACTTCGGCCGGGTCTACCGGATCAAGACGTACGAGCTGATGGAGGCCGGCCGCGACGCCAAGGGCCAGCACGTGGCCAACCTGCTCGCGTTCCAGCCGGACGAGCGGATCGCGCAGATCCAGCCGCTCACGGACTACGAGCGCTACCCGTACCTGGTGCTGGCCACCCGCAACGGCCTGGTGAAGAAGACCCCGCTCGAGGACTACGACACGAACCGCACCGCCGGCCTGATCGCCGTGAAGCTGCGCGAGGGCGACGAGCTGGTCTCCGCGCAGGTGATCTCCGCCGAGGACGACCTGCTGCTGATCTCCCGCCAGGGCCAGTCCGTGCGCTTCACCGCCACGGACGAGGCGCTGCGCCCCATGGGCCGGGCCACCTCGGGCGTGACGGGCATGAAGTTCCGCGGGGACGACTCGCTGCTGTCCATGGACGTGATCCGCGCCGGGGACGAGGACTCCTCCGTGTTCACGGTGACCGACGGCGGCTGGGCCAAGCGCACGCACGTGGACGAGTACCGCACGCAGGGCCGCGGCGGCCTCGGCATCAAGGTCGCCCGCCTCGTGGACGACCGCGGCGAGCTCGCCGGCGGGCTCGTGGTGGGCGAGGGCCAGGAAGTCCTCGTGGTGATGGCCTCCGGCAAGGTGGTGCGCTCCGCCGTCGCCGGTGTGCCGGCCAAGGGCCGCGACACCATGGGCGTGATCTTCGCGAAGCCGGACAAGCGCGACCGGATCGTGGCGGTGACCCTCAACAACGAGGACGAGATCGAGGCGAAGGCGGACGAGCAGGCGGGGCTGACCGAGGGCGGGGACGCCGCGGCGACGCCGACGGCCGCCGTCGAGGCGGCCGCCGGGGCCGCTCCCGGGCCGGGGGTACCCTTGGACGCAGTCAACGACCCGCACGACCCCGCAGCAGCTCCGGCGGCCGACGCCCCCGGTGAGGATGCAGACGGAGGAGACCAGTGAGCACGTCCGCATCGCCGCGCCCGGCCGGCGGCACGAAGGGGGCTTCGGCCTCCCGCCCGGTGCGCCGTTCCAGCACCCGTGACGCGCAGGAGGACCTGGTCCGCGCCGTGCCCAAGGCCAAGGTGCGCCGGGCCCGGCTGCAGCTGAGCCGGATCGACCCGTGGTCCGTGCTGAAGCTGGCCTTCCTGCTCTCCGTGGCCCTCGGCGTGCTGACCGTGGTGGCCGCCATCGCGATCTACACGCTCGGTGAGCTCACCGGCGTGTTCGGGCTGATCAACGACGTCCTGGGCACCATCCTCGGCGCGGACGCCGGCACCTACACCGTGGAGTCCCTGGCCCCGCTGAGCACCGTGGTCTCGCTGGCCACGGTGGCGGCGGTGCTGAACGTGATCCTGCTGACGGCTCTCGCGACCGTCCTGGCCCTGCTGTACAACGTGTGCGCTGCGCTCGTGGGCGGCCTCGGGGTCACCCTCACGGACGACTGACCCGGGCCCTCGACCCGACCGACGACGACGCCCCGCGTGGATTTGCGCGGGGCGTCGCCGTGCCTGTACAGTCATCTCCTGTTGTGGACGGATCCTCGGTCCGTGCGCAATGGTGAGGGCGTATAGCTCAGGCGGTTAGAGCGCTTCGCTGATAACGAAGAGGTCCCAAGTTCAAGTCTTGGTACGCCCACTCCACGCACGAGCCCCGGCCTGACTGGGGCTCGAGTCGTCTGACGGGGAGGAGACCCCATGCGTCTGGCACGAGCCGCCACCCTGGTGGCCGGCGCCGCGGCCGCGTACGGTCTCCGCGCCTGGCAGCGCAACCGCGAGGGCCGGCAGGTCTGGGCTGATGCCACGGACGGCCTGCCCGGACCGGAGGCGCCGCGGGAGTCCGCCGAGGACGCACACGTGGATCCGGAGGAGACGCCGCAGGGCTGATCCCACGGGGGCATGGCGCAATTGGTAGCGCACCTGCTTTGCAAGCAGGGGGTTAGGGGTTCGAGTCCCCTTGCCTCCACCACGAGGCGAAGGCCCCGTCGGGCCGGTCTGAGGACCGGTGCCGGCGGGGCCTTCACCCTGTCCGGGCGCTCCCTCAGCCCCGGCGCGGCCCGACGGCCAGCAGCATCCGCCGCCCGCGCCGGCTGAGCACGGCCGCGCAGGCGATCGCCCCGAGGGCCGTGACGAGCAGGAGCCGGGTGGGGAACCCGGCCAGCGCCTGAGGGTGCAGGACGCCCGTGGCGAAGGACAGCGGCGCCGTGACCAGGCAGCCGACCAGGAGCACGCCCCGCCACAGGCGCGCCCGCGCGGCGGCCGCGGCCGCCGCCCGCTCCTGCTCCGCCCGGTGCTGCTCCGGCGTCCAGGAGCGGCGGCGCCACCAGGCGGCGGCGAGCACGGGGGCCGCCAGCAGCAGGCTCGTCCATGCCGGACCGGGGGAGCGGAGGAGGGCCCCTGCCCTCCCCCGCACCGCGGCCAGGGCCCAGAGCACCGCGGCCACCGCGCAGGCCACGGCCACGAGGACCGGCTCCTGCCCGGACACCGCCGTCAGGGCGCACACCAGGCAGGCCGCCGCCAGGAGCAGGCAGACCAGTCCCAGCAGGACGTCGGCCAGCCCCGCGGCGAGGCCCCGGCCCCACCCGCGCCCGGCGGCTGCCCCTCCGGTCTCCTGCGGTGCGCGCCCGTCTCCCGGGACCGCCGCGGGGGCGGCACCCTCCTGCATCCCTCGGATCCCCTCCATGCGGTCAGGCTAGGCCGTGGATCCCGCCCACGGGCCGGTCGCCGGCGATCTGTGGACCGGGTCGCCCCTCCCCGCGCACGACGACGCCCGGGTGACCGACCGTCGCGGTCGGTCACCCGGGCGTCGGGCGGAGTCGGCGCGTCAGCGCCTCAGGACGGCGCCGGCTCAGTGCTCGCGGCGATCACCGAACTCCGCGGCGGTGTCCCGGACGGCGGGGCCGCGGTCGCCCGCGGCGACCGGGGCCTGGACGCCGGTGGACGCGCCCGGCGCGTTCCCGGCCAGCCGGGCCTCGGCCACGGCCTGCTCCTGCTTGGCGAAGGGGTTGATCAGGCCGTCCTCCTGCACCACGGGGATGTTCGCGGTGATCGGGCCGGGAACCGGGGCGGTCCACGGGTCCTGGACGGGCTTGGTCAGCTTCCAGAGCGCGAAGCCCGCGCCGGCGGCGGCGGCGGCCATGCCGGCGACGATCCAGCCGCGTCCGGAGCGGGACTCCGAGCGGGCCTGCTTCTGCAGGTCCTTGCGGGTCTGCTTGGCGTAGCCCTCGGCGTTCTTGCGCAGGTGCTTCACCGCGTCCTTGTCCCCGGTGAGCTTGATCAGCAGCTGCTCCACGGAGGCCGGCACCTCGACGTCGTGGGCGGCCTTCTCGGCGCGGCCGGCCGCGCCGGCCAGCGCGGCGGCGGCCTGCGGTGCGTACTCGGCGCGGCGGTCCTGCGCGTACTTCGAGGCCTGCTCCAGGCGGTCCTTCACCTGGGGGGCGAGGTCCTGGGAGCGGTCCTGCAGCGCGGCGACGGCGGTGGCCAGCAGGCCCGCGGCGGTCAGACCGCCGGAGGCGGCCGCGTTCTTGGCACCGGTGGCCTTCGCGGCGAACAGCGCCTGGGCGCCCTCCGCCTTCGTGGCCCCATGCTTCTTCGCGCCGCGGACGTCCTTCTTCACGGCGGCGGCCTTCTTGGCCTTGGCCTTGCGGGCCTTCTTCGCGCCCTTGGCGGCGTCCTTGCGGGCCTGCGCGGCCTTCTTCTCCGCGTCCTTCTTGATGGCGGCGGCCTTCTCCTGGACGTCCTGGCCCACGCTCTGGGCGGTGTCCTGCGCGGAGGCCAGCACGTCGGCCAGGGTCGCGCCGAGGGCGCCCAGGCCGCCGGCGACGGCCGGGGCCGCCTTCTCGTAGCCGCCCTGCACGGCGGTGCTCACGCGGGCCGAGGTGTCCTTGACGCGCGGGGCGACCTCGTCCTGGGCCAGGCGGCGGCCCTCGGCGGCGGCGACCTTGCCGCCGACGGTGCCGTAGGCGGCGCTGACCTCGCCCCACGCACGGGCGTTCTCCAGCTGGGGGGCGGCCCAGTGGCGCAGGGCCTCGGCCTGGCGGGCGAAGAACGTGTCCGCCGCGCCGTCGTGCTCGATCTCGGTGCTCAGGGTCTTGCGGGCCATGGTGCCTCCGGTCTCCTTGTGACTGTTCCGTCGGACGGTGCGTCCTCTCCCTCCCCAGGGTAGTGCGGCGCGGGGGATCCGGCACGGTCCGGGCCGACGTCGTCCCGCCGCGGGGCGCCGGACCGGGGCACGGCGGGGGAACGGATGGAAGAATGGCGCCCATGACCAACGCAACGCACACCGCGACCATCCACACGAACCACGGCGACATCGTCGTCGAGCTGTTCGGCCACCACGCCCCCAAGACCGTGAAGAACTTCGTGGGCCTGGCCACCGGCGAGCAGGAGTGGACGCACCCGCAGACCGGCGAGAAGAACAACGGCGCCCCCCTGTACTCCGGCACCGTGTTCCACCGCATCATCAAGGACTTCATGATCCAGGGCGGCGACCCGCTCGGCATGGGCATCGGCGGCCCCGGCTACCAGTTCGGCGACGAGATCCACCCCGAGCTGCAGTTCGACAGCCCCTACCTGCTGGCCATGGCCAACGCCGGCCCCGGCACCAACGGCTCGCAGTTCTTCATCACCTCCGTGCCCACCGGCTGGCTCAACGGCAAGCACACCATCTTCGGCGAGGTGACGGACGAGGCCTCCCAGAAGGTCGTGGACCAGCTGAACTCGGTGGCCACCGACCCGCGTGACCGCCCGCTCGAGGACGTCGTCATCGAGTCCATCGAGATCACCGAGGCCTGAGAGCCCCGGTGAGCTCCACCCCGTCGGACCCGCACGGCCCGGACGTCGCGCACGGCACACCCCCGGTGTGCCCGCGGCATCCGGGCCGTGCGGCGTATGTGCGGTGCTCCGCGTGCGGGACCCCCGCGTGCCTCGACTGCCAGCGGCCCGGCGTCGGCGGCGCCACGGTCTGCCCCGACTGCGCCGCCCGCGCGCAGGACGGGAAACCGGACGGCGGCGGCCTCCCGCAGACCACGACGACGGCGCCCGCCTCCGCGGCACCCCGCCCCGCCTCGCCCCGGGGCGGCCTGCGGGCCTCCGCCCGGGCGATGCCCGTCACGTGGACGCTGCTGGTCCTCACCGTGGCCGCCTACGCCGGCCAGTGGGCCAGCCGGGGCTCCCGCACGGGGGTCACGGAGACCCTGTGGTACGCCGGGGCCTACACGTCGCCCCTGGGTCTGGAGCCGTGGCGCATGCTCACGTACGCGGTCGTGCACGACGTCTCCGGGCCCACCCATCTCGCGCTGAACATGCTGGCCCTGTGGGTGATCGGCCGGGTGCTGGAGCCGGTGCTCGGCTGGTGGCGGTTCCTGGCGCTCTACCTGCTCTCCGCCGTCGGGGGTGCCGTGGCCGCCCTCTGGCTGGCGGATCCGCTGCAGCCCGTCGTCGGGGCCTCGGGCGCCGTCTACGGACTCTTCTCCGCCTTGTTCCTGGTCACCCGGTTCCGGGGCGGGCAGGTCGGCTCCATCGCGGTGCTGATCGGCCTGAACCTGGTGATCTCCGTCCTGCTGCCGGGCATCTCGTGGCAGGTGCATGTGGGAGGCCTGCTCACGGGGGCCGCGGTCGGCGCGGTCTACACGGCCGCGGGCGGCCCGCCGGGGCACGGCGTGGCCGTCCGCGGCGACCGCCCGGGGGGCCGGGCCTCGGCGGGGGTGCATGCGGCCGGGCTCGCGCTGCTGGCCGCCGTCCTCACGGCCCTGACCCTGTCCGGTGCCGAGCGCCTCGGGATGTCGGCCCTGATGGGCTGAGCCGGCGGCCGACGTCGTCCACAGGCCCCTGTGCACCGTCGTCCCCGGGTCTGTCCACACCTGTGGACGACGCCGGGGACGACGGGCGGAGCCGGGCGCCGGGGCGCGGCTCGTCATCCACAGGCCTGTCCACACCTGTGGAGGATCACACGCGTGTCATTCGCTCCAGCGGGACATCATGAGGAAGCCGACCAGCGCGATCCCGAAGCCGACGAGGATGTTCCAGCCGGCCAGCTGGGGGATCGGGAACAGGCCCTGGGTGAGGTAGTAGACGACGATCCACAGCAGTCCGAGGATCAGCAGCCCGAACATCACGGCCTTGTACCAGCGGGGCAGGGGTGTGGGGCCGGTGTCCACGTCGCCGAGCCCCGTGGTCACCGAGGCGCCGCCGCCCCGGGCCCGGTCACGGGCCTGCTCGAGCTCGCGCCGCTTCCTGCGGGCCGAGTCCTTGCGCTTGCCGGAGGTGGCTGCCACGGTCTTCTCCTCAGCTGCCCGGGTGGGCGTCACGGGTGGGTCGTCGGTCCCGGCCGCGCGGGGGCGCCACCGGGACGGGCTCCGCGCCGCGCGATATCCTGCAGGGAACAGTCCAGGCCCGGGCGCGTCCCGGCCAGTGTAAGCACCCCGGTCCCCCGGGGGCGGGAGCGAGGAGCGCCGTCGTGAACAGCCAGCCGCAGCCGGGCCGGGAGACCGTCTCCGTGCTCGTCGTGGACAACTACGACAGCTTCGTCTACACCCTCGTCGGCTACCTCGAGGAGCTCGGCGCCCGCACCACCGTGGTCCGCAACGACGCGCTGGACGGCCCCGCCGCGCTCGCGCTCGCGGACGGGCACGACGCCGTCCTGGTCTCCCCGGGTCCCGGCGCCCCCGCTGACGCCGGCATCTCCCTGGACCTCATCCGCGCCGCCGCGGACGGCGGACGGCCGGTGTTCGGGGTGTGCCTGGGCCACCAGGCCATCGCGGAGGCGTTCGGGGCCACCGTCACCCACGCCGAGTCCCTCATGCACGGCAAGACCTCCCGCGTGCGCCACCACGGCCACCCCACGTTCGCCGGGCTGCCGGAGACGTTCACCGCCACCCGCTACCACTCGCTGGCGGCGGTGCGGGACACCGTGGACGAGTCCGTCCTGGAGATCACCGCCGAGACCGAGGACGGCGTGGTCATGGGCCTGGCCCACCGCACCGCCCCGCTGTGGGGCGTGCAGTTCCACCCCGAATCCGTCCTCACCGAGGGCGGGCACCGCATGCTCGGTAACTGGCTCGAGTCCGCCGGCCTCACCGGGGCCGCCGAGCGCGGGGCCCGGCTGAGCCCCCTCGTGCACCGCACCGGCTGAGGCCGGCTCAGCCCGCGGGGGGCGTGTCCGAGGAGGGCCGCTCGCCCGGCGTCGACGGGAGCACGGGGTCCGCGGGCGGGGTCGGCTCCGCGGAGGGGGTCGGCTCCGCGGACGGGGTGGGCTCCGACGACGGCGCCGGGCCACCGGTGGAGGGTCCGGGGTCCACGGGGGTCGGGACGGAGGTCGGCGGCACGGGGTCCGTGGGGGCGGAGGCGGACGGCGTCGGGAGGGGGACCGGGACCGCCACGGGGGCGGGCGACGGATCGGCCGGGACCGGCGCGGAGGACGCCCGCGGGGGGACGGAGGGCGAGGGAAGCCGTCCCGCGGCCGAGGAGGCCGCCCCACCGGCGGGCAGCGGGGGTCCGGTGGGCGAGACCACCGGGCCGAGGACCGTGGACATGCGCGGATCGTCCTCCTCCGGCAGCCGGGCGGCCGGGGCGGCCGCGGCGGCGACCGGCGGCGCCGGCGCCGCGAGGTCCCCGGAGGGCGGGACCGTGACCGCCTCCGCCGTGGGGGCCTCCGCCGCCGACATGATCAGGGTGAGCACGGCGTCGTTGTCCGTGTCCGAGCCGGCGGGCGGATCCTGGAGGATCACCACCCCGTCCTCCGGGTCGGAGCCGCCCTCGCTCTGGAACCGCAGCGTCATCTCGGGGGCGAGGGTCTCCATGCTGCGGCGGGCGTCGGCCCCGGTCATGCCCCTGAGGTCGGGGACGTGCATGGTCCCGTCGGACACGTGGAGCACCACGGCCGCGCCGGGGGACACCCGGGTGCCCAGGGCCGGCTCCGTCTGGACGAGCGCGCCGCGGGCCACGTCCGCGCTGTGGGTGTCCTCCACCGAGGCCACCTCCAGGCCGAGCCCCTCCAGCTCGGAGCGGACCCGTGCCTCCGGCATGCCCCGCAGGCGCGGGGGCAGGAGCACCTGCGTCCCTCCTCCGGCGACGGTCAGGGCCACCCGCGAGCCCCCCTCCACGCGCGCGCCGGCGGTGGGGTCCGTGCTCACCACCCGCCCGGCCGGGCCGACGGCGCCGGCGTCCGTCCGGACCACGGCCTCGAGTCCGAGACCCGCCAGCCGGGACACCGCCTGCGTCTCCGTGGCGTCCTCCAGGTCCGGCATGGTGACGGTGTCCGGACGGCCGACGAGGGTCCACACCAGCACGGCCACGGCCAGGGCCGCGGCGAGCGCCGCCACCAGCGGCCAGGACCGCCCCCGCCGCGCCTCGGGCGGGGCCGCCGCCGCGACCACGGGCACGCCCCCGGTGGGCTCGCCCGTGCGGCCGACGGCGATCGGGCCGGTCGACGGACCCGTGGCGCCCACGGTGGCCGCCGCGGCCAGCTGCGTCGCGGAGGGAGCCCCGGGGACGTCCGCCCCGGCCACCGCGTGGTGCTCCGAGGCCGGCTCCCCGACCGCCGCGGCCGGCGTCGTCGCGGGGGAGGCGCCCGCGGACGGGACGGGGGACCCGCCGTCGACGTCCGGCGCGGCGGGCAGGGCCTGCGTCCGCGCCTCCCCGGCCCGGGCGTCCTCGGCGCGGGCCGCGGCCGCCTCCAGGTCGGCGAGCAGGGCGGCGGCGTCCGGGTGCCGGCGGGCGGGGTCCTTCTCCAGCGCGCGCAGGACGACGGCGTCGAACGCCTCCGGCAGGGAGGGGTCCACCGCGGACGGGGTCGGGGGCTCCTCCCGCACGTGCTGGTAGGCGATGGCCAGGGGCGTGTCCCCCGTGAACGGCGGGCGCCCCGTGAGCAGCTCGAACAGCACGCAGCCCGCCGCGTAGAGGTCCGAGCGGGGGTCCACGCGCGCCCCCTGCGCCTGCTCGGGCGGCAGGTACAGGGCCGTGCCCACCACGGCCTGGGTCTGCCCCGTGTGGGCGGAGGTGTCCGACAGCGCCCGGGCGATCCCGAAGTCCATCACCTTGACGGCCCCGGACCGGGAGATCATGACGTTGGCCGGCTTCACGTCCCGGTGGACCACGCCCTGCGCGTGCGCGTGGGCCAGCGCCTCGAGCAGTCCCGAGGTCCACCGCACCGCCTCACGCCAGGTGACCTCGCCCTCCTGCAGGCGCTCCCGGAGGGTGTGGCCGTCCACGTGCTCCATGACCAGGTAGGGGCACTCCACGGGGTGCAGCCCGTCGTCCAGGAGCGCGGCCCCCGTGTCGTACACCGACACCACGCACGGGTGGTTGAGCGAGGCCGCGTGCCGTGCCTCCTGCCGGAACCGCGCCTGGAACGCGGGGTCCCGGGCCAGGTCGGGGCGCATCATCTTCACCGCGACGGTCCGGTTCAGCCGCAGGTCGTGGCCGCGGAGGACGTCGGCCATCCCGCCGCGGCCGATCAGCTCGTCGACGCGGTACCGCTCGTGGAGGATGCACTGCTGGGGCACGGGGGTCTCCGGGCCGGCCCGTCAGCCGGCGGGCGCCGGGGTGGGACCCCCGTCGGGCCCCGTGGCCTCGGTGCTCGTGGGGTCCGCGCTCGGCTCGGCGGTCGGCTCGGCGGTCGGGTCGGGGGAGGGCTGGGCGGAGGGGGACTCGGAGGTCGGGGCCGGACCGGGCGAGGGCTCCGCGCCCGGCTCCTCGGTGGGGGTCGCGGGGTCCTCCGCCGGGGCGGTCGGGCTCTGCTCCTCGGTGGGCGCCGGGGCGGAGGTCTGGGCACCGTCGCCGTCGTCGGGGGTGCCGGGGGACGGCTCAGCGCTCGGAGCCGGATCCGTCGCGGGCTCCCGCGTCGTGGCCGGGGCGGGCGCGGGTGCCGAGGACGGCGCGTCCTGGCCGCCGCCGCCGGCGACGATCACCTGCACCGGGGTGTCGAACCGGTGGCGCTCGCCCTCGCCGGGCACCACGCGCACCACCTCGCCCGCGGCGCCGTCCGCCGCGGGGTCGTCCACGCGGTCCACGGAGAACCCGAGCGCGCGCAGCATCGAGGTGACCGTGTCCACCGGCTGGCCCACCAGGTCCTGCGGGACCGTGCCGGCGCCCGTCGAGACGGCCAGGGTGACGACGTCCCCGCGCTGGAGCGCGCCCACGGGGTTCACCCCCACCACGGTGCCCTGCGCGGCCCGGTCGTCCCGCTCGGTCTCCTGGACGGTCAGGCCCAGGCCCTCCAGCTCGCGGCGCGCGTCCGCCGCGGGCCGGCCCTCGTAGTCCTCGGCCCGGAGCGAGATCGCCGCCGAGGAGGTCGCGGCCGCCCCGGCACCCGCCCGGCCGCCCGTGAGGGCCGGCCAGAGCAGCGCGCCGAGCACGGCGAACGCCAGCAGCGCCAGCAGGGCGAACAGGGGCCAGCGGTTGCGCCGGCCCGGACGTGCGGTGCGGGGCACGGAGGCCCCCGCTCCGGCGGACCCGGTGGTCGCGGCCGGCGTCGGACGGGGCGTGGGGCCGGGCTCGGCGGCCGCGCGCGGGTCACGGGTGGCGGACACGTCCGCGGACCCCGCCGCGGCGGCGCCGGCCAGGCCGGCGCCCGCCGCCGCGCCCGCGGCGCCCAGCACGGGCAGGGTCGCGGTGCTGGGCGTCCGGTCCACGGTGCGGGGGACCGGGGCGGTGACCGCGCCCTCCGGCCGGGTCCCGGGGGCCGGGGCGGTGTCGAGCGCCGCGGTCTCCGCGTCGCCGGGGACGTCCACGCCCTCGGCGGCGAGGAACGCCGCGAGCCCCGGGACGGCGTCGACGGCGCCCTCCACGTCCTTGCGGCGCAGCGCCTCGGCCGCCTCGGAGAGCACGGTGGCGTCCGCCGGGCGCTCCCGCGGGTCCTTCGAGAGCATGCACATGATCAGCGCGCGCACGGGCGCCGGCACGGTCTCCGGCAGGGCCGGGGGCGTGTCGTTGACCTGGGCGAGCGCGATCGCGATCTGGGACTCGCCGGTGAACGGGCGGCGCCCGGCCAGGGCCTCGTAGCCGATGATGCCCAGCGAGTAGATGTCCGAGGCGCCCGTGGCCTGCTGCCCCGTGGCCTGCTCGGGTGCCAGGTACTGGGCCGTGCCCATGACCTGGCCCGTGGCGGTGAGCGGGACCTGGTCCGCGAGGCGGGCGATGCCGAAGTCCGTGACCTTCACCCGGCCGGTGGGGGTGATCATCAGGTTGCCGGGCTTGACGTCCCGGTGCACCAGGCCCTGGGCGTGCGCGGCGGAGAGCGCGGCCGCGGTCTGCCGGATGATGCTGAGCGTGCGGTCCGTGGAGAGCGTCGAGTCCTTCTCGAGGATCGCGGACAGGGGCTGCCCCGGGACCAGCTCCATGACGAGGTACGCGGAGCCCTTCTCCTCGCCGTAGTCGTACACGTTCGCGACGCCGGGATGGTTCAGCAGCGCGGTGTGCTGCGCCTCGGCGCGGAACCGGCGGAGGAAGTTGGGGTCGCCCGTGTACTCCTCCTTGAGGATCTTCACGGCGGTCATCCGGCCCAGGACCTTGTCCCGCGCCTTCCAGACCTCGCCCATGCCGCCGATCGCGATGCGATCGGTCAGCTGGTACCTGCCGCCCAGGGTGATGCCCGATGTCGGCCTCATTCCACGACCACCGCTTCCATGATGCTCTGCATGCTCTCCACCGCCGTCGAATGGGCGGAATCCTCGTTCTGGTCCTCGTAGACCACCGTGACGGCCACCTGCGGGTCCTCCACGGGGGCGAACCCGGTGACCCACGTGTTCACGTTCTCCGAGCCGTCCTTCTCCGCCGTGCCGGTCTTCGCCGCGATCCGCACGACGTCCGAGCGGGCCGCGGAGGCCGTGCCCTCCTGGACCGTGGCCTCCATCATCCTCGCGATCTGCTCGGCCACGTCCGCGTCCATCGCCCGGCCGCGCTCGCGGGGGGCGAACTCGGAGACCACCGTCAGGTCCGGGCGCCGCACCGTCTCCACCATCTCCGGCTCCATGACCACGCCGCCGTTGGCGATGCCCATGGACACCATGGTCATCTGCAGTGCCGTGGCCTGCACGTCCCGCTGGCCGATCGCGGACTGCGCGAGGGCGGCGTCGTCCAGGTCCTCGGGGAACACGGACTCGGTGACGGGCAGCGGGATCTCCCCGGAGTCGTTGAAGCCGAACCGCTCGGCCGTCTCCCGGATCCGGTCCTGGCCCAGCTCCACCGCGGCCTGGGCGAACGGCGTGTTGCACGAGTGCGCCACGATCCAGGTCAGGGTGGCCGAGCCGACGTCGTTGCACGGGCCGCCGGCGAAGTTGGACATCTGCGCGGGCGTGCCGGGCAGCGTCCAGCGGGCGGGGACCTCCAGGGTCTGGTCCGGGGCGTAGTCGCCGGACTCGAGCATGGCCACGAGGTCCACGAGCTTGAACGTGGAGCCGGGGGAGACGCGCTGCTCCGCGGGGCGGTTGCGTCGCACGTCGAGACCGGGGACCGCGGTGTACGCGTTCATGGCCTGCACGGAGTCGGTCCGGCTGTGGGAGGACAGGGCGTTCGCGTCGAAGCTGGGCTTGGAGGCCATCGCCAGGATCCGTCCGGTGGACGGCTCGGTGACCACCACGGAGCCCTTCGTGCCATCGGGGATGGAGTCGTACGCCAGCCGCTGCAGGTCGCGGTCCAGGGTCAGCTCCACCTGGTCCCCCTCGGGCGTGGCGCCCGTGACGATCTGCAGGGCACGGTCCAGGAACTGGGAGCTGGAGGTGCCGGCGAGCCGGTCGTCCATCGCCTCCTCCAGGCCGTCGGTGGTGTAGACGAGCGAGTAGAAGCCCGTCAGCGGCGCCCACATCCGGGAGTCCTGGTAGATGCGCTGGTAGTTGTAGGCGTCACCGGACTCCACGGACTCCGCGATCGGCTCGCCGTCCACCAGGATCGGCCCGCGGGGCGCGCCGAACTCCAGCACTATCTGCCGGCTGTTGAGCCGGTGGTCCTTGAGCGGCTCGGCGGCCACCACCTGGATCACGGAGGCCGCCACGGCCAGCACCAGGAACATGCCCACCATCACGAGCCACGTGCGTCGGATCGCCTCGTTCACCGGCCCTCACCTCCCGCGGGGACCCGGGGGCGGGGTCCGGTCAGGGGGCGCTCGGCGCCCGGGTCGAGCAGGCCGGCGCCGGGGCCGGAGGCGTTGACCATGCCGTCCACCACGGCGGGCCGGCGAGCGGCATGGGAGATCCGCAGCACGAGCGCCAGGATGATCCAGTTGGCCAGCAGCGAGGAGCCGCCGGCGGCCAGGAACGGGGTGGTCAGGCCCGTGAGCGGGAGGACGAGGGTCACGCCGCCCATCACCACGAAGATCTGCCAGGCCATGGTGAACGCCAGGCCGGCGGCCAGCACCTTGCCGAACGCGTCCCGCACGCCCAGGGCGGCGCGCACCATGCGGGTCACCAGCAGCAGGTAGAGCATCAGCACGCCGGACAGGCCCACGAAGCCGAGCTCCTCGCCGATCGCGGCGAGGATCATGTCCGAGAAGGCGAGCGGGACCTGCGTGGGGTTGCCGGCCCCGAGGCCGGTGCCCAGCAGGCCGCCGGAGGCCATCGCGAACAGGCCCTGCACCACCTGGTAGGAGCCGCCGAAGTCGCGGTTGTAGATCTCGGAGTCGAACGCGTTGAGCCAGATCTGGAAGCGGGCCGTCACGTGCGGCAGGAACAGGAACGCCACCGCCGCCCCCATGCCCACGAGCGCCAGGCCCAGCAGGATCCAGGAGGCCCGCGAGGTGGCGATGTAGAGCATGGCCATGAACATGCCGAAGAACAGCAGGGCCGACCCCAGGTCCCGCTGGAACACGAGCACGCCCAGGGCCACGAACCACGCCACCAGCAGGGGGCCGAGGTCCTGCACGCGGGGGAAGGACACCGGGCCCACGCGGCGACCGGCCAGCAGGATCAGGTCGCGGTTGGTGGAGAGGTACCCGGCGAAGAACACCGCCAGGGTGATCTTGGCGACCTCGCCGGGCTGGAAGGTGCCCACGCCCAGGTCGATCCAGATGCGCGCGCCGTTGGCGGTGAGGCCGAGGCCGGGCACCAGCGGCAGCAGGAGCAGGACGCCGGAGGCGGCCAGGAACAGGTAGGGCCAGCGGCGCAGCAGCCGGTGGTCCCGCAGCAGGAGCACGAGCACGGCGGCCACGGTGATCGCGAGCACGGACCACACCAGCTGGGGGGTCGGCCGGGCGGCCGCGGTGTCCGCGCTGAGCCGGTGGATCACCGCCAGGCCGAGCCCGTTGAGCAGGATCGCGATCGGCAGGATGAAGGGGTCGGCGTACCGCGCGCGCAGGCGCAGCACCACGTGGAGCACCAGGCCGGCGGCGCCGAGCACCGCGATCGGCACCCAGGAGGACTCGCCCACGGTGCCGGAGGTGGAGAGCACGCCGAGCAGGTCCGCGCCGAGGGCGACGGCGACCGCCGCCACCAGCAGCACCAGCTCGGTGGTGCGGCGGGGACGGGCCGGGGAGATCACCTCGGTCACGGCGTCCCACCCCCGTCCACGGGGGCGCCGGCGGTCTCCTGCAGCTCGCCGACGATCTGGTCCGCGTGGCCGAGGTCCCGGGCGGGCATGCCCTGCCGGACGCGGTCCTGGGCGTAGGCGGGCAGCCGGTCCAGGGGGACGTCGGTGGTGCGGTCCACCCGGGACAGCTCCACCGGCCCGAGGGTCTGCGGGACGCCCTTGAAGACCGCCACCCGGCCCTGGTCCTCGCCCACGTAGTACTGGGTCTGGGTCCACAGGTAGCCCCACAGCAGCACGGCCCCCAGGATCAGGGCGAGCAGCGCCGTGAACACGGGGATGAACCAGCCGCGGCGGTACTCCACGGGACGGTCACGACGACGGCGCCCCCGCCCGGCGCCGGCGTCGCCCGCGGCGGGGCCCGCCGACGCGGGCTCGGCTCCGGCGGTGCGCCCCTCCGCGGGAGGCCCGTCCTCCGCTCCCGGCCCCGGGGCGGCCGGGGCGGCCGCGGACGTGCGGCCCGGGCCGGCGTCGTCCGCGACCGTGGGAGAGGGGGACGCCGGGGCGGCGGGGGCGGCGGCGCTTCCGGCGGCGGAGCCGGCCGTGAGGAGGGCGGCGGTGCGGCGGGGCCGGTTCTCGGGTACCGGGCTCTCCCCGAGCAGGGCGGAGGAGCGGCGGAGGGTGGCGCCGCGGGTGACCACGGGGATCCGGTCCGTGCGCACGGCGGAGTTCGCGGCGCCCACGAGCAGGTGGGGGCGGGCGGCCAGGTCCTCGCGCAGGAGGCGGCCGGAGACGGGCCCGCGCTCGGTGGGGCGCGCGGCGGCCAGGGCCTGTTCGGACAGGTGCACCTCGGGCGGCGGGGCGAGCTCCTCGGGGCTGCCCTCGGCCACCTCGAACACCACGATGGTCACGTTGTCCGGCGCACCGCCGGCCAGGGTGAGGTCCACGAGGGTGTCCACGGCCTCGTTGAGCGCGCCGGCACCGGCCAGGACCTCCTGGATGCGGGTCACGGGGACCACGTCCGTGAGGCCGTCGGAGCAGAGCAGCCACCGCTCGCCGGGGACCACGGGGACCTCGAACACGTCCAGCTCGGGGGAGGCGTCCACGTCCCCCAGCACCCGCATGAGCACGTTCTTGTTGGGGTGGTGCTGGGCCTCCTCGGGGGAGAGCCGGCCCTCGTCCACGAGCTTCTGCACGAAGGTGTGGTCCCGGGTGACCTGCGAGAACGCGCCGTCCTGGAGGCGGTACGCGCGGGAGTCGCCGATGTGCGCCATGTGCAGCGTGGTCCCCGCCAGCAGGGCGGCCGTGCACGTGGTGCCCATGCCGGCCAGCTTGGGGTTGGCGTGCACCAGTTCGTTGAGCACCAGGTTCGCGTTCTGGATCTCGTCCGGCAGCACGGTGGCCGGGTCCTCGTAGCCCACGTCGTCCAGGGGGGCCAGGTCCAGCACGGTGGAGGCGCTCGCGACGTCGCCGCCCACGTGCCCGCCCATGCCGTCGGCGAGCACGGCGAGGTGACGGCCCACGTACGCGGAGTCGTCGTTCTTGGCGCGCACGCGGCCGACGTCGGAGCGTGCGGCGTAGCGGAGGACGAGGGGCATGCGGGGTCAGTCCTCGAGGACCATGACGGTCTTGCCGATGCGCAGGGCGGAGCCCGGGCCCAGCGGCAGGGCGCGGGTGACGGGGTCGCCGTCCACGTAGGTGCCGTTCGTGGAGCCCAGGTCCTCGAGGAACCAGCGGGTGCCCTGCGGGAACAGGCGGGCGTGACGACCGGAGGCGTAGTCGTCCTCGAGGACCAGGTCCGCGTCCTCGGCGCGGCCCAGCAGCACGGGGCCGTCGAGGGCCACGGTGCGCCCGGCGAGCGGGCCCTCGGTCACCCGCAGGGTGCGCGGCAGGCGCGGGGCGGGCACCACGGGCGCCGCGGAGCGCGCCTCCGCGGCGGGGCGGGGCGCCGGCCGGTCCGCGGAGGCGGCGTGCGCCCCGGCGGCGGGCACGGCGGTGACCAGGCCGGCGTCGTGCCGGGCCTGCTCGAGACGGGTCTTGTTGCGCCGGCCCACCACGAGGTCCCGGCCCTGGGACATGACGATCGACAGGATCAGCACCCACAGGGCCAGCAGGAGCCCGAGGCGGAGCACGGCGACGGCGAGCTCGTTCACTGGGGGGTCCTCCCGTCGGTGGCGTCGGCGTGGAAGACCATCTCGGTCCGGCCCACGGTGATGCGATCACCCTCGCGCAGCACCGTGGAGCCGTCAACGCGACGCCCGTCCACCGCCACGCCGTTGCGGCTGCCGAGGTCGATCAGTGTGACCACCGCGCCCACTCGCACCAGGCGCAGGTGGCGGCGCGAGACCGAGGAGTCCGGGACCACGATGTCCGCCTGCTCCGGCGAACGGCCCACCACCATGTCCTCGAGCGAGATCGGGTGCATCCGGCCGTCGAACTCGAGCGCAGGCACGGCCGGACGGGGACGGCCGCCGCCGCGGGGCATCACGAGGGTCGCGTCGTCGGCGGAGGCCGGCGGCCGAGCCGGGGCGGACCTCGGCGCCGGCGAGGGGACGCGGGGCGCGGGCCGCGCTGCGGGGGCGGCCGGGGACGACGCGCGGCGGGGCGCCGAGGCGCTGCGGTGCGGGGCGCCGTCGAGGGCCTCGGCGGAGGCCGTCGGCCGGGCCGGGGCGGCCGGCCGGGCCTGCGGGGCCGGGGCGACCGCGGGGGCCTGCGTCCGGGAGCCGTCGTCGAGGCGGGAGACGACGTCGATGCGGCCGGGGCGGACGGCGTCGTCCGCGTGGAAGGCCACCCGGACGGAGCCGGGGAGGGAGTAGCCCTGGGCCTGGGCGTGGCGGATGACCTCGTCGCACAGCTCGCTGGCCAGGGTGCTGCCCCACGTGCGGGCGCGCTCGAAGTCCGCGGGGGAGAAGTGCACCGTGAAGTCGTTGGGCGCCACCGTATGGCCCTCGGACAGGGCGAACGACTCGTCGTCCATCTCCTGCCGGAGGGCGGACGCGATCTCCACCGGCTGCACCGCCCGGGCGCCGCCGGCGGAGAAGGCCGAGCGCACCGCCTTCTCGAGGCCACGCTCGAGGTTGTCCAGAAGTCCCACGGACCGGGGCTCCTCTCCGAAAGTGGTCGTCCGTCCGATAGTACGGGTCCGGCCTGGGAGGCGGCGGGGCGTCGACCGGGTGACCGGGTGAACGGGTGACCGGCCGAGCCGTCGCCCGGGGGGCGAGTTGCGGGGGCGCTGCGGGCCGGTGTAGGCTGTTCCTCGCTGCCTCGGCGGGTACCGTGTTTCCGCGGCACCGGATGAGGAAGCCGCTCGCGCGAGTGGCGGAATAGGTAGACGCGCTGGCTTCAGGTGCCAGTGTTCGAAAGGACGTGGGGGTTCAAGTCCCCCCTCGCGCACCACGTGGACGAAGGCCCCGGATCATGGATCCGGGGCCTTCGTCGTGTCCGACGACCGGGGGCGGGGTCACCCCCCTGCGGTGTCCGACGAGGCCTTCGCGGTGCCGCCGGCACGCGGGCCCACCCCGTCGGTGTCGTCGTAGATGTCGATGGTGCCGCCGTAGTTGGCCACCCAGACCTCGCCGGAGGGCTCGTCGTAGGTGACGCCGACGGCGTGGACGCCGGCCGGTGCCGTGTCGATGATCTCGAGGGTCTCGGCGTCGATCTTGGTCAGCGTGGAATCGTAGTAGTTCACCACGTAGAGGGCCGTGCCGTCGGTGGAGATGTCCATGGAGCGCGGCTCGTCCCCGGCCGGCGCGCTGTCGAGGACCTCGCCGGTCTCGGCGTCCAGCTTCACGATCTGGTCGGCGCCGGAGAGCGTCAGGTAGAGGGTCTTCCCGTCCGGGGACAGGACGAGGTGGCGCGGGTTCTTGCCGGTGTGCATGACCACCTCGGAGGTGCCGGCCTCCAGGTCCACGCGGTAGAGCTTGTCCGCCCACATGGCGGTGGCGTAAGCGGTCTTGTTGTCCGGCAGCACGACGATGCCGCGGGGCATGGTGTCCAGGGGGATGGTGTGCTCGGTCTCCCCGGAGGCGGTGTCGAGGACGGTCATGTTCGAGTCGCACCAGTTGGTGACCAGCAGGCGGGACTCGTCCGGGGACAGGGCCACGTACTTGGGCACCCGGCCCACGCGGTAGGCGGCGTCCCAGTCCTTCTCCTCCACCGAGTACCGGTAGACCAGGGAGGGGGCGATCGCCGAGCCGGCGGTGCAGTTGTCATCCGGTTCCGCGCCCACGTCGTACAGCCCGTACTGGGTGACGTAGGCGAACCGGCCGTCCTGGGTCCACGCGGCCTCCACCGGGGCGCCGCTGACCACGCCGGACAGGCCCTCGATGCCCATCGCGTCCGTGTCCACGGTGTCGTCCAGGGCCTGGACCACCTCGCGGGTCTCGGTGTCGAAGAGCACGACGTTGTGCCGGTAGGTCACGTTGTTGGTGATCATCAGCCCGTGCTGGTTGGAGACCACGGACTTCGGCACCACGCCGGTGCCCTTGAGGGTCTCCATGCGGGTCAGCCCGGTGGTGTTGGACGCCGGGAAGTCGGCCGGATCCACGGAGGGCGCCCCCTCGCCCTGGCTCTCAGCCACAGTGTCCTGGCTGCCGCCGGCCTCGGCTCCGCCGGTGGCCTCGGCTCCGCCGGTGGTGGAGGCGGTGGCCCCGCCGTCCTGGGCGGTGGCGGCGGCGGCGCTCTGGCCGTCCTCGGTCTGCTCGCCGTCCGCGCCGGCGCAGCCGGTGAGCAGCAGGCCCATGGTGAGCAGCGCGGCGGCGGGCCGCAGTGCCCGGGGGCGGACGGCGTCAGCGCTCTCGTGGACGCGGTGGAGTCGAGCCATGGGGGATCTCCCGGGGGTGAGGGGGCCAGCAGGCAGGCCCGACGGCGCCGCCGGACACAGAGTCAGCATAGCGAGGTGGGCGGGAGGGAGAGGGGCGACGCCGGCGCGACCGGGTCCAGGGGTGTCCAGGGAACTGCCAGGCCGCGTCCGGTCTGCCCCCATCCGCGGTGCCTACGGTGGAACCACCTCATCGACGTGCGAGCGGTGAAGGTGCGAGTGATGACAGAGGCAGGGCCCCGGACGGCGAGTCCGGGGCCCTGCCGCTGTCCGACCCCCAGTGGCTCCGCTGCCATGGCAGGAGCACGACGGCGTCACTGTGCATGCGCAGCACGGTGTGACATGCGACACTCTGCGGACATCGGCTGCATCCGCAGTCGTCTCGCAACCCCTGGAACGAGGTCCGCGCATGTCGCACTCCGCAGACCCGTCGATGCCTGCCGGCTCCCCGCCGCCGGCCGAGGACCCGCCGCCGCGGCACTCCCTGGGCACCCAGACCCAGGCCATCGACCTGTCCCGCCCCGTGCCGACGGGCCGTCGCTTCGGCGTCGGCTCCGCCGTCTTCTCCGCCGTCGCCGCCGTGGTGGTGGCTGCGGCCGCCTACTTCTCCATCGAGTCGGCCTCGTCCGGCACGGACGTCCGCTCGAACATGACCCTGATCGCCCCCGCTGCCGCGGGCGGCGGCTGGGACACGTTCCAGCGCGAGGCCCAGCAGGCCATGCGCGCCAACCAGATCGTGAACAACGTGCAGGTGGTCAACATCCCCGGCGCCGGCGGCACGATCGGCGTGGGCCAGCTGTCCCAGATGACCGATCCCAACGTGATGATGGTGGGCGGCACCGGCCAGATCGCCGCGCAGCTGAAGAACGACACCCCCGCGAAGATCCAGGACGTCCAGCCCGTGGCCCGTGTGGTGGAGGAGTACGACCTGATCCTGGTGCCCGCCGACTCGCCGCATCGGTCCATGGCGGACCTTGTGGCCGCGTGGGCGGAGGACCCCGAGGCCCTCGCCTGGTCCGGCGGCGGCTCGTTCGACCAGCTGGTGATCACGGACCTGGCGACCACGGCCGGCGTCGACCCCGGCCGGATCACCTACATCCCCTCCGACGGCGGCGGCGAGGTGGTCCAGGCCATGCTCAACGGCACCGTGCAGGCCGCCTCCGGCGGCGTCGCGGACATGTACCCGCACGTGGAGTCCGGCCGCCTGCGCATGCTCGGCGTGGCCTCCGAGGAGCGCCTGCCGGGCCTCGACGTGCCCACGCTCGCCGAGCAGGGCTACGACGTCACCCTCACCAACTGGCGCGCCCTCTTCGCCGCGCCCACCGTGACGGGCGAGGACCTCGACGCGCTCCAGGAGGTCGTGGCCGAGACGACGGCGACCCCCGAGTGGAAGGCCACCGTGGAGCGCAACTACTGGCGCGAGGTGCCGCTGCAGGACGAGCAGATGGACGCCTTCGTGCAGGACGAGATCGACCGGATCGCCGGTCTGTACGAGGAGATCGGCTCATGAGCGCCGCGCATGAGACCCACCGCCCCGGCCCCCGGCCGATCGGCGAGGGCACCTGGTTCGCGGGCCGGGCCGGGCTGGCCATGCCGGCGATCGTGGCGGCCTGGAGCCTGTTCCTGCTGATCGGCTCATGGCGCATGGACACCGGCGACGCCGACTTCCCCGGCCCGGCGTTCTTCCCCGGCATCCTCGGCGCGGTCGGCCTGGTGCTGGCCGTGCTGCAGGCGCTCGCGGTGGTGCGGACGCCGGAGCACCCCGAGGACCACTCCGGCCGCCGCTGGCGCACGCACTCGGACCCCGCGGCCCTCGCCTGGACCGCCGGCGGGTTCCTCGCGTTCTCGCTGCTGCTGCCCTGGCTGGGGTGGATCCTGGCCGGTGCGCTGCTGTTCTGGTGCGTGGCGCGGGGCTTCGGCTCCCGCCGCCCCGGCTTCGACGTCATCCTCGCCCTGTTCATGTCCTCGCTGGCCTACCTGGCGTTCGACGTGGGCCTGGGCCTGAACCTGCCCTCGGGCATCCTGGGAGGCGGATTCTGACATGGACGCACTCGGACTCCTCATGGAGGGCTTCGCCGGAGCCCTCACCCCGATGAACCTGCTGTGGGTGCTGCTGGGCTGTCTGCTCGGCACCGCGGTGGGCGTGCTGCCCGGCCTGGGCTCCTCCATGGCGGTGGCGCTGCTGCTGCCGCTGACCTTCGCGCTGGACCCCACGGCCGCGTTCATCATGTTCGCCGGCGTGTACTTCGGCGGCATGTTCGGCGACTCCACGATGGCGATCCTCATGAACACCCCGGGGCAGGCCTCCGCGATCGCCTCCACCTTCGAGGGCCACAAGATGGCCCAGGCGGGGCGCGCGCCGCAGGCGCTGGCCACCGCGGCGATCGGCGCGTTCATCGGCGGCATGATCGCGGCCGTGCTGGTGGTGTTCCTCGCCCCCGTGATGGCCGAGTTCGCGAACAACTTCGGCCCGGCCGAGTACTTCGCGCTCGCCCTGTTCGCGTTCATCGCGACCTCCTCGGTGGTCTCCGACTCCGTCCTCAAGGGCCTCACCGCACTGGTGCTGGGGCTCGGGATCGCCGTCGTCGGGATCGACTCCGTGACCGGCACCGAGCGCTTCACCTTGGGTGCGCCGCAGCTGTTCGACGGCGTCTCCCTCGTGACCGTGACCGTCGCCGTCCTGGCCCTCGGCGAGGTGTTCCACGTGGCCTCCCGCGCCCGGCGCGACCACGACGTGCACCAGGTGCGCTCCGCCGGCCGGCCGTGGCTGACCGGCGCGGAGTTCCGCGAGGCGCTGCCGGCGTGGCTGCGCGGCACCGGCATCGGCCTGCCGTTCGGCGTGATCCCGGCCGGCGGCTCGGAGGTCCCCACCTTCCTGGCCTACGACGTCGAACGTCGCCTCGACGCCCGCCGCGCCGAGCCGCGGTTCGGCCGGGGCGCGATCCGGGGCCTGGCCGCCCCGGAGGCCGCGGGCAACGCGACCACCGGCATGGCGATGGGCGCGCTGCTGACGCTCGGCCTGCCCATCTCCGCGACCGCGGCGATCATGCTCGCCGCGTTCCGGCAGTACGGCCTGCAGCCGGGCCCGCTGCTCTTCGAGCGCAACGCGGACCTGGTGTGGGCCCTGCTGGCCAGCTTCTTCCTGGCCATGCTGGTCCTGCTGCTCATCAACCTGCCGTTCGCGCAGCTGTGGGCCAAGCTCCTGCTCATCCCCAATCCCTACCTCTACGCGGGGATCACGCTGTTCTGCGGGCTCGGCATCTACGCGACGTCCGGCCGGGTGTTCGACCTGCTGCTCCTCCTGGGCATGGGCGTGCTGGGCTTCCTGATGCGCCGGTTCGGGTATCCCGTGGCGCCGCTGATGATCGGCATGGTGCTCGGCCCGCTCGCCGAGACCAGCGTCCGGGACGCCCTGCTCAGCTCCGTCGGCGATCCGGCGGTGCTGGTGTCCAGCCCCATCACGTGGGTGATCTACGGCCTGCTGGCCCTGGTGCTGGCGGGGGCCGCGATGGCGGCGGTGCGCCGGCGTCGTGCCGGGTCCGCGCGGGAGGGCGTCGCGGCCTGACGGCAGACCGTGGCGAAGGGCCCCGGATCCTCGATCCGGGGCCCTTCCCCTGTCCCGACCCGGGCCGGCTCAGTAGTGGTACGTGTCCGAGGGGGCGGCCGCGCGGTTGTCCTCGTCCGGGATGTGGCCGGCGGTGACGCCGAACGCCGCGGCGAGGGCCCGGATCTTCTCGGCGCGCGCCTTGCGCGGCAGGTCCGAGCCGTTGCGGATCTGCCCGCCGGACGCGGCGAACTCCTCGAGGAAGTCCTGCGCCCACGCCAGCTCCTCCTGCGAGGGGCTGAGGCCCTCGTTCACCAGCGCGCACTGCTCGGGGGCCAGGCAGAGCTTGCCGGTCATGCCGAACTCGGCGGTCACGGCGGTGGCCTCGGCCAGCTTCACGCCCGTGGTGCCCACGGTGGGGCCGTCGATCGCCCCGGGCAGGCCCGTGGCCTTCGCGGCGATCGTGAACTGGGAGCGCGTGTACGCCAGCGCCATCGGGGACTCGCCCAGGCCGGTGTCGCGGCGGAAGTCGCCGATGCCGAACGCCAGGCGGAACGTGCCCTTCGCCGCGGCGATGGAGTCGATCCGCTGCAGTCCGCGTGCCGTCTCCACGAGCGCCACCACGGGCACGCCCGGCAGGCGCTTCGCGGTCTCGTTCACGTGGTCGGTGGACTCCACCATCGCCAGCACGACGCCGGCCAGGCCGCCCTCGGCGACCGGCCCGCCCAGGTGCGCGGGCAGGGTCGCGGCGAGCGCCGCGACGTCGTCCTCCCACCACTTCGAGCCGTAGCCGTTGAGGCGCACCCACGCGGTGTGGCCCGAGGTGAGCCAGTCGACGGTGTCCTGCAGGGCCTTGGGCTTGTCCGCGGGGGCCACGGAGTCCTCGACGTCCAGGATGACGATGTCCGCGGCCGAGTCCTCCGCGGGCTGGAAGCGCTCGGGCTGCGCGGCGTTCACGAGCAGCCAGGAGCGGGCGAGCTCGGGGTCGATCCGCTGGCCGGGCACGGGGGAGAACGGCTGGGTGGGCGAGGGGGAGAGGGTGACGGTCATGGCGGGGCCTCCTTCAGGCGGGAGGGCGACGCGGGGGCGGGTCGCCGGGGCTGGTGTCGTCGTCGGACGGTCCGCGGGCGGGGTGCCTCACGCGGATCGGTCGGACGGGGAGGACCAGGTGGGGGCCCGTCGTCGTCGGCGCGGGTCGGCACCGGGAGCGGCCGCGGGTGGGCGGCACGTGTGGCCCAGGTTACAGGACACCGGTCGCGACGACGATGCCCGCGCCCCCGGCGCGCGAACGGCGAGATTCCGCGGTTCATACGTGAAGTGTGACGGAGTGTTTCTGACTTTCACGTGCAAGTCCTGGACGCGCGATGGAGAGAGATGTTTAGATTTGAAACAAGCACGGGGGAGCACCCCGTGACCGCAGATCCGAACATCCTTGAAGGAGCATCCCCATGACGCAGGTCACCCCCGGAACCTGGAACCTCGACGCCTCCCACACCGAGGTGGGCTTCACGGTCCGCCACGCGGGCATCTCCAAGGTGCGCGGCACCTTCCAGGCCGTCTCCGGCACCCTCACCGTCGCCGAGGACTTCGCCCGCTCCTCCGCGGACATCACCGTGGACATGCAGTCCATCGACACCAAGGACGCCAACCGCGACGGCCACCTCAAGGGCGAGGACTTCTTCGACGTGGAGAAGCACCCCACCATGACATTCCGCTCGACCGAGGTCCGCGGCTTCGACGGCGAGGAGTTCGTCCTGGTCGGCGACCTCACCATCCTCGAGACCACGAAGCAGGTCGAGCTGGAGGTCGAGCTCGGCGGCCAGACCACCGACCCGTTCGGCACCACCCGCGTGGGCTTCGAGGCCAAGACCGAGATCTCCCGCAAGGACTTCGGACTGACCTGGAACGCCGTGCTCGAGGCCGGCGGCGTGCTGGTGGGCGACAAGGTGAAGATCGAGATCGACGCCGAGTTCGTCCAGGCCTGATCCGGGCCCGGCCCGCCGGACCCGCAGACGTCCGGGGCTGATCGTCTCTCCCCCCCCGGACACCCCACGACGCCGGCCGCCCCCACCCCGGGGCGGCCGGCGTCGCCGTGGCCGGACCGGGTGCAGGTCAGCGGGCCGCAGATGCACGAGAATCGTCACCATGGACTCCGCCTCCCCGGTCCCCGCCGCCCCGTCCGCCTCCCCGGCCCCCCGCCGCCAGGTGGACATGCCCGCCCTCGCCGACGCCGCCGAGCTGCGCAACATCACCGACGTCCTGGAGCGCCGCGTCGCAGGGCACCCCGACGTGGTGGCCTTCCAGGTGCGCCACCCCGCCGCGCCGTTCGACGGCCCCTGGGAGCCGGTCACCACGGCCGCGTTCCACGCCCGGGTGCGCGCGCTGGCCAAGGGCCTGATCGCGCTGGGGATCCGCCCGGGGGATGCCGTGTCCATCGTCTCCGCCACCCGGTACGAGTGGACCCTGATGGACCTCGCCTGCCTCTACGCGGGCGCCGTGGTGGTCCCCATGTTCGACTCCGCCCCGGCCACGCAGATGGCGGCGATCGCCGACGTCGTGGGCGTGCGCGCCGCCTTCGCCGGCTCCCCGGCCGCCGCCGCCACGCTGCGCGAGACCCTCGACGCGCGGGACGGCGCCGCTCGCGGCCCCCACGGGTCCGCGGTGTGGACCCTGGACGACGCCGACGGCGCCCCCGCCGGCGACCTGCGCGCCCTCGAGGCGCTCGGCGCCGACGTCACCGACGAGGCGCTCGAGGCGGCCCGCACGGCCCGGGGCCTGGACGACGTCGCCACGATCGTGTTCACGTCCGGCACCACGGGGGAGCCCAAGGGGACGAGGATCCTGCACCGGTCCTTCGTCCACCAGGTGCTCAACGTGGCCGAGGCCTACCGGGGGTTCGTGCACCCGGGCGGCTCCACCGTGCTGTTCCTGCCGCTGGCGCACGTGCTCTCCCGCGCCGTGCAGATGATCTGCCTGCACGGCGGGATGACCGTGGCGCACGTGGGCAACCCGAAGGCCGCCGTGCCGTCCATGGGGCAGATCCGCCCGACCTTCGTGATGGTGGTCCCCGGCGTCCTGTCCAAGATCGTGCTCGGCGTGGAGGAGAAGGCGCGCGGCACCCGCGTGGGCCCGCTCTCCGTGGGCGTGCTCTGGGAGCGCGCCCGGGCGGCCGCCGTGGCGAAGGGGCGCGTGGTGCTGGGCGAGGACCCCAAGCTCCTGGTGCCCGTGCGCGCCCAGCTGGCCCTCTACGAGCGGCTCTTCTACCGCCGGGTGCGGCACCTGCTGGGCGGCCGGGTGACCCACCTGCTGTGCGGCGCGGCCAAGCTCGACCCGGACCTGCTGCGCCTGTTCACCGGCATGGGCCTGACCGTGTTCGAGGGCTACGGGCTCACCGAGACCACCGCCCCCGCCGTGGGCCATCGCGAGGGGGACGTGGTCCCCGGCACCGTGGGCCTGCCCCTGCCCGGGATGTCCGTGCGGATCGCCGACGACGACGAGATCCAGATGCGCGGCCCCGGCGTGTTCGCCGGGTACACCGACGAGGAGGAGACCGCCGCCGCGTTCGACGGCGAGTGGTTCCGCACCGGGGACCTCGGCCGTCTCGACGACGACGGCCGGCTCACCGTGACCGGTCGCGTCAAGGACGTGATCGTCACCGCCAACGGCAAGACCATCAACCCCGCCGAGTGGGAGCGCGAGGTGGAGCTGCACCCCGCGGTCGGCCACGCCGTGGTGATCGGCGATGGCCTGGACCACCCCACCGCCATGATCCTGCTGGACCGCGAGGCCCTCGCCGCGTGGGTGCAGCGTCACCTGCCGGACTGGCAGGTGCCCGACACCGTGTCCGCCCGCCTGCGGGACGGCGCCGAGACCGCGGAGCGGTTCAGGGACGAGGCCGGGCGCATGATCGAGGTCTCCGAGCAGCGGATCCGCGAGTCGGTGGGCGCGGCCATCGACGCCGCCAATGCGAAGGTCCCCGCGCCCGAGCGGCTGCGCTCCTACAAGGTGCTCCTGCCGGACCCCGAGGAGCTCGCCGCGCTCCTCACGCCCACGCAGAAGCTCAAGCGCTCGGCGCTCGCGGAGCGGATCGCGCACCTGCTGCCGAAGCGCTGAGGTGCTGACGCGCTGACGCTCCGACGCTTCGGCGCGCCGGCGCGTTGTGGTCACGACACGCCGTCCGCCCCGGAGCGTGCGCGGCGTGTCGTGACCACAGCGCGGAGTGCGACCAGCCCTCGCCGCACCCCGGGCGCGATCCGTAGGGTGGGGCGCATGATGGCTTCCAAGACCCCGCACCAGAACGTCTCGTTCGACCTGCCCACCAAGGACGCCGCGCACGGCGACCAGACCGGCCACGGCTACCTGGCCCTGCCGGAGTCCGGGAAGGGGCCCGGGATCATCGTGATCCAGGAGTGGTGGGGTCTCGTGGACCACATCAAGGACGTGTGCGACCGCCTGGCCGCGGAGGGCTTCGTGGCGCTGGCACCGGACCTGTTCGGCGGCTGGATCGCCCACGACGGCGACGAGGCTGGCGAGATGATGCAGAACCTGCCCGCCGAGGAGGGCGCCCGCCAGCTGGCCGGCGCCGTCGACTGGCTGCTCGCGCGCGAGGAGGTCACCTCCGAGACCGTCGGGGCGATCGGCTTCTGCATGGGCGGCGGGTTCGTGCTGGCGCTCGCGGCCCAGCAGGGGGACAAGGTGTCCGCGGCCGTGCCGTTCTACGGCGTGGGCCAGGGCGTGTCCGGCGACTTCTCCGGCGTGACGGCCACGATCCAGGGCCACTACGGCGAGCAGGACGAGATGTTCCCGGTGGAGGACGCGAAGAGGCAGGAGCAGCAGATCCGCGACGAGTCCGGCGCCGAGGTCGAGTACTTCTACTACGACGCCCCGCACGCCTTCCACAACGACGACGACCCCCAGGGCAACTACCGCCCCGAGGCCGCGGCGCAGGCGTGGGACCGCGCCGTCTCCTTCCTGAAGGAGAAGGTCCGCTGAGCGGGTCCCGAGGCTCCCGCGGCGGCGCCGGACGGCAGAAGGCCAGCCGCGGCGGGCCGGCCCGCTCCACGCGCACGGGCGGCCGCGGCGTCGCGAAGGGCGTGAAGGCGGGCGGTCGCGCCGGGGGCGCGGGGCGTCGTCGGGAGTCGGGCGCGGCCGCTCCCGCGGATCTGCCCACGCCTCCCGAGACCCTGTTCTTGGCGACCATCCCCGGGGCGACGCCGTCCACGTGGGTGCAGCGGTTCAGCTCGCGGGAGCGCACGGTCCAGCTGGTCAACCATGACGAGTCCGCGCAGACCGCGCACCTGGCCCACGACGACGCCGGGATGCCCCTGCACCCGCTGCCGCAACTGGGCTACCTGCGCTGGCCGCGGGGCGAGGACGGCGCGTCGGCCGTGCTGCGGGCGGCCGGCCTCGACCCGCGGCACGTGCACGTGGTGACCGCGTACTCCGAACTGCCCGTGGTGTGCGTGGGCAAGGAGCATTTGCTGGCCGCGTGGGACGTGGACGCCGAGGGGCCGGTGCCCGTCAGCGAGCTCGACCCGGCCGAGCACATGGACCCGGCCCGCTTCACCCCCACCCCCGACGATGCTTTCGTTCGGGAAACGGTGGGGTATGAGGACGCTTCCGTGCGGGAAACGGCGGCCGAGCCGGTCCCTCCTGCACCCAACCCCCTCGACGCACCCGAGATCCCCGGTGCGGGTGAGCGCATGGCGCTCGAGATCGTCGCGAGCGGCGTCGGCCACGTCGTCCTGCCGATGTCCGTGGCGCGCGTCTTCGGCCGCAAGGACGTGGTGGTCCTCCCGCTGGCCTGCGAACTCGACGAGGTGGTCGGCCTGTCCCGCGCCGACCGCGAGGCTGCCGCGACGGAGGCCGAGGTGCAGGCGGAGACGGGCCTCGGCGTCGCGGGCGCGGAGGACGACGCCGGCCGGGCGCCGCAGGACGACGACGCGCCCCGCCACCCTGGCTGGGACGTGGGGCTGGCGTGGCTCAAGGAGTCCGACTCGGACCTGGTCCAGGCGTTCGTGGGCGTGGCCAGAGGGCGGCGCGGCACCAGTTCCCGCTGACCCCGGGCGCCACGCGGTGCTGCGCCGGGCTGCCGTTTCCCGAACGGAAACGCTGGGGGAGGCGCCGTTTCCCGCACGAAAACGGCGGCGGGTCAGCCGAGGCGGCCCGGCTCCGAGGCCGCGTAGCGCTCGTCGTCGTCCTCGGGGACGGGCTCGGTGCCGCGCCAGCGCGCCACCGCCGTCATGAGGTGGTGCACCACGAGGGCGGTGATGGTGCCGAGCGTGATGCCGCCGAACACCAGGCCGCCCACCACGATCTCCGGGTTCGCGATCGCCACGATCAGGCCCGCGCCCGCCGTCATGAGGTGGATGGTGTTGGAGAAGTCCACGCGGTTCTGCACCCAGATGCGCACGCCCATCACGCCGATCATCCCGTAGAGGATGATGCCCGCCCCGCCGGCCACGCCGGCCGGGATGGTGGCGACGGCGGCGCCGAACTTGGGCAGGAACGCCAGGGCGATCGCGGTGAGGCCCGCCACCCAGTACGCCGCGGTGGAGTACACCTTCGAGGACGCCATCACGCCGATGTTCTCCGCGTACGTGGTGGTGCCCACGCCCCCGCCGAGGCCGGAGAGGGAGGTCGCCAGCCCGTCGGCGAGCAGCGCGCGACCGGTGAGCGGGTCGAGGTCCCGCCTGGTCATCAGCCCCACGGTGCGCACGTGGCCGATGTTCTCCGCCACGAGCACGAGCACCACGGGCAGGAACAGCGGCAGCAGGGACACGTCCACGGTCGGCGCGTGGAACGGGGGCAGGCCCAGCCAGGCGGCGTCGCGGACGGCGTCGAAGGACACCTGGCCCTGGGCGAGCGCCAGCAGGTAGCCGACGACGATGCCCACCAGGATCGACAGGCGCCCCAGCAGGCCGCGGAACAGCACGGCGGTGAGCACCACGGCCAGCGCGGTGCCGAACGTGGTCAGCGGCACCTCCTCCATGGCCTGGGTGGTGGCGCCGGCCAGGTTCAGGCCGATCAACGCCACGATCGTGCCCATCACGGCCGGCGGCATGAGCGCGTGGATCCACCCGGTCCCGGCCCGGTGGACGATCGCGCCGATCACCATGAGCAGGACGCCGGTGACCAGCACGCCGCCCAGTGCCGCGCCGACCCCGCCGGCGGCCGAGGCCGCGGTCAGCGGGGCGATGAACGCGAACGAGCTGCCCAGATAGCTCGGCAGCCGGTTGCCCGTGATCACCAGGAACAGCAGGGTGCCGAGGCCGGAGAACAGCAGCGCCGTCGTCGCGGGCATCTGGGTGATCGCCGGGACCAGCACCGTGGCGCCGAACATCGCCATCACGTGCTGCACGCCGATGCCGACGGTCCGGCCCCAGGTCAGGCGCTCGTCGGGGGCCACCACGGTGCCCGCGGTGATGGTGCGGCCGTCCCCGTGGAGGCGCCAGGGGCCGGCGCCGCGGCCGCGGTCGGGGGTGTCGTCGTCGTGCGGGGCGGGCCGTCCGGAGGGTTCGGCAGGGGTGGGGGAGGAGTGGGACATGTCCGCCTTCCCGGGCGCGTGGGGGGTGGGGCGGGGCGCGCCGCGGAGGGGTCCCCGCGCAGCGCCCCGGCCCCGGGTCGGGGCCGCCTCGTAGGGTACCGTTTGGGCTGTGGACGAGTACTTCGGAGTGATCGGCGAGGCCCTGGTGGACGTGGTGCTCTCTGACACCGCCACGCCGAGGGCGCACCCGGGCGGCAGCCCCCTGAACGTCGCCGTCGGGCTCAGCCGGCTCGAGCGCCCCGTGGTGTTCGCCGGGCGCATCGGCCGGGACGAGTACGGGGACATGATCGCCGCGCACCTGCAGGACAACGACGTGCGCAGCCTCCTCGAGCCGGACGCCTCCCCGAGCTCCGTGGCCACCGCGCGACTGGACCCCACCGGCGCCGCCAGCTACGAGTTCGAGCTGGACTGGACCCTGCCCGCCGCCGAGGAGCTGGCCCGTCTCCTGCACGAGGCCCATGACGGCCGGCTGGTGCACGTGCACGCCGGCTCGATCGCCACGATGCTCGCCCCCGGGGACGCCTCCGTGATGGGCGCCCTGGCCGCCGCGCAGCCGCACGCCACGATCAGCTACGACCCCAACGTGCGCCCCTCGATCGTGCCGGACCGGGAGTTCGCCCGCGCCCGCGCCGAGGAGGTCGTGCGCCTCTCCGACGTGGTGCACGCCTCGGACGAGGACATCGCGTGGCTCTACCCGGACCGTCCGCTGATGGACTCGCTGCGCGCGTGGCGGGAGGCCGGCCCGGCGCTCGTGGTCATGACCCGCGGCGCCGAGGACATCGTGGCCGTCACCGCCGAGCACGAGGTGGAGCGCCCCATCTTCCCGGTGGACGTCGCGGACACCGTGGGCGCCGGCGACTCCTTCACCGCCGCCCTCCTGGCCGCCCTCGACGACCGCACCCTCCTGGGCGCCGAGAACCGGGAGCGCCTGCACTCCATGGACCTGCATGACATCCAGTCCGTGCTGATCTACGCCTCTCGCGCCTCGGCCATCACGGCGTCCCGCCCCGGCGCCGACCCGCCCACGCGGGACGAGCTGGCGGACTGACGCCGGCGGCGGGGCGGCCGGCTCAGAGCAGCCCGAGACCCCGCACGGCGTCCCGCTCGGCCTCGAGCTCGGCCACCGTGGCGGCCAGCCGCCCGCCCTCGCCCGGCAGGAGGGACTCGTCCGGGCCCAGCCCCGGGGCGATCGTCCACGCCCCGGAGCCGTCCGAGGTCACCGGGAACGAACTGATCAGGCCCTCCGGCACCCCGTAGGAGCCGTCTGAGACCACCGCCGCGGAGGTCCGCCGCGGCGCGCCCTCGGCGTCCACGCCGGTGCCCAGGGACCAGTCGCGCATGTGGTCGATCGTGGCGGACGCCGCGGACGCCGCTGACGAGGACCCGCGGACCTCGATGATCTCCGCGCCGCGCTTGGCCACCCTCGGGATGAACTCGTCCGCGGCCCAGCCGCGGTCCACCACGTCCAGGGCGGGGCGCCAGGCGGGGGCGCCGCCGTCGTCGCCGGCCACCCGCACGCGCGCGTGGGTGAGGTCCGGGAACTGGGTGGCGGAGTGGTTGCCCCAGATGGTGATCCCGTCCACGTCCGTGACGCCCACGCCGGCGCGGGCGGCCAGCTGGGACACGGCGCGGTTGTGGTCCAGGCGGGTCAGCGCGGTGAAGCGCTCGGCGGGCACGTCCGGGGCGTGCGCGGAGGCGATCAGCGCGTTGGTGTTGGCCGGGTTGCCCACGACGACGACGCGCACCGCCTCGTCCGCGTGGTCGTTGATGGCGCGGCCCTGGGGGCCGAAGATCCCGCCGTTGGCGTGCAGCAGGTCCGCGCGCTCCATGCCGGCGGTGCGGGGCCGGGCGCCGACGAGCAGGGCGTGCGTGGTGCCCTCGAAGGCGGTGGCCGGGTCGTCCGTGACGTCCACGGACGCGAGCAGCGGGAACGCGCTGTCCGCGAGCTCCATGGCCACGCCCTCGGCGGCGCGCACGGCGGAGGGGATCTCCAGCAGGCGCAGGCGCACCGGGGTGTCGGTGCCGAGCATCTGGCCGGAGGCGATCCGGAAGAGCAGGGCGTAGCCGATGTTGCCGGCGGCGCCCGTGACGGTGACGGTTTGCGGGGTGGGGGAGGAGGTGGTGTGGGTCACGTGCCCATCATGCCTGGCCAGCGCGTTGTGGTCACGACCCGCCGTGGCCTGGGCCCTCGCGACGGCGGGTCGTGACCACAACGGAGGAGCCGTCGAGCCGGGCAGGGCCGGCGGGGGTGCCGCCTACACTGAGGCGCATGTCCGTCCTGCCCGTCTCCGCGCGCCGTCCCCGGCTGATCGCCACGGACCTGGACGGCACCGTGATCGGCTACCGGCACACGCGCAGCGGGCGGCTGTCCCCGCGGACCATCGCCGCGCTGCGGGCCGCGCACGAGGCGGGCGTCGTCGTCGTGTTCGTGACGGGCCGGCCCCTGCGCTGGCTCGGACCGCTGCAGGACCAGCTGGGGGACGTGGGCCCGGTGATCTGCTCCAACGGGGCCGTGGTGGTGGACGTGGCCGCGGACCGGGTGCTGGTCTCCCACCCGCTCGAGACCGCCGCGATGGGCCGCGTGGTGGCCCGCGTGCGCGCCCTGGACCCGACCGCCACGTTCGGCGCCGAGGCCCTCGAGGGGTTCTTCTGGGAGGACGCGTTCGCCGCGGACGAGTTCGGCCAGTCCCGCGCCGCCACCGTGGAGGAGGCCCTGCCCGCGGAGGCCACCGTGGTGAAGCTGATGGCCAAGTCCGGCCGGATGGATCCGGACGCGTTCCTGGCCGCGGTGCGGGAGGTCGGCGAGGGGATCGTGACCGCGACCCACTCCGCGCCCGGGGTGCCGCTCGTGGAGATGTCCGCCCCCGGCGTGCACAAGGCCGCCACGCTCGCCGAGTACGCCGCCCGGCACGGGATCGCCGCCGAGGACGTGGTGGCCTTCGGGGACATGCCCAACGACGCCGAGATGCTCGCCTGGGCGGGCCTTGGCCTGGCCGTGGCCAGCGCGCACCCCTCCCTGCGGGAGGTGGCGGACGCCGTCGTGGGGGCCTGCGACGACGACGGGGTCGCCGCCGCCATCGAGCAGCTGCTGGCGCTGCCGACGCGCTGAGGCGCTCGCCCCCGCCCCGTGCGGGACCCGCCACGCCCGCTCAGTGCCGCAGCGTCAGTGCCGGTTGCGGGTGAGGTCGGCGTCCTCGTAGCGGACGCCCGGGGCCTTCGTGACCAGCTTGTGGCCCAGCCACAGGGCGAGGAAGAGCGGCAGCCCGATGTACGCGGTGGCCACCGTGAGGAAGTCCAGGCCGCCGCTCAGGAAGGCCTCGTAGTTCTGGCCCACGATCACCACGGCGCACATCACGAGCGCCACGATCGGCCCGAGCGGGAACCAGCGGGCCTTGAAGGGCAGGTCGTCCGGGTCGCCGCCCTGGGTCACATAGGCCCGGCGGAAGCGGTAGTGGCTCCACGCGATGCCCATCCAGGTGATGAACCCGGCCAGGCCGGACGCGGAGACGAGCCACACGTACGCGGTGCCGTCGCCCAGCAGGGCGGTGAGGAAGCACAGGCCGCCGATCGCGGTGGTGGCCAGCAGCGCCGGCATGGGCACGCCGCGGCGGTTGATCCTGGTGAAGACGCGCGGGGCCTTCCCGGACATCGCCAGGGAGTAGAGCATGCGCGTGGAGACGTAGAGGCCGGAGTTGCCCGCGGAGAGGATCGCCGTGAGGATCACGGCGTTCATCACGGTGGCCGCGGCCAGCACGCCCGCGTTCTCGAACACCAGGGTGAAGGGGGAGATCGCGACGTCGCCGATCTCGCTGCCCAGCAGGTTCGGGCTGGTGTAGGGGATGAGGAAGCCGATCACGGCGATCGCGCCCACGTAGAACAGCAGGATGCGGAAGAACACGGTGCGGATGGCCTTCGGCACGGTCCGCTCGGGGTCGTCGGCCTCGCCTGCGGCCACGCCGATCATCTCGGTGCCCTGGAAGGAGAAGCCGGCCACCATGAAGATCGCCAGGATGCCAGTGAACCCGTTCACGAACGGGGCGTCCGCCACCGTCCAGTTCTCGAAGCCCGGGGCCGGGCCGCCCAGGATGCCCAGGATCATCAGGACGCCGAGCACCAGGAAGACCACCACGGTGAGCACCTTGACCAGGGAGAACCAGAACTCGCTCTCGCCGAAGGCGCGCGTGGAGAGGGCGTTCACGGCGAACAGCACGGCCAGGAACAGCGCGGACCAGATCCAGGACGGGACGTCCGGCAGCCAGTAGCGCATCACCAGGCCCGCGGCGACGAGCTCGGCCGCCACCGTGATGGCCCAGTTGAACCAGTAGTTCCACCCCACGGCGAAGCCGAAGGAGGGGCTGACGAACCGGGTGCCGTACTCCTCGAACGCGCCGGACACCGGCATGTACGTGGACATCTCGCCGAGCGACTGCATCAGCAGGTACACCATGAAGCCGATCACGGTGTACGCCAGCAGCGCGCCGCCGGGGCCGGCCATGGCGATGCTGTTGCCCGAGGCCACGAGCAGACCGGTGCCGATGGCGCCGCCCATCGCGATCATGACCATGTGGCGCGTGCCGAGGCTGCGCTTCAGCTTCTCCTCCCCGGCCTGGGGGCGGGGGGCCGCCGCCGTACTGCCGGCGGCGGGCGTGGTGGACGGGTGTCCGGTGTCCATGGGGACCTCTCCTGGGGTGCGCGGGGGCCGCGGCGCGTCGGCGGGGCCGGACGCGGGCGACGATCGAGTGTACGGGCGCCGCGTCGTCGTCGTGGACACCGCCCCAGGTCAGCGGACCGGGTCCGCGCCTCGGGCGCCGGCCGTCAGCGGGTCAGGCGGTGCGTGGCGAGGGCCACCGGGCCCTCGAGCGGGCCGCGGTGCCACGGCTCGCGGCGGACCACGGCGCGCCACAGCAGCGGCAGGAGCAGCCCGCCCCCGCACAGGACGGCCACGTTGAACCAGGTGTCGTCCGTGCCGGCGGGGGAGAGCCACGGGCCGGCGCCCGGCTGCAGCGCCCCGCCCAGCACGGTCCAGACGCCCACGGCCCACCCCAGGTACGCCTGGTGCACCACGTACACGGACAGGGTCATGGAGCCGGGCACGGCCAGGATCCCCGTCAGCCACGGCAGGTGGGAGGGCACGACGGCGGCGCACGCCCCCAGCGCGGCCAGCACCAGGCCGGTGGCCAGGGCGACGTCCGCGACCGAGGCGGTGTACGGCGTCGGGAACTCGCCGGTGCGCCCGCGGGAGACGGCGAGCGCGGCGGCGGCGAGGGCGAGGCCGGCGCCGGCCCAGGCGGCGGCCCGGCCGCGGGCGACGCCCTCGAAGCGGGTCACCGAGGCGACCAGGACCGACCCGAGCAGCGCCCAGGCCAGCAGGAGGGGCAGGCGGTAGGGGCCGGCGGTGAGGAACTCCGCCGTCCACTGGAGGGACTCCGCCTCCGTGAAGGCCAGGGCCGCGCCCACGTTCCCCAGCTCCGCCCGGACGGGGGCGGTCAGGGCCTGCACGGGCGCGAGCCAGTCGCTCAGGAGCCGGGCCACCGGCCCGGTGCCCACCGCGGTGAGCCACACGCCGAGCAGCAGGCAGACCGCGGCGAGGGCGGCGCGCGCGGCGAGGGGCAGGGCCAGGAGCAGCGCGACGAGGACCAGGACGATCGCCAGATGCGTGAGGATGTCCACGACCTGCGCGCCGAACAGGGACGTCAGCCAGGCGGCGGCCAGCAGCGCCACGGCGCGGATCAGGGCCAGGCCCAGGGCCCGGCCGGCCCCGTGCCGGCGTCGTTCCAGGGCGGCGCCCACGCCCACGAGGGCCGCGAACAGGGCGGCGGTGAGGAACTCGGTGAGGTGCAGGACGCCGCCGGGCCCGCCGGACGGCGCGGCGTGGGCCACGAACATCGAGACGAGTGCCAGGCCGCGCGCCACGTCCACCCACACCAGGCGGTGCACGGCGTGGAGGCCGGACAGGCGGTGGAGGACGGCGGCCACGGGCGGATCAGAGGAAGTCGAAGGGGTCGAACTCGTCGATCGGGATGACGCGCAGGCGCGGCAGCGGGGCGTCGAACGCGGCGACCTCGTGCTCGAGGTCCCACACCTCCATGCCGTTCACGGCCCGCAGCTCGGCGGACATGAACTCCTCGAAGCCCATGACGGCCACACGCGACCCCTCGGCGGCGAGGGCCTGCATGTGCGGGGCGAAGTCGACGTCGTGCGAGGCCAGGACCACGTCCGCCTCGCGGTTCAGCAGCGCCTCCGCGGTGCGCTGGATGCCGATGTCCACGACCTTGCCGGAGCCCTTGAGGAGGATCGGCTGGTAGCCCATGGTGGTCAGCGCCTGCACGAAGCCGAAGGGGATCTCCCCCTCCACCGCCAGGAAGAACAGCGGCCGCACCGGCTGCCCCCATGCGCGCTCCACATGGGCCAGCACGCGCTGCCAGCGGGGTCGCTCCTCCGGATGGGGCCGGCGGTTGAGGACGGACATGCCGAGGGTGGCATCGATGTTCTCGCCGTCCACGAGGAGGTAGGTCTGGCGCACGCTCATGGGCTCGAGCCTAGTGGGTGCCGCCACGCTGTGGTCGTTCGGGGAACGGGGGGTGCCGGCGCGCTGTCGCTCGTCGTCCCGATCGGCGCATCGTCTGGTGTTGCAGATATAGGTGAAATATCCTAGTCTGGTGAGACGGCACCAGCTGAGAAGGGGGTCGCCATGACTGCCATGCTGACCACAGAGAACATCACCATCGACGATACGGACGTACGCCTGGCGGGAGAGACGCCGCATCCACAGGGTGCCACCCTGGTTCTCCGAGCCGCTGACGGCACCGACGTCGAGCTGCCGGAGCGCATCCAGGCGATGCTGCTGGCCACGCTGACCTCGGTTGCGGAGAACGGGGAGGCCACCATCGGCCGCCTCCCCGACGAGCTGACCAGCACCGTGGCGGCGGACATCCTCAGCGTGTCCCGTCCCACCCTGATGAAATGGGTCCGACAGGGGCGGATCGACAGCTTCAAGGTGGGCACCCACACGCGCTTCAAGCGAGAGGATGTGCTGCGCCTGCAGGCTGAGCGCATGGAGGAGCGCCGCGCGGCCTTCGCGGCCCTCCGTGAGGACAAGGACTGGGACTGAGCGGCTCGCCGCAGCAGGAGGGGCACGGCCCAGCAGGCCGTGCCCCTCGGCTGTGCAGGGCCCTTGTTAGGCTCGGCGCATGACGTGCAGGGTTCTCGTCGACGCCAACGTGTTGGTGAGCCGGACCGCCATGGACTGGCTCCACTTCCTCCGGGAGTTCAACGAGGGGATGTTCCAGCTGCACATCACCCACGACATCCAGGCGGAGGCGATCCACGCCCTGCGGCGCATCCACCCCCAACGCTCGGGTGGAGCGATCACGGATCGGGTGGAGAAGATCACCGGCCTCGTGGACGAAGTCGTCCAGGACTTCCCGGGGAACCTGCCGTTCACGGGTGCGGACGACCACGACTATCACGTGCATGCAGCGGCCGTGGCCGCGCGGGCCGACCTCGTGCTCACCTTCAACGCTCCGGACGACATCACCACGACGCCGGATGACGAGCACTATGACGTGATCACCCCGGACGACTTCTTCGTCCTCGTGACGGACTCGAACCCGCGGTGCCTCCTTCCCATCGTCAAGATCCAGTTCGACTACTGGTCGAACAGACCGGGCCATGCGCAGCTCGATGACGCTCTGCTGAAGGCCGGCTGTCCCGCATTCGCCCGGCGCGTGCGGACGACGTTGGGCCAGCTCGCGTGAACGTCCCCGCTGCCTCGTCCCGCCCCGCCCCCGCCTACCTCGCCGACTCTCTGCCCGCGCGGCGCGGCTGGCCGCTGGGGTTCGCCCACCGCGGCGCGGACACGGGCCGGGAGAACACGCTGGCCGCGTTCCGGGCCGCGTGGGAGGCAGGCTTCACGTACCTCGAGCTGGACGTGCGGACCACGGCGGACGGTGAGCTCGTGGTCTTCCACGACGAGACTCTGGACCGCGTGTCCACCGCCGTGGGCGCGTTCTCCGCGCTGACTTGGGAGGAGCTGGGCGCGCACACGGTGGGCGGGGAGCCGCTGCTGCGGTTCGCAGACCTGCTCGCCGCGCTGCCCGAGGCCCGGTTCAACGTGGACCTCAAGGACGACGCCGCCGCCCGCCCCCTCGCCGCCCTGCTCACCGAGCACCGGGCGTGGGACCGCGTGCTGGTCGCCTCGTTCCACGACGCGCGGCGGCGCGCCTTCCGCCGGGCCCTCGCCGAGGCGGGCCACGCCGACCGCGCCCACGGACCGAGGCGCGTGGCGACGTCGGGCGGGGCGGCAGCGATCGCGGCCCTGGTGTTGCTCGGCCCGCTGGGGCTGACCGGCTGGCTGCGCCGGCACGCGCTCGAGGTGGACTGCGTGCAGGTGCCCGTGCGGCACGGTCGAGTGCCGGTGGTGACGGAGGCGTTCGTGCGCCGCTGCCACGCCGCAGACCTCCCCGTCCATGTGTGGGTGGTGGACGATCCGGCCGAGATGGAGCGCCTGCTGGACCTGGGCGTGGACGGCATCATGACCGACCGCGCGGACGTCCTGGCCGAGGTGTTCACGCGGCGCGGCATCTGGCCGCAGCACTGACCCCCCGGCGTTTTCGTTCGGGAAACGGCACCTCCCCGGACGTTGTCGTTCGGGAAACGGCGCCGCTCAGGAGGTCGGCGCCAGCACCGCCTCGACGTCGCCGCGGGTGAGCGTCAGGCTGCCGTCAGCGCCGGTGTCCACGGCGACATCGCCGTCGAACAGGGATTCCAGTGCCGCGCGGGCGTCCTGGCCCGGCGCGTCGGAGGGGCAGCCCTCGGCGGGCTGGGGGACGTCGCCGGTCGCGGACCAGAGGTCCGGTCGCGTCACCGAGACGCCCCAGCGCGGCTGCCCGCAGATGCCCGAGACGGCGGCCTGGAAGGCGGTCGCGTCCGGGCTCACGGCGAGGGTCGTCCCGTCGGGGACCTCGACCGCCGCGCCGCCGCGGGTGATGCCGCGGACGGCGAGCTCCTGAGTCCCGAGCGGCGCGCTGGCGAGGTCGGACGCGGAGGCGGCGGCCGACGTCGATCCGCCGGGGGCAGACGTCGTCGAGGGGTCGGCCGTCCCTCCGGCCGAGCAGGCGGTGAGCGCGAGGAGGCCGGCGGAGGCCGCAAGCGTCAGGCGGGTGGCGGTGGTGGGCATGGTCGCTCCTCTCATCGAGGGGCCCACATCGGCCCCATGGTGGGAGCGTAGGGGGGGTGGCCGCTGCGCAACAGGGCGACGGCGTGGCAGGCTGGCGGGTGTTTGCTGGGCGCCGTGAGGCGCCGTTTCCCGAACAAAAATGTCTGGGGCGGTGCTGTTTCCCGAACGAAAGCGCCCCTGGGGGTCACAGGAGCTTCGGCAGCAGCGCCCGCTTGACCGGCCCGTGCGGCGGGTACACCGCGCGCAGCGTGTCCACGCCGGTGCCCTTGGTGAGCTCGGGGCGCAGGTGGGAGAACGTCTCGAACCCGGCCTCGCCGTGGTACGCGCCGATCCCGGAGTGGCCCACCCCGCCGAACCGCAGCGTCGGCATGCCCGCGTGCAGCAGCGTCACTCCCTCGCTCACCACGCCGGCCTGGACCTGCGCGGAGAAGGCGGCGCGATCGTCGTCGTCATCGGTGAACAGGTAGGAGGCCAGCGGGTGCGGGCGCGCGGCGATCACGTCGAGCGCCTCCTGCAGGGTGTCCACGCGGACCACCGGCAGGACAGGACCGAACAGCTCTTCACGCATGAGCGCGCCGTCCAGGGAGACGCCGTCGACGACGGTCGGCGCCAGGTAGCGGCCGGCTACGTCCGCCTCGCCGCCGATCACCACGTGCGCACCGGCGTCGACGTCCTCGGCCAGCAGGTCCACGAGGCGCCGGGCGTGGTCCTCCGAGACCAGGCGGCCGTAGTCGGGGGACTCCGCGGGATCGGGGCCGTAGAACTCGGCGATCGCTGCGGGCAGGTGCCGCAGCACCTGGGCGTGCGCCTCCGGTCCCACGGCCAGCACGTAGTCCGGGGCCACGCAGGTCTGGCCCGCGTTGGTGAACTTGCCGAACGCGATGCGCCGGGCCATCCCGGCGGGGTCCTTCACCTCGGTCACCACGGCCGGCGACTTGCCGCCCAGCTCGAGGGTGACGGGGGTGAGCGTCTTCGCGGCCGCCTCGTAGACGATCCGCCCCACGCGCTCGCCGCCGGTGTACAGGATGTGGTCCCACGGGTGCGCGATCAGCGCCTGGACGCAGTCCGCCCCACCCTCGACGACGGCGACGCCCTCGCCGTCCAGCGCGGCCGGCAGCAGCTCCTGCAGGGCGGCGGCCGTGGCGGGCGACTTCTCCGACGGGCTCACCACGACGGCGTTGCCCGCGGCGAGCGCGCCGACGAGCGGGGCGAGCGTGAGCTGCACGGGGTAGTTCCACGCGCCGATCACCAGCACGGCACCCAGCGGCACGGGCGCGACCTGGGCGGATGCGGGCTGGAACGCGAGGGGGACGGAGACCTTCCGCGGCTTCATCCACGAGCCCAGGTGGGCGAGGGTGTGGTCGATCTCCGAGATCACCGAGCCGACCTCCGTCAGCAGCGCCTCGGTGCGGGACTTGCCGAGGTCGCGGGCCAGGGCATCGGCGAACCGGTCCTGGTGGTCGGTGAGCATCCGGCGCACGGCGCGCAGGCGCTCCTCGCGGACCTCGCGGGGATGGGCGGTGCGGGCGTCGGCCTCGGCGCGGATCCGGGCGACGGCGGCCTCCACCGGCTCGGTGCCGGGGAACGGATACACGGGGGCGGGGGAGGACGCGGCGGCGCGCGGGGACGGGCTCATGCGGCCCACGCTACCCACCCGTTTTCGTTCGGGAAACGGCGGCGTGTCGCCGCACTGTCGCGCGGGAGACGGCGATCCGCCGGCAGGGCGGGGCGTGCTCGGCCCCGCCACGCGACGACGGCGACGCGGCCGGGGTGGGCGCGTCGCCGTCGTCGTGGTGCCGTTTTCCGAACGACAGCGCCCCTGGGGGTGCCGTCTCTCGAACGAAAGCGCGGCGTGGGTCAGGCGGAGATGACCGCGTCCACGATCTGCTGCGCCTCGGCCTGCACCCGCTTCAGGTGCTCAGCGCCCAGGAAGGACTCGGCGTAGATCTTGTACACGTCCTCCGTGCCGGAGGGCCGGGCCGCGAACCACGCGTTCTGCGTGACCACCTTGAGGCCGCCGATCGGGGCGTCGTTGCCCGGGGCGTTGGTCAGCGCGGCCAGGATGGTCTCGCCGGCCAGCTCGGTGGCGGTGACGTCGTCGGGGGAGAGCGCCTTGAGCGCGGCCTTCTGCTCGGACGTGGCGGGGGCGTCGATCCGGGCGTAGGCCGGATCGCCGTGCATCGCCATGAGGTCGCGGTAGTACTGCGACGGCGACTGCCCCGTCACCGCCTGGATCTCCGCGGCCAGCAGGCACAGCAGCAGCCCGTCCTTGTCCGTGGACCACGCGCCGCCGTCGAACTGCACGAAGGACGCGCCCGCGGACTCCTCGCCGCCGAACACGCCCGAACCGGAGAGCAGCCCCGGCACGAACCACTTGAAGCCCACGGGGACCTCCACGAGCTCGCGGCCGAGGTCGGCGGCCACGCGGTCGATCATCGACGACGACACGAGCGTCTTGCCCACGCCTGCGTCGGCTGGCCACTGCTCGCGGTGGCGGTAGAGGTAGTCGATCGCCACGGCCAGGAAGTGGTTGGGGTTCATCAGCCCGCCGTCCGGGGTGACGATCCCGTGCCGGTCCGCGTCGGCGTCGTTGCCCGTGGCGACGTCGAAGGGCGCCTCGCCGTTCGCGTCCGGGGTCATGCGCTCGATCAGGGACGCCATGGCGTTCGGGGAGGAGCAGTCCATGCGGATCTTCCCGTCCCAGTCCAGGGTCATGAACCCGAAGGTCGGGTCCACCTCCGGGTTCACCACGGTCAGGTCCAGCCCGTGCCGCTGCCCGATCTCGCCCCAGTACGCCACGGAGGCCCCGCCCATGGGGTCGGCGCCGATCCGCACGCCGGCGTCCCGGATGGCGTCCAGGTCCACGACGCGCGGCAGGTCGGTCACGTAGCGGTCCAGGAAGTCGAAGGTCCCCAGCTTCGGGTGGCCCGCCACGTCCTCGGCGGCCACGCGGTGCACACCCTCCAGGCCCGCGGCGAGCAGCTCGTTGGCGCGCGCGGCGATCCAGCCGGTGGCGTCCGTGTCCGCGGGGCCGCCGTGGGGCGGGTTGTACTTGAAGCCGCCGTCCGCGGGCGGGTTGTGGGACGGGGTGATCACGAGGCCGTCCACGAGGCCGGCGTTGTCCCCGTCCACTGCGAAGCCCGACGGCGCCAGCTCGCGCCCGGCGTTCAGGTGCAGGATCGCGTGGGAGACCGCGGGGGTGGGCGTGTAGCCGTCGCGGGCGTCCACCTTCACCTCGACGTCGTTGCCGAGCAGCACCTGCACGGCCGTGTCCTGCGCAGGGCCGGACAGCGCGTGGGTGTCCTTGCCCACCAGGACGGCGCCCTTGATGCCCTTGTTCGCGCGGTACTCTACGACCGCCTGCGTGATCGCCGCGATGTGGTCGTCGTTGAACGAGGTCTTCAGCGCGGAGCCGCGGTGGCCGGAGGTGCCGAACACGACCTTCTGGGCCGGGTCGGAGGGGTCCGGGTGTCCCTCGCGGTAGGCCGTGAGCAGGGCCACGACGTCGATCAGGTCCTCGGGCAGGGCACGGGTGCCGGGTCGCTGGGCGGCGGGGATGTGCGTGGTCTCGCTCATGCCCGACACTCTTCCACCTCCGCATGATCGCGGGAAGAACTGCCGGTTCAGTGAGCCGACGACGACGGCGCCCCCGCCCTCCCCGGCGGCGGCCTCCAGGGCTTCGGGTTCCTTGTGATCGGACTGGGCGTCGGTCATGCTTGGCTCCCCGGTGGGCGTCCGGTCCCGCCGCCGACCCCGGAGGTCCGCATGACCGCCCACGCCGCCGTCCCCCGCCCCGCCGGCACGGGGCCCCGGCGCATGGCGGTCGGCGGGGTGCTGCTGACGGTCCCGGCCGTGGTCCTGTTCCTCCTGATGCTCCTCGCCCCGCTGCTGTTCGCGCTGCCGTCCGCAGCCGTCCACGCTCTCCTGGCGGTGTCCGCCGTGGCCGGGCTGGTGGGGGCGGGGTTCGTGGTGGCGCACGCCGTGGCCGCCGGTCGGGGCGGCCGGATCCTCGCAGCCGTCGCCGTGCTCGCCCTGGCCTCCCTGCACGCGGCCGCCGTCGCGGCTGCGGTGCTCAGCCCCTCCTCCCACCTCGGCGAGCTGGGCACCACCGTGATGTTCGGCGGGGGCCTGCTCCTGGCCGTGGCCGGGCTGCTGTGCTGGGTGGATTCCGGCGGGCGCGCTGAGCTCCGCCGGCGGCGCGGCTGACGGGGGCGGGCGCCGTCGTCGTCGTGATGGCGGCCCGGCCCCCGCGCCGACTGGTGAGGACGCGCCCTCACCGACCCTCGTCAGGGCACGTGTGACGGTGTGTCCTCACCAGGAAGCGTCCGGGGGACGGCGCCGCAGGGATGCAGGACAGGGGGCAGGGGCAAGGCCGGGCCCGGGTCGCCTCCCACCGCCCATCGGACGACGACGGGCGCCCACCCTCCCCGGGTGAGCGCCCGTCGTCGTCGGTCCAGGACGTCAGCGGACCAGGACGTCAGCCCTGGGCCACGGACTCCTTCGCGGCGCGGCGCGCGTCGAAGCGGTCCGCGTCCATGACCTTGACCCAGGCGGCCACGAAGTCGCGCACGAACTTCTCCTTGGCGTCGTCCGCGGCGTACACCTCGGACAGGGTGCGCAGCTCCGAGTTGGAGCCGAACACGAGGTCGTCACGGGTGCCGAAGAGCTCCTTGCCCTCGGCGGTCACACCGCGGTACCGGCCCTCGGCCACCTTCTCCCACTGCGTGTCGATGTCCGTGATCGCGGTGAGGAAGTCCTGGGACAGGACGCCCACGTTCTCGGTCCACACGCCGTCCGTCGAGCCCTCGGGCACGGCGCCCAGCACGCGCAGGCCGGCCACGAGCACCGTCATCTCCGGGGCGGAGAGGCCGATCAGGTTGGCGCGGTCCACGAGCGCGAACTCGGACGGGAACTGCTTGGACGGGCGCGGGTCCCAGTTGCGGAAGCCGTCGATCTTGGGCTCCATGTGGCGGAAGGACTCCTCGTCCGTCTGCTCCTGGGTGGCGTCGCCGCGGCCCGGCGTGAAGGGCACGGAGACCGGCACGCCGCCGTCGGCCGCGGCCTTCTCCACGGCCCAGTTGCCGGCGATCACGAGGGTGTCGGCGAACGTCACGCCGGTCTGCTCGGCGATCTGCTCCAGCGTCGTGATGACCGGGCCGATGACGGCGGGCTCGTTGACCTCCCACGAGCGCTGCGGCTCGAGGCGGATGCGGCCGCCGTTGGCGCCGCCGCGCTTGTCCGAGGAGCGGAAGGAGGAGGCCGCGGCCCACGCGGTCTTCACGAGCTCGGTCACGGACAGGCCGGAGGAGGCGACCGCGTCCTTGACGGCCTGGACCTCGGCGTCGCCGGGGACGTTCTCCGGGGCGGTGACCGGGTCCATCCACACGAGCTCCTCGGAGGGGACCTCGGGGCCGTAGTGGCGGGCGATCGGGCCCATGTCGCGGTGGGTCAGCTTGAACCACGCGCGGGCGTACGCGTCCTGGAACGCGGCGAAGTCGTCCTTGAAGCGCTTGGAGATCTCGCCGAACACGGGATCGAAGCGCAGGGCGAGGTCCGAGGTCAGCATGCGGGGCTCGCGGCGGCCCTGGAAGTCGGACTCGGGGACCATGTCGGAGCCGCCGCCGTTGACGGGGCGCCACTGCTTCGCGCCGGCCGGGGACTCCATCAGCTCCCACTCGTACGCGTAGAGGATGTGGAAGAACTCGTTGTCCCAGCGGGTGGGGTGGTAGGTCCAGGTGACCTCGAGGCCGGACGTGATGGTGTCGCGGCCCTTGCCCTCGCCGTAGGCGTTCTTCCAGCCCAGGCCCATCTGCTCGATGTCCGCGGCCTCGGGCTCGGCGCCGATGTTGCCCTCCACGGGGCCGGCGCCGTGGGTCTTGCCGAAGGTGTGGCCGCCGCCGATCAGCGCGACGGTCTCCTCCGCGTTCATGCCCATGCGGGAGAACGTCTCGTGGATGTCCTTGGCGGACTTCAGCGGGTCCGGCTCGCCCTCGGGGCCCTCCGGGTTCACGTAGATGAGGCCCATCTCGACGGCCGCGAGCGGGTTGTCCAGCTCACGCTCGCCCTTGTACCGCTCGGCGCCGCCGTTGGTCCACTCGGTCTCCGGGCCCCAGTACACGTCGTCCGCGGGCTCGTAGGCGTCGATGCGGCCGCCGGAGAAGCCGAAGGTCGGCATGCCCATGGTCTCGTGGGCCACGTTGCCGGCCAGGACGATGAGGTCCGCCCAGGACAGGGACTGGCCGTACTTCTTCTTGACCGGCCACAGCAGGCGGCGAGCCTTGTCCAGGGAGGCGTTGTCCGGCCAGGAGTTGAGCGGGGCGAAGCGCTGCTGGCCCTCGCCGGCGCCGCCGCGACCGTCGCCCACGCGGTAGGTGCCCGCCGAGTGCCAGGCCATGCGGATCATGAACGGGCCGTAGGTGCCGAAGTCGGCGGGCCACCAGTCCTTGGAGGTGGTGAGGACCTCGGCGATGGTCGCCTTGACCTCGGCCAGGTCCAGCTTCTCGAAGGCGGCCGGGTAGTCGAAGCCCGCGTCCTCGGGGCGCTGGACCGGCTGGTCCTTCGCGAGGATCTTCAGGTTCAGGCGGTTCGGCCACCACTGCTGATTGGCGTCGCCCGAGGTGGGGTGGGCCAGCGGGGCGCCGTGGGCCACGGGGCACGTGCCCCCCTCCGCCTCGGCGGCGGTCTGCGGGTTGTCGGCCGCCGCGGCGGTGGGGGCGGCGCCGCCGTCGGCGTCCGCGCGGGGCTCCGTGGGCTGGCCGACGGCCACCGTGTCGTTCATCTCGCCGACGGTGGTGCTCTCCTCGCCGTGCGGGAGGTTCTTGTCTTCAGCGCTCATGGCGTGATCCTTTCGGGGACGGAAGGTGGGGTCGCGGGTGGATGGAGGAGGTTCAGGGGACCGCGGCGGACGACGACGGCGGGGCCGCCTCGTCCTGTCCGTCGCGGCACGCGGGGCACAGGCCCCAGTAGTAGACCTCGGCCTCGTCGATGAGGAACCCGTGGTCCTCGGGGGCGTGCAGGCAGGGGGCCGAGCCCGTCCGGCACGGCACGTCCACCAGGGTGCCGCAGCCGCGGCACACGAGGTGGTGGTGGTTGTCGTGGGCGGCGATCTCGTACCGCGCGGCGGAGCCGGCCGGCTGCAGCGAGCGCACCAGGCCCGCGCCGGTCAGCACGTGGAGGCAGTCGTAGACGGCCTGGTGGGAGACCTGCGGGAGGTCCGCACGGACCGCGGCCAGCACGGAGGAGGCGTCCGCGTGGGGCCACGAGCGCAGGGCGGAGAGCACGGCCACCCGGGGGCGGGTCACCCGCAGGCCGGCGGCGCGCAGCAGCGCGCGGTCGGCGGCGGGGTCGGCATGGACGATGCTCATGCTCCCACCCCAGCGCAGTTGTCTTGAACTTGTCAAGAAAGCGGGTCGTCCCGGACGGCGCCCGGCCGGCCCGTCCCCGCCGCCCGCGCCTTCCCGCCGATCCCGGCGCTGACTAGCGTGGACCACCGGCGCGCCCGGCCGGGGCGCGTCCCCGCCGGTCAGAGAAGGTGCCCATGCCCGCGACTCCGCTCGTGCTGCTCCCCGGAGCCGCCCCCTCCGCCCCCGAGCCCGACGCCGACGAGGCCGCCGTCCTCGCCGCCGCCGCGGAGGGCGGATCCGGCGTGGAGCCCATGGTCGCGCTCCTCTCCCGCGGGGCCCCGGGGCGGGACGACGACGGCGCCCCCGCCCTGGACCTGCCCCTGACCGGGGAGGGGCGCACCCGCCGCCAGTGGGAGCTGCTCGCCTCCACCGCGGCGGTGTCCCTGTCCGCCGCGCGCGTCCTCGAGCCGCACCTGGACGCCCTCTCGATCCTGTCCCAGGCCGGTGTGCCCGCCCCCGCCGGGCTGCTGGGCGTGTACGCGTCCGAGTCCGGCGGCGTCACCCCCGCCGTCCGCCCGGCCCCGGACGCGGCCCCCGACGGGGCCGCCTGGCTCCTGGACGGGACCAAGCCGTGGTGCTCGCTCGCCGACCGCTGCGCGGCCGCGGTGGTCACCGGCCGCGCCGAGGACGGACTGCGCCACGCCCTGCTCGTGGACCTGGCCCACCCCGGCGTCACGCCCGTGGACACCGCGTGGCCGGCCCTCGGCCTGGCCGCGATCACCACCGTGGGGCTGCGCTTCGACGCCGTCCCCGGCCGCTCCGTGGGAGAGCCCGAGTGGTACCTGCGCCGCCCCGGCTTCGCGTGGGGCGGCATCGGGGTGGCCGCCGTGTGGTTCGGCGGTGCCGTGCACGTGGCCCGCACCCTGCGCACCGCGGTGCAGCGCCGTGCCGCCGCGGCGGCGGACGGCCGCGGGCCCGGCCCGGACCAGGTCGGCCTGGCGGCGCTGGGCCGCGTAGACCGGCTGCTGCACGCCATGGCGTCCCTGCTCGGTCACGCCGCCGAGGACGTGGACGCCGGGCGCCTGGACGGCGCGCACGGCCAGGTGGAGGCGGACCGGATCCGCGGCACCGTGGCGCAGCTGTGCACCGAGGTGCTGGACGTCGTCGGGCAGGCCACCGGCCCCGGCCCGCTGACCGGGGACGCCGCGCACGCCCGCGCCGTCGCCGATCTGCAGGTCTACCTGCGCCAGCACCACGGCCACCGGGACGACGCCCGGCTCGCCGAGGGCCTGCTGGCCCTGGACCCCGCCGAGCGCGCGGGGGTGCAGCCGTGGTGAGGTTCGACCACCGGGACGCCGGCACGGACGAGGCGGCCTGGGAGGCCGCCGGCGTGGCCGACCTTCCCTCCCTGACCCCGCGCACCTGGGCCCCCGGTGACACGCTGCTCGTGGCCGTCGCCCACCCGGACGACGAGACCCTCGGCGCCGCCGGCCTGATCCGTGCGGCCCTGCGCGGCGGGGCGGACGTGCACGTGGCCCTGGCCACGGCCGGGGAGGCCTCCCACCCCGACTCGCCCACCCACACCCCCGCCGACCTCGTGCGTCTGCGCCGGACCGAGATGGACCACGCGGTGGCCGCGCTCGCGGACGGACTGGGTCCGGAGGCCGGCACGCTCACGTGGGAGTCCCTCGGCCTGCCCGACGGCGACCTCGCCGCCCGGCCCGCGGAGGTCCGGGCCGCGCTCGAGCGCGTCCTGGCCGAGCGCACCGCCGGGGACGGCCCCTCGGGGGGCGCCCCGGAGGCGGGGGCGGGCGGCGCCGTCGTGCTGGTCAGCCACGACCCCGACGACGGCCACGGGGACCATGACACGGTGGGCGCGGCGGCCGCGGCGCTGGCCGCCGAGCACGACCTCGAGCTGTACGCCTTCCCCCTGTGGTTCTGGCACTGGGGCGCTCCCGAGGAGCTGCGCCCGCGCCGCTACCGGCGCCTGGACCTGGCCCCCGGCGACGCCGAGGCCCGCCGCGCCGCGCTCGACGCGCACGCCTCCCAGACGCGCCCGCTCTCGGCCGCGCCCGGCGACGAGGCGATCCTGCCCGCGCGCATGATCGCCCACTTCAGCCGCGGGTTCGAGACGTTCCGGCGCACCGCCGTGGACGACGGCGACGCCTCCCGCGCCTCCGCCGTGTTCGACCGGCTCTACCGTGCGCACGACGACCCCTGGCACTACCTGACCAGCCCGTACGAGGCCCGCAAGCGCGCGCTCACCCTCGCCGTGCTCCCACGGCCCCGCTACGGGACGGTAGTGGAGGCGGGCGCGTCCATCGGCGTGCTCACCGCGGCGCTGGCCGAGCGCGCGGAGCGCGTGGTGGGCCTCGAGGCCTCCCAGGTGGCCGTGGAGCGCGCCGCCGCGCACCTGGCGGACGTGCCCCACGCGGAGGTCCGCCTCGCGGTCCTGCCCGCCGACTGGCCCGCGGACCTCGGCCCCGCCGGAGAGGCGGCCGGCGGTCCGGACGACGACGCCGGCGCGCCCGTGGACCTCGTCGTCGCCTCGGAGATCGGCTACTTCCTGCAGCCCGAGGAGCTCGACGCGCTCGTGGACGCCGCCGACGCCTCCCTGGGCCCGGGCGGGGAGCTGCTGCTGTGCCACTGGCGCCAGCCGATCACCGGCTGGCCGCTCGACGGGGACGCGGTGCACGACCGCGTGGCCGCCGACCCGCGGTGGCGCCTGCTGTCCGAGCACGTGGAGGCGGACCTGCGCCTGTCCGTGCACACCCGCGCCGCGGCCGCCACGCACGCCGTGGTGGTGGTGCCGGCCAAAGACGAGGCCGAGCACCTGCCCGACTCCCTCGCCGGGCTCTCCGCCGCCCTGGACCACTGGGAGGCGCAGCACACGCAGGGTTCGGCTGCCGCGGTGGTGGCCGTGCCGGACGACGACACCCCCACCCTCGCGGCGGCCCGCGCCGCCCGCTCCCGCGACCCCCGGATCCACGTGCTCGAACTGGGCCCGGGCGCCGGCGGGGTGGGTCGGGCGCGCGCCGAGGCCGCCCGGCACGCCCGGGGGCTGTTCCCGGACGTGCCCGCCGCGGCGCTGTGGCTGGCCTGCACGGACGCGGACACCCGCGTGCCCGCCGACTGGCTCGTGGGGCAGCCGGCCCTGGCCGCGCGGCGTCGCGCGGACGGCCAGGCCATGGTGCTCGGCACCGTGGACCTGCCCGCCCACGCGGACCAGGGCCTGGTTCGCAGCTGGCGCGCCGACTACGAGCACCGGGAGGACCACCCCCACGTGCACGGGGCGAACCTCGGCCTGCCGTGGGCGCTGTACGAGCGGGTCGGCGGGTTCGCCGCGGTGGCCGAGCACGAGGACGTCCGCCTGGCCGAGGCCGTGCGCGCCCTGGGCGAGGACCGGGTGCTCGCCACGGACCGGGTGCGCGTCCACACCTCCTCCCGGCTGGAGGGACGCACCCCGGGCGGGTTCGCGGGGTTCCTGCGGGACCTGCTCGAGGAGGCCTCCGCCGAGGGCTGACCGGCCTGCCCGGAACGTCGACGCGCGCCTAGACTCGGGACAGACGCGGTCCACGCGCGGGAGACCGCGCCGGGCCGCCCCCGTCCAGGAGAGGAACCCCCCATGGCGTACGGCCACGACCAGGACCCGCACGGCCGGCACCCCCACGACCGGGAGGCCGGCACGCCGTCGGAGGGCGGCTGGCCGGACCGGCCCGCCGCCGAGCGCACCGGCTCCTCCACCTCCTGGTACGCGGACTCCGTCGCGGCCGGCGGGGACGCGGCCCCGTCCTATTCCGAGCAGGCGGCCCGCACCGCCGACGCCGGCCCGTACGGCACCGGCGTCCCGGCCCACGGCGCCGGCCCGGCCGACGCCCAGGCCCAGCCCGCCTACGGCCAGCAGCCCGCCTACCCCGGGGGCGGCTACGGCCAGGTCCCGGCGGACCAGTCGGGCACGGGCCTGTCCATCGCCTCCATGGTGATCGGCATCCTGTCCCTGCTCGGTGGCCTCACCCTGGTGATCCCGCCGATCGTGGGCGTGGTCCTCGGCCACATGGGCCTCAAGCGCGAGCCCCGCGGCCGCGGCTTCGCCATCGCCGGCCTCGTGACGAACTACCTCAGCCTCGCGTTCCTCGTGCTCGGGATCCTGGCCCTCGTCCTGCTGATGGTCTTCGCCGGGGCGGCGGCCACCTCGGCCGGGTACTGACCCCGGGGGTCAGCCGGCCAGGAGCAGCTCCAGGTGGGCGGCGAGCTGGAGCAGGCGCCCCTCGTCGCCCGGGCGGCCGATCAGGTGCACCGACCAGCTCAGGCCGGCCCCGTCCCGGTCCACCGGCACGGACACCGCGGGCAGCCCGAGGACGTTGACCATCGAGGTGTACGGCGTGAACGCGCACTGCGCCGCATAGTTCTCCTCCGGCGGCAGGGCCAGGAAGTGCCCCACCTCGGGCGGGGCCGTGGCGAGCACCGGCGTCATCACCACGTCCACCGAGGCGAACTGGGCGCGCACGTTCTCCGCCCACCCCTCGAGGCGCTCGACGGCGGCGGCCGTCTCCTCGGGCCCGGCGGCCCGCGCCGAGCGCAGGAAGGACGCGGCCACCGCGCCCACGCGCTCCTCGGCGTCGGGCGGCAGCGGCGCCCGCAGCAGCCCCGAGGTCCACACGGTGCGGAAGTCCTCGTGGTACCGCTCCCCGTAGTACGGGCTGAACGGCTCCACCATGTGCCCGCCGGCCTCGAGCAGGGCCCCGGCGCGCGTCAGGGCGGCCAGCGCGGGACGGGCCAGGCTCACCTCCACCGCCGGGGGGAACGGGGAGGCGGTGCTCAGGCCGACCCGCACGCCGGCGTGCGGAGCCCCGGCGCGGCGGGCCTCGGCGGCCCGGCGCACGTCCGCGAGCATCCGGCCGCCGAAGCCCTCCGGGTGGGTCAGCACGTCCAGGAGCAGGGCCGCGTCCTCCACGGTGTGGGCCAGCGGCCCGGACACGGTGAGCGTGCGCACGGTGTCCGCGGCCTCGTCCGTCGGCACCGTCCCCCGGCCCGGCTTCAGTCCCACCAGCCCGCACGCGGCCGCGGGGATGCGGATCGACCCGCCGCCGTCCGAGCCGGGCGCGAACGGCAGGATCCCCGCCGCCACGGCCGCCGCCGAGCCGCCGGAGGAGCCCCCGGGGGTGCGGGTCGGGTCGAGGGGGTTGCGCGCCGGCGGCCCGACGAGGGTCTCCGAGTAGGAGTCCAGGCCGAACTCCGGGACGGTGGTCTTGCCCAGCACCACCGTCCCGGCCTGGCGCAGGCGCGCCACGAGCGGGTCGTCCTGCGCGGCGGGCGGCGCGTCGGCCAGCAGCGCGGAGCCGTGCCGCGTGGGCATCCCCGCCACGTCGGTGAGGTCCTTCACGGCCAGGGGCAGGCCGTGGAGGGAGGCGGGGACGTCGTCGTGGAGGTGCCGGCGGGCGGCGTCCAGGGCGTCCGCGCGGGCCAGGGCGCCCTCGGCGTCCAGGAGGGCGAACGCGCCCAGGTCCTCGTGCGCGGCGGCGGCGTCCAGGGCCGCCTGCGTGACCTCGCGCGCGGAGAGCTCCCCCGCGGCCAGGGCGTCGCGCAGGGCCACGGCGGAGCGGTCCAGCAGACGGGCGAGGCGGGTCGCGGTGCTCGGGGCGGCCGGCTCGGCCGGGGACGTCGGGTCGGTGGGGGACATGGTCACGAGGGTAGGCCAGCATCCGGGTCGCCCGTAGGCTGAGGGCATGAGCATCTACGAGACCGTCTCCGTCGACCAGGTCCCCGCCGACGCCCACATCCTCGACGTCCGCGAGGACGACGAATGGGCCCTCGGCCGCGCCGCGGGCGCCGTCCACATCCCGCTCGGCGAGCTGCCGGAGCGCCTGGACGAGCTGGACCCGGACACCGACTACCACGTGATCTGCCGCAGCGGCGGCCGGTCCGCCCGCGCCGCCGAGTTCCTGGTGGGCCGCGGCTACTCGGCCATCAACGTGGCCGGCGGCTCCGGCGCCTGGCTCGAGGCCGGCAAGCCCATGGAGGCCGACGGCGGCGCCGAGCCCACCGTCAAGTGACCCCTGCCGAGACCCCGCGCTCCGGGGCCGTCGGCTCCGATCCGGCGGGTCGGCCCCGGCTCGCGTTCCTGGGCCCGGAGGGGACCTTCACCGAGGCCGCGCTGCGCCGCCTCGTGGACCCCGCCGCCGCGGACCTCGTCCCCGCCTCCTCGGTTCCTGCGGCGCTCGCGGCCGTCCGGGCCGGCGAGGTGGACTCCGCCGTGGTGCCCATCGAGAACTCGGTGGAGGGCGGCGTCTCCGCCACCCTGGACGACATCGGCTCCAGCGAGGAGCTGCAGATCCGCGCCGAGGTCCTGGTGCCCATCAGCTTCGTGCTCGTGGGCCGGCCCGGACTCGCCCTGGCGGACGTGCGCCGCGTGAGCACCCACACCCACGCGTGGGCCCAGGTGCGCGGCTGGATGCACGCCCACCTGCCCGACGCCGAGTTCACCCCCGCCTCCTCCACGGCCGCCGGCGCCCGCCTGCTGCTGCCCGCCGAGCGCGCCGACGACGCCGGGGCCGCCCCCGTCGTCGACGCGGCGGTCTGCGCACCGCTCGTGGCCGAGCAGACCGGACTGCCGGTGCTGGCGGAGGGGATCGAGGACGTGCCGGGCGCGGTGACGCGGTTCGTGCTGGTCTCCCGGCCGGGTCCCCTGCCGGAGCCCACCGGCGCGGACAAGACCACCGTGGCCGTGCCCCTGCCCCACGACCACCCCGGTGCCCTCCGGGAGATCCTGGACCAGTTCGCCACGCGGGGGATCAACCTCTCCCGCATCGAGTCCCGCCCCACGGGCGAGGGCATGGGCCGGTACTCCTTCTCGATCGACCTGGAGGGGCACCTGGCCGAGGAGCGCGTGGGCGCGGCCCTGGCGGCCCTGCGCCGCAGCTTCCCGGGCGTCCGGTTCCTGGGGTCCTACCCGCGCGCCGAGCGCCGGGCGGTCCACGTGCCGCCGCACGTCACGGACGAGGCCTACCGCCGCGGCGCGGACTGGGTGCGCGGGATCCTCGCCCGCTGACCGGGCGGCGTCCCCGCGGGGGCGCCGCCCCGCCAGGACCGGTCCGGCGGGTCAGGACTGGACGGAGGCCCGCTCCTCGTTCTTGATCATCACGACCAGGGAGTCCGCCTGCACCCGGGCGTCCAGGGCGGTGATGCTCCCGGTGGCGTCGCCGTCGAGCTGGGAGAGCGTCGGCTCGGCGAAGCGCACCTGCACCCGGGTGGCCTGCTTCGTGTGCAGCGAGTCCAGATCCCTGCGGTGCCGGGTCAGGGTCTTGAGGGCGATGCGTGCCCAGTCCAGCGTGTTGCGTGGGGAGAGGATCAGCACGTCCAGCAGGCCGTCGTCGAGCTTGGCCTCCGGCAGCAGCTCCATCCCGGCGGTGAGCATCCCGCAGTTGGCCACCAGCACGGAGCGCATCCGGAAGGTCCGGAAGGGGCCGCCGTCGAGGGCCACGGAGACCTCCCGGCGCTCCCCGCCCAGGTGGCGCAGGCCGGCCTCGGAGTAGGCCAGCCAGCCGGCCATGTCCTTGAGGTCGTCGCGGGTGTCCCCCATGATGTCGGCGTCGTAGCCGGCGCCGCCCATCACGGTGAAGGTGTGGCGCGTGCGCTCGCCGTCCTCGTGGACCAGGCGCACGTCCACGGTGTCGATCACCCGCTGGTGTCCGTGCAGGGCGATCCGCACGCACTCCTCCGGGTCGTTGATCGGGAGGCTGAGGTTGCGGGCCAGCAGGTTGCCCGTGCCCAGCGGGATGATCCCCAGGGCCACGGAGGTGTTGGCGAGCTCCTCCGCCACGGTGCGCACCGTGCCGTCGCCGCCGGCCACGAGGACGCGGCGCACCCCGGCCGCGACGGCGTCCCGCGCCATCTGCACGCCGGGGTCGTCCTCCTCGGTCTCCAGGACCAGGACGTCGCCGAAGCCGTCCCGGCGGGCCTGGGTCTCCACGTACGCGCGGATCTCGTCCACCCCGGACTTGACCGGGTTGTAGATCAAGGCGAGCTCATGGCCCGAGTGGGCCTCGCCCTCCGCCGCGGTGAGCCGATCGCTGAGGGTGGCCACGCGGGCCTCGAGGGCCTGGACGTCCGCTCGGGCATGCCCGAGCGAGCGGCGCAGCCGGCCCTGTCGGGCCACCACGAAGCCGAGGGTCACGGCCAGCACCACGCCCAGCACCAGTGCGACGAGGGCGGACAGCATCTCCGGGGTCATGGGGACAGTCTAGGATCCGCGCGCCCGCGCCGGAGTCCCCGCCCGTCCTGCGGATAGGCTGGGAACGTGATCGACGTCAAGGACCTCATGGACCAGCCCGAGAAGTACCGCGCCTCGCAGGAGGCCCGCGGAGCCGACGCGTCCCTCGTGGACCGGATCGTCGAGGCGGACGCCTCCCGCCGCGCGTCGATCTCCCGCTTCGAGGAGCTGCGCGCCGAGCAGAAGGCCTTCGGCAAGAAGGTGGCTCAGGCCCAGGGCGATCAGAAGCAGGCCCTGCTGGCCGAGGTGAAGGACCTCGCCGCGCAGGTGAAGGAGGCGGAGGCTGCGGCCAACGCGGCCGAGGCCGAGCTGCTGGCCCACCAGCGCGCCTTCCCCAACCTGATCGTCGAGGGCATCCCCGCCGGCGGCGAGGACGACTTCATGGTGGTGAAGGAGGTCGGCTCCCCGCGCGACTTCGCGGCCGAGGGCTTCGAGCCCCGCGACCACCTGGAGCTCGGCGAGCTGATCGGCGGGATCGACATGGAGCGCGGCGCGAAGGTCTCCGGCGCCCGGTTCTCCTTCCTCACGGGCGTGGCCGCGCGCCTCGAGCTGGCCATCCTGCAGATGGGCCTGGACCTGGCACTGGAGAACGGGTTCATCCCGGTCATCCCGCCCACGCTGGTGCGCCCCGAGACCATGCAGGGCACCGGCTTCGACGTGGAGCACGACGACGAGATCTACCGCCTCGAGCGGGACGACCTCTACCTCGTGGGCACCTCCGAGGTGGCCCTGGCCGGGTACCACGCGGACGAGATCATCGACGTCGCCGAGCCCACCCGGTACGCCGGCTGGTCCACGTGCTACCGCCGTGAGGCGGGGTCCGCGGGCAAGGACACCCGCGGCATCATCCGCGTGCACCAGTTCAACAAGCTGGAGATGTTCATCTACTGCTCCGTGGACCAGGCCGAGGCCGAGCACGCCCGGCTGCTGGAGTGGGAGGAGCGGATGCTCGCGGCCATCGAGGTGCCCTACCGCGTGATCGACATCGCCGCCGGCGACCTGGGCATGTCCGCCGCCCGCAAGTTCGACTGCGAGGCCTGGGTCCCCACCCAGGGCACCTACCGTGAGCTGACCTCCACGTCCAACTGCACCACGTTCCAGGCCCGTCGCCTGAACATCCGCGAGCGCGTGCAGAAGGAGGACGGCTCCAAGGGCGGGACCCGCACCGTGGCCACCCTCAACGGCACGCTGGCCACCACGCGCTGGATCGTCGCGATCCTGGAGAACCATCAGAACGCGGACGGCTCCGTGACCGTGCCCGCCGCGCTGCGCCCGTACCTGGGCGGGCTGGAGCGCTTCGAGCTCGTCTGAGCGTGCCGAGGCCTGTGCCGGCGGCCGCCGCGGCCGTGCACGGCGTCCCCCGTCGTTCACCCGCGCGTCGCTGACGTGTCCGGGCCGTGTGGTTGGGTGGAGTCCATGACTCAGAAGCTCGTGTGCCTGGACGTGGACGGAACCATCGTGGATCACGACGGGCACCTGCACGAGCCCGTGCGTGAGGCCGTGCGCGCCGTCGTCGAGGCCGGGCACCGCGTGGTGATCGCCACCGGGCGCTCGCGGGGGGCCACGCTGCCCGTGGCGAAGTCCCTCGGGATCGAGACCGGCTACATGGTGTGCTCCAACGGCGGCGTCACGCTGCGCCTGGACCCCTCGCTCGAGGAGGGCTACGAGGTCACCGACCTGCGCACCTTCGACCCCCACTCGGTGCTCGCGCAGCTGCGGGACCGGCTGCCGTCCGCCAAGTACGCCCTCGAGCTGCCGGACGGCTCCTTCCGCTCCACCGAGCGGTTCCAGGACATGTCCTTCGGCGTGGATGCCGAGGGCGTGTCCTTCGAGGAGTTGATGTCCACCACCGCGGTGCGTCTGGTGGTGTTCTCCACGGACTCCTCCGCGGAGGAGTTCGGCCGCGCCGTGGAGGGGATCGGCCTGTCCGGCGTGGCGTACTCCGTGGGGTGGACGGCGTGGCTGGACATCGCGGCGGCCGGCGTCACCAAGGCCTCCGCGCTCGAGGGCCTGCGCACCGTGCTGCACGTGGACCCCGCGGACACCGTGGCCGTGGGGGACGGCCGCAACGACGTGGAGATGCTCCGCTGGGCCGGCCGCGGCGTCGCCATGGGCCAGGCCGTGGACGAGGTCAAGGAGGCCGCGGACGAGGTCACCGGCGGCGTGGACGAGCACGGCCTGGCGGACGTCCTGTGGTCGCTCGTGCCGGAGGCCGACCGGCCCGCCGGCGTGCGCGTGCCGGAGCCGTCGGCGCGCTGAGCCGCGACCCTCACGAACCGGATGTCCGGCCCGGGATGCGGGCGGGACTCCGGTCCGGACATCCGATCCGGCGCGGGGCGGGGCGTCCAGGCGGACGGACGAGCGGAGGGACGAGCGGGGTGACCGAGAGGGGGGACGTGGCGGCACGGGTGTGGCGCGGTCTGGTCGGGCCGCTGGGCCGGGCGGAGTCGGCGGCGGTGCTCGGCGTCGCCGCCGTCACCGGGCTTGCCGTGGCGCGGCAGACCGGGACGCGGCGCGGGCCGGGTGCCGCACTGCTGCTGGGCGCCGTGGCCGTGGACGTGACCGGCGGGATGGTCGCGTTCCAGCTGCCGGCCACGCGCGAGCGCTACCGCTCCTCGTCGCTCGCCGACCGCCTCGGACTGGCCGCCGCGCACGTGCAGTGCCTCGCCCTTCCGCCGGCGGGCGAGGGGACGTGGTCCCGGGCCCTCGCGCGCTGGGGCGGCGTCGTCGGGGCGACGGCGGTGCTGCAGGCCGTCGTGCCCGAGCGGCGGCGGCGCGCGGCGGGCACCGCCCTGGGCGTGGTGCTCGCGGCGGCCGACCTGGCGACGGACCGGTCGGCCCAGCGCTGGCTCGGTCCCGTGTGGCATCTCAAGCTGGTCGCCGGGCACGCCACCCTGCCCGATCCGCGCTGAGCCGCGCGCCGGGGAGAGGGTCAGCCGCCCGCGAGACCCAGCAGCCGGGCCGCGGCCGGGCGGCACGCGTGCTCCTCGTTCCAGAACGAGCGCTGCACGGCCTGGGACACGGCCTGCACGGTGATCCCGAGCGCCTCCGCGGCCGGCCTCTGCTGACCCCGCACGCCCGGCACGAGCAGGTCCAGCACCGCCCATTCGGCGGCGGTGCGCGTCCACACCAGCTGACCCACGAGCTTGAGCACCGCCTCGGCCTCCGCCGCGGCCTCGGCGTCGAGACCCCGCACGGCCAGCGGGATCCGCGCGGTGGACAGCGCCGCCGCCTCCACGGCCCGGCGCGCGGCCACGAGTCCGGGCCCGCCGGCGTCGTGCACGTCCCCCGAGGCGGGCAGGCCGGCGGAGCCGTCCGCGTGCGTCACGCTCCCGACGCCGACCCCGACGTTCCAGCGCCGCTCCCGCAGCGCCCGCAGGGCCACGTCGACGGCGGCGTGGGGGTCTTCGAGGACGCCGATCGCCTCGTCCCCCACCGAGCGCGCGAACGGCAGCGGGGCGTCGCGCAGCCCGGGCATGCCCGGCTCGGCGTCGCGCAGGGTGCGCAGCAGCGCGTCCACGCGGTCGCCGGCGTCGGGGGTGTCCCGCTGGTTGAGGGTGAGCACGAACATGGCGTCCATCCTCCCACCGGACACGACGCCGGCCGCCCACCCCGGAGGGTGAGCGGCCGGCGTCGTCGGTCGGGTCGGCGGAGGGAGCTCAGCGGCCCGTCCGCCGGATCAGGGATGAGGGGTCAGCGGCCCTGGGGCACGTCGGTCTCGGAGCCCTCCTCGGTGGCCGGCTGGGCCTCCTCGGTGTCCACGTTGCGGCCCTGCGGCTCGTCGGAGGGGGAGTGCTCGCCGGCGGCGTCGAAGCGCTCGATCGAGGCCTCGAGCTCCTTCTCGGCGACCGCGCGGCCGTCCCAGCCCTCGGCCTTGACCCACTTGCCCGGCTCGAGGTCCTTGTAGCGGGTGAAGAAGTGCTCGATCTCCGCCTTGAGGGACTCCTCGATGTGCTCGAGCTCGGTGATGTGGTCGAAGCGCTTGTCCGCGGGAACGCACAGCACCTTGGCATCGCCGCCGCCGTCGTCGGTCATGTTGAACACGCCGATCGGGCGGGCCTCCACGACGCAGCCGGGCACCAAGTCGAAGCCGGGCAGGAACACGAGGGCGTCCAGCGGGTCGCCGTCCTCGCCGAGGGTGTTCTCGAAGTAGCCGTAGTGCGTGGGGTACTGCATCGAGGTGAACAGCACGCGGTCCAGGCGCAGGCGGCCGGTCTCGTGGTCGAACTCGTACTTCACACGGGAGCCCGCGGGGATCTCGATGGTGACGTCGTGCGCCATGGCTTCTCCTTCACACAGGAACGGGTCCCGGACGACGGCGCCGCCCGGCGGAACTGGGGCCAGCCTACCGCCGCGCCCGCCCGGGACGCCCGGGATGGCGCGGTCGGGGGCGGTCCCGGGGCCGCGTGGTAGAACCGGGGGGTGACCGACCGCCGCTCCGAGCGCACGCTCGTCGTCCTCTGCGTCCTGCTGGCCCTGGCTGTCGCGACCCTCTTCCTGATGCTCACCCGGGACTTCCTGCTCCCACGTCTGGTCGCGGCGCCGGCGCCCGCGGCGGTCTCCTCCGCACCGGCCGCCGCCCCGACGACGACGACGGCGCCCGCCTCGCCGACCCCGCAGACCTCCTCCTCGGCCCCCGGGGATCTGCCGAGCCCTGCGGAGGTGGCGGCCGCGGTCGAGCCGGGACTGGCCCAGGCGCCAGGGACGGTGTCCGCGGAGTTCCGCGACCTCGCCACGGGGCGGGTGCTGTACTCCCGCTCAGCGGACGAGCCCGTGGCCCCGGCGTCGGCGGTGAAGATCCTGACGGGGGCCGCCGTCGTGGACACGCTCGGCGCGGAGACCACCCTGCCCACCCGCGTGGTGGCCCTCCCAGCCGACGAGGGCGGCGGGACCACCGAGCTGGTCCTGGTGGGCGGCGGGGACGTCCTGCTCGGCACCGGGGCCTCGGACCCGTCCCGCGTGGACGGTCGCGCCGGCCTGCGCACCCTCGCCGAGCGGACCCTGGCCGGGCTGGCCGAGCGCGGCGTCATCGGCCCCGTGGTGGTGAGCACGGACCTGCGCCTGTTCGAGGACGCGGACCCCCTGAACCCGGCATGGTCCACGGGGATGGTGGAGAGCGGCAACATCGCCCCTGTCCAGCCGCTGGCCACCTACGGCGGGCGGGCCACGCCGGGGACCGGACAGGACCGGCTGGCGGACCCGGCCGCGTCCGCCGCCCGCACCTTCCAGGCGGAGCTGGCCGCCCTCGCGGACGCCGACGGGGCCGCCGTGGAGGTGGCCGTGCGGGAGGAGATCCCGGCCACGGACGCGCCGCGGGAGCGGGTCCGCGCCGCCGAACCCGTGGCCGAGGTGCGCTCCGCGCCCGTCGGCGACCAGGTGGAGTACCTGCTCGCCCACTCCGAGAACCAGGTCGCCGAGGCCCTCGCCCACACCGCCGCCGCGGCCGCCGGGCTGCCGGCCACCCACGCGGGCGCCGCCGCGCTCCTGGAGCACGAGGCGGCCCAGATCGGCGTGGACACGGCGGGCATGGACGTCGTCGACGCCTCCGGGCTCGCCGTGGCCAACCGGCTGAGCGCCTCCCAGCTCGTCGGGGTGGTCACGGGGCTGTCCGCCGACCTGGGCCGCGCCCTCGTGCTGGATGCCCTGCCGCGCCCCGGGGAGGACTCCACCCTGGGGGAGCGGTTCCCCGCCGCGCCGGCGCGCGACGCCGTCGCCGCCAAGACCGGAACCCTGGACCAGACCGTCTCACTCACGGGCACCGTCACCACGACGACGGGGCGCGTCCTCGCGTTCAGCGTCGTGTGCTCCGAGGTCAACTGGGAGATCGCGCCGGCCCGGGCGGCGATCGACGAGGCCGTGGCCGCCGTCGCCGCCCTCTGACGGGCCCCCGGGCCCGGTGCCGTGTCCGGGCCCTGTGGTGGGATGGGACGCATGAGCGCAGACCAGCCCCGCACGCCCGGCCGCACCGGCTCGTCCGGGGAGCCCCTCGTGCACCCCGTGGACTGGGCGTTCGCCGCCCGCACGGCCGAGGCCCTGACCGCCGCCGGGCCGCGCACCACCGCGCGGGAGGCCCGCCGGGAGGCCGAGGGCCTGCGCGCCGCCGCGGACGCCGCCGTGCCGCACGTGCACCGGCTCACCGGCCTCGAGGCCGCCCGTGGGCTGCGCGACTCCCAGGTGCTCGTGGTGGACCGGCCCACGTGGTCGCGCGCCAACACGCAGTCGTTCGCCGCGCTGCTGGGCCCCACGTTCGCGCGCCTGCAGGCCACGCGGCCCGCGGAGTACGAGGCCGCCACGCTGCCCGTGACCACCCGCGCCACGGCCCTGGAGATGGGCGGGATCCTCGCGTGGCTGTCCTCCAAGGTCCTCGGTCAGTACGACCCGTTCAGCGCCCTCCCCGGTCCCGACGGCGAACCCGCCGGCCCCGCGGGCGGGCGCCTGATGCTCGTGGTGCCGAACGTGGTGCAGGTCCGCCGGGAGATCCACGTGGACCCCGCCGACTTCCGCCTGTGGGTCTGCCTGCACGAGCAGACCCACCGCGTGCAGTTCGCCGCCGCCCCGTGGCTGCGCGAGCACCTGCAGGCGGAGATCACGGGGTTGACCGGCGGCCTGTTCGACAAGGCCGAGTCCCTGCCCGAGCGCCTGCGCTCCGCCCTGGCCACCGCCAACCCCCTGGCCGGGTCCGCGCGGGGCCGGGGTGAGGGGGCCGTGGCCGGGGAGGTCCCGCGGGACGGACCGGCCGCGCGGCCGAGCCTCGGGTTGCTGGGGGCCCTGCAGGACGAGGAGGACCGGGCGCGCCTGTCCCGCGTGACCGCCGTGATGTCCCTGCTCGAGGGGCACGCGAACGTGGTCATGGACGCGGTGGACTCCTCCGTCGTCTCCTCGGTGAAGACCATCCGCCGCCGCTTCGACGAGCGCGGGGACCGCCGCTCCGCGCTGGACAAGGCGATCCGCCGGATCCTGGGCATGGACGCCAAGATGGCCCAGTACCGGGACGGTCAGCGGTTCGTGGACGCGGTGGTCTCGGAGATCGGCATGGACGGGTTCAACGTGGTGTGGGACGCCCCCGAGCTGCTGCCGAGCGAGGCGGAGATCCACGCCCCGGACACCTGGGTGGCACGCATCCGCGCCGAGGCCTGACGGGCCGCCTCCGGTGATGCTCCCGGGTCTGCCGGCGTCGGCTCCGTGGCCCCCGCGCGCCCGCTGGCCCGAGCCGCTGCACCGGGCCGTCGCGGAGGTCCGTGCGGTGCTCGAGGAGGCCGTCGGGGCGGGGGCCGGCCGCGCCTCCGCCCCCGCGCCTGCCCGTGCTCCCCGGGCGCTCGTCGCGCTCTCCGGCGGGGCGGACTCCCTCGCCCTGACGGTGGCCTGCGCCGTGCTCACCGACACCCGGGCGGGGGAGCGGCTCGGGCCCGTGGGGGCCGCGGTGGTGGACCACGGGCTGCAGGAGGGCAGTGCAGAGGTCGCGACGGCGGCAGCGGACACCGCCCGACGACTCGGCCTGACGCCCGTCACGGTGACGCGCGTGGCGGTGGTCCCCACCGGGGACGGTCCCGAGGCCGCCGCCCGCACCGCACGACGCGCGGCTCTCGCCCGCGCCGCCACCCCGGGCACCCCCGACGTTGTCGTTCGGGAAACGGCGGCCCCCGCGACTGCTTTCGTTCGGGAAACGGCACCGGCCCGGCCTCCCCGCCTGAGTGCCCCCGCCCTCGTGCTCACGGCCCACACCGCCGACGACCAGGCCGAGCAGGTCCTCCTCGGCCTGGCGCGCGGGTCCGGCACCCGCTCGCTCGCCGGGATCCCGGCGCGGGGGACGCTGCCGGGCGGTGTCCCCGTGGCCCGGCCCCTGCTCGGCTTGACCCGCGCGGACACCGAGGCGATCTGCCGGTGGGCCGGGCTGACCTGGTTCGAGGACCCCCACAACCGGGATCCCGCCCTGCTGCGCTCGCGGATCCGCACCCGGATCCTCCCGGCCCTCGAGGACCCCGACGCCGGCCTCGGCCCCGGCGTGCGCGCCGCCCTCGCGCGCACGGCCGCCCTCGCCGCCGAGGACGCCGACGCCCTGGACGCGTGGGCCTCCCGCGAGCTCGAGCGCCTGCTGCGCCCCGAGCCGGCCCCGGTGTCGGGACCCGCGCGCGGAGCGGACGCGTCGGACGGGGAGGGGACCGGCGTCGTCGTGGCGCTGGACCTGGACGGGCTGGCCGCCCTGCCTCCGGCCGTGCGGCGCCGGGTGATCGTGCGGGCCGCCCGCCGGGCCGGGGCGGAGGACCTCTCGCGGGAGCGGGTGCTCGCCGTGGAGGTGCTCGTCACGGACGCACACCGGGGCGGCGGGTCGGCCGGTCCCGTGGAGCTGGCCGGGGGCGTGCTGGCCGTCCGGGAGGGGGGCGCCGGCGTCGGTGGCGCGCGGGCGCGCACGCGGCATGTGACGAGCGTCCCGGAGGCCTCCGGGCAGGCGGACGGCCGGGGCCCGTGTGCCAGACTGGTGCTCATCCCCCGCCGCCTCGGCCGCTGACCGCGTCCCCGGCGCAGGCCCCACCCGCACGACCCCCAGGAGCGGCACCCCATGGACGCACAGGATGTCCGGAACGACCTCACCCACGTCCTCATGAGCACGGAGGAGGTCCAGGCCACCGTCCGGGATCTCGCGGCGCAGATCGACCGCGACTACGAGGGCAAGGACCTGCTGATCGTGGCCGTCCTCAAGGGGGCGGTCATGGTGGTCGCGGACCTCACCCGCGCGCTGCACACGCACGTGGAGATGGACTTCATGGCCGTCTCCTCCTACGGGTCCGGCACCAAGTCCTCCGGCGTGGTGCGCATCCTCAAGGACCTGGACGCCGACCTCACCGGCCGCCACGTGCTGATCGTGGAGGACATCATCGACTCCGGCCTGACCCTGTCCTGGCTCAAGGCGAACCTCGAGACCCGCGGCCCGGCGTCGGTGGAGATCTGCACGCTGCTGCGCAAGCCGGACGCCATGAAGGTCGAGATCGACGTGAAGTACGTGGGCAAGGACATCCCCAACGAGTTCGTGGTGGGCTACGGCCTCGACTACGCCGAGAAGTACCGCAACCTGGACTTCGTGGGCACCCTCGCCCCGCACGTGTACTCCTGATCCCGGGCTCAGGCTCGGGCCCCGGCCCCCGGCCCCCGGCGTCGAGTGTCGACGCAGGACCGCTTCCCGGGTGCTGAGCAGGCCGGGAAGCGGTCCTGCATCGACACTCGAGGGAGTGGCAGGCTCGCACCCGCTGCGGACAGACGTCCCGCCCTTCACCCGCCCCCGTCGGGTCGCCATCCCGCGCGCAGCAGCGCATGTCGTGCCAGCTCGACGGTCCCCGCGAAGCCCTGCCACCGGTCCGAGGCCGACGCGCGGATCGTCAGCACGTCCCGGCGCAGGAACACGGCGTCGCGCTGGGTGTCCCGCCTCACCTGGGCGGGGTCGTCGTGCCCGGCGCCCTCGTACTGCAGCACCACGCGCCACCGCCGCCACCCGAGGTCCGCCGTCACCGGGTGCCAGGGCGAGAACGACGGGTCCCGCTCCTCGATCTGCAGCTCCGGCTCCGGCAGCCCCGCGGCGAGAAGTGCCAGCCGCAGCTCGGTCTCCGGGGGCGAGTGGGCGCCGTCGCGCACCAGGACGGCGGCCTCCCGCGCGACGACGGCGTGCCGCCCGCCCCGCTCGGCCGCCCGGGCGCGGAGCTCCTCCACGGCGCACAGGCCTCGGGTGCGACCGGGGCCCGAGGAGCGCACGAGCCAGTCGCCGAGCACCACGAGCTCGTCGCGCGTGAGCGTCCCGGCGAGATCCCGCCATGTGCGCGCGGGCGAGGTGCGGGGTGGGCCGGATGGACAGCGGACGACGTCGGCCGGGGCGAGGTGCGCGCGGCGCGTCACGACTCCGTCCTCGGCGAGGACACTCGCACCGGGCGGGCGGGTCAGCTGCAGACGTCGGTCCTCTCGGAGCCGGGCCGGCAGCCACAGGCCCGCAGCTCGCGCTGCGGTGAGGCCGGATGCCGTCGCGTCCTCGAATCGCAGGGCGAGCGCGGCCAGGCGAAGCGCCTCCTCGGCTGCGAGCCGATCCAGGGGATGCATCCCGGGGCCCGGGGATGGTGCCGGTGGACGGGCCGGCGCCTCGGCAGGCTCGTCCGGACGACGGCGGTGCACGCCGGGGCGGACCCGTTCCAGATCCGCCCGCCGAAGTCGGGCCGCATCGACGCCGACGGCCCGGGCCTGCTCCACCGTGAAGGGCCCCGGAGGGAGGGCGGCGGGCAGGGGGCGGGGCGCTCGGGGCATGACACCACCCTCGCGCGTTACGGGCGCGGCGGTGCCGGCCGTCCACAGCACGCTGTCGAGTGTCGATGCAGGTCCGCTTCCGGGGTGGCGAGCGGGCTGGAAAGCGGTCCGGGACCGACACTCGAGGCGGGTGGGTGCGAGGGGCCGATGAGAGGGGGGCGCAGGGGGCAGAGGTCGGCCGCCGTCGTCCCGGGGCGGACGGCCGCCTTCGACATCGCGCCGAGCCCCGCCCACTCCCACTGTCCACCTGGCGCGAACACCCGGGGCGCTCCCGGCCCGGGCCGGTACCGTGGGGCAGTGACCCTCGGGAGGGGTGCGCCCACGACCGTCCGCGGCGGGGCCGAGGACCCCCGACCGTCCCGGGGAGCCCGTCCCCTCTCGCGGCAGACCAGGAGACACACGCACGTGAAGAAGATCTTCAACAAGCCCTACATCTGGATCCTGCTCGGGCTCCTGGTGCTGGGCTTCGTGATCCCCCTGGCCACCGCCCAGGGCGGTCGCGGCATGGTGGACACCAACGTGGGCATGTCCCTGCTGGAGGACGGCAAGGCGGCCCAGGCGCGCGTCGTCGACGGCGACCAGCGCGTGGACCTGACCCTGCGCGAGCCCTACTCCCAGGACGGCCGGGACCTCGGCAAGGACGTGTACTTCCAGTACTCCGCGGCCCGCGCCCAGGACGTGGTGCGCGCCGTGGACGAGTCCGCGCTGGACGGCTACCAGGACGAGCCCGTGCGGAGCAACTGGTTCCTGTCCCTGCTGGGCTTCATGATCCCGTTCCTCCTGATCGCCCTGCTGTTCTGGTTCCTGATGTCCCGCATGCAGGGCGGCGGCGGCAAGGTCATGCAGTTCGGCAAGTCGCGGGCCAAGCTCATCCAGAAGGACAACCCGGACGTGCTGTTCAAGGACGTCGCGGGGGCGGACGAGGCCGTGGAGGAGCTCCACGAGATCAAGGACTTCCTCACCCAGCCGGACCGCTTCCACGCGGTGGGCGCGAAGATCCCCAAGGGCGTCCTGCTGTACGGCCCGCCCGGCACAGGCAAGACCCTGCTCGCCAAGGCGGTGGCCGGCGAGGCGGGCGTGCCCTTCTACTCGATCTCCGGCTCGGACTTCGTGGAGATGTTCGTGGGCGTCGGCGCCTCGCGCGTGCGCGACCTCTTCGAGCAGGCCAAGAACAACGCGCCGGCCATCGTGTTCGTGGACGAGATCGACGCCGTCGGCCGCTCCCGCGGCGCGGGCATCGGCGGCGGCAACGACGAGCGCGAGCAGACCCTGAACCAGATGCTCGTGGAGATGGACGGCTTCGACGCCTCCACCAACGTCATCATGATCGCCGCGACCAACCGCCCGGACGTCCTCGACCCGGCCTTGCTGCGCCCCGGCCGCTTCGACCGGCAGATCCCCGTGGAGGCCCCGGACCTGGACGGCCGCGCCAAGATCCTCGAGGTGCACGCGCAGGGCAAGCCGATCGCGCTCGACGTCGACCTGCGCTCCCTGGCCAAGCGCACCCCCGGCTACACGGGCGCGGACCTGGCCAACGTGATCAACGAGGCCGCGCTGCTCACGGCCCGCTCGCACAACAACGTGATCGACAACGCCGCGCTGGACGAGGCGATCGACCGCGTCATGGCGGGCCCGCAGAAGCGCACCCGCCTGATGAACGAGCACGAGCGCAAGGTCACCGCGTACCACGAGGGCGGGCACGCGCTCGTCGCCGCGGGCCTGCGCCATTCGGCGCCGGTCACCAAGATCACGATCCTCCCGCGCGGCCGCGCGCTGGGCTACACGATGGTGGTCCCCGAGAACGACAAGTACTCGGTCACCCGCAACGAGCTGCTGGACCAGCTGGCCTACGCGATGGGCGGGCGCGTGGCCGAGGAGGTCGTGTTCCAGGACCCCTCCACCGGAGCGGCGAACGACATCCAGAAGGCCACGGAGACGGCCCGCAAGATGGTCACCGAGTACGGCATGAGCGCCAAGGTGGGCGCGGTCAAGCTCGGCGGCGGCAACACCGAGCCGTTCCTCGGCGGCGGGGGCGGCGGCGCCGCCCGGGAGTACTCCGAGGAGCTGGCGTACCTCGTGGACGCCGAGGTCCGGGACCTGCTGGACGCCGCGCACGCGGACGCCCACTGGGTGCTGACCGAGAACCGGGACATCCTGGACCGGCTGGCCTACGAGCTCCTCGAGAAGGAGACGCTGACGCAGGAGCAGATCGCGGAGATCTTCCAGGACGTGCGCAAGCGCCCCGAGCGGCCCCTGTGGCTCGCCGCGGACGACCGCCGCCCCCACGACGTCCCGCCGGTGCTCTCCCCGAAGGAGCGTGCGAGCCGCCTTGAGGGCGAGGAGCCGGAGTCGGTGGGCGTCGGCTCCACCACCGTGCCGGACGCGCCCGAGGGCGCCCCGCCCGTCTCGATCGGCGGCGCGGGCGGCACCGCGGGCGGCCCCGGGGAGCTCCCCGGGCAGCACAGCCCGACGCCGGGCCCGGACTATCGCGGGGGCGGGGGCACGGCATGACGGAGCACCTCCAGGACGACGACGCCCCGCAGCCCCGGGGCGTGCCCGGCACCTTCGACCCGGTGACGGACACGGTGGACCGGCCGCGCATCGAGGCCGCGGTGCGGGAGATGCTCGCGGCGATCGGGGAGGACCCGGACCGCGAGGGCCTGCGGGACACCCCGCAGCGGGTGGCCAAGGCCTACGCCGAGTTCTTCGCCGGCCTGCACCAGGAGCCGGCCCAGGTCCTCGGGACCACGTTCGACATCGCACACGAGGAGCTCGTGCTGGTGAAGGACATCCCCTTCTACTCGATGTGCGAGCACCACCTGGTCCCGTTCCACGGGCAGGCGCACATCGGCTACATCCCCTCCACCGAGGGCCGGGTCACGGGCCTGTCCAAGCTCGCCCGCCTGGTGGAGCTGTACGCCCGGCGGCCGCAGGTGCAGGAGCGGCTGACCACGCAGGTGGTGGAGGCGCTCATGGAGCACCTGGCCGCGAAGGGCGCGATCGTCGTCGTCCAGGCCGAGCACATGTGCATGGCCATGCGGGGCGTCCGCAAGCCCGGTGCCAAGACCGTCACCTCCGCCGTGCGCGGCCAGCTGCGGGATCCCTCGACGCGCGCCGAGGCCATGAGCCTCATCATGCACTCCTGACCACCGTTCCGAGGAGGACCGCCCGTGCTGCCGCAGCCCCTGGACCAGACCCCTGACCGCACCCTGGTCATAGGCATCCTGAACGTCACGCCGGACTCGTTCTCGGACGGGGGCGCGCACGCCACGGTGGAGGCGGCGATCGCCCACGGCCGCCGGATGCTGGCCGAGGGCGCGGAGGTGATCGACGTCGGCGGCGAGTCCACGCGCCCGGGCGCCCGCGCCGTGTCCCCCGAGGAGGAGCAGGGCCGCATCCTGCCGGTGGTCGAGGCGCTGCTGGCCGAGGGCGCCGTGGTCTCCGTGGACACCATGCACACGGCCACGGCCCGCGCGGCGCTCGCGGTGGGCCCGGTGATCGTCAACGACGTCTCCGGGCTGGTCCACGAGCCGGACATGCCCGCGCTGCTCGCTGAGACGGGCGCGCCGTGCATCGTGATGCACAACCGCGGCAACCCGCAGACCATGGACGCGCTGACCGACTACCAGGACACCGTCACGGACGTGGTGCGGGAGCTGCAGCAGGTGGTGGACCGGTTCCTGGCGGCCGGGGTGCGGCCGGAGCAGATCATCCTCGACCCGGGGCTGGGCTTCGCCAAGGCCGGCGAGCAGAACTGGGAGCTGCTGCGCGGGCTGGACCGGATCCAGGCCCTGGGCTTCCCCGTGCTGGTCGCGGCCTCCCGCAAGCGGTTCCTCGGCGCGCTGCTGGCCGGTCCGGACGGCGAGGCCCCCGCCCCGGCCGAGCGGGACCACGCCACCGCGGCGATCTCGGCCCTCTCCGCCGCGCACGGGGTGTGGGGCGTGCGCGTGCACGACGTCCGCTCCAGCGCCGACGCCGTCCGCGCCGGGGCCGCCTGGCGCGGTCCGGCCGCGGGCGCGACCGGGGGAGGGGACGCATGAGCGGGGATCTCATCCGGTTGACGGGGCTCACCGCCGTGGGCCGCCACGGCGTGTTCGAGCACGAGAAGCGGGACGGTCAGCCGTTCGCCACGGACGTGGTCCTCACCCTCGACGCCGGCCCGGCGGCCGCCACGGACGACCTCGCCCGCACGGCGAACTACGCCGAGGTGGCCGACACCGTGGTGCGACTGGTCACGGGGGAGCCGTTCGACCTCATCGAGACGCTCGCGGTGCGGATCGCCGAGGCCGTCCTCGCCGAGCAGGCGCTCGCCTCCGCCGTCGAGGTCACGGTGCACAAGCCGCAGGCGCCCATCCCGCACGACTTCGCGGACGTGTCCGTCACGGTGGTCCGCCGGAGGGAGGACGCATGAGCACCCCGGACCACGATCCCGCCCCCCACGCCCACCCCGCCGAGGGCCCCGCGCCGACGCCAGAGCTCGCCGCCCGCCCGGAGGCCCCCGTCACCGCCGTGCTCGCCCTCGGGGCGAACCTGGGGGACCGGTCCGAGACGCTGGACCACGCCGTCGCCGTGCTGACCGTGACCCCGGGGATCGAGGAGGTCCGCGCCTCGCCGCGGGCCCTCACCGCGCCGGTGGGCGGTCCGACCGGGCAGCCGGACTACCTGAACCAGGTGGTGCGGATCCGCACGGTCCTGTCCCCGTGGGAGCTGCTGGGCGTGGCGCACCGGCTGGAGCAGGACCGCCACCGGCGTCGGACCGTCCGCTGGGGCGCGCGCACGCTGGACGTGGACCTGATCGTCCACGGGGATCTGGTCAGCGACCACCCCGACCTCACGCTGCCCCACCCCCGGGCCGCCGAGCGGGCGTTCGTGCTGCTGCCGTGGCTGTGGCTGGACGCGGACGCGCACCTGGCCGGCGAGCCCGTCGCGGAGCTCGCCGCGCGCGCCGCGCACGCGGACGGGGTGCGACGCGAGCCACCGCGCCGGGCCCGCCTGCACGACGCCGACCGGGTCCTCCCCCCGCCCCCCGCGCCCGGGACGTCCGCGCCCGCCGGGGGGTCCGACGACGGCGCGCCCGAGGTCGGCGTGCCTGTCGACGGCCTCGAGGGCGGCGTCGCGAGCGCCCGGCCCTGGACGGACCGGACATGATCACGCTGCTCTCCTGGCGGACGCCGCTGCTGGCCGCGGCGGCCGCCGTGCTCGGGTGGCTGTGCGCCCTGGCCTCGCCCGCGCTGGGGCTGCCGGCGCCGGTCATGGACCTCGCGGGGCTGGTGACGGTGGCGGCCGTGGGCGTGCTCTGCCTCGTGCTGGGCCTGCGCGTCCGCCGGGACCGGGAGCGCCCGCTGGCCGGTCGGATGGACCCCATCGCCGCGGCCCGGACCCTCGTGCTCGGCCAGGCCTCCGGCCTGACGGGCGCGGCGCTGGCCGGCTGGCACGTGGGCGCGGGCCTCGAGGTCGCCGGCCGGGCGGGTCTCGAAGCCCCCGCGGTGCTGGACGCGGGACTGCTCGTCCTCGGGGGTGCGGCGCTGCTGGTGGTGGGCGTCGTCGTCGAGCGGTGGTGCAGGATCCCCCCTGGGGAGGATGGCGAGGACGCCGGTCCGGGCCAGGATGGGAGGACCGCGGGTGGACGGAACGGCCGCCGCCCCGAGGCCGAAGGAGGGTATGCCCGTGCCCGGGATTGACCTGCGCGGGGTGGAGTTCACCCCCGTGTCCCCGAAGCTGACGCGCGTGAAGCTGATCGGTGCCGTGATCGGCGGGCTGATCTGGCTGGCGGTGCTGTCCGTGCCGCTCGTGCTGAAGCTGACCGGCGTGTGGTCCGAGCTGTGGGCCTGGGTCGCGTGGGGGCTGCCCGCGATCGCCCTCGTGTGGCTGCTCGTGGACGTCGTGCTGGTGCCGCGCCGCGTGCGTGCCCTCGGCTTCGCCGAGCGCGAGGACGACGTCCTGTGGCGCGAGGGCATCCTGGTCCGCTCCGTGAAGGCCGTCCCGTACGGCCGGCTGCAGTACGTGGACGTGGAGGACGGGCCGCTGCTGCGCAGCCAGGGCCTGCAGACCCTCACCCTCAAGACCGCCGGCGGCGACGACCTCGAGATGGAGGGCCTGACCCGGGAGACCTGCGACCGCCTCCGCGAGGTCCTCATGGCCCGCGGCCAGGCCCGGCTGGCGGGCCTGTGAGCGCCGCCGCCCCGGATCCGCAGGCTCCCCGCACCGACGCCCCCGCCGTCGCCCACGACGCCGACACCGTGCCCGCCGCCCTCACCCCGGGCGCCGACGACGCCGGCTGGGTCCGCGTGCATCCCGCCTCGCCCTGGATCAAGGGGTGGAGCCTGGTGGCCGTGTTCCTGTTCGTGGCGCTGCGGGACACGGGAGAGCGACTGATCGGCTCCCTGCTGGGGGGCGGCGACGCCGCCGGGGAGCCGCTCGAGGTGCGTGCGTTGCTGATCGGCGGCGGGATCCTCCTCGGGGCGCTGCTGCTGCTGTGCCTGGCCTTCTTCTTCTCCTGGTGGTTCACCCGGTTCCGGGTGGGCGAGGAGGAGATCGAGCTCAAGCAGGGCTGGCTGTTCCGCTCCCGGCGGCAGATGAAGTACGACCGCCTGCAGGCCGTGGACCTGCAGTACCCCCTGCTGGCCCGCGTGCTCGGGCTGGCCGCCGTGAAGGTCGAGGCCGCCGACGGCGGCGGCGACTCCGCGCTCGAGCTGGCCTACCTCCGCAAGGCGCACGCGGCCGAGGTCCGCCGCGAGATCCTCGACCGCGCCTCCGGGGCGCTCGTGGGGCCCGCCCGCGCGCCCGAGCGCGTGGTGGGGGCCGACGGTGCCGCGCCCCCGAGCGGACAGGCGCCGGCGTCGGGCGAGGCCCCGTTCCCTCCCGCCCCCGCCCACCCGGCTCGGGTCCGCGTCCGCGGGCTGCTGGCCGACCCCCAGGACGAGGGCACCGTGATGCTGCGGGTGCCCCCCGGCCGACTGGTGGGGGCGGTGCTGCTCTCAGACGTGGTCCTGGGCACCGTGGCGGTGTTCGCGGTGCTGATCGCCGTGGTCATGGGGATCTCCGAGGTCCTGCCCGGGGAGGCGACCGAGGCGGGGCAGGCCGGCGGTCTCGGGCTGCTGCTGGCCTCCGGGCTGCCGGCGGCGTTCTCCCTGGCCGGTGCGGTGTGGTCCGGGCTGAACAAGGGGTGGGGCTTCACGGTGCGCACCTCCGAGGACGGGCTGCGCCTGCGCTATGGCCTGACCGAGACCACGTCCCAGACCATCCCGCCGGGGCGCGTCCAGGGGATCCACGTGATCCAGCCGCTGGCGTGGCGGCCCTTCGGCTGGCACAAGGTCAAGGTGTCCGTGGCCGGGTACGGCCTCGAGGGGGCCGTGAAGGACCGGGACGTCGCCCTGCCCGTCGGGCCGTGGGAGGACGTGCTCCGCGTGCTCGAGGTGGTGGCCCCGGACGCCGGCATCGACGGCGACCCGCGGGCCGCGGACGGTCCGGACGGCCCCGGCCTCACCCCGGCGGGCCTCATGCACGCGGCCATGACCGGCTCCGGCGGGACGCACGGGTTCACCCACATCCCCCGCCGGGCGCGCTGGTGGTTCAACCTGCTCACGTGGCGCCGGCACGGCTTCACCCTCACCCGGACGCTTCTGGTGGTACGCCGTGGGCGGCTGCGCCGCTCCTTCCAGGCCCTGCAGCACGAGCGGGTGCAGGACGTGCGGCTCACCCAGGGGCCGGTGCAGCGGCGCCTGGACGTCGCCTCCCTGACGGTGAACGTGGCCGGCGGCATGGCGAGGATCGACGACCTGGACCGCGGCGTGCTGGAGGAGCTGTTCGAGGTGGAGTCGCGGCACGCGGCGGTGTCCCGCCGTCTGGCCGATCGCAACCGGTGGATGCTGCCGGAGGAGCTGGAGCGCTTCGAGCGGCGCACCGCCGAGGTCGCCCAGACCGAGGTGGGGCGCCGGGAGATGGCCGCGGCCGGCGTCGTGGTGGGCGCGGAGGGGTCGGGCGAGGCACCGGGACGCGTGGCGGACGGACGAGAGGAACGGGCGTGAGCCGCAGGGACATGAGTCCGGAGCTGGCCGGCCAGGACCCGGCGAGCCGGCCGGGGCGGCTGGGCGTCGGCGTCATCGGCGCGGGCCGCGTGGGCGCGGTCCTGGGCGCGGCCCTGCGGAACGCGGGGCACACGGTGACGGGCGTGCACGCCGTCTCGGAGGCCTCCCGCACGCGCGCCGAGGCGCTGCTGCCGGAGGTGCCGGTGCTGGAGATCCCGGAGATCCTGCGCCGGTCCGAGATGGTGCTGTTCGCCGTCCCGGACGACGTCCTGCCCGAGCTCGTGGCGGGGCTCGCCGCGGCCGGCCACGTCCAGACCGGGCACCTGCTGGTGCACACCTCCGGGCGGCACGGCGTGCGGGCGATGGACCCGGTGCGCGCGCACGGGGCGATCCCCCTGGCGATCCACCCGGCCATGACGTTCACGGGGCTGAGCCTGGACCTCGCCCGGCTGCAGGACTGCGTGTTCGGCGTGACCGCGGACCCGGTGGTGCTGCCGGTGGCGCAGGCGCTCGTCGTGGAGATGGGCGGGGACCCCGTGGTCATCAAGGAGGCGGACCGCGCCACCTACCACGCGGCCCTCTCGCACGGCTCGAACCACCTGGTGACGGTCACTGCGCAGGCGCGGCAGCTGCTGGCGGAGATCGGGGTGCCGGACACGGACCGTGTGCTGCGGCCGCTGATGCAGGCCTCGCTCGAGAACGCGCTCACCGACGGCGACGGCGCCCTCACCGGTCCCGTGGCCCGCGGGGACGTGGAGACCGTGCACGGACACCGGGAGACGCTGCGCGAGCTCGTGGCCGGCGGCATGCCACGCGACGTCCTGGACGTGTGGGAGGTCCTCGCCCGGGCCACCGCGGACCGGGCCGAGCGCCGCGGCGCGCTGAAGCCGGACGCGGCGGCCCGCATCCGGGACGTGCTCACCGAGGACTGACCTCCACCCCACCCCGCCCGAATCCACTGCAGTTCTGACCCTTGTGGACGATCTCCATGCCTTGAGAAGGGTCAGAACCGCAGTGGATTCCCGGGGGCGGGCCGTCGTCGGTGACGTCCTCAGCCCGCCAGCCGCACAGCGTGCTCCAGCGCCGCCTCGGCCTCGCGCCCGTAGCCGCCGCCGAAGAGCACGGCGTGCACCAGCAGTGGCACCGCCTGGTACACCGGCACCCGGTCCTCCCAGCCGTCGGCCAGGGGGAACGCCTCGTCGTATGCCGCGAACGCCCCCGGCCCGAACCCGCCGAACAGCCGCATCATCGCCAGGTCCACCTCGCGATGAGCCCGCTGCGCGCTCGGGTCGATCAGCCAGCTGCGCCCCTCGGCGTCGAGCATCCGGTTGCCCGCCCACAGGTCCCCGTGCACCAACGACGACGACTCGGCCGGTCCCAGCACCGCCGCGCCCGGGTGCGTGGCCGGGGAGTCCGGCCCGAACCCGTCGATCAGCTCCGCGAGCCGCTCGGCGAGGTCCCGCACGCGGGGCGGCGCCGTGCCGCCGTCGACGGTCTGCGCCGCCAGCGGCACGATCCGCCGCACGACCCAGGACTCCGCCCAGCTCGCGCAGGGGGTGAGGTCGATCCGCGCGGCGCCGAGGAAGCCCTCCGGGTCCCCGTCGTGGGCGCCGAACAGGTCCGTCTCCCCGGGAGCCCGGCGCGACCCGGCGTGCAGCGCGGCCAGCTCCCGCCCGAAGGCCTCCTCCGTGCGCGGTGTCCTCCGCCCACCGCCCTCGATCCAGGCGATCTCGAGGCGCTGGGTCCGGGCGTCACGCCCCTCCTCGACCGCGAGCACGTCCGGCACCCGCGCGCCCGCCGCGGCCAGCGCCCGCAGACCCGCGGCCTCGAAGCGCGCCATCCCCGGGAACGCGCCGCCGGTCTTCGTGAAGACGGGCGTGCCGTCGTCGCGCACGCGCCGCCCCGTGGCCCCCGTGTCCGCCACAGCAGCTCTCCGCCCGGTCCGACTCAGACGCGCCCGTCGCGGACCGCGGCGACGACGCCGTCGGCCGCGTCCTCGATCTGCCGGTACATCTCCTCGAACACCGGCCGCGGGTTCCCCCATGGGTCCGGGACCTCGCGCACGCCGGCGCTCTCGACGTCCGAGGCGAACTCCCCGAACATCCGCACCTTCGCGTCGACCTCGGGGTCCGCCACGAGGGCGCGCACGTCGGCGAGGTTGGACTCGTCCATCACGAGGATCAGGTCCTGCTCGTCCAGGTCCTCGGGGCGGAACTGCGCGCCCACGGTGGTGAACTCGTAGCCCAGGTCCGTGCCCACGGCGCGGGTGAGCTCGTGGGGCCGCTCGCCCACGTGGTAGTCCGCGGTGCCCGCGGAGGTGACCTCGACGTCGTCGAGCCCGGCCTCGGCCAGCTTCCGGCGGAGCACCGCCTCGGCGGCGGGCGAGCGGCAGATGTTCCCGAGGCAGACGGTCATGATGCGCATGCACCCAGTGTGTCAGGCGCCCGTGATGGAATCGGAGGCATGAGCCAGCAGCAGATCAGCCCCCTGACCGAGCCCGAGCAGCAGTGGGTGGACGTCCGCCGCGCCTATGCGGCGCAGGAGGGCGTGGACCACCTGGACCTGGACCAGGTGGACGGCTGGCACGGACGGCTGATCGCGCGCTCGCGGTCCGAGGATGTGGACCCCGACGAGCTCGGGGTGCTGCTGGAGGTGGCCGCGGTGCTCCTGGGGGAGCACCTCGGCGCGCGCCACGGCCTGGCGTGGGTCAGCGTGACGGACGACGACGGCACGGACCTCGGCCTGCGCGATCCCCTCTCCGACGCGGTGGTCTTCCCGCTCTCGGAGGTCGGCGCGCGCTGGAACGCGGACGAGGCCGGCTGGATGCCGGGGTACGTGGACGCCCTCGGCGACCAGCTGCAGGAGGTCCGGGCGCAGCGCGCCGCCGACGGCTTCGGAACGGGATCCGCCGAGGGCTGAGTGCTATTGCTCACAGTTCTTACCCTCCGGTATAACCACGCTCATGAGCTCCAGCCCTAAGAAGACCGCGGTTACCAAGGATGCCCATCCGGCGGTCCAGGTCGCAGTGAAGTTGGCCCCCCATGCGAAGAAGGCCGCTGCTGCTGCGGCTCCGGTGGTGATCGCGAAGGCTGGAGACCTCCTTCAGCGCTCCATGGACGGCGACGTCACACTCCCCGCTGTCGGGCGGCGCGCAGGCCTGAACCGTCGCATCACGTCCGTCACCGACACGGCGGCCAAACGTGTGGGACGGACCGATCTTCTCCCCGAGGAAGCCGTGCAGGCCAAGGAGTGGCATCGCCGAGGTCAGGCTCTCGCCGAGCGGCTGCAGCTCGACGTCTCGAAGGACAAGAAGAAGGCGCACTGGGCGTCGATCGAGCGGGATCTTGATGCGCTCTACGACGAGATGGACGCCGCGCTCAAGTAGGCGGACACCCCCAGCGGGACATGCGTGTCCGCCCCGGCTTCTGAAGGATCCGGCCAAGGGGCGAGCGGTGCGGCGCGTTCCCGGTCTGGGACCTTCGTCGGCCCAGCAGGCATCGGTAGTGCCCAGACGGTGGTGGCTGCCCGGGTGCGTCCCACGGACCTTCCTGGGCCGCCGGTGGGACGACGGTGCATGCTGCACCTCAGCGGGCCGGGCCATTGACCCACGTCACACCGCAGGGTAGGAACGATCCCCATGACCCTCCCCGACGGCACCTCCACTGACGGCACCCCCTCGGACCACCCCTTCTCCGACCTCGCGGACTTCACCGCCCTGCCGCGCGTCTCCGGCCTCACCCTCAGCCCGGACGGCGCGCGCCTGGTCACCACCGTGGCCACCCTCAAGGACGACGCCACCGGCCACGTCACCGCCCTGTGGGAGGTGGACCCCGCGGGCGAGCGCCCGGCCCGGCGCCTCACGCGCGGCCTCGAGGGGGAGGCCGGCGCCGCGTTCGCCGCGGACGGCACCCTGTACTTCACCTCCATGCGCCCCGCGCCCGGCGGGGAGGAGAAGACCTCCACCCTCTGGGCGCTGCCCGAGCGCGGCGAGGCCCGCGCGGTCCTGTCCCGTCCGTTCGGGATCAGCTCGATCCACTGCGCCGCGGCCGCGGACGCCGTGGTCCTCGGTGCGCCCCGCCTGCGCGGGGCCCGCACGGAGGCCGAGCACGCGGCCCTGGCGAAGACCCGCACGGACGCCGGCGTGGACGCCATCCTGCACTCCGGCTACCCCGTGCGCTACTGGGACCACGACCTCGGCCCCGCCGCCCCCGAGCTCTTCGTCCTCGCAGACGGCCCGGACCCGGACGCCGCCGCGGAGAACGGCCAGGACGACGACGGCGCCCCCGCCGCGGAGGCCGTCTCCTCCGCCACCCCGACCCGCGCCGGTGCGCTGCCGGGCGACCCCGAGCAGCACCTGCGCCACCTCACGGGCTTCGAGCGCTCCCACGCGTTCGGGGTGGACGTGCAGGTGGCCCCGGACGGCTCCTTCGCGCTCGTCGGCGCCTCCCGCGCCACCGCGCGGGGCGACCTGCGCGAGTGGATCGCCCGCGTGGACCTGGCCACCGGGGAGCAGACCGTCCTCGCGGAGGAGCCCGGCGTGGACCTCGGCGTCGGGCCCATCAGCCACGACGGCACCCGCGCCGTCGTCGTCCGCTCCCCGCACACCACGCCCACGGACGCCCCGGACCCGCGCCTGCACTTGATGGACACCGCCACGGGCGAGCTGACCCCGCTGGCCCACGACTGGGACCGCTGGGGCCACGCCGTGGCGTGGCTGCCGGACGACTCCGCGGTGATCGCGCTCGCGGACGAGGACGGCGCCGCCCCGGTCTTCCGGATCGACGCGGACACCGGTGAGGTCACCCGGGTGACGGCGGAGGCGGAGGCGTGGGCCGACGTCGTGGTGTCCCCGGACGGGACCACGCTGTACGGCGTGCGCTCCTCCTGGCTGTTCCCGCCGGAGGTCGCGCGGATCGACCTGGCCACCGGCCGCGCCGAGCCCCTGCCGAATCCGGCCGAGCGCCCTCGGATCCCGGGTGTGCTCGAGCGCATCGAGACCCGCGCCGAGGACGGCACGCGCGTCGCCGGCTGGCTGGTGCTCCCCGAGGGCGAGGCGCCCGACGCCGGCCACCCGCTGCTGCTGTGGATCCACGGCGGGCCGCTGGGCTCGTGGAACGCGTGGTCGTGGCGCTGGTGCCCGTGGATCATGGCCGCGCGCGGCTACGCCGTCGTCCTGCCGGACCCGGCGCTGTCCACCGGCTACGGCCGGGACGTCATCCAGCGCGGCTGGGGCCGCTGGGGAGCGGAGCCGTACACGGACATCCTGGCCCTCACGGACGCGGCCGAGGCCCGCGACGACGTCGACTCCTCCCGCACGGCCGCCATGGGCGGGTCCTTCGGCGGCTACATGGCCAACTGGGTGGCCGGCCACACGGACCGGTTCCGGGCGATCGTCACGCACGCCTCCCTGTGGGCGCTGGACGGCTTCGGCCCGACCACGGACGCCGCCTTCTACTGGGGCCGGGAGATGAGCGAGGAGATGATGCTCGCGAACTCGCCGCACCGGTTCGTGGAGGACATCGTCACCCCCATGCTCGTGATCCACGGGGACAAGGACTACCGCGTGCCGATCGGCGAGGGCCTGCGCCTGTGGACCGAGCTGCTCGCGAAGTCCGGCCTGCCGGCCGCGGAGGACGGCTCCACCGTGCACCGGTTCCTCTACTACCCGCACGAGAACCACTGGATCCTCGCTCCGCAGCATGCGCGCCTCTGGTACGAGGTGGTCCTCGGCTTCCTCGCCGAGCACGTCCTCGGGGAGGACGCGCCCGGGCTCCCGGCCGTCCTGGGGCTCAGCGCGCCCCAGGGCTGAGCCCGCCCCCGCCGCGATCGAGCAGGCGGAGCGTCCCGACGTGATCGAGCCGGACCTGGTCTCCACCAAGGACGGCGTGCTGGTCGACCGCCACGAGAACCTGATCGACGGCGCCACCGACGTGGCCGAGCGTCCCGAGTTCGCGGACCGCAGGACCACCGAGGTCGCGGACGGCGTCGAGCAGACCGGCTGGTTCACCGAGGACTTCACCCTCGCCGAGATCAAGCACCCCACCTACTTCGACGGCATCGGCCTGTCCCAGGAGGAGGGCGTCGTCGAGGCCCTCACCGCGCACGGACTGAACCGTCCCGACGGCCGCGCCACCGTGCAGTCCTTCGAGCTGGGCAGCCTCTCCGACCTGAACCGGCGCCTCGGCCTCGAGGCGGACACCGCGTTCCTGCTCTGGTACGAGGGCGCGGGGTACGACGCCGTCGCCGCCGGGGACGAGGTCCACGACTACGCGTACGACATGACCCCCGCCGGCGTCGCCGCGACCGCCGCCGAGGGCGTGGACGTGTACGGCCCGGAGGCCCGCCTGGTGATCGGCCTCCAGGAGGACGGCACGCTGGGCGAGGAGACCGGCCTGGTGGAGACGGCCCACGCGGCGGGCCTCGAGGTGGTCCCCTACACCTTCCGCGCCGAGAACGGCTCTCTCCCGGTGGACTTCCGCTCGTCGGCGGACGAGCACGCCCACGGCGACCTGGCCGGCTTCATCACGGCCCACCTCGACGTCGGCGTGGACGGCTTCTTCACCGACTTCCCGGACGTCGGCGTCGCCGCGCGCGACGCGTGGCTCGCCGACCAGGACGAGGCTGTCGGCGAGGACGACGACGCCCCCGCACCCACCGAGGGGCACGAGGTCCCGGAGAAGGTCGAGACCGGCGACGCCCCCGCATGGGGCCTGGCCGGCGCGGCCGCGCTGGGCGCCGGCGCCCTGCTCGCCGTCCGCCGTCGGACCGCCGCCGCCCGCTGACGCCGTCCGGGCCGGTCCGACGCCGGCCCGCGACCGCCGGGCCCCGTGGGGGGCGGCGGGTCCCACCCTGTGGGAGCGGATCGAAGACACCGCAGGTCGGCCCTTCCCCTGCGTGGGCCGGGCCTCTACCTTGATCCCTACCGAGTCCGGTCTCATCAGTAGACATCCGCGGGACCGGGACATCGACCACGAAAGGCAGACCATGGCGAAGAACCGCTCAGGCAACGCCCAGAACCACGGCGCCCACGCGCCGCACCAGGACGGCCAGGACTCCCAGGCCAAGCAGAAGGCCCAGGCCGCCAAGGACGAGGCCCAGAACCAGGCCCAGCAGGTGGCCCAGGACGCCAAGGCCCACGCCAAGGACCTCGGCCAGACCGCCCAGCAGGAGGTCGGCCAGCTCAAGGACGAGGCCGTCCAGCAGGCCAAGTCCCTCGCCGGCACAGTCCAGGACCAGGTCGGCGAGCAGGCCGTGACCCAGCAGGAGCGCGTGGCCGGCCAGATCCGCTCCTACACGGACGACCTGCACCGCCTGGTCTCGGGCGAGCAGCCCCAGTCCGACGCCGTCCGCCAGGCCGTCTCGGCCGTGGCCGACCGCGCCGAGGCCCTCACGCAGCGCCTCGAGACCGCCAGCCCGGCGGATCTCCTGGACGACGTGCGCGGCTTCGCGGCCCGCAAGCCCGGCACCTTCCTCGCCCTCGCCCTCGGCGTGGGCCTCGTGGCCGGCCGCATGACCCGCGGCCTGCGCGACGCGGACCAGGACTCCGCTGCGGACGTGCGCCGCACCGCCGTCCAGCGCTCCCCGCGGCGTGGGCTGGAGCCCCAGGGTGTGCAGTCGGACGTGGCCCCGCACCACATCGACTCGCAGATCCCGGCGCACACCGGCGACGACGCCCCGCGCCCGGCCGGCCAGGCCGGCGGCCTGCCCTACGGCACCGAGCCGGTCCCCACGATCGACCCCGTGACGGGCCGCGCCGTGGACGAGCCCTTCGACCAGACCCGCCAGGGCGGTCGCGCATGAGCACGCCGTACGAGCCCACCGCGGGCGCACCGCGGCACACCGTGGACGGGGTCGTGACCCCCGGCTCGGGGGCCCACACCCCCGCCCCCACGCAGGCTGAGGTCCGGGCGGAGAACGAGTCCATCGGCGACATGTTCGCCTCGTTCTCCCAGAACCTGTCCACGCTGATGAGCCAGGAGATCGCCCTGGCCAAGGCCGAGGCCACGGACTCCGCCAAGAAGGCGGGCAAGGGCGCGGGCATGTTCGCCGGCGCCGCCGTCGGCGGGTTCTTCCTGCTGATGTTCCTGTCGCTGGCGCTCATGTACGCCCTCGGCGCGCTCATGCCCCTCGGCTGGGCCGCCCTGATCGTGGCCGTACTGTGGGGCGTCGTCGCCGCCGTGCTGGCCCTGCAGGGCAAGAAGAACATGGAGAAGATCAAGGGTCTGCCGCAGACCCAGGAGACGGTTCAGGAGATCCCCGGGACCCTGAACCCCGCGAAGGAGACGCGATGACCCAGAGCAACAACCCCGACGAGATCCGCGCTGAGATCGAGCGCACCCGCCACCAGCTCGGCCAGGACGTCGACGCCCTGGCGGAGAAGGTCAGCCCCACCAAGGCCGTGAGCCGCCAGACGGATCGCGTCCGTGAGGGCTTCATCTCCGTCAAGGAGAACATCATGGGCTCCCCCGAGCACCACCGTGGCCCGTCCGGTGCGGACAAGGCCAAGCACGCCGCCGACCAGGCCCGGGGCTACGCCCAGCAGGCCGGCGACGCCGTGTCCGAGTGGGCCGACGACGCCCAGCACGCCGTCCAGCAGGCCCCGGCCCAGCTGCGCGGCCGCACGGCCGGCAACCCGCTCGCCGCGGGCCTGATCGCCCTCGGCGCCGGCTGGCTCCTCGGCTCGCTGATCCCGTCCTCCGACGTGGAGCAGCAGGCGGCCCGCCGCGCCAAGGACGAGGCCGCCCCGCTCCTGGACAAGGCCAAGCAGCAGGCCACCCAGGTGGCCCAGGAGATCCGCGAGCAGGTCGAGCCGGAGGCCCGCGAGGCCGCCGCCTCCCTCAAGGACTCCGCCGCCGAGTCCGCGCAGAACCTCAAGTCCGAGGGCCAGGACAAGGCCCAGGAGCTGAAGTCGGAGTCCCAGGACGCCGCCCAGCAGGTCAAGGGCACGGCGAAGAACGCCTGATCCCCGCACCGCCCGACGCCGCCCGTCCTCCCTCCGGAGGGCGGGCGGCGTCGTCATGTCCGGGACCGGGCCGGCGGTCGCCTGCCTAGACTCGGACGGTGACTCCCCTCGACCGCGTCCCCGATCCCCGCCCCGTCCCGTCCGGCACCGGCCTGACCCTGGAGGACGCGCTCCCCGCGCCGGTCTCCGGCGCCCGCCGCCCCCGCCTCACCCGCACGGTGGCGGAGACGCGCGCGGCCCTGCGCGAGCTGTCCGCCGCCGCGGAGGGGCACGACGACGGCCCCGTCACCGTGGGCCTGGTGCCCACCATGGGCGCACTCCACGGCGGCCACGCCGCCCTGGTGCGCCAGGCCCGCCAGGAGAACGACGTGGTGGCCGTCAGCATCTTCGTGAACCCGCTGCAGTTCGGCGACCCCGCGGACCTGGAGCACTACCCGCGCACCCTGGAGGCGGACCTGGACCTGCTGGCCGCGGCCGGCGCGGACGTGGTGTTCGCCCCGGAGGTGCAGGAGATGTACCCGGGCCACCCGGACGCCCCGATCGTCACCGTCTCCGCCGGCCGCATGGGCGAGGTCCTGGAGGGCGCGTCCCGACCCGGGCACTTCGACGGCGTGGTCACCGTGGTGGCCAAGCTGTGGAACATCGTGCGACCGGCCGTCCCGGCGCTGCGGTCCTACTTCGGGCAGAAGGACGCCCAGCAGCTGGCGATCCTGCGGCGGCTGGCCCACGACCTGGACGTGGACGTGGACGTGCGCGCCGTGCCGATCGTCCGCTCCCCGGAGGGGCTGGCGCTCTCGAGCCGCAACACGCGCCTGGACGCGGCGGGCCTCGGGCACGCGCTCGTGCTGAGCCGCGCTCTGCGGCGCCTGCGGGACGCCGCAGAGGCCGGTGAGATGCTGGACGTGCAGGAGGCCCGCCGGATGGTGGAGGACGAGCCGGGCGTGACCCTGGACCACCTCGTGGTGGTGGACCGGGCGACGCTCGAGGAACTCGGCCCCGAGCTGCTGTGCCAGCCCCTGCGCCGGGAGGCGCTCGCCCTCGTGGCCGCCCACGTCCCCCCGGTCCGCCTGATCGACAACATGGTGCTCCCGCCGGCCGTGGGCGCCCCGTGAGCCCCGAGGAGCTCTCCGCCCTCTTCGACGGCCCGTCCACCGCGCTGGCCGAGGGCCTGCTGGGCTGCCGTCTCACCGTGGTCGCGGCGGACGGCGCCGTGACGGTGCGCCTGACGGAGACGGAGGCCTACGGGAACGCGGGCGAGGACCCCGGGGCGCACTCCTTCCGCGGCCGCACCGAGCGCAACTCCGCGCTGTTCGGTCCCGCGCGCCGCACCTATGTGTACCTGAACTACGGCATCCACCGGTGCCTGAACCTCGTGGGACACCCGCAGGGGCAGGCCGGCGGCGTCCTGCTGCGCGCTGGCGAGGTGCTCGCGGGCCGGGAGGTCGCCGTCGCCCGCCGGGGCCGGGACACCGGGGCGCGACTGCTCTCCGGGCCGGGCAACCTGGGCCAGGGCCTGGGCATCGCCCTGGACATGGGCCACCTGCCCGTGGAGATCGTGGCCACGCCGCCGACCGAGCCGGTGCCGGTCCCTCCGGGCGTGTCCGCCCGGTTCCTCCTCGCCCCTCCCGCCGCGGACCACGACGCCGCCCGCGCGTCCGTGGTGCGCGGCCCGCGCGTCGGGGTGTCGGGGGAGGGCGGCTCCGTGCGCTTCCCGTGGCGGTTCCACCTGGCCGGGGACCCCTCGGTCTCGGCCTACCGCCGCGGCCGGGACGTCCCGGACTGAGTCCCCGCTCGCGTCCCGCGGCGCGGGCGAGCCCTTGCCGCCGGACCCCGCGGCCTGGGTACGGTGCGCCCATGAGCGAGATGAACACGACGCCCCAGGGCGAGAAGAAGCAGTCCGTGACCCGCACGATCGACGCCTCGGCGAAGGACGTCTTCGACTTCCTGACCCTGCCGGCCAACCATGCCCGGCTGGACGGCTCAGACATGGTCCGCGCGGACGAGAAGGGCCAGCGCATCCAGAAGGTCGGCGACGTGTTCACCATGAACATGCACGCCGAGCACATGGGCGGCGACTACCAGACGGACAACCACGTCAACGCCTACGACGAGAACAAGATGGTCGGCTGGCAGACCGCGCCGGCCGGCACCGAGCCCAAGGGCTGGGAGTGGCTGTACACCCTCGAGTCGGACGGCTCCGACTCCACCGTGGTCACCCTCACCTACGACTGGTCCAAGGTCGAGGACCCGGAGCTGCTGAAGAAGAACCTGTTCCCCCTGATCTCCGAGGAGCAGATGGAGCAGTCGCTGGCCAACCTGGCCTCCGCGGTCGCCTGATCGGGCCCGCCGCCTGATCCTCCCGGTCCACCGGAGGATCGCCGACGCCGGGCGCGCACCCCACGGGTGCGCGCCCGGCGTCGTCCGTGCCGCGGGGCGCTCCGACATCCGGGCCGCGGTCCGTCCGGCGGGGCTAGAGTGCGCACGGAGACCACGTGACCGCCGTCGCGTGCGGCCCCGCGGGGCGCGCGCGGCGCCACCGGAAGGACGTCCCATGACCGCCACCACCGAGACCGCCACCCCCTCGCCGCGCGAGGACCTCTACCGCCACGTCAACGCGGAGTGGCTGGACACCCACGAGATCCCCGCGGACCAGGGCGCCTTCGGGGCGTTCCTCGAGCTGCGCGACGCCGCGGAGCTCGCGGTGCGCCGGATCGCCGAGGACGCCGTCCGGGAGACGGACGGCGGCCGCACCCCCGCGCAGCCGGACGGCGTCGAGGACGAGGGCGGAGCGGCCCGGCGGCGGATCGCGGCGCTCTACGCCTCCTTCATGGACGAGGAGACGGTGGAGGCCCGGGGCCTGGAGCCCATCCGCGCCGAGCTGGACGCGGTGGCCGCCGTCGCCTCCCCCGAGGAGCTGCTGCGCCTGAGCGGCGAGCTCCAGCGCGTGGGCGTGTCCGGCCTGGTCAACGGGGGCGCGCTGAACGACGCCGGCGACCCCTCCCGCATGCTGCTGCACCTGCTGCAGGGCGGCCTCGGCCTGCCGGACGAGTCCTACTACCGGGAGGAGTCGTACGCGGACATCCTGGCCCAGTACACCGCGCACGTGGGGGCCGTGCTCGCCCTGGCCGGGATCGGCGGGGACAAGGCGGGGGCCGTGGCCCTGGGCGAGCGGGTGGTGGCCCTCGAGACGCGGATCGCCGCCGCGCACTGGGACGTGGTGCGCTCGCGCGACGCCGTGGCCCGCTACAACCTGCTCTCGCGCGACCAGCTGCTCGCCCTGTTCCCCCTGGCCCCCGCGTGGCTCGAGGGCATCGGGGCCGGCGGCTCCCGCGCGGACGAGGTGGTGGTGTGGCAGCCGGAGTTCCTCGAGGGGGTGCAGGCGCTGCTGGCCGGCCCGTCCGCCGCGGACCTGGCGGACTGGCGGGCGTGGCTGGCGCTGCAGGTGGTGCGCTCGCGCTCCTCCTTCCTGCCGGACGCGTTCGTGCAGGAGAACTTCTCCTTCTACGGGCGGCGGCTGGCCGGGACGGAGCAGGTCCGCCCGCGGTGGAAGCGCGGCGTGGCCATGGTCAACGGCGGCGTGGGCGAGGACGTGGGCCGGCTCTATGTGGAGCGGCACTTCCCGCAGGGGCACCGGGAGGCCATGGACGAGCTGGTGAGCCTCCTGCTGGAGGCGTACCGGCGCTCCATCGAGTCCCTGGACTGGATGGGCGAGGAGACGCGCCAGCGCGCGCTGGAGAAGCTCGCCATGTTCCGGCCCATGGTGGGCCACCCGAAGGCCTGGCGGGACTACTCCGCCCTCGAGGTGACCCCCGGGGAGCTCGTGGAGAACGCGCGCGCCGTCGCCCGCTTCGAGTGGGACCGGGACCTGGCGAAGATCGAGCAGGGCCCGGACCCGGACGAGTGGCACATGACGCCGCAGACCGTGAACGCCTACTACTCGCCCCTGGAGAACGCGATCGTCTTCCCGGCGGCCATCCTCCAGCCGCCGTTCTTCGACCCGGAGCGCTCGATGGCCTCGAACCTCGGCGGCATCGGCGCCGTGATCGGCCATGAGATCGGCCACGGGTTCGACGACCAGGGGGCGCGCTACGACGGCTCGGGCCGGCTGGCCGACTGGTGGACGGACGAGGACCGGCAGGCATTCGCGGAGCGCACGGGCCGGCTGGTGGCGCAGTACTCCGCGCTGTCCCCCGCGGAGGCGCCGGACCGCAGCGTGAACGGGGAGTTCACCCTCGGGGAGAACATCGGCGACCTCGGCGGGCTGGGCATCGCGTACCGCGCCCTGGAGATCTGGCGCGAGGAGCAGGGCACGCCGGGCGACGACGAGGCGGCGGGGGACCGCCAGTTCTTCGCCGCGTGGGCCGCCGTGTGGCGGCAGCTGACGCGCCCGGAGGCCATGGTCACCCGGATCGCCTCGGACCCGCACTCGCCCAACGAGTTCCGCTGCAACCAGGTGGCCAGGAACCTGGACGCCTTCCACGCGGCGTACGGCACCCGGGAGGGGGACGGCATGTGGCTGGCGCCGGAGGAGCGCGTCCTCATCTGGTGACCGGCGGCTCGTCCCCCCAGCCCGCCACGAACCGGTGCAGCAGGGTGGCGAGCATGCGCACCTCGTCCGGCTCCCAGCCGGCGAGCGCGCGGCGCAGTTCCTCTCCGGGGGCGCCGCCGCGCGCCCGGTCGAGCCGGGCGAGGCCCTCCTCGGTGGGCGTGACCAGGGTCTGACGCCGGTCCTCGGGATCGGGGGAGCGGCTCACCAGGCCCAGCCCCTCCAGTTCGCCCACCGTGCGCGAGACCTGGCCGCGGTCCATCAGGAGGTGGTCCGCCAGGGCCGAGGGGGTCGTCCGCCCCTGGCGGCAGACGGTCAGGAACGCCTTCATGGCGGCCGGCGGGAGACCCGGGCTCACGGCCTCGGCCTGGCGCTGCACCGTGCGGCGGTGGTGGACCATCAGCCGTCCGAAGGCGTCCTCGAGCTCCCCGGCCGCCGCCGCCAGCTCGTCCGTGGGCTCGGTGTGCGGAGTCGGCTCAGCCACGGCGGGACCGCCCCGCAGCGGCGAGACCGTGCACCACCCCGGCGGCGAGGACGGCGGCGCTCAGGGAGGCGCCGACCCGGAGCCAGGTCGGGCGGCCGGGAATCGGACGCATCCGGATCGCGGAGGAGGTCCGCACAGGGACCGCCGCCGGAGCCGGCTGCGCCGGGACCTGCACGTCCCGCTCCCGGGCGGGTGCGGGGGAGCCCGCGGCGGTCACCTCCTGCATCGCGTCCGCGGCGCCGTGGGTGGCGAGGTCCGCGCGGGAGGCGTCGATGCGCTCGGACGTGGTCATGCGCCCCAGCGGGATGTCGGGGAGGAACAGGATGGCGACGAGCGCGACCACGGCCAGCGGCACGCCCACGAGGAACGCCTGGGAGATGCCGGTGGCGTAGACGTCCTCGAAGATCACGCGCAGGGCCTCGGGCATCTCGGCGACGCGCGGCAGGCCGCCTGCCTGGAGGCGTCGAGCCCACTCGGCGCCCACGGGGCCGAGACCCTGCACGGCGGCCCCGATGTCCGCGCGACGCTCCTCGATCTGTCGGGGCACCACGTTCGCCACCACGGCGCCCATCACCGCGACGCCGATGCTGCCGCCGAGGGAGCGGAAGAAGGTCACGCCGGAGCTGGCGACGCCCATCTGGCGGGGGTCCGTGGTGTTCTGGACCACGAGCACGAGGTTCTGCATGGTCATGCCCACGCCCGCGCCGAGCAGGAACATGTGGACGGACACCAGCCAGAACGGGGTGTCGTAGTGGAGCGTGCCCAGCAGGGCGGACCCGGCGATCAGCAGGACCGCGCCGAGGATGAGCCATCGCTTCCACACCCCGGTGCGGGTGATGATGCCGCCCACCACGGTGGAGGAGAGGAGCAGGCCCGCGATCATGGGGATGGTCATGAGACCGGCCTGCGTCGGGGAGGCGCCGCGTGCGAGCTGCATGTACTGGGCGAGGTAGACGGACGCGCCGAACATCGCGAGGCCCGTGGCGATCGACGCGATGGTGGCCAGGGTGAACGTGCGGTCCTGGAAGAGCGTGAGCGGGATGAGCGGCTCGGACACCCTGAGCTCGGTCACCACGAAGAGCACCGCGGCGAGCACGGCGCCGCCCATCATCCACGCGGTGGTGGCGCTGGCCCACTCGAACTGGTGGCCCGCATTGGTGACCCAGATGAGCAGCAGTGCGGTGGCGGCCGCCAGCAGCACGATGCCGACGTAGTCGATCGAGACCTTGCGCGGCTCGCGCGGCGGCAGGTGGAGCGTGCGCTGGACCATGATCAGCGCGACGACCGCGAAGGGCACGGCCACGAAGAAGTTCCAGCGCCATCCCCACGCATCCGTGATGAGGCCGCCGGCGAGCGGGCCGCCCACGGTGGCGACGGCCATGACGGCGCCGAACAGGCCCATGTAGCGGCCGCGCTCCCGGGGGCTGATGATGTCCGCCATGATGACCTGGCTGAGGGCGGCCAGGCCGCCGCCGCCGAGGCCCTGCACGGCGCGGCACGCGATGAGGAACGTCGGGTCGTCGGTGAAGCCGGCCGCCGCGGAGGCGCTCACGAAGATCACGAGGGCGAGCTGGAAGAGGACCTTGCGGTCCACGAGGTCGGCGAGCTTGCCCCAGACGGGCGTCGAGATCGCGGTGGCCAGCAGCGCCGCCGTGACGACCCAGGTGTAGGCGTTCTGATCGCCGCCGATGTCGCTGATGATGACCGGCATGGAGGTGGAGACCACCGTGTTGGCGATCATCGAGACGAACATGCCGAGCAGCAGGCCGGTCAGGGCCCGCAGCACGGCGCGGTGCCGGGCGGCGTCGGCCTCGGCCCAGTCGAGTGAGAGGGCCGCGGCGGGCGCGGCGGGGGCGGGGGGCGGCATGGTGTCCTCGGGTGCAGGAGGGGCGGGCGCGGTGGCGGCCACACGCTGGTCGTCGACCGGAGCCAGTGGTTGACTCTCATCAACGGTTGATTTTGGTCAACCATACTCCTCTCCCCTCCGATCCGATGCCGCCCAGGGGGGTTACGTTGATCACCGAGGACCGATCCACCCCCGACCGAGAGGACCGCACCGTGCCCCGCTTCCTGATGATGACCCCCATCGCCGAGAACGGCATGGAGCTGCTCCGCCGGGCCGGCGAGGTGGTGAGCGGCGAGGACGTCGGCGGCGGCGACGCGCTCGCGGACCTCGTGGCCTCGGGCGACTACGACGTCGTCGTCTCCGCGCTGGACCAGAAGTTCACCGCCGAGGTGCTCGCCGGCGCGAGGATCCGGGGCATCGCGAACTACGCCGTCGGTTACAACAACGTGGACGTGGAGGCGGCCACGCGGGCCGGCATCGCCGTGGGCAACACCCCGGACGTGCTGACGGACGCCACCGCGGACATCGCGATGCTCCTGCTGCTCGGCGTGGCCCGCCGTGCCGTGGAGGGCGAGCGGATGATGCGCGAGGGCCGGTTCGAGGGCTGGTCCTGGGACCTGTTGGTGGGCAAGGACGTCCGGGGCGCCGTCCTGGGCGTGGCCGGGTTCGGGCGGATCGGCCGTGCCGTGGCCGAGCGGGCGCTGGCCTTCGGCATGGAGGTGGTCTTCGCCCCGCGCCCGCCCGCCCACCGCGAGGTCTCGGACGAGGAGCTCGGCGACCTCGCCGGCCGCGTCCGTCAGGTCACGTGGGAGGAGATGGTGGAGCAGGCGGACTACCTCTCGCTCCACGTGCCGCTCACCGAGGACACCCGCCACCTCGTGGACGCGGACGTGATCGCCCGGATGAAGGACGACGCCGTCATCGTCAACACCGCCCGCGGCCCCGTGGTGGACGAGGCCGCCCTCGTCACGGCCCTGCGCGAGGGCCGGCTGGGCGGCGCCGGCTTCGACGTCTACGAGGACGAGCCCGCGATGGCCGAGGGCCTCGCGGAGCTGTCCAACGTGATGCTGCTGCCGCACCTGGGCTCCGCGACCGAGGGCACCCGCGCCGCGATGGCCGAGCTCACCGCGCGCAACGCGATCGGCATGGCCACCGGCGGGGAGATCCCGGCGCTCGTGAACCCCGCGGTCCGCGAGGGCTGAGGAGCGCGCCTCGGTAGACTCGGGGACCGTGACCTCCGAGACCCCCGCCCCCGCCGCCGTCGACCACCACGACCAGCAGGCCGTCCGCGCCGCCAAGCGAGAGCAGCTGCTGGCCGCCGGCCGCGAGGCCTACCCCGTCCAGGTGCCCCGCACGCACACCCTCGCGCAGGTGCGCGCGGAGTTCGACGGGAAGCACGAGGCCGGCTGGGAGGACGGGCCCGAGGTCTCCGTGACCGGGCGCGTGGTGTTCCTGCGCAACACCGGCAAGCTGTGCTTCGCCACCCTGCAGGAGACCGGGGTCGACGGCGACGCCGTCCGCCTGCAGGTCATGGTCTCCCTCGCGGAGGTGGGCGAGGAGTCCCTCGCCGAGTGGAAGAGGGCCGTGGACCTCGGCGACTTCCTCTCCGTCACCGGCACCGTGATCGTCTCGCGCCGCGGCGAGCTCTCCGTCCAGGCCTCGGCCTGGGAGATGGCCTCGAAGGCGCTGCGCCCGCTGCCCGTGCTGCACGCGGACCTCAACGAGGAGACCCGCGTGCGCCAGCGCTACGCGGACCTGATCGTCCGCGACGAGGCCCGCCGGATGGTCTACACGCGCGCCAAGGTCACCTCCGCCGTGCGCCGCACGCTCGAGGGCCACGGGTACGTGGAGGTGGAGACGCCCATGCTGCAGCTCGTCCACGGCGGAGCCCAGGCCCGCCCGTTCGAGACGCACCTGAACGCGTTCGACCAGGACATGACGCTGCGCATCGCCACGGAGCTGTACCTCAAGCGCGCCGTCGTGGGTGGGATCGAGCGCGTCTACGAGATCGGCCGCGTGTTCCGCAACGAGGGCGTGGACTCCACGCACTCCCCGGAGTTCACCACCCTCGAGTCCTACGAGGCGTGGGCGGACATGCACGTCATGGCCGAGCGCATGCAGGAGATCATCCTCAACGCCGCGGACGCGGTGGGCGCGGAGCGGCGCCTCGAGACGGACAGGGGCGTCATCGACCTCGACGGCGAGTGGGCCTGGGTGTCCGTGTACCCCGGCCTGTCCGAGGCCGTGGGCCGTGAGGTCACCCCGGACACGGACGCGGAGACCCTGCGCGCGATCGCCGCGGAGCACGACGTCCCGGTGGATCCGAAGTGGGGCGCGGAGAAGCTCGTGATCGAGCTCTTCGGCGAGATCGTCGAGCCCACCCTGATGAACCCCACGTTCGTCTACGACTACCCGCCCGCCGCGCAGCCGCTGGCCCGCCCGAACCGGGACGACGACCGCGTGATCGAGGCGTGGGACCTGATCATCGGCGGCATGGAGCGCGGCACCGCCTTCTCCGAGCTGATCGACCCCGTCATCCAGCGCGAGCGCCTCACGGCGCAGTCGCGGATGGCCGCCGACGGCGACGACGAGGCCATGCAGCTCGACGAGGACTTCCTCCGCGCGCTGGAGTACGGCGCCCCGCCCATGGGCGGCATCGGCCTGGGCATCGACCGCCTGGTGATGCTCTTCACGGACGCCGGCATCCGCGAGACCATCCTCTTCCCCCTGCTCAAGCCGGAGGCCTGAGCCGTGGCGACGTTCTGGGAGTACTTCGCCGTCCTGGCCCCCTCGGTGGGCCTCGGCCTGATCTTCTGGCTCGTGATGCGCTCGCTCCTGCGCGCGGACGCGGGGGAGCGCGAGGCGCAGCGGCGTCGGCTGAGCGGCGCCGACGCCCGCGCCGCCCGCGAGGAGGCGGAGGCCCGGGAGTGGGCCGCGCGCCGCGGCCTCGGGGACGCCCCGCGCGACGACGACGGCGCGTCCCGCTGACCCTCCGGCGTCGCCCCCGCGGCGCCCCGCGCACCCCCCTCCGGCGGGCGACGGGGTCGCTTCCCCCTGTGGCGAACAGTCGCCCGTCGCGCTGTGCCGGTGCGTAGTCTCGAGCCGAACCGACGCAAGGAGTGTGCCCATGTTCGAGAGATTCACCGACCGTGCCCGTCGTGTGGTCGTGCTCGCCCAGGAAGAGGCGCGCATGCTCAACCACAGCTACATCGGCACCGAGCACATCCTGCTCGGCCTGATCCACGAGGGCGAGGGCGTCGCGGCGAAGGCGCTCGAGTCCATGGACATCTCCCTGGCCGCCGTGCGGGAGAAGGTCCAGGAGGACATCGGACAGGGCCAGCAGAACCCGCCCGGCCACATCCCCTTCACTCCGCGCGCCAAGAAGGTGCTCGAGCTGTCCCTGCGCGAGGCGCTGCAGCTGGGCCACAACTACATCGGCACCGAGCACATCCTGCTGGGCCTGATCCGCGAGGGTGAGGGCGTGGCCGCCCAGGTGCTGGTGCAGCTCGGCGCGGACCTGAACCGCGTGCGCCAGACCGTCATCCAGCTGCTCTCCGGCTACCAGGGCGGGGGCCAGGGCGGCAAGGAGACCGCCGGCGCGGGCGTCGGCGCCGGCTCCGAGTCGGGCCAGAACGCGGGCTCCGTGGTCCTGGACCAGTTCGGCCGCAACCTCACCGCGGCGGCCCACGAGGGCAAGCTGGACCCGGTGATCGGCCGCGCCCAGGAGATGGAGCGCGTCATGCAGGTCCTCTCCCGCCGCACCAAGAACAACCCCGTCCTGATCGGCGAGCCGGGCGTGGGCAAGACCGCCGTCGTGGAGGGCCTGGCCCAGGCGATCGACCGCGGCGACGTCCCGGAGACCCTCAAGAACAAGCAGCTGTACTCGCTGGACCTCGGCTCGCTCGTGGCCGGCTCCCGCTACCGCGGCGACTTCGAGGAGCGCCTGAAGAAGGTGCTCAAGGAGATCCGCACCCGCGGGGACATCATCCTGTTCATCGACGAGATCCACACGCTCGTCGGCGCCGGCGCCGCCGAGGGCGCGATCGACGCCGCCAGCATCCTCAAGCCCATGCTGGCCCGCGGCGAGCTGCAGACCATCGGCGCCACCACGCTGGACGAGTACCGCAAGCACATCGAGAAGGACGCCGCGCTCGAGCGCCGCTTCCAGCCGATCCAGGTGCCCGAGCCCTCCGTGGAGGACGCCACGCAGATCCTCCGCGGCCTGCGGGACCGCTACGAGGCGCACCACAAGGTGTCCATCACCGACGGCGCCCTCTCCGCGGCCGCGTCCCTCGCGGACCGCTACGTCTCCGACCGGCACCTGCCGGACAAGGCCATCGACCTGATCGACGAGGCCGGTGCCCGCCTGCGCATCCGCCGCATGACCGTGCCGCCGGAGATCAAGGCCTTCGAGGAGCGGATCGCCGAGGTGCGCGCCGAGAAGGAGGCCGCGATCGACGGCCAGGACTTCGAGGGCGCCGCCCGCCTGCGGGACCAGGAGCAGCAGCTCGAGGACGAGCGGCAGCGGAAGGAGGAGGCCTGGCGCACCGGCCAGGCGGACTCCGTGGCCACCGTGGACGAGGACCTCGTGGCCGAGGTGCTCTCCCTGTCCACCGGCATCCCGGTGTTCAAGCTCACGGAGGAGGAGACGGACCGCCTGCGCAACATGGAGGCCGAGCTCCATCAGCGCGTCATCGGCCAGGACGAGGCCATCAAGTCCCTGTCCCGCGCCATCCGCCGCACCCGTGCGGGCCTGAAGGATCCGAACCGCCCCTCGGGGTCGTTCATCTTCGCCGGCCCCACCGGCGTCGGCAAGACCGAGCTGGCCAAGTCCCTCGCGGAGTTCCTGTTCGGGGACGAGGGCGCGCTCATCACCCTGGACATGTCCGAGTTCCAGGAGAAGCACACGGTCTCCCGGCTCTTCGGCGCCCCTCCCGGCTACGTGGGCTACGAGGAGGGCGGCCAGCTCACCGAGAAGGTGCGCCGTCGGCCGTTCTCCGTGGTGCTCTTCGACGAGGTGGAGAAGGCCCACGCGGACCTGTTCAACTCGCTGCTGCAGATCCTCGAGGACGGTCGCCTGACCGACTCGCAGGGTCGCGTGGTGGACTTCAAGAACACCGTGATCATCATGACCACGAACCTGGGCACCCGGGACATCTCCAAGGGCGTGATGACGGGCTTCCAGTCCTCCACGGACACCTCCACGGGCTACGAGCGCATGAAGGGCAAGGTCAAGGAGGAGCTGCGTCAGCACTTCCGGCCCGAGTTCCTCAACCGCGTGGACGACGTGATCGTCTTCCCGCAGCTGCAGAAGTCCGAGATCGTGGAGATCGTGGACCTGTTCATCGCCCGCCTGGCCAAGCGCCTGGACGAGCAGGACATGTCCATCGAGCTCACCCGGGCCGCCAAGGACCTGCTCGCCGAGCGGGGCTACGACCCGGCCATGGGCGCCCGACCGCTGCGCCGCACCATCCAGCACATGGTGGAGGACCAGCTCTCCGAGAAGATCCTCTTCGGCGAGATCCCCGGCGGCTCCACCATCCACGTGGACGCCACGGGCGAGGGCCCCGAGGCCGAGCTGACGTTCTCCCACACCGGGGGCCGGAAGGCGCTCGACGGCGACGCGCCGGGCGAGCTCGAGGCGGGCGCTCCCGACCACGCCGAGGAGGGCGCCCCGGGCGCGGACGTCCCGCGCGCCCCGCGCTCCGAGGGTGAGGGCGAGGGTCCCGACGCCGGCCACGCCGCCGCGCCGCTCGACTGACCCGGGCCGACGTGCCCGTGGAGGCGGGGGAGGGGTTGACCCCTCCCCCGCCTCGCGCGTTCACTGACGGGATCGACGGGCGCCGTGCCCGTCCCCGGGACCCCTCGGGTCCCCGACCCCTCCAGGAGACGACCATGGCAGACATGGGCAACACGTTCGACAAGCTCAAGGGTGACGCGAAGGGCAAGGCCGGCGAGGCCACCGGCGACTCCCGCCTCGAGGCCGAGGGCAAGTCCCAGTCCGCCGCGGCGGGCGTGAAGGACGCCGCGCAGAACGCGGGCGACTCCCTCAAGGGCGCCGCCGACGGCGTCAAGAACGCCGTCAAGGGGGACTGACCTGCGGTGGCATCGAGGGGCCGGGCGCCGTGTGCGTCCGGCCCCTCGGTGTGTGCGGATCCGCCCGCCCCGAGAGGGGTGACGCGGCGGCGGCTCAGCTGTCAGTGTGGGGGGCGACCGCTCAGAGTGGTCCTGGCCCGCAGGGCCGTCCCGGCACCGCCGGGGCGGTGAGACCGCGGGGCAGACCCGAGACGAAGGAGGACCCCATGGTGGGCTTCGACGACATGAAGAACCTCGCGAACGAGCACTCCGACAAGATCAACGAGCACGTGGACGACGCCCAGGACCAGCACGGCGACAAGCTGGGCCAGCACGGCGACAAGGTCAACCAGGGCGTCGACGCCGCGCAGGACAAGTTCCTCGCCGGCGACGTCCAGGACAAGGCCGAGGGCCAGAGCATGGGCGGCCAGCAGGCCTGATCCCGCGTGTCCCGCAGGACCCCCGCGCCGGAGAGATCCGGGGCGGGGGTCCTGGCGTTCCCGGGACCTAGACTGACGCCATGCCCGCCGCCTCGATCACCCTCCGTCCGGCCCGTACGCAGGACGTGCACGGCATCCGCGAGCTGGTGCGGCCCCTCGCGGAGCGCCGGGTGCTGCTCCAGAAGGAGGCGGTGGCGTTCTACGAGGCCATCCAGGAGTTCGTGGTGGCGGAGGACGCGGACGGCCGGCTGGCCGGGTTCGGCGCCCTGCACGTCATGTGGCAGGACATCGCCGAGGTGCGCACCCTGGCCGTGGCGGACGGCTTCCAGGGCCGTGGGGTGGGGCATCTGCTGCTCGAGGAGCTGCTGGACCGGGCCCGCCGCGTGGGCGTCTCCCGCGTCTTCTGCCTGACCTTCGAGGTCGAGTTCTTCCGGCGCCACGGGTTCGAGGTCATGGCGGACCAGTCCGCCGTGGACCCGGAGGTCTACGCCGAGCTGCTGCGCTCCACGGACGAGGGCGTGGCCGAGTTCCTCGACCTCGCCCGGGTCAAGCCCAACACCCTCGGCAACACCCGCATGATCCGCGCCCTCTGAAGGGACGGCGGGCCGGCCCGGGTCCCCGGGCGCCCCGCCGGGGGCGCCTCAGCCGGGGAAGGCGAGGGCGCCGTCGTCGTGACGGACCAGGAGGCCGTCCGTGAGCAGGCCGGCCACGCACCGCTCCCACTGGGCGTCCTCCGGGCGGTGGGCGCCGAGGCGCCCCGTGGCGACGACGGCGTCCCGCACCTGCGCGGCCGGCACACGGCCGTGCTCCCGCACGGCGGCCATCACCGCGCCGCGCACGTGCCGGTCCGTCCCCGCCCAGGCCTGACCCCGGGGCCGCTCCTCCGGCGGCGGGGAGCCCGCGGCCACCCACGCGCAGACCTCCCGCACGGGGCAGCGGTCGCACGCGGGGGAGCGGGCGGTGCAGACCAGGGCGCCCAGCTCCATGACGGCGGCGTTCCAGGCGTTGGCCCGGTCGGCGCCCTCGGGCATCGCGGCGTGGGCGGCGGCCATCTCCGCCCGCGTGAGCGTGCGTCCGGGCAGGGCCTCGCCGCGCAGGGCGCGGGCGAGCACGCGGCGCACGTTGGTGTCCACCACGGTCTCGGGGATGCCGAAGGCGAAGCTGGACACGGCGGCGGCCGTGTACTCGCCGATCCCCGGCAGGGCCCGCAGCGCCGCGGGATCGGCCGGCACCTCGCCGCCGTGCCGCTCGACGATCGCCCGGGCCGCCTCCTGCAGCCGCAGCGCCCGCCGCGGGTAGCCGAGCCGGTCCCATGCGGTCAGCACGTCGGCGGTGGGGGCGGCGGCGAGGTCGGCGGGGGTCGGCCAGCGCTCGAGCCAGGCCCGCCAGCGGGGCAGCACCCGCACCACGGGGGTCTGCTGGAGCATGATCTCGGAGACGAGCACGCCCCACGGCGGGCAGTCCGGGTCCCGCCAGGGCAGGTCCCGGGCGTGCGCCGCGAACCAGTCCAGGATCCCCTCGTGGAGTGCGGTCAGACGGTCGGCGGGCGCGGGCATGCCGTCCACTCTAGAGCCGCGCCCGGGCCTACCCTGGATCCCATGCCCTCCTCATCCCACGAGCCCCGCAAGCGCCCGTCCGCGGCCGTCTACCGGCGTCGCCGCCTGGTGGCGGCGGTGCTGGCCGCGCTGGTGCTGCTCCTGGCCGGGTGGGGCCTGGGCGCCCTGGTCAACAGCCTCCTGCCCGCGGCCGGGGGCGACGCCGAGGCGTCCCCCAGCGCGGCGCCCACCCCCGTCTCCTCCCCGACGCCGGCGCGGGCCTCCGCCTCGGGCCTCCTCGGGCAGGACGACGCGGACGTGGCCGCGCTGCCGGCCTGCGCTCCCACGGACCTGCGCGTGGTGGCCTCCGCGGACCGGGACGCGTACCTGCGCGGCCAGGAGGCGGTGCTCCACCTGGGCGTCACGAACCTCTCGGCCCGTCCGTGCCGTGCGGACGTGGGCACGGCGGTGCAGGAGTTCCGGATCGAGGACGCCGAGGGCGGCCAGGTGCTGAGCACGCGCGTCTGCCAGGCGGACCCCACGCACCAGGAGGTGGCCCTCGAGCCGGGAGACCAGCAGCGCGCGGTGTACCGGTGGGATGGCCGGACCTCCTCGCCCGACTGCACGCGACGGGGTGGACTCACCGAACCCGGGCGCTACGCCCTCACGGTCAGCCTGGGGGACGTGAGCTCCCGGCCCGTGGCGCTGACCGTCCTCGAGGAGCGGGCTCCGGCCACCGCCTCGCCGACGCCCTCTGCCACCGCCGCACCATCGCCCTCCGCCTCGCCCTCGCCCTCTGCCACGGCCCCTGCTCCTTCCCCGGAGTCCGGGGGGTCACCGAGCCGTGCCGCGTCGCCGACCTCGCCGGCGCCGGGCACGGCCACGCCCGCCCCGGCCTCCTCCCTCGCGGCTCCGACGCCGAGCGCGCCGACGACCTCCGCCACGCCCGCCCCCGCCGCACCGGCACCGGCGTCCACGGGGGGCTGAGCGGTCAGGGTTGTCCGCCGGTCCAGGACTGGATGGAGCCGAGGGCCTCGCCCAGGGTGCCGACCTCGGCCACCGAGAAGCCGGCCGGCACCTCCCCGAGAGGCTCCGGGGTGCGGGGCACGAGGGCACGGGTGAAGCCGAGCCGCGCCGCCTCCCGGACGCGCCGTCCCACGCCCGGCACCGGCCGCACCTCGCCGGCCAGGCCCAGCTCGCCGACGGCGATCATGCCCTGGGGCACGGGTGCGCCGAGCTTGGCGGAGGCGATGGCCACCGCCACCGCGAGGTCCGAGGCCGGCTCGGCCAGGCGCACGCCGCCCACTGTGGCCACGTAGCAGTCGTCCTGCGCCAGGGCGAAGCGGGCGCGGCGCTGCAGGACGGCCAGGAGCATGTTCACGCGGGCCGCGTCCACGCCGGAGACCGTCCGGCGGGCGCTGCCGCCCCCCGAGGGGGTGAGCAGGGACTGCACCTCGGCCACCAGCGGGCGGCGGCCCTCGAGGGTCACGGTCACGCACGTGCCCTCCACGGGGTCCTTGGTCCCGGACAGGAACAGGCCGGAGGGGTCGTCGAGGGACTCGATCCCGTCCTCGCGCAGATCGAAGCAGCCGACCTCGTCCGTGGGGCCGAACCGGTTCTTCACGGCCCGCACCAGGCGCAGCCGGGAGTGGCGGTCCCCCTCGAACTGGCAGACCACGTCCACCAGGTGCTCGAGCAGGCGGGGCCCGGCGATGGCACCGTCCTTGGTCACGTGGCCCACGAGGATGGTGGTGATGCCCTTCTCCTTGGCGGTGCGGATGAGGCTCGCGGCCACCTCGCGCACCTGCGTGACGCCGCCGGCGACGCCCTCCACCTCGGCGGACTGCAGGGTCTGCACCGAGTCCACCACCACGAGCGCCGGGTCGGTCCGCTCGATCTGGCCCAGGGCGCGCCCGAGGTCCGTCTCCGCCGCCAGGCGCAGGGTGTCCGCCACCGCCCCGATCCGGTCCGCCCGGGACCGCACCTGGGCCGCGGACTCCTCGCCCGTCAGGTACAGCACGCTCCGCTCCCCGCCGCCGCCGGCGCCGCGGGCGGTCTGGGCGGCCACGTCCAGCAGGAGCGTCGACTTGCCGATGCCGGGCTCGCCGGCCAGGAGGATCACCGCCCCGGGCACGAGGCCGCCGCCGAGCACCCGGTCCAGCTCCCGCACGCCCGTGGTGCGGAAGGAGGCCAGGGTGGCGTCCACCTCCCCGATGCGCGGAGCGGGGGAGGCCACCGTGGAGGCCCGGGTGCGGCCCGGCGTCGAGCCCCCGCCGGCCTCCTCGACCGTGCCCCACGCCTGGCACTCCCCGCAGCGGCCCACCCACTTCACGGACGTCCAGCCGCACTCGGTGCAGCGGTATCCGGGGGCGCGCTTCGCGGCGGTCTTGGTGGCCATGCGCCCACTGTAGGCAGGGGCGCGGACGCGGTAGCGGCGTTCCGCCCACGGCGCGCGGCGCGGGCCTCAGACCCGCGGCAGGTAGGAGACGGCCTCGTCGTGGGAGGCCCCTGTGGCCTCGAGCAGATCGACCATCATGGGGCGCAGGAGCATCACGAGGGCCTCGCCGTGCACGGTCCCGCCGGCCAGCCGATGCGGGTCGAGGCGGGCGGCGGACGCCCCCAGGGCGTCGCGGGCCACACCGAGGGACCGGTGGCGGCCCTCCTCCTGGGGCTCCACGAGGGAGCGGTGCAGGATCTCGACGGCGTCCGCGGCGTCGTCGAACCATGCGGCCAGGCGCTCGCGGTGGTCGTCGTCCACCGCGCCGTGGTCGAGGATCGACACCACGCGACGGGCCACGATCCGCAGCGAGCGGACGGCCAGGTCGGACCGGTCCGCCGCGCGGGACATCGTCTCCACGAACCCGCGGGAGGACCGCTGCAGCGGGTTGAACGCGGCCTGCTCGGCGCTCACGCGCAGCTCCTGGCGGACCTCGTCGAGGGTGCCCTGCGTCCGCCGGCACTCCACGAGCGCCATCCACGCCGTGCGGGACTCCTCCTCGCGCAGGCTCTGCGAGAGCTCGCGCAGCACGCGGGACATGGACTCGTACAGGCCCCGCAGCTGCCGGGCCGTGCCGCGGCCGGCGTCCTGGGGGGAGAGGAACGTGACCACCAGGGCGAGGGCACCGCCCACGAGCGCGTCCCCCGAGCGGGCGAACGGACCGTGGTCCCCGAGGGGGAGCAGCACCACGAGCACGGACTGCAGGGACATCTGCATGGTGAACGTGGCGCCCGAGTCCAGGAACCGCGCCACCATCACGGAGACGAACACCACGACGACGGCCTGCCACAGCCCGCGGCCGAGGCCCGCCATCATCAGGTCGCCGATCAGGATGCCCAGCGTGCAGCCGACCGCCACCTCGGCGACCTTGCGCAGCTTGGGTTCGCGCTGGAACCCCAGCGCGATCAGCAGGGCGGTGGCGGCGAACAGGGGCTGCTCATGGCCGAGCACCCGCTCGGCGAAGGCGTACGCGCCCACGGCGCAGGTCGCCATCAGGGCGGCATGGGGCACGGAGCTGCGGACCCGCGACCACCCCGCGCGCGCACGACGCCGGGCGAACCGCACCAGGCGCCGGCCGCGGCCCGCCGGGTCCACCGCGGGGAGCGTGCCCGTGGCGGTGGCGTGGCGGTCCGTCATGCGGCCACCCTACTGCGGGCCACGAGAGCGTTCCCGCCGGCGCAGTGTGATGCACGACACTGCGCCTGTGGGGCAGTTCACCGGGTGTTCATCCCCGGCGGACACGCGATTCATGTGGCGCCCCTACCGTGGCGTACATGGCGCGGCCGGGGAATCCGGCATGCCGCCGCCACCGTCACCGCTTGGAAAGAGGCACCCTCGTGAAGGCTCTCCGCTTCGGCCGCTCGGCCGCTCTGCTCTCCGTCGCCGCCCTCGCCCTGACCGCCTGCTCCTCCGCCGACAACGGCGGCAACGGCGGCGCGAGCTCCACCGCCGAGGGCGGCGCGACCTCGGACGTGCAGGGCAACCTGGTCGGCGCCGGTGCCTCCTCCCAGGAGGCCGCCATGACCGCCTGGACCCAGGGCGTGTCCTCCGTGGCTCCGAACCTCACCGTGCAGTACTCCCCGGACGGCTCCGGCGCGGGCCGCGAGAAGTTCCTGCAGGGCGCCACCTTCTTCGCCGGCTCCGACGCCGCCATGGACGAGGAGGAGGCCGAGCAGGCCAAGCAGGTCTGCGGTGACCAGGGCGCGTTCCACGTGCCGGCCTACATCTCCCCGATCGCCGTGGCCTACAACCTGCCGGGCGTCGAGGAGAACATCAAGATGGACGCCGAGACCATCGCGCGCGTGTTCACCGGCGAGATCACCACCTGGAACGACGAGGCCATCACCTCCCAGAACGAGGGCGTCGAGCTGCCCGACACCCCGATCACCGTGGTGCACCGCTCCGACGACTCGGGCACCACCGAGAACTTCACCGCCTACCTCACCGAGGCCGCCGGCGACGCCTGGTCCTACGACGAGGTCGAGACCTGGCCGGCCGACATCACCGCCGAGTCCGCGCAGGGCACCACCGGCGTCGTGGGCCTGGTCTCCTCCAACGAGGGCGCCATCACCTACGCCGACGCCTCCGCCGTGGACGGCCTGGGCACCGTGGACGTGAAGGTCGGCGAGGAGTACGTGGCGTACTCCTCCGAGGCCGCCGCCGCCGCCGTCGAGAAGTCCGAGGCCAACGAGGACGGCTCCATCGAGCTCGACCGCGCCACCACCGAGGCCGGCGTGTACCCGGTGGTGCTGGTCTCTTACCACATCTACTGCAACCAGTACCAGAATCAGGAGACCGTCGACCAGGTGAAGGCCTTCGCCGAGTACGTCATCTCCGAGGACGGCCAGAGCACTGCTGAGGGTGCGGCCGGCAACGCGCCGATCTCCGCCGCCACCCGCGACGCCGCGATGGAGCGCATCGAGGCTATCTCCGTCCAGGGCTGACCCCTGACGCCGTCCTCGCGACGGCGCTCCTTCGGCCGCCGGGTCCACTGGGCCCGGCGGCCGAAGGCCAGGCCGGTGCGCTGCACCGGCCCTCCGTCTCTGTTCCCCCCTGACATCGAGGGAAGGCACCGTGTCCACACCCGCTCCCACGACGGCCCGCGAGTCGTCCACCCCACTGCGCGGCTCCCGAGCCGGCAGTGCCGGTGACAGCGTCTTCTCCGGCCTTGCGCTCGCCTCCGCCGTCGTCATCCTGCTGGTCCTGGCCTTCGTGGCCATCTTCCTCGTCTCCGAGGCGCTCCCGGCCATCCGCCCGGGTGCGGATCTGGACTCCCCCGTCGACAGCTTGTTCGAGTACGTCTGGCCGCTCATGGCGGGCACGGTGATGGCCGCGATCATCGCCCTCCTCCTGGCGACCCCCGTCGCGGTCGGGGTGGCGCTCTTCATCTCGCACTACGCCCCGCCGCGGATCGCCAAGCCGGTCGGCTTCATCATCGACTTGCTCGCCGCGATCCCCTCCGTGGTCTACGGCGTGTGGGGCTGGCTGACGCTGGCGCCGCTGATGGTCCCGATCTACGGCTGGCTGAACGAGCACCTCGGGTTCATCCCGTTCTTCGCCGGGGCCCCGACGACGACGGGCCGCACCCTCCTCACCTCCGGCATCGTCCTCTCGGTCATGGTGCTGCCGATCATCACCGCCCTGTGCCGGGAGATCTTCACGCAGACCCCGATCCTCCACCAGGAGGCCGCCCTGGGCCTCGGCGCCACCCGGTGGGAGATGATCAAGATGACGGTGTTCCCCTTCGCGCGCGCCGGCATCATCTCCTCGATCATGCTGGGCCTCGGCCGAGCCCTGGGTGAGACGATGGCCGTGACCATGGTGCTCTCCGGGGGCATCTTCTCCTGGTCCCTCATCCAGTCCGGGCGCAACCAGACGATCCCCTCGGAGATCGCGCTGAACTTCCCGGAGGCGTTCGGCATGCGCCTCAACGAGCTGATCGCCGCGGGCCTGATGCTCTTCATCATCACCCTCGCGGTGAACATGATCGCCCGCGCGATCGTGAACAAGCACAAGGAATTCTCGGGGGCGAACTGACGTGAGCAGCACTGTGACCACCACTCCTCCCACCGAGACCGACCTCCGCCCGCGGCGCCAGGAGTCCCTCAGCGGCGGGCGCAAGCCCGGCTGGGTCTGGATCGCCGTCCTCGTCGGCGCCGCCGTGATCGGCGCCGGGCTGACCCTGCTGCTGGCCGAGGGCTTCCCGATCGCCGCGTTCCTCGTGATCACCGCGATCCTCTACGTGCTCGGCATGTACGTGGCCACCCGCGCCATGGAGAACCGGCGCCGCGCCACCGACGGCCTGTGGCGCAACCTCGTCTGGCTGGCCTTCCTCATCGCCCTGGCCCCGCTGGTGTCCGTGCTGTGGTCCGTGGTGGCCACGGGCCTGCCGACCCTGGTGAACAACCCGCACGTGATGGCCTACGACATGCAGGGCGTCACCGGTGTCGACGACTCCAACTGGCTCGACGCCGGCACCCCGGCGGGCGGACTGGCCGGCGGCTTCGGCCACGCGCTGGTCGGCACGGTCGTCATCACCCTGCTCGCCACGATCATCTCGGTGCCGATCGGCATGCTGACCTCCATCTACCTGGTGGAGTACGGGCGGGACGGCTGGTTCTCCCGGGCCATCATCTTCTTCGTGGACGTCATGACCGGCATCCCCTCGATCGTGGCCGGCCTGTTCGCCTATGCCGCCGTCACGTGGGTCCTCGAGCAGGTCATGGGCAGCCGCCCGGAGGCCCTGCAGAACGTGCAGATGGGCTTCACCGCGGCCATCGCCCTGTCGGTGCTGATGATCCCGGTCGTCGTGCGCTCCACGGAGGAGATGCTCCGCGTCGTCCCCAACGAGCTGCGCGAGGGCGCCTACGCCCTGGGCGTGCGCAAGTGGCAGACCATCACCAAGGTCGTCCTGCCGACCGCCATCTCCGGCATCGCCTCGGGCGTCACGCTGGCGATCGCCCGTGTGGCCGGCGAGACCGCGCCGATCCTGGTGACCGCGGGCTTCGCCGTCAACGTGAACTGGGACCCGTTCGACAACTGGATGACCGCCCTGCCGGTGTTCATCTACCGCCAGCTGGTCGCGCCCACGTCGCCGACCGCGGCGGACCCGTCCACCGCCCGCGCATGGGCCGCCGCCCTCGTCCTCGTGGTGATCGTCATGGCGCTGAACCTGCTGGCCCGCGTGATCGCCAAGTCGTTCGCCCCCAAGTCCGGCCGCTGACCGACGTCGGCCCCTCCTCACCCGAGACTCCCGAAGGAATCGAAGCACCCATGTCCAAGCGCATCCAGGCCAACGACGTCGACGTCTACTACGGCACCTTCAAGGCGGTGGAGGGCGTGAACATCGAGATCGCCCCCCGCACGGTCACCGCGTTCATCGGCCCCTCGGGCTGCGGCAAGACCACGTTCCTGCGCAGCATCAACCGCATGCACGAGGTGCTCCCGGGCGCCCACGTGGAGGGCGAGCTGCTGCTCGACGGCGAGAACATCTACGCGTCCAACGTCGATCCGGTCCGCGTCCGCTCGCAGATCGGCATGGTCTTCCAGCGGCCGAACCCGTTCCCCACCATGTCCATCCGGGACAACGTCCTGGCCGGCTACAAGCTCAATGGCACGCGCCTGAACAAGGCCCGCGCGGACGAGATCGTGGAGAAGTCCCTGCGTGGCGCCAACCTGTGGAACGAGGTCAAGGACCGCCTCGACAAGCCGGGCTCCGGCCTCTCCGGCGGCCAGCAGCAGCGCCTGTGCATCGCCCGCTCCATCGCGGTGGAGCCCAACGTGATCCTCATGGACGAGCCCTGCTCGGCCCTCGACCCGATCTCCACCCTCGCGGTCGAGGACCTGATCAACGAGCTCAAGGAGGAGTACACGGTCATCATCGTCACGCACAACATGCAGCAGGCCGCGCGCGTGGCGGACAAGACCGCGTTCTTCAACATCCAGGGCGTCGGCGAGCCCGGCAAGCTCATCGAGTTCGACGAGACGAACACCATCTTCAACAACCCCTCGAACCAGCAGACCGAGGACTACGTCTCCGGCCGCTTCGGCTGAGCCGTCCCGCGCACCGCGCACGACGACGGCGACCCCCGCCCGGCACGTCCGGGCGGGGGTCGCCGTCGTGGTGGAGGCAGTCGGTCAGCCGAGGAGGCGCAGGGTCGCGAGGCCGAGGGCGAAGGCCAGGGCGCCGCACACTAGGGGCGTCAGGAGCCACCAGGCGACGACGCGGGCCAGGGTGGGCCACCGCACGGACGCGTAGGTCTGCGTCTGGCCGGCCCCCACGATGCTCGCGGTGAGCGTGTGCGTCGACGACAGGGGCAGGTGCAGCAGCAGGGACCCGAGGAAGAGCAGGACGGCCGGGACGGCCGCGGCCACGGAGGCCCGCAGCGGGTCCAGGATCACCAGGCGCTCGGTGAGGGTCCAGCCGATGCGCCAGGCCCCGCCGAGCGTGCCGGCGCCCACGGCCGCCGCGAACACCACGGCGCTGGCCGCGAACGGCCGGGTCAGGTCTGTGGCGGCGGGCAGCCCCGCGCCCAGCGCGCCCGCCGCCGCGAGCAGCCAGACCATCGCCAGCCGCTGCCCGGCCTGCACGCCGTGGCCCAGGGCCGTCATGCCCGAGGACAGGGCCAGCGCGAGGCGGGCGCGGTGCTGCACGTTCACCGTGGTGCCCGTGGTCCCCAGGCGCACCACGAGCGGCGTGAGGAGGCGCGACAGCCCCCACGCGAGCACGGGGGACAGGGCCAGGCTCAGGAGCACGTCCCGGTGGGCGTCACGGCTGAAGGCCTCGTCCAGCGGGACCCCGAGGGCCACGTGCGCCGCGAGGTGGGCCGCGGCGATCGCGGCGAGGACGGCGTGGGTCATGGAGATCGGCATCCGGAGCCACCACAGCAGCAGGCCCCACGCCAGGGCCACCGTGAGCGCCACCGCCAGACCGGGAAGCGCGCCCGCGGCCACGGCGTCCAGGCCGCCCACGACCGCGACTGCCGCCCCGAGCATCGCCATCCCCAGCAGCGTGCCCACGGTGTTCAGCACGGCCGCCATGACCAGCGCGATCCGCGGGGACAACGCCCGAAACCGGACCGGCAGCGCCACCGCATTGGGGGCGTCGCGGAAGCCCGTGACCAGCCCGAGCAGGACGGTCAGCAGCAGGACGAGGGCCAGGACAGCGGTCACGGGGCGGTCCTCCGCTCAGGACTCACGGACCAGCACCACGCCGAGGTTCGTGGAGACCCGGTGCAGGGCCGTGAGGGCTGCCTGCAGGGCGCCGGCGACCTCCCGCTGGCGGTTGAAGTCCCGCTGCAGCAGGTCCATGCCCAGGGCGGAGAGCCACTCGACCATCACGCGGTCCATGCGGCGCAGGCCGCGCTCGAGCTGCATCCAGGTGTCCTCGAGCGCGTCGAGGTCCCGCAGCAGCCCCACGGCGGCGGCCATGAGCTCGGCCTGCCGTCCCATGGTCTCGAGCAGGTCCAGGGCATGGCGGGGCAGCTCGGGCAGGTCGGCGCGGTGCACCAGCATCCCGGCCTCCACCACCCGGTGCACGGCCGTGTGGACGCCGTCCGCCAGGCGGTAGAGGTCCTGGCGGGGCAGGGGCGTCACGTAGGCGCTGCGCAGCGCGGTCAGGAGGGCCATGAGCGAGGCGGTGGCGGTCGCGTCGACGTCCTCGAGCCCGCGCTCCACGCGGTCCCGTTCCTCACCGACCGCCGCGGTGCTCTGCGCCACGGCCTGGACGGCGCGGCCGAGGCCGTCGCACAGGTCGGTCAGGTGTCGGAGGGCGGGGGAGTCCCGGGTCACGAGCCAGGGCGGACGGGGGGCCATGCTCGGCGGGTCACCTTCTTCAGCGGACGGGCCGCCGACGGTGGGTGCGGGCGGTGGGGTGGGAGGTCCAGGACGACGCCGGACCGGGGACGCCTCTCGGCGGAGGGCCGCTCGTAGCGGCGATGTGTTGGAGCCCGGGGTCACCTGCGGCCCGGCGCCGTCGGCGGTCAGTCTAGCGAGCCGTCCCGCCACGATCGAGCCGAGGCCTCCAGGGCCTCTGCGGTGGCCACCATGCGCCCCGCCCGGCCCGTGAGGCGCGCGGCATGGTCCGGGTCGGAGGCCTCGAGGGCGTCCGCGTGGTGCGTCTGCCCCAGGGCCACCACGCGCGCGTAGGCCGCGGCGCGCTCGAGGGCCACGTCCAGCTCGGCCCGGTAGGCGCCCGTGAGGATCGTGTCCGTCAGCCGGCGCAGCTCGTCCGGGCCGGGCGGCTCCACGGCCCCGGCCACGGCCCGCCAGGCGTGCGCCTCGTGCCCGGCGCGGTACCAGGCGGCCCAGCGCTCGCCGTCGCGCGCGGTGGCCTCCTGTAGCGCGTAGAGGCGCCACAGCGAGCCCGCCAGGGACACCGCCGGCGCGTCCGCCCACAGCCCCGCGAGGGTCTCCACGCCCACCTCGCGGACCAGCCCCACGAGGCGCTCGACGACGTCGGGGTCCTCCTCCGCGCGCCCGCCCGTCACGAGGGCGTGGGCCAGCCGGGCCGCGGCGGCCGCGACCTCCTGGGGGTCCTCCCCGCCGGCGAGGTCGGCGATCTCGTCCGGGGCCGTGACCCGGGGACGGTGCGGCCGGGCCAGGCCGGAGGCGGTGGAGCTCGTCCCACGACCGGTGGGGGCGCGGTGATGCGGCATGCGGGCTCCTTCCGGGCGGACGTGGTCGTGGACGCGGGGGTGGGGGTGACGCGGTGACGGGCGCGGACCACGCTAGTGGCCGCACCGGCTCGGCTACCATGGCAGGGCATCCGCGGGCTGACGTCCCGAGGCGTCCGTGCGGCGTCGGGCTCCTGCGGACCGAGGGCCTTTAGCTCAGCTGGCAGAGCATCGGACTTTTAATCCGCCGGTCGCGGGTTCGATCCCCGCAGGGCCCACGCGAGAACGGCCCCCGTCCCGGCGTGATGCCGGGTCGGGGGCCGTCGTCGTGCCGGCCACCCGCAGCCCGGGCGCAGTACTGCCACGTAGACCACGCTCTACGCGGCAGTAGTGCGCCCGGGCGGGGTGCCCCACCGGGCATGCCGACGGGCCTCAGCGTCGGTCCAGCATCTCCCGCAGGGTCAGCACCCGCTCGCCGCCGTCCCCGGTGAGCGTGATGCTCGAGTCGGCGGGGGAGACGAGGTCCACGCGCAGCGTCGCGCGCGCCTCGCCGTGGACCCAGGCGAGGGACAGCTCGCCGCCCTGGCCGGCCACGGAGCACTCCCCGGCGAAGGCGGGGTGCGTGTTGCGCAGGACGAACAGCTCCTTCTGGGCGCGCACCGCGGGCCGCGCGGAGTCCGCGGAGATCTCCGCCTCCGTGTAGCGGTGGCGGTTGATGTCTCGGCCCACGCCGGTGCGCTCCAGCAGGGCGAGGTCGTTGTGCCCGGCCAGCGCGCCCACGTAGTACACCTGCGGGATGCCGGGGACGAAGACCTGCACGGCGCGCGCCAGCAGGTAGGCGGCGTCGTCGCGGCCGAGGGCGTCGTAGTAGGTGCAGTTGACCTGGTAGAGGTCCAGGTTCGAGGCGGCCGCCCCGGTCGCCCGGCGGGAGGCGCCCTCGGAGTGCTCGTGGATGCCCTCCACGAGCACGTCGATCTGCGGCGCCGTGAGCAGGCCGGGCGCGTCCCCCTCGGGGCCGACGTCGATCACGCCGATCCCGTCGTGCGTGTCCAGCACGGTGACGGCGTTGGCCGGGCGGATGTCCAGCCACCGCCGCAGCGCGCCCGCGTCCCCCGAGTAGAGCGTGTGCAGCAGCAGCGGGGGCAGCGCAAAGTCGTACACGCGGTCCACCGCGGAGGCGATCTCCATCTGGGTGCGGTGGTGGGCGTGGATCTCCACGAGCACCTCGAGGCCGCGCTCGTGCGCCGCCGCGGTGAACTCGTCGATGAACGCGAACGTCTCCGGCGTCATGAAGCTGGACGTGCCGGGAGTCTTCACGGCGTAGCCGGCGGCGTCGAGGCGGACCATGGAGGCCCCCGAGCGGCCGAGCGCGTCCAGGATGGAGAGCAGGTACGCCCGGGCGGCAGGCGAGTGCACGTCGATGTCGATCTGCTGCGGCGTGAACGTGGTCCAGAACAGGCGGCGCTCACCGCCCGCCGTGTACGGCGTGAAGGGCAGGCCCGGCCGGGGCCGGTAGATCGCGGTCAGGGTCTCCTCGGTGGCGCCGTCGGGGAACACGGAGGAGAAGGTGAGGAACAGGTCGGCGTGCTCGGACGCCTCGCCGCGGGCCAGGACGTCTCGGAAGGCCTCGGACTCGGAGGAGACGTGGTTGACGATCACGTCCGCCGTCACGTCGTGCGTCCGCGCGATCCCGGCCACGTCGTCCCATGTGCCCAGGCGGGGGTCCACCCGGGTGTGGTCGGTGGGGTCGAAGCCGGCGTCCGCGCCGTCGTGCGGGGTGAAGAACGGCAGCACGTGCACGCCCGTGAACACGTCCCGCCACTCCGGCGCGGTCAGCAGCCGCCGCAGGCCGGGCAGGTCGGGGGCGAGCCGGTCCGCATAGGTGATGAGCTGGACGCCGTTGCGCACGCGTTCCTCCTGGGGTCGGGGTGTCGTGGTCCGAGGACGGGGCGTCCAGCCTAGGTCAGGCCCCGAACACCCGGTCCAGGTGGTCGTTGGTGAACACGCGGCCGGGGTCGACGGCGTCGCGCACCGCCTGGAAGTCCGCGAACCGCGGGTAGGCGCCGGCCGCCCAGGCGGCGTCGCGTGTGTGCTCCTTGCCCCAGTGGGGGCGCCCGCCGAGGCCCGCGAAGACCTCCTCGCACGCCCGGAAGTAGGCGGTGGGGTCCTCGCGGTGCCAGCGGTGCACCGCGATGTACACCGAGTCGCGGCCGTGCGCGGTGGAGAGCCAGACGTCGTCCGCGGCGGCGGCGCGCACCTCCACGGGGAACGAGGGCAGGACCCCGCGCCGCGCCAGGTCCCGGGTCACGGCCTGCAGGCCGGCGAAGGCCTCCTCGAACGACTCCAGGGGGAGCGCGTACTCCATCTCGCGGAACCGCACGGAGCGGTCCGCCACGAACACGCGGTGGGACACGTCCCGGTAGCGGCGCTGGTCTACGCCCCACGCGGACACGCGGTTCAGCGCCGGCACGATCCGCGGCGCCTGCCCGCCGGCCCGGCACATCAGGGCGTAGACGCCGTTCGCCAGGATCCCGTCCATCACGGTGCTGCGGAAGGCCCCCACGGGGTCCACCCCGGCGCCCAGCGGCAGCCGGGTGTTCTGCTTGGTCCGTGCCGGGGAACCAGGAGAACTCGAGGTGGTCCGCGGTGCGGCAGCGCTCCACGAAGGCGGCACGACGTCGGCCAGCGGCTCCGCCTGCTCGCGCGCCTCGAGGAGGAAGGCGGGCACGCACCGCAGCTCCGCCTCCACGATCACCCCGAGCGCGCCCAGGCTGACGCGCGCGGCCTCGAACAGCTCGGGCTCGTGCTCCGTGTCCACCCAGCGCAGGGCGCCGTCCGCTGTCGCCAGGCGCAGGCCCGTGACCATCCCCGCGTACCCCGTGAAGCCCAGGCCCGTGCCGTGCGTGGAGGTGGCCAGCGCCCCGCCCACGGACTGCCGGTCGATGTCCCCCATGTTGGCCAGGGCCAGCCCGTGGGCGCCCAGCAGCGGGCCCAGCTGGTGCAGCGGCGTCCCGGCGAGCACCCGCACCCGGCCCGTGGCGTGGTCCACGTGCGTCAGGCCGGACATCCGCTCGAGGTCCAGCTGGACGCCGTCCGTGACGGCCACGGGGGAGAAGGAGTGGCCGGCGCCGATCGCCCGGACGCGCAGCCCCTCGCCGGCCGCGGCGGCCACGGCGGCGGCCACCTCGTCCGCCGAGGCGGGCCGGACCTCCCGGGCCGGGGTCCACCGGTGGGCCCCGGACCACGTCCGGTGCGTCGGGCCGACGGTGCGGGCGGGGCCGCCGGTCGTCGTCGGGCTCATCCGAACACCTTCCCCTCGCCGCGGTACGTGGGCCACAGGTCCACGATCGCGTCCTGCTCGGCGGAGTACACCGCCGCGGCCGCCAGGTGCTCGGCCGGCTCGCCGGCCTTGGCGTGGCGGAAGAACACCGGGTCGCCCAGGGACAGCCGGTCGGCCGCGTCCCCGCGCAGCGGCGTCTGGACCTCGCCCGCCGCCTCCTGCCCGGAGTAGCGCAGCCCCTCGGGCCAGGCCACCACGGGCAGGCGGTCCGCCGCGGGAGTGCCCGAGGCCACCCAGCCACCACCGGCCACCGTCACCACGCCGGGGCGGGGGCGGCGCACCACGGGACGGGTGAAGAAGGAGGCCGGGCGCAGCTCCAGGTCCCGGAAGCCGTCGAAGCTGGCCGGGCCCATCAGCCCCGAACCCGCCCCGATCTCCGTCACGGACGGGTCCTGCGCGGTGAGGTCCGCGGAGCCCGTGCCGCCGCCGTTGACGAACTCCAGGTCCGCGCCGGCCTCGCGGACCACGGTGCGGACGGCGGCCACGATCGCCGGGCGCCGGGCGGCCAGCTCCCGCATCGACGCGCGCTTGACGCCCCGCCCCACGGCCGAGCGCGGCCCGGCGCCCTCGGGCACGCCGGCCACCTGACCCTCGTAGGCCAGCACGCCCGCCAGGCGCAGGCCCGGCGTCCCGGTGATGCGGCGGGCCATCGCGGCCGCCTGCTCGGGGGTGCGCACGGGCGAGCGCAGCGCGCCCACGCGCAGCAGCCGGTGCGGCTCCCACGCCGCGTCCACGTCCAGGTACACCCGCAGCGGGGGGCGGCCGGCGTCGTCGTCCCGGGGGACGCCGGCGCGGCGGGCCACGGCCGCGATCAGCGCGAGGTGGTCGGGGGAGTCCACCACGACCGTCACCGCCGCGCGCGCGGCGGGATCCAGGACCCAGCGGGCCAGGGCGTCCTCGTCCACGCTCGGGTAGGCCACGAGCACGTCGTCCTGGCCCAGCTCCGCCCACCACAGGGCCTCGGGCAGGGCGTACGCCAGCACGCCCCGGTACCCGGGCAGGGTCAGGGCCTCCTCCACCGCGCGGCGCACGCGCAGGGACTTGGAGGCCACGCGCACCGGCAGGCCGCCGGAGCGGGCGTGGAGGTCGGCGGCGTTGGCCCGGAACGCGTCCAGGTCCAGCAGGCCGAGGGGCGCGGAGCGGTCTGCAGGGGGGAGCCGGCGCAGGGCGGGCGTACGGGGGCGCCACCGGGACGGGGCGGTCTTCACACCTAGGATGGAAGCATGCCCACCGGATCCGCGCCAGAGCTCGCCGTGCTCAGCTCGGGCGGCCACGCCGTGTGGTCGCGTCCCGCCTCCGAGCGCGCCGGGACGGACCTCGTCCTGGTCCTCCACGGCTACGGCTCCAACGAGGTCCGCGCCGCCCGCACCTTCTTCCCCATGCTGCCGGAGCGCTGCACCGGCCTGGCGCTGCGGGGCGGGTTCGAGATCGACGCCGACGCCGCCGAGGGCCCCGGCGACCCGGGCGCCCACGGCTGGTTCCTGCTGGACCTGCTGCTGCAGTCGGACTTCGCGCAGGTGCTCGCCGCCGCCCATCGCGTGTACGACGCGCTCTCCTCCGAGGAGGTGGAGCGGGCCGGGTTCCGCTCCGTGTCCGTGCTCGGCTTCTCCCAGGGCATGGCCATGGCGACCACCGTGATCCGGCTGCGGCCGGAGGCCTTCACCTGCGGGGTGGGGCTCAGCGGGTTCGCGGTGCAGAACGAGCTGCTCGCCGTGCTGGACTCCCCGGCGGAGGGCCCCGGGCCGCGCCCGTTCTTCTGGGGCCGGGACGTCGAGGACGTGGTGATCCACGCGGACGCCGTGGCCCACACGCAGGCGTGGGCCGCCGAGCACACCCTCCTGACGGCGCGCACCTACCCCGGGATGCGGCACGGCACGAGCCCCGAGGAGGCCCGGGACGTGCGGATCTTCCTGGACCACACGCTCGCAGCGGCGCCGGGACGCTGACCGCACGGTCCTGGCACCGCTACGGTGTCCCGCATGGCAAAGAACACCGTGATCGGCCGGTACGCCTCCACCAAGGCGAAGGACCTGGCCATGAAGTCCGCGTTCGACGAGGACGGCAACCCCAATGAGACCTTCGAGAAGGTCGTCCTCAAGACGCTGGACATCCAGCGCCCCCTGGTGCTGAAGAACATCCAGCGGCTCCACGAGAAGTTCCCGGAGGACACCCCGGAGCAGCTGGCCGAGCGGCTCGAGGACCAGTACGTGAAGACCATGACCGGGGCGGGTGCCGCGGTCGGCGGCACGGCGATCGTCCCGGGCATCGGCACGGTGGCCGCCCTGGGCCTGTCCGGCGCCGCGACCGTCGCGTTCCTGGAGGCGACCGCCCTCTACGCCCAGTCCCTCGCGGAGCTGCACGGCATCACCACCCCTGATCCGGAGCGCGCCAAGGCCCTCGTCATGGCCATCATGCTGGGCGACGACGCGAAGGAGCTCCTCAAGGAGTTCTCCCAGAAGTCCGGCGGCCCCGCGGGGGCGACCTCCGGTCTGACCGCCATGATGGGCGCGCCCACGGGGGCGGGGATGGGCGCCATGATGGCGGACCAGCTCAAGCGGCGGTTCCTGAAGCGGGTCCTGTTCCGCCAGGGCGCCGGCTTCTTCGGCCGCGCCGTGCCGTTCGGCATCGGCGCCGTGATCGGCGGCGTCGGCAACCGGGCCATGGCCCGGAACGTCGTGAAGAACGCCCACAGCTTCTTCGGCCCGCTGCCGGCCGTCATCCCGGGGGAGATCGTCCGGGCCGCCGCCCAGGGCGAGGACGTCGCCCAGAAGGCCGACGAGGACGAGGGCGGCGTCGTCTCCGGCCTCCTCAAGGCGCTGCCGATCGGCAGGAAGGACACGCGGGCCTGACCCGGCCCGGGCCCGCAGGGCCCCGCCACGACGACGGCGACGCTCCCTCCGCAGGGTGCGTCGCCGTCGTCGTGCCGGCGGAGGTCCCCTCAGAAGACCAGGGTGGCGAGCGCGTGGATGGCCAGGCCGGCCAGCGCGCCCACCACCGAGCCGTTGATCCGGATGAACTGCAGGTCCCGGCCCACGAGCAGCTCGAGGGTCCGGGCGGTCTGCTCGCCGTCCCAGCGGGCCACGGTCTCCTCGATCACGCCGGTGAGCGCCGGGCCGTACGAGCTCAGCGCGTAGGCGGCCACGCGGCGGGCGCGGGCGTCCACGGTGGTGCGCAGCGCGGGGTCCTCCTGCAGGCGGACGCCGAAGTCCACGAGCGCGTCCACGAGGGCGCGGTGCAGGTCCGAGGCGGGGTCCTCGAGGGCGTCCAGCAGCGAGTCGCGCAGCGCCGCCCACGCGCGCCCGGCCCACGCGCGGAGGTTCTCGTCCGCGAAGAGGCTGGCCTTGAACCGCTCCACCGAGGCGCGGGTCTCCGGGTCCTGGCGCATGTTCGCCGAGAGGCGGGCGAGCCAGTCGTCGACCGAGCGGCGGGCCTCGTGGTCCGGGTCGCGGCGGATGCCCGCGAGGTACTTGAGGGTCTCGGCGTGCAGGCGCTCGGCCAGCAGGCGGTCCACGAGGTCCGGGCTCCACTCGGGGGAGCGGCGGCGGACCGTCTCCACGAACATCTCCGGGTGGGAGGCCACCCAGTCCCCGGTGTGGTTGACCACCAGGTCCACCACCTTCTCGTGGTGGCGGCCCTCCAGCACGCTGTCCAGCACGCCCGCGAGCGTGGGGGCCCAGTCCGGCTCCACCATGTGGGTCTGCATCAGCTGCTGGAGCAGGTCCTGCACGGCCGCCTCGTCCGCCGCGGAGACGGCCGCCCGGGCCGCCGTCGCGATCTCCCCCGCCGCGCGGGCCGCGTGCGGGCGCTGCCGCAGCCAGCCGCCGGCGGCGTGCGCCACCTCGAGGCCCTCGACCTTCTCCCGCGCCACGTCCGAGTCCAGGAAGTTCTCCTGCACGAACTCCGTCAGCGCCGACCCCAGCTGATCCTTCTTCTTGGGGATCAGCGCGGTGTGGGGCACGGGCACGCCCGCGGGATGGCGGAACAGCGCCGTGACCGCGAACCAGTCCGCCAGCGCGCCCACCATGCCGCCCTCCGCGGCCGCCCGCACGTAGCCCCAGAACGGGTGCACGTCCTGCAGCGGGAAGGCGACGGCGAACACCACCGCCAGCACCACCAGTAGCCCGGTGGCCACCGTCTTCATGCGCCGCAGCGCCGCCGCGCGCTCGATCGAGGACGCGCTCAGCGGGAAGGACGCGTCCACGCCGGTGACGGGGGTCGATGCCATGGGACGAGCGTAGTCGTCGCCCGCGGTTCACCCGCCCGTGGTGCGGAGGTGGGGGGGGGCGGGTCAGGCGGGCTCCCTACCGTGGGCGGCGTGCTGCCCCTCGTGATCGCCCACCGCGGTGCGTCCGCCGCCTTCCCGGAACACACCCGCGCCGCTCTGCGCCACGCGATCGCCGTCGGCGCGGACGGCCTCGAGTGCGACGTCCAGCTGACCCGCGACCGTGAGGTGGTCCTGTGGCACGACGCCACCCTGGAACGCACCTCGGACGGTCGGGGCGCGCTCGCGGACCGGCCGCTGCGCCTGGCGGTGGAGCTCAAGCACCCCTCCCCGTTCGGGCGGGAGCTCGAGGAGAAGGTGCTGCGGGAGCTCGTGGCGGCCGGCTGGGGCCCGGGACCGGTCACATGGGGCAGGTGACCGTCTCGCTCATGAGCTTCGACCCCGGCGCCCTGGCCTACGTGGCCCCCCTGACCGGGCCCGACGCGCTGTGCCCGCTGATCGACCTCCTCCCGGAACGGGTGCCCTCCCGGCTGGTCCGCGGGCCGGTGTCCCGCGCCGCCGTGCGGGCGGCCGTGGGGCGGTCCCTCGCCGACGCCGAGGCCCTGGTGTGGCAGGGCCGGGCGGGGCTGGCCGGTCCGTCCGTGGCGTACGTGCGCCGGCACCTCGCGGACGTGAAGGCCTGGCTCGCGGCCGGCCGCCGACTGCGGGTGTGGACCGTCAACGAGCGCGAGGACGTGGAGTTCCTGCTCGCCCAGGGCGTCCAGGAGCTCACCACGGACCGGCCGGCGGACGTGGCGCGCTGGGTGACGGAGGCCGCGACGTCGTCGTCCGCGTCCGCACCCTCGGCCGCCCGGAGGTGACACGGGTGTGACATGGGGATCTCCCGGGGGGCGTACCGGTGTGGCTATAGTCACACGCATCACTTCGCGTGGTCCGTGTCACACCGGCCGGGCCCGCCCGCACCTCGAGACCGGAGGACCGTCATGGCCACCCCGTTCCGCCGCCGCGTCCTGTCCGCGGCCGCCCTCACCGCCGCAGGCGCCCTGCTCATCACCGGCTGCGCCGAGAGCCAGCGCGACGACGCCGGGGGCTCCGCCTCCGGATCCGGCGCCCAGGCCGGGTCCGTGGACGGCAACTTCATCTTCGCTGCGTCCTCGGACCCCAAGACCCTGGACCCCGCCTTCGCCTCGGACGGCGAGTCCTTCCGCGTCTCCCGCCAGATCTTCGAAGGCCTGGTGGGCACGAAGCCCGGCACGGCCGACCCGGCGCCGCTGCTCGCCGAGTCCTGGGAGTCCTCCGAGGACGGCCTGGAGCACACCTTCCAGCTGAAGAAGGACGTGACGTTCCACGACGGCACACCGTTCAACGGCGAGGCCGTGTGCGCGAACTTCGACCGCTGGTACAACTTCGAGGGCATCCAGCAGGCCGAGACCGTCTCCTACTACTACGGCAAGCTCTTCCGCGGCTTCGCGGACACGCCGGAGGACGCCGTCTACGAGTCCTGCGAGGCCACCGGGGAGCACGAGGCGAAGGTCACCCTCGCCGAGCCGTTCGCCGGGTTCATCTCCTCCCTGTCCCTGCCCGCCTTCGCGATGCAGTCCCCCGAGGCGCTCGAGAAGTACAAGGCCGACGAGATCGGCGGCACCGCCGAGTCCCCCGAGATGTCCGAGTACGCCCGTGCCCATCCGACCGGCACCGGCCCCTACACGTTCTCCTCCTGGAACGTGGGCGAGGACATCAAGCTCACCGCCAACGAGGACTACTGGGGCGAGGGCGGCGAGGTCACGGACATCACCTTCCGCGTCATCGACGACCCGGTGGCCCGCCGCCAGGCCCTCGAGGCCGGCGACGTGGACGGCTACGACCTCGTGGCCCCCGCCGACACCAAGGCCCTGGCCGACGCCGGCTTCAACGTCGTCCAGCGCGACCCGTTCACCATCCTCTACCTGGGCATGAACCAGGAGCAGGAGGAGCTCAAGGACGTGAAGGTCCGCCAGGCGATCGCCCACGCGATCGACAAGGAGGCCCTGATCAGCCAGACGCTGCCGGAGGGCACGAAGGCCGCCACGCAGTTCATCCCGGACTCCGTCAACGGCTACGCCGAGGACGTCACCACCTACGAGTACGACCCGGAGAAGGCCAAGCAGCTGCTCGCGGAGGCGGGCTACCCGGACGGCTTCACGATCGACTTCAACTACCCCACGGGCGTCTCCCGGCCGTACATGCCGACCCCGGAGCAGGCGTTCTCCAACCTCTCCAACCAGCTGGCCCAGGTGGGCATCAAGGTCAACGCGAAGCCCGCCAAGTGGAGCCCGGACTACCTGAACCAGATCCAGGGCACCGCGGACCACGGCCTCCACCTGCTCGGCTGGACCGGCGACTACAACGACACGGACAACTTCGTGGGCGTGTTCTTCGGCCAGGAGAAGCCGGAGTTCGGCTTCGACAACCCGGAGCTGTTCTCCGCGCTGGAGGAGGCCCGCGGCATCCCGACCCTGGAGGAGCAGACGCCGAAGTACCAGGAGATCAACAAGGAGATCTCCGACTTCGTGCCGGCCATCCCGCTCGCCCACCCGGCGCCGTCGCTGGCGTTCGACAAGCGTGTGGCCTCCTATCCGGCCAGCCCGGTCAACGACGAGGTCTTCACGGAGATCGACCTCACGGAGTGAGCCGCCCGCGGCGGGGGCGTCGTCCCCCGCCGCGGCCCTGACCTCCCCGCGCGACGACGACGCCGGAGCCCCGGCGTCGTCGTCGCCGTGACCGCCCCCCCACCGAGCGGCCGGGCATGCGCCCCGGCCCGGAGGAGACCCCTGTGCTCAGACTCATCGGCCGGCGCCTGCTGCTGCTGATCCCGACGCTGTTCGGCCTGTCCATCCTGCTGTTCGTGTGGGTGCGCAGCCTGCCCGGCGGACCCGCGACCGCGCTCCTGGGCGACCGCGCCACGCCCGAGGCGGTCGCCCGCGTGAACGCGGCCTACGGCTTCGACAAGCCGCTCGTGGAGCAGTACTTCACCTACATGGGCAAGCTGCTGCAGGGCGACTTCGGCACCTCGATCGTGACCAACCGCCCCGTGGTGGAGGAGTTCGCCCAGCGGTTCCCGGCCACCGTGGAGCTGTCCGTGTTCGCGATCGTGTTCGCGGTGGCCATCGGCATCCCGCTGGGCTACTGGGCGGCGCGCCACGTGGGCCGCTGGCAGGACGACGTCGCCGTCGTGCTGTCCCTGCTGGGCGTGGTGGTGCCGGTGTTCTTCCTGGCGTTCCTGCTCAAGTGGTTGTTCGCCGTGAAGCTGGGCTGGCTGCCCACGGACGGCCGCCAGGATCCGCGCATCGACGCCACCCACTACACCGACTTCTACGTGTGGGACGGACTGATCACGGGCGAGTACGACGCCGCGTGGGACGCGATCCTGCACCTGGTGCTGCCGGGCATCGCGCTGGGCACCATCCCGCTGGCGATCATCGCGCGCATCACCCGCGCCTCCGTGCTGGACGTGCAGAACGCGGACTTCGTGCGCACCGCGCGCGCCAAGGGCCTGGCCCCGGGCCTGATCCGCAACCGGTTCATCCTGCGCAACGCGATGCTGCCGGTGACCACCACGCTGGGCCTGCAGCTGGGCCTGCTGATCTCGGGTGCGGTGCTCACCGAGACCGTGTTCGCGTTCAACGGGATCGGCCGGTTCCTGAGCCAGGCGATCTTCCAGCTGGACTTCCCGGTGCTGCAGGGCTTCATCATCTTCATCGCCCTCCTCTACTCGCTGATCAACCTGGTCGTGGACATCTCCTACGGCCTCATCGACCCCAGGGTGCGTGTCTCATGAGCATGGTCATTCCCCCCTCCCCGGGCGGCGGTCCCGCCGAGGAGACCGTGGACGAGGCGGTCGCCCCGGGCGGCACCCAGACCACCACGGAGCCCGGCGCGGATTCGCGCGGCACCTCCGTGTGGGGCGCGGCGTTCCAGCGCCTGCGCCGCAACCCCGCGGCCATCGCCGGCGCGGTGATCGTGGCCCTGTTCCTCCTGGTGGCCGTCCTGGCCCCGGTGCTGGCCCCCTACGAGGGCACCGCGACGCCGGGCATGCGCGAGATCCGCCCCACGGACGTCCCGGGTCCCGGCGAGCTGGCCGGGTTCCCCCTCGGCCTGGACCGCTTCGGCGGCGACGTGCTGTCCAAGCTGATCTGGGGCGCGCAGGCGTCCCTGCTGATCGGCGTGGTCTCCACGGCCTTCGGCCTGGCCGGCGGCATGATCCTGGGCCTGCTGGCGGGCATGTTCGGGGGGTGGGTGGACGCCGTCGTCATGCGCGTGGTGGACATCCTGCTGTCCGTGCCGCACCTGCTGCTGGCCGTATCCATCGCCGCGATCCTGGGGCAGACCCCGTTCGCGGTGATGATCGCGATCGGCGTGGCGCAGATCCCGATCTTCGCGCGCCTGCTGCGCTCGTCGATGCTGAGCCAGCGCGGCTCGGACTACGTGCTCGCGGCGCAGACCCTGGGCCTGTCCCGGCGGACCATCACCATGTCCCACGTGCTGCCCAACTCCATGGGCCCCGTGATCGTGCAGGCCACCCTGACGCTGGCCACCGCCGTGATCGACGCCGCCGCCCTGTCCTTCCTGGGCCTGGGCGGCGGCCGCCCCGAGACCGCCGAGTGGGGCCGCATGCTGACCTACGCGCAGGCGGAGCTCGGCATCAACCCGTGGCTCGCGTTCCTGCCGGGCCTGTGCATCGCGATCACCGCCCTGGGCTTCACGCTGCTGGGCGAGTCCCTGCGCGAGGCCCTCGACCCCACGTCCCGGAAGCGCTGAGAGGACCCCATGAACGACGACGTCGCACGCCGCTCCGGCTCCCACGCCGCCTCCGCCGCCGCACCGGAGGGCGCGGCCCCGGCCGCCGGCGCTCCGGCCGAGGCCCCGGCCCCCGGTGCCGCCCTCCTGGAGATCCGCGACCTGGACGTGGAGTTCGCCACGCAGCAGGGCACCGTGAAGGCCGTCGAGGGGGCGTCCCTGAGCCTGCCGGCCGGGGGGACCCTGGCGATCGTGGGCGAGTCCGGCTCGGGCAAGTCCACCACCGCGATGGCCGCGATCGGCCTGCTGCCCGGCAACGGCCGGGTGACCGGCGGCTCCATCCGGTTCGACGGCCAGGAGCTCGTGGGCCTGCCGGACGCGAAGATGCGCCACATCCGCGGCCGGCGGATCGGCCTCGTGCCGCAGGACCCCATGTCCAACCTCAACCCCGTCACCCGGGTGGGCCAGCAGATCGGGGAGACCCTCCTGACCCACGGCCTGGCCACGAAGGCCACCGTGAAGCAGCAGGTGGTGGAGGTGATGGAGCGCGCGGGCATCCCCGAGCCCGAGCGGCGGGCCGGGCAGTACCCGCACGAGCTCTCCGGCGGCCTGCGCCAGCGCGTGCTGATCGCGATCGGCCTGGCCTGCCGCCCGCAGCTGCTGATCGCGGACGAGCCCACCTCCGCGCTGGACGTGACCGTGCAGCAGGTGATCCTGGACCAGATCGACGAGATGACCCGCGAGCTCGGCTCGTCCGTCCTGCTGATCACCCACGACCTCGGCCTCGCGGCCGAGCGCGCGCAGCAGCTGGTGGTGATGCACCGCGGCCGCGTGGTGGAGGCCGGCGACGCGCGGGCCATCCTGGAGGACCCGCAGCACTCCTACACCCGCTCCCTCGTGGCGGCGGCGCCGTCCGTGGCGGCGGCCCGTCTGCTGCCGGAGGCGTTCGACCCGGCGCCGGCCGCGCTCGCCGACGATGACACGGCGTCCCTGAGCACCGCGGCCCTGCGGAAGAAGGACCTCACCCCGCTCGTGGAGATCCGGGACCTGACCAAGGTCTACCCCGTCCGCGGACGCGAGGACTTCACGGCCGCCAAGGACGTCTCCCTCAAGATCCCGCGCGGGGCCACGGTGTCCGTGGTGGGCGAGTCCGGGTCCGGGAAGACGACCACGGCCCGCATGCTGCTGAAGCTCATCGAGCCCACGTCGGGCGAGATCACCTTCGACGGCAAGGACGTCCTGGGCATGAGGGGCGCGGACCTGAAGGACTTCCGCCAGCGGGTGCAGGCGGTGTTCCAGGACCCGTTCTCCTCGCTCAACCCCTCCTTCACGGTGGGGCGGATCATCGAGGAGCCCTTGCACGCCTACCGGCGCGGGAACGCCAAGGAGCGACGGCATCGGGCCCTCGAGCTCATGGAGCAGGTGGCCCTGCCCGCGCACTTCCACCGGCGGTACCCGTCCGAGCTCTCGGGCGGCCAGCGTCAGCGCGTGGCGATCGCCCGCGCGCTCGCCCTCGAGCCGGACCTGATCGTGTGCGACGAGCCGGTCTCCGCCCTCGACGTGCTCGTCCAGGCCCAGATCCTCGACCTGCTCAAGGACCTGCAGGACCGCATGGGCCTGAGCTACCTGTTCATCTCGCACGATCTCGCCGTCGTGCGCCTGATCTCGGACTACGTGTGCGTCATGAAGGACGGCGAGGTGGTGGAGGCCGCGAGCTCGGAGGAGATCTTCACGAACCCGCGCCACCCGTACACGCGCCGCCTGCTCGCCTCGATCCCCGGCAACGAGCTGGACATCCGGGTGGAGGGCGACGGCGAGCACGTCTGAGCCGGGCGGGTCCCGGCCCTTCTGCCCCGCCTCGCACACCCCAGCGCCCGGGCGACATTCCAGCGGAGCGGAACCGCTGGAATGTCGCCGCGGCGCTGAGGACCGGCCTCAGCCCTCCAGCGGCCAGGCCGCCTCGCGCTCCACCACGGTGTGGGTGAGGTGGGCGATCGCCATCTCCTCGTCCGTGGGGACCACGAGCACGGGGATCGCGGAGTCGTCCGTGGAGATGGTCCGCGGGTCGTCGCCGCGCGCCATGTTCCTGGCGTGGTCGTACCGCACGCCCAGGGCCTCGAGCCGGTCGAGCACGCGGGCGCGGAACGGTGCGGAGTTCTCGCCGATGCCCGCGGTGAACACGATCGCCTTCGCCCCGCCCACGGCCACGTGGTACGCGCCGACGTACTTCGCCAGGCGGTAGGACGCGACCTTCAGTGCGTCCCGCGACGCGCGGTGGCCCGCCTCGGCGGCCTCCAGCACCTCGCGCATGTCCGCATGGCCGGACAGCCCCAGCAGGCCGGACTCCTTGTTCAGCATCGTGTCCACCTGCTCGGCGGACATGCCGTGGGCGGTGATCAGGTGGGTCACCACGGAGGGGTCCAGGTCGCCGGAACGGGTCCCCATCACGAGGCCGGCCAGCGGGGTGTAGCCCATGGAGGTGTCCACGGACCGCCCGCCCCGGATGGCCGTGGCGGAGGCGCCGTTGCCCAGGTGCAGGACCACGCCGTCGAACTCGTCGCGATCCATCCCCAGGTGGCGCGCGGCGAGGCCGGTGACCAGGTCGTGGCTGGTGCCGTGGAACCCGTACCGGCGGATGCCGTGCTCCGTGTAGAGCTCGTCCGGCAGGGCGTACTGCCAGGCCTCACGCGGCATCGTCTGGTGGAACGAGGTGTCGAACACCACCACCTGCGGCAGGTCAGGCCAGCGCTGGGCCACCGCGCGCAGGCCCTGGGCCGCGGCGGGGTTGTGCAACGGCGCCAGGGGGGCGAGCCGCTCGATCGCGCGGATGACCTCGTTGGTCACCAGTGCCGGCGCGTGGAACCGCTCGCCGCCGTGCACCACGCGGTGGCCGGCGGCGGCCAGGCGGCGATCCCCGACCACCTCCGCGATCTGCCGCTCCACCCGCTCGAGCGCCGCGGCGTGGTCCGGGACGTCCGAGCCGGCCACCCCGATCCGCTCCACGAGGCCCTTGGTCACCACCGGGTCGGCGGTGTCCTCCCCGTCCGGGGTGATCTCCCGCACCTGGTACTTCAGGGAGGAGGAGCCGGAGTTCACCACGAGCACCAGCAGGGTCTCCTGGCCCAGGTCGCGGGCGGGCACGGTGGGCAGGGCCGTGGTCGTCGGGGAGGCGGGCACGGGGGAGGCGTCGAGGGAGTCGCTCACGGGGGGCCTTTCGAGAGGGGGTCGGACGCGGCTCAGGCCTGGGCCTGGATGACGGTGATGGCCACCGTGTTGACGATGTCCTCCACCGTGGTGCCGCGGGAGAGGTCGTTGACGGGCTTGTTCAGGCCCTGCAGGACGGGCCCGACGGCGACCGCGCCCGAGGACTGCTGGACCGCCTTGTACGTGTTGTTGCCCGTGTTCAGGTCCGGGAACACGAACACCGTGGCCTGGCCGGCCACCTCGGAGTCCGGCATCTTCGAGGCGGCCACGGAGGCGTTCACGGCGGCGTCGTACTGCAGCGGACCCTCCACCTTCAGCTCCGGATGACGGTCCTTCACCAGCTCGGTGGCGCGGCGGACCTTGTCCACGGCGTCTCCCGAGCCGGAGGCGCCGGTGGAGTAGGAGAGCATCGCGATGCGCGGGTCCACCCCGAACTGGGCGGCGGTCTCCGCGGAGGCCGCCGCGATGTCGGCGAGCTGCTCCGCGTCCGGGTCCGGGTTCACGGCGCAGTCGCCGTAGACCAGCGCCCGGTCCGGGAGGAGCATGAAGAACACGGAGGAGACGATCGAGACGCCCGGCTTGGTCTTCACGAACTCGAGCGCCGGCCGGATGGTGTTGGCCGTGGTGTGCGCGGCCCCGGAGACCATGCCGTCGGCGTCGCCCAGGTGGACCATCATGGTCCCGTAGTAGGCGCCCTCGAGCATGACCTCGCGGGCCCGCTCCACGTCCACGCCCTTGTGGGCGCGCAGCCGGGCGTACTCCTCGGCGTAGCGGTCGCGGTCCGGTGCGGTGGCCGGGTCCACGAGGGTCAGGCCGGTCAGGTCGATGCCCTCGCGCGAGGCCAGCTCCTTCACCTCGGCCTCGGCGCCGAGCACCACGAGGTCGCACACGTCCCGGCGCTGCAGGATCTCGGCGGCCCGCAGCACGCGGGCGTCCTCGCCCTCGGGCAGCACCACGGTCCTCCGGTCCGTGCGGGCGCGCTCGATCAGGTCGTGGAGGAAGCGCAACGGGGTGACGGTGGAGCTGCGCGGCAGGTCGATGCGCGCCAGCAGCTCGTCCCCGTCCACGCGCTGGTGCCAGGCACCCAGGGCGGCGGCGGTCTTGCGCGGCTGGGCGCTCGAGAGCTCGGCGCGGACCCGGGACACCTTCGCCCCCGTGTTGAACGTGTCGTCGTGCGTCACGAAGACGGGGAACGAGGCGTCCAGGTAGAGGCGCTGCACCTGGGCGTTCGGCAGGATCCCGTTGGTGAGGACCATGGCCGAGGGGGTGGGGAAGTCCGGGGTCAGCGACGAGGCCACCGTGGCGAGGATCGCGTCCGAGCGGTCGCCGGACACGATCACCAGGGCGCCCTCGCGCAGGATCTCCAGGAAGTTGCCGCCCTCCATGGAGACCACCTTCACCTCGGCCACGTCGCGGTCGAGGGTCTCGCGGCCGGCCACCTGGTCGAGCCCGAGCGCGCCCGCGACCTCGGCCACCGAGGGCAGCGCGAGCTCCGGCAGCTCCGGAAGCACGTAGACCGGGCGGCGGTGCCGGCCCGGCCGGATGGCGTCGCGGATCTCGTCCGCCCGGTCCGCGTCCGCGCGGTTCACGAGGACGGCGAGCAGGTCCACGCCGGACTCGTCGAGGGCGTGGCGGGTGAGGTCCACGGCGTCGGCGGCCCGCCGCGGGTCCAGGCCGGCCCCGGAGACCACGGCCAGCACGGGGGTGCTGAGGTTCAGCGCCAGCTGGGCGTTGAGCTCGAGGTCCGCGGCGGGGTCGGCGTCGGTCAGGTCCGTGCCCTCCACCACCACGACGCCGGCCGCCGCCATCGCGTCGAAGACCTCCACGCAGCGTTCCTGCACCTCGTCCCCGCGACCCTCGGCCATGAGGGAGCGGGCCTGGGCCGCGGTGAGGCCGCCGCGCGCCTGCTCGGCGCTGAGCCCGAACTGCTCGCGCATGAGCAGCACCATCGGGTCCGTCTCCACGTCGTCGCCGGGCACCACGGGGCGGAAGTAGCCCACCGAGCCGGAGCGCCGGTACAGCGAGTCGGCCAAGCCGAGGCTGACGAGCGACTTGCCCGCGCCCGGCGTGGTGGTGGTGACGAAGATTCCCTGCGGCATGACGGCCTTTCGCGTGCGACGGCGGTGCGGTGTGGATGGGGCACGGACCCGGCGGGGCGCCCCCGGCCACAGTATCGACCGGCCCGGCGCAGGTCCCAGGCCCCGCCCTCGACCCGTTCCCGTTGACACCCCGGGGTGTCACGCGCCCCGCACGACCCCCCGCCCCGGTACCGTGAGCCGCATCACGCACCCGGCCGGCGTCGTCCGCGGCGCACCCCGACGACGACGCCGCCTCCCGCATCCGTCGCACCGACCGAGGAACCCCATGTCGCACTCCACCTCTGCAGCGGGCTCGCCCACCGGCGGACCGGTCGACCGGCACCACCCCGTCCACACCCCCGAGATCGTCGGCTTCACGCAGGCGGAGATCGACGAGACCCCCGTCCGGCCCCGCTGGAACTCTCTCGGCCCGGGCATCGTGGCCGCCGCCACCGGTGTGGGCGCCGCGGACCTCGTGGCCACCCTCACCGCCGGCTCCCGCTACGGCTACATGCTGCTGTGGGCGGTGGTGCTCGGCGTGATCTTCAAGATCGTGCTGGTCGAGGGCACCGGTCGGTACTACCTGTCCACCGGCCGGACCATCTTCCAGGGCTGGCGCTCGCTCGGCTCCTGGACCTCCTGGTACTTCGGCCCGTACATCCTCATCTGGGGCTTCGTGTACGGCGCCACCGCCATGTCCTCCACGGCCCTGCCGCTGGCAGCGCTGTTCCCGGGCGTGGACTCGACGATCTTCGCGGTGGCCGCCGGCGTGGCCGGCCTGGCCCTGGTGTGGCTGGACCGCTACGGGCTGATCGAGAAGATCATGACCGTGCTGATCGGCGTCATGTTCGTGACGGTGCTGATCTCCGCGGCGCTGACCGTGCCGAACCTCGGCGCGATCCTCACCGGCCTGGTCCCGCGCATCCCCTCCGGCGACCCGGACGTGATGTTCTACGTGCTCGGCCTGGCCGGCGGCGTGGGCGGCACCATCACCCTCGGCGCCTACGGCTACTGGCTGCGGGAGAAGGGCTGGAACACCCCGAAGTACATGAGGATCATGCGCTTCGACAACACGGTCTCCTACGTCCTGACGGGCGTCTTCGTGATCGCCACCATGATCATGGGCGTGGAGCTGCTGAACTCCGCGGGCATCGCGATCTCCTCGGGGGACAAGGGCCTGCTGGACGTCGGCACCGTCCTGGCGGACCGCTACGGCGAGGTCTGGGCCACCGTGTTCCTGGTGGGCTTCTTCGCCGCCTCCTTCTCCTCCCTCATCGGCGTGTGGCACGGCGTGTCCCTGATGTTCGCGGACTTCTGGACCAACTTCCGCCGCCCCGCGGAGGAGCTGGACCAGGACGACGCGCCGTCACTGTCCTCGACGCCCGCCCGCTTCTACCTGCTGTGGCTGACCTTCCCGCCCATGGTCCTGCTCCTGCTGGGCAAGCCGATCTTCCTGATCCTGCTGTACGGCACGCTCGGCGCCCTGTTCATGCCGTTCCTGGCCGTCACGCTGCTGTTCCTCAACAATGCGCGGAACGTGCCCGGGAAGTTCCGCAACGGGCCGGTCCGCAACGTGCTGCTGGGGCTGACGGCCGCGGTGTTCGTGGCGATCGGCGTCAACGAGCTGATCAAGGCGCTCAGCCCGCTGCTCGGCGGCTGACCCCCGCCGGACGACCGAGCCCCTGCGACATCCCCGCCGGGCGGAACGGCGGTGATGTCGCAGGGGCTCGGTCCCCCGGTCTGTCTGGCGTCGGCCGGGACGAGGCACACTGGGGCCATGATCGTCGCCTTCTCCGTCGCCCCGTCCGGCCAGCCCGCCGACGCCGCCCACGCCCCGTCCTCCGACGGCGACCCCGCCTCGGTCCACCGGGCGGTGGCCGCCGCCGTCGCCGTGGTCCGGGACTCAGGCCTGCCGCACCGCACCTCGTCGATGTTCACGGAGATCGAGGGGGAGTGGGACGAGGTGATGGCCGTGGTCAAGGCGGCGTGCGACGCCGTCGCGCCCTTCGGCTCGCGCGTGTCCCTGGTGCTCAAGGCGGACATCCGCCCGGGCCGCACCGGCGAGCTGGACGGCAAGGTCGCCCGGCTCGCGGCGGCGCTCGCAGACGACGCCTGAGCGACTCGGCATGTCCGCCCCACCCGCCGGGATCGACTGCACTTCTGACCCTTCTGAAGGCCCGAACGGCGCTCAGAAGGGTCAGTTCCGCAGTGAATCCGTGGAGGGCAGGGGATCCGTGGAGGGCAGGGGATCCGTGGAGGCGGTGACCGTCCGCCGCGCCACGGCCCACGACCTGCCCGCCGTGCTCGCCATGAAGAACGCGGCCTGGCGTGAGACCTATGCGCACGTCCTCGACGCCGCACTCCTCGATCGCCTGGACGACCGCCTCGAGGAGCAGGTCGCCGGCTGGCGCGTCGCCCTGGCCGAGGGCGGGCGCGTGTGGCTGGCGGAGGAGGCGGGCGGCGTCGTCGTGGGGATGGCGGCGACGGCGCCCCGCACCGAGCGGTCCCTGCCCGCCCCCGAGGGCATGGGCGGGTGGCCCGACGACCTGCCGGACACCGTGCTGACCAGCCTCTACGTGCTCGCCCGCGCCCACGGCACGGGACTCGGGCACCGGCTGCACGAGGCGGCGCTCGGGCACGCCCCCGCGGTGCTGCGCGTGCTCGACGGCAACGAGCGCGCGGTCCGCTTCTACACGGGCCACGGCTACCGCCCGGTGGGCGATCCCGAGCCGATCGGCGGCGCGTGGGGCGACGCGCACGAGCAGCTGATGGTCCGCCGCTGATCCGCACCCGTACCCGCACCCGCCCCCCGCGCCCGCAGACGTTTTCGAGCGTGAAACCGGTAGAATGGCCGCTTTCGAGCGTCGAACAGGCCCTGTTCCGCGTTCGAAAGTGCCGCCGGGGGAGGGGAGAATCGACCCCATGATCACCCCCGGCACGTATCCCATCAGCTCGGGCGTCGCCACGATCGAGCCGGACCCCTGGACGGACGGCGTGTTCCTGCTCCGGGTCAACGGCGTCGAGTCCTCGCAGCTGAACCCGGACCGGCCCCAGACGCTCGGCTTCGAATACATGCGCTGGGCCGCGGCCGTCCTGACGCACCGCTTCGCGCCGGGCGCCGCCCCGCTGCGCGTGCTGCACCTCGGCGGCGCCGGCTGCACGTTCGCGCGCTGCGTCACGCACGCCCACCCGGGCGCCCACCAGCTGGCCGTGGAGCTCGACGCCGGCCTCGCCGCCCTCGCCCGCGAGCAGTTCGACCTGCCCCGCTCCCCGCAGCTGAAGATCCGCGTGGGCGAGGCCGGGCAGATCCTCGCCGGGCTCCGGGACGCCACGCGCGAGGTGGTCTTCCGGGACGTCTTCGCGCCGCAGGACGGCCCGGGCGCCGCCCCCGACGCCCCGCACGTCACCCCGGCGCACCTCACGGGTGCCGACGCCGCCGCGCACGCCGCCCGCGTCCTCACCCCGGGCGGGGTGTACGTCCTGAACATCGGCGGGGGCCCGGACCTCACCTCGGTGCGCCGCGAGGTCGCCGCCCTCACGGCGGCGTTCGCGCACGTGGAGGTCATGGCCGACCCCGCCATGCTCAAGGGCCGCCGCCGCGGCAACGTGATCGCCGCGGCGTCGGACCGGCCGCTGGCGCGGGACGAGCTCGGCGGCCGCGCCGGCCTGGCCCGCGCCCTGCGCTCGGACGCGCTGCCGGCGCAGCTGGTCGACGACGTCGCGGCCTTCACGAAGGGCCTCGCCCCGGACCCCACGCCGCTGGTCCCCCTGCCGGCGGCCGCGCCGACCTCGGACGGGGCCTGATCCGGGCCCCCGCGCAGCCGACCGCGTCACGGGGCGGGCCGGATGTGGCCCGGGACACTAAGCTGAGGGCGACCGCCCGGGCCCCGACGGCGAGGTCCGGCAGGACACACACAGGAGGCTGCCATGTCCGACCAGACCACCCCGTCCGCCCCCCTCTCCCAGGACGCCCCGCTGGGCGTGCTCGTGGGCGTGGACGGCTCGGACCAGTCCATCTCCGCCGCCCGCTGGGCTCAGCGCGAGGCCCGCCTGCGCGGCGAGTCCCTCACCCTCGTCACCGCCTACACCGTGCCCGCGTTCTGGGGCAGCTCCGTGGACGGCGGGATCGCGCTGGCCGACGACGACCGCCTCCGCTCCGGCGTGGACGCGCTCCTGCACGAGGTCGCGGGCAAGCTCGACCCGGAGGGCGTCACCCCGGAGCTGCGCGTGGAGGTCGGCGACGCCGCCGGCGTCCTCGTGGACCTCTCCGCGCAGGCGTCCCTGCTGGTCTCCGGCAGTCGCGGCCGCGGCGGGTTCCTGGGCCGGCTGCTCGGCTCGGTGTCCTCCGCACTGCCCGGCCACGCCCACTGCCCCGTGGCGATCATCCCCGCGGGGGTGGAGGAGTCCCGTGCGGCGGACGGCGCGCCCGTGGTGGCCGGCGTCGACGGCTCGGAGGAGGGGCGGGCCGCCGCCCTCGTGGCCGCCGAGGAGGCCGCGGCCCGGACGGCGCCGCTGCACCTGGTGTGCGCCCTGCCCCCCATGAGCGCGAACGCCGCCTGGCTGGCCGTCACCCTGGACGAGGAGGCGCGGCGGCGGGAGCTGCAGGAGCGACTCGACGCGGGCGTGGCCTGGCTGACCTCGGAGTTCCCGGGCCTGCAGGTCACCACCGAGCTGGTGGAGGGCAACCCCGTGGACGTGATGGCGGAGCAGACCGCCACCGCGCGGCTGACCGTCCTGGGCACGCGCGGCCTCGGCGGATTCTCCGGCGCCCTCGTGGGCTCCACGAGCCAGGGCGTGGCCAACCACGCCAAGGGCCCCGTCATGGTGGTCCCGTTCCGCGAGGACGTGCGCCTGGGCTCCCGGGTGGAGTTCGGCCCGGTCGTGGAGCAGGAGCCGCGGGAGCGCTGAGCCGGTCAGCCCCAGCCGAGCTCGTGCAGGCGCTCCTCGGAGATCCCGAAGAAGTGCCCCACCTCGTGCATCACCGTCACGGTGATCTCGTGCTCGAGCTCGGCACGGCTGCGGCAGTGCCGGGTGAGGGGGCCGCGGAACACCACGATCCGGTCCGGCAGCTGCCATGCCATCTCGGCGCGCTCGGTCAGGGGGATCCCCTCGTAGACGCCGAGCAGCTCGGTGTCCGGGTCCTCCCACGGCTGCGGCTCATACTCGTCCTCCACCACGACCACCACGTTGGTGAGCAGGCGGGCCAGCTCGTCGGGGATGCGGGCCAGGGCGGCGTCGACGGCGGCATCGAACTCCGCCTCGTCCATCCACGTGCCCACGGGGCGCCTCCTCTGCTCGCGGCCGATGCGGCCACCCTATAGACTCCACTGGTCCGCCGGCTGTGCCGGGCGGGCGCGCCCTCATCGTCTAGAGGCCTAGGACACCGCCCTTTCACGGCGGCGACACGGGTTCGAATCCCGTTGGGGGTACGGCGCCGCAGGTGCCGGGGCGGTCTCCCGCAGACCCGCGTCCGGCGATTTGCACGCGGCGCGGGGACGCTGATAGAGTCTCTACTCGTTGCAACGGAGAGATCCGGAGTGGCGAACAACAGAACATGGCCCTGTAGCGCAGTTGGTTAGCGCGCCGCCCTGTCACGGCGGAGGTCGCGGGTTCAAGTCCCGTCAGGGTCGCTCGGATCATCCGATACACCGGAGTCCGGTGCCTGGAGGATCCCGGCGATGCCCCATCGCCCGGCTCTGTAGCTCAGTTGGTAGAGCGTACGACTGAAAATCGTAAGGTCACCGGATCGACGCCGGTCGGAGCCACAGCAGTGCAAAGGCCCCCCGCAGCAGCGGGGGGCCTTCCTGCATCTCCGGGCCGATGGCTCCCCGCCATTGCCGCGAGGACGGTCACATCCCGCGGTGAGAAGGATCAGACGGGTCCGCTCTGGACGGCACGGAGTCGGCGTGGGTCACGTAGCGTGAGTCAGATGACCGACACCACTTCACCGCACCGCACCCCCGCGCCGCCCGGCTCCGCCGACGCCTCCACCCCGTCCCCGACGGTCCCCGCGACGTCGGCCGACGCCCAGGTCGGACCCGGCCGTGCCCTGGTCGCCTGGGTCTTCTGGCCGTCCACCGTGATCGTCCTGGCCTTCGTGATCGCCACGATGCTGTTGCCCGAGCAGATGACCGCCGCCATCGGCACCGTGCAGCAGGGCATCATCACGAGCTTCTCCTGGTGGTACGCCGCCGTCGCGCTGTTCTTCGTCCTGTTCTGCCTCTACCTCGCGTTCTCCCGCAAGGGTCAGATCACGATGGGCAAGCCGGATGAGAAGCCGGAGTTCTCCACGCTGTCCTGGTTCTCGCTGCTCTTCGCGGCGGGCATGGGCATCGGCCTCGTGTTCTACGGCATGACCGAGCCGATGATGCACTTCGTCACCCCGCGCCCGGACATCGCGGCGACGAACCCGAACGAGGGCCAGGCCGCGCAGCAGGCGCTGGCCACCACCTTCCTGCACTGGGGCCTGCAGCCCTGGGCGATCTACGCCGTCGTCGGCGTCGCCGTGGGCCTGGCCATCCACCGCCGTGGCCGTCCGCTGTCCCTGCGCTGGGCCTTCGAGCCCCTGCTGGGCGAGCGCCGCACCCGTGGCGGCTGGGGTCACCTGATCGACAACATCGCCCTGATCGGCACCGTGTTCGGCGTGGCCACCTCGCTCGGCCTCGGCGTGACGCAGATGGCCGCCGGCCTGCGCTCGCTCGGCTTCGTGCCGCAGGACGCGGCCTGGGTCGAGTACGTGATGATCGCGCTCGTGACGTGCCTGGTCCTGTACACCGTGGTCTCCGGCGTGGAGCGGGGCATGAAGTACCTCTCCAACTTCAACCTCATCCTCGCCGCGGGGCTGTTGCTGTTCGTGGCGATCGTGGGCCCCACCGCCTTCCTGATGAAGGAGATGGTGCAGTCGACCGGCGCGTACCTGAACGGCTTCTTCGCCAACTCGCTCAACGTCTCGGCGTTCTTCGGGGCGGAGGGCGACGCGTGGCAGGCCGGCTGGACCGCCTACTACTGGGGCTGGTGGATGTCCTGGACCCCGTTCGTGGGCATCTTCATCGCCCGCATCTCCCGCGGCCGCACCGTCCGTGAGTTCATCGCCGGCGTGCTACTGGTGCCGACCCTGATCTCGATCGTGTGGTTCGGCGTGCTCGGCGGCACCGCCATCTACCTCGAGACCGTCCGTCCCGAGGGCTACCGCTCGATCGTGGGCCCGGACGGCGCGATCGACGCGAACACCGCGCTGTTCCAGGTGATCGAGCAGCTGCCGGCCGGTGCCCTGATGATGATCGGCTTCATCATCCTCTCCGCGGTGTTCTTCGTGACGTCCTCGGACTCCGGCTCTCTTGTGATGGGCATGCTGGCCACCGGCGGCGACGTGAACCCGAAGGTGCTCGTGCGCATCTTCTTCGCGATCGCCACCGCGTTCATGGCGGCGGCCCTGCTGATGGCGGGCGGCCTCTCCGCCATCCAGACGCTGGCCATCACCATCGGCCTGCCGTTCTCCGTGATGATGCTCGTGATGTGCGTGGCCACCCTGCGCGTCCTCGGCTACTCGGTGGCCCGTGTGGAGGCCGTGCGCCGCAAGGCCATGCTCGGCTCCATCAAGGACCGCCTCGGCCTGGACACGGACGACCCGGACGTCGTGGAGGGCGGTCCCGTGGTCGCCTCCCAGTGGTGGGCCTCGCTCAGCCGCGACCACCAGCGCAAGATCGCCGAGATGGCCTCCCCGGGCCCGCAGGACGAGATCCGGCTCCATGCCGGCCGGGTGCCGGCGGCGGACACCGCGGCGGGCTCCGCGACGCGCCTGCACCGCGCGCCGCGGGACTGACCCGCCCCCACCCCGCACGACGACGGCGGCCCGCTCCCTGGGATCAGGGGGCGGGCCGCCGTCGTCGTGGTGCCCCTGGGCCGGAGGGGCCCCGGGGTCAGTCGTGCGTGCGGGCCATCGGCAGCTGACCGGTGCGGTCGTGCACGGCGGCGGACGTGCGCACGCCGGTGACGAACCACGCGGCGGTGAGGGCGGCCACCCACACCAGGCCGATGATCAGGGCCTGGCGGGAGTCCGGGAGGGTCGCCATGGTGATGACCACGGTGGCCACGAACCCGAGGCCCAGCCACGTGCCCACGGGGCCCAGCGGCATGGGGAACGGCGACGGGGCGGCGCCCTCCTCCTTCACGCGCTTCTGCATGGCGCGGTGGGAGAGGAAGATCATGGCCCACGTGAAGACCACGGCGAACGAGGCGACGCCGGCGATCAGGCCGAAGGCGTCCGGGTTCACGGTGATGAGGACGGCGCCGAGCACCATGACCACGAGCATCACGACGACGCTCAGCCACGGCACGCCGCCCTTGTTGGTGTTGGTGAAGGCGCGGGGGGCCTGGCCGTCGTGGGCCATGGCGTAGAGCAGGCGGCCGGAGGCGTAGATGCACGCGTTGATGGCCGAGATCGCCGCGGTGAGCACCACGAAGTTCAGGATGTGCGGGGCGAAGGGCACGCCGAGGCCCTCGAAGATCTGCACGAACGGGCTGGCCGAGCCGTCCACCGAGGTCCACGGCATCAGGGACATGATGACCACCATGGTCAGCACGTAGAACAGCAGGATGCGGATGGGGACCGTGTTGATGGCCTTGGGCAGGACCTTCTCCGGGTCCTTCGCCTCGCCCGCGGCCACGCCGAGGGTCTCGATCCCGCCGAAGGAGAAGGTGACGATCGCCAGGGCCGCCAGGACGCCGAGGACGCCGTGGGGCAGGAAGCCGCCGTGGTCCACGAGGTTGTTCAGGCCGGCCGGGGTGCCGTCCGCGAACGAGGCGCCGGAGAACATGAGGATGACGCCGCCGAAGATCATGGCGACGATGGCGCCGACCTTGATCAGGGTCAGCCAGAACTCGGCCTCGCCGAAGTTGCCCACGTGGGTCATGTTGATCAGGCCGATGACGAGGATGGTGGCCGCCACCCACGCCCAGGCGGGGACCTCGGGGAACCAGAAGGCCATGTACTTCGCGATGGCGGCGGTGTCCGCCACGATCACCACCGCGAGCTCGAACACGAAGGTCCAGCCGGTGACGTAGCCCGCGAAGGGGCCGAGGTAGCGGGAGGCGTAGGCCGCGAACGAGCCGGAGACCGGCTCGCGCAGCGTCATCTCGCCGAGCGCGCGCATCACCAGGTACACGGCGGCGCCGGCGATGAGGAAGGAGAGGATGACGCCCGGGCCGGCGGTCTGGATGCCGCCCGCCGAGCCGTAGAACAGGCCGGTGCCGATCGCCGTGCCGATGGCGATGAACATGATGTGGCGCTGGCTCAGCCCGCGATGGAGCTCGCGGTTCTCGAGCGTCCCGCTCGTGGTGCTGCCGTGACTGGCCATGGGACCGCTTTCAGTGGTGGATCGACGTGAACTGACACACCATGGTGAATGTCAGTGAGTGAAATGTCACATCCGCAGGGTGCAAAGCGTCCGGTCGGGGCCCCGCCGTAGCCGGCGGGGCCCACGGGTCAGCGCTGGAGGAGCCAGGCGGCGGCGTCGGGGACGAGCCGGCCGTCGACGAGCGCCTCGGCCTCGGGCAGCGAGAACTGGGCCCTCTCGTGGTCCGCCGGCAGGGCGACGGGCTCGGTGCCGATGTTCGCCACCACCAGGACGGTGCGCGCGGGGATCGGCTGGCCCGAGCCCAGGTGGCGGCCCCCGCCGGAGGTCACCGTGAAGGCCAGCACGCCCTCCTCGGGGCGGTGGTGGGCCTCGGACCACGCGAAGGAGCCCGTGCCCAGGTCCAGCTCGGCGCGGATCTGCAGCAGGTGCCGGTACAGCTCGAAGTGCGAGCCCTCGACGCCGACCTGCCGGTCCGCGGCCAGCGTCCGGAACGCCTCCGGCTGGGGCAGCCAGGGCGTGGCGGCGTCGGCGGGCGCGGGGGCGCCGTCGGGGTGCACCGTGAAGCCCAGGTGGGGCTCGTCCGCGGCCCACGGCATCGGGATGCGGCAGCCGTCGCGGCCGGGCTCGGCGCCGTCCGTGCGGAAGAAGTAGGGGTCCTGGCGGTGCTCGGCCTCGAGGGTGGTGTGCTCGGGCAGCCCGAGCTCGTCGCCCTGGTAGATGTACGCCGAACCGGGCAGGGCCAGCTCGATCATGGCCGCGGCGCGCGCCCGGCGCCGCCCGAGCGCCTCGTCCGGCTGCTCGTCCTCCGCCGTGATGCCGGCCGGGTAGGCGGTGGGGTCGGACAGGCCGTAGCGGGAGGTGTGGCGGACCGTGTCGTGGTTGGAGAGCACCCACGTGTTGGGGGCGCCGACCTTCTCGCCCTCCGTGAAGGAGCGGCTGATCGCCGAGTCGAGCGCCGGCGCGTCCCAGCCGGCCATGAGGTAGGTGAAGTTGAACGCCTGGTGCATCTCGCCGGGCCGGACGTAGCGGAACGTGCGCGGCAGCGGGGAGACCCAGGCCTCGGCCACCATCATGGGCTCGTGCGGGTAGGCGTCCAGCACGCGGCGCCACCGGCGGTAGACCTCGTGCACGCCGTCCTGGTCCAGGAAGGGCATGGCCGGTTCGAACGCGTCCACGTCGAAGTCCGGGTCCTGGTCCTCGCCGGCGTCCGTGACCATGCCCATCCGGGTGTGGTCCGCGTCCGGGTAGCCCGGCTTCTTGATGAGCCCGTGGGCCACGTCCACGCGGAAGCCGTCCACGCCGCGGTCCAGCCAGAACCGCAGGAGGTCCTCGAACTCCTCGCGGACCTCCGGGTTCTCCCAGTTCAGGTCCGGCTGGGTGGTGTCGAACAGGTGCAGGTACCACTGGCCGGGGGTGCCGTCCGCCTCGGTCACGCGGGACCAGGCGCCGCCGCCGAAGGTGGACTCCCAGTTGTTCGGGGGCAGCTCGCCGTGCTCGCCGCGGCCCTCCGTGAAGTGGTAGCGGGCGCGCTCGGGGGAGCCCGGGCCGGCGGCCAGGGCCGCCTGGAACCAGGCGTGGTCCGAGGAGGTGTGGTTGGGCACGAGGTCCACGATCACGCGGATCCCGGCGTCGTGCGCGGCGGCGATCATCTCGTCCGCGTCCGCCAGCGTGCCGAACCGGGGGTCCACGGCGCGGTAGTCCGCGACGTCGTAGCCGGCGTCGTGCTGCGGGGACAGGTAGAAGGGCGAGAGCCAGATCGCGTCCACCCCGAGCCGGGTGAGGTACGGGATCTTCGCGGTGACGCCGGGCAGGTCGCCCATGCCGTTGCCGTCCCCGTCCGCGAACGAGCGGGGGTAGACCTGGTAGATCACCGCGTCCACCCACCACGGGGTGGTGGGGCGGTTGCGGGCCTCCGAGGGAGGGGTGCTCAGGGGGGTGACGGCGGGGCGCTGCGGGGTCATGGCATCCAGCGTAGGCGGGGCGGCGGGCGCGGTGCAGGGCGGGAGCCGGGCGGAGTGGGGGAGGTCACGGGGCGCGGTCGGTCCTGCCCTGGACCCCGGTCCGGAGAGGCAGGATGGAACCATGAAGCACTTCGACGACCCCGTCCTGCAGGCCATGGCCTCGCGCCGGTCCGTCTCCAAGGTGGGCCCGAGCACCCCGTCGGACGAGGAGATCGCCCGGCTCCTGGCCGCCGTCACCCCCGTGGCCGACCACAAGGCGCTGCGCCCCTGGCGCCTGATCCTGCTGCGCGGAGACGACCGGCGCGTCCTCGGCGAGGCCCTCGATGCCGCGGCGGGCGTCGAGCGCGAGCCCGGGGAGGTCAACGACAAGCCCTTCCGGGCCGAGCTGCTGATCGCCGTGGTCGCCCGGCACGTGGCGCACCCCAAGGTGCCCGCGTGGGAGCAGCACGCCACCGCCGCGGGCGCCGCGCACCTGCTGGAGCTCGCCCTGTGGCAGGCCGGCTGGGGTGTCATGTGGCGCACCGGGCTGCAGACGAACGCGCCCGAGGTGCGCGCCGTCCACGGCCTGACTGAGGACGAGATGCTCCTGGGGTGGCTGTACGTGGGGGACATCGAGCCCGCGTTCCGGGAACGCCTCGCCACGACCAGCAAGCCGGCCCTCGATCCGGCCCCGTTCCTCGGGCGCATGCCGCGCGGCTGACGGGGGCGGCGCTCCGGGCGCCCGTGCTCAGTTCGCGTGCGCCAGCATCCCCACGCGTCCCCAGCGGCGGTTGAGCCGCTCCTGCGCGAGCCCTGCGGTGGCCTCGTCCCCCTCGTCCAGGGCGTCGAGCAGCGTCCAGATGTCGAACGCGGAGTCGTCCGGCCACACGTGCCGCGTCAGCCCGCCGTAGTCCAGCTCCAGCACGGAGTCCGGGTGGAACGCCTGCAGCCAGGGGATCATCACGGCCAGCTCGCCCAGCAGCTCGGAGTCCTCCGCGTGCCGGGCCAGGACCGCGGCGGCGTGCCCGGCCCGCTCGACCGCGGCCGTCACCGGCGTGCGCCGGTACGCCACGGTCTCCCCGTCCACGAGGCGACGCACGGGCTCCTCCGGGTCGAACACCGCCAGCCACGCGTGGGGCAGGCCCCACACGGCGGTGCGGGTCTGCACCCGGTGGGTGCCGCCCGTGCCGTCCCCGTCCTGGTGGGCCTGCTCGGGGCCGCGGCCGCCGTCCCGGGGGGCCGGCTCGTCGTCGTGGCCCTGGACCGCGACGCCTCGCCCCGGGCCGTGCTCCTCGGCGGGCTCGTCGTCCGCGCCCGGGGTGAGGCCCCACTCGTCCTCGAGCGCCACGAGGGCGCGGCCGCGGTTCATGGCGCGCGCCGCCGTGGGGACGGCGGCCTCGTACGCGGACGACGCCATGGACTCCTCGAGCATGGCCGCGGCCATCTCCATGCGCAGCCCGAGCTCGTCCGGGCAGTAGAACGCGGACCCGTCCACCTCCAGCACGCGCACCAGGTCGTCCTCGCCGGGCTCCGGGAACGGGTCCGCCACGCGCCGCAGCAGACGACGCCGGGCCCGCGCCTGCGCCTCGGCCTCCACCTCGGCGCGGGTCAGGTGGGCGGCCGCGATGAGCCGCGCCTGCACCGCGTCCGGGTACGCGGACAGCGGTTGGAAGACGCGCAGGTGCGCGGCGGCGTTCACGCCCGCCCCCGGCGGAGGGGGTGCGGTCGGGAGGGGGCGGGCGCCGTCGTCGTCATGGGGGCGGGCCGGCTCAGCCGAGCTCCACGACCACGGGCGCGTGGTCCGAGGCGCCCTTGCCCTTGCGCTCCTCGCGGTCGATCCAGGCGTCCGTGACGGTCTCGGCGAGCGCGGGGGAGAGCAGCGGGAAGTCGATGCGCATGCCCTTGTTCTTGGGGAAGCGCAGCTGCGTGTAGTCCCAGTAGGTGTAGACGTCCGGGCCGGGGTGGCGCGGGCGCACGGGGTCCGTGAAGCCGAGCTCCTCGAAGGCGCGGAACGCCGCGCGCTCGGGCTCGGAGACATGGGTGTACCCGTCCCGGAGGAACATCTCGATGTCCCACACGTCCTCGTCCCGTGGGGCGATGTTCCAGTCGCCCACGTAGGCGGTGCGGGCCCGCGGGTCCGCGGCGAGCTCGGCCGCGGCGTGCTCCGCCAGGACGCGCAGCCACTCGAGCTTGTAGGGCATGTGCTCGTCCTGGAGGCCGCGGCCGTTGGGCACGTACAGGCTCCACAGGCGCACCGGCTCGACGCCGTCCGCCTCCTCCCCGACCACCGCGGAGAGGGCGCGGGCCTCCTCCTGCGGGTCCTTGCCGCCCTTGCCGAAGTGCGGCTGGCCGGGGAAGCCGCGCTGCACGTCGGACAGGCCCACGCGGGAGGCGATGGCCACGCCGTTCCACTGCGAGATCCCGTGGTGGGCGACCTCGTAGCCGGCGCGCTCGAACAGCTCCCAGGGGAAGTTCTCGTCCTTGCACTTGGTCTCCTGGATGGCCAGGACGTCCATGTCCCGGCGCTCGAGGAAGGCCTCCACGCGGTCGGCGCGGGCACGGAGGGAGTTCACGTTCCAGGTGGCGATCTTCACCCGACCAGGCTAACGGGGCGAGCGGACGCGGGACGGCGCGGGCGGCGTCGTCGGGCCGTCCGTGAGCCCGGTCACGCCCTGGATGCGAGGATGGGCGCATGCTCCTCTGCGCCCTGGACATGATGGTCCCCACGCACCAGACCACCGGGATCTGGCGTCACCCCGACGCCGACGTCGAGCAGTACCGGGACCTCGACTTCTGGATCCGGCACGCCCGCCTGCTCGAGGCGGCGGGCTTCGACGCGATGTTCTTCGCGGACGTGGCCGGCGTCTACGACGTGTTCGACGGCTCCGGGGCCACCGCGATCCGCGAGGGCATGCAGTACCCGATGCTGGACCCGCTGCTGGCGGTGAGCGCGCTCGCGGCCGCCACGGAGCGGATCGGCTTCGGGGTGACGGCCTCCGTGAGCTACGAGCAGCCGTACCTGCTGGCCCGGAGGTTCGCCACACTGGACCACCTCACGCGCGGGCGGATCGCGTGGAACATCGTGACCTCCTACCAGCGCTCGGCCACCGAGAACCTGGGCCTCGGGGACCTCGTCCCGCACGACGAGCGCTACGACCGCGCCGACGAGTTCATGGACGTGGTCTACGCGCTGTGGGAGGGCACCTTCGCCCCCGGCGCCCTCGTGGCCGACGACGAGGCCGGTGTCTACCTGGACCCCGAGAGGGTCCACGGGGCGGGGCACGAGGGCCGCTGGTTCTCCGTGCCCGGGCCGGGGCTGACACTGCCCGGGCCGCAGGGCACGCCGTTCCTGTTCCAGGCGGGCTCCTCCCCGCGCGGGCTGGAGTTCGCCGCCCGCCACGCGGAGGCCCTGTTCTTCTCCGGCACCACGCCGGAGAACGTGCGCCGCCTGACCGATGCGCTGCCCGCGCACCTGGAGCGCGCCGGGCGCCCGTGGGACGCGATCCGCACCATCACCTCGGTCACGGTGGTCGCGGCGGAGACCGACGACGCCGCCCGCGCCCGCCTGGACGACTACGCCCGCCACGTGGACGAGGACGCGGCCCTGGCCCTCTTCGCCGGGTGGACCGGGCTGGACCTCGCGGCCCTGTCCCCGGACGACGTGCTCGAGGACGTGCCGATCGAGGGCAACCGCTCCGCGCTGCAGTCCTTCACCTCGATGGACCCGGACCGCGCGTGGACCGTGCGGGACCTCGCCGCGTTCATGGCGATCGGCGCCCGCGGGCCCGTGATCGTGGGCTCGGGCGAGACCGTGGCGGACGAGCTCGAGCGCTGGGCCGCCGAGGCCGGCGTGGACGGGTTCAACGTGGACTACGCGCTGCGCGGCGTGGACCTGCCGGCCTTCGCCGAGCACGTCAGCCCGGTGCTGCGCGAGCGCGGGCACCTGCGGGAGGGCGACCGGCCGGCGTCGGGCACGCTGCGCGGGCGGATCCTCGGCACGGCCACGCTTCGCGCCGACCACCCGGGGGCGGCCTTCCGCCGCTGAGGCGTCACCGCCACCAGGTGTCGTGGATGGTCACCGGGGTGGTGCGCTTGTGCCGGGAGCGCAGCCAGATCCCCTCGAGCTTCTCCGCGACCGCCTCGGGGATCTGGCGGCCCTCCAGGTAGTCGTCGATGTGCTCGTAGGTCATGCCGAGCTCGTCCTCGTCCGTGCGGCCGGGGTTGCCGTCCAGCAGGTCGGCGGTGGGGAGCTTGTTCCACAGGGGCTCGGGGGCGCCCAGCTCCTCGGCCACGGCGCGGATCTGACGCTTGTCCAGCCCGAACAGGGGGAGCACGTCCGCGCCGCCGTCGCCGAACTTGGTGAAGAACCCGGTGACGGACTCGGCGCCGTGGTCCGTGCCGATCACCAGCTGCCCGTGCGCTCCGGCCAGCGCGTACTGCGCCACCATCCGCATGCGGGCCTTCACGTTGCCCTTGTTGTAGTCGGTGAGGGGCTCGCCGGCCGCCTCCGCGAAGGCCTCGGCCAGGCCGTCCACCCCGCCGGCGATGTTCAGGGTGCGCTCCTCGTCCGCGTCGATGAAGTCCATGGCCGCCTGCGCATCGGCCTCGTCCTGCTGCACCCGGTACGGCAGGCGCACCGCCGTGAACCGGGGGTTCTCGCGGGAGGGGGCGGGGGCGTGGGCTCCGGAGCCAGCCTCCCCGGGGACGGCGCCGGCCACGGGACCCCCGAGGGCGACGGCGTCCGTCACCCCGAGCTGCGCGCGGCGGCGCTCGACGGCGAGCTGGGCCAGGCGTCCGGCGGTGGTGGAGTCCACGCCGCCCGAGATGCCGAGCACGAACCCGGACGTGCCGGTGGCCTCGAGGTAGTCCACGAGGAATTGGACGCGGGCCTCGACCTCGGCGGCGGGGTCGATCCGGGGGCGCACGCCCATCTCGGCGATGATCTGCTGCTGGAGTTCACGCATGGCCCCAGCGTAGGGCCGGCCCCGCGGCCCGGGGAGGACCCGCCCCTCAGGCCTCCGGGTGCCCCAGGTTCCGCGCGATCGCCCGCAGGGTGGTCACGGTGATCTCGTAGTGCTCGGCGGGCAGGTCCGCGGTGGCGTCCCCGCGCAGGCGCGCCACGGCCTCGCCCACGCGCTCGCCGGCGGCCCGGCCCGTGGCGGTGAGCGTGAACAGCTCGCCCTCCACGGTCATCCAGCCGGCCTCCACGAGCTCCTCCAGCTGGTCGGCGACGGCGTCGCGCACCTCCGCCTCGAAGCCCGAGCGGATCTCCGCGGCGGACAGGGGCGAGGTGGTCAGGGCGTTGAGGACCTGCCACTGCGGGCGGGTCAGGCCGTGCTCCTCGAGATTCGCGCCGATCCGCGCCGCGAGCAGGCCCTCGGCCACCGTGAGCCAGTGGGACAGGGGCAGGCCGGAGGGGTGGGACGTGTGCTGCTGTGCCGGGTCCGTCATGGTCCGAGGCTAGCCCCGCGCTCCGCGCCCGGTCGAGGGGTGCGCCCGCCGCCGTAGCATGGGCGCATGACCGCACAGACCTCCTCCGCCTCCACGCCCGAGCGGGACCGCGAGCGCCTCCGCGAGCTCATCCGGGAGCTGGCCGTGGTGCACGGCCGCGTCACCCTGTCCTCCGGCAAGGAGGCCGACTACTACGTGGACCTGCGCCGTGTGACCCTCCACCACGAGGCCGCCCCGCTGATCGGCCGCGTCATGCTGCGCCTGCTCGAGGACAACGGGATCGGGTTCGAGACCATGGGCGGGCTCACCATGGGTGCGGACCCCGTGGCCACCGCGATGATGCACCAGGCCGGCGCGCAGGGCCGTGCGCTCGACGCGTTCGTGGTGCGCAAGGCGCAGAAGTCCTACGGCATGGGCCGCCAGGTCGAGGGCCCGGGGGTCGACGGGCGCCGCGTCGTCGTCCTGGAGGACACCTCCACCACGGGCGGCTCCGCGTTGACGGCCGTGGAGGGCGTGCGGAAGGCCGGCGGCGACGTCCAGGCCGTGGCTGTGATCGTGGACCGCGCCACCGGCGCCGCCGAGCGCGTGGCCGAGGAGGCCGGCGTCCCCTACCTGTACGCGTTCGGCAAGGACGAGCTCGGGCTCGACTGACCGCTCAGAGCCAGTCCGCCCGCTTGAACAGCGTGTAGAGCACCAGGGCGACGGCCAGCATGAGCCCGAGGGCCATGGGGTAGCCGAACGCCCAGTGCAGCTCCGGCATGCGCTCGAAATTCATGCCGTAGATCGAGCCGATCAGCTGCGGGGCGAAGATGATGGCCGCCCAGGAGGAGATCTTCTTCACCTGGTCGTTCTGCTCGATCGACTGCTCCGCCAGGCGCTTGGAGGCCAGGGTGGAGTCCAGCTCGAGGGCGTTCTCCAGCATGGTGCGCATGGTGGTGACGCGGTCGGTGATCTGGACGGCGTGATCGTGGATGTCGCGCAGGGCGCGCAGGCTCTCCACGAGCTCCTCCCGCTCCTGCACATCCTCCGGCTCCGGCTCGGGGACGTCCTCGCCCACGGCGTGGGACCCGTTGGAGGCCTCGCTGAGCCGGTCGCGGGCGGCCTCCTGCAGCTGCTCGACCATGCGCGGCAGCGGCCGGGTGGCGCGCTCGAAGCCGATCACCTCGCGGGAGAGCTCGTAGATGCGGCGGGAGACGGAGGAGTCCCCGGAGAAGATCTGGTCCTCGATCTCGCGGATGTCCTGTTCGAGGCCCTCCGCCACGGGGAAGTAGTCGTCCACCACGCGGTCCAGGATCTCGAAGGCCACCTGGGCCGGCCCCTGGGCCAGGCGGTCGGGGTGCCTCTGCTCCAGGCGGGTGCGGATGGCGGCCAGGTCCGGCTCCTCGGCGTGGCGCACCGTGACCACGTAGTCCTCGCCGGTGAACACGTCCAGCTCGCCGAACTCCACGGTCTCGGTGGCGTCGATGTACCGGGCCGGGTGCAGCACCATGAACCAGTCGTCCCCGTAGCGCTCGAGCTTGGCGCGCTGACCGGGGGTGAGGGCGTCCTCGACGGCGAGGGGGTGCAGCGGCAGCTCGTCCGCCACCTCCTGGAGCTCGTCCGGGTGGGGGCGGTACAGGCCCAGCCAGGCCATCCCGCCGGTGCGCTCGATGGCGTCCCAGGTCTCGGAGAGGCTGGTGGGGGCGTAGACGCGACGGCCGGCCACGTACACGGCGTTGTCGATCAGGGTCACGCCGGACATTCTGCCCCGCGGTGACACCGTCGACCGACGCGGACATCTCCCAGCATCCCGCCGTAGCGTGGAGGCATGAACACGAACTCGAGCACGCCCGTCCGCGACGGCAAGACCCTCCTGCCCGCCGAGGCCGTCACCACCGCCCCGATCGCCGCCCTCGGCCTGGTCGGCGGCTACCTCACCGCCCGCGAGACCGGCATCCGCCCGCTCGGCGGCGTCGTCCTCGGCGCGGCCGGCCTGTACGCGGGCCGCACGTGGCTGGCCAAGGGCGGCCCCGGCGTCGCCGGCGCCCTCGGCGCCCTGTACCTGGGCGGCTTCGGCGCCTCCCACCCGCTGGCCAAGAAGATCGGCGCGTGGCCGGCGGTCCTGTCCGTCGCCGCCGCCTCCGCGGGCGCGTCCTGGGCCGCCGTCGACACCAAGGACGGCCGCCGCTGAGCGAGCCCGCCGCCGGCCCCCACGACGACGCCGCCCCGCCCTCCGAGGGCGGGGCGGCCGGGCGCGTGGTCGGGGTGGGGCCGTGGGAGGGCCCGTGGCCGCGGGACGACCGGTACGACCCGGACCTGCTGCGCGACGGCGACCGCCGCAACGTGGCCGACCGGTACCGGTACTGGTCGCTCGAGGCGATCGTCGCGGACCTGGACCGCACGCGGCACCCGTTCCACGTGGCCATCGAGAACTGGCAGCACGACCTGAACATCGGCACCGTCGTGCGCACCGCCAACGCGTTCAACGCCGCCGGGGTGCACATCATCGGGCGGCGGCGCTGGAACCGGCGCGGGGCCATGGTCACCGACCGCTACCTGCACGTGCGCCATCACGAGGCGGTGGAGGACTTCACCGCGTGGGCGGCGGAGGCGGGGCTGCCCGTGCTCGGCGTGGATCTGTTCCCCGAGTCCGTGCCGGTGGAGACGTTCGCCTTCCCACGCGCGTGCGTGCTCGTGTTCGGCCAGGAGGGCCCGGGCCTGTCCGAGGAGGTCCGCGCCGCGAGCCAGGCCGTGCTGTCCATCGCCCAGTACGGCTCCACGCGCTCGATCAACGCCGGGGTGGCCGCCGGGATCGCGATGCACGCCTGGGTCCGCCAGCACGCCGCTCAGACAGGTCATTGACGGTCACGCCTTCCAAGCGTAGCTTCCACTCATTGTCTCGTCGCGGGCGCGGGGCAGCTCGGAGTGGGGAAGAAATGCAGACGAGAAAATCGGTGGCAGGATGGGTTGCGGGAGTCCTGGTGACTCTCTGGCTGGCGCCTTCAGCGGGGGCCATTTCCATTTCACGTGGATACGATGCGGTACTGGAAGACGTCTCTGGCGGGGCGGCCGAGGACGCTCTGTTCATCTATCCAGTCCATGAGGTCATTCCTTCCGGTGAGGGACTGAGGATTCTCTTCAGGGCCCCACACGGATGCTCTCCTGCCACGGGATCGGCGTTCACCTGTGAGGAAGGCTCCCGAGAATTCCGCCCGGTCCTGAACGACGTCTCCCGGGAGGCGGTGTCCTACTCTGTCGAGGTCACCCATGAAGGAGTGATCGTCACGGCCCCTGACGTCGATGGGAAAGTGCTGGTCGGCGGAGTGGTGGGCGAAGGTGCCTCCCATGTCCAGGCTGCCGCGTTGGACAACCTCAGCGCGAAAGAGTCTGCGGGCCTGGTCGAGAAGGCTGTAGACGAGTCCTCACGTGTGGCGCTGGCGGGGCCTGTCACGGTGCCGCGCGGCTACACCCACTGTCCATATATCGGGTGTCGCGACCGAACCCTCCACGATTATTTCTCGTATTCACCCGACTCGTGGGGAAGGGCCGATTTCCGCGGCCCCTGCGCCTACCATGACACGGATATCGAGAGAATCAGGGCGCTCAGCAGAACCTTGGACGCGAAGCGGTCGGCGCGCAGGTCTGCAGATGCCATTCTGATCACGCGAATGCAATACAATTGCCGCTGGTACTATGCCGGGGATGCTGCAGTCACTCCCTGCTCCGAGTTCGCCTTGATATACAAGGCTGCCATCGCCTACAAGACGGACACGTGGAATGGTCGCTGATTCCACTCGGGTGCTGCGTCGGCTCATGTCATCCCGCCCATGGCAGATGGTGGGCCTGATGGCCACCGTGCTGCTCGTGGCGCTGCCGCTGGCCGTGGACGCCGGTCTGGTGCCGCGCCGAGCTCTGGAAAGGGCCTGGAACGACCACGTGCTGGCCCTTGACGTCACCGTGGCGGTGGCGGCTGTGGTGGCTCCGTCGCTCAGTCTGACCTGGGCTCGCCGGTCTGTGATCGTGGCCTCCGTCCTGGTGGTCCTCACTCTCGTCGCCGTCGGGCGTCTGGTGGCCGTCGTCGCAGGTCACGCAGCCTCCGGAGACATCGGCCTGGCGCTCGTGGTCTTGGCGGCGGACGTGGCTCTGGGGGTGCTGTCGGTGGTGCTTCTGCTGGCCGCGGCAGGGCACCTCGCCGCCTCACGGTGGGAGGGTCTTCCGCGGGGGTGAGAGTCTTGGCCCGGACGATGGCGACCTCGTTCGAGACCACCGAACCTCCGAGCTCCTGCGTGCTCGTGTTCGGCCAGGAGGGCCCGGGCCTGTCCGAGGAGGTCCGCGCCGCGAGCCAGGCCGTGCTGTCCATCGCCCAGTACGGCTCCACGCGCTCGATCAACGCCGGGGTGGCCGCCGGGATCGCGATGCACGCCTGGGTCCGCCAGCACGGGGGCCCGACGCCGACCGCGTGAGCCGGCGCCGGGCCCGGGACCGGCCTCAGGCCAGTTCCTCCCGCACGATCCGCGCGCCCTGCACCAGCGCCTCGGTCTTGGCGCGGGCCAGCGCGCGCGGCAGCGGCGCCATGCCGCAGTTCGTGCTCGCCACCAGCCGGTCCGGGTCCACGTGCTCGAGGGCCTCGCGCAGCGTGGCCGCCACCTCCTGCGGCGTCTCCACCGTCCGGGAGGCCACGTCGATCGCCCCGACCATCACGGTCTTGCCGCGCAGCAGGCCGATCAGCTCGGCGGGCACGCGCGAGTTGTGCCGCTCGAGGGAGACCATGTCGATCGAGGAGCGCTGGAGCAGCGGGAACACGTCCTCGTACTGCCGCCACTCCTCGCCCAGCGTCGCCTTCCACGCGGTGTTGGCCTCGATGCCGTAGCCGTAGCAGATGTGCACGGCCGTCGTGCAGCCCAGCCCCTCGGCGGCGCGCTCGAGGGCGGCCACGCCCCAGGCCCGGACGTCGTCGGCGAACACGTTGAACGCCGGCTCGTCGAACTGGATCACGTCCACGCCCGCAGCCTCGAGCTCACGGGCCTCCGCGTTGAGGATCGCGGCGAACTCCCAGGCCAGCTCCTCGCGGCTGCCGTAGTGGCGGTCGGCCAGCGTGTCGATCATGGTCATCGGGCCGGGCAGGGTCCACTTCACGGGCCGGTCGGTGAGGCCGCGCAGGACCTTCGCGTCCTCGACGAACACGGGCCGCTCGCGGTGCACGGCGTCGACGACGGTGGGCACATCCGCGTCGTAGCGGTCGCGGATGCGCACCGTCTCGCGGCGCTCGAAGTCGACGCCCCCGAGGTGCTCGATGAACGTGGTGACGAAGTGGCGGCGGGTCTGCTCGCCGTCGCACACGAGGTCCACGCCGGCCCGCAGCTGGTCCGCCACGGCCAGGGCGAGGGCGTCGTGCCGCCCCTCCTGCAGCTCGTCCCCGCTGAGCTTCCAGGGCGCCCACAGGGACTCCTCCTGGGCGAGCCAGGAGGGCTTGGGCAGGCTGCCGACGAGGGTGGTGGGCAGGAGCGTGGTCATCGGGTGTCCTCTCGATCGGTCGATGGCGCGGCCGCGGCCCACTGCCGCAGCAGGTCCGCGTGGGGGGTCATCAGGTGCTCCTCGGCGTACCGGCCTTGCTCACGGGCCAGGTCCGTGCGCTCCACGCGGTCGTAGGAGATCGGGGGGACCGTGTGGTCCGGGTTCTCCAGGCTCGGGCGGAACGTGGCCCCGGCGGGCGTGGTGGCGTGGTAGATCTCCGGCCGGTAGATCCGCTGGAACGTCTCCATCGTGGCGATCAGGCTGGCCAGCGCGACGTCGGTGTGCCGGGTCTCCAGGTCGCCGGAGTGGTACAGGGAGAGCGGGGCGACGGCGCCGTCCGGCATGAAGTGCCGCACGGACAGCCCCATCCGGGCGAAGTAGTCGTCGGTGCGGGAGGGGGCGTCCTGGTGGTACTCGACCCCCAGGACGGGGTGGCGGTGCGTGCCCCGGGTGTAGGTGCGGCTGGTGGAGACGCTGAGGCAGATCACCGGGTCCGTGGTGAAGCGGGAGCGGTACGCCTCGGACTCCAGGAGGCGCCGGAACAGCGCGCCGTGGAGCTCGCCGAACCCGTCCGGGACATCGCCCGGCGCGCCGCTGGCCGTGTGCCGGGGCAGGAGCACGCTGAAGTCGTGGTCGCGCAGGTAGGAGGAGAAGTTGTGGCCCACGACCCCCTCCACGTTCGAGCCGGTGACGGCGTCGTGGACCCGGGAGGCGAGCATCTCGAACATCGGGAACCGCACGTCCTCGCCGTCGGCCGTGAAGCACAGGTCCGCGGAGACGATCTCCAGCGTCACCCGGTGCCGGTCCGAGGGCGGGGCGTCCCCGCGGGTCAGCTCGTCGAAGCGGCGGTCGATCATCGCGAGCACGGCCCGCAGGTTCTCCTCGCGGTCCTCCCCGCGGGCGAGGTTGGCGAAGTTCGTGGTGCTGCGGGAGGTGGCCGAGGGGCGGTAGCGCTCGTCGAAGGGGGTCGTGGTGATCTCGAACGCGACGGCGTCCGGGACGGGGGTCCGGGTCATGGGGTCCTCATCGGGGGAGGGGGGCAGGGGCAGGGGGGCGAGGCGTCAGCGACGCGCGGCGCGCTCGAGCGCGGCCGCCAGGTCCGCCTCGAGGTCGGCGACGTCCTCGATGCCGACGGAGAGGCGGACCAGGTCGCGGGGGACCGCCAGGGGCGTGCCCCGCACGGAGGCGTGGGTCATCTCGCACGAGTGGCAGATCAGGGACTCGACGCCGCCGAGGCTGACGGACAGCGCGAACAGCTCGGTGGCCTCCGCGAAGGCGCGCGCCGCCGGCTCGCCGCCGGCCAGCCGCACGGAGACGACGCCGCCGAAGCCGTCCATCTGCCGGGCCGCCAGCGCGTGGCCCGGGTGGTCGGGCAGCCCCGGGTAGAGCACCCGGGCGATCTCGGGCCGTCCCTGGAGCCACTCGGCCAGCCGGGCGGCGTTCGCCTGGTGCCGGTCCATGCGCAGGCTCAGGGTCTTGAGCCCGCGGGCCGCCAGGTAGGAGTCCTGCGGTCCGGCCACGGCGCCCGCGGCGAACTGCTGGTGGCCCACGGACTCCTCCAGCGGGACGCCGCGGTGCCCCCGGTCGGCCACCACCACCGCGCCGCCGAGCACGTCCGAGTGCCCGCCGATGTACTTGGTGGTGGAGTGCACCACCGCGTCCGCCCCCAGGGCCAGGGGCCGCTGCAGGTACGGCGAGGCGAACGTGTTGTCCACCACCAGCAGCGCCCCGGCGGCGTGGGCGATCTCCGCCCAGGCCGTGAGGTCCGCGATGTTCAGCAGCGGGTTGGACGGCGTCTCCACCCACAGGACCGCCGTGACGCCGGGGCGCACCGCGGCCGCGATCGCCGCCGGGTCGGTGATGTCCACGGGGGTGTTCTCCACGCCCCACGCGCCGAACACCGTGTTCACCAGGCGGTTCGTGCCGCCGTAGCCGTCCGCGCCGAGCACGATGTGGTCCCCCGGGCGCAGCACGGCCCGCAGCAGCGCGTCCTCCGCCGCGAGCCCGGAGGCGAACGCGAAGGCGCGGTGCCCGCCCTCCAGGGCCGCCAGCTGCGTCTCGAGGCCGGTGCGGGTGGGGTTGGACCCGCGGCTGTACTCGTGACCGGCACGCAGGACGTTCACGCCGTCCTGCACGAACGTGCTGGTCTGGTAGATCGGCGGCACCACCGCCCCCGTGAGGGGGTCCGGCTCCTGGCCGGCGTGCACCGCGGTCGTGGTGAAGCCGCGGGCGCGCGGCGGGGCGACGACGTCGGGCGCGGCCATCTCAGCGCACCGCCCCGGCCGCCGCGACGGGCGCGGCGGAGGCGGCCACGGGGCCGGCCGCCACGGCGAGGGCCCGGTCCAGGTCGGCGATCAGGTCCGCCGGGTCCTCGAGCCCCACGGAGAGGCGGATCGTGGTCTCGGCGATGCCCGCCGCCACGCGCTGCTCCGGGCTCAGCCGACAGTGGGTCATGGTGGCCGGGTGACACGCCAGCGAGCGCGCGTCGCCCACATTGGCCACGAGCTGGAACAGGGCGAGGGCGTCGAGGAACGGCCCCACAGCGCCCGGGCCGGCGGCCAGGTCGAACGAGAACACGGACCCCGTGCCGTGGGGGAAGTCGCGGGCGGCGAGGCCGGCGCTCGGGTGCCCCGGCAGCCCCGGGTGGTGCACGCGTGCCACGGCGGGGTGCGCGGCGAGGTGCTCGGCCACCGTCAGCGCGGACGCGGTGTGCCGGGCCATGCGCAGCTGGAGCGTCTCCAGTCCCTGGAGGAAGTGCGCCGCGCTGGCGGGGGCCAGGGACGGGCCCAGATCGTGCAGGAACCGGGCGCGCACCAGGGCGAGGTAGGCCGAGCGCCCGTGGCGCTCCACCAGGGACCGCCCTCCGAAGCGGGCCTGGGGCCACGCCAGCCGGGGCCACCGCTCGGGGTCCGCCCCGAAGTCGAACGTGCCGCCGTCCACGATCGCTCCCCCGAGCGCCGCGCCGTGCCCTCCCAGGAACTTCGTGGCCGAGTGGACCACCACGTCCGCGCCGTGCTCGAGCGGCCGGTACAGGGCCGGGGTGGCGAGGGTCGCGTCCACCACCACGGGGACGCCGGCGGCGTGGGCCGCGTCCGCCAGCGCCGGCAGGTCGGGCAGGGTCGCCAGCGGGTTCGTGACGGCCTCCAGGAAGAAGGCGCGGGTCTCCGGTCGGACGGCCGCGGTCCAGGCGCCGGGGTCCGCGGGGTCGACGGACGTCACCGCGATCCCCAGGTCCCCGAACGTGTCCGTCAGCAGGTCCACCGTCCCGCCGTAGAGCTGGCTGGAGGCCACCAGGTGCGTCCCGGCGGGGAGCAGGGCCAGCAGCGCCAGCGCCACCGCGGACTGCCCGCTGGCCGTCCCGACGGCGCCGACGCCGCCCTCCAGGGCCGCGAGGCGGGCCTCGAACGCGGCCACGGTGGGGTTGCCCGTCCGGCTGTAGGTGAACCCGGGCGCCTCCTGGCGGAAGAGGGCCACGGCGGTGGCGTGGTCCGGGAACCGGTAGGCGGTGCTCTGGTGGACGGGCACGGCCACCGGGTGGTGGGGTCCCTCCGGCGCGTAGCCCGCGTGGATCTGCTGGGTGGCAGGGTGATGCATGCGCTCCTCCATCGGTCCTGGCGGGAGCACCGTTCCCGTCCCCTCGCTCAGGCGAGGGGGCGGGGGGTTGCCGCGGCGTCGTGGAGCCAGGTCTCTCGGCCGCTCGGGATGGTGTGGTGGGACCATCTGACGCGGCGGGGACCGGAGGAGTCCACTCCGGGGAGCGGGGGAGCGTCACACGGGCCGGTCCGCCGACACGCGGGGCCAGCCGCGCCCCCGGAGCGCGGCGGCGGCGCCTGCGCGATGCCGTGCGTCAGAACCAGCCGCAGGAGTCCGGCGTCCAGCGGTCCTGCAGCACGGCGTCCAGGAAGGACTGCGCCCGCGGCTGCGCCGCCAGGTAGCCGCCCACGTGGGTGGGGGTGAACACCGGGTCGAACCGCACCCGCGCGCCCTGGGCGCACCACCGCAGGCCCAGGCCCCGGCCCACGGAGTAGGGGATGACGTCGTCGGTCAGGGAGTGCGCGATCATCACCGGCATCTCGGGCACATGGCCCGGCTGCCCCAGGCGCTGCTCGGCCAGGATCCCCGCCAGGGTCGGGTCGGTCCGCACCAGCTGCGGGAAGCTCAGCCCGCTCGAGGTGATCGTGGCCGAGTCCAGCCCGGCGAACTGGCCGGCGTCGGTGGTGCAGCTGACCTCGGCGCGGTCCAGCACGTCCTCGCCGGCGGCGTTGAGGTAGGCGGCCGGGTCGACGTCGTAGGCCGCGAGCTGCCCGCCCATCGCGTAGAGCAGGAAGCCGGCGTTGGGGCTGGCCTCCAGCGAGTCGGCGACCGGCACCAGGTCCGCGGGCGGGGCGCCGGCGTAGGCGCCCTTCACGTCCAGCTCGGGGGCGTAGTCGTCCGCGAGCTCGGCCGCGGCCGCCGAGGCGCCGCCGCCCTGCGAGTACCCGGCCAGGGCGACGGGCGAGGTCGCCGTCACGTCGGCGCCCGCCACGTGCCGGGCCGCTCGCCCGCGCCGGTCCACGCAGCGGTGGGGGTCAGCACCGTGCCGGTGACGGCGATGGGCTCGCCCTGGGCGTCCTGCGAGGAGTACATGATGCGGGTCGCGCTCGCGGGGACCTGCACGAGGGCCACCGGATCCAGGTAGAAGGCGGAGGGCTCCTGGCGGATCAGCGTGCCGGGCGTGGCGGGGATGCGCGCCGGAGGGGCGTAGAAGTCATCCGCCGCGGCCGCGCGCGCGTTCTCCGTCAGGGCCTCCTCGCGGGCGTCCTGCTCGGCGGGCGTGGGCGCCTCGGCCAGCTCGTCCAGGGTGGCCTGCACCTCCGGGTCGGAGGGGGCCGGCGGCGCGGCCTCCACCGCGGTCGCCCCCGGGGCGAGCAGGGCCGGCAGCAGCGCGGCCGCACTCACGACGGCGGCGGCCAGGGTGCGAGGGCGGGTGCGGGAGTGCGGTGCGGCGAGGGGCATGGGGTCCTCCGGCAGGTGAGCGGGGCGGTGCAGTGTGATCTGCATCACTGGCTGACGTGAGCGTACCCCGCCCCGCCCCGCCTCAGCCGGCGAAGGGCAGCGCCGGCAGGCCGGTCACGCCCGGTCGCACCGCGAACAGCGACCCGGCCAGCGGGTCCTGGCCGCGCTCCATGTTCTCCCAGCTGGTGGTGATGTAGAGGGTGCCGAGGTCGTCGCCGCCGAACGTGCACGCCGTCGTCTTCTGCACCGGCACCTCGACCACCTCGTCCAGCCGCCCCTCCGGCGTGTAGCGGTGGATCTGCCCGTGGCTGATCACGGCCACCCAGATCCCACCCTCGGCGTCCACGCAGAGCCCGTCCGGCTTGCCCTCGCCGTCCAGGACGTCCACGAGCACGCGGCGGCGGGTCAGGGCCTCCTCGCGGGAGTAGTCGAACACGGCTACCTGCCGGGTCGGGGTGTCGTTGTAGTAGGCCCGCGAGCCGTCCGGGCTCCACGCCAGGCCGTTGGACGTGGTCACGCCCTCCAGCACCGTGTCCACCTCGCCGGAGGGGTCCAGGCGGTGCAGCATCGCGGCCCCGGGCGTCTTGCTGTAGGCCATGGAGCCGGCGTAGAAGCGGCCGTCCGGGTCGCACCCGCCCTCGTTCATGCGCAGGTCCGGGTCCTCCCAGACCGGGGGCAGCCGGTGCAGGGTGCCGTCCGCGTCCTCGAGCACGAACCCGCGCTCCACCGCGATCACCGCCCCGCCCCCGACGCGCGGGCGCAGCACCGCGCACACGCGCTCGTCCACGGAGGTGCGGTCCACGGTGCCGTCGGCGCGCAGGGACAGGTAGTCCCCGGCCAGCATGTCCACCCAGCGCAGCCCGCCCCAGGACTCGGCCCACACGGGGCCCTCCCCGTGGTAGCAGAGGGGATCGGTGACCTGCTCGGCGCGCATGGCGGGCTCCTTCGGGTGGGGGTCGGACGGTGCCGACGGCGTCGGCGCCCCCAGCATCCCAGCCCCGCCCCCGGAGCGCACGGGCCGGCGTCGGCGGGCCCGGGCCACGCAGGGGGCCGAGGGCTACGATGAGGACAGCACGGCGGCGCTGCTGTGCGCGTGTGCAGTGTGCCGCCCGACCGCTGGAGAAACCCGTCGCCTCACGAGTGAAGGAGCACACCATGCCCATCGCCACCCCGGACAAGTACGCGGAGATGATCGACTCGGCCAAGGACGGCGGCTACGCCTACCCGGCCATCAACGTCACCTCGTCGCAGACCCTCAACGCCGCCATCCGCGGCTTCGCCGAGGCGGAGTCGGACGGCATCATCCAGGTCTCCACCGGCGGCGCCGCCTACTTCTCCGGCCCCGCGAAGAAGGACATGGTGGTCGGCTCCCTGGCCATGGCCGCGTTCGCCCGCGAGGTCGCCAAGCAGTACGACGTGAACATCGCCCTGCACACGGACCACTGCCCCAAGGACAAGCTGGACGACTTCGTCCGCCCGCTGCTGGACGCCTCCGAGGCCGAGGTGAAGGCCGGCCGCGACCCGATCTTCAACTCCCACATGTGGGACGGCTCCGCCGAGACCCTTGAGGAGAACCTGCGGATCGCGAAGGAGCTCCTGGCCCGCACCCACGCGAACAGGCAGCTGCTTGAGATCGAGATCGGCGTGGTCGGCGGCGAGGAGGACGGCGTCGCGCACGAGATCAACGAGAAGCTGTACACCACCATCGAGGACGGCATCGCCACCGTGGAGGCGCTCGGCACCTCCGAGCAGGGCCGCTACCTGACCGCGCTGACGTTCGGCAACGTGCACGGCGTGTACAAGCCGGGCGGCGTGAAGCTGCGTCCGGAGATCCTCCAGGAGATCCAGGAGGCCGTGGGCGAGAGGTTCGGCAAGAAGCGTCCGTTCGACCTCGTGTTCCACGGCGGCTCCGGCTCCTCCGAGCAGGAGATCGCCGACGCGGTGGGCTTCGGCGTCGTGAAGATGAACGTGGACACGGACACCCAGTACGCGTACACCCGCCCCGTGGCGGCGCACATGTTCCAGAACTACGACGGCGTCCTCAAGGTGGACGGCGAGGTCGGTGACAAGAAGCTGTACGACCCGCGCGTGTGGGGCGCCAAGGCCGAGGAGTCCATGGCCGCCCGCGTGGCCCTGGCCGCCCAGAACCTCGGCTCCGCAGGCAAGTCCGTCCGGTGATCCGCCGCGGCTGATCCGCACCGACGACGGCGGCCGGTCGCCTCCCTCCAGGAGGCGGCCGGCCGTCGTCGTGCGCGGGAGGACCCGGTGCCGGACCGGGCAGGCCCGGGTGCCGGCGTCGTCAGTCCCGCGTCGGGGAGGGGGAGGGCGCCGGGGAGCTCGACGCCGGCGCGGCGCCGTCCGGGTCGGCGTCCCGGCCCTCCGAGGGGGAGGCCGAGGCGGCGCTCGCGGAGGCGGCGGCCGAGGCCGCCGCGGCGGACTCGGCGGCCTCGCGCGCGGCGCCCACGAACGGGCGCGGGGGCTGGCCCGGGGCCACCGGCTCCGGGGCGCCCTCGGGGCGCTCGATGGTGGACTGGTCGGAGAGCATCTCCTCGGGCACCAGGCCCGGGGGGATCCGGAGGGCCTCCTGCAGGGTCTCCTCGTCCATCTGCGCGTTCAGGAAGTACGGGGACGCGATGGAGATGACCTCCTGGAAGGCGGCCGGGTCCTTCAGCACGGTGTCCGCGAGGTGGTCACGGGCCTGGGTGACCACGGTGGTGCTGTTGGCCACCGGGGAGTTCTCCACCTGGGTCAGGCCCTCGTTCTGGGGGCCGTAGCCCTCCATGGAGCCGAAGGTGACGGACACCAGCTGCGTGCCGTCCTCGGTGCAGGCCCAGCCCGTGCGCTGCGGCAGCAGGGGGGCGCCGTCCGAGCCGCCCACCATGCCCGGACGCAGGAGGGCGAGCAGGCCCTTGCCCGTGGCGGGATCGAAGGAGTACTCGTCCGCGCGCACGGCGGGCTCCTCCTGACACCAGTCCAGGCGGGAGCCGTCGATGTTGTGCTGGTAGTGCACCATCACCAGCGGAGCGCCCTCGCCGCGGGAGGACGAGCCCTGGTACTGGCAGGTGAGGAACTCGTGGGTCTCGTCCCGGGAGGCGAACAGCTGGACGATGGCGATGTGGTTGGCCACGGGGATGTGCGTGGCCACGGCGTCCAGCGTGGCCTGGTCCAGGACGTCCTGGGTGCAGTCCATGACGGCCACCGAGTCGTTGCGGCTCGAGGCCACGTTCTGCCATCCCTGGCTCGCGGCGCCCGCGCTCACCCCGGGGCCCACGGTCTCCAGGGCCTCTCGGGGCTGGGGGCGTTCGGTGCCCTCGGCGCGCTCCGAGGCGCGTGCCTCGCGGATCTGGGCGGCCGCCTGCGAGGCGGGGCTCTCGGGATCGCCGGTGGCCGTGGCCGCCACGCCGGGCGTCGAGGGACCGGCCGCCGGGGTGGGCGCGGCCGAGGAGGAGGGCGTGCTCTCGCCTGCGCCGCCGCAGCCGGTCAGCGCGAGGGCCAGGGCGACGGCGCCGAGGACCGGGGCGGTGCGACGACGCGCGGGCACGGGGTGGGACATGCGGAGACTCCTTCGGATCGCGTCCTCGCCCGGGTGCGAGGCCTCCGGCCTCCGGACGGAGGCGGGCACCACGGTACCGGACGTGCCTGGGGGCGCCCCGGCCCGGCCCCGGACGGCTCGCTAGACTCGGGCGCGAACCCCGCCGGCCGCGCGTCGGCGTCCCCCCCCCCCCCCCCCCCCCCCCCCCCCCCCACGTCCCGCCCGCGCGGGGCAGGAAAGAGGTGTGAGCGATGTCCGAGTCCCTCGTCGGCAGGAACCTGATGGAGCCGCCTGCCACCCTCCTGCCGGAGGAGCCCGAGGTGCTCGCGCGCCTGGCCGCCGGCGACCTGCCCGAGGACGTCGTCCCCGTGGCCCCGGAGTCCTCCCTCGTGTGGGCGCTGATGGCCGAGGACGCCTGGTCCGAGGGTCGCACCGTGGACTCGTACGCGTACGCCCGCGTGGGCTACCACCGCGGCCTGGACGCGCTGCGGAAGGCCGGCTGGCGCGGCGCCGGGCCCGTGCCGTGGTCCCACGAGCCCAACCGCGGCTTCTTGCGCTCCCTCTACTCGCTGGGCCGCGCGGCCGCCGGGATCGGCGAGGCCGAGGAGGTCGAGCGCATCCGCACCTTCCTGAAGGACTCCGACCCCACGGCCGCCGAGCAGATCGAGGCCGCGCAGGCCTGAGGGCCCGCGCGCAGCCCCCGCACCCCTCCCGTGGCCAAGCTCTACTTCCGCTACGGAGCCATGAACTCCGGCAAGTCCACGGGCCTGCTGCAGGCCGCGTTCAACTACGAGGAGCGCGGGCAGCGGGTCCTCCTGGCCAAGCCTGCCCTGGACACCAAGGGCGACGACGAGGTGGTCTCCCGCCTCGGCGTCACCCGGGCCGTGGACTTCCTCATCCCCGCCGGTGCGGACGTGGTGGAGCTGTTCCACCGGCACGCCGCCGCGGAGGACCCCGACGCCCTGGTGGACCACCTGGACGGGGCCGTGCCGCCCGTGGCGTGCCTGCTGGTGGATGAGGCCCAGTTCCTCGAGCCGGCCCAGGTGGACGACCTCCTGCGGATCGCCGTGCTCGAGGGCGTGCCGGTGATGGCCTACGGCATCCGCACCGACTTCCGGACGCACTCCTTCCCCGGGTCGGGGCGGCTGCTGGAGCTCGCCCACTCGCTCGAGGAGCTCAAGACCATCTGCCGCTGCGGCCGCAAGGCCCTGTTCAACACCCGTCAGGTCACGGACCCGGCCACCGGGGCGCGCCGGTTCGTGTTCGAGGGGGACCAGGTGGCCATCGACGGCGTGCAGGTCACCTACGAGTCCCTGTGCGGCGCGTGCTACCTCGAGGAGTCCGGCGGACGGCTCGGCTGAGCGGATGACGGGCCCCGCCGCGCTGGGCCGGGCGTTCAGGAAACTGCCAGGCGGCACCCCTGGTTTCCCCATAGGCGCTCCGTACGGTGGGAACCACTTCATCGAGGTGCGAGAGATGAAGGTGTGAGTGATGACAGGCGCAGGGCCCCGGAGAGATCCGGGGCCCTTCGTCTGTGCTTGGCTGTGTGCACGTTCCCGCCGACAAGGAGGATTCCATGAGCTCCGCAGAGGACCCCGCCGCGGTCGACGCCGTCGGTCAGGCCGCACCCGCTTGGCGGGCGGTCGCCGAGCGGATCCAGGCCGAGCACCGCGCCGCGTCCGGCGGTCCCGTCGAGGAGCCGGACCCCGCGGACTTCGACCTCGACGAGGACTGCTGCCTGGGCGGCTGCTGCGCCAAGGGCACCGCGTACCTCGAGGCCGTCGAGCGGGCCGCGGCCGCGCGGGCGGCCCGGGGGAGCGCCTGACCGCCCCTCCGGCGTGGTCCGCATCACGCTGGTAGGATTCGGGGGTACGGCCTCCGTGCGCACCGCAAGGGGGCGTTTTCCATGTACGGGCCGGCCCGGGGCGACCCGCGGCCCTGAGGAGAGATGCAGCATGCCAGCGATCGCGATCGTCGGAGCCCAGTGGGGCGACGAGGGCAAGGGCAAGGCCACCGACCTGCTGGGCGGCCGGGTGGACTACGTGGTGAAGCCGAACGGCGGCAACAACGCCGGGCACACCGTCGTCGTCAACGGGGAGAAGTTCGAGCTCAAGCTGCTGCCCGCCGGCATCCTGTCCCCCAACGCGGTGCCGGTCATCGGCAACGGCGTGGTGATCAACCTCGAGGCCCTGTTCGAGGAGATCGACGGGCTCGAGTCCCGCGGCCACTCGTGCGCGAACCTCAAGATCTCCGCGAACGCGCACCTCGTGGCGCCGTACCACCAGACCATGGACAAGGTCACCGAGCGATTCCTCGGCAAGCGGGCCATCGGCACCACCGGCCGCGGCATCGGCCCCACCTACCAGGACAAGGTGGCGCGCCTGGGCATCCGCGTGCAGGACATCTTCGACGAGTCCATCCTGCGCCAGAAGATCGAGGGGGCGCTGAAGCAGAAGAACGAGCTCCTCGTGAAGCTCTACAACCGCCGCGCCGTCACCGTGGACGAGGTCGCGGAGTACTTCCTCGGCTTCGCCGACCGCCTGCGCCCCATGGTCGTGGACTCCGTGAACCTCCTGAACGACGCGCTCGACGAGGGTCAGGTGGTCCTCATGGAGGGCGGCCAGGCCACCTTCCTGGACGTGGACCACGGCACCTACCCGTTCGTGACGTCGTCGAACCCGACCGCCGGCGGTGCGTCCGTGGGCGCGGGCATCGGCCCCACCCGGTTCTCCCGCACCATCGGGATCGTGAAGGCGTACACCACGCGCGTGGGCGCCGGCCCGTTCCCCACCGAGCTGTTCGACGAGATGGGCGAGCAGCTGCGCGCCACGGGCGGCGAGTTCGGCGTCAACACCGGCCGGCCGCGCCGCACCGGCTGGTACGACGCCGTCCTGGCCCACTACGCCGCGCGCGTCAACGGCTTCACGGACTACTTCGTGACCAAGCTGGACGTGCTGACCGGGATCGAGAGGATCCCGGTGTGCGTGGCCTACGACGTGGACGGCGTGCGCCATGAGCGCATGCCCATGACGCAGACCGAGTTCCACCACGCCACGCCGATCTACGAGCACTTCGACGGCTGGACCGAGGACATCTCCGGCGCCCGCACCTTCGAGGACCTGCCGGAGAACGCGCAGACGTACCTGAAGGCCCTCGAGCGCCTCTCCGGTTGCCGCATCTCCGCCGTCGGCGTGGGCCCGGGCCGCGACCAGGTCGTGCAGATCCGGGACCTGATCGAGGACTGAGCCCGGCCACTGCGCCGGCTTCCTGGTGAGGACACACCCTCAACCGCCCGATTCAGGGCACCGTGACGGTGTGTCCTCACCAGTACGTGGGTACGGGCGTGCGCCCCCGGGCGTCAGCCGAGGGGGCCGGGGACGAGGACCTCGTCGCGCACCCCGCAGGAGGCGACGGCGTCCCGCACGTCCCGGGGGAGGTCCGCGGAGGGGACCATGCCGCCGGTGAAGCCGGTGGCGACGTCGGCCTTGACGATCCGGCCACCGCCGGTGTCCACGGCGACCACCCGCCCGTTCTCGAGCACGACGGACGCCTCGGGCAGGGCGATCAGCGTCGGCCGCCGATCACTGGCCGCCACCTGAGGGTCCGGCAGCACGGCGAGGCACCCCTGAGCGGTAAGGCCCAGGGGACCGGAAACCGACGCGCTCGACTGCCCCTCGGGCTGCTCCCATGGTCTCTCCGCGCTCAACCAGCGGACGCCCTCGGCCTCCTGGAGGCTCACGCGGGGCACGTTCGCGTCCATGAGGGAGCATCCGATGAGGGCGACGGCGCCGCCGGCGGCGAGGGCCGTCGTCGTCAACGGGCGCGAGGCGCGAGCGGCGGAGGCGAGGGAGCGGTGCGGGCCGTTCATGGTGGTGTCCTCGGGTGATGGCGATCGGGGCGGTCGCGGATGAGGGCCACCCTAGGGCACGGCCCCACCCGGTCGCTTTCGAGCGTGAAGAGGGCGCTGTATCGCGTTCAGAAGCGGCCATTCCCCTCTCTCCACGCTCGAGAGCGCGGGCGGGCATGCCGAGGGGGCGGGGACCCCACGGCCCCCGCCCCCTCGTCCTGCAGCCGGGTCAGTCGGCCAGGCGGCCGGTCGTCGGGAAGCGCTCCCACACGCGGTGCGCGGGCATGAGCTCCTTCAGCTGGGCGACGGCGGCCGCGCCGCCGTCCACCGCGAGCACGCCCGGGGTGCCGGTCAGGCCGAGCTCGTCCAGCACGGTCGCGCCCTCGCCGACGGCCACGACGGCCTTGGCGTGGCGCCAGGCCTCCTGCACCAGCTTGGCGACGCGCGGGTCCACGGCGTCCCGGTCGTCCGCGGCGGCCTTGGCGTCCAGGCCGTGCCGGGCGTCCGGGGCGGGCGGGGTGGCGCCGAGCACCACCACGGCGTCCAGCTCGACCGAGGCGGCGGTGAGGTAGGCGCGCTGGGCCACGACCTCGCCGGCCACAGGGCCGCCCTTGGGGGCGATCACGAGCGGCACCATGCCGGCGTCGTGGAAGCCCTGCACGGCGTCGCCGAGCTCCTTCTCGTCCACCTGCGGGCCCACCACGAGGCCGACCTGGCGGCCGTCCACCGGCCAGGTCTTCCCGATCTGGGACAGCGCCGGCGAGGGCTGCACGTCCGCGGGCGCCTCGGCCGGCTCCGGGACCTCGAGGCCCAGGCCGTCCGCCACGGTCTTGGCCAGGCGGGCGTCGATCGCGGCGAGGGCGCGCAGCTGGCGCACGCGGATGGTCTCCTCGTAGCACTTGGCGAGCTCGAACGTGTACGCCTGGGCCACATGCTCGCGCTCCACCTCGGAGAGGGAGAGGAAGAAGAGGCGGGCCTGGGAGAAGTGGTCGTCGAAGGAGGCGGCGTGGCCGCGCACCTTCTCCGCCGAGGCCTCGATCGGCTGCGGGTGGTCGATGAACGGGCGTCCGTCCGCCGGGGTCTCGAACGGCATGCCGCCGTCGAGGGAGTTGGGACGGTACGGGGCCACGCCGCGGTGCACGGCGGTCTGGTGCATGCCGTCGCGCAGCATGTCGTTGACCGGGGCGTGCGGGCGGTTGATCGGCAGCTGGGTCCAGTTCGGCCCGCCGAGGCGGGAGAGCTGGGTGTCCAGGTAGGAGAACAGGCGGCCCTGCAGCAGCGGGTCGTTGGTGACGTCGATGCCCGGGACCAGGTTGGCCGGGTTGAAGGCCACCTGCTCGGTCTCCGCGAAGTAGTTCGAGGGGTTCGCGTTCAGGGTCATGCGGCCGAGCGGCTGCACGGGGGCCAGCTCCTCGGGGACCAGCTTGGTGGGATCGAGCAGGTCGATGCCCTGGAACATCTGCTCCTCGTTGTCCTCGAACACCTGGACGCCGAGCTCCCACTCGGGGAACGCGCCGGCCTCGATGGCGTCGGCGAGGTCGCGGCGGTGGAAGTCCGGGTCCTCGCCGTTGGTGACCAGCGCCTCCTCCCACGTCACGGAGTGCACGCCGAGGACGGGCTTCCAGTGGAACTTGACCAGCGACGTCGTGCCGTCCGGCGCGATGAAGCGGAAGGTGTGGACGCCGAAGCCCTCCATCGTCCGGTACGAGCGCGGGATGCCGCGGTCGGACATGTTCCAGATGGTGTGGTGCTGCGCCTCGGTGTGCAGGGACACGAAGTCCCAGAACGTGTCGTGCGCGGACTGGGCCTGGGGGATCTCCCGGTCCGGGTGGGGCTTGGCGGCGTGGACGACGTCCGGGAACTTGATGGCGTCCTGGATGAAGAACACGGGGATGTTGTTGCCCACCAGGTCCCACGTGCCCTCGTCCGTGTAGAACTTCGTGGCGAAGCCGCGGGTGTCGCGCGCCAGGTCTGCGGAGCCGCGGGAGCCCAGCACGGTGGAGAAGCGCACGAAGACCGGGGTCTCCTTGTCCTTGGCGAACACGCCGGCCTGGGTGATCTTGGCGGCGGTGCCGTACCCGCGGAACACGCCGTGGGCGCCTGCACCGCGGGCGTGGACCACGCGCTCGGGGATGCGCTCGTGGTCGAAGTGGCTGATCTTCTCGCGCAGGTGGTGGTCCTGCAGGAGGGTCGGGCCGCGGCGGCCGGCCTTGAGGGAGTGGTCCGAGTCCGCCAGCCGCACGCCGTGCGCGGTGGTCAGGTACGGGCACCCCTGGGCCATGGCGGCCTGGTCGGCGCCGGTGGCCTGGCCCGTGGGGGACACGGTGGCCGGGCCGGACTGGTCCGGGGCGGCGGGGGCGACGGGCGCCTCGCCCGCGGTCTGCGGCGTGGGCTCCTCGAGGGAGGGGGTCTGCGGGCCGGGCGTGCCGGGGATGGGGGGCTGCTTCGCGCTCATGGGATGGCTGCTTCCTGTCTCGACTGCCCGGGCGCGTTCCGCGCCGGGCCGGGTCTGTCGCCGGGCGCGGACCGGTCGGGGACACGGTGCGCTGGCGCCGGCGGCACTCCTCCAGCTTGGGGCCTCGAGTCCGTCCTGACCAGGGGGGAGCGTCGTCGAATCCGGGGCTCTGGCTAGGCTGGCGGGCATGAGGATCAGCGTCGGACAGTTCGGGCCCACCGGCCGTGTGGAGGACAACCTGGTCGTCGTCGGCCGGCTGGCCGCCCGTGCGGCCCGAGAGGGGGCGGACCTGCTCGTCCTCCCGGAGGAGACGATGTTCACCTTCCGCGCGGTCGAGGGGGACTTCGCGGGCGCCGTCACGGGGGCGTGGGAGCCGTTCACCGAGGGCCTGGCACGCCTGGCGCGGCACCACGGGCTGGCGATCGTGGCGGGCGGCTACGAGCCCGCGGTGGGCGACCGGCCCTACAACACGCTCGTGGCCGTGGACGCCGAGGGCGCCGTGATCGGCGCCTACCGCAAGCTGCACCTCTACGACGCGTTCGACCACCGCGAGTCGGACCTGATCACGCCGGGGGACCGGGGCGTCGTGGTGGTGGAGGTGGCCGGGACCCGCGTGGGCCTGCAGACCTGCTACGACCTGCGCTTCCCCGAGGTCTCCCGCGCCCTGGCCGCGGCCGGCGCCGACGTGCTGGCGATCCCCGCGGCGTGGTTCGCAGGCGAGCACAAGGTGGACCACTGGCGCACCCTGCTGCGCGCCCGCGCCGTGGAGAACACGGTGTGGGTGGCCGCGGCGGACACGCGCTCGGAGGCCACCGTCGGGCACTCGGCCGTCATCGACCCCCTCGCGCTGACCGTCGCCGAGCTCACCGACGAGGCGGAGGCCCTCGTCACCGCGGACGTCACGCGCGAGCGCATCGACGAGGTCCGCGCGTTCCTGCCGGTGCTGGCCAACCGTCGCACGGACGTCTTCGCCGTCCCGCTGCCCTCCCGCGACCGGCACGACGACGACGCGGCCCTGAACATCTGACCCGCCGTCCGGGTTCGGGACCGGTCACCGTTGCCGCCCCGCCGACGCGGACGCCTAGAATCGAGCCAGATCCATCACCGACGGGCGCCCCGGGCGTCCGGCGCCACGCACCGCGCCCCGCCCCGGGGCGGAACCGAGGGAGCACCCAGATGAACACCGAGGCCCACGGCGCCCACGCCGCCCAGACCGATCGCCGCGCCGTCCCGGCGCAGGCCGCCCCGCGCATCATCGACACGCGCGGCGCGCACGCCGTCCAGACCCGTGCCGGCCACCAGGAGCCGCAGCGTCCTGTGCGCCGCGCGGTGGTGCCGGCGGAGGCCGTGGAGCCGACTCGTCCGGTGGACGGCTGGGGCTTCGCCAACCGCGTGATGATCGTGGCGACGCTCCTCACGGTCGCGTTCGTCCTCGGCCGCCTGTTCCTGTTCCCGGAGGCGGGCGAGGTCCCCGTGCGCGACATCTATATCGACGCGGACCAGTTCGCGGTGGCGATGGGCGAGACCGGCCGCGGCTGGGTGGCCTCCATACAGTCCATGCTCTTCGGCCTGGTGGGCGGCGCGCTGGCCGCTGCCGCCGGCTACCTGATCGTGATCCTGATGGGCGGCGCCGCCCGCTCCGCCGCGCGCTACGCCATCGGCGGCCTGATCGGCGGCGTCCTCGCCGCCGTCGGCATCATCTTCGTCTTCTCGAACACCGTGGCCCTGTCCCTGGGCGCGCACGTGTTCTGGATCCTGCCGCTGGCCGGCCTCCTCGGCGGCCTGTGGGCGGGCATCACCTCCGCGCGCCGCTGACCGGGTGATCGGGCCGGCGCCGGCGCGCCGCCCGCCCCCCCAGCACGAAGGCCCCGACCGATCCGGTCGGGGCCTTCCTCCGTCATCACTCGCACCTTCGATGAGGTGCCTCCAGCGTAGGCAGGCGGGATGGAAGAAGCGGGGGAGCCGCCTGGGAGTTCCCTGGCAGGCAGGGCGGGACGACGGCGTCGTGGGTGCGGGCCCCGGCGGCGCGCCGTCCCCTCAGCCCTCGCCGAGCCGGTGGGCGATCTCCGCCGTCGCGGCCACAAGGGCTTCGCCGCAGCGGGCGGCGAGCTCGTCGGTGCAGCGGTAGGTGGGCACGAGCGTGCTGAGGGCGCCCACGGGCGTGCCGTGCACCACCACGGGGGAGGACAGTGCGGTCACGTCCGCCTCCACGGTGTCCGTGCGCAGCACCGAGGCCCCGGCGGCCACGTGTCCGCTGAGCGCCTCGCCGACGGCGGTGCCCGCCAGGGGGACGGTGCGCCCGGCCCAGTTGGTGTGCCGGACGGAGTGGGTCCCCTCCTCGATGGCCAGGTACACGGCCTCCGACGGGCCGGCGGCCACGGACAGGTACACCGACTCGCCGGTGCGGGCCACGACGTCCCGCATCGGGGCGCGGGAGAGGTCCACGAGGGGCTCGCGGGTGAAGGCGCGCGCCCCCAGGCGGATGAGCCTGGGGCCGGGGTGGAAGAGGCCGTCGCCGTCCCTGGACACCAGGCCCGCGCCCTCCAGGCTGCGCAGCAGGCGCAGCGCCGTGGACGCCGGCAGCTCCGTGGCGCGGGCGGCCTCGGTCAGGCTCAGCCGGGTCTGCTCGGTGACGGCGGCGAGCAGGTCCAGGGCCCGGTCCACGGTGCGCGTCGAGGCGGTGGGGGTGGTGGTCATGACAGGGAGCGTAACGGGTGCGGGGCACGCGGATCGGGCTTGCGCGTGAGCCGCGTCACTGTTTCAATGTTCGGAAAGTGCATGCCGATCCGTGAAATCACCGGGGCCACCCGTCCCGGCGGCGCACGCACCCCGTCGAAAGGAACTGCCATGGCCGTGGGCTTCACCCAGCACGACCCGTCCCGCACGATCCGCGCCCCGCGCGGCACCGAGATCTCCGCCAAGTCCTGGCAGACCGAGGCGCCCCTGCGGATGCTCATGAACAACCTCGACCCCGAGGTCGCCGAGCGTCCCGAGGACCTCGTGGTCTACGGCGGCACCGGCCGCGCCGCCCGCTCGTGGGAGGCCTTCGACGCGATCGTCGAGACCCTCAAGGACCTCGAGGAGGACGAGACCCTCCTGGTGCAGTCCGGCAAGCCGGTGGGCGTGTTCCGCACCAACACGTGGGCCCCGCGCGTGCTGATCGCCAACTCCAACCTCGTGGGCGACTGGGCCACGTGGCCGGAGTTCCGCAGGCTCGAGGCCGAGGGCCTGATGATGTACGGCCAGATGACCGCCGGCTCGTGGATCTACATCGCCACGCAGGGCATCCTGCAGGGCACGTACGAGACCTTCGCCGCGATCGGCCGCAAGAAGTACGACGGCACCCTCAAGGGCACCCTGACCCTCACCGGCGGCTGCGGCGGCATGGGCGGCGCCCAGCCCCTGGCCGTCACCCTCAACGGCGGCGTCTGCCTGATCGTGGACGTCTCCGAGGAGCGCCTGCGCCGCCGCATGGGCAAGCGCTACCTCCACGAGGTGGAGACGGACATCGACCAGGCCGTCGAGCGCGTCATGCAGGCCAAGCGCGACGGCGAGGCCGTCTCCGTGGGCCTCGTGGGCAACGCCGCCGAGGTGTTCCCCGAGCTGCTCGAGCGCCAGAAGCGCGGCGAGATCGAGATCGACATCGTCACGGACCAGACCTCCGCGCACGACCCGCTGTCCTACCTGCCGCTGGAGATCGCCGAGGCCGAGTGGCAGGCCGAGGCCGAGGGCGACCCGGAGACCTTCACCAAGAAGGCCCAGGAGTCCATGGCCCGTCAGGTCGAGGCCATGGTCGGCTTCCAGGACATCGGCGCCGAGGTGTTCGACTACGGCAACTCCATCCGCGACGAGGCCCGCAAGGCCGGCTACTCCCGCGCCTTCGAGTTCCCGGGCTTCGTCCCGGCCTACATCCGCCCGCTGTTCTGCGAGGGCCTCGGCCCGTTCCGCTGGGCCGCGCTCTCCGGCGACCCGGAGGACATCCGCGTGACCGACGAGGCCCTGAAGGAGCTGTTCCCCGAGAACGAGCACCTGCACCGCTGGCTCGACGGCGCCGCCGAGTTCGTGGAGTTCGAGGGCCTGCCGGCCCGCATCTGCTGGCTGGGCTACGGCGAGCGCCACAAGGCCGGCCTGCTCTTCAACCAGCTCGTGGCCGAGGGCAAGGTCAAGGCGCCGATCGTGATCGGCCGCGACCACCTCGACTCCGGCTCCGTGGCCTCCCCGTACCGCGAGACCGAGTCCATGCTGGACGGCTCCGACGCGATCGCCGACTGGCCGCTGCTCAACGCGCTGACCGCCACCTCCTCCGGCGCCACCTGGGTGTCGATCCACCACGGCGGCGGCGTCGGCATCGGCCGCTCCATCCACGCCGGCCAGGTCGGCCTGGCCGACGGCACCGAGCTGGCCGCGGCCAAGCTCGAGGCGCTGCTCACCAACGACCCGGGCATGGGCGTCATCCGCCACGTCGACGCCGGCTACTCCCGCGCCGCCGAGGTCGCCGCCGAGCGCGGCGTCCGTGTGCCCATGGAGGCCACGATCCGGGACTGACCCCGGTCACGTCGTCGGGCGACGGTGCCGCCGCGCCGTCGCCGTCCGACGACTTCACCGCCGCGAGCCGGACGGGCGCCCGCCCGTCCGGCTCGCGATCGAAAGGACACCACGATGGACTCGTCCCGCCCCGCAGACCACGAGCTGCACACCGACACCACCGCGATGGCCGCGATCGAGGCCGACGCGCCCCGCCCGCCGGCGCGCTGGCGCATGATCGTCTACTCGGCGATCGGCATCGTCATGTTCTTCGTGCCCATCACGATCAACGGGGCGAGCACCATCCCCCTGGACCACCTGGTGACCTGGGTGCGCGGGCTGCTCGGCCCGGCCGACCGCTGGGTGGGCCTGGCCATCATCGCCGCCGGCGCCGTGTACCCGTTCGCCTCGGGCCGCTGGCGGACCAGCACCACGCGGACGGTCTTCGCCCTCCTCGCCGTGCTCGGCCTGGTCGCCTCGGCGATGGTCGTGTTCGGCGTGGGCCCGAGCTGGATCCTGGACAAGAGCATCGGCCCCTTCCTGATGGACAAGCTCGTGGTGCCCGTGGGCCTGATCGTGCCCATCGGCGGCGTCTTCCTGGCCCTCGTGATCGGCTACGGCATCATGGAGTTCGTGGGCGTCTACCTGCGCCCGGCCATGCGGCCGATCTGGCGCGTGCCCGGCCGCGCCGCCGTCGACGCCGTCGCCTCCTTCGTGGGCTCCTACGCCCTGGGCCTGCTGCTCACCAACCGCATGTACACCAGCGGCCGTTACACGGCCCGCGAGGCGGCGATCATCGCCGCCGGCTTCTCCACGGTGTCCGCCACCTTCATGGTGATCGTGGCCAAGACGCTGGGCCTGATGGACATCTGGCTCTGGTACTTCTTCGGCACCCTCGCGGTGACGTTCACGGTCACCGCCATCACGGTGCGCATCCCGCCGCTGAGCCGCATCCCGGACGAGGTGTACCCCGGCGCGGTGCACTCGCCCGAGCAGGCGGTCACCCGGGACCGCTTCCGCGTGGCCCTGCGCGCCGCCGAGCAGACCCTCGCCGAGGCCCCGTCCCTGCCGAAGAACATCTGGGTCAACTTCCGGGACGGCCTCGTGATGGTGCTCCAGATCCTGCCCTCCATCATGTCCGTGGGCCTGATCGCCCTGGTCCTGGCCACCTACACGCCCGTGTTCGAGTGGATCGGCGTGATCTTCTACCCGCTGTTCTGGGCGCTCGGCTACTCCGACCCCGGCCTGCTGGCCTCGGCCTCCGCCACCTCGATCGCCGAGATGTTCATCCCGGCCACGATGGCGGCCGGTCACGAGGACCTCGTCGCCCGGTTCGTGATCGGCGTCGTCTGCGTCTCCGCGATCATCTTCTTCTCCGCGGTGGTTCCTGCCATCCTGGCCACGGACATCCCCGTGAAGATGTGGCACCTCCTGGTGATCTGGGTCGAGCGCGTGGCGCTCACCATCGTGCTGGCCACGCCGCTGGCCCACCTGGTGGCCGCGCTCACCTGAGGACCACCCCACCGCCCCACCCCCGTCCGTCCCGCAGAGAGGCCCCCATGCGCTCCACGCTCATCACCGACATCGCCGAGCTGACCACCGTCGACCCCGAAGGGCGGGTGCTCACGGACGCGGCCGTCGTCGTCGAGGACGAGCGCATCGCCTGGATCGGCCCCGCCGCGGACGCCCCGGACGCGGACGACCGGGTGTCCGTCGAGGGCCGTGCCGTGCTGCCCGGCTGGGTGGACTCCCACACGCACCTCGTGTTCGACGGGGACCGCTCCGCCGAGTTCGAGGCCCGCATGGCCGGCGAGTCCTACGCGGCCGGCGGCATCGGCGTGACCACCTCCGCCACCCGCGCCGCCTCGGACGACCGCCTGGCCGAGCTGGTCCGCGGCCGGGTGGCCGACGCGGTGGCCGGCGGCACCACCTACCTCGAGACCAAGACCGGCTACGGGCTCACCGTGGAGGAGGAGGCGCGCCACGCGCGCCTGCTGGCCGGGCTGCGCGAGGAGGGCCTCGTGGACGAGGTGACCTTCCTCGGCGCCCACCTCGTGCCCCCGGGCCGGGACGCGGAGGACTACCTCGACGACGTCGTCGGGCCGATGCTCGAGGCCGTGCGCGAGCACGCGGGCTGGGTGGACGTGTTCTGCGACACCGGCGCCTTCGACGCCGAGCAGACCCGCCGCGTGCTCGCCGCCGGCGTGGCGGCGGGCCTGGGCGTGCGCCTGCACGGGAACCAGATCGAGCAGGGCCCGGGCGTGGGCGTGGCCGTGGAGTTCGGCGCCGCCTCCGTGGACCACGTCAACCACCTCTCCGACACGGACGTCGAGGCCCTGGCCGGCACCTGGACCGGCTGGGACCGCGCCTCGGCCACCGGCACGCCCGGCACCGTGGCCGGCTGCCTGCCCGCGTGCGACCTGTCCACCCGCGCCCCGCTGGCGCCCGCGCGTCGCCTGCTCGACGCCGGCATCGAGGTCTCCCTGGCCTCGAACTGCAACCCGGGCACCAGCTACACCACGTCCATGAACTTCAACGTGGGCACCGCCGTGCTGCAGATGCACCTGACCCTCGCCGAGGCCGTGCGCGCCGCCACCCTCGGCGGGGCCCTCGGCCTGCGGACGCAGGACCGCGTCGGCAGCCTGGAGGTCGGCAAGCGCGCCGACCTGCACGTGCTCGACGCCCCCGCCGCCATCCACCTGGCCTACCGCCCCGGCATGCCGCTGACCCACGCGGTCTGGCGTGCCGGCCGCCGGGCCGTCTGATCGACCGACAGCAAGGAGAACGCATCACCATGACCACCCCTCCCGTCACCGTCACGCTCGGCACGTCCGGGGCCACCCTGGACGACGTCGTCGCCGTGGCCCGCCACGACGCCCGCGTGGTGCTCGCCGACGACGTGCTCGAGACCGTCGGCGCGGTGCGCCGCCACGTCGAGGCACTGGCCGAGGCCGAGACGCCCACCTACGGCGTGTCCACCGGCTTCGGCGCGCTCGCGGACAAGCACATCCCGCTCGAGTCCCGCGCGCAGCTGCAGAAGTCGCTGATCCGCTCCCACGCCGCCGGCATGGGCCCCGTGGTGGAGCGCGAGGTCGTCCGCGCGCTGATGTTCCTGCGCGCCACCACGCTGGCCTCCGGCCGCACGGGCGTGCGCCCCGTGGTGGTCGAGACCTTCGTGGCCATGCTCAACGCGGGCATCACCCCGGCCGTGCGCGAGTTCGGCTCGCTGGGCTGTTCCGGCGACCTCGCCCCGCTCTCCCACGTGGCCCTGGCGCTGATGGGCGAGGGCGACGTCGTCGGGACGGACGGCGCGCTGCGTCCGGCCGGCGAGGCGCTCGCCGAGGCCGGGATCGAGCCGGTCGAGCTGCGGGAGAAGGAGGGCCTGGCCCTCGTCAACGGCACTGAGGGCATGCTCGGCATGCTGATCATGGCGCTGGCCGACCTCGAGGAGCTCGCCGACACCGTGGACCTCACCGCCGCGATGTCCGTGGAGGCGCTGCTCGGCACCGACCGCGTATTCGTGCCGGAGCTGCACCTGCCGCTGCGCCCCCACCCGGGCCAGGCGACCTCCGCCGACCGGATGCTGAAGATCCTGGCGGGCTCGCCGATCGTGGCCAGCCACAAGGAGGGCGACTCCCGCGTGCAGGACGCCTACTCGCTGCGCTGCGCCCCGCAGGTGGCCGGCGGCCTGCGCGACACCCTCGCGTACGTGCGCACCGTGGCCGAGCGCGAGCTCGCCGCGACCGTGGACAACCCGGTGGTGCTCGACGACGGCCGGGTGAGCTCGAACGGCAACTTCCACGGGGCGCCCGTGGCGTACGTGCTGGACTTCCTGGCCATCCCGGTGGCCGACGTCGCCAGCATGTCCGAGCGCCGCACCGACCGCATGCTGGACCCGGCCCGCTCGCACGGGCTGCCCGCGTTCCTCGTGGACGACCCGGGCGTGGACTCCGGCATGATGATCGCCCAGTACACGCAGGCCGGGCTCGTCTCGGACATGAAGCGCCTGGCCGTGCCCGCGTCCGTGGACTCCATCCCGTCCTCCGCGATGCAGGAGGACCACGTCTCCATGGGCTGGCACGCCGCCCGCAAGCTGCGCTCGGCCGTGGAGAACTTCCGCCGCGTGCTCGCCGTCGAGCTCGTGGCCGCCGCCCGCGCGATCGAGCTGCGCGCCCCGCTGCAGCCCTCCGCCGCGACCGGCGCCGCCGTCCGCGTGATCCGCGCGGCCGGCGTCCCCGGCCCCGGCCCGGACCAGTACATGGCCCCCCAGCTGGCCGCCGCCGAGCAGGCCCTGCGCGACGGGTCCGTGCTGGCCGCCGTGGCGGAGGCGCTCGCCGATGCCGAGGACCCGGTGGATGAGCGCGCCGAGGACCTCTCCGCCGGCGCGCGGGGCGCCGAGGCCGAGGGGCACTGAGGGGGCAGAAAGCCCCGTCTCTCGCGTTGTGCTCACGACTCGCCGTCTGCCATTCGGGCGCGCGGCGAGTCGTGAGCACAACAGGGGGTGGGAAAGTGGGCTAGCGCGTCATCACGTGAGCAGCCCGTTCTCGGCAGCCCACTGCCGGAACCCGCCTGGACCGAAGGGGAGTCGGTACTCACTCGCCATGAGATCGTCGGCGAGGCTCTCGACCAGGGAGACGGTCAGCTTGTCCGCACGGATCGCCTCGCAAAGGAGCCCGAGGGTGCCCGTGCAGTCAAGCTTCTCGTTCTTGGCCAACACGCGGGGCACGTTGTCGTCGATCACGATGCGATGTCCACGTGTTCGGCCGAGCGCGAGGACCCCGCATTCGCCCCGATTCCTTCCGCCGTCCACGAGGTGCTCCTCGTACCGGGCGAACGCGGCCAGGTATTCCAGGTCGTCGCTGCGGTCCACCGTGATCCAGTCGGCGTCGAGGATCTGGCGGAGCGCAGCATGCTGATGCTGTTGGTCCTTGATCTCCCGCTCCACGCTCTCCGGGATCACGATGCACCCGCCGGTCAAGAACTTGAGCACGCCGAGCCACCCGTTCAGGGTGAAATGACGCAGTGGCCCCGTGTCGAACACGTGGGTCACCGGGCCTTCCGTCACGAGACGTACTCCCAGATCTCCTGCTCCTGGCGCGGGGGAAGCTCGGGGAGGTCCGCATCTGTGAAAGTGCCGCCGAGGAGTCCGAGCGCACGGTCGCGCGAGATCCTCTCGGCCTCGAAGAGTGCCAGGACGTGTTTCTGGTAGGTCCGGGGCTGTGTGAGGCCCTCCAGCTCATGGGAGGGGTAGAGGTCATGCGTGACGATGTCCGTCTGCGTGGTCTGCACGGCGCGGATGTCATTCGCCGTCGAGGCGTCCACGAGGTCGAGGTCCTGAAGCCGGCGCGCCAGAGTCGACATGTCGACGAGGTAGGACCCCGCAATCGTCACAGCGGCCGTGCGGGTGCCGTTCGCGGTCACGGCACGCGGCCAGACTGACGCCATGGCGGTGGCCGGCAGGAGGAAGGCTCGAGCGAACCGATCGATGCGCCCCTCGATGTCCGGGCCGGTGTGGGCGGTGCGCCAGTCCACGGTGTACTCGTCCGCGAGGAGGTAGTGCCCGAATTCGTGGACGGCGGAAAGGCGGCGCCGTCCGACTTTCGGCGCGGAATTCACGATGGCCACCCCGCCTTCTTCCAGAAGGACGGACCCCGCATCGGCGGCGTCAGCTCCGAAGTCCTGCGAGAACACGAGCAGACCCGCGGTGGCCAGGTGATCCTGGAGATTCTTGGCCGGCTCATCCGGGCCGTATCCCGCCTCCGCGCGGGCGCGGGCGGCCATGCCCTCCACGGCCTCCGTAGACGTGGGAGGCTCCCACGGCTCCCGCGTGGCGAGGCCCTGGATGGGACGCAGGCCGTGCAGGAACTCAACGGCGGCAGCCAACTCGGTCAGCAGGTGGTCCACGGCGGACTCGGTGGCGTCCAACCCTTGGGCGGAGCGATGGGAGACGATCGACGGGGCAGGGTCCGTGAAGAACGACTGCATCCGGGCCTGTAACGCGTCCGCGATCGCCGCCAGCTCGAGGGCGGTGACCTTGCGCTGGCCGCCCTCGATCCGATTGACCATGGTCCGGTCGAGTCCGACGGCGTCCGCCAGCGCCTGTTGCGAGAGTCCGCGGCGCTCTCGTGCGGCACGCAGACGTGATCCGAGGGCCTGAGCGGTGGTGAGAGCCATGTGTGCGATTCTCACACACCGCGGATTGTCGCGGAACCCCGGTGGCCTACGCTGTCCGGGTGATCACCGGAGACCTCAAGACCAAGGTGGACCGCGTCTGGAACACGTTCTGGACGGGCGGCATCTCGAATCCCCTGGAGGTCATCGAGCAGATGACCTACCTGCTGTTTCTGCGGCGCCTCGATGAGCTGCACACGGCCCAGGAGAAGCGCGCCGCGTTCATGAAGCGGCCCATCGAGGACCCGAAGTTCACCCCGGAGCAGGATCACCTACGCTGGTCTCGCTTCAGGGAGCTGGACCCGGACACCATGTACCTCACGGTGTCCGACGCGGTGTTCCCATTCCTGCGGGAGTACGGCCGTCAGGTGGGAGGGGAGGATTCCACGTACTCGGCGCACATGAAGGACGCCCGCTTCACCATCCCCAACGCGGGCCTGCTGGCCACGGTGGTGGACCTGGTGGACCAGCTCCCCATGGCGGACCGGGACACGAACGGGGACCTCTACGAGTACCTGCTCTCCAAGCTGGCTTCGTCCGGTGTGAACGGCCAGTTCCGCACCCCGCGGCACATCATCGACCTGATGGTGCGGATGACGGCGCCGACGCCGGCGGATGAGATCTGCGATCCGGCGTGCGGCACCGCGGGCTTCCTGGTGGCGGCCTCCGAGTTCATCCGGGAGGAGCACCCACAGGCGCTGGTGGACGCGCAGCAGCGGGAGCACTTCCACCGCTCCATGTTCCACGGCTACGACTTCGACTCCACGATGCTGCGGATCGGCTCCATGAACATGCTCCTGCACGGCGTCGAGTCCCCGGACATTCGCTACCGGGACTCGCTGTCCGAAGGCGCGGCGGGGGATTCGGAGAAGTACACGCTGATCCTGGCGAATCCGCCGTTCACGGGCTCTCTGGACTATGACTCCACGGCGGCGGACCTTCAGCGTGTGGTGAAGACCAAGAAGACCGAGCTGCTGTTCATGGCCCTGTTCCTGCGGCTGCTCAAGCCCGGTGGCCGGGCGGCGGTGATCGTGCCGGACGGCGTGCTCTTCGGCTCCACCAAGGCGCACAAGGAGATCCGGCGGCTCCTGGTGGAGGAGCACCTGCTGGAGGCGGTGGTGAAGCTCCCCTCCGGTGTGTTCAAGCCGTATGCGGGGGTCTCGACGGCGGTGCTCTTCTTCACGAAGACGGGCACCGGGGGCACGGAAGACGTGTGGTTCTACGACGTCCGTGCGGACGGGTTCTCTCTGGACGACAAGCGGAATCCGGTGGGGGAGAACGACCTGTCGGACGTGCTCCAGCGGTGGCAGAACCGCGCGGAGGAGGTCGGCCTTGCTCGCACGGAGCAGTCCTTCCTGGTGCCCAAGCAGGAGATCGTGGACAACAGCTACGACCTCTCCCTGAACCGGTACAAAGAGATCGAGGTCGAGGAGGTAGAGCACCGGGACCCGCTGGAGATCATCGCGGAACTGGAGCAGCTCGACGACGAGATCCGCGCGGGTCTGGCTGAGCTCAAGGAGATGCTGCAGTGAAGCCCGGCTGGACGACGGTGGCGCTGGGGGAGGTGGCGGAGGTGGTTCGAAGGACCGTCTCCCCGGCGGACATGCAGGCCGAGGAGCGGTATCTTGGATTGGAACACATTGAACGAGGCGGTCGCATTCTCGGCGGCATGACAGTCGGTGAGGCTGGACCGAGAAGCAACAAGTTTCGATTCGATGCCGGTCAGATCTTGTATGGAAAGCTCCGCCCCAACCTGGGGAAGATCGCCCGCCCCAAGTTCAGTGGCCTCTGCAGTACGGACATCCTTCCTCTGCGCGTCAATGAGGACGTAGCGTCCCCTGAATTCGTTCTTCACTTCTTGAGTCAGCCGGACGTGATCAATCACGTCGCCTCGCGGGCGACTGGGGCTAACTTGCCACGGATCAGTGCGGTTGAACTCAAGAAAGTCGGAGTGCCCCTCCCGTCGCTCGAAGAGCAACGCCGCATTGCCGCGATTCTTGACGTTGCCAAGAGGGTCATCGCTTCTATGGGCAAGTCGGCGGTTGCGGAGGGTGCCGTCCTGGATTCCGCTCTTGGGACACTGATCGGCAACTCGACTGCCACCGTTGCCCTGGGTGATCAGCTGGAATTCCTTACTAGTGGTCCGCGCGGGTGGGGGAAATTCACGACGCCAGATGGATTTCCTTTCATTCGTATTCAGAATGTCGGCAGGGGGCGGATTGAGCTTGATGGATTGGCTCGAGTGACCCCTCCGGAGGGGGCTGAAGAGAGGCGGGTTCGCGTTCAGCGGGATGATGTCTTGCTAAGCATCACGGCGGATCTCGGACGAGCTGGGATCGTTCGGGATGAACTCATTGATGGGTATATTAGTCAGCACCTGGCGATATTGCGCACGCGGTCACTTGACCCGCACTTCCTCGCAGCGTTTCTGGAGTCTCCCGAAGGCGTGCGTCAAATGCGGGGTGCGAATCGAGGTCAGACAAAAGATGGGCTGAATTTCGATGCAATCCGCGGGTTGCGAATACCGATCATCTCGACGGAGAAGCAAAGTGAATTTCGGCGTTTTTGTGAGCAGGTCGAAGAACTGCGAGTACGGCGGTCAGCTCGGCAACATCGTGCTCGGGGCCTCTTCGCCTCCCTCCAGTCCCGTGCCTTCCAGGGCGAACTCTGAGAAGCTGAGCACCGCCTGAGATGACGCGGCGTACGAACGGGAAGGGGCCACGGCCATGAGCAGTAACTTCGACTTCCTGGCCGCGGTATGGCCGAAGGTCTTCGAGAACGCCTCGCGCGCCGAGTCCTACCTGCACACGGATCCCCGTTCGGCCTGCTTCTATGCCCGGCGCACCGCAGAACTGGCGGTCGAGGGCATCTACCGGCTCCGCGGCCTCCCCGAGCCGTACAAGGCCGACCTCGCGGCCCGGATCAATGCGGACGCCTTCCTGCGCGAGGCGGAGCCGCGGATCGTGAGCAAGCTGAACGTGATCCGGCAGCGCGGCAACGATGCCGTGCACCAGCTCAAGGAGGTCGACCCGCGCACGGCCGCCTTCGTGCTGGAGGAGCTCCACCACGTGCTCCTGTGGGCCGCCTTCCGGCACTCCACCGCGGCGGCCTCGCTGGACATGCAGGCCCGCTTCGATCCCTCGCTCGCGCCCCAGGCGGCCCCCCTCTCGCTGGATGAGGTGGTCCGGCTCAACGCCCTGTTCGAGCAGAAGGACGCCGAGGCCGCGGCGGCACTGGCCGCCTCGGAGCAGGCGCGCCAGGATCTGGAGGCCGAGCTCGCCGCCGCCCGTGAGGCTCTCGCGCAGGCGAAGGCCACGCAGGCCGCCGCCGTCGTCGATCCCCGTGACTACACCGAGAACCAGACCCGGGACCTGTTCATCGATCACCTCCTGAACGAGGCCGGCTGGCCGCTCACGGAACCCCGGGACCGCGAGTTCCCCGTCACCGGCATGCCCACCCCCACCGGGGACGGGTACGTGGACTACGTGCTGTGGGGCGCCGACGGCCTCCCCCTCGCCGTGGTCGAGGCGAAACGGACCACGGCCAGCGTGCAGCTCGGCCAGGACCAGGCCGCACGCTACGCTGACGCCCTCCAATCCCGGTTCGGGCGCCGCCCCGTGATCTTCTACACCAACGGCGTGGAGCACTACCTCTGGGACGACGCCGCCGGCTACCCGCCCCGCCAGGTGCGTGGCTTCTACACGCGCAGCCAGCTCGAGACCCTCATCCGCCGACGCCACGCGCGCCGGCCGCTCTCCCAGACCCCCGTCAATGCCGAGATCGCCGGCCGCCCCTACCAGGAGCGGGCCATCCGAGCCATCGGCGAGGCGTTCGAGAACAAACGCCGCGCCGCGCTGCTGGTCATGGCCACGGGCACCGGGAAGACGCGCACCGCCGTCGCCCTGGTGGACCAGCTCGCTCGTGCAGGCTGGATCAAGCGGGCCCTGTTCCTCGCCGACCGCACCACGCTGGTGAAGCAGGCTGCCAACGCCTTCGTGGAGAACGGCTTCGAGGGGACCACCGTCAACCTCCTGAAGAACCGCCACGGCGAGGGCCGCGTCTACGCGTCCACGTACCCCACCATGCTCAACCTCATCCAGGAATCGAACCGGGAGGGCGCTCGCTTCGGCCCCGGCTACTTCGACCTGGTGATCGTGGACGAGGCACACCGCTCCGTCTACGCGAAGTACGGCGAGATCTTCCGCCACTTCGACGCCCTCCTCGTCGGCCTCACCGCCACGCCCAAGGACGAGATCGACCGGAACACCTACGCGCTCTTCGGACTGGAGGCGGGCGTCCCCACGGACGCCTACAGCCTCGAGGAGGCCGTGGCGGACGGGTACCTGGTGCCCCCGCGCGGCGTCTCCGTGGGCACGGGCTTCCTCCGCGAGGGCATCCGGTACGACGACCTCCCAGACGAGGAGCAGGAGGCGTGGGACGCCCTGGACTGGGGGGAGGAGGGCGCGCCCGAGGAGGTGACCAGCGAGGAGATCAACCGCTTCCTCTTCAACGCGGACACCGTGGACCAGGTCCTCGGCGTGCTCATGGAGCACGGCCACAAGGTGGCCGACGGCGAGCGGATCGGCAAGACCATCGTCTTCGCCAAGAACCAGGCCCACGCGGACTTCATCAAGGAGCGCTTCGACGCCCAGTGGCCCGAGCTCGGCGGCACGCACGCCCAGGTCGTCACCCACGGCAGCCGGTACGCCGAGACCCTGATCGACGAGTTCAGAACCCCGGGCAAGGCGCCGCACATCGCCATCAGCGTGGACATGCTGGACACCGGCGTGGACGTACCCGATGTGGTGAACCTTGTGTTCTTCAAGCTTCTGCGCTCGAAGACCAAGTTCTGGCAGATGATCGGCCGCGGCACCCGCCTGCGCCCGGATCTGTACGGGCCGGGGAGGGACAAGGAGGACTTCCTCGTCTTCGACGTCTGCCAGAACCTCGAGTTCTTCAACCAAGACCTTCCCGAGTCCGCCGGCTCCACGCAGAAGTCCCTCAGCCAGCGGCTCTTCGAGGACCGCCTCGAGCTCGTCGTCGCCCTCGACGAGGGGAGCGCCGGCGCGGAGACGGGCGACGATGCCGCGCAGGAAGGCCACCCGGTGCGGAAGGCGGCCGCAGACGAGCTCCGCGACGCCGTCCACCGCCTGACGCTCGCCAACGTGCTCGTGCGTCCCCACCGTCGCGAGCTCGAGGAGTTCCAGCAGGACGACGCCTGGACCCGGCTGAGCAGGCAGAAGGCGGAACGGGTCCGCAGCCTGGCCGGACTGGTGACCGGGCTTCCGGGGGAGGACGTGGACGCCAAACGCTTCGACCTGCTGATCGTGCGCCGCCAGCTCGCACAGCTGACGGGCGACGCGGGCACGGCCGAACGCATCCGGTCCACCGTGCAGTCCCTGGCCGAGAACCTGCTCTCCAAGGACGCGATCCCCTCGGTGCGGGAACAGCTCGTGCTCCTGGAGGCGGTGGCCGGTGACGAATGGTGGGAGGACGTCACCCTGGGCATGCTCGAACACGCCCGGAAGAAGCTGCGCGGACTCATCCAGTTCATCGAGAAGACGCGGCGCTCCCGCGTGTACACGGACTTCGCTGACACGCTCACGGACATGGAGCACGTGGAAATCCAGACGGTGACGCCCGGCGTGGACGTCGCACGGTTCTGGGCGAAGGTCACGGAGCCGCTGCGCCAGGACGAGGACACGCTCGCCCTGCAGAAGCTGCGCCGAGGGGAACAGTTGACCGAGTTGGACCTGGACTCCTTGGAGGACCTGCTCCGCCGTCACGGGGCCGACGACCCCCTGCTCCAGGAGGCGAAGTCCGAGGCCGAGGGGCAGCTGGGCCTGTTCGTGCGCAAGCTGGTGGGCCTGGACCGGAGCGCCGCACAGGGCGTCGTCGCCGACTTCCACCAGGGACAGACCCTCACGCAGACGCAAATTCGCTTCCTCGGCCACGTGGTGGAGGAGCTGACCGCCAACGGGGTGATGGACGCCGGGCGGCTCTTCGAGTCCCCCTATACGGATGACGTCGCTGACGGCCCCCTCGGACTCTTCGAGGAGGCCCAGGTCTTCGCCCTGCGGGACCGCCTGGAACGGGTGCGTCAGGCGGCGATGGTGGACGGGCTTCCGCGGGAGCCCGGCGAGGAGGACGTCGTCGCCTGATCGGTGAGGCCGTGCGGACGTGACCTTGCCCCCACGGCTTCACCAGCGATTCAGCCCCGCTCGCTCAGGCGACGATCGCCGTGGTGCGTCAGAGGGTGAGATCCGCGTGTCGGGTCTCCCGCATGAGCAGCCCCGCGGCCAGGGTGACCGCGGCGATCGCCGCGAGGTACCAGGAGAACACGTGGCTCAGGTCCCGCTGCGCGAGCCAGGTGATCACGTACGGGGCGGTGCCGCCGAACACCGCCGTCGCCAGGGACAGCGTGGCCGCGACGCCCTTGGCTCGCACGCGGACCGGGAGCACCTCGGACCACACCGCGCCGTTGACGCCGAACAGGGCGGCGATAGCGACCAGCGCGACGATCTGCACCAGCAGGAACGACGCGACGCCGCCGTCGAGGAGACGGAATAGCACGAAGGGCAGCACCACGAACGCCGCACCGAAGACGATCACCATCGGCTTGCGTCCGACCCGGTCACCGAGCAGACCGGCACCGATGATCGCGGCGAGGAACACCAGCTGGGCCACCAGGGACGCGCCCAACGTCTGCTGGGGGCTCATGCCGTGGTTCACCTGCGCGTATGTCGGCAGGTAGATCAGCCAGGTGTAGAACATGAGCGACCCGCCCGCGGACACGGCGAAGATGACCGCCAGCCCTGCCCAGACGGAACGCGCGCCGAAGCGGCGCGATGTCCGGTCCACGTCCTCACGGACCGTGGCAGCAGGCGTGTCGCCGCCGCCCGAGACCTGGGGCAGCGACTGGGTGAAGGTCTCCGACTCCGCGATGCTGCGACGCAGGTAGAGGGCGTAGAGGCCCAAGACGCCGCCGAGGCCAAACGCCAGGCGCCAGCCCCAGGCCGCTACCTGCTCCGGAGTCAGCATGGCGTTGATCCCCAGCCCGACCAGGGTGGCGATCATCGTGCCCAGGATGACGGACACCCATGAGGTCGCGCCGAACAGCGCGCGACGACCGTCCGGAGCCCGCTCCACGAGGTATGTGACGGCGGTGCCCATCTCACCGCCGTGGGCCAGGCCCTGCACCAGGCGGGCCGTCACGAGCATGACGGCAGCGAGGACGCCGGCGGTCTCGAAGGTGGGGGTCAGTGCGATCATGAGGCTGCCGCCGGCCGTGATGAGCATCGCGACGAAGAGGCTCTTCTTGCGGCCCACGCGGTCCGCGTAGGCGCCGAAGAGGAAGCCGCCGACGGGGCGGGCGACGAAGCCCACCGCGAAGACGGCCAGCGTCGCCAGCAGGTCAGACGTGGGGTCGCCGGAGCGGAAGATCTGCGCTGCGAAGACGGGGGCGAAGATCGTGTAGACGTTCCAGTCGTACCACTCGAGGGCGTTGCCGAAGTTGACCGCGATCATGTCCTTCACGCGGCGGTGGGGGCGCTTGCTGCCCGCCTGCGTGTTCTCCATAGGAGCGGTGGCCCGCGTACGAGGGGGATTCATGACCGCCCCTCGAGGCCGGCCTGGGCATCGCCGTCGGCGCCGGGAACCCGCATCTCGAAGGTCTCCCGCACCACGGTGTAGTCGAAGTAGCCCAGGCGGGCGATCGGCTGGATGCGCGGGATGTCGATGCGGCCGTCGGCGGTGATGACGTCGTCGTCGATGTGGATGGTGTCCACGTGGGCGAAGACCACGTCGATGGTGCCGACGTTCGAGTCGCCCTTGATGCGGTGCGTCGAGTGGTAGCGACACTCGAAGCGCACGGGGGACTCGGCGACCATGGGGATGGGGTGGTTGTCCGCGTAGACCTTGGTGACGCCGTGCTCGGCGATGCGGTCCCACTCGCTCTCGCCCGGCTCCAGGGCCATGGCGGAGACGTTGACGGCCTCGCGCAGGTCGTAGGTGGCCATGTTCCACACGAACCAGCCGGTCTGCTCCGCGTTGAGGACGGTGTCCTTGCGGCGTCCGTCCGGGTACTGGTTCGCGGAGAACATCACCATGGGCGGGTCGAAGGTGAGGTTCTGCCACTGGCTGTAGGGGGCGATGTTCTCCATGCCGTCCGTGCTCACGGAGGACAGCCAGCCGATGGGCCGCGGCACGGTGGAGCTCTTGAAGGGGGAGAAGGGCAGGGGGTTGGCCTCGTGCTGCGGGCGGTACTTCATGGGTCCTCCAGGGAAGGGACGCGGATGTGGCGCATCACACACTAGAGTGCATACCTCGGATATATCAACCGTCCGGCGGGCGGTCCCCCGATGTCTACTCTGGGAGCATGAGCATGGCCGCCTCCGCCTACGTCCGCATCGCCACGATGATCGAGCGCGGAGACCTCGACCCGGGGGCCGTGCTGACCGAGGCCTCCCTCATGGCCGCCGCGGACACGGGCCGCACCCCGCTGCGCGAGGCGCTCCAGCGTCTGCTGCGCGAGCGCTGGCTCGAGGCGGGCACGGGCCGCGGCCTGCGGGTCCCCCCGATCTCCCTGGACGACCAGCTGGCCCGGCTCGAGGTGCGACGCCCCCTCGAGGTCCTCGCCGTGGAGCTCGCCGCCGTCCGGGCCGACGCGCGGCAGCTGGCGGCCGTGGGCGAGCACATGCGGGCCCTGGCGGACGTGCGGGACCACGAGGACTACCTGAGCGCCCTCGCCCGCTCCCACGAGCTGATCCGCGGGCTGGCGAACAACGACCACCTGGCCGACGCCCTCCAGCCGCTCCAGGGCCTCTCCCGCCGCTTCTGGCTGGCCACCACTCGGGACCGGCAGGACGAGGTGGAGATCGGCCGGTCCCTCTACACGCCCGCTCTCGGGGCCGTCGTGCGTCAGGACGCGGCCGGAGCGCGGGAGGCGATCCTCCTCCTGCACGACCACCTGGCCGACTCCGCCCTGGACTGGGCGCGGCGGAGGGCGGAGCAGGCCCGGTTCCTGCCGCCCTCCCCGCGCGTCTGACGGCGTCAGCCGCGGCGGTGCCGCGAGACGATCGTGTGGATCAGCCGGGCCGCGGACTTCGCGGTGCGCCCGTCCACGTCGAGGGACGGGTTGAGCTCCACGACGTCGGCCAGGGCCAGCTTGCCGGACTCCGTGGCCTCGGCCGCGCACGCGTGGATCACCTCGTACGGCACGCCGAAGCCGGCCGGGGCGCTCACGCCCGGCGCGACGGCGGCCGGCAGCACGTCCAGGTCGATCGTCAGGTAGAGGACGTCCACGGCGTCGATGAACGCGCGCACGAAGCGGCGGACGCCGGTGACGTCGGCGGTCTGCGACTGCTCGTCCGTGAGCCAGGTGACGCCGCGCTCGCGGGCCGTGTCGAACAGGACGCGGGTGTTGTTCGCCTCGCTGATGCCCACGATCGCGTAGGCGATCTCGTGCTCGGCTGCGTCGGCGTCGCGCAGGGCCTGGAGGAACGGGGTGCCGGAGCTCGGCCGGGGCGCCTCCCGCAGGTCGAAGTGCGCGTCCAGGTTGAGGATGCCTACGCGGGTGCCCGCGGCCACGCGGCCCGAGCGCACCAGGCCCGTGGCGGAGGCGTAGGCCGTCTCGTGGCCGCCTCCGAGCACCACCGTCAGCGTGTGCGCGTCCAGCAGCCCGGCGATCCGGCCGGCGAGCTCCTCCTGGCCGCCCTCGAGGTCGCCGGGGGCGTCCTCGGAGCCCATCTCCACGACGACGTCGCCCGCGTCCACGAGCGCGCCCGTCCCCTCGAGCACCGCAAGGGAGGACAGGGCGGCGCGCAGCGCGGCCGGACCCTCGGAGGCGCCGACGCGGCCGTGGTTGCGGCGCACGCCCTCGTCGGAGGCGAAGCCGACCAGCGCGGTGGAGCGCCCGGGAGCGTCGTCGGTGGTGGCGGCGTTGTCGTCGGCCGGGCGGACCGCCTGATGCCAGCGCAGGTGCTCGGGCGCGGTGCCGTCCACACGGCCGGACCAGCCGCTGACAGGGGAGGAGGGGAGATCGGAGCTCATGGGTCCATCCCACCGCACCGCCGACCGGTCGCCAAGTCGACGCCTGCGAGGGTCGGCGGAGCAGAGGCTCAGCGGTCCAGTGGCTGACGCTTCGAGGAGATGACGCCGGTGTTGAACCCGGCCAGGTTGAGGCCGCCGTGGAATCGGGCATGCTCGATCTTCACGCAGCGGTCCATCACCACGTCCATGCCGTGGGACTCGGCCAGGGCCGCGGCGTCCTCGTTCCAGATGCCCAGCTGCAGCCACACGGCCTTCGCGCCCACCGCGTGGGCGTCCGCCACCACGCCGGGGGCGTCCGCGGCCTTGCGGAAGACCTCCACGAGGTCCGGCACCACGGGCAGGTCCTCGAGCGTGGCGTACACGCGGTGGCCCAGGATCTGCTTGCCCGCCTCCGCGAGCACGGGGTTCACGAAGTACACGTCGAACGTGGTGGAGCTCAGCAGGTAGGTCGCCACGAAGTAGGACGCGCGCTCCGGCTTGTCCGAGGCGCCCACGATCGCGATGGAGCGCGTGCGGCGCAGCAGCGCCAGGCGCTCGGGGGCGGACGGGCCGGTCCAGGCGCGCTCGGGCAGAGGGGTGCTCATCGCGGGTCCTCCTTCGCGGGGGCGGCGTCGTCGGTGGGGGCGGGGGCGCTCTCGCGGGTGCGTCCCGTGGCTGCGGTGAGGGCCTGGTCCAGGTCCCACAGGATGTCCGCGACGTCCTCGATGCCCACCGAGATGCGGATCAGGTCCTCCGGCACGCCGCCGGCCACGAGCTGCTCCGCGGTGAGCTGCTGGTGGGTCGTGGAGGCGGGGTGCAGCACGAGGGTCTTCGCGTCCCCGATGTTGGCCAGGTGGCTGGCCAGCCGCAGCGCGCCGATGAAGCGCCCGCCGGCGGCGCGCCCGTCGCCGTCCTCACCGGGGGCCACGCCGAAGCTGAACACCGAGCCGACGCCGAGGGGCAGCAGCTCCTGCGCGCGGGCGTGGTGCGGGTGGTGCGGCAGGCCCGCGTAGGACACCCAGGACACGCGCGGGTCGGCGTCGAGCCACTCGGCGACGGCCTGGGCGTTGGCCAGGTGGGCGTCCATGCGCTGGGCCAGCGTCTCGACGCCGATCATCAGCTGGAACGCCGACTGCGGGGCCAGGGAGGGGCCGAAGTCGCGCAGCTGCTCGGAGCGCAGCTTGGTGAGGAAGCCGTACTCGCCGAAGTTGCCCCACCAGGACACGCCGCCGTAGGAGGGTACCGGCTCCGTCATGGACGGGAACCTCCCGTTGTCCCACGGGAAGCGGCCGGACTCCACCACCACGCCGCCGAGCGTGGTGCCGTGCCCGCCGAGGAACTTCGTGGCCGAGTGGATCACGATGTCGGCGCCGTGCTCGATGGGCCGGATCAGGTACGGCGGCGTCAGCGTGGCGTCCACCACGAGCGGGATCCCGTGGCGGTGCGCGACGTCGGCCAGGCCCGGCAGGTCCACGACGTCGCCGGAGGGGTTGGCCACGATCTCCGTGTAGACGGCCTTGGTGTCCTCCCGGATCGCCGCCTCGAAGTCGGCCGCCTCCGTGGAGTCCACGAACGTCGTCTCCACGCCGAACCGGCGCAGGGACACGTCCAGCTGGGTGATGGTGCCGCCGTAGAGCTTGGCCGAGGCCACGATGTGGTCCCCCGCCTGGCACAGGGCCGCGAAGGTGATGAACTCCGCGGCCATGCCGGAGGCGGTGGCCACCGCGCCGATGCCGCCCTCGAGCGTGGCGATCCGCTCCTCGAAGGCCGCCACCGTGGGGTTGCCGATGCGGCTGTAGATGTTGCCGTACTTCTGCAGCGCGAAGAGGTTGGCCGCGTCGTCCGCCGACTCGAACACGAACGAGCTGGTCTGGTGGATCGGCACGGCGCGGGAGCCGTGCACGGCGTCCGGCACGGCGCCCGCATGGAGGGCCTTCGTGCGGAAGCCGAACTCGTGGTCAGCCACGGGGGTCCTTTCGGTGGGGGCCGGCGGAGCGGGGGCGGCGGGGCGCGCGGGCGCGGGGCCGCCGTCGTCTGCAGCCCATTCTCCGGCCCGGGCGCGGCGGGGGCGGAGTCGCGGACGACACCCGGCGTCACGCAGGGGCGGCCGGGGGTCAGGGGGTGCGGTCCACCGGCACCAGCTCCACCTCGGTCAGCTCGCCGTCCTGCGCCACCGCCCGCAACAGCGTGCACACGGGCTGGCGGCGGCGGTCCGTGCAGGAGCCGGGGTTGAGCAGGCGCAGCCCGGGGTTCGCGGTCTCGGGGCCGGCGACGGTGTCCCACGGGATGTGGCTGTGCCCGAACACCAGCACGTCCACGTCGTCGAACGCCGCGGCCATGCGCTTCTCGCGTCCCGCGGCCGCGCCCGTCTCGTGGACCATCGCGATCCGCACGCCGCCCAGCTCCACGCGCGCCACCTCCGGCAGCCGCCCCCGCAGGGCGGGCCCGTCGTTGTTGCCCCACACGCCCACCACGCGCGCCGCGCGCGCCTCGAGCTCGTCCAGGACGGCCTCGTCCACCCAGTCGCCGGCGTGGAGCACGACGTCGGCCCGCGCCACCTCCTCCCACACCTGGGCGGGCATGGCGCGCGCCTTCTTCGGGATGTGGGTGTCCGCGATCAGGAGCAGTCGGGTGCCTGTGGAGAACTCTGCGCTCATCCGGCCATCCTGACATCCTGGAGCCGAGACGGAGGGGGCCATGATGCAGGCAGGAGCCGGACACGACCCCGGAACGGGGACGGGCGGGGGGACGCCGGGGCGCGGTGACGGGTCGCCGTCGCCACCGACCCCGCCGGTTGCGGGTGGTGGGTGGGCCCCGCCGCGTGAGCCGACCCCACGCTCCCTGGTGACGGCCCGCATCACGGCGGTGGCGGCTTGGGTGCTGCTGGGCACGCCCTCGGCGGTGCTGGTGTGCTTCTTGCTCCTCGCCCTCACCTTCGTCCAGGGCCTCTCCGCTCCCTGGGGCACGGAGGACGCGGTGGCACGGATCGAATCACGCATCGTGGTGGTGGCCCTGCTCGGCCTGGCCGCGGCGGTGGTGGCGACCGTGCGGACCTTCCTGACGTCCTCGGCTCGTGTCGCCTGGCGGTGGACCGCGGTGGCCGGCGTGGCCCTCGCCTCCCCGATGCTGGTCTACGCGGTCCTCGCCCTCACGGGAACCGCGTAACCGGGCGGGCCGGAGGTCCCGCCCTGCGAGGGTGGGCCCGGACACGGCCCCCGCACATGGACCCCATAGGCTGAGGGTGTGACTCATGACACTCCGCCCTCGCCCGGGCCGTCCGACCCGTACGCCGACGCCCTCCGCGCCGGTCGTGGCCGCTCCTGGCTGCCGCTGCTGGCCGCGGCCCTGCTCAACCTCGGCCTGATCGTGGCCGCGTGGCTCGCCCTGCCCGGCCTGCCGGACCGGATCCCCACGCACTGGGGCCCCGACGGCCGCCCCGACGCGTGGGAGGACACCTCGCTCGGCTCGCTCGCGCTGGGCCCGCTCATCTCCCTCGGCACGTGCGCGGTCATGGCCCTGACCATCCCGCTGGTCCGCATGGGTGCGGGGCAGCCGACCGCCGCCGGCGCACACGGCCCGGCCGAGCCGAACCCATGGCGGCGCTTCCAGACCGAGGGGACCGCGCGCGGCACCACGGTGCTGGTGGGCGTGGTGATGCTCCTGGTCTCCCTGCTCACGGTCCCGACCACCCTCACCGTGCTCGGCGGCGGGGACGGCGCCCTGCCGTGGTGGGTCATGCCCCTGGGCGCCACCCTCGTCCTGGGTGGCACGCTGCTGGCCATGGGCCCGATCGTCGCGTGGCAGCAGCGGGCCATGCGTGCGCGGGCCGCCGAGGCCGGGGTCCGACCCACCCCGGAGGACGAGGCCGAGGACGCCCGCTGGACCGCGGCGGGCCTGATGAAGGACCCCGAGGACTCTCGCGTCATGGTGCCCAAGCGTCCCGGCTACGGCGTCGGCACCACGGTGAACGTGGGCTCCCGCGGCGGACGGGCCCTCGTGGTCGGCTTCTTCGCACTGATCGCCGTGGCCCTCCCGGCCGTCCTCTGGATCGCGGCCTTCAGCGCCCGCTGAGCGCGCCGCGGCCGCCCAGCCCGGAACCCGCGCCCCGGACCGGGCGTTCGCGGCCGGTCCACACGGCGGCCGCGCAGGCGGCGATCACCAGCGCCATCCCCGCCAGGTCCGGCCCGCCGAGCTCCTGGCCGCGCACGGCCCAGGCCGTCAGCGCCGCGGCCACGGGGGACAGGCAGGTCAGCAGGGAGAACAGGGCTGTGGGCATGCGCCGCAGCACCTGCATCTCGATCCCGTACGGCACGGCCGTGGACAGCAGCGCCACCGCCAGGCCCACCGCCAGCACCACGGGGTCGGCCAGCGCGGTCCCGGCCGTCCCCACGCCCACCGGCACCGCGAGCAGCGACCCCGCCGCCGCCGCCAGGGCCAGGCCCTGCACACCGGGCAGATGGGTGCCCGCGCGTCGGGACAGCACGATGTACCCGGCCCAGCACGCCGCCGCGCCCAGGGCGAGCGCCACGCCCACGGGATCCAGGCCGGCGGCGTGGATCCCGCTCTCGGGGGAGAACCCGTCCCGTCCCAGCACGGCGATGCCCGCCAGGGCGATCGCCGCCCACAGCCCCGAGCGCCAGGACGGCCGGGCCAGCACGGACAGCGCCAGCGGGCCGAGCACCTCGAACGTCACCGCCACGCCCTGTGGGATGCGCGCGAACGCCTCGTAGATCATCAGGTTCATGCCGGTCATCGCGGCCCCGAGCCCGACGACGGCGGCCCACCCGGGCCGGCCGAGCCCGGCCAGCGTGGCACGCGAGGGCCGGGTGACGGCGAGCAGGACCGCGGCGGAGAAGACGATGCGCAGCGCGACCATGCCGGCCGAGCCGACGTCGTCGAAGAGCAGGCCCGCCACGGAGGCGCCCAGCTGCTGGCTCAGCAGGGAGACGAGGACGAGCAGGACCAGGGGCACGGCCTCAGCCCGCCGTCTCAGGCGCCGGTGCCGGCCGGCGCACCCGGAACGCGCCGACCAGGGAGACGAGGTGCACGACGGCGCCGGTGAGGAAGGCGGTGTGGACGCCGCGCATGGTGGCCTCCATCTGACCGGCCCCGGCCGCCAGGCCCGCGGCCGTGCCCACGGTGAGCACGGTGATGAACACGGCGGTGCCCGTCGCGGCGGCCACCTGCTGGAGCGTGGAGAGCAGCGCCGAGCCGTGCGGGTACTGCGGGCGGTCGAGGGCGCCCAGGGCGGTGGTCATCAGCGGCCCGAACAGCAGCCCCAGCCCCGCGGACAGGGTGACGTGCAGGGCCGTCACCAGGCCGGCCGTCGTCGCCGGGCCGAGGAGGAGCGCGTAGCCCCACAGCCCGGCGGCGGCGAGGACGGCGCCGGGGCGCACGAGGGGGCGCGGGCCCACGCGGTCGTAGGCCCGGCCGGTGACGTAGGCCACCGAGGCCATCACCAGGCCGCCGGGCAGCAGGGCCAGCCCCGTGGCCTGGGCGTCCCAGCCGAGCACGGACTGCAGGTAGAGCGGCAGGAGGATCAGTGTGCCGAACAGGGCCATCATCCCCACGAGCAGCACGCCCAGGGGCACCGCGTACCCGGGGCGGGCGAGGACCCGCAGGTCGAGCAGGGCCGCGTCCCCCAGGCGGAGCTGGCGCGCCGCGAACACGGACAGGACCACGACACCGGCGGCGATCGGCAGCACCGGGGGCAGCGGCGCATGGCCGGCGGCGGCCTCGCCGATCGAGGACAGCCCGAAGACGAGGGAGGCGAACCCGGCGGCGGAGAGCAGGCCCGAGACGACGTCGAGGGGCACCCGCCGCCGCTCCGTCACGTCGCGCACCCACACCGACCCGGCCACCAGGGCGGCCAGGGCGATCGGCGCCACGGTGCCGAACATCCACCGCCACGTCAGGTGCTCGAGGATCACCCCGCCCACGGTGGGCCCGGTCGCCGGGGCCACCGAGATGACCACGGAGATCACGCCCATGGTGGCGCCGCGCCGGGTCACGGGGACCACATTCATCACGGTGGTCATCAGCAGCGGCATCATCAGTGCGGTTCCCACGGCCTGCACCACCCGCCCGGCGATCAGCACGCCGAACACGGGAGCGAGGCCCGCCATGACGGTGCCCGCGAGGAACGTGGACATGGCGAGCACGAACACGGCCCGCAGCGGCAGCCGGGTGAGCAGCCACCCGGTGAACGGGATGACCACGGCCATGGTGAGCATGAAGCCGGTGGTGAGCCACTGGGCGGTGGCGGCCGTGACGGCGAACTCCTGCATGAGCGTGGGCAGGGCCACGGACATGATCGTCTCGTTGAGGATCACCACGAACGCGGCGGCGACCAGCAGGGACAGCAGACGCCCGGTGCCCGCAGGAGGGCCCGGGACGAGGAGGGGGTCGGACGGGGCGCGGTCGGCGTCGGAGGCGCGGCTCACGCGGCGTCGCGGATCAGGGAGAGCTCGAACTCCAGGGTGATGCGCTCGGAGATCAGGACGCCGCCGAAGTCCAGGGGGGTGTTCCACTCGAGGCCCCACTGCCGGCGGTCCACGCGGCGCGAGCCCTCGAAGCCCGCGCGGGTGAGGCCGAACGGGTCCACGTCCACGCCCACCAGCTCGAGCGGCACGATCACCTCGTGGGCGACCCCGCGCAGCGTGAGGTCCCCGACCACCAGGAAGCTCCAGTCCCCGCGCTCCACGGTCGAGGTGGAGCGGAACGTGATGTCCGGATACGTGGCGACGTCGAAGAAGTCGCGGGAGCGCAGGTGCTCGTCCCGGTTCTCGTTGCGGGTGTCGATGCTCTCCGCCATGGCCGTGACGCTCACGTGGGAGTGCTCCAGGCCCCGGGGGTCGATGACCAGGGTGCCGGCGACGTCGTTGAACGCCCCGCGCACCTTCGTCACCATCGCATGACGCGCCGAGAAGCCGATGCTCGTGTGCTCCGGATCCAGGGTCCACGTTCCGGCGAGCTCGGCCAGTGACGTCATGGGTTCCTCCGGGGATCGCGGGCGGGAGTGCCGGGAGTCCGGCGGGGTCCGGCGCCGGCACGGCTCCCCCGATGCTACTGGACGCCCTAGGACGGGTCCCGGGGCCGTGCCGGGCCGACGGCCGCCGGGAGCCGACCCGACGCCGTCGTGACAGAGTGGGCCGACGACCGGCCCGCACCCACCGCCAGGAGGCCCGCATGTCCCGTCCTGTCGCCCCCGACCGCCCACCCCGCCCGCAGACCGTGCTCACCGTGCAGGCGGCGCGCCGTCTCACCCCGCACCTGGTGCGGCTCACGCTCGGCGGGGAGGGGTTCGCGACGTTCCACGCCCGCTGGGCGGAGAAGGGCGCCACGGACCAGTACCTCAAGCTGCTGTTCGCGGACCCCGCGCTCGGTCTCGAGCCGCCCTATGACATGGACACCCTCCGCGAGCGCCTCGCCCCCGAGCAGATGCCCGTGACCCGCACCTACACGGTGCGCTCCGTGGACGCGGCGGCGGGCACGGTGGACGTGGACTTCGTGGTCCACGGGGAGGCGGGCGACGACGACGCCGGCCTCGCCGGTCCGTGGGCCGCGTCCCTGCCGGTGGGGGACCGGGTGGCGTTCCTGGGCCCCGGCGGCATGTACCGCCCGGACCCGGCGGCGGACTGGCACCTGCTGGCCGGGGACGAGTCCGCGCTCCCGGCGATCGCGGCGGCCCTCGAGGACCTGGCCGCGACCGCTCCGGGCGCGGTCGGCGTCGCGCTGGTGGAGGTGGCGGGCCCCGAGGAGGAGCTGGACCTGACGGCCTCGGCCGGGGTCCAGGTGCGCTGGCTGCACCGCGGCGGCCCGTTCACCCCGGAGACGTCCCGGTTCGCGGCCGCCGTCGAGGACGTCGAGTGGCGGGACGGCCGCGTCCAGGTGTTCGTCCACGGCGAGCGCGGGCAGGTCAAGCGCGCGCGGGCCCACCTGACCGACGTGCGCGGCATCGAGCGGCGGGCGCTCTCGGTCTCCGCGTACTGGGCGCACGGCCGCGCCGAGGACGCCTTCCAGGCGGAGAAGCGCACGCCCGTCGGGCAGATCTTCGACGACGGCGCCACCGGGGGCTGAGCGAACCGAAGAAGCGCGCTCGAGAACGTCGTCGTTCGGGGAACGGCACCCGCTGGAACGCTGTCGTTCGGGAAACGGGCGCCGCCGGTGACGGCGCCGCCCACGGACCACGCCGAGGACACCCTCCAGGCGGAGACGCGGGCGCCCGTCGGCGGGCACCGTCTCCCGCACGGGATGCGTGGGGAGGCGCTGCTTTCCGAACGAAAACGCTCGGGGAAGTGCCGTTTCCCGAACGAAAGCGGGGGGCGGGGGTCAGGAGGCGCGGCGGGCGGCCATGACGTTGGCGATCTGCGCGATGCACGGCTCGTTCTGCAGGCTCGTGGTGTCGCCCAGGGGGCTGCCCCGGTGCAGCTGGGTGAGCAGGCGGCGCATGATCTTGCCCGAGCGGGTCTTCGGCACGTCGGGGACGAACACCACGTCGGCCGGCTTGGCCACCGGGCCGATCACCCGGCCCACGTGCGCCCGCAGCTCCTGGGCCCGCTCGGCGGCCGCGGCGTCGTCGCCGGCCGCCCAGCGGGCGTGCGCCACCACGAAGGCGACGGCGGCGTGGCCGGTCCTCGGGTCCGGCACCGGGCACACGCCGGCCTCGATCACCTCGGGGTGGGAGACCAGCGCGGACTCGATCTCGATGGTGGACAGCCGGTGCCCGGAGATGTTGATGACGTCGTCGATCCGGCCGAGGATCCAGACGTCCCCGTCCGCGTCGTGCTTGGCGCCGTCGCCGGCGAGGAACCAGCCCTGCTCCGCGTAGTCCTCCCAATAGGAGTGGAAGAAGCGCGCCGGGTCGCCCCACACGGTGCGGGCCATCGACGGCGACGTGCGGGTGACCACGATCCTGCCTTGGACGTCCGCGGGGACGGGCGCGCCGTCGTCGTCCACCACGGCCACGTCCAGTCCCGGCAGGGGGCGGGAGCCGCAGCCGGGCTTGAACGAGGTGTCCGTGGGGCGCGGGGAGATCACGGTGGAGCCGGTCTCGGACTGCCACCACGTGTCCACCATGGGCACGCCGGCGGAGCCGTCCCGCGGGTCGTCGGGGCCGAGGGCGTCCCGTCCGATCTGCGTGCGCGCCCACACCCAGGCCTCGGGGTTCACGGCTTCGCCCACGGTGCCGATCAGGCGGATGGAGGACAGGTCGGGGCCGCCGTCCTCGCGCGCGGGGATGCCGTCCGGATGCCAGCCCATGAGGGAGCGGATCAGCGTGGGGGCCGTGTAGTAGCTGGTCACGCCGTAGCGCTCGATCACCTCGAAGTGCCGGCCCGGGTGCGGGGCGTTGGGCACGCCCTCGTAGATCACCTGGGTGACGCCGTTGGAGAGCGGTCCGTAGATCTCGTAGGTGTGGGCGGTGACCCAGGCCAGGTCCGCGGTGCACCAGTGCACGTCCGTGTCCCGCCGGGACACGTCCGGGTGCGAGAACAGGAGGTCGTGCGTCCAGGAGGCGGCCGCGAGGTACCCGGCGGAGGTGTGCACGAGGCCCTTGGGCTGTCCCGTGGTGCCGGAGGTGTACATGATGAACAGCGGGTGCTCGGCGTCGAAGGCCCGCGCCGCGTGGGTGGTGGGCTGGCGGTCGACGACGTCGTGCCACCACAGGTCCCGGCCCTCGGTCCACGGGATGTCCCGCTGGCCGGTGCGGTCCAGCACCAGCACGTGCTCGATCGCGTTGTCCCCGGACACGGCCTCGTCCGCGTGGGCCTTCACCGGGACGGCCGTGCCGCGGCGGAACTGGCCGTCCGTGGTGACCAGGAGCTTGGCGCCCGTGTCCTCCACGCGGAAGCGCAGCGCGTCCGCGGAGAACCCGCCGAACACCAGCGAGTGCACCGCGCCGATCCGCGCGCACGCCAGGGCGATCACGATGGTCTCCACGAGCACCGGCAGGTACACGACCACGCGGTCCCCGGGGCGGATGCCGAGCTCCTCGAGGGCGTTCGCCGCCTGGGAGACCTCTGCCAGCAGCTGCGTGTAGGTCACGGTGCGGCGGTCCCCGGGCTCGCCCTCGAAGTACAGGGCGACCTTCTCCCCGCGCCCCGCCGCCACGTGCCGGTCCACGCAGTTCACGGCCACGTTGAGCCGGCCGTCCGCGTACCAGCGGATCTGCGGGGCGGTGCCCGTGGCGGCGTCCGTGGGGACGGTGTCGTTCACCTGGGTGAAGTCCGTGTCCCAGGTCAGCCGGCGGCCCACCGCCTCCCAGAAGGCCAGCCGGTCGGACTCGGCGACGACGGCCCCGTTGCCTCGTCCTCCGTGCAACAGGTCCGCGGGACGTCCCGGATGGACATCCGGGTCCGCCGCATCCACCAGGTGCTGCGGCAGCGGGCCCGGCAGGGTCGCCAGGGCGGCGGTGGGCACGCCGTCGTTGGGGCCGCGGACGGCGGCTTCGGGTGCCGGGGCGGTGGTGGTGTGCGGGGACGCGGACATGCGTCGTTCTCCTTCCATCGGTCCTGGCGGGAGCACCCGCAGTCCGCTGACCGCGGGCCCGGGTTGCTGCGGCGTCGAGGAGCCAGGTCTCTGGTGCCGCTCTGGATGGTGTGCGCGAGCCACTGTAGGCCCGGCGGGGGTCCGGCACGGTGCCCGGGGTCGTCGGTCGGGGTGGAAGCGGTCGCGGACGGTCACATGGGCGGTGCCGGGCGGTTCAGGGCGTCCGGCGGGGGCGGGGATGACACCGGATCCTGCGGGGGATTCCGGGGCAGGGGCCGGCCGTGCTGTGCTGGGGCAGACCCATCCAGAGCGGCCGAGAGACCCGGATCGACGACGCCGCAGCAACCCCCGCAGCCCTGCTCCGCAGGAACGCGACGGTGCTACCGCCGGGACCGATGGAAGAGGAGCATCTCCATGCCTGTGCCCACAGCCAACGCCCACGATCCGACCGTCAACGCGGTCCCCGGCCGGCCGCCGCTCGCGGCGGTGCCGGACGTCCCGGACACCGCCGACCTCGCCCTGCTCCGCCGGCGCTTCGCCCCGATCGTCGAGCGGATCGCCGCCGGCGCCGCCGAGCGGGACGTGCACCGCACCCTGCCCTACGCGGAGATCCGCGAGCTCAACGCGGCGGGCTTCGCGACCCTCCGGGTACCGCGCTCCCACGGGGGTCCCGAGGTGAGCGTGCGGACCCTGACCGCACTGCTGGTGGACCTGGCCGCCGCCGACTCCAACGTGGCCCACCAGTACCGCTCCCACTACGGCTTCCTCGAGTCCCTGCGCCACAAGGACGCAGCGCAGCAGGACCGCTGGTACCGGCTGGTTTTGGAGGGCGCCACGGTGGGCAATGCGTCCACGGAGACCTCGGGCAATGCCCTGGGCACCCTGAACACCACGCTCGAGCAGGGACCGGACGGCACCGCCCTGCTGACCGGCCGCAAGGGCTACGCCACCGCCTCTCTGTTCTCCACCCACACCCGCGTCTCCGCCGCCGTGACGGACGACGACGGCCGCCCCACCACGGGACGCTGCTTCGCTGTGGTGCCCGTGGACCAGGAGGGCGTCGAGCTCTACGACGACTAGGACGGCTTCGGCCAGCGGCTCACCGCCACCGGCACCGCCGTGTTCACCCGCGTCCCCGTGGACCGGGCCGACGTGTTCGAGCGGCAGACCGGTACGGCCGAGGCCGTGATCGAGGCCGCCTACTTCCAGCTGTTCCTGCTCGCCGTGCTCGCCGGCATCGCCACCGGGGCCCGGGACACCGCGGCGGAGCTGGTCCGCCGCCGCACCCGCACCTTCAACACCGGCTCCGGCGCCCGCTACCGGGACGACCCGCTGATCCAGGAGGCGGTCGGCAGGATCGCCTCCACCGCGTTCTCCGTGACCGCCACGGTGCTGCACGCCGCCGACGCCCTGGACGCCGCGATCGCCGCGGTCGACGAGGCCCGGGCCGACCGCCGCGGCGGGGGCGGCGACGCGGAACAGGACCTGGCCCTGGAGATCTACGCGGCCGAGCTGGCCGTCGAGCAGGCGCAGGTGACGGTCCCGGAGGCCGCCATCCGCGCGACCTCTGAGCTGTTCCACGCCGGTGGTGCCTCCCACACCCGGGCCGGCAAGGCCCTGGACCGGTTCTGGCGCAACGCGCAGACCGTGGCCACCCACAACCCCATCCCGTTCCGCGCCCGCTCCGTGGGCGACTGGTTCGTCAACGGCACCCTGCCCGAGGGGCTCAACGCCATCGGAGACGCCCCCGGTGCTGCCACGACCGGTGCCGGGGGCGAGGGCGCGGCCGGTGCCGAGGGCACCGCAGCCCAGGGAGACCCACGATGAGCGCGCAGACCGTCCAGAGCATCCGCCGCACCCGGCTGCGGGCCGTGTTCGGCTCGTTCGTGGGCACCACCATCGAGTGGTACGACTTCTACCTCTACGGCCTCGCCGCGGCGCTCGTGTTCAACGTCCAGTTCTTCCCCGGCTCCACACCTCTGGGCGGATCGATCGCCTCCTTCGCGACCCTGGCTGTCGGTGTGGTCGTTCGCCCCCTGGGCGGCATCCTCGCCGGGCACTTCGGCGACCGCGTCGGACGCAAGTCGCTCCTGGTGGTCTCCCTGGTGGTCATGGGGGTGGCCTCCGTGGGCATCGGCCTGCTGCCGACCTTCGAGCAGGTCGGATGGTGGTCCGTCGTCGGGCTGGTGCTGCTGCGCTGCCTGCAGGGCCTGTCCGCCGGCATGGAGTGGGGCGGCGCCGCCCTGACGTCCGTGGAGCACGCTCCGGCCGGCCGGCGCGGCTTCTTCGGCTCCTTCACCCAGGTCGGATCCTCGGCCGGCATGCTCCTGGCCACCGGTGCCTTCACCGTCACCACGGCGCTGAGCACGCCGGAGCAGTTCGCGGCGTTCGGCTGGCGCATCCCGTTCCTGGCCTCCGCCGTGCTCGTGGTGGTCGGCCTGCTCATCCGCCTCGGCGTGGAGGACGCGGAGGAGTTCCGGCAGCTGCGGGAGGCCGACGGCGTCAGCAGCGCCCCGGTGCTGGAGCTGCTGCGCCACCACACCCGCCCGGTGCTGGTCACCGCCGGCCTGCGCCTGGGGCAGAACGGCCTCTACTACCTGGTGACCACCTACCTGGTCAGCTATCTGGTGCTGAAGGGTCTGGACAGCTCGGTCCTGCTGGAGGCCACCATGATCGCCTCGGCGATCGGCCTGATCTCCACCCCGTTCTGGGGAGCCCTGTCCGACCGGTACGGACGGCGCCGCGTGTCCCAGCTCGGCTACTGCCTGACCGCGGTGGCCGGGTGGGTCCTGTTCTTCGTGGCCGAGGCCGGGGCCCTGTCCCTGCTGCCGCTGGTGGTGGTGCTCGTGATCAACGTTGCCCATGACTCCGTGTACGGCCCGCAGGCCGCGTGGTTCGCCGAGCAGTTCCCGGTCCGCGTGCGCTACTCCGGCGTGAATCTCGGATACCAGCTCGGCACCGTGGTGGGCGGAGGATTCGCCCCGTTCATCGCCGCCCTGCTCTTCCAGGCGGGCAACGGCACCCCGTGGCTGATCGCCGCCTACCTCACCCTGCTGGCGGTGCTGTCCCTGGCGGCCTCCGTCCTCGCCCGTGACCCCCGCGGCGCCGACGACGTGGACCTGGTCGGCGCCGGCGACCCCCGCGTTCCGGAGGCTCGTCCCGCCCCTGCCACCCCCTCCGCCGAGGACCACCCGACCGACCACCTCGTGACCCAGGAGGCCCGATGACCGCTGTGCCCGCCCCGCATCCCCACGACTCCGAGGCCCAGTCTGTGCCCGCCCCTGTCCCGTTCCGTCTCTGCGCGTTCGACATGATGACGCCGGTGCACCAGTCCCCGGGGCTGTGGCGCCACCCGGAGTCCCGGATCGCCGCGTTCGACCGGCTTTCCTACTGGACGGACCTGGCCCGCACCCTGGAGGGCGGCGGCTTCTCCGCCCTGTTCCTCGCGGACATCCTCGGCCTCTACGACGTCTACGGCGGCGGGGTGGACGCCACCGTCCGCGGCGGCGTGCAGTGGCCGCTGCTGGACCCGTTCACGGCGGTCTCCGCGATGGGCGCCGTGACGGACCGCCTCGGGTTCGGCGTCACCGCCTCCGTCACCTACGAGCAGCCGTACCTGCTGGCTCGCACCCTCGCGTCGCTCGACCACTTCACGGCAGGGCGGATCGGCTGGAACATCGTCACCAGCTACCAGGACTCCGCGGCCCGCAACCTGGGGCTTGAGCAGCAGCTGCCGCATGACGAGCGCTACGACCGGGCCGACGAGTACCTCGATGCGATCTACCGCCAGTTCGAGGGCTCCGTGGAGCCGGGCGCGGTCCGCGCCGACGCCGTGGCCGGGATCTTCGCGGACCCGGCGAAGGTCCACCCCACCGGCGCCGACGGCGAGCACGTCCGCGTGCCCGGTGTCGCCCTGGCGCATCCGGGCCCGCAGGGCACCCCGTTCCTGTTCCAGGCCGGCGGCTCCCCGCGCGGCCGCCGGTTCGCCCGGGAGCATGCCGAGGCCGCCTTCTACATCGGCCCGACGACGGCGCACGTCCGCCGCTTCGTGGACCAGACGCGCTCGGAGCTGCAGACGGCCGGGCGCGAGCCGGGCGCGATCCGGGTGTTCGCCATGGTCACCGTGGTGGTCTCCGAGACGGACGAGGAGGCGCAGGCCCGGCTGGTGGGCTACCGGGAGCATGTGGACATCGAGGGGGCCCTCGCGCTCTTCGGCGGCTGGACCGGCGTGGACCTGTCTGGGCTGGACCCGGATGTCCCCCTCGAGCATGTAGAGAACGAGGCTTCCCGGACGGCGCTCGCGGCATTCACCACCGAGTCACCGGACCGGGTGTGGACGGTGCGGGAGGTGGCGGAGTTTGTCAGCATCGGCGGCCGCGGCCCGGTGATCGTCGGATCGCCGGCCACCGTGGCGGACGAGCTGCAGCGGTGGCGGGACCAGACCGGAGTGGACGGGTTCAACATCTGCGCCGCCGTCCGCCCGGCGGACCTGGAGCGGTTCTCCGCCCTCGTGAGCCCGGAGCTGCGCCGTCGCGGGCTGCTCCGTGAGCCCGAAGCCGGCAGGACCCTGCGGGAGAACCTCACCGGGGACGGCCCCCGGCTGCCCGCCGGCCACCGGGGTGTGCGGTTCCGCCCCGGGCGCTCCTGACGCTCGGGGAGCGGACCCTGTTCCTCATGCTCCGCAGGGGCGCGAGCCCCGCGTCATCCCGTGTCAGAGTGGAGTCATGACCAGCTACGCCGACCTCGCCGCCCGCTACGCCGACGCCCTCGACGCCGTGGGGCACGGTGAACGCGCCCGCGAGGTCGGCCGGCACCTGCCCTTCGCGGTGCAGCAGGGGCTGCGCGAGTCGGGCTTCGGCCGCGTGGGGGTGCCCGTGGCGGACGGCGGCGAGGGCGGCGGGTCCGAGACCGTGCTGCGGCTGCTCATGGACCTCGCCGGCCGGGACGTGAACACCGCCCACCTGTGGCGCTCGCATCTGGTGTTCATCGCCACCGTGCTGGACCAGCCGGCCCGGCTGCGCGGGCCCTGGCTGCGCCGGGTCGTGGCGGGCGACTGGGCCGGCTCCGCGCTGGCCGAGCGGGCGGGCGCGGCCCCGGGCCGGGCCGCCACCCGTGCCGCGCGAGACGAGGGCGGCACCTGGGTGGTCACGGGGCAGAAGTACTACGCCACCGGCACGGCCTTCGCCACGTGGACCATCGCCACGGTGGGCATCGACGGCGCCGGGCTCGTCTCCCGCCGCAACTCCAAGCGCGCCGGGGGCGTGGTCCGCGAGCCGGACCGGGCGGTCGCCGTCGTGCGCGTGCGTCAGCCGCGGGTGCGCGTGAAGGACGACTGGGACGGCTTCGGCCAGCGCCTCACCGCCACCGGCTCCGTGATCCTGGACGGCGCCGCGGCCGAGGACCTGCTCGAGGTGCCCCGCGCGGACGGGCCCGTGCCCGTCTTCCTCGAGGCCACCCTGCTGGCGCTGCTGGCCGGCGTCGGGCGGGCGGCGCTCGCGGAGGGCGCCGAGCTGCTGCGCACCCGCCGCCGCACCTTCAACACGGGCACCGCCGACGTCCCCGCCCAGGACCCCCAGCTGCTGGAGATCATGGGCCAGCTGGCCGGGCAGCAGGCCGCGGCGGAGGAGATGGTGCGCGCCATCGGTCGCCTGCTGGATGAGGCCGCGGAGGCCGCCCCGGGACACGGCGACGACGACGCCGCCCCCGCCTGGGACGCCGCCCTGGTGCAGGAGGCCATGGCCGCCGCCTACCGCGCGCAGGCCGTGGTCCCGAGCGCCGTGCTGGACGTGTGCACGCGCATCTTCGACACCCTTGGCGCCTCGGCGACCTCCGCGGCACTGCAGCTGGACAGGCACTGGCGCAACGCCCGCACCCTCGCCACCCACGACCCGGCCGCGTTCAAGGTGCGCATGGCCGGGGACTGGCTGGTCAACGGCACCCCGCCCGTGGCCTACACCTCCGCGGGGGACGTCGCCGAGGAGGTGTGAGCGGCGGCCGCGCCGGGCGGCGGGGCGAGCTCGGGGTCAGCTCCAGCGGCGCAGCGCCCAGCGCTCCACGAGGCCGAGCCCCCAGTCGGACACCTTCCCGAGCACCGCGAGCAGGATGATCGCGAGGATTAGCCGGTCCGTCCGGCCGTTGTTCTGCGAATCCGTGAGCAGGAAGCCCAGCCCCATGGAGGAGGCGATCAGCTCCGCAGCCACCAGGAACAGCCAGGCCTGGGCGAGGGCCAGCCGCAGGCCGGAGAACACGGCGGGCACCACGGCCGGCAGCTGCACCGTCCGCAGGAGCGAGAGCCCGTGGTAGCCGAACGCGCGGCCCGCTTCCACGAGATGCGGGTCGACGTGCCGCAGCGCGGAGTGGACAGTGGTGAACACGGGGAAGAACGCACCGATCGCGATCAGGGTGACCTTCGAGTCCTCGCCGATCTGCATCCACAGGATCAGCAGGGGCACCCAGGCGAGGGACGGCACGGCCCGCAACGCTCCGATCAGCGGGGCCAGCAGGGCGTCCGCCCAGCGGGACAGCCCCAGGGCCGATCCCACGGCCAGGCCGAGGACCGCGCCGATCGCGAAGCCCAGCAGCACGCGCTGCGTCGAGATCCCGATGTGGGTCCACAGATCGCCGCGTCCGGCCAGGTCGGCCCCGGCCCGAACGACCGCCTGCGGGGAGGGCAGCTGCACCGCCGAGAAGGCACCCGCCGCGGTGGCGGCCCACCACGCCAGCAGGAGCAGCACGGGGACCGCGAGTCCGACGGCGGCGCGCACTCCCGGTCGGGACAGCGCCTCCGGACGCGGCGCGCCCGCAGGGGTCGGCGTCGTCTCGGGGGCGCCGACGGTCGTGGACGCGCTCACTTCGACTCGGCCTTCTCGGCGAAGGTCGGATCGAAGAGGGTCTCGAGCGCCTCGTCGACCTGCTCCTGATCGGGGACGTCGCCCGTGTCGACGAAGATCGGGCCGATGGCGGAGAGCACCCTCCGCTGGTCCTTGCCGGGCACGGGTGAGATGTCCAGGTTGGTCCGCTCCGCGATGACCTGGGTGGCCACCGACTCCTCCAGGCCGGCGACCTCGGCCAGGATCCGGGCCGTCTCCTCGGGGTTCTCGACGGCCCACCGGCGCGCGCGCTCGTACGTGTCGGCGACCACCTGCGCCGTCTCCGGGCTCTCCGTGAGGAAGTCCTCCGTGGCGTTCACCACGCTGTAGCTGTTCAGGTCGGGGTCGCGGTGCACGAACCGCGCCCCGTTCGCCTCGGCGGCGGCCATGATCGGATCGAGCCCGGCCCACGCGTCCACGGAGCCGTTCTCCAGGGCTGCGCGTCCGTCCGCGTGCTGGAGGTTCTGCACCGTGACCGAGGACGGCTCGACCCCCGCGCCCTCGAGGGCCTGGATCAGGAAGAAGTACGGGTCGGTGCCCTTGGTCGCGGCCACCGACCGACCCTCGAGCTGCTCGATGGACGTGATGTCGGAGTCCGGCCCGGTCAGGAGTGCGGACCACTCCGGCTGGTTCGCGACGACGATGGTCTTGATCGGCGCCCCGTTGGCCCGGTTGAGGAGGGCCGCGGAGCCTGCGGTGGAGCCGACGTCGATCGCGCCCGACCGCAGGGCCTCGTTGGCCTTGTTCGAACCGGCCGACTGCACCCATTCCACCGTGACGCCGTCGTCGGAGAGCTCCTCCTCAAGCCACCCCTGGTCCTTGATGACCAGGGAGAGGGGGTTGTAGGTCGCGAAGTCGATGGACAGCGTCTGGGACGCGGCGGCCGTTCCGGCGCTCGAGCCGGCGGCGGACGGGGCGTCCTCTCCGGCGCAGGCCGTGAGCGCGAGGGCGGAGGCGGCGAGCAGGGCGGTCAGGGGGAGGGCAGGGCGAAGGGTGCGCATGGGTGTGCCTTTCAGGGGGTCAGTGGGAGTGGGAAGCGATGCCCAGGCCCGCGAGGAGCTCGGAGCGCAGGCGGGCGAGGTCGGCGTCGGCGCGGTCGCGCGGCCGGGTGCCGGGGACCTCGACGATCCGTCCGACCGTGGCCCCGGGGGCGGGGGCGGGCTGCCCGCGATCCGTCTGGGGGCGGGAGAGCAGAAGGACCCGGTCGGCCAACTGGAGGGCCTCCTCGACGTCGTGCGTCACGAGCAGCACGGTGGTGCCGGTGGCGGCGTGGACGTCCAGCAGCAGGTCCTGCATCTTGAGCCGGGTGAGGGCGTCGAGCGCTCCGAAGGGCTCGTCGAGCAGGAGGACGCCGGGGCGGCGGGCCAACGCGCGGGCCAGGGACGCCCGTTGCGCCATGCCACCGGAGACCTCGCGCGGCCGGTGGTCCGCGAACGGGGCCAGGCCGACGAGTTCGAGCAGGTGCTGGACGCGCTCGCGGCCCTCGGCGCGGTTCAGCCCACGGGGCAGACCCAGCTCCACGTTGCGACGGATCGTGCGCCAGGGCAGCAGACGGGGCTCCTGGAAGCCGACGGCGGTGCGCTCATCGAACGGCAGCACGGGGGAGCCGCCGATCAGGAGCCGGCCGTCGAAGCCGCTGTCCAGCCCACCGACGGCGCGCAGCAGCGTGGACTTGCCGCAGCCGGAGGCGCCGATGATCGCCAGCACCTCTCCGGGGGACACCGTGAGGTCCACGTCCCGCAGCACGACGCGCGGTCCGTTCGCCGTGCTGAAGGTGCGCCCGACGCCGTGGAAGGCGACGCCGAGGCTGTCCCGTCGAGGCGCGGGGGCTGTCGCGGCGGCGTCCGCCGGACGGTTCGCGGTCCTGGGGGATCGGTCAGCGGGGCTGAGGGTGTGTGCAGGCATCGAACGTGTGTCGTCCCATCGGTGTGCAGGCGTGGCGCCCACCCGCTCGCTCCCTCCGGGAACGGGGTGGGACGCCCCGGGGTCGTCGGGCCGGGCCGCGCGGTCGGCGCGGGGGAGGGGCTCCCCGACCTCACCATGACGACGGCGCCGCGCTCCAGCGCACGTGACCTGGCACGTCATCTAGGGCATGTCTGACAATCGTTTTGACCACGCGAGCACAGCATTCAGGACCACAGCGGCCCTGTAGATGATCGCGTACTTGTCATACCGGGTCGCCAGACCCCGCCACTGCTTCAGGTGAGCGTACTGACGCTCGATGACGTTGCGGCCCTTGTAGGCGTCCGCGTCGAGGCTGACGGGGCGCCCGCCGCGGGCACCGCGCCGTCTGCGGTGGCCCTGCTGGTCGGCCGGTTCGGGGATGACCGCTTTGATCCCACGGGCACGTAGGTGGGTGCGGATCGCCCGGGAGGAGTACGCCTTATCGCCCAGCACGGCCTCGGGGCGGGTCCGGGGCCGCCCTACTGGCCGGGGCACGCGCAGCTGCTCCAGAAGAGGAAGCAGCATCGGGGAGTCCCCTGCCTGGCCGGGGGTGATCAGGCTGACCAGCGGCAGCCCGGTCCCATCGACGAGCTGATGGATCTTCGTGCTCAGCCCGCCACGGGAGCGCCCGATGCCGTGATCGGCCGGCTCCTCACGCGGATTCTTGTAGTTCGATCCATCCCCCTGTGTGGCGGGTGATGTTCGTCGCGTGCTGGTGGGCGCGGGCGATCGTGGAGTCCACCGAGACCGACCAATCGATCAGGCCTTCGGCGTCAGCGGCGGCGGTCAGCGTGGCCAGCACCGTGTCCCATGTGCCTTTTTCGGCCAAGCGCCGATGCCAGGTCCACACGGTCTGCCAGGGCCCGTAGACCTCGGGCAGATCCCTCCAAGCGATTCCGCACCGGTACCGGTAGATGATCGCCTCCACCATGGTGCGGGCGTCGGCGAACGGCCTGCCGGCGCGGCCGGTCCGGGTCGGGAGCATCGGGGCGATCAACTCCCATTGGGCGTCGGAGAGCATCTGGAACCGGGACATGTCCCCAGGGTCTCAGCTGACTCGTGCATCTATTCTCAGACACGCCCTAGGCCCGGCCGCGGGACGGCGTGCCGTCCGGCGGGTGTCGCGCGTCCTCAGACGCCGAGGTGGACCCGCCCGCGACGCGGCCTGTGGTCAGCTGGAGCCACCCATCCAGAGCGGCCGAGAGATCTGGCTCGACGACGCCGCAGCAACCCGCCTCACCCGCCTCCCGCAGGCCGGGCGAGGGCCAGGGTGCTCCCGCCAGGACCGATGGACGCGTCCACGCTTCCCGGGCCTCGCCGTGCGGCGGCCCGACGCGAGAACCCGTGCGCCGGTCGCGACCCGATGAAGGAGACGCCGTGCTGGAGATCGTCGATCTGCACAAGAGATACGAGTTGAAGACCGGGCGACCGGTCGAGGTGTTGAAGGGCATCGACCTGACGGTGCCGGACGGATCCATCACCGCCGTGGTCGGTCCGTCGGGGGCCGGCAAGTCCACCCTGTCCCGCTGCATCTCCCTCCTGGAGATGCCCTCCTCCGGGCAGATCCTCGTAGACGGGCGCAACCTGTCCGAGCTCTCCGGGCGTGCGCTGCGGGACAGCCGCCGCTCGATCGGGACGATCTTCCAGCACTCGGCGCTGCTGCGCCGGATCACCGTCGCTGAGAACGTCGCACTGCCGCTGCGCAACCTCGGAGTGGAGCACGGGGAGATGGAGGCGCGGGTGGCGGAGCTCCTGGAACGGGTGGATCTGCTGCACAAGGCGGACGCCTACCCCGGCCAGCTCTCGGGTGGTCAGGCGCAGCGGGTCGGCATCGCCCGGGCGCTCGCTCTTCGACCTCGCATCCTCCTCTCGGACGAGTCCACCTCAGGTCTCGATCCGCGCTCGACCCATCAGATCCTCCGCCTCCTCACCGAGCTGCGCGCCGACCTCGGAGTCTCGATCGTCCTCATCACCCACGAGATGGAGGCCGTCCGGGCCGCGGCCGACGAGGTGGCCTTCCTGGACCACGGGCGGATCGCGGAGCACGGACGGGTCGCCGACCTGATCGGACGCGGGGACTCTCCGGCGGCCGGCCAGCTCCTGCCCGTCCACCCGGTGGAGCGGGTGCCCGGTGTGCGCACCGTCCTGCGCGTCTCCCTGGGCTCCGTCCCCGTCGACCCCGCTTGGTTCGGCGACCTCGCCCGCGCCGTGTCCGCGGGGGTGAGCCTGCTGGGCGGCACCCTCGAGGACCACGGCACCCGTCCGCTCGGCCGGCTGGTGATCGGGCTCGACACCGACGATCAGCGGCAGGTCGCCGCCGCCGTCGCGGTTCTGGACGCCGCCGGGCTCCGGGTGATCGTGGAGGGCGGTGCCGACGTGCCCGTGCGCGGGCGTCCGGCCGACGCCGACCTGACGCGTGAGGTCGCAGGGGTCGCGGCATGATCGCGCTCGCCGCCGCCGCCTCCGAGCCGCTCACCTTCGACACCCCGTGGAGCGAGATCCCTGCGCTCCTGCTCCCGGCCTACGGCGAGACCTGGGCGATGGTCGGGATCGTCATGGTCTTCGTCGTGGCCTTCGGCGGGATCGGAGGCGTGCTGCTGTACAACACGTCCTCCCGTGGGCTCTTCCCCCATCCCCGCTGGCACGGCGTCCTCAGCTGGGTCGCCAACATGGGGCGCTCGCTCCCCTTCCTCGTCCTGATGGCCGCGATCATCCCGTTCACCGCGTGGATCACGGGGACCACCCTGGGCATCCGTGCCGCCGTGGTGCCCATGGTCATCGCCGGCGTCCCCTTCTTCGCCCGGCTCGTCCAGAACACTCTGAACGACCTCCCTCGGGAGAACCTCGCCGTCGGCCTCGTCACCGGCAGCTCGCCGGTCCAGATCATCCTGCAGACCCAGCTGCGGGAGGCGGTGCCGGGCCTCGTCTCGGCCCTCACCCTCAACACGATCTCGATGCTCGAGTACTCGGCCATCGCGGGGACCATCGGTGCCGGCGGCATCGGCTATCTGGCCGTCACCTACGGCTACCAGCGGTTCGACATGACCGTCATGGCGGCGACCATCGTCGTGCTGATCGTCAGCGTGCAGCTGGTCCAGTTCGCCGGCGACCGCCTCGCCCGGTCCCTGGAACGCCCGTGACCGATCACAGCCGGGCGTCCTCGCCGGGACGCCCACGTTCTCATCCTCGCCCTTCCTCTCGCCCGCTCGACCTCATCAGGAGGCACCCCTTGCCGCGTTCCACTTCGTCCACCACCGGCCACGACCACGGGTTCACCCTGCGGCGGCGCACCGACCGCCTCCCCTGGACCGTGGCCGCCGTCGCCGCGATCGTCGCCCTGGCTCTGGGGGTCATCCTGATGCGGGGTGCGGCCCATCCGGCGGTGGCCGCCGGCGGATCGGCGGCGGCCGTCGACCGGCCCCTGCGGGTCCACTACGAGCCCGCCATGGCAGGCGAGGAGCGCATCCTCGAGTACGTGGCGGCGGAGATCGCGCCGCAGCACGGTGTCACCATCGAGCCGGTCGGGATCGCGGACGCGGTCCAGGCGAACCGCGCGGTGGCCACGGGTGAGGTGGACGCCACCATCTTCGAGCATCAGTGGTACATGAAACAGGTGGCGGACGGGAATGGGTTCGACCTGACGCCCACCACGGAGCTGTACCAGTGGGCGTTCGGCCTGTACTCCTCCCGCTACGACTCCCTGGACGGCGTCCCCGCCGGGGCCGTGGTGGCCGTGCCCACGGACCTCGCGAACCAGGGGCAGGCGTTGTGGCTGCTCGAGCGTGAGGGCCTGATCGAGCTGGACCCGTCGATCGAGCCGCGTACTGCCCGCCTCAAGGACGTCACCGCGAACCCCCGCGGCTTCGACTTCCAGGAGATCGACCTGCTGTCCATGCCGCGGACCCTGGACTCGGTGGACGTCGCCGTCGGATACACGAACCTGTTCGACGCCGGCAAGGTGAGCCGGGACAAGGGGATCCTCTTCCCGGACCCGCCCCGGAGCTTCGCCTCCCGCCTGATCGTCGCCACCGACGCCGTGGAGTCGCCGGAGACCAAAAAGCTGCAGGAGGTCTTCAGCGACCCGAAGTTCAAGGAGTACCTCGAGACCACCGACGATCCCCTGGTCGCCGGCGTGCTCACCCCCGTCTCCGAGGACTGACCCGTCGGGCACCCCGCAACCCCGGGTCACACGCCGGCGGCCGCGCGGCCCTCCCGTGCAGGGCGCGGCGAAGGTGACGTTGCGCGCGCCTCGCCGCCACCCCGAATTGCCCCCCGCATCGGCCGGGGCTGGACTGAGCGTCCGACCTCTTCTGCCCTCCACTCCCGAAGGACCTCCTGCCATGACCACCGAGAACACCGCCCAGCCCGCCGTCCCCGCCGCCCCCCCGGCCCCGGGCCGCGGCCGCGAGCTGCTCTTCAACGCCTTCGACATGAACTGCGTGGCCCATCAGTCGCCGGGCCTGTGGCGCCATCCGGACGACCACGCCCGCGACTACAACACGCTGGGCTACTGGACGCACCTGGCCAAGACCCTTGAGCAGGGTCTCTTCGACGGCCTGTTCATCGCGGACGTGCTCGGCCCCTACTCCGTCTACGGGGGCACCTCCGAGGCCGCCATCCGCACTGGTGCGCAGACCCCGGTCAACGACCCGTTCCTGCTGGTCTCGGCGATGGCCGCCGTCACCGAGCACCTCGGCTTCGGGGTCACCGCCGGCACCGCCTACGAGCACCCGTACCCGTTCGCCCGCCGCCTGGCCACGCTGGACCACCTCACGGGCGGCCGCGTGGGCTGGAACGTCGTCACCGGCTACCTGCCCTCGGCGGCCCAGAACATGGGCCAGGACGACCAGATGGAGCACGACGAGCGCTACGAGCACGCGGACGAGTACCTCGACGTCGTCTACAAGCTCCTCGAGGGCTCGTGGGAGGACGACGCGGTGGTCTACGACAAGGAGACCGGCGTGTTCGCGGACCCGGCCAAGGTCCACGACATCGCCCACGAGGGCAAGTACTTCAAGGTCCCCGGCCACGCCGTGACCGAGCCGTCCGCGCAGCGCACCCCCGTGATCTACCAGGCCGGCGCCTCGACGCGCGGCCGCGCCTTCGCGGGCAAGCACGCCGAGGCGGTCTTCATCAACTCCCCCACGAAGGAGCTGGCCAAGGCCACCACCGCGAAGATCCGCCAGGCCCTCGTCGAGGCTGGCCGCGACCCCTACGACGTCAAGGTCTTCGCCATGCAGACCGTGGTCACCGGCGCCACCGACGACGACGCCCGCGCCAAGTACGACGACCTCGCCCAGTACGTGGACCCGCTCGGCGGCCTCGTGCTGATGTCCGGCTGGATGGGCATCGACCTCTCGCAGTACGAGCTGGACGAGCCGATCGGCGACGTGCAGTCCAACGCCATCCAGTCCGCGGTGGAGACCTTCCAGAAGGCCTCTGGCACGGACGAGGAGTGGACGGTCCGCAAGCTGGCCGAGTGGGTGGGCATCGGCGGCTTCGGCCCGGTGATCGTGGGCGGCGGCGCATCGGCAGCCCGGCAGCTGGCCGAGTGGGCGGACGAGACGGACGTGGACGGCTTCAACCTGGCGTACCACATCACCCCGGGAACCTTCGAGGACATCGTGGAGTTCGTGGTGCCCGAGCTGCAGGAGCTCGGCCGCTACAAGACCGGGTACACGGACGGCACGCTGCGTCAGAAGCTCTTCGGCCGCGGTGACCACCTGCCCCGGAACCACCACGGCGCGTCCTTCGCGCTGCGCCACCGGCAGGGCTGACCGGGGACTCCGCCCGACGACGGCGCCCGCCCCTCCGCGCGAGGGGCCGGGCTCCGTCGTGCGTCCGGGCCGCGTCCAGCCGCGCTGGGTAGGGTGAGGCCCAGCACAGCGGCGGTCCGCCCGCCGACCCGTCCCTCAGGAGGAGAACATGCAGCGCAGACGTGCCGTCCACGCGGCCGGGCTGGGGGCCCTGGGGGCCCTCGTCCTCGCCGGGTGCGCGAGCCAGCCGCCCGCCGCCGGCGAGGCCTGGGAGCAGGCCCGCGCCCAGATCGACGGCGCGGAGTCCGTCCGGATGTCCTTCGTGAGCACCGACGGCTCGCAGACGCCCCGCGTGATCACGTGGGACCTCGCCGGACCGCTCGAGGGCACGGACGGCACCACGGAGGCCTCGATGCTCGTGGGCGACGACTCTTGGATGACCGTGGACACCCGCACCGTGGACGGCCGCTCCTACGCGCGCATCACCACGCAGGGACAGGACGTGCCGGCCCAGGTGGCCGCGCAGTACAACACCGACGGGTGGCGCGAGACGGCCCCCCCGTCCCAGGGGAGCCCGATCGGGGGGACCCTCGAGAGCATCGCCCTGCCCGCCGCGGACGCCCTCGCCGGGGCCGATGTGCAGCCCGAGGAGGTCGAGTGGTCCGGGGGGACCGCCCACCGCTACCAGGTGCCCTCGCAGGCCGCCGAGGCCGCCCGCCAGGAGGGGGACGCGTTCACCGTGCGCGCCTTCACGGTGGACGAGGACGGCTCGCTCGTGGGCCTGCGCGTGGAGGACGGGACGCAGATCCAGGAGCTCACGCTGACCGACTGGAACCAGATCGACCCGGCCGAGGTGCCGGAGGAGGTGGAGCAGTGATGCGCCCCGACCGCAGCCCCCGCGTCCCCGCCCGTCGCGCCGTGCCCGCGGCCGTGCTCGGGCTCGGCGCCGCACTGGCCCTGACCGCGTGCGGCGCCTCCGGCGAGGACGCCTCCGGCGCGTGGGACCGCGCCCGCGCCCAGCTCGAGGGCGCCCAGTCCGTCCGCATGACCACGGAGGTCGGCACCGACGCCGGCGTGGCCGGCGGTGGGATGGGCGTCCCGGACGCCACCGAGGTGGCCGGCGCCGTGGACGGCGGGGACCTGCTCTACACCGGCGAGTTCCGCGCCGGGCAGCACACCGCCCGGGACGAGATCCGCGTGGTGGGCGGGAAGCAGTACCACCGGTTCGTCGTGGAGGAGCGCGGCGGCGTCGCCGGCCCCGAGCGCCCCGAGTACGCGCAGAAGTGGCAGGAGGTCCCGGTGGGCCAGGGCCTGAGCATGCGCGCCGTGGTGGACGGGCTGCTCGCGGGCGTGCCCGCCGCCGGCGGCCTCGAGGGCGCCGCCGCGGAGGCGGACGGGATCCGTCGCAGCGGCGAGGACGCCGTGCGCTACGTCCTCGAGCAGCCGGTGGCCGGCGCCGGGGACGGGACCACCCGTCTGAAGGCGTTCACGGTGGCCGAGGACGACGGCGCCCTCCTCACCGTGGAGACCGTGGCGCCCGGTACCGAGGGCACGGTGACGTTCTCGGACTGGAACGCCGTCGAGCCCGTCGAGGCGCCCGCGGCGGACGAGATCGCCGCCCCGCCCGCCGCGCCGGAGCCCGCCCCGGCCGGTTGATCACCCGGCCGGGGCCTGCGGCTCCGGGTGGACACGCGACGACGCCCCACCTCCGCGAGGAGGTGGGGCGTCGTCGTGTGGGTCCGGCGCTCAGGCGCCGGGACCGGGCGTCCGCCGGATCAGGCGTTCGCGGGGCCCTCGTCGCCGAGCGCGGTGGAGGGGTCCGAGATGATGTCCGGGTCGGCGCCGGTGGCGTTGGCGGCCGGGACGTTCTCGTTGTTCGAGACGGTGACCTGGTCCTTCTTGTCCTCGTTCACGTCGGACTCCTTCTTCTCCTCCGCCGTGGCCTTCACCTCGGCGGCCTTCTCCTGGGTCTTGTCCTTGGCGTCGGAGGCGACGGCCTGGGCCTTCTCCTTGGCCTGGCCGACCTTCTCCTGGGTCTTCGGATCGTTCCAGAGCGTCTGGGCGTTCTGGGTCATCTTCTGGAGGTTCTGGCGGCCCTCGGCGCTGCCGAGCAGGTAGCCGGCGGCGGCGCCGACGGCGAGAGTGAACCAACGCATGGTGTCTCCTTCTGAGTTGTGGCGGCCCGACCGCGAGGGTCGGGCTCGGGGCGCCCGTCCGGCGCCGTCGGGTCCACCTTGGCCCCCCGGGGCCGCCGCGTCAACATCCGAGCGCATGATGACGCGGGAGTCGGGCCCGGGGCGGCGGCGGGAGGATCAGCCGGGCATGCGGTCGTAGCGTGAGCGCAGGAACTCGTAGACGCCGTAGAGGACCAGGCCCAGCCCCACCGCGCCCAGCAGCCAGGGCCCGAAGGGCTGCGCCAGCAGCGTCTTCAGGGCGCCGTCCATGCCCGTGCTCTGCGAGGGATCGTGCTGGACCACCGCCAGGACGAAGAGGGCCCCCACCAGGGCCAGCACGATGCCCTTGGCCGTGTACCCCACCACGCCGGTCACCGTGAGCGCTCGGGACACGTCCTCGCGGGACGGGGAGGTGAGGTCCTTCACGAAACGGCGGGTCATGCCCTTGTGGATGTGGTGGCCGCCGATGCCCACGATCACCAGGCCGATCGCCACGAGGAGCGTCGCGCCCGCCGGGTGCTCCAGGAGCGTGGCGGTGAAGGACCGGGTGGCCTCGCCCGAGTCCCGGCCCGCACCCACGCCGGCGGCGGCGAACGTGCTCGCGACGGCGGCGAACACCACCGCCTTGCCGGCGTCCTTCACGCGATCCAGGGTCTCGTCCCCGCCCCACACGGCGGCGGCCAGGTGCCAGACGGACAGCGAGGCGCATCCGGCCACCGTGATCCACAGCAGGACGAGGCCCGCCGGGTTGTCCGCCAGGAGTCCGGCGGCGCCGGACTGGTCGGCGTCGCCGCCTCCGCCCCGGGCGAGGTCGAAGGCGAGCAGGCCGATCAGGACGTGCAGGATGCCGTTGGCCACGTGGCCCAGTCGGGCCAGGCGGCGGAACATCTCCGACCGGGTGGCGCGGCGGGCGGTGTCGGCGCCCGAGCGGAGCGTGCCAGCGGCGGAAGGGGGCGCGGAACGCGCGGGGTCTGCCATGCCGGAAGCCTCGTGCGGGGGACGCGGACCCGGGTGCCCGGGGTCACACGGTGACGGGTCCTGAGCCCCGCCCGGGGCTCAGGACCGGCGGACCATCTCGCCCACCCACAGCGACGTGCCGGAGTGGGTGGGATCGCCGTCGAAGTGCTCGTGGGAGACGTCCACCACCGGGTACTCCCCGAGCTGCACGCCCTCGGGGACGGTCAGCACGGCGTCCTCCGAGGTCACCGTGCCCAGGGAGATCATCCGGCTGGCCGCCTCGTCCCGCAACCACACCTCGAGGTAGCCGTCCTCGGCGTCGGGCACGGTGGGCACATGGACGGCGAGCCGCATCTCCCCGTCCGACTCGCGGCGCATCTCCGCCCGGGCCAGGGTCCCGCCCTGCGCGACCGGATCCAGCCGCGCGTCGCCGAGCAGCTCCTCGGTCGGGGTCGGCTGGGCCACCGGGGCGCCGTCCGTGCCGCCCTCGCTCCCGGACAGGGCCATGCCCACGCCGAGGCCGCCGACCACCAGGCCGGCCGCCGCGGCGGCGGCCACCGGCCACCAGCGGGTCCGCTCCGTCCGCGCCGCGGCGCGGGCGGCACGGCTCTCGGTCAAGGGGACCACGACGTCGTCGCGCCCGTCCGTCCGGGCCGTGGAGGCGACCACGGCGTCGGGGGCCGCGTCCGCCCGCTCCGGGGTGTCCAGGTCCGCGACGATCCGATCCCACAGGCCCGCCGGCGGCGCGACGAGGTCGGGCGCCGGGTCGGCGAGGGCGGCGAGGACGCGCAGCGTGCCGTGCAGCTCTTCGAGGGAGCGCGCATCGAGCCCGACCGCGACGTCGTCCGGGACGGGGGCGGGGCCGGAGAGGCCGCGGACCGCGTGGTCCCGGTGCAGGCGCACGGCGAGGTCGGCCACCTGGTCCTCGGCCAGGCGGCCCTGCTGCGGGGGATGCTCAGACACCGGACACCTCCAGGCTCTTCCTCAGCGCGGCCAGGCCGCGGTGGACATGGGACTTGACGGTGCCGAGCGGCAGGGAGAGCCGCTCGGCGATCTGCGGGTAGGACAGGTCCTCCAGGAACGCCAGCCGCAGCACCTCGTCCTGCGGCGGGCCGAGCCGGTCCAGCGCCTGCCGGACCACCAGGGACGCCACGGCGGACTCGCTGACCCTGTCCCCTGTGGCGTCCTCGCGGGGCAGGTGGCCCGCCTCGGCCTCGACGGTGCGGGCCTGGCGGATCCGCGCCGCGCCGACGTCCGCCACGACCCGGCGCGTGATGCCGGTGAGCCAGGCGCCCAGGGGGCGGGACGGGTCGTAGGTCCCCCGGGACCGCCAGGCGCGGGTGAAGACCTGCTGCGCCGCGTCCTCGGCGTCCTCCCGGTGCCGTAGCGACGCGGCGCACAGGGAGAAGACAAGCGTGCCGTGCCGGTCGTAGGCCTGCCGCATCGCCTCGGGGTCCCCGTCGGCGAAGCGCCGGGCGACGTCGTCGTGGTGCATGGGCGTTCTCCTCACCGCACGGCTCCCTCGGAACCGGGCGGCGTCCATCCGCGTCGGTGTCTCCGCACGTCCGTCCAGGGTAACGCTCAGTCCGCCACCGGTGTGGCGGTCACCACGATGTTGTCCGTGTAGTGACCGGTGGCCTCGTCCCATTCGCCGCCGCACGTGATCAGGGTCAGCACCGGGTCCCCGGTCCGGCGGAAGTGGGGGGTGAAGTCCAATCCCGCCTTGCCGAACGCGGCCACCGACGTGACGACGTGCCGGCGTTCGACACCCTCGGCGTCCACGACCGTCAGCTCGTCGCCCACCTCCGACTCCCGCAGGGCGTAGAGCCGGCCCACGGGATTGCGCGGCGAGCCCGAGTGGGAGGCGATCACGGCCGATCCGGCGGCGTCCCCGGGCGCGGGCCCGTGGCGGTACCAGCCGGCGACGTCCGGGTCGTCGGGGAGCTCCATCCCGCCGTCCGCGAGAACGCCGGTGGGCACCACCTCCATGTCCGTCCCGATCGCCGGGTAGACGAGCCGGACGGGTGCGGCGGTGCGCGTCGGGGGCGCGTCCGTGGCGGGGCGGACCGGGACCGGTGTCCTGCTCGACCCGGCCGATGCCGTGACGGACGGCGGATCCTGCGGCGGAGCGACCGAGGCGGACGTCGACGCGTCAGGACGGCCCGCCACCGACGAGAGCGGTTCGGCGGTCCCCGGCGCCCCCGCGCCGACGGCGATGCCGTCGGCCGGGGCGCAGCCGGAGGAGGCCAGCAGGACGGCCGCCGCCGCCACCAGGGTGGGGACGAGCCCCGTCCGGCGGCGACGGCGACCGCTCTGTGCGTGGACGTCAGGCATGGGCCGCCCGGCGGCGGGCCACGGTCCAGGAGCCGGCGGCCAGCGCGGCGAGGGCGGCGCCGCCGGCGGCCAGCAGACCCGCGGACGGACCGGCGGGGGCCACGTCCACGTCGGCGGACACGGCGGTCGGCGCCATGTGCTCGGCCTCGACGGCCTGGGTGGCCAGGGCCAGGGTGCCGTCCTCGGCGGAGCCCCAGGCGTAGGCGATCGTGGTCATGCCCTCGGCCACCTCGACGTCGGCCGGGCCCAGGACGGGCTCGGTGGTGCCGGCCACGGAGATCGCGGCGGGGACGGTGCCGGCGGGGATCTCGAGGGAGGCCTCATCCGGGTTCTCCAGGCCCGGCACGACGACCTCGTCGCCGGCCCACACGTCCACGGCCGGGGCGGCGGCGATGTGGCGCACGGTCAGACGGCCCTCGCCGGCGGCCAGCTCGTCGGTGTCGTTCTCGAACGCGGTGACGGTGGGGGCGCCCTCGGCGTCCAGGTGGGCCGCGGCGGTGTAGTTCCCGTCCTCCTCAAGGGTCAGGTCCACCGGGCCCAGCACCGGGTCGGAGTCGTCCTCGGCGTCGGCGGCGGTGATGGCCACCTCGTAGTCCCCGGCGGGAAGCTCAAGCGGGCCGGCCAGCTCGCCGGGCTCGAAGTCGTCGAGGGTCAGTTCGCCGTCCACGTAGACGTCCACGGTCAGGCCGGGCACGCCGTGCAGGACGGACAGCTCCGCGTAGTCGTCGTGGTCCATGGCGGCGGCGGACAGGGGGGCCATCACGGCGAGGCCGACGGCAGCGGTCACAGCGGCGGGAAGGGTCTTGCGCATGGGATCAGTCCTCTTCGTCGTCGCCCCGGGGGGCGGGTCGGATGCGGCACGGGATGTGCTCACACCAGGACTACCGGCGTGGAGGCGGTCCGGTTGCAGATCGGCAGAAGAAATTCTGCGCGGCCTGCTCCGGGGCGCTCCTACCGGGCACGGGACAGGCCCCGAGGCGATGCCTCGGGGCCTGCGGCGGGCTCCCGTGCGGGGAGCCCGAGGGTGATGACGGATCAGGCGTCGACGCGACGGCCGGTGCCGTTGCGCAGCTCCGTCTCGCGGCGGTGCACCGCACGCGCGCCGGCCACACCGGCGAGGGAGGACACGAGGCCGCCGAGCAGCAGACCGCCGAAGGTCCACCAGGCGCCCTGGGCGAGCTCGTCGCGGTTCTCCTCGAAGGTCCGGGCCGCCTCGTCGGCGGCCTGCTGGGCCTGGTCCTGGGCCTGCTGTACGTCCTGCTCGCTGACCTGCCCCTGCGCGTCCTGCGCGGCGGCGCCGATCTGCTCCGGGGAGACCTGGGTGGCCTGGGCCGCGGTGTTGGCGATGCCGCCCACCACGCCGCCCACGGTGCCCAGCAGCGAGGAGCCGAGCAGGCCCACGAGCAGCAGGAGGCCGATGAGCGAGGTCGCCCACGTCACGAGCCCGTGCAGCAGGCCCCCGCGCACGGCGAGCGCGCCGGCCACGAAGCCGGCGGCGGCCAGGCCGAGCACCAGGGTCACGAGCGACCAGATGCCCACGGCGGTGCCGCCCACGGCGCTCAGGCCCAGCGCGGTGGCGAGCACGCCCAGGAGGACGAGCACCGCCAGGAACGTCACGACGCCGGCCAGGATCGCACCCCACGAGATGTTCGAGGGGCGGTGGCCGCGGTCGGTGCCGAGCCAGGAGTCGCGGGCGGCGTCGTCGTGCGCGGCCACGGTCTCGTGCACCGTGGAGGAGCCGTGCTCCGGGGTGCGGGTCGCGTTCGCGGCGCGCTGCGGCGTCGCCGCGTGGGAGGGCTGGGGTCGGTTCTTCTGGGCCATGGTGGTCCTCTCGCTACGGGTGGCGGAGGCGCGCCCCGTGGAGGGGACGCCTCCCTGCTCTGTGACCTTATCTCCGCGGGTCAGGGGTCCGGCCAGGGGTGAGACGCCGCGGGCGGGAGAGGGGACCCCTCTCCCGCCCGCGGTGCGTCCGGCGCCGGTCCGATCCGGCCCGGATCCCGGCTCAGCCGAAGTGCTTCGGCAACGTGGCCTCCCAGGCCTCGCGCAGCTCGGCGATCGGCAGGGTGAACTGCCCCTGCACCTCGAGCGCCTCGGACTCCGCGTCCACCACGCCCAGGCGCGCGACGGTGTACCCGCGGGCCGTGGTCATGTCCGTGAAGCGGACCTCCTCGGTGCGCGGCACGGAGACCACGGCGCGGCCCTGGGTCTCGGAGAACAGGGCGGTGAAGGCGTCCACGCCGTCGCGGCGCATCAGCTCGTCGAGCACGATCCGGGCGCCCACGCCGAAGCGCAGGACCATGTCCGCCAGGGTGGCGGCGAGGCCGCCCTTGGAGACGTCGTGCGCGGCGTCGACCATCCCGTCGCGGGACATGTTGACCAGCAGCTCGCCCAGCAGGCGCTCCCGCTCCAGGTCCACGCGCGGGGGCACGCCGCCGAGGTGGCCGCGCAGGTTCGCGTACTCGGAGCCGTCCAGCTCGTCGCGGGTCTCACCGAGCAGGTACACGGCCTGGCCGTCCGCGTCCCGGCCGAAGCCCGAGGGGGTGCGGCGCAGGACGTCGTCGAACCGGCCCAGCACGCCCACGGTGGGGGTGGGGTGGATGGCGACGCCGCCGGTCTGGTTGTACAGGGACACGTTGCCGCCGGTGACGGGCACGCCCAGCACCTGGCAGGCATCCGCGAGCCCGCGCACGGCCTCGGCGAACTGCCACATGACCTCCGGGTCCTCGGGGGAGCCGAAGTTGAGGCAGTCGGTGACCGCCAGCGGCACGGCGCCCACCGTGGTCACGTTGCGGTAGGCCTCCGCGAGGGAGAGCTGCGCGCCCGCGTACGGGTCCAGGTAGGCGTAGCGGTCGTTGCAGTCCGTGGCCACGGCCACGCCCATGCCGGTCTCCTCGTCCACGCGGACCACGCCGGCGTCGTCCGGGGCGGAGAGGGCGGTGTTGCCGCGCACGTAGCGGTCGTACTGGCGGGTGATCCAGGAGACGTCCGCCAGGTTCGGCGAGGCCATCAGCTCGAGGACGGCGGCGCGCAGCTCCTCGTCCGTGGTCGGCAGGTCCTGCCCGGCCGCGGAGGAGCGGAAGGTGTCCGCCTGGAGGGCGTCCTGGAAGGAGGGGCGGTGGTACGGGCGCTCGTACACGGGGCCGTCGTGGGCCACGGTGCGGGGGTCGACGTCCACGATGGTCTCGCCGTCCCACGTGATGACCAGGCGGCCGTCGCCGGTGACCTCGCCGAGCCAGGAGTACTCCACGTCCCACGTGGCCATGACGGCCTCGAACGCGGCCACGTTCTCGGGGGTGACCACGGCCATCATGCGCTCCTGCGACTCGGACATGAGGATCTCGCCCGGGGTCAGGGTGGGGTCGCGCAGCAGCACGTGGGTCAGCTCCACGCGCATCCCGCCCTCGCCGTTGGAGGCGAGCTCGGAGGTGGCGCAGGAGATGCCGGCCGCGCCGAGGTCCTGGATGCCCTCCACGAGGGAGTCCCGGAACAGCTCGAGGCAGCACTCGATCAGCACCTTCTCCGCGAACGGGTCGCCGACCTGCACGGACGGACGCTTGGCGGGCTTGCCGCCGTCGTCGAAGGACTCCGAGGCGAGCACCGAGGCGCCGCCGATGCCGTCGCCGCCCGTGCGGGCGCCGAACAGGACCACCTTGTTCCCGACGCCGGACGCGTTCGCCAGGCGCAGGTCCCCGTGCTTGAGCACGCCCACCGCCAGGGCGTTGACCAGCGGGTTGCCCTGGTAGGAGGAGTCGAAGGCGACCTCGCCGCCGATGTTCGGCAGGCCCAGCGAGTTGCCGTAGCCGCCGATGCCCGCGACGACGCCGTGCACCACGCGCGCGGTGTCCGGGTGGTCGATCGCGCCGAAGCGCAGCGGGTCCATCACGGCCACGGGGCGGGCGCCCATCGAGATGATGTCGCGCACGATGCCGCCGATGCCGGTGGCCGCGCCCTGGTAGGGCTCCACGAAGGACGGGTGGTTGTGGGACTCGACCTTGAAGGTCACGGCCCAGCCGTCGCCGAGGTCGGTCACGCCGGCGTTCTCGCCGATGCCGACCATCATGTGCCGCTTCATCTCGTCCGTGAGCTTGTCCCCGAACTGGCGCAGGTGCACCTTGGAGGACTTGTACGAGCAGTGCTCGGACCACATGACGGAGTACATGGCCAGCTCGGCCGCGGTGGGGCGGCGGCCCAGGATCTCGCGGATCCGGGCGTACTCGTCCTCCTTGAGGCCGAGCTCGGCCCAGGGCTGCTCGAGGTCCGGGTGCGCGGCGGCCTGGTCGACCGTCTCGATGGTGAACTGCTGGCTCATGCGGCGCCTCCCCGGCTCGCGAGGGTGGTCAGGACGGAGGTGAAGAAGGACAGGCCGTCGGTGCCCGTGCGGACGCCGTGCTCGGTGTCCGGGCCGAAGCCGACCTCGATCGCGTGCTCCGGGTGCGGCATCAGGCCGACCACGTTGCCCGCGGGGTTGGCGATGCCGGCGATGTCCCGGCGCGAGCCGTTCGGGTTCCAGCCCACGTAGCGGAACACCACGCGGCCCTCGCCCTCGAGACGGTCCAGGGTGGCCTCGTCCGCCACGTACTGGCCGTCCTGGTTCTTCAGCGGGACGGTGATGGTCTGGCCCTGCTCGAAGTCGCGGGTCCAGGCGGTGTCCGTGTTCTCCACGCGCAGCTGCTGGTCCCGGCAGATGAAGTGCAGGTGGTCGTTCTTGATCATCGAGCCCGGCAGCAGGTGGGACTCGGTGAGGATCTGGAAGCCGTTGCAGATGCCCAGCACCGGCAGGCCGTCCGCGGAGCCCTCGGGGCCGCCGGCGGCCTCGGCGATCGCGGTCATCATGGGCGCGAACCGGGAGATCGCGCCGGCCCGCAGGTAGTCGCCGTAGGAGAAGCCGCCCGGGATCACGACGGCGTCGAGGCCGGCGAGCGTGGCCGCGGCGTCGTCGTCGGCGTGCCACAGGGACACGGCCTCGGCGCCGGTGAGGCGCACGGCGCGGAGGGCGTCGACGTCGTCGAGGGTGCCGGGGAACGTGACGACGCCGATCCGGGCACCGCTGAGCGGGGTCTGCGGCGTCGAGTAGTCGCCGATCAGGGGGAGATCCGTGGTCATCAGGCGTGGGCCTCGTCGTTGGTCTCGGACTCGTCGATCACGGCGACGTTCACGACGTCCTCGATGACCGGGTTGGAGAGCATCTCCTCGGCCGCCTTGCGGGCCTGGTCCAGGATCTGCTCCGTGACCTCGCCCTCCACGGAGAGCTCGAAGCGCTTGCCCTGGCGGACCTGGCTGAACTCGGTGAACCCGAGCCGCGGCAGGGCGCCGTTGATCGCCTTGCCCTGCGGGTCGAGGATCTCGGGCTTGGGCATGACGTCGACGACGATGATGGGCATCCAACGCTCCTGGTGTCTGAGGGGGCCGTGCGGGTGGTGCTCCGGGACGGGCAGAGGAGAGCGGTGGTGCCGTCTCACGCCGGGGTCGCCGGACGCTCCGCGAGCTTGCCCCGCCAGTCTACCGAGGCGCCGTGCGGCCCCGCCCCGCCCCGCCCCGCCCCGCTCCGCTCGCTGCGACCTCCTGTTGTGCGCAGGACCGCGTCCTCACGACGAGGGCATGTGCACAACGGGAGGTCCTGCGCCGCGGCGCCCGCTCACCCACGACGCCGGGGCACGCCCTGGCGCACCAGCTCGGCCTCCAGCCGGGCAGGGGAACGGAGGTCCTCCCACGTCCAGCGGGCCAGGCCGGACAGCACTCGGCGCAGCCGGATCTCGCGTTCCTTCTCCTCTCGGATGGCCCGGCGCCGGTCCGCCTCTGAGGCGTGCAGGCCGACGTCGTACTTGGTGATCCCGTCGAACTCGCCGCCCACGCGCACCTGCGGCCACCAGAAGTCGAGCCGGTCCTCTCGCATGGTGCCCTCGGCGTGGACGCGGTGTTGCAGCACGGGAGGCGCGAACCCCAGCTCGTGGATGAGCACGCGGCTCAACGACTCCCCGGGCGACTCGGACGCACCGTCGGCGAACGCGCAGGCCCATGCGAACCGTGCGCGGGCCGCTCGGGAAGCGGGGACCTCAGCGTGGGCGGCCGCCCATTCCGCACACTTCCGGGGCCGGTCGCGGACGAGGCGGTCCAGCGGGGCCATGATCTCCCGCGGGGGCAGGCCGGCCGACAGCTGCAGGTGCACGGTGGGCAGCGGTTCCGCACTGGCCATGCCGAGGAGGGCGCCGCCTGACGTCCGCAGCAGGATCTCCTCGGGCGAGTGGCCGGGCGCGGACACCGGGTTCCAGGTGGGGGAGACGGTCGGCGGAGGAGGGGTGCGGACGGCGCCGGGGGCGAGGGCCTGTCGGACGAGGGCAGACCTCCCGTGGTGGTGGGGCGTCGTCGCGCGCAGGTGCAGCGTCCGTGGCGTCTCGATCAGGGGCAGCCCATGGAGATGGGCGGCGGTCGTGCCGGTGAACACCGCGTCCGGGCGGGTGAGCGCCACTGCCGCCGCCGTGAGGGTGAAGCGGTCCCAGGGAGCGGCCGCGAGCCAGTCGGGCACGGGGCAGTAGACGCCGCGCATGAGACGCAGCAGGGCCCCGGCGTCCCAGGCGCGGGCCACCCGTCGGCGAGCGGCCGCGTCCGTGCGGGCCGTCACCCGCAGGAGCGGTCCGCGGCCGGTGCGGATCGATGGGTCCTCGAGCAGGGGTGCGGCGTCCATGACTGCAGGATCGCTTCGCAGACGGGAGGCGACGCGGGGAGGGGCGGCTGTCTGGGGAGGGTCCGGGCCCTGCGGATGCCTGTGCAGGAGGGGTCGGATGCGGGGCGGGGAGGGCGGGAGCCGGGCGACCCCCGTCCCCCGCTGCCCCTCCGGTTGTCAAACCTCCCGTTCTGCGCAGGACCGTGTCCTTAGCACGCGGTCCTGCGCACAGCAGGAGGTCGGCTCGCAAGGCCGGGCCGGCGACTAGCCTGGACGCATGATCCTGGCCCGCATCCCCCGCCGCCGCGACGACCGCGCCGCCACCCGTCGTCCCGCCCGCCTGACCTCCGCCCGCCGCGACGCCGTCGCCCCCGACTCCGGCCGCGTGCGCCCCGTCAGCCCGCTCGGCCCGGCCATGGTGCTGGCGCTCGGCGGCGTCGCGCTCTCCGCGGTCCGCCGCATGCGCGCCCGCGCCGGACGCCGTGGCGCCGCCGGCACCGATCGCGCCTGATCCGGTGACCCGCGCGCAGCCCGCCGCCGAGCCCTGCCCGTGCGGGCGCGGCCTGGCCTACCCCGACTGCTGCGGTCGCTGGCACGCCGCCTTCGCCGCGAACGGCACCCTCGCCGCGCCCACGGCCGAGGACCTCATGCGCTCGCGGTACACGGCCTTCGCCCGCCTCGGCGAGGTGGACCCCGCCACCGACGACGGCGCCCGCACCGTGGCCGCGATGGTCGCCTACCTGCGGGCCACCTGGGCACCCGAGACGCGTCCCGCCGCGGCGGACCTGACCCCGGGGCCGGAGGAGACGCCCACCGTGTTCACCCGCCTCGCGGTCACGGACACGACCGGCGGCGGCCCGTTCGACACGGTCGGGACGGTGACCTTCACCGCGCTCGGCCAGGACGCCTCCGGCGGTCGGGTGCGCATGACCGAGCACAGCCGGTTCCGGCGCGAAGGCGGCGTCTGGCGCTACGTGGACGGGGACGTCGCCGGCTGAGGCGGGCGCGCGTCGTCGGGGGCGGTGCGGGTCAGAATGCGGAGAGGAACCCGGCGGCCACGCTCAGGATCAGTCCCACGATGCACAGCAGGGCGACGATCGTGACCACCGGCCGGGTGCGGCGCGGGGAGTCGTCCGGGGTGAGGTCGGCGTCGCGCAGCTCGGGGGGAAGGCCGGTCATGGTGCTCCTGGGGTGGGGGCCGGTCGGGGTCGGGCCAGTCTACGGGCGGGTCAGTCCGCGTCCGGGGTGAACAGGTCCTCGATGCGCCGGCCGAACACGGCGGCCAGCCGGAAGGCCAGGGGGAGCGAGGGGTCGTAGCGGCCCTTCTCGAGGGAGATCACGGTCTGGCGGGAGACGCCGAGCTCGTCCGCGAGGCGCTGCTGGGACCAGCCCAGGCGGGCGCGCTCGGCGGGGATCGAGTTCTCCACGGCTCAGCCCCGCCGCTTCAGCAGGAGGTAGCGGACCGCGGCGGAGGCTGCGGCGACGACGATCAGGGTGGCACCCGTCAGGGACGGGGACGGCTGCCACCCGGTCATGCCGATCACGAACGTGCCCAGCCCGATCACCACGAGCAGGTCACCAAACGCCCCGGACTGCGCCTTCTCCAGCCAGCGGCCCTCGACGGTCTCCTCGGTGTCCCGGATCGCGCCGCGGACGGTCGTGCGATCCACGAGCAAGGACCAGGCGACGCCGGTGCCGATCGGCAGGGACGTGGCCGCCATGATGAGGCCCATGATCCAGGGGTAGCGAGCGTCCGGCTGCTCGCGCAGGGCGGCCAGGCCGTAGGCGGCGGCGCCGATCAGCAGGGCGATGAGCAGGCCCAGCACCAGGCTCACGAGGAGCAGCCGTCCCGTGCCGCCGCCGAGCCGAGCGGACCTGCCCCAGCGGGGGCGCGTGTCCCGTCGGGGGTCGGTGGTGGTGCGGGGCGCCTCGGCGGCGCGAGCGGCGAGGTCATCGGTGTGGTGGGGGGAGGTCATGGCCTGCTCCTTTGTGCGGTGCCGGGCTCCGTGCCCGGCGATGTGAAGCAAGCTTGACAGTCAAGCACGCTGGACGTCAAGCACCCTTGACTTCCTCTTCGCCCCGGGTGGTGTCCGTGGACGTCTCCCGAGCGTGGGCCGGGGTCGGCGGCACGAGGGCCAGCCACAGCGGCTCGAGCTCGAAGCCGAGGGCCTCGTTCATGCGCAGGGCGGCCGTGTTGACTTCGGCGCCGCCCGTGCCCCAGACCCGTCCGCCCCGGGCATGGGTGGCCAGCACCGAGGCCGCCTTCACGGCCTTCCCCACGCCCCGGCTGCCGCGCAGCTGCGCCACCGCCGTCCGGTCCACGTCCCAGCGGCCCTCCCCCTCCGCTCCGTGCGTGCGGAACACCAGGGTGAAGCCGATCAGCTCCCCGTCGGCGAACGCCCCGACGGCGACCCCGTCCTCCTCTTCCAGACGCGCCTGGAGATCCTCGGGCAGGGGCGTGTGGAACGAGCCGTCGGTGCGCGGGAAGCGCGGGGCGGCCTCGACGTCGAGCGCGCGGAGGGCGGGCAGGTCCGCCGATCCCAGCACCCGCACCTCGACCCCATGCGCCTCCACCGCGGCGACGAGGTCGCGGTATGGGGTGAGGTCGGCGTCGTCGGCCAGATGCAGGCGCGCGCCCCACGACCGCGAGCGCTCCGTCCACCCCGCGTCCTGCAGGGCGGCCGCCTCCGCGGTGTCCTCGCGCAGCACACGAGCTTCGGCGTCCGGCGCGGCGACGGGCCGCATCATCTGCACGGGGACGTGGTCCCAGGCCACCGTGCCCGGGTGGACGTGCGGGAAGAGCTCGGAGGCGGGGTCGGCAGGGTCGCCGGGCTCGCGGCGCACCGCGAAGCCGGAGCCGGTGAGGGCCTCCTCGTCGAGCGCGACGAGGAAGGCGTCCGGCCGGTCCGCGTACACCGCCGCCGCCACGACGGCGGCCTGGCGGGCGTCCTCGGAGGCGTGCAGGAAGCCGACCTCGGGGAACGTCGCGTCCCGCGTGGACGCCGTGTAGCGGCCCGTGCGGCGGGCCTCGGCCCAGTCCTCCGGCAGGGTGATGTGCAGGATCATGGCGCCAGGGTACCGGTGGGGCCTATGCTCAGATCATCCCGGGCACAGCAGCCGCCGGCCCGCAGCGAAGGAGTGCTCCCGTGACTGACACCCTGCCCCTCGCGTTCCCCTGCCGGCCGTCGCCGGCCCCGCACACGCCGGCCGAGCGGACCGGGTCCGCCCGAGACCGTGTGCTCCGTGCCTGGGTGGTCGCCCTCATCCCGCTGCTCCTCGTGGTCCCGCCGGGCATCGCGCTGGTCCTGGGGCTCCTCGAACGGGACCTGCAGGCGGTGACGCTCGGGGAGCTCGCCCTCGGGGCCTGTCCGGCGGTCTGCACCGCCGCCGCGCTCGTCGCGTCCGTCGCCGTCCACCGCACCGGACGTCCGGAGAGGGCGGCCGCCTGGTCGTGGGCCGTGGTGGCCCTGCTGGCCGCCGCCGTCCTCCCGGCCATCGTCCTGCTCGTCACACCCCTGACCCAAGCCCACGCCGACGCGGCGATCCGCTGAGAGTCCGCCTCCCGGCGTCGGCACTCCGGTGGTCCTCCCGCCCCGGCCCGGAGGGCGGCGAGTTCTGCATCGTGGACGGGTGACGGGCGGGCCCGCAGCAGCCGCACTACACAAGACCTCCCGCTGTGCTCAGAACCTCGCCCTCGGGACGCGGTCCTGAACAGAACGGGAGGTCCAGCGTCCTGGCCCCTGCTCGAGCGGCATCCTCACCCGGCCCCCTCCAGCACCGCCAGCAGCCTTATCCGCAGCGCCTGGCCCCGCTCGGCGAACTCCCGCTGCCTCCGGGCGTACTCGGCGCGCCCGGCCGGCTCCTCGATCCGCACGGCCTCATACCCGCCGCGTCCGTCGGAGAGGTCGTCCACGCCGGTGAGGTCGTAGGGGGAGGCCTCCATGTCCAGGCGCCGGATGTCCCAGGCGAGGTCGAAGCAGTCCGCGAGCAGGTCCGAGTCCACGAGCGGCACCAGCTTGTACGCCCACTTGTAGAGGTCCATGCCGGCGTGCAGGCAGCCGGGCTGCTCCATGTCCCGCATCCCCTCCCGGGTGGGCAGGACGCCGTCCTCGCCCTCGTTCAGCCCCCGCGCCTCCGGGGCGAAGAACCGGAACGCGTCGAAGTGCGTGCACCGGATCCGCGAGCCCTCCACCACGGCGTCCGTCCCCGCCGCGCCGAGCCGCAGCGGCAGCTGGGAGTGCCGCACCCCGTGCACGTCCGAGCGGTACGCCATGGCCCACTCGTGCAGCCCGAAGCACCCCAGCCGGGCCGCCCGCTGCGCCGTGCGCGCCAGCAGCTCCCGGGTGAACGCCGCCCCCGACGCGCGGTCCGCCAGGAACACCGGCACGTCCACGGTCCAGCCGCCCACCTCGCGCCCCTCCAGCACGACGCCGGGCACCTCGCCCGCCTCGACGCGTCGCCAATGCTTCCACTCGCCGCGGGGGGCCGTGCCCAGCTCGGCGGCCTCGGCGGCGGCCGCGGTGCCGTCGTCGTCGGCGAGGACGACGCCGGCTCCCGAATGCCACCGCTGCAGCGCGGCGGGGGAGTGCGTGTAGTAGCCGAACAGGAAGTCCTGCACGGGGTGCTTCTCGCCGCGCATGCGCAGCGCCACGAGCGGGTCCGTGCGGCGGGCGATGCGCTCGCGGTGGGCCCGGGCGCGGGCCCGCCAGTCCTCGGGCGCGAGGACGGTCCGGGGGCGGGTGCTCGGGAGGGCGGGGGAAGGGCTGGCGGAGGACATGACGGGACCATTCTCCCGGACGGGGAGATCCGGACGCCGGCCGTGCGCGCCTCCCGTGAGCCCCCTGTCCGGACTCCGGACATCCTTTTGGCGCACTCGTCGATCACCAGGTAGATTTCTCCCACTGACTGTGGTCCACCTCACATCATGCATTCCTGACCCGGGATGACGTGCCGCGGTGGACAGTTGCACTCGCACCCCGTGATGAGAAAGGCGGAGGCCCATGCCCCGTTCCACCACCCCCGCACCGCGCTTCCGTCGCCTGGCCGCCGCCGTGGCCGGCCTCGGACTCGTGGCCGCCCCCGCGCTCGCCGTCCCCGCCGGCGCCCTCGACCTCGGCAACGGCACCACCGCGCAGAGCCCGCAGGGGCAGCTCCGCCAGACCGACGTCTTCGAGGCCGGCCGCTACTTCGTCGTCCTGAAGCAGGCCCCGTCCGTCGTCGCCGAGGGCGGCCAGACCACGCCGGGCGCCGCCCCCAAGGCCAAGTTCGACCCCTCGCACCCGCGCGTGAAGGCCTACGAGGCCAAGCTCGAGCGCCAGCAGGCCAAGCTGGCCGCCAAGGCCGGTGTGGAGCCGAAGCTCCAGTTCCAGCGCGCCGTCAACGCGTTCGTGGCCGAGCTGTCCGCCGACCAGGCCGCCACCCTGGCGAAGGACCCCTCGGTCCTCGCCGTCACCCCGGACGAGCAGGTGGCCCCGGACTACACCTCCACCGAGTTCCTCGGCCTGCCCGGCAAGAAGGGCACCTGGAACACCACCTACGGCAAGCCGGTCAACGCCGGCAAGGGCGTCGTGGTCGGTGTCATCGACTCCGGCATCAACCCGGACAACCCCTACATCGACGGGGAGCCGGTGGGCCCGCTGAAGGGCAAGCCGAAGGTCGGCGAGCCGTACCGCACGGCGGACGGCCAGATCGCGATGCTCAAGGCGGACGGCACCACCGCCGTCGCCGAGTGCGAGACCGGCCCGGACTTCCCGGCCTCCTCCTGTGACTCCAAGCTGCTGGGCGCCTACGCGTTCTCCGAGGACTTCGAGAAGTACGTCCCGGTGGACCAGCGCGACCCGAACGAGCGCATCTCTCCGCTGGGCGTCTTCTCCCACGGCACGCACGTGGCCACCACCATCGTCGGCAACACGGACGTCGAGCAGACCATCAACGGGGACTCCTTCGGCACCGGGGCGGGCGTGGCCCCCGCCGCGAAGCTGATCTCCTACAAGATCTGCTGGGAGGACACCGACCCGTCCACGGGCGGCTGCTACACCTCCGCGTCCGTGGCCGCCGTGGAGCAGGCCATCGAGAACAACGTGGACGTGATCAACTACTCGATCTCCGGCAACAACACCTCCGTGGTGGATCCGGTGGCCATGGCCTTCCGCTCCGCCGCCGAGGCCGGCATCTTCGTCTCCGCCTCGGGCGGCAACTCCGGCCCCACGCCGAACACCGTGAACCACTCCTCCCCGTGGGTCACCACCGTGGCCGCCGAGACGTTCTCCAACGAGCTGACCGGCACCGTGGAGCTCTCCGACGGCACCAAGGTGCGCGGTGCATCCTCGGCCCGCACCGGCGTCGGCCCGGCCGAGGTCGTGCACTCCAGCGAGGTGGCGGCCGCGGGCGCCAGCGCCGAGGACGCCCGCCTCTGCGTGCCCGGCTCGCTGGACCCGGCGAAGACCGCCGGCAAGATCGTGCTCTGCGAGCGCGGCGCGATCGCCCGCGTGGACAAGTCCAAGGCCGTGGCCGAGGCCGGCGGCATCGGCATGATCCTCGTGAACGTGACCCCGAGCTCCATGGACGCGGACATCCACTCCGTGCCCACCGTGCACACCAACGACGCCTCCCTGATCGAGAAGGTCAAGAACGGCGACTACACGGCCACGATCGTCCCGCAGGACACCACCGGCCTGCCGGAGGAGCCGCTGCCGCAGATCGCCGGGTTCTCCTCGCGCGGCCCGTCCAACGCCGTGAACCAGGAGTTCCTCAAGCCGGACGTGGCCGCCCCGGGCGTCAACGTGATCGCCGGCGTCTCCCCGCTGGACCCGTCCTACGACGGCAACACCTTCGGCCTCATGTCCGGCACCTCCATGGCCTCGCCGAACCTGGCGGGCATGGCGTCCCTGCTCATCGGCAAGTACCCCGACTGGTCCCCGATGGCTGTGAAGTCGGCCCTCATGACCTCGGCCGGTGACGTCTACAACGCGGACGGCTCCGTCAACGAGGACAACTTCGCCACCGGTGCCGGCTCGGCCGACCCGAAGGCCGCCGCCCGTCCGGGCCTGGTCTACGAGTCGGGCGCCGAGCAGTGGGACGCCCTGATCATGGGCGAGCTGCGCGGCCGTGACGTCAACCTGGCGTCCGTGGCCATCCCGGACGTGCTGGGCACCACCACGGTGACGCGCACCGTCACCGCCCTGGAGAACGGCCGCTGGCAGTTCTCCGAGGACATGCCGGGCTACGACGTCACCGCCTCCCCGTCCGTCCTGGACCTGAAGGCCGGTCAGTCGGCCGAGGTCACCCTCACGATCACCCGCACCGACGCGGCGCTGAACGAGTGGGACCACGGCTCCTTCTCCTGGTCCACCGCCAAGGGCAAGGCCGTCCCCACGGTGACCTCGCCGATCACCCTCAAGTCGGTCCCGGCCCTCGCCGAGACCGCCGTGCAGGGCACCGGGGCCTCGGGCTCCGAGCAGGTCACCATCGAGCCCGGCTTCAGCGGGGAGCTCACCCCCACCGTCCTGGGCCTGAACAAGGTGGACGCCCAGGCGGTCACCCTCGAGCCCGGCGCGTCCAAGGTCTCCCAGGTGACCGTGGGCGAGGGTGTGGAGACCGTGACCTTCGCAGTCGACTCCGGCGTGGACACCGCCGACTGGGACATGCTGGTGCAGACCCCCTCCGGCCAGCAACTGGCGTCCGCCACGGCGGCCTCGGATGAGGCCGTCACCATCCAGAACCCGGAGGCCGGCACCTACCTGGTGCTGACCCAGCTCTACGCGAACCCGGCCGGCGCGGACACCGCGTCCCTGGAGACCGTGCAGCTGACCACGGACGCCGGCAACCTCACCGTCTCCCCGAACCCGGTCCCCGTGACCGTGGGTGAGGAGACCGAGGCCACCGTGTCCTGGGACGGCCTGACCTCCGGCACCTGGCGCGGCCAGGTCCAGTGGGCCGAGGGCGTCGCCACCGACGTCGAGGTGACGGTCCCCTGATCGGACACCCCTGACGGGCTCGGCCCCTGACGACGCCGCCCCCGCACCTTCCTCGTGAAGGTGCGGGGGCGGCGTCGTGTCCGGGGTCGCGACTCGGGGAGACGACGACGCCCGCCCCGGTCCGACCGGGGCGGGCGTCGTGCGTCGTGGGCGGAGGGTCAGCGGCCGGTGCCCCCGTACACGGTGGCCTCGACCTCGGTGTCCAGGCCGAAGGCGGTGTGCACGGCGCGGACGGCGTCGTCGAGCTTGTCCTCGGAGGTGACCACGGAGATGCGGATCTCCGAGGTGGAGATCAGGTCCACGTTCACGCCGGCGTCGGAGAGGGCCTTGAAGAAGGTGGCCGAGATGCCGGGGTTCGAGCGCATGCCCGCGCCGATGAGGGAGAGCTTGCCGATCTCCCGGTCCGGGACGATCTCCTCGAAGCCGATCTGCTCCTGCGCCGCGCGCAGCGCCGCCATGGCCTCCTTGCCCTCCACGAGCGGCAGGGTGAAGGAGATGTCCGTGCGCCCCGAGCCCTGGCGGGACACGTTCTGCACGATCATGTCGATGTTCACGTTGGACTCGGCGATCACGCGGAAGATCTCGGCGGCCTTGCCGGGCACGTCCGGGACGCCGACGATCGTGACCTTGGCCTCGGAGCGGTCGTGGGCCACGCCGGAGACGATGGGCTGTTCCATGGGAGCGCCTTCCTCGAGGGTGATGGTGTCGTTCGGGTCGGGCATGATCCAGGTGCCCTCGTGGTCGGAGAAGGAGGAGCGCACGTGGATCGGCACGCCGAACCGGCGGGCGTACTCCACGGAGCGCAGGTGCAGGACCTTGGCGCCGGAGGCGGCCAGCTCGAGGGTCTCCTCCGAGGAGAGGCGCTCGAGCTTGCGGGCCGAGGGCACGACGCGCGGGTCCGCCGAGTACACGCCGTCCACGTCCGTGTAGATCTCGCACACGTCCGCGCCGAGCGCGGCCGCCAGCGCCACCGCGGTGGTGTCCGAGCCGCCGCGGCCCATGGTCGTGATGTCCTTCGACTCGGGGCTCATCCCCTGGAAGCCGGCGACGATGGCCACCGAGCCGGCGTCGAGGGCCTGCCGCACGCGCTCCGGGCTGACCTTCACGATCCGCGCGCGGCCGTAGGAGGCGTCCGTCATCATGCCGGCCTGCGAGCCGGTGAAGGAGCGGGCGTCCACGCCCTGCGCGTGGATGGCCATGGCCAGCAGGGACATGGAGATGCGCTCGCCCGCGGAGAGCAGGATGTCCATCTCACGGGCGGGGGCGTCGTCGGTGAGCTCGGCGGCGAGGTCGAGCAGCTCGTCCGTGGTGTCGCCCATGGCGGACACCACCACGCAGACCTCGTGGCCGGCGCGCTGCGTGGCGACGACGCGGCGGGCCACGCGCTGGATGCCCTCGGCGTCGGCCACGGAGGAGCCGCCGAACTTCTGGACGATCAGGCTCACGGGACGGGATCCTTCCGGACGGGGAGGCGGACGGGCCGGGGCCGGACGGCCCGGGAGGGACCGGCGCCGGGACGCGGCTGGGGTCAGTCTAGGGGCGCATGCCAGGGGCATCCGGCGGGTGACCCCCGACGTCCGCCTGGTGGACGAGGCCGGGGTCGGCGGGGATCATCCCGTGGTCGGATCCCCGGACGGCGGGCGGAGCCCAGGATGGGGGCATGACCACCACAGCCCTCCCCGCCCCCGGCGGCATCACCGCCCACGGCCTGGCGCGGTCCTTCGGCGCCGTGCACGCCGTGCGGGACGTGTCCCTCACCGCCCCCGCCGGGTCCGTGACCGCCCTCGTGGGCCCCAACGGCTCCGGCAAGACCACGCTGATGCTGATCCTCGCGACGCTGCTGCGTCCCGACCGGGGGTCCGTGTGCGTGGCGGGCGTGGACGCCATGACCGACCCGACGGCCGCCCGCGCCCGGCTGGGCTGGATGCCGGACACCCTCGGCGTGTGGGAGGCCCTGACCTGCCGGGACATCCTCGCCAGCCTGGGACGGCTGTACGGGATGGGCGCCGCCGACGCCGACGCCCGGGCCCGGGAGCAGCTGGCCTGGGTGGGGCTCGAGGAGTTCGCCGACCGGCCCGCGCGCGTGCTCTCCCGCGGCCAGCAGCAGCGCCTGTCCCTGGCCCGGGCCACGGTGCACCGGCCCGCGGTGCTGATGCTGGACGAGCCCGCCAACGGACTGGACCCCACCTCCCGGCTGCGCCTGCGCGACGACGTCCGGGCGATGGCCGCGCAGGGCACCGCCGTCCTCATCTCCTCGCACGTGCTCTCCGAGCTCGAGGAGATGGCGGACCGCGCGGTGTTCGTGAGCGAGGGCGCCACGGTGGCCGTGAAGGACCTCTCCGGCGCGGACGACACCGCCGCCGAGCGCCCGTACCGGATCGCCGGGCCCGACCCGTCGCGCCTGCCCGAGCTCGTCCGCGCCCTCGAGGCGCGCGGCGTGCTCCTGGCCGAGGGCCCCGAGCGGCACCGGCCCGGCGTCGTGGTGCACCTGCGCGGTGAGGACGCCGCGGCGGCCCTGCTGGCGGACCTGGTGGCCGCCGGGGTGCCCGTCAGCCGCCTCGCCCCCGAGGGCTCACGCCTCGAGAACGCCTACCTGGACCTCGCCCTCGACGGCGGCGCCCACCCCCAGCGCATCGAAGGAGACCGCGCATGAGCACCGCCCTGGACACCCGCCCCACCCCCGGCGCCGCGCCGCAGGGACCCGGCCCGGGCGCCGCGGGCCTGTCCGGCGGCGCCGCCCTGCGCACCGTGGTGGGCATGGAGCTGCGCCAGCGGCTGCGCTCGCGCGGCTGGTACGTGCTGCTGGGCCTGTTCTTCCTGCTGGTCGGCGCCGTCACCCTCGGGGCCCTGGGGCTGCGCGCCCTCAGCGCCGGGGAGATGACCGGCATGAGCGCCGCCGACCAGGAGGCTGCGCTGCGCACGGCCGGACAGTGGATGTTCGACGGCGTCCTCATGTTCACCCTCACCCTCGCCCTGCTCGTGGCGCCGGCGCTGGCGGCCAACGCCATCTCGGGTGACCGGGCGGGCGGCACGCTCGCGATCACCCAGGTGACGCTCCTGTCCACGTGGCAGCTCATGGCCGGCAAGTGGCTGGCGGCGTGGATCGCCTCGGCCGCGTTCGTGGCCGCGGCCCTGCCCTGGCTCGTGGTCGCGGCCGTGGTGGGTCGCGTGAATCCCCTGTACGTCCTGGTCGGGATCCTGATGATCCTCGTGGAGTTCGCGGTGGTGACCGGGATCGGCGTGGCCGTCTCCGCGATCGCCGGGCGCACCCTGTTCGCCGTCGTCGTGACGTACCTGCTCGTGGCGGCGCTGACCATCGGCTCCGTGGTGGCGCTGGTGCTCTCGATGCAGTTCACCTCGCTGACGGTGCGCGCGAGCCAGCCCGAGCACGCTTCGCCGGAGGAGACCCTCTCCGAGGAGGAGGCGGCCGGCATGACCGAACAGGAGTGGGACGCGTACTACGCCGAGCAGCAGCGCCGGTTCCCCGAGGCGTTCGACTCCATCGCGGACCGCTGCGTGGGTCCGGTGACGGACCAGGAGGTCCTCGACGGGCGCCGGGTGGCCTGGCTCGTGGCGCCGAACCCCTTCGTGGTGGTGGCGGACGCCTCCCCGTGGATCGCGCGTCCGGCCGGGTCGTCGGGCGGCCTCGCCCCGGACGTGGGGCCCTTGAACGGGCTGTCCGCGGCGTACCGGCAGGCGCAGCGGGACCCGCGGGCGTCGGTGGAGTGCCTCGACGGCGAGCTGCGCGGGATCGACCAGATGGCGACGCCGGCCCGCGAGGGCACGTGGCCGATGTGGCCGCTGGGACTGGCCATGCAGGGCGCGCTGACCGCGGGTCTGCTGTGGTGGGGACACCGCCGGCTGGACACCCCGGCCGGACGGCTCGCCGCCGGCACGCGGGTGGCCTGAGCGGGGGCGGGTCAGCCGGCGATCGGGCGACGGCCCTCGAAGGCGCGGCCGAGGGTGACCTCGTCCGCGTACTCGAGGTCGCCGCCCACCGGCAGGCCGGAGGCGAGCCGGGTGACGCGGATGCCGGTGGCGCCGAGGAGGCGGCCCAGGTAGGTGGCGGTGGCCTCGCCCTCGAGGTTCGGGTCCGTGGCGAGGATGACCTCCTGGACGGTCTCGTCCTGGAGGCGGGTGAGCAGCTCACGCACGTGCAGCTGCTCGGGGCCGATCCCGGCGATCGGATTGATGGAGCCGCCGAGCACGTGGTACCGGCCGGAGAAGGCGCGGGTGCGCTCCATGGCCATGACGTCCTGGGACTCCTCGACCACGCAGATCTGGCTGCGGTCCCGGCGCTCGTCCCGGCAGAGCCGGCAGACCTCCTCCTCCGACACGTTGAAGCACACGGTGCACAGGCGCACCTTGTCCTTGACGGTGCGGATCGCCTCGGCCAGGCGGAGCATGTCCGCGGCGTCCGCATCCATGATGTGGAAGGCGATGCGCTGGGCGGACTTCGGGCCGATGCCCGGAAGTCGGCCGAGCTCGTCGATCAGCTCCTGGACGGCACCGTCGTACACGTCTCACCGTCCTCTCCTGGGGGCACGCGGGTGCCCGTCCTCCTGCGGGTGCTGCGGCGGGTCAGAAGCCGCCCTCGTGGGGCCGCTCCTCGAGCAGGCGGGCGCCCAGCAGACGCTCCACCACCGGCCGGCCGACCAGGCCGGACTCCTCGAGGGAGACGTCGTCCTCACTGGCCACCTCGTCCGACCAGTCTACGGACGGGGCGGACGCCGCAACGGGGCCGGCGGGCGCGTCGTCGTCCGGCCTCGCCCCGCTGCCGCGTGCCGCCTCGCGGGCGGCACGGATGGCGGCGGCCCGGGGGTCGACGCTGGCGGTGTCCGCGGGCGGTGCGTGGTCGGGCGCATCCGGTCCGTCGAGCGCCGAGGCGCTGGGCCGCCCGCCCGAGCCTGCCGCAGCGCCCGGTCCGGGCCGACCCGCGTTGACCGGCGGGTCGAGCGGGCCCCCGGCCTCGAGCCGCTCCATGAGCGCGCCGAACCAGCTGTCCGGGTGGCCTGCGCCGCGGCCTTCGGCACGGGTCGAGGCGGCAGCGTCCGAGCCCGGGGTGGGGGACGCGTCCTCGTGGTGCTCCGCAGGCACGCCGGGGTCCGGCGTGTCGTCCGCGGTGGGGCGGGCTGGGGACTCGGCGACGGGTTCCTCCGTCCCGGAGGCCGCGGCCTGCGGGTCCTCGCGGACGTCGGCCGTCCGTTCGGCCTCGTTCTCCGCCGCGTCCTGCCCGTACCGGTCGGGCTCCCCGGCGAGCGCGGCCCGGACGGCCGCCCTCGGTCGGTCGGGGTCGGCGTCGTCGTCGCCGGCGGTCTCGTCCCCGGCGGGCTGCGCCGCAGCGCGACCGGCGTCGAAGCCGGCCGGCCGCGTGCCGCCGAAACGTGCGGCGAACTCGGCGCGCAGCTCGGCCTCGGGCTTGGCGAACACCGGGATGGTGTGCTCCTCCTCGCGGACGAGCGGCCCCGGGTCGTAGGCGCGGCGCACGTCGGCGTCGCTGGGGGCGGGGGTCACCTCGGCGGGCCGGTCCGGCTCGGGCGACGACGGCGCGGCGGCCCCCTGCCCGGCGGCGTCGCCGGCGGGGGTGCGCCCAGCGGGAGGGCCCCAGTCCTGCGGGGTCGGCACGTCATGGGCGGGCTCGGCGGGGGCTCCGGGGGCGGACTCCTCCGCGTCGTCCTGGTCCGGGGTCCAGCCCTCGGGTCCGGGGGAGTCCTCCATGTCCGCGTCCGGGTCGAACTCGGGCAGGGCGTCCCATGGGTCCTCGGGGGGCGGCGGGGCGTCCTCCCAGGCGGGGGGCGCCTCGTCCGCGCTGCCCCAGCCCTGCGGGGCGGGTGCTGCGGGCGGGGTGGTGTCCGCCGTCCCGGGGCGAGCGCCTGACCGGGCGTCCGCCGAGGCAGGGGGGCGTGGCGCGGCGGGGGCGTGCCCGCCGACCGGCGCGGACGGCGACGACAGGTCCGTCGGCTGCTCCGGGCGGTCGGGTCGAGACGGGGTCGTCCGGCCCTGGGCGGGGTCGGCCTGCGGGGCGGGCGAGGGCCAGGACGTGGCCACCGGGAGGTCCTGGGCGGGCGCACGCTCGGCCGGAACGGATCGCGGGGCGGACTCGGCCGGTGTCCGGCGCCCGGGGGCCGCTGGCCCTGGGGCGGCCCGCTCGGCCGACGGCCGGGTCGACGCCGGGCCCTCCGCGCGCTCCGGCGCGGGGCCTCGGCCCTGCCGCGGACCCTGCGGGGGCGCGGGCCGGTCCGGTCGGGAGGGCCCGCCGCCGTCCTGCGGGCCGTCGCCGCCCAGGATGAGGTCCAACTCGGGCCGGATGCCGAGGACCCGGTGCACGGCCTCGGCCAGCACCTGGTCGCCCTGACGGGAGAGCAGGGAGCGGCGCGGGCCGTCCTGGGTGAAGGCGATGGTGAGCAGGTCGCCGTCGTAGCCGGCTACCGAGGCGTTGTCCTTCACCAGCATCCACACCAGGCGCGAGGAGTCCTCGACCGCGCCCAGGATGTCCGGCCATGCGCGGCGCACCTTCTCCACCTGGCTCGGTGCGGCGGCAGCGGGGGCCGGCGCAGGGGCGGGTGCGGGCTCGGCTGCGGGCCCGGCCGGCTCGGCGGCCGGGCGCGGGGTGTCCCCCGGCGTCGGGGCCGGCCGGGCGTCCTCTGTCGGTGGCGCGGGGCGGGCCGGAGTCTCGGGACGAGCCGCAGTCTCCGGGCGTGCCGGGGCCTCAGGACGTGCCGGTGCCTCAGGGGAGGGCGCGGGGTCCCGGTCGGCCTGTCGTCCGGCTCCCGGGCCGGCGGGCTGCTCCGCCCCCCGCTCCGGGGCCGGCTGCGGAGCCGGGTCCGGCGCCGCAGCCGTGGTCTCCGCGCGCCGCGCGGCGGCGCGGGCGAGCGCGGCCCCGCTCAGCGCCTCCGTCCCGTCCGCCGCGCCCCGGGAGGCGGACGCGCCGGAGGGGGCACCGCCGTCGTCGTCGGCGAGGGGGGCGCCGGCGCCGACACGACGCTCGAGGGCCTCCAGGCGGGCGGCCAGGCCGCGGTGCGAATCATCCGTGGCGGGCAGCATGAGGCGCGCCATGAGCAGCTCGAGGTGCAGCCGGGGGCTCGTGGCGCCCACCATGTCCGTCAGGGCCAGGTTGGTGACGTCCGCGAGGCGGGAGAGCTCGGACCGGGAGAGCTGGGCGGCCTGCGCGGCGAGCCGGCGGACCTGGTCCTCGGGCATGCCGTGCAGGATGGCGCCGGCCTCGTCCGGCAGGGCGCGGGCGATCACCAGGTCGCGGAACCGGTCCAGCAGGTCCTCCACGAACCGGCGCGGGTCCTGGCCGGACTGCACCACGCGGTCCGCCACGCGGAACACGGTGGGGGTGTCGTCCGCGGCGACGGCGTCGATCACGTCGTCCAGCAGCGCCTCCGGGGTGAACCCGAGCAGGCTGACGGCGAGCTCGTACGAGACCTGCCCCTGTTGGGCGCCGCCGATCAGCTGGTCCAGCACGGACAGGGTGTCCCGCACCGAGCCGGTGCCCGCGCGCACCACGAGCGGCAGGACCCCGGGCTCCACCCGCACGCCCTCCTCCTGGCACAGCTGCTCCAGGTGGGCGATCAGCGGCTCCGGGGGCACCAGGCGGAACGGGTAGTGGTGGGTGCGCGAGCGGATGGTGCCGATCACCTTGTCCGGCTCCGTGGTAGCGAAGATGAACTTGAGGTGCTCCGGCGGCTCCTCCACGATCTTCAGCAGCGCGTTGAAGCCGGCCGCCGTGACCATGTGGGCCTCGTCGATGATGAGGATCTTGAAGCGGTCCCGCACCGGGGCGAACGTGGCCCGCTCGCGCAGCCCGCGCGCGTCGTCCACGCCGCCGTGGCTGGCGGCGTCGATCTCCAGGACGTCCAAGGAGCCGGGGCCGCCCGTGGCGAGGTCCCGGCACGAGTCGCACTCCCCGCAGGGCGTGGGCGTGGGGCCCTGCGCGCAGTTCAGGCAGCGCGCCAGGATCCGGGCGGACGTGGTCTTGCCACAGCCGCGCGGGCCGGAGAAGAGGTAGGCGTGGTTCACGCGGTCCTTGGACAGCGCGGTCCGGAGCGGCACGGTGACATGGTCCTGTCCGATCACGTCCTCGAACCGGTCGGGGCGGTAGCGGCGGTACAGGGCGGTGCTCACCCGCGTCAGCCTATCCGGTGGGTCCGGACACGATAACGGCGCTCCCCACCGTCCGGCGGCTGCCGGGAATCCGGGGGGCGAGCCCCGGCGTTGCCCCCGCCATGACCGCCGAGATGCACCACGACGCCGAGGACACCGCTCATCCCACGCAGCCGCAGGCCGACGCCGGCCGACTGGACCGGGAGGCGATCGACCACCTGTTCGCCGACGGGCACACCACCCAGCTCTTCACCGACGAGCCGGTGGACCCCGAGCTGGTCCGCCGCGCCTACGAGGACCTGCGCTGGGCGCCGACGGCCATGAACAGCCAGCCCCTGCGCCTGGACGTCATCGCGTCCCCCGAGGCGAAGCGGCGCCTGCTCCCGCACATGATCGCGTTCAACAGGGAGAAGACGGAGCGCGCGCCGCTGACCCTGATCGCCTCCTACGACCTCGACTGGCACCGCCACATGGGCCACCTGGCCCCCTTCCGCGAGGGCTTCGAGCAGGACGCCGAGGGCAAGGCGGGGATGCGCGAGGGCATGGGCCGGCTCAACGCCGCCATCCAGATCGGCTACCTGCTGATGGCCCTGCGCGCCCACGGGCTCGAGGTGGGCCCCATGGCCGGGTTCAGCAACGACGGCGTCGACGCCGAGTTCCACGCCGACCGCGCCTGGCGCTCGCTCGTGGTCATCAACGTGGGCCACGCCCCGGCCGACGACGAGAAGGCCCAGCAGCCGCGCCAGGGCCGGCTCGAGTTCGAGCAGGCCGCGCAGGTCCTCTGAAACGCGCCGACGGCCGCCGTCAGAGACGCCCGGGGAACACCCACGGCTCCCGGGGCAGCGCGGCCGGGTCGAACGCGGCCACGGCGTCCGCCAGGGGGCTGGCCGGCAGGCCCAGGGACGCCAACAGCCGGTCCCGCACGGCCTCCAGCGTCCAGGCGGGGTCCTCGGCGGCCAGGTCGGCCAGGGTGACCGCGCCGTCGCGCTTGGCCAGGCGACGCCCCTGCGCGTTGAGCACGAGCGGCACGTGCAGGTGCTCCACCGCTGCGTCGGGGCGTCCCTGCGCCTGGGCGATCCGTGCCGCCAGCCACCGCTGGCGGGGTGCGGAGTCCAGCAGGTCGTCCCCGCGGACCACCTGGTCCACGCCCTGGGCCGCGTCGTCGACGACAACCGCCAGGTTGTACGCCCACGCGCCGTCGTTGCGGCGCAGCACGAGGTCGTCCACGAGTCCCGTGACCTCGCCGTGCAGCAGGTCGCGGGCGGAGGCCTCCGGGACCGAGCCTTCCGGCAGGCCGGCCACGCGGGCCGCGTCGATGCGCAGCGCGGCGGGGCGCTCGCGGCGTCGCTCGGCGCGCTCCGCCTCCGTCAGGCCGCGACACGTGCCGGGGTAGAAGCCCGGAGGCCGCAGCGGGGCGGGCGGGGCGTCGTCGTCCGTGGCGTCCCCGGCCTGCGGCGCGGAGCCGGCCTGCGCGATGTCCTTCCGGGAGCAGAAGCACTCGTACACGGCATCCGGCCCGTGGGCGGCGCGCAGGGCGGCGACGGCGCCCTCGTACAGGGCTGATCGCTCGGACTGGCGGACGGGTGCGGCGTCCCACTCCAGGCCCACGGCCCGCAGATCCGTGAGCTGCTCGGCCTCGGCGCCGGAGCGCACCCGGTCCAGATCCTCGATCCGAAGCCAGAAGTCCCGGCCCGAGGCGCGGGCCGCGAGCCACGCGACGATCGCGGTGCGCAGGTTGCCCAGATGCAGGGTCCCGGTGGGGGAGGGGGCGTAGCGGCCGGCGGGCATGGGGCCTCCCTCGGGCTCGGGGAAATCGAAGACCCCCCACGCACCTGCCAGAGCCCACCTACCCTTGCTACCTTCCGGTCCTGGGGGAGTTCGGCGAGATGACACCACGTGAGGGGCCATCCGAGAGTCTAGCAGTGGCCGCTCCGCGGCGCGACGTCGGAGCGGGGTCCGGGGACGGTGGGGGTCCGAGTGGCACCGTGTGCTGCGATCTGGTTATGATGAAGCCTGCCCTTGAGCGGTCCGCCGCGCAGGGGCACGCCAAGGAGGATTCGCCTAGCGGCCTATGGCGCACGCCTGGAACGCGTGTTGGGTTCACGCCCTCGGGGGTTCAAATCCCCCATCCTCCGCGAGAAGGCCCCGAACTCCGCATGAGTTCGGGGCCTTCCGCATGTCTGGGCCAATTTTGGCCGGTAGCCCTACGTTCACAAGTCCCCATGAGGCCCCACGATATGACACTATTCCTGGCACATAGCTGTCACGACAGGACGGGGGCCGACATGGCCGGCAAGCGGCTACCGCGCGGGATCGACCGACTTCCCTCCGGCACCTACCGAGCCCGGCTGACCGTGGACAACATCGTCCACACCATCGGCACGTTCGGGACCATCGGCGACGCACGGGCCGCCCTGGACATCGCCCGCGCCGAGAAGGCCCGCGGCACGTTCACCCCGCCGGCCATCCGCCGCGAGCGCCTGAAGGCCGAACAGGCCGCCCGCCGGGCACAGGCCGACGTGGACGCCCGCACCGTGCGAGAGCTGGCCGAGGCATGGTTGCAGTGGCACCGCGAGCGCGGGCTGAAGATCGGCAGCGTCTACACCTACCAGCGCCACCTAGAGGCCCACTTCCTCCCGGAGTACGGGGACCGGCGCGTCTCGGACGTGACAGCGCTGGAGCTGAACGAATGGCTGGACGCCCTGGAGCGGGCCAGCGGCGCGGACGCCGCCGCACGCATTCACCGGGACGTGTTCGCCCTGTTCAAGTTCGCCACCGGCGACGCCGCCGAGCTGCCCCGCGGATTCACCCCGTGGCTGCTGACTTCGCCCGTCCCGCCGCTGGCCGCCCGCAAGCTGCGCCGCCCGAACCTGCCCACGCGGAACCGCGACGTGCTGGCAGCTGAGGACGTGGCCGCGCTCGCGGGCCACATGAGCTACCCGGAGGACCGGCTGATCGTGCTGCTTTCCGGCTGGGCCGCGCTCCGGCTGGGGGAGGTGCTGGCCCTGCGACGCCGTCACTTCCAGGCCGACGACGACGGCGTCCTGTGGCTGCGCGTGGAATCCCAGGTCCAGGCCCGCGGCTCCGGCGTCCGCGAGGACACCCCCAAGTCGGCCGCCCGATTCCGCGCGATCCCCGTTCCGAGCGCTATTCACGCGGCCACCGTGGCCCACCTGGCAGAGCACACCGGCCCGGACCCGGACGCGCTGCTGTTCCCCCGCCGCGGCCCCGGGAACCGGCTCAACAACCCGAACACGATCCGCAAGCGCTTCAACGCCGCCCTGGACGTGCTCAACCGCGAGCGCGTCCGCGCCGGCGGGCATCCCGTGGAGGACTTCACGTTCCACGGGCTGCGACACACCGCCCTGACCCGATTGGGCCAGGCCGGGGCCACCACGGCCGAGCTGCGCGCCTACGCGGGCCACTCGGACAGCAAGAGCGTGGAGATCTACCAGCACGCCGAGCGGGGCCGCCTGGCCGCGCTCGCGGACAAGATGGGAGCAACTGGGACGTGAACAGGGACCTGAACACAGGGGGCATGAACGCGGGTGACTCGCCGTCGGAGGAATACGGGTACGAATGGGTGACGGAGTACAGCCTGATCTGCACAGACCGGGGCCGGCATAAGCGCACCGAACTGGCCCTGATCGACGGCGATGGGAACCCCGCCGCCTTCCAGGTTCGGCAGCTGCCGTCGGGAGGGACGCGCGAGGCCCGGAAGAACCAGACCATCCGGGAGTGGTCGCCCAACGGCTGGCGCACGACCAGGGCCGCGCCATCGTTCACGCGCGGTGGGCGTAGAGGCGAGCCGGTCACGTTGCCCAACGGCAACACCGGCACTCGCGGGGCTGGAACGGAGTTCCGATGCCCACGCTGCCGCCGCACCATGCGCTACACCGCAGACCGCTTCGGCCAGCTCGTGGCGAAGATCGTCGCGCACGACATACGGGAACTGGACCTGTCGATCCTGGAGTAACCACTAGGGCGTGTCTGAGAATGGATCCAGGGGGCCAGCTGACACCCTGGAAGGCATGTCCCGCTTCCAGATGCTCTCCGATGCCCAATGGGAGTTGATCGCCCCGATGCTCCCGACCCGGACCGGCAGGGCCGGCAGGCCGTTCTCGGACGCCCGCACGATGGTGGAGGCGATCATCTACCGATATCGGTGCGGGATTGCATGGAGGGACCTGCCCGAGGTCTACGGGCCCTGGCAGACCGTATGGACGTGGCATCGGCGCATGGCCGAAGAGGGCACCTGGGATGCGGTGCTGGCGAGGCTGACAACTGCCGCGGACGCCGAAGGCCTGATCGATTGGTCGGTCTCGGTGGACTCCACGATCGCCCGCGCCCACCAGCACGCGACGAACATCACCCGCCACACAGGGGGATGGATCGAACTACAGGAATCTGCATGAGGAGCCGGCCGATCACGGCATCGGGCGCTCCCGGGGAGGGCTGAGCACGAAGATCCATCAGCTCGTCGATGGGACCGGGCTGCCGCTGGTCAGCCTGATCACCCCCGGCCAAGCCGGGGACTCCCCGATGCTGCTGCCGCTGCTGGGGCGGCTGCGCGTGGCACGGCCGGTAGGGCGGCCCCGGACCCGCCCCGAGGCGGTGCTGGGCGACAAGGCGTACTCCTCCCGGGCGATCCGCACCCACCTGCGTGCCCGCCGGATCAAAGCCGTGATCCCCGAGCCGGCGGATCAGCAGGGCCACCGCAGGCGCCGCGGCTCGGCCGGTGGCCGTCCCGTGGGCCTGGACTCGCAGGCTTACAAGGGCCGGAACGTGATCGAGCGCCAGTACGCGCACCTGAAGCAATGGCGGGGCCTGGCGACCCGGTACGACAAGTACGCGATCGTCTACCGGGCCGCCGTGGTGTTGAACGCTGTGCTCGCGTGGTCCAAACGATTGTCAGACATGCCCTAGGCGTCTTCATCCTGATCAGCGGCGGAGCCTTCGGCCTCTGAGCACACCCGTCACCGACCACTCAGGGCCCTCGTCCCCGTCCCATCGGCCCGGTCACTCCTCAGTAACCGGTCCGGTGGGGCGGGGTTTCTGGTTTTAGACGGGGGTGGTGAAGGTGCCGGCGAGGCTCTGCAGCTGGTACATCCACAGCATCCAGAGCCCGGAGACCATCAGAATCCCGACCCCCACCAGCAGGGATCCGCCGATGATGTTGAATACCCGGATGTTGCGGCGGACGTAGGACAGGGCGTTGGTGACCCAGCTGATCCCCGCCGCGGCCAGCAGGAATGGGATGCCCAGTCCCAGGCAGTAGAGGAAGCCCAGCAGGGCCCCGCGCCAGGGATCGCCGGTGGTGGTGCTCAATGCCAGCACGGCGCTGAGTGTCGGGCCGATGCAGGGAGTCCAGCCCAGCCCAAAGACGACCCCGAGCACCGGGGCCCCGGCCAGGCCCGTCCGGGGGGCCAGGGTGGGTTTGATCGTGCGCTGGAAAAAGGGCAACTTGCCAACCATGGCCAGGCCCATAACGATCACCAGGACGCCCAGGACGCGGATCATCGGGTCCTGCCAGCGCACCAGCCAGTGACCGATCGTGCCGAAGGCGGCCCCGTAGAGGGTGAAGACCGCGGCGAAGCCCAGGATGAACAGCCCGACCCCGGTCAGCACCCGGCGGCGGTTGTCCGGATGTGTGGGGTTGGCCAGCCCGGAGACGTAACCGAGGTAGCCGGGCACCAGCGGCAGGATGCACGGGGACAGAAACGAGACGATCCCTGCGATCATCGCCAGCGGTGCGGCAATGAGCAGAGCCCCGGAGTTGACGGTCTCGGCGAAGTAGTTCCCGATGCTCACACCGAGCCCCTTCTCCTGCCGTCCGACAATGGGACGGGCAGGAGCCGGGATGGTTCGGTCAGCGGGACATCAGAGTGGGGCACGATTGCGCGGACCTCCTGGGATCGGGCCATGGTGCCGGCCGCTTGCCGGGCGGCACCCCGACAAGGGTACACGTTATGCTGTACCGTTCTAGGCATGAGCACCACGACCCTCACTCATGTCTCGGCGTTGTCCCGACTGGGCCATGCCCTCTCTGATGACACCCGGACCCGGATCCTGCTGGCCCTGCGTGATGGGCCGGCCCGCCCGTCGGCGCTGGCCGGGGAGCTGGGGGTGTCCAAGCAGGTGATGTCCAACCAGTTGGCCTGCCTGCGCGGCTGCGGGCTGGTGACCACTACCGCCGAGGGCCGCAACGTCTGGTACGCCCTGGCCGACCCCCGGCTGGGCCAGACCCTTGGGGAGCTGCTGGAGTTGACGCTGACCATCGACCCGGATTGCTGCTCCGCTGCGGGATGCACCTGCGCATGAGCACCCTCACGCTGAGCTCCAAGCCCCTCACGGACGACCGCCGTGCGGTCCTGCACCGCCGGATCCGCTGGATCGTGGCAGGAACCATCACCTACAACGTGATCGAGGCGGCCATCGCCCTGGCCGCCGGCACCGTGGCCTCGTCCTCCGCGTTGATCGGCTTCGGCTTGGACTCCATCGTGGAGGTCCTCTCCGCCGCCGCGGTGGCCTGGCAGTTCGCCACCCCGGACCCGCACCGCCGGGAGAAGGTGGCGCTGCGCCTGATCGCCTTCTCCTTCTTCGGCTTGGCCGCCTTCATCACCGTCGACGCCGTGCGCACCCTGTTCGGGGCCGGGCAACCGGAGCATTCCACGGTGGGGATCGTGCTGGCCGCCGTGAGCTTGGCCATCATGCCGTTCCTGTCCTGGTTCGAGCGGCGCACTGGCCGCGAACTCGGGTCCGCCTCCGCGGTGGCCGACTCCAAACAGACCCTGATCTGCACCTACCTCTCGGCGGTCCTGCTGGTGGGCCTGGTCCTCAACAGCACCCTGGGCTGGACCTGGGCCGACCCAGTCGCGGCCCTGGTGATCGCCGCCGTCGCCCTCAAGGAAGGGGTGGAGGCCTGGCGCGGGGATGCCTGCTGCACCCCCGCCTCCGCGCTGATCGCCGGGGACCAGAACGGAAGGACGGCGATGGCTGCGGGGCGGATTGCGCCTGCTGTGCGCATTGAGCGTGCCTTCAGTATCGCCGGACAGGATGGTGACGTTCAGCTGATGATTCATCGAGTGGAAGAGACCCTGGTATGAGCGGACACGATCATTCCCATGCTCTTCCGGCGGCGGGCCGGCGGGGCCGGCTGGCCGTGGTCTTCTCCATCACCGCGACGATCATGGTCGCCGAGGTCATCGGCGCGCTGGCTTCGGGCAGTCTGGCCCTGCTGGCCGACGCCGGGCACATGTTTACTGACTCAGCCGGGTTGCTGATCGCCCTGACCGCCACGACCCTGGCGCTGCGCCCGGCCACGGACAAGCGCACCTGGGGGTACAAGCGCGCCGAGATCATCGCCGCGGCCGCGCAGGCCGCGGTGCTGCTGGCCGTGGGCGGCTTCGTAGCCGTGGAGGGCGTACGCCGGCTCATCGAACCCCCCGAGGTCGAATCCACCGCGATGCTCTGGTTCGGGGTGATCGGTTTGGCTGGCAACCTCATCGGTCTGGCGATCCTGGCCTCTTCCCGAGGTGAGAACCTGAACATGAAGGCCGCGTTCCTGGAGGTACTCAACGACGCCCTGGGATCGGTCGCAGTGATCGTTTCGGCGATCGTGATCGCCACCACCGGCTGGAATCGCGCCGATGCGGTGGTGTCCCTGTTGATCGCCGCACTGATCGTGCCCAGAGCCCTGATCCTGCTTCGCGACACCATCGACGTACTCATGGAGACCACCCCCAAGGGCTTGGACCTGGAGGCGGTCCGCATCCGGCTATCGGAGCTGCCGCACGTGCTGGAGGTCCATGACCTGCACGCTTCACGCATCGACTCCGACACCCCCGTGCTCTCCGCGCACGTCACCGTGCACAACGGCTGCCTGACCGCCGCGCACCTGGGCACTGTGCTGACCGACCTGCAACGGTGCGTGGCCCAGGATTTCCAAGTACCCATCGAACACTCCACCTTCCAAATCGAACCGGCCACCCACCCCCACACTGAGACCCTCCACCCCTGACCCACCTCTGCATCCCAGCCCCAGCTCATTCCCACCCCGACGGCACGGTGCCGTCGCCACCGACCGAAACGGATCCCTTCGTGAGCACACCGACCCGCAATCCGACCCCCTCTGATCCGTCAACACCGGGCACCACATCCCGCAAGGCCAAGACCATCGTCTGGGTCGTACTGGCCGCTGTGGTGCTGGCCGGGCTGATCGTCGGAGTGGTGGCCGCCAGCGGCCCCCGCGACGCCGCCCCCCAGGGCTCCGGGCAAACTGCCTCCTCCGGGACCGGGCAGAGCGCCCCCTCGGAGGCCACGCCGGTGATGCGCCCAGACAGCCGGGTACTGTCCAAGGCCCCGAACGAGCAGGCCGTGCTGGTGGAGTTCCTGGACTTCGAGTGCGAGGGCTGCAAGGCCGCCTACCCGGTCGTGGAAGAACTGCGCGCCGAGTACGCCGACACGGTGACCTTTGTGCACCGCTACTTCCCGCTGCCCGGACATCCCAACTCGATGACCGCCGCCGTAGCCGTGGAAGCCGCCGGCCAGCAGGGACAGTACGAGGCGATGTATCAGCAGATGTTCGACACCCAGGAGCAGTGGAGCCATACCACTGAGGACCGGAGCCCGGTGTTCCGCGGTTACGCCGAGGATCTCGGCCTGGACATGGCCGCCTACGATGCCGCGGTGGCTGACCCGGCCACCCGCGACCGCATCGAGGCCGACGTGGCCGACGGGACCGCGCTGGGCGTGCAGGGCACCCCGACCTTCTTCCTGGACGGACAGATGCTCACTCTGAACACCCTCGAGCAGTTCCGCGCCGAGGTCGACGCCGCCGCCACGACGGACTGACCGGGCCCATGAGTGTCCCCGACACCGACACCAATTCACCCGTGACGATCCCCACGACCACCACCGACCGCCCTGCCGGTACCGGGCAGGCCTCCGACGTAGCGGGGATACCGACTGTCGCCCGGCACCGTCCGTTCGGCCTGGTGCTGTTGATCACCGGGGTGGTCGGCTGGGTGGCCTCGGCGATCCTGGTGCTCGAACGCCTGGAGCTGTACGAGGATGCCGGGTACATCACCAGCTGTGACATCAACCCCTGGGTGTCTTGCGGGAAGGTGATGGGGACCTGGCAGTCCGAGCTGTTCGGCTTCCCCAACCCGTTGATCGGCATCGTGGCGTTCGCCGTGGTCATCACCACCGCCATGGTGACCCTCTCCGGGGCGAGCCCCGGGCGCTGGTACTGGGCCGGCCTGCAGGCCGGGGTCACCGCCGGCACGGTGTTCACCATCTGGCTGTGGTCCCAGGCGTTGTTCGAGATCCACATCCTGTGCCTGTACTGCATGATCGTGTGGGCGGCGATGATCCCGCTGTTCATCCTGCTCACCGTGCGCAACCTCGCCCACGGCGTGATCCCCGCGCACGCCGCGGTGGTGCGGTTCTCCGCCGGCTGGGCCGGAACCCTGGTGGCCATCGCCTATGTGGCCGTGGCCGCCTCGGTGTTCTGGACCTTCTTCCCGGCCCTCACCGGTTACTGACACACCAGCCGCACTACGGCCCGCCCACGCGCCCGCAACGAGGAGAAACCACACCATGGCCGAGACCGACGTGCTAGTGATCGGCGCCCGCCAAGCAGGGCTGGCGCTCGGGCACTACCTGAGGCGTGAGGAGCCCAGCTGTCGGCAAAGCCGGACACAGGTTGGGAAACCGAGAAGGGCAGGCAGTAGGTTCCTTGTCCAACAGGCCCTCTACCGCCACGTCGCGACAACCGGGCAGCTCCGTGAGGATGGAGGCAAGGTCCTCGCCCGGAAAGGAAGTACATGATCGGCTGGCTGGAGCGGTGGCCGGGCGCTTGACCCCTGATCTTGGACACGCTGATTCCAGCACGATGCTGGGGAAGCGAGAATCCAAGGGATGGCTAGGAAGAACTACACGGACGAGTTCCGGCAGCGCGCGGTGGACTTGTATGAGTCCACGCCGGGTTCGACGCTCAAGGGCATCGCCGGGGATCTCGGGATCTCTCGGGGTGCGCTGAAAGAGTGGGTCGACAAGTTCGGCTCCGGGGTCACGGTTGCCGCTGCGTCGCCGCCGGGGGCGACGGGGCGACCGGAGTCGCAGGCGGCGAAGGTCCTCCGGTTGGAGGCCGACCTCGCGGCCTTGCAGGCCGAGGCCCGCAAGCTCGAGACGGAGCGGGACATCCTCCGTCAGGCGGCGAAGTATTTCGCCGGGGAGACGAACTGGTGAACCGCTTCCAGTTTGTTGAGGATCACAAGGACGCCTACGGCGTGAAGCGGTTGTGTGAGGTCGTCGAGGTCGCCCGCTCGTCGTTCTACGCCTGGCTGGACTCCGCCGGGCGGCGAGCCGCGAAGGCGACAGACGACGCGGTGTTGGCGGCGCGGATCCGGGTGCTGCAAGACCCCGCTCAGGGTGGGGGCCTTGGCCCTTGATCGTGGACACGGTGTCGGTTCGGTTATGCCGCTTCCGCAAGCGTAGCGGAGCGTGCGGCTTCGTAGGCGTTCGGGCTGATGTTGCCGATCGCGGAGTGGCGCCGGCGAGTGTTGTAGCGGTTCGCCCACCGGAACACGGCCCGGTAGGCGGTGGCCTGGTCCGGGAACGCTGACCGGCCGGCGAGGAGTTCGCGCTTGAGCGTGGCGTTGAAGCTTTCCGCGAGTGAGTTGTCGGCACTCGTGCCGACCGCGCCCGTGGACTGGTTCACGCCCAGCTGCTCGCAGAGCGCGGCGTAGGCCTTCGAGGTGTAGACGCTGCCGTGGTCGGAGTGGAAGATCGCGCCGACCAGCGACCCGCGGTCGTGGTGCGCGGCACGGAGGGCGTCTTCGACGAGTTCGGTGCGCATGTGGTCGGCGACTTGCCAGCCCGCGAGCTTCCGGGAGCCGAGATCGATGCAGGACGCGAGGTAGAGGTTCGTGCCGTCGGCGATAGGCAGGTAGGTGATGTCGCCCACGTAGCGGCGGCCGGGGTCGCCGACGGAGAAGTCCCGTCCGATCAGGTCGGGGAAGCGCCTGGCGGACTGGTCCGGGATCGTGGTCTTCACCCGTCGTCGCAACCGGATCCCCGCGAGACGGTGCTCACGCATTACCCGCGCGACGCGCTTGTGATTCACCCGCTCCGCCACGGGCACACCGTCGTTGAGGTCGGCGGTGATCCTGGGCGCCCCGTAGGCGCGGTCGCCACCCTGAGCGGGGTCTTGCAGCACCCGGATCCGCGCCGCCAACACCGCGTCGTCTGTCGCCTTCGCGGCTCGCCGCCCGGCGGAGTCCAGCCAGGCGTAGAACGACGAGCGGGCGACCTCGACGACTGTCCCGCGTCAAGTAGTTGGCAGGATTTCTTTGGTTTTGAATGTCGGGGTGGTGGGGTCGGCCAGGCCCAGGTGCACCTCCTTGGGCCGGTTCCATGAGACGGCCTCGTGGGGCCGGAGCTCGTTGTACTCGATCCGGTAGTCCTCGGCCCGCTCGGCCAGCACGATCGCGTCGTCAATCTCGTCCAGGTAGAGCCGCTCGTACTTCAGCGTGCCGAAGCCGCGCTCACGGGACCCGTTCTGCCCCGGGGTCTTCACTCGGGTGCGCACGTGGTGTAGCTCGGGGTGGGCGGCGATGAAGGACTCGAAGCGGAAGGACCGGAACGGCCCGCCGTTGTCCGTCACGATGGTCACCACGGCCAACAGCTCACCGGTCTCGGGATCGACCGGGCAGGCCTCGACCAGCGGGTGACCGAACATGGCCTCGTAGTCGGCCAGGGCCAACTCGATCGCGTCGATCGCGTCGTGCTGGTTCCCGGTGGGCGAAACGTGGAAGGGGTGCTCGTACTTGGACCAGTAGTCCCGGCACCCGGCCAGCCGCCAGGTCCCTCCGGTGGTGGTCTCGAACTCACTGAAGTCCAGCTGCCAGACTTGGTTCGGGCCTGAGGGCTTGGTGGCGAACGCGGCCTTGCGCCGCTCGGCCAGCTTCCGTCGCTCCCGTTGGTACTGCGCGGGCAGAATCAGCCCTTCGTCGCGCAGGATCCGCAGCACGGTCGCCTCGGAAACCACATGCCCGTCGTGGCGGACCATTGCCCAGATCTTCCGATGCCCCCACGCCGGATGGGCCAGCGCGTGCTTGACCACCAGTTCCCTGGCGGCCTGCCGTCCCGGTTGCGGCCATGGTCCCTTCACCGCCGTCCCGGTGCGGGCCTTGGCCTGCCAGCGGCGCCAGGTCCGCTCGGGCATGTCGAAGAGCTGGCAGAACCTCGCGGTCGACATGCCCGCTTCCACGCGGATCACCTCGAGGTCCTCGAAGGGCCCAGCCGGCCCTCCGCGGACTTCTTCCACACCCTGGCTTCCAGGTGTGCCTCGCCCAAGGCCTGGGTCAGCTCGGCGACCTCGGCCTCCAGCTGTTCCTCTCGGGAGGATGGTCCGGACCTGCCGGCCACCAGGGCGGTCTTGCCGGCTTCCAGGAACTCGGCCTTCCACCGTCCGATGGACTGCTCACTGACTTTCTCCTTGCGTGCCGCTTCGGCGATGGACATCTCGCCGGCCAGCACGCTCAGCACTATCCGGGTCTTCTTCTCCGCCGGAATCGAAGGTGGTCTACCCATGTCTGACTCTCCTTCAGGACCTACATAACGGCCCTGCCACTAAGTCTGACGCGCGACACCCGGACCAGGCCACCGCCTACCGGGCCGTGTTCCGGTGGGCGAACCGCTACAACACTCGCCGGCGCCACTCCGCGATCGGCAACATCAGCCCGAACGCCTACGAAGCCGCACGCTCCGCTACGCTTGCGGAAGCGGCATAACCGAACCGACACCGTGTCCACGATCAAGGGCCAAGGCCCCCACTCCTACTCCGGCCTCACCTGACCCCGCTCCGGCACCACCACCGCGGCCGAAGTCGCCGACGTTTGATCGCCTCGATGAAGGGAAATTCGCTATGCCGCCGATCGACCAGTGGGTCACGTTCGAACCCCTCACCGGCTCACCCGTCGGCATCGCCGCTCTGCTGTTCGCGGCACTGTATCTGCGAGGAGCGATCTGGATGTGGCGAAACAGGCGCCGTTGGGCGATCGCCCGCACAGCATCGTTCCTGATCGGGTGCGCCCTGATCTTCGCTATCACGATGTTCGGTGTGAACCGTCTCGCGACGGAATCCATCACAGCGCTGGTGTTCCAGCAGATCACCCTGCTGACCGTCGTTCCGCCGCTCCTCATCGCAGGGTCACCCGGGCTGCTGCTCCTGCGCAGCACACCGCACACCGGCCTCGGGCGTCTCGTGCTCCGTGCCGCGCACGGGGGACTGCGCTCACGATTCTGGAGCGCCGCACTGCACCCTGTGGTCGCCATCGTCATTGCGATACTGCTGTACCCGGTCCTCTACCTGACCGACGCGATCAGCGTCATCATGCGCATCCCCTTCGGCCAGGACGCCTTGCTCTTCGTCATCCTCGTCCTCGGCATCGTCTCGGCAACACCGCTATGGTCCTCCGATCCGCTACCGCGCCAACCCTCCTTCGCCGCACGATTCGTCGATATCGCCGTCGAGATCCAGATCCACGCCATTTTCGGCCTGATCCTGCTCCGTACCGCCACACCGCTGTTCAGCGCATACGCCACCCCCACAGGCAGCCATGACCCCGTCATCGACCAGGCGATCGCCGGCACGCTGGTATGGACCTACGCGGAGCTGCCGATGTTCGTAGTGCTCATCGTCTGCCTGTCCCGCTGGCGAGCCCGCGACGTGCGCACCTCGAGACAGCGACAGAAAGCCGAGGACGCCGAACTCGACTCTTACAACGAGTATCTCGCCAGCCTCTCCCGAAGACGGAACGAGAGCTAGGGCATGTCTGACAATCGTTTGGACCACGCGAGCACAGCGTTCAACACCACGGCGGCCCGGTAGACGATCGCGTACTTGTCGTACCGGGTCGCCAGGCCCCGCCATTGCTTCAGGTGCGCGTACTGGCGCTCGATGACGTTGCGGCCCTTGTAGGCGTCCGCGTCGAGGCCGACGGGGCGCCCGCCGCGGGGGCCGCGGCGTCTGCGGTGGCCTCGCTGATCTGCAGGCTCGGGGATGACGGCCCTGATCCGGCGGGAGCGCAGGTGGGTGCGGATCGCCCTGGATGAGTAGGCCTTGTCGCCCAGCACGGCCTCGGGGCGGGTCCGGGGCCGGCCTGCCGGCCGGGTCACACGCAGCTGTTCCAGCAGCGGCAGCAGCATGGGCGAGTCCCCTGCCTGGCCGGGGGTGATCAGGCTGACCAGTGGCAGCCCTGCACCGTCGACGAGCTGGTGGATCTTCGTGCTCAACCCGCCCCGTGAGCGCCCGATACCGTGATCGGCGGGCTCTTCACGCAGATTCCTGTAGTTCGATCCAGCCCCCTGTGAGGCGGGTGATGTTCGTCGCGTGCTGGTGGGCGCGGGCGATCGTGGAGTCCACCGCCACCGACCAGTCGATAAGGCCTTCAGCGTCAGCAGCCGCTGTGAGGGTCGCCAACACCGTGTCCCAGGTGCCCTCTTCGGCCATGCGCCGATGCCAGGTCCACACGGTCTGCCAGGGACTGTAGACCTCGGGCAGATCACGCCACGGAATCCCGCACCTGTACCGGTAGATGATGGCCTCGACCATCGTGCGGGCATCGGCGAAGGGTCGGCCCTGTCGGCCCGTGCGGGCTGGGAGCATCGGGGCGATCAGCGTCCACTGAGCATCGGAGAGCATCTGGAAGCGGGACATGTCCCCAGGGTGTCAGCTGGCCCCCTGGATCCATTCTCAGACACGCCCTAGGGGCCATAGGTGCTAACGTGTGCCCCACGCCGCCGGGTCGCGCAGCACTCCGGACGCAACGGTCTCCCATCCGGACGGACCGGGATTCTTTGCGTCCGAAAGAGGCCCCCGAATGCCCGCTGCGCTGTCGAATCAGCTCACCATCGCCGAGACCGCCAAACGGCTTAACGTCTCGCCCAACACCGTGCGCCGCATGATTGCCGCCGGTGACCTGAAGGCCTACCGCTACGGCCCCCGCCTGATCCGGATCGACCCCGCGGACATCCTCGCCGCCCGGGAACCCGTGACCTCCCTGGCCGCCCTGCGCGACGAGGACGCCCGATGAACCGCCCGGACGCCTGCCAGCACTCCGGCCGGCCCCGCGAGTGCGAGAGCCGCCCCCAGGGCCCCTGCACGGCCCGACCTGCCGCGAGCGCTCGCGGCAGGGGAGGTGCTGCCCGGTGAACACGCTCCACAACGAACGCCGCCCCGGCGTGGGAACCAGGGCGGCGCTGATGTCGAATGCGGACGACCTCGCCAGCGTACCCGGGCCGGTCAGCCTGTACCCCGCCGCGCGTGAGCTGCACCGGGCCGGCCTGAACGTGATCCCCGTTCGTTGCAACGGCTCGAAGGCTCCGGCCCTGAAGGCCTGGCAGCGCCGCCGCACGACGCCCGCGGACCTGGCCGCATGGTTCGCCGGCCCCCGGCCCCGCTACGCCGCCCTGGGCGTCGCCACGGGCGAACTCTCCGGCGGGCTGGAGCTGCTGGAGATCGAAGGCCCCCACGCACACCGGCTGGCCGAGGTGTACGCCACCGCCGAGGCCGGCGGACACCTGCCCCTGCTGCGCCGGCTGAACGGCTGGGCCGAACTCTCGCCCTCCGGCGGCTGGCACCTTCTCTACCGCGTGACCGGCGTCCCCGTGCCGGGGAACACCGTCCTAGCCCGGGCTGAGGGCGGCGGACTGATCGCCGAGACGCGCGGCACCGGCGGACAGGTGATCCTCGCGCCAACCGGCGGCACCGCGCACCCCTCCGGCCGCCCCTGGGAACGCATGACCGGCGGCCCCGGCACCGCGCCCACGCTCACCGAACGGGAGCGGGGCATCGTCCATGCGTTGTTCCGCACCGTCCTGGACGCGCACCGCCCCCGCCCGGCCGAGGTGCCCCGGACGCCCGCGAGCGTCCGCCCCGCGCCCGCGGGCCAGCTGCGCCCCGGGGACGACTTCAACGCCCGGGCTGACTGGGGGGACATTCTGATCCCCGTCGGCTGGCAGCTGTTCAGCACGCACGGCCGCGAGCGCCGATGGTCTCGCCCCGGCAAGCGGTCCCTGGGCCACTCGGCCACCACGGGCCACGCCGCCGGCGCGGACCGGCTGTTCGTGTTCAGCACGTCCGCGGCCCCGTTCGAGCCGGGCCAGCCCTACAGCAAGTTCCAGGCCCACGCGCTGTTGCACTACGCCGGGGACTACCGGGCGGCCGCCGCGGACCTGCGCGCTCGCGGCTACGGCGGCGGCCCGGCCGCGGGGAGGTGCTGACGCATGGGCGCACGATTGGCCCTGACCCTCTATGCCGAGTGGTCCCTACACCTGACCCCGCTGGAGATGAACGCGGCCGTACGCATGGCCCTGACCGCCCGGGATGATGGGGCACCCCCGCTGTATTACGGCGGCTGGGAGGACATCGCCGAGGCCCTGGGTTACCGGACGCCCGGGGCTGAGCATGAGTCCGTGCGCCGGCAGACGCAGCGCGTCGTGACCAAGCTGGGCAGGAAGGGCCTCATCACCTCCAGCGGACAGGCGCGGCCGCGCGTCCGGGCGGAGTACGCGCTGAATGTGGACCCGCTGCACCGATTCGAGCCGACCGGGAAGGGGAAGGCGGTCACCTGGACCCGCGTGCCCCGCGCTGATCCCCGCCTTGTGGAGAGTCGGCCTAGCCCGGCCAATGGAGGACTCCCGGAGTCCGGAATGCGGGACTCCCAGAGTCCCGCGCTGGGGGACTGCCAGAGTCCCCCCAAGGAGACACTTCAGGAGACACATCAGGAAGGGCAGGGACAGCGGCACCCCGCACACCACGCCGAGCACGACGCACCGGACAGCTCGGACACCGGACGGGAGGCCCTGGCCCTCTACGCCTTGGACCTCCCGACGCCCGAACAGCTGGGCATGGGAGAGTGGTCCGCGAGCGCGTAACGCCCTACCCCTGACGCCCTACCCCTGACGTCCTACTTCCTGACGCAGCGGTCCCGCACCAACTGGAGCGGGACCGCGTCGGGCTAAGGGGTTAAAAATCAGAGGGATTGACCGCGCTCGCGGAAAGCCGTCTCAATCCGCTGGAGAATTGTCTGAAGTTCCTGGGCAACGTCTGGCAGAGAAGCTGAGTCGCCAAGGATCGTGTAGCGACCATCCTCAGGGTTGAAGTGATGTAGGTGCATATTTTCTAAACCCTCCATGCCGCTAATCATGTTGATCGGCCCTATGTTGTCGCGAAGAATGATTCGCGGCAGGTCCATCGTGACCGCGTCGAGCCTCTCATCAAAATGTTGAATACTATTGCGCAGCGCTTTCGCGTTGATGGGACTGTCGTTCCTAACGTCGAGAATCTGACGTAGTTTCGATCCGCGCTCATTGGCGTAGGCCTTTCTGCGCTTGCAGGCCTCTCTTGTTTCTCCAGGCCCCTTCCGAGTGTCCGGCCAGAGCAACTGGGCAACCATCGCTGCCTCGCTGACCAGAGTCTCGGCGTTATCGAACGCATATTGGTGGGTGCCCTCCTGCTCGTCCGCAGTAAGCACCGGACCTCCGGGGCTGTGTAGTTGCATCAAAATGCCCACAGCCTTGCCCAGCCGGCGCGCAGCGCGTATACCCCGCATGCTGTGCCGCTGGATTTCTTCTAGGTAGATCTTCTGCGCAAAGTCGTCAAAGGGCAAAGTCGGTGGCAGCTCAGGGGTTTCGTTGGTGGGCGGTGTGTCGTCGCTCATGGTGGGACAGTAGCCGGGCTGAGATGGGGTAGGTAGGGCGCTCGGCAAGGGCAGCAACTCGGGGGCCCATCAAATGGGACGACTCATGGGCCGGGACAACATGGCCGGGCTGGCGGGTGGCAGGCTGGCGGTCCCGGAGGTGCATGATTAGCGCACGGGTGGGGCTGGGACGGCCCCAATGCTCCGCGGGCGCACCCCCGGGGCGCGGCGGGGCCATGGCGGGCCAGAACTGTCACATATCTGTCATGCGCGGCGGTGTTCCGGCAACTTTCCATGTCAGACAGGCAATAAGGGAGAATCCCCCATCCTCCGCGGAGCACGAAGCCCCGGGACCGGTTCGGTCCCGGGGCTTCCTCGTGTCCGGGGGGAGGTGCGCGCGGGGCCGGAGGTGCCCGCAGGAGGGCCGGGCGGTCCCCCAGGGCGGACAGGCCGGCGAGGCGCGGGTCACCCGCCAAGGTGACAGGGGTCACCACCGCGGGTACTGTTCCACCAGTCGCCGGGGTCCCGCACCGCCCGGCCGTGTCATCCTCATCCTCGCTCTGGAGACCTCATGACCTTCGAAGACCTGATCGGTCTGGCCAACGAGTACATCTGGTCGCTGCCCCTCGTGGGGCTGTGCCTGCTCGCCGGCCTGTACTTCACCCTCCGCACCGGGCTTCTGCAGGTCCGCGGCATCCCCGACATGCTGGCCCAGCTGAAGAACGGCGAGAAGTCGCCCGACGGCACCTCCTCCTTCCAGTCCCTGATGATGTCCCTCGCCGGCCGCGTCGGCATGGGCAACATCGGCGGCGTGGCCACGGCCATCGCGTTCGGCGGCCCGGGTGCCGTGTTCTGGATGTGGACCGTCGCCTTCCTGGGCGCGGCCACCTCCTTCATCGAGTGCACCCTCGGCCAGATCTACAAGGAGAAGGACAAGGACACCGGCGAGTACCGCGGCGGCCCGGCCTACTACTTCGAGAAGGCCTACCGCCACACCGGCGCCGCCGGGTTCATGAAGGTGTACGCGATCGTCTTCGCGATCGTCACCGTCTTCGCCATGAGCTTCTTCCTGCCGGGCGTGCAGGCCAACGGCATGGCCGTGTCCATGGAGGAGGCCTGGGGCTTCCCAACGTGGGGCGTCGCCGTGGGCGCCGTCATCCTGCTGGCGTTCATCGTGATCGGCGGCGTGAAGCGCATCGCCACCTTCGCGGTGATCGTGGTGCCGGTCATGGCCGTCCTCTACATCATCCTCGCGCTGGTCGTGTTCTTCGTGAACTTCCGGCAGATCCCCGAGGTCTTCGGCCTGATCTTCTCGAGCGCGTTCGGCATGCACTCCGTGTTCGGCGCCATCCTGGGCCTCGCCGTCCAGATGGGTGTGAAGCGCGGCATCTACTCCAACGAGGCGGGCCAGGGCACCGGCCCCCACGCCGCCGCCGCCGCCGAGGTCTCCCACCCGGCCAAGCAGGGCTACGCCCAGGCGTTCGCCGTCTACATCGACACCCTGTTCGTCTGCTCCGCCACCGCGTTCATCGTGCTGTCCACCGGCATGTACCGCGTGTACGAGGGCGGGTCGACCGACACGCCGGTGCTCTTCGAGGGCAACCTCGGCACGGACGTGCGCGTGGGCCCGACCTTCGTGCAGAACGGCTTCGACACCGTGTTCACCGGCTTCGGTCCGACCTTCGTGGCCGTGGCGCTGGCGTTCTTCGCCTTCACCACGATCGTGGCCTACTACTACATGGCCGAGGTCAACCTCTCCTACCTGGTGCGCGGGATCCACAACACCACGCTGCGCCGCGCCGCTCTCCGCGCCCTCCAGGGCCTGATCCTGGTCTCGGTCGCCTACGGCGCCGTCACCACCACCGGTGCGGCCTGGGGCCTCGGCGACATCGGCGTGGGCGCCATGGCGTGGCTGAACATCGTGGGCATCCTGATCGTCCAGGGTCCTGCCCTCAAGGCCCTGAAGGACTACCAGGCCCAGAAGAAGCGGGGCCTGGACCCGCAGTTCGACCCGCGCACCGTGGGCATCCGCAACGCGGAGTTCTGGGAGCTGCGCGCCGACGGCTTCGCCCGGCAGGGCATGACCGGCGCCGAGGTCCACGCCGAGGCCGCCGCCGCGGAGACCGGCTCCCTCTCCACGGACGTGCACCGGGACGGCGGCTCGCACCGCGCCTGATCCGGGCACGGCCCACCGAACGGCGACGGCGCCCCCCACCTCGCGGTGAGGGGCGCCGTCGGCGTGTGCGGGGCGGCGCGGCAGGGACCGGCTCAGTCGACCAGCAGCTCCGGGTGGAAGCGCTCGGTGACGCGCGGGTGCGCCCGCGCGAAGCCCTTGAGCATGTTGGCGCCGAAGGAGGCGAGCATCGGGTTGTCCGGGTCGTCGGAGGCGCCGCGGGCCCGGGCGGCGTACGCCGCGGGCAGCTCCACCGGCTCGATCACGGCGTCCAGACGCGGGGAGTGGAAGAACGGCACCGAGTAGCGGTCCACACCCTCCGGCGGCGACTGCACGCGGTGGATGGTGGCCATGAGGTACCCGTCCGTGGCCACCTCGAGCATCTCGCCCAGGTTCACCACGAGCGCGCCCGGGATCGGCTCCACCGGGAGCCACGCGTCCTGGCCGTGGGGGCGCACCTCCAGGCCGCCGACCTCGTCCTGCAGCAGCAGCGTGATGAAGCCGTAGTCCGCGTGCGAGCCCACCCCCTGGGCGCCGGCCTCGGCCACCCCTCCCACGTAGTGGGCGAGCTTGGCCATCCAGGCCCGGTCGCCGTCGAACGCGTCCGCGAAGTGGTCCTCCCGCAGGCCGATCGCCACGCAGAGGGCGCGGAGCAGCTCCTCGCCCACGTGGTCCATGAGCGCGGCCCAGGCCATGGCGGCCCGCTCGAGCTCCGGCATGTCCGCCGGCCAGCGGTTGCGGCCCTGCAGGTGCCAGTACTCCTGGCCCTCGCGGATCCGCTCCGGGGGGACCGGCGCGCGGTCCGGGGCGAAGTCGATCTGCTCGCGGGAGTCCGGGCGGCCCTGCGTGCGCTCCGCGGCGATCGCCGACCAGCCGCGCCAGTGCGGGGACTCCTGGTTGTGCAGGGCCCGCTTCTCCTCCTCGGGACGGGCGAAGAACTCCGCCGTCACACGGAACAGCTCGTCCACCTGGCCCGGCTGGGCCCCGTAGCCGACGATCTGGAAGAAGCCCACGTGGTGGGCGGCGTGGCGCAGGCGGTCGAGGAAGTCCGGGTCGAAGGAGCCGTCCGGACGGCGTAGCGCGGAGACGTCCAGCACGGGGACGTCGAGGACGGGGGTCGGGGTGGTCATGCCCCCAGTCGACCCGTGGAGCCGCCGTGCCGCCACTTCCCGCGTCGCCGGGTTGAGTCCCGTGACGTCCGGTGACGCGTCAGTTGCGGAGCGCGTCGCCGTCGCCGTCGAGGGAGGCCAGGACCCAGGCCAGCAGCGAGGCGCCCACCCGCTCGTGGACGTCGTCGGCGTCACCGAAGCCGCGCTCGGCGAGGTCCTCGGCGGTGATCACCGGATAGGGCCTCTCCGGGACGCCGTCCGCGGGGCGCACGTCCACGTGGGCCACCTGCGCGCCCTGATCGTGGAGGGCGTCCGCCATGGCGTAGTCCGTCCGGGAGTCGCCGGCCGTGAACCAGCGGTCCGGGAAGGCGACGCCGGCCTCCGCCATCAGCGCGCGGCACCGCTCGAGGCCGAGGTCCTTGCCGGAGCGGACGTGCTCCACGTCCACGGAGATGACGGTGGGGTCCACGCGGATCCGCCCGTCCTCCCCGCGCTCGGCGAGCATCTCCTCGATCGCGTGCGCGGCGGCGTCGCGCGCCGGCTCGTACTCCTCGCGGTCCGCGTCCACCTCCATCTCGAAGGAGACCATGGCGAGCTTCGTGCGGTCCTCCGGCTGCAGGTGCCGGGCGTGATCGTCGTTGGCCTGCACGATCGCCCGCGCCAGATCCGGTTCGATCACCATGTCCTCGTCCCGGCGGAGCCAGCCCGGCACCTGGTCACGGTCGTCCACGGGCGGGACCTCCCCCGCGGGCACCGCGGCGAACGGGAACCACACCGCGCCCTTCTCGCAGATCCCGTAGAACGGGGCGTCGTCGAGGCCTCCGGCCGCGCGCAGCGGCTCGACGACGTTGCGCAGGAGGAACTCGACCGAGCGGCCCGTGTTGAACCCCACGGGGATCCCACGCCGGCCGAGGGCGGCCAGGCGGTCGAGGACCTCGTCGGGGACGCGGCGGGTCTCGGTGGAGGCCAAGGGGCCGTCGACGTCGAGCAGGAGTCCGAGGGGTGCGGGGGTCATGCTCCCAGGGTAAGGGGGCGGGCCGCTACGCTGACCAGCAGACTCGCCGCCCTGCCGCCCGCCCGCTGGGGCGGATCGCCTCGACCCCGTCCGGGAGGACCCATGAGCACCGCCATCGACGTCGGCCCGCAGGGCCCGGCTCCGACCACCCCTCACGCCGAGCCCAGCTCGGGCCGCGGCCTGGCCTCGCGCGGCGGGCAGGTCGCCACCCTGCTGGTCGTCCTGTTCGCGATCGTCACGGCGTTCGTGGGCTCGGGCGTGCTCGGCGGCACCCCCATCCAGGAGGCGGCGGGCGGCTGGCTGTCCGAGGACGGCACGTGGATCGCGCCGGCGTCCCCCGCGTTCAGCATCTGGTCCGTGATCTACACGGGTGTGCTGGCGTACGCGGTGTGGCAGTTCCTCCCGTCCGCCCAGTCCCGGCGGCACGACCGCCTGCGCCCCTGGATCCTGGCCTCCCTGCTGCTGAACGCGGCGTGGATCTGGACCGTCCAGCTCGGCGCCCTGGGCCTGAGCGTCCTGGTGATCCTCCTGCTCCTGGCCAGCCTGTGCCGGATCCTCGTGCTGCTCGAGACCGGACGCGCGCGCGGCTGGGCCGAGCGGGTCCTCTTGGACGGCGTGCAGGGCCTGCACCTGGGCTGGGTCACGATCGCCGCCGTGACCAACGTGGCCGCCTGGCTGGGCTCCCTCGGCTGGTTCGGTGCCCCGCTGCTGCCCACCACGTGGGCGCTGATCATGATCGTGGTGGCCACCGTGGTCGCCGCCTTCACCGCCGTGTACGACGGCGGCCGCTTCGCCCCCGCCGCCGCCCTGGCCTGGGGCCTGGTCTGGGTGGGTGTCGGCCGCACCGACGGCACCGGTCTGCAGTCCGGCGGCGTGGCCCTCACCGCGTGGGGCTGCGCCGGCGTCGTGATGCTGTGCTGGCTGGCCGCGCTGCTGCTGTCCCGCCGCTCCGCCACGGGCGAGGCCCGCGACCTGGTGCTGGACGCGCTCGACGGCGGAGACGATCCGGTGGACGGGATCCGTTGACCCGACGCCCACGGCAGAAAAACCCGAGCATCGCCTGATTCGGAGCTGAGCGGACTCGGTGCGAGGATGCTCTCCGGGAGGGGGCCCCGCCCTGCGGTGGGGCCCCTTTCGTGTGCCCGTTCCCCGACCCAGGAGTCAGAGTGTCCCTCCGCCCCTCCCTGCGCACCGCTGTCGCCGGTGCGTCCCTGGCCGGTCTCGTCCTGACCGGCTGCACCGCCACCGCCGATCCGGCTCCGACGGAGCCGTCGTCCACCGTCCCGTCCTCCTCCGCGGCCGCCGCCGTGGGCTCCCCCCGGGCCTCGGCCTCTCCCGCAGTGGAGGGCGACCGCGCCACGGTGGACCGCGTGATCGATGGCGACACGGTGGACGTGCGGCTCAGCGGTGACCGCGTTCGTGTACGCCTGCTGAACATCGACACCCCTGAGACCAAGCACCCCAACAAGGCCGTCCAGTGCCTCGGTCCGGAGGCCACGATGCTGCTCGAGTCGCTCCTCGAGCCGGGGGACGAGGTGGTGCTCCGGTACGACGAGGAACGCATCGACCCCTACGGTCGCACCCTGGCCGGCGTCTTCGAGGGGGGCGAGCTCGTCAATGCGGAGATCGCCCGGGCCGGGTTGGGCGCGCCGGTGGTCTTCGAGCCCAATCGGCGGTTCTACCCGGAGGTGCTGGCGGCGTGGGAGCAGGCGGAGCGTGCGGGGGCCGGACTGCACCAGACTGACCTCGCGTGCTCCCTCCGCGTGCTCGCCGATCCGGGGAACCTGGGGGAGCAGCCGCCGGTGGACCCCGCGCCCGTCGCCGACCTCGCGGCCCTCGGCGGGATGATCGCCTCGGCGCAGGCCACCGCGTCAGCCGTGGACCTGGTCGAGGGGGCGGTGCGCGCGTCCGCCGAGGCGGACCACGCGTGGATGGGCGTGGCCTATGCGTCGGACCTTCCCCGGGTGAAGGACACGTTGAGCCGGTACGCGGGCTCGGACGCCCACGTCACCCGGCTCCGGGAGGCGCGGACGCGACTGCAGCAGGAGGCGTCTGCCGCGCAGGAGCGGGCTGAGCGCGAGGCGGCCGAGGCCGAGCAGCGGGCGGCGCAGGAGCGGGCCGAGAAGGAGGCGGCTCGGGAGCGCGCCGCCGCGGAGCGAGCGGAGCAGGAGGCTGCGGCGAAGCGGGCAGAGGAGAAGGCTCGGGAGCGCGCCGCCGCGGAGCGAGCGGAGCAGGAGGCCGCGGCTGAGCGGGAGGCCGAGGAGCGCGCCGAGCGCGAGGCGGCGGAGGAACGGGCGGCCCGCGAGGCCGCGGAGGAGTCCGAGTCCTCGTCGGACGACGACTCCTCCTCCTCGGGCAGCACCTCGCAGAAGGCGCCCAACCGGTGCTACGCGCCCGGCGGCGAGACCTTCGTGTACTGCGACGAGCAGGGCTCGTCCTCGTCGGGCGGCGGCACCGGCTCCGGCGAGGAGTCCGACGACGCCCCGTCCGCCGCCGGCGGCGCGGGCGGCCCGGTGTCCGGCTCCGGCGGCGTCTGCCCGGACGGCTACCCGGTGAAGGTCAGCGGCTCCGGCAAGTACCACCTCCCCGGCGGCCGGTCGTACGACGACACCGGCGCGAAGCGCTGCTACTCCTCCGCGGCGGCCGCCGTGGCCGACGGGGCCGTGGCCGCCAAGGGCTGAGGCCCCGCCGCCCGGAACGACGCCGGACCCTCCCCGATCGGGGAGGGTCCGGCGTCGTCATACCGGCAGCGCAGACGCCGCGCGCAGGTCAGTCCTTCTCGGCGGCGTGGGCGACGCCGTCGCGGGGGCCCTTCGCGGAGCCGGAGGTGCCGTCGTCGTGCGTGGCGCGCAGCTCGTAGCCCTTCTGCTCGAGCTCCTCCTGCTTCTCCGCCTTCTTCACGAGGGCGTCGGCGTCCTTCGGGGGCAGCTTCACGGCCTCCTCGGCGGGCATGCCGGCGATGAGCTGCTTGGCGCGCTCCACCTCCGTGTCCAGCTCGAGGCCCAGCAGCAGGACGATGTTGAAGATCCACAGCGCGAAGAGCAGGGCCATGACGCCGCCGATCGCGCCGTAGGCCGAGTAGCCGGCCAGCGTCGTGAAGTAGAAGTACAGGCCCACCGAGGCCAGCACCATGCCCACGAGGGCGAAGATGTTGCCCGGGCCGAACATCCGGAAGCTGGGCTTCTTCACGTTCGGGGTCATGTAGTACAGGGTGGCGATCAGCACGAGCACCAGGAGGATCACCACCGGCCACTTCACCCACGCCCAGATGGGCAGGAACGTGTCCGAGAGGAAGTTCACTGCGGAGGTCAGGCCCAGCGGCTGCGCGATCGGGGCGAGCAGGCCGTCGACGAGCGAGCGGTTGAGCGCCAGGGAGATCAGCACCAGCACAATGCCCAGCAGCATCACCACGGTGGTGAGCAGGTTGCTCAGGAGCAGACGGACGAAGCCGCGGCCCTCGGCGAAGTTGTACACCTGGTTCGAGGCCCGGTTGAAGGCCTTCACGTAGGCGGAGGCGGACCACACCGCGGTCAGGATGCCGATCACCAGGGCGATGATGCCGCCCGTGGACTGCTGCATCAGGTTCTCCACCACGCTCTGCACCACCGACTGGTAGTCGGACGGGACCATGGTGGTCAGCTGGGTGACCAGGTCGTCGACCGCCGAGCGGTTCGAGGCCAGCACGAGCGTGAGGATGGAGAACACGGCCAGCAGGGCCGGTGCCAGCGAGAGCACCATGAAGTACGTGAGCTTCGCGGCGAGGTCCGTGCCGCCGTCGTTCAGGAACTCCTTGAACGCCCGGGTCGCCGCGTACTTCCAGCCGGCGCCGTCCAGCTTGACGCCCTTCAGGCGCTCGGTGCGCTCCTCCGGATCGATCTTCGCGGCCTCCAGGGTCGCGTCGACGGGATGTGTGGCCACGGGTGTTCCTCTCGGAGACGTCGGGTGGGGATCCCGACCAGCCTATCGGAGGGCAGGGCCCCGGTCGCGGGGCCGTGCCCCGTCCCGACCGGGCCCCGCCCCTCGGCTGCGGCTCAGCACGCGGGGACGTTCACGGCGAGGCCGCCGCGCGAGGTCTCCTTGTACTTGGACTTCATGTCCGCGCCGGTGTCGCGCATCGTCCGGATGGCCTGGTCGAGGGTGACGCGGTGGTCGCCGTCGCCGACCAGGGCCAGGCGGGCCGCGTTGATGGCCTTCACGGAGGCGATCGCGTTGCGCTCGATGCAGGGGACCTGCACCAGGCCGCCGACGGGATCGCAGGTCAGGCCGAGGTTGTGCTCGATCCCGATCTCCGCGGCGTTCTCCACCTGCAGCGGGGTTCCGCCGAGGACGGCGCACAGGGCGCCGGCCGCCATCGAGCAGGCCGAGCCGACCTCGCCCTGGCAGCCGACCTCGGCACCCGAGATGGACGCGTTGCGCTTGTAGAGGATGCCGATGGCCGCAGCCGTGAACAGGAAGTCCAGGATCTTCGTGCGGCGCTCCTCGTCCGGGGTGTCCTCGGCCAGCACGAAGCGGTCGTAGTAGTGGAGGACGGCCGGGATGATGCCGGCGGCGCCGTTGGTGGGGGCCGTGACGATGCGGCCGAAGGAGGCGTTCTCCTCGTTCACCGCGAGAGCGAAGAGGTTGACCCACTCCATGGCCCACATGGGGTCCTTGTCCTTGCCGTCCTTCCCCTTCTGCGCCAGCTGCGCGTGCAGGCCGGGGGCGCGGCGCTTCACCTTGAGCCCTCCCGGCAGGATCGGCTCGGTGCGGCGCAGGCCGTTGTCCACGCACTGCTGCATGACGTCCCAGATCTCCAGGACCTTCGCCTCGATCTCCGCGAGGTCGCCGCGGGAGGCCTCGTTGGCCCGCATCACGTCCGCGATGGACTTGCCGTGGATCTCGCACTGGGAGAGCAGCTCGACGCCGGTGGAGAAGGGGTGGGGTTCGGGGTCCTCGCCATGGCGGGTGACGTCCTGGGTCTCGTCCAGCTCCGCGTTCAGCTCCTCGTCGGTGACCACGAAGCCGCCGCCCACCGAGTAGTACTCGCGGGTCACCAGGACCTCACCGGCGGCGTCGAACGCGGTGAAGCGTATGCCGTTGGGGTGCCCCGGCAGGCTCCTGCGCATGTGCAGGACGAGGTCCTTGGGGCGGTCGAAGGGGATCTGGCGCACCCCCGCCAGCGGCAGCGTGCGCTCCTCGACGCAGCGGGTGACCTGCGGCGCGGCCGCGTCGGGGTCGATGGTCTCCGGGTCGTGGCCGCACAGGCCCAGGATCACGGCCATGTCCGAGCCGTGGCCCACGCCGGTGGCGGAGAGGGAGCCGAAGAGCTCGCCCTTGATGCGGGCGGTGGACTCCAGGAGGCCCTCACGCTCGAGGACGTACGTGAAGCGGCGCGCCGCGCGCATGGGTCCCACGGTGTGGGACGAGGACGGGCCGATGCCGATGGAGAACAGGTCCAGGATGCTCAGTGCCACGGAGGGCTCCCTTCTGCGCCCCGGGTGCGGCGCGGTGTGGCGGTGTCCGGGGCGGCGTGCCGGCCGGGGGTCGGGGCGGATCGCGCCCGGGTCAAGCGTAGGGGTCGCGGACGGACGCGCCCAGGAGGGCGCCACGATGGCCGGCGAAGCCCTCTCCGTCCGGCATCGCCCCTGGTCAGAGGATGTTGTCCGGGGTCTCGACCACACGTGCGTGCGCCCGGAAGGACCACTGGTCGGCGAGGTACTCGTCCGCGTGGGCGAACTCGTCCCCGCGCTCGTCGGGGGAGCGGTCCGGCACCAGCTGGACCACGGGGATCGGGGTGTCCGCCGCGCCGGCCTCGAGGGCCTCGGCCACGGACCCGACGTCCCGCAGGGCCCGCAGCTGCGCCCACGTGGGCGTCATGAGGTTGACCTCCCCGGCGCGGAACGCCTCGATCAGCGCCGCGGGCGTGGCCCAGCCGTGCTCCGTCGCCTCCGTGGTCAGTCGGTCCGGCTCCTGGCCCTCGGGCACGGCCACCAGGAAGAACGCCGTGTCGTACCGGCGGGGCACGCTGATCGGCGTGATCCAGCGCTGCCACGCCCGCAGGCCCGAGGCGTCGGGGACCAGGCCGTGCTCGGCGAGCAGTGCCACGAAGTCCTGCTCGTGCCGCTCCACCGCCGCCCGCCGCGGCGCCAGCGCGGCGGCCGTCTCCGCGCCGGCGGGGGCGCCGTCGGCGCTGCGGGCCAGCAGCACTCCGGTCTCCTCGAAGGTCTCTCGGACGACGGCGGCCAGGAACCGGGCCGCCACCGTCGCCGGCTCGTCCTCGGCCTGGGTCTCGACCGGGCGGTCCGCGAGGCCGAGGCGACGGGCCCACGCGTCGAGGTCCGCCGCGCCGGGGGCGCCCGTGACGGCGGGGGCGAGGGCGGCGTCGTCGGCGGGGTCCACCCGCCCGCCGGGGAACGCGGTGGCGTGCGCGCTGAAGGCCATGGTGGCCGCGCGCCGCACGTGGAAGACCTCGAGACCGGCGACCCCGTCCCGGAGCAGCAGCAGCGAGGCGGCGGCCCGGGCCGGAGCGGGCGTGGCGGCGTCCGAGGCGTGCATGGTGCCTCAGGCTAGCCCAGGGGTGCTTGTCCGCCGAGGGCGCAGAGCGGACCCGTCCCCGGCGTGGGCAGGGGCGAGCCGCGCCGGTAGCCTGGGAAGACCGGCCTGGCCGCACCGCCACCACACCCGGCGCCGCGGCCATCGATTCGAGGAGGAGTCGCGCGTGAAGATCGCCGTTCTGGCCAAGCAGGTCCCGGACACCTGGCAGGACCGCACCCTGGACATGGACACCGGCATGGTGGTCCGTGACGGTGCCGCCGAGCCCGTGCCGGACGAGATCAACGAGCGCGTCATGGAGGTGGCCCTGGGCCACCGCGACGCCGGCGGGGACGCCGAGATCGTGGCCGTGACCATGGGCCCGGCGGACGCCACCAAGACGCTGCGCAAGATGCTGGCCATGGGTGCCGACGCCGCAGTGCACGTCACCGACGAGGCCCTCGCGTGGTCCGACGCGTGGCAGACGGCCCGCGTGCTCGCGGCGGCGGTGGAGCGGATCGGGGCGGACGTGGTCCTGGCCGGCAACCTCTCGACGGACGGCAGCTCCGGTGTGGTCCCGGCCATGGTGGCCGAGACCCTGGACCGGCCGATCCTGCCCCACGCCGAGGCGATCGCCATCACGGCCGAGGAGATCACCGGCACCGTCGTGACGGAGGACGCCCGCCTGCAGGCCGCCGTGCCGGTGCCCGCCGTGGTGGCGCTGACCGAGAAGACGGCCGAGCCGCGGTTCCCGAACTTCAAGAACATCATGGCGGCCAAGAAGAAGCCGCTCGAGACCCTCACCCTCGCGGACCTGGGCCTGACCGCCGGCCCGCTCGAGGCGGACCGCCGCTCCGTGATGGTCTCGGCCGCCGCGCGCCCCGAGCGCCAGGCCGGGCCGAAGATCGTCGACGACGGCACGGCGGCCGAGCAGGTCGTCGCCTTCCTCGCCGAGCGCCGCCTCGTCTGACCCCGCGCGACTCACCCCAGGAGACGTCATGACCGACACCCCGAACACCCCTGTCGTGGTGCTGGCCGAGCTGACGGCGGCCGGCACCCTGCGCGCCGCCGTGGCCGACGCCCTCGGCGCGGCCGCCCAGGTGGGCGTGCCGCACGCGGTCCTCGTGACCGCCCCGGACGCCGCCGGCGACGCCGCCCCGGACGCCCTCGTGGCCCGTCTGGGCGAGCTGGGCGCCGTCGTCGTGCACACCGCCGTGTCCGAGCACGTGGGCACCACGATGGGCTCGGCCGAGGTGGCCGCGCTCGCCGCCGCGATCGAGGCCGTGCTGCCCGAGGCCGTGGTGCTGCCCAACTCCCCGGAGTCCCGCACGATCGCCGGCCGCCTGGCCGTGCGCGCGCACGGCGCCGTCACCGCGGACGCCGTGGCGCTGCGACGTCAGGACGGCGAGATCGTCGCCCAGCACTCCGTCTTCGGCGGCGATGTCCTGGCCGAGTCCACCGTGGAGGGCGGGCCCAACATCGTCACCCTGCGCCCGGGCGCGGTGGAGGAGCGGGCGCAGCCCGTGGCCGCCCCCGAGGTCCGGCCGCTCGAGGTGGGGGAGCGGGCCGTCGCCGCGGGCGCGCAGATCCGCTCCTCCGATCCGGTGGAGATGTCCTCGGACCGCCCCGCGCTGCGCACCGCCAAGACGGTGGTGGCCGGCGGCCGCGGCGTGGGCTCGGAGGAGGGGTTCACCACCCTCGTGGAGCCCCTCGCCGACGCGCTGGGGGCCGCCGTGGGCGCCTCCCGCGCCGCCGTCGACTCCGGCTTCACGAGCGCCGACCGGCAGGTGGGCCAGACCGGCGTGATCGTGGCGCCGGACCTGTACATCTCCCTGGGCATCTCCGGGGCCATCCAGCATCTGGCCGGCATGAAGACCTCCAAGACCATCGTGGCCATCGACTCCAACGAGGACGCCGAGATCTTCGACCACGCCGACTTCGGCGTGGTGGGCGACGTGTTCGAGGTCGTCCCGCAGCTGATCGCCCGGCTCGACGCCCGCCGCGGCTGAGCCGCCTCTCCCGGGAAGGGGACCGCACCGTGCCGCAGCGCATGCAGGGGTACACCGAGTTCCGAGGCGCGCCCTGGCCTCCCGCCGGGGCCGTCCCGGCCGAGCCGGTGACGACGACGACGGCGTCCGCGCCCGCCCGTGTGCCGGCCGCGCCGGTCGAGGCCGACCGCACGGCGGTCGTGGACGCTGCCCCTGCGGCGACGGTGGCCCCGGCGTCTGCGGCCGAGCCCGTCGCCGCCCATGGGCCGGGCCAGCGCATGGCCGGCTACACCGCGTTCCGTGGGACGCCGTGGCCGCCGCGGACGACGGCGGCGCCGGTCGCGTCCGCCGTGCCGGACGTGGTCCCGGCGAGCGCCCTCGCCGCGGAGGAGGCGCCTGTCGCGACCGCACCCGCACCCGCGCCGGAGGCCGCCCCCGTCGCGCCGTCCGTCCCCACATCGTCGGACGCGGCGGCGTCCATGACTTCCCCAGCCCGCGAACCGGGCCGCCGCATGGCCGGGTACACCGCCTTCCGCGGCATCCCCTGGCCTCCGGCGGCCGCGGAGCCGATGGCCGTGGAGCCGCCCGTCGCCCCCGTCCCCGAGGCGGCGCCAGCCGCCCCGACCGTGACGGTCGAGCCTGTCGCGCAGGCGGTGTCGGCCGAACCCGTGACGCCGGCCCCAGCTGCGGCTGAGGCCCCGGCACCCGCGGCTGAGGCCCCGGCACCCGCATCCGATCCGGCCGCCTCCGGCGCCTCCGCCGCCACGGCCGCGGCCACCCGCGAGGCCCCGCCGGCCTCGTCCGTCCCCTCCCCGCCCGCGTCTGCACGCACATCCCGGGGCGAGAAGGACAAGCCCGCCCCGTCGCTGCGGCGACGCCTCGGCGTGGCGGTGGGCGGCGTCGTCGTGCTGGGCCTGCTGGCCGTGCTCGGCGCGCGCTGGCTGATCACCGTGCCCGCGGTGGCCGAGTTCGTGGCCCGGTACCCGGGCGTTCCCGTGCACCCGGAGGCCACGCCCGTCGGCATCCCGGCGTGGCTGGCCTGGCAGCACTTCCTGAACGCGTTCCTGATGGTGCTCATCATCCGCACGGGTCTGCAGGTGCGGCAGGAGACGCGGCCGCCGGCCAACTTCACCCCGACGAAGCCCGGCCTGTTCGCCCCGCCCGGCAGCACGGGCAAGAAGTTCTCCCTGACCATCTGGATCCACCAGGCCCTGGACGCGCTGTGGCTGCTCAACGGCCTGGTGTTCGTGGTGCTGGTCTTCGCCACCGGGCACTGGATGCGGCTGATCCCCACGGATCCGGCCACCCCGATGCACATGGCCTCCACCGCGCTGCAGTACGCCACCCTGGACTGGCCCGCCCACGACGGCTGGGTGCACTACAACGCCCTCCAGATGACGGCCTACGCCGGCGTGGTCTTCGTCCTGGCGCCGCTGGCCGCCGTGACCGGGTTCCGCATGTCCAGCTGGTGGCCCGCCGAGAACGCGGGCCTGAACCGGGCGTTCCCCATGGAGCTCGCCCGTCGGGTGCACTTCCCGGTGATGGTGCTGTTCGTCGCGTTCATCGTCGTGCACGTGACGCTCATACTGCTCTCCGGCGTCCTGCACAACCTCAACACGATGTTCCTGGCACGGGACGCCGCGGACGCGTGGGGCCTCGTGGCGTTCCTCGGGGCCTGCGCCGTGACGGCGGCGGCGTGGGTGCTGCTGAAGCCCGCGATCGTCTCCCCGGTGGCCGAGCGGTTCGGGCGCGTTGGGCGCTGAGCAGGCAGACCCCGCCCGAGGAGCCGGGCGGGGTCAGCGCTGCGCGGCGCGGAAGCTGACCTGGGCCTGGATGGACGGCCTGCCGGCCAGCGGCGCGCCGGTCCCCGGGTCCATGCCCACCAGCTCCACCTCCACGATCCGCAGGCTCCGGCCGGCGTGCCGCACGCGCGTCAGGGCCACCTGCTCGCCGAGCCCGGGGCGGGCGAACACCACCTGCACGGCCTGCACGTCGTACTCCTGCCGGTCCGGCAGGGCGGCCTGCGCGGCCAGCACGGCCCGCATGGTCTGGATGCCGCCGTGCGTCATGGCCCCGGGATTGTCCAGGGCGGGCTCGTGCCGGAACCGCAGCCCCTCCACCGCGTCCTCGGTCACCGCGGGACGCTCGCCCGGGCGCGGCGCGGGGACGGTCTCCGCGACGACGGCGGTCACCGTGGCCATCGAGTCCCGGTCCGCCTCGGCGATCGGCCGGGCGGCCCGCTCGATGAACGCCTCCCGGCCGGCCGACTGGATGCCGTCCACGGCCTGGAACCAGCCGGTGGCCTCCACATAGGGGGTGCCGGCGTCGTCCACGAGCAGGCCGCGGGCCGCGCCGCCCAGGGAGTCGTGCATCAGGGGGACGCCGAGCATGGCCAGGCGGGGCCGGTCGGCGGGGTCGGCCGGGTCGAAGGCCGGCAGGGGGCGCAGGACGTTGATCTGCAGCTGCGTGGTGACCACCGCGGTCATGGCGTTCTCGGCGGCCCAGTGCAGGGTCACCGCGGTGAGGTTGTCCACGGCCACGCACGTGGCCGCGCCGGTGGGGCGGCCGTCCAGGTCCCGGGTCCACGGGCCGATCTCCCAGTCCGCGGGGTGCAGGTCCCCCTCCGGGGTCAGCCGGACCGTCTCCCGACGGCGCAGGCCCGACAGCTGCTCGGGACGGCCCAGCGGCAGGCGGCGGGGCCCGTTGAGGCGCGGGTCGGTGGCGGGGTCGGGTCGGGTCGCGGGGGTCGTGGTCGGCACGGGCCGAGCCTACCGGGGCGGCGTGTTTTCGCACGTGGAGTCGGGCGAATCGGCGCTTTTGCACGCGGAACAGGGCCTGTTCCGCGTGCGAAAGCGAGAGGGAGGGTCAGTGCAGGGCGAGCTCGCCGTCGGCCGGCTCGGCGAAGTGGGCCTGCACGACGTCGTCGCCCACCTCCTCCACGGTGGCCGGGTCCCACTGCGGGTTCCGGTCCTTGTCCACCAGCTGGGCGCGGATGCCCTCGGCCATGTCGTGCCGGCGGACCATGTGGGAGGCGATCCGGTACTCCTGGCGCAGGCCGTCCCGCACGTCCCCGTCCTCGATCTGCTCGAGCCGGCGCAGCGCCTCGAGTGTGACCTTCACGGACGTGGGGGACTTGGCGCGGATCGTCTGCACGATCCCGGCCGCGTGCTCGCGCACCGCGGCGTCGTCGTGCTCGGCGGCCACCCGCTGCAGCTCCGCGAGGACTTCCTCCACGGTGTCGTGCGCGTAGGCCGGCTCGAGCCACGCGGCGGCCTTGATCAGCGGCGCCTCGCCGGGCTCCTGGGCGTGCCGGGCCAGCACCGCGTCCACCGCCGCCTCGGCCTCCGCAGCGTCGGCTCCGCGCAGCGCGGCGCGCAGGTCCGCGACCACGGCGTCCAGGTCGGAGGAGGCCACCAGGGTGTCCGCGAACCCCAGGGCGATCGCGTCCGCCCCCGTGGCGAACTCCGAGGTCAGGCCCAGGTGGCGGCCCAGGCGGTGCGGCGCGCGGGCCAGCAGCCAGGACCCGCCGACGTCGGGCGTGAAGCCGATGCCGGTCTCCGGCATGCCGAGCTTCGTGGTCTCGGTGACCACGCGGTGCGAGCCGTGCGCGGACACGCCCACGCCGCCGCCCAGCACGAACCCGTCCATGAGCGCCACGTACGGCTTGGGGTACGCGGCGATCGCGTGGTTCATCCGGTACTCGTCGTGGAAGTAGCCCATGGCCTCGGCGGCCCGGCCCTGCGTCATCATCCCGTGCAGGGTCTTCACGTCCCCGCCGGCGCACAGGCCGCGCTCACCCGCCCCGCGCAGCACGACGGCGCGCACCGCGTCGTCCTCGGACCACGCCTCGAGCTGCTCGCGGATCGCCACCACCATGCCGCGGGAGAGCGCGTTCATGGCCTTCGGACGGTTCAGGGTGATGAGGCCGACGCCGTCGGCCACCTCCGTCAGGATCTCCTGCTCGGGTGCGGTCTGCTCGGTCATGCGTCCTCCTGGGGTCTCGATGCGGGCGGCGGGGTGCGCGCGGGTCAGCGGTGCGTCCACTCCGCGGGGCGCTTCTCCGCGAAGGCGGCCATGCCCTCGGCCTGGTCCGCCGAGGAGAACAGGCCGTGGAACACGCGCCGCTCGAACACGAGGCCCTGGGTGAGCGGGGTCTCGAAGGCGTTGAGCACGGCCTCCTTGTTCATCATGGCGGCGGGCTTGGAGAACCCGGCGATCGTCGCGGCGACCTCCTCGGCGGTGGCCACGGCGTCCTCGTCCGCCACCAGGCGGGACACCAGGCCCATGCGCTCGGCCTCCTCGGCCTCCACCATGCGGCCGGTGAGCACCATGTCCATGGCCTTGGCCTTGCCCACGGACTTGGTCAGGCGCTGGGAGCCGCCCATGCCCGGCAGCACGCCGAGGGTGATCTCCGGCTGGCCGAACTTCGCGGATCGCCCGGCCACGAGCACGTCGGCCATCATGGCCAGCTCGCAGCCGCCGCCGAGGGCGTAGCCCTGCACGCACGCCACGATCGGGATGCGCAGGCGGGTGAGGTCCTCCCAGCGGCGGAACCAGTCCGCCGCGTACATCTCGGACCCGTCCTTGTCCTTCATCTCCTTGATGTCCGCGCCGGCGGCGAAGGCCTTCTCCGAGCCCAGCAGCAGGATCGCGCCCACCTCCGGATCGGCGTCGAAGGCGACGGCGGCGGCCACCACGGCCTCCATGGTCGCCGCGTCGAGCGCGTTCAGCGCCTTCGGACGGTTCAGCCGGATGCGGCCCACTCGGCCCTCTCGGCTGACGATCACGGGGGACTCGGCGGCGGTCTCCTGCGGGGTGCTCTGCTCGGTCATGGCTCAGGCGTCCTTCCCTGCGGCGCGGAGGGTCTCGACGATCCCGGAGAAGTCCCGGGACGCGCCGTCGCCCGCCGCGTAGCGCTCGTAGATCTCCTGGGCCGCGCGGCCCAGGCCTCCCTGCACACCCTGGTCGTCCAGCGCGTGCAGGGCAAGGGTCAGGTCCTTGTGCATGAGCGCGCCGGCGAATCCCGGGGCGTAGTCCCGGTTGGCAGGGGAGGTCGGCACCGGGCCGGGCACGGGGCAGTTCGTGGTGAGGGCCCAGCACTGGCCGGAGGCCTCGCTCATCACGTCGTACAGCGCCTGGTGGTCCAGCCCGAGACGCTCACCGAGCACGAACGCCTCGGCCACCGCGATCTGGCTGATGCCGAGCACCATGTTGTTGCAGACCTTCGCGGCCTGGCCCAGGCCGGGACCGCCGCAGTGCACGATCCGTCGTCCCATGACCTCCAGCAGCGGGCGGATCTCCTCGAAGACCTCCTCGGACGCGCCCACCATGAACGCCAGGGTGCCGGCCTCGGCGCCCACCTGCCCGCCGGAGACCGGGGCGTCGGCGGCGCGCATCCCCGCCGCCTCGGCCGCCTGGGCGGCCTCCCGCGCCTGGGCCACCTCGATCGTGGAGCAGTCCAGGAACACGGTGCCCGGACGCGCGGCGGCCAGCAGCCCCGGCGCGCCGTCATCGCCGCGGTAGACGTCCAGCACGAGGCGGCCGTTCGGCAGCATGGTGAGGACGACGTCGGCCTCGGCCGCCGCCACGGCGGTGTCCGAGACGACCTCCACCCCGGCGGCACGGGCCGCCTCCAGGGCCGCGGGGACGAGGTCGAAGCCGAGCACGCGGTGGCCGGCGGCGGCGAGGTTGGCGGCCATCGGGCCGCCCATGTGGCCGAGGCCGAGGAACAGGACGGTGGTCATGGTCTCCTCCTGGAGGGTGGGTCGGCGGGTCAGGAGCCGGCGGGCATCACGAAGCTGGCGCCCTCGCGCACCCCGGAGGGCCAGCGCGTGGTGACGGTCTTCGTCTTCGTGTAGAACGTCAGCCCGTCCGTGCCGTGCTGGTTCAGGTCGCCGAACCCGGAGGCCTTCCACCCGCCGAACGTGTAGTACGCGATCGGCACGGGGATCGGCACGTTGACGCCGACCATCCCGCACTGCACGCGGGTGGTGAAGTCGCGGGCCGTGTCCCCGTCGCGGGTGAAGATCGCCACGCCGTTGCCGTACTGGTGGTGGTTGGGCAGCGCGAGCGCCGCCTCGTAGTCCGCCGCGCGGACCACGCACAGCACGGGGCCGAAGATCTCCTCGCGGTGGATCCGCATGTCCGGGGCCACGCGGTCGAAGAGGGTGGCGCCCACGTAGAAGCCCTCCTCGTGGCCGGGCACCTGCACGCCGCGGCCGTCGACGACGAGCTCGGCGCCCTCGTCCACGCCCACCTGGATGAGGCCCTCGATCCGCTCCTTCGCGTCCCGCGAGACCACGGGGCCGAAGTCGGAGGACTCCTCGAGCGAGGGCCCGACCGTGAGGTCGGCCATGCGCTCGCGGAGCAGGGCCACGAGACGGTCGGCGGTCTCCTCGCCCACGGGCACCGCCACGGAGATGGCCATGCAGCGCTCGCCGGCGGAGCCGAACGCGGCGCCGATCAGGGCGTCGGCGGCCCTCTCCAGGTCCGCGTCCGGCATGATCACGGCGTGGTTCTTGGCGCCGCCGAAGCACTGGGCGCGCTTGCCGCGGCGGGCGGCGTGCTCGTAGATGGACTGGGCGATCGGGGTGGAGCCCACGAAGCCCACGGCCTGCACGCGCGGGTCGTCGATCAGCGCGTCCACGGCGGTCTTGTCCCCGTGCACCACGTTGAGCGCGCCGGGGGGCATGCCGGCCTCGAGGGCCAGCTCGGCCAGGCGCACCGGCACGGAGGGGTCCCGCTCGGAGGGCTTGAGCACGAACGTGTTGCCCGCGGCCAGGGCGATGCCGGCCTTCCAGAGCGGGATCATGGCGGGGAAGTTGAACGGGGTGATGCCGGCGACCACGCCGAGCGGCTGGCGCAGCGAGTGCACGTCGATCCCGGCGCCGGCCGAGGTGGAGAACTCGCCCTTGAGCAGGTGCGGGGCGCCGGCCGCGAACTCCACGACCTCGATGCCGCGCTGCACGTCCCCCTGGGCGTCGGGGAACGTCTTGCCGTGCTCCTTCGAGAGCAGGGTGGCCAGCTCGTCCATGTGCTCGGTGATCAGGTCCACCCACCTCAGGAGGATGCGGCCGCGGCGCTGCGCGTTGAGCGCGGACCACTCGCTGAAGGCGCGCTCGGCGGAGTCGACCGCCTGCGTCACCTCCTCGGGCGAGGCGAGGGCCACCCGGGCCTGCACCCGGCCCGTGGCCGGCTTGAAGACGTCCGCGGTGCGGGCGCCGTCGCCCGCCGTGCGCTCGCCGTGGATGAAGTGGGGGATGATCTGCTGGGACATGGCGTCTCCTCGTCGAGCGGGGCGGTCGAAGCGTGCCCGGGCCGACGACGGCCCGGGGATGTGATCCGCGTCTCTGTTCGGCTAACGTAGGCCCACAACGTAGGACATGCAACTATCTGTTGCCGGAGGATCTCCGGCGGAGGAAGGGGACACCCATGGCACGTCGCGAGTCGATGGATCTGCAAGGCGCCAGCGCGATCGTCACCGGAGGGGCCTCGGGCCTGGGCCACGCCACCGCGCGGCGCCTGGCGGAGGCGGGCGCCGCCGTCGTGGTGGTGGACCTGCCGGACCGTGAGGGGGAGACCCTGCGCGCGGACGCCGTGGCGTCCCTGGGGGACCGCGCCCGGTTCGTCACCGGGGACGTGACCCGGGAGGAGACCGCCGAGGAGGCCGTGGCCGCCGCCCTCGAGGCCGGACCGCTGCGCGTGCTCGTGAACTGCGCCGGCGTGGCCACCCCCGGCAAGCTCGTGGGTCGTGAGGGTCCGCTGTCCGCCGAGGTGCTCAGCCGCGTGCTCGCCATCAACGTGGTGGGCACCGTGACCATGATGGGCCGCGCCGCCGCTGCCATGAGGGAGCAGGAACTGTGGGGCGAGGATCGCGGCGTCATCGTCAACACCGCCTCGGTGGCCGCGTTCGACGGCCAGATCGGCCAGATCGCGTACGCCGCGTCCAAGGGTGCGGTGCACTCCGTGACCCTGCCCGCCGCCCGCGAGCTGGCCTCGTCGCAGATCCGCGTGGTGACCGTCGCCCCCGGCCTCATGGAGACCCCCATGATGGCCGGCCTGCCCGAGGCCGCCCGGGAGTCGCTGGCCACCAAGACCCCGCACCCCGCGCGGCTGGGCGCCCCCGAGGACTACGCCCTGCTCGTGGAGCAGATCGTGGCCAACCCCTTCCTCAACGGCGAGACCATCCGGCTCGACGGCGCCGTGCGCCTCGAGCCCCGCTGACCCGCCGCCGGGCCGCGTGACGTCTCAGGCGCCCTCGGCCTCGAAGTCGCCGGCCTGCGCCCGGAACCGCGTGAGGATCTCGTTGAGGCGGGTGACGTCGTCCTCCGTGAAGCCGGTCCGGGCGAACACCTCCGCGTTGAGGGCGGCGGTGGCCTCCGCGGCCACGCGCCGCCCCTCCGGCGTGAGGGCCAGGACCAGGGCGCGGCGGTCCGTCTCGTGCGGCTGGCGCTCCACGAGGCCGGCAGCCTCGAGGCGGTCCACCGCGTTGGTCACGGACGTGGGGTGCACCTGCAGCAGGGCGCCCACGCGGGACATGAGCTGCCGACCCTCGCGGGAGAAGCTCAGCAGCGCCAGCAGCTCGTAGCGCGCGAAGGTGAGGCCGAAGGGTTTGAGTGCCGCCTGCGTGCGGGCCAGGAGGATCTGCTGGACGCGCATGATCGAGGTGACGGCGGCCATCGGTGCGGCCTCCTCCGTCCAGCCGCGGCGCTCCCACTGTCCGCGGGCGTCCGCGATGGGGTCCTTGGGCAACGGCTGACGGGGGCTCATTCGGCTCATCCTAAGGGGCGCGACCTCACCGCCTCAGGTCCAGGTCCTCCTCCAGGAACTCCGTGCCGAAGCCCTCGGGCGCCTCTCCGGTCTCGGCCCGGGAGACCTCCGCCCGACGCAGCTCCACCCGGCGGATCTTGCCGGAGATGGTCTTCGGCAGCTCCAGGAACTCGATGCGGCGGACCCGCTTGTAGGGCGGCAGCTGGTCGAGGGCGTGCTGCAGGATGTCCCGCGCCGTCTCCGCGGTGGGCTCGTAGGCGGCCGCGAGGGTCACGAACGCCTTCGGCACGGCCAGGCGCAGCTCGTCCGGGGTCGGGACGATCGCCGCCTCGACGACCGCGGGGTGCTGGACCAGGACCGACTCCAGCTCGAACGGGCTGATCTTGTCGTCGGAGGACGTGAAGACGTCTTCCGCGCGACCCACGTACGTGAGCACGCCGTTCGCGTCCTGCGACGCGATGTCCCCGGTGTGGAACACCCCGTCCCGGAACACCTCGTCGGTCTTCTCCGGGTTGCCGAAGGAGGACGTGAGCAAGCCCACGGGACGGGGCTCGAGCCGCAGGCAGATCTCGCCCTCGGCCGCCTCCTCGCCGGTGAGCGGGTCGATCAGCACCACGTCCATGCCGGGCAGGGCGCGGCCCATCGAGCCGATCACGAGCTTCTGGCCGGGGGTGTTGGCCACCTGCAGGGTGGTCTCCGTCATGCCGAAGCCGTCCCGGATGGTGGTGCCCCATGCCCGGTGGACCTGGTCGATCACCTCGGCGTTGAGCGGCTCGCCGGCGGAGATCGTCTTCTTCGGCGGGGTCTTCAGGAGGGACAGGTCCGCCTTGATGAGCATCCGCCACACCGTGGGCGGGGCGCACATCGAGGTCACGCCGAACTCGTCCATGTCCGCCATCAGGGCGACCGGGTCGAACTTGCGGGCGTTGTGCACGAAGATCGTGGCCTCCGCGATCCACGGGGCGAAGAAGTTGGACCACGCGTGCTTGGCCCAGCCGGGGGAGGCCACGTTGGGGTGGACGTCGCCCGGCTCCAGCCCGATCCAGTACACGGTGGTCAGGTGGCCCACGGGGTAGGAGGTGTGGGTGTGCTCCACGAGCTTCGGCTTCGAAGTGGTGCCGGAGGTGAAGTACAGCAGCAGGGTCTCGTCGGCCGGCGTGGGGGCGTCCGGGGCGAGGTCGGGGGAGGCGGCCGCGGCGTCGTCGTAGGAGAGCACGGTGTGGCCGGCGACCTCGAGGGCGATGCGGGCGGCGCCCTCGGACGCGACGCCGGGGACGTGCACGAGGCGCAGGCCCTCGCCCACCCCGGCGAACTTGGCGAGGTTCTCGGCGGAGGCCACCACCCAGGCCGCCTCGGCCCGGTCCACACGGTCCGCGAGGTCCGTGGCGGTCATCTGCGTGGTGGTGGGGACCATCACCACGCGCAGCTTGATGCACGCGAGCATCAGCTCCCACAGCTCCACCTGGTTGTCCAGCATGAGGATCACGCGATCCCCGGCGCAGATCCCCTGCTCCCGCAGCCAGTTCGCGGCGCGGTTGGAGGAGGCCGAGAGCTCGGCGAACGTGCGGGAGAGGTGGCCGCCCCCGGCGTCGGAGATGATCAGTGCCGGGGTGTCCGCACGGTCCGGGCGGGCGGCGAGGTCGTCGAACCAGTCGAAGCCGAAGTTGAAGTGCTCGAAGCGCGGCCACTCGAACTCGGCGCGGGCGCGCTCATAGTCCTCCTGGCACTCGACGAGCAGGTCGCGCGCGGCGCGGAACCGGTCGGTCACGGAAGCGGTGGTCATCGGCGTCCTCCTGGCTGGGGGCCCCGGCGGAGGGGGAGCGGATGCTCGATGGTGCGCCGGGTGTGATGTGCGACACTCTGGAATGTACGTGGAAGTCCTATAATCGGTAAAGGGAATTCTCTGATGCAGTGCCCACGCAGCGCCCAGCGCGCCGCCCGTCCCGCCCCCTGCCGAACACCCGTCCAAGGAGCCGACGCATGACCCCCTCCCCCGAGACGTCCCTGCCGGACGTCGACCTGTTCGACCTGCGCTCCCTCCTGTCCCCGGAGGAGCAGGAGCGGCTCGCGGGGATCGAGGCGCACCTCGAGGGGCACGTCCGCCCGCACCTGGCTGAGCCGTGGAACACGGAGACGCTGCCGATGGAGCTGCTGCCCGGTCTCGCGGACCAGGGGCTCGGCGAGCTCGACTTCCTGGGCGCCTCCCGGCTCTTCCAGAACCTCGTGCACGTGGCGATCGCCCGGGTGGACCTCTCCCTGTCCGCGCTCGTGGGCATCCACAACGAGCTCAATGTCGGCTCGATCGAGCGGTTCGGCACGCAGGAGCAGAAGGACCGCTGGGTCCCCGCCCTGCGCCGGTTCGAGGCGCTCGGGGCGTTCTGCCTCACCGAGCCGGACCACGGCTCGGACATCGCCGGCGGCGTCGAGACCACCGCCACCCCCGACGGCGACGGCTGGGTCCTCCGCGGCGCCAAGCGGTGGATCGGGGCCGGGACGGTGGCCGCCGTCGCGCTCGTGTGGGCGAAGGACACCTCCGACGGGGAGGTCAAGTGCTTCCTCGTCCCGACGGACGCCCCCGGCTTCTCCGCCACCAAGATCACGGGCAAGCTCGGCCTGCGCATCATGCAGAACGCGGACATGGTGTTCGACGACGTCCGCCTCGGCCCCGACGGCCTGCTCCCCGGGGCCGGCTCCTTCGACGCGACCCGCGAGATGCTGCGCGACTCCCGGGCCTGGGTGGGCTGGCAGGGCGTGGGCGCGCAGCAGGGCATCCTGCGCGTGCTGCGGGACTACTCGCTCAGCCGCACCCAGTTCGGCAAGCCCCTGGCGAAGTTCCAGCTGGTGCAGGCCGCGATCGCCCAGGTGGCCGGGAACCTGGCCGCCAGCACCGGCCTGATGATGCAGATCCAGCGGCTGCAGGAGGACGGCACGCTGGACATGGTCCACGCCGCCGCGGCCAAGGCCACCTCCACCCGCCTGGCGCGGGAGTCCGCCGCCGTCGCGCGGGACGCCATGGGCGGCAACGGGATCGTGGCCTCCTACGAGATGGCCCGCTTCATGGGCGACGTCGAGGCGATCTACACCTACGAGGGCACCCACAGCATCAACGCCCTGATCGTGGGGCGTGCGCTCACGGGGATCTCGGCGTTCGTCTGAGCCCCACCGTCCAGGGCTCCGCGGCCACGTCCTGAGGCATCCGGGAGCCGGATGCCTCAGGACGTGACCGCGGAGCGGGGGAAGGGCGGTCGGAGCGGGGCAGGGGATCAGCCGAGCAGCGCCGCCCCCGCCCCGCCGACGGCGAGGGCCGCCGCCGTCGTCCCCGCGCCGAGGACCAGCGGCCGGGGGCCCAGCCGCGCGACCTCCCGCAGGTCCACGCCGAGTCCCAACGCCACCATCGCCGTGGCCAGGAGGAGCTGCTGTCCCCACGCCGCCGCGTCCAGGACTCCCGGCGGGACCAGGCCCGTGGAGCGCACCAGCATCAGCGCCACGAATCCGACGACGAACCACGGCACGAGCGGCGGGCGCGCCACGCCGGGGGAGGCGGGGGCGCCGGCGTCGAGGGCCGTGCCGTCGCCGGTGCCGAGGCCCGCCACCGCGCGTGCGTCGGCGCGCCGCCGCCACCAGCCCAGCCCCGCGAGGACGGGGGCGAGCATCAGCACGCGGGCGAGCTTCACGGTGACCGCCACCTGCAGCGCACCGGCACCCACGATCCCGCCGGCCGCCACCACCTGGGCGACCTCGTGGGTGGACGCGCCGATCCACAGGCCCGCCGCGCGCTCGCCGAGTCCGGTCGCCCCTGCGAGCGCGGGCATCAGCGGGATCATCGAGGTGCCGAACAGCACCACCAGCCCGATCGCGGTGGCGGCCGCCTCGCGCCGGGCGCGCACCACGGCGTCGGCCCCGGCGACGGCGGCGGCACCGCAGACGGAGAAGCCGGAGGCCACGAGCAGGGTGAGGTCCTCGGGGAGTCGCAGCGCCCGCCCCAGGGCCACGGCCGCGGCGAACGTCAGCCCGACGACGGCGACCACCAGGGCGAGCACGCCCGGCCCGAGCGCCAGCACGTCCGGCAACGCCAGCTGGAGGCCGAGCAGGACGATGCCCGCACGGAGCACGGGCTTCGCCGCGAACGCCACGCCGGGGGCCAGGACCGCCGGGACGGGCGCCAGGTTCCGCCAGGCCACCCCCGCCAGGATGGCCAGCAGCAGCGGGCTGAGCGCGGGGGCCCAGGGGTGCACCGCCGTCGCAAGGCCGAGGCAGGCCAAGGCGAGCAGCGCGCAGACCCCCGCGCCCGGCAGGCGACGCGGCGCGCGGCCGGGGGCGGGGGTCTGGTGGGAGCTCACCCGGTCACCCTAGGCGGGTGCCGGGTGGAGCGGGGGCCGGGCGGAGCAGGGAAGGGCGGGACCCCGGTCAGTAGCTGGAGTAGCCGTCCTCGGAGAGGGTGTGCTTCTCGTCCCCGGTGATGGGCGGGTTGAAGGCGGACACCAGGTGCAGGCCCTCCGTCCCACCACGCAGGTCGTGCGCCTCGTGCTCGGGGGGGGCGTAGACCACGCCCGGCGCGATCTCATGGACGGTCCCGTCCGGCTCCACCACGGACCCGTTGCCGGCGATGCAGTAGCAGGCCTCCTGGTGGTCGCGGTACTGCAGCCGGGACGAGGTCCCGGCGCGGACCCCCGCGCTCCGGGGCAACCGGTGGCCGCCCGCCCGTCCTCCTTCCGGGCCCCGCCCCGGAGCCCGTGTGGAATACTGTCGGCGACGTCACAACGCCCCGCGTGGGAGAGCGTCGGGCCGGGGTCACCCCCCGTCGTCCGGCCGCCGAAGGAGCAAGACCTCCCCGGGAATCTCTCAGGCATCCAGGACCGTGCGGGGTACATGGCGCTCTGGAACGCGTCCCGTGACGCGCCCGCATCCGCAGGCCGCCGGGACCGCCTGCGGCATGGGCCTCCCGGCCGGCCGCGGCGGCAGACAGAGCGGGGAGGAGCAGAGCCACGCCGCACGCGCGGCAGGACCCCGGAGGTACTCGTGACCAGCCCCCAGACCACCACGGAGCCGCGGGACACCGCCTCGGCCCCGTTCGTCTCCCGCCACATCGGCCCCCGTGACGCCGACGTCCAGCACATGCTCGAGACCCTGGGCTACGGCTCGGTGGAGGAGCTCGTGGACGCCGCCGTGCCGGCCGTGATCCGCCAGGAGTCGCCCCTCGACCTGCCGGCCCCGCTCACGGAGGCCGCCGCCCTCGAGCAGCTGCGCGAGATCGCGGACCGCAACGTCGTGAAGACCCAGATGATCGGCCAGGGCTTCTCGGACACCGTGACCCCCGGTGTGATCCTGCGCAAGGTGCTCGAGAACCCCGCCTGGTACACGGCCTACACGCCCTACCAGCCGGAGATCTCCCAGGGCCGCCTCGAGGCCCTGCTGAACTACCAGCAGATGGTCCAGGACCTGACCGCCCTGCCCATCGCCAACGCGTCCCTCCTGGACGAGGCGTCCGCCGCCGCGGAGGCCGTGCTCCTGATGCACCGCGCCAACCGCAAGAAGGCGGACGGCATCACCCTCCTGGACGCGGACCTGTTCCCGCAGACCCGCTCCGTCGCCCTGATGCGCGCCGAGGCCGTGGGTCTGGACGTGCGCGTGGTGGACCTGTCCGCGGGCATCCCCGAGGACCTGCGCGCCGACGTCGAGGCCAAGGGCCTGTGCGGGATCGTCCTGCAGCAGCCGGGCGACTCCGGCCGGATCCGCGACCACGCCGCCGCGATCGCCGCCGCCAAGGAGGCCGGCGCCCTCGTCACGATCGCCGCGGACATCCTCTCGCTCGCCCTGATCACGCCCCCCGGCGAGCAGGGCGCGGACATCGCGATCGGCTCGTCCCAGCGCTTCGGCGTCCCGCTGTTCTTCGGCGGCCCCCACGCCGCCTTCATGGCGGTCAAGGAGGGCATCCAGCGCCAGCTCCCCGGCCGCCTCGTGGGCGTCTCCCACGACGACGCCGGCCGCCCCGCCTACCGCCTGGCCCTGCAGACCCGCGAGCAGCACATCCGCCGTGAGAACGCCACCTCCAACATCTGCACCGCGCAGGCGCTGCTGGCGATCGTCGCCTCGATGTACGCCGTCTACCACGGTCCGCAGGGCATCGCCGCGATCGCCCGCCACGCCCACGCCCAGGCCCATCGACTGGCCACGGCGCTCGCGGACGGCGGCGTCACCGTGGCGCACGCGGAGTACTTCGACACCCTGACCCTCGAGGTCCCGGGCCGCGCGGAGGAGATCGTGCGCGCGGCTGAGGAGAACGGCGTGAACCTGCGCCTCGTGGACGCGGACACCGTCCGCGTCGCGTGCGACGAGACCACCGTGGACGAGGACCTCATCGCCGTCCTCGACGCGTTCGGCGTGGACGTGGGCTCGCTGCCCGCCGCCGCCCACGAGGGCGCCGTCGCCACCCCGGGCGTGCCGGAGGCCCAGCGCCGCACCTCGGAGTACCTGACCCACCCGGTGTTCAACACCCACCGCTCCGAGACCCAGATGCTCCGCTACGTCACGAAGCTGGCGAACCGCGACCTCGCGCTGGACCGCACGATGATCCCGCTGGGCTCGTGCACCATGAAGCTCAACGCCACCACGGAGATGGAGTCCATCTCCTGGCCGGAGTTCTGCGCCATCCACCCCTTCGCCCCGGACCACCAGACCGAGGGCTGGCGCTTCCTGATCAAGGACCTCGAGGAGCGTCTCGCGGAGATCACCGGCTACGCGGGCGTCTCCGTGGCGCCGAACGCCGGCTCCCAGGGCGAGTTCGCCGGCCTGTGGGCGATCCGCCAGTACCACCTGGCCAACGACGACGGCGCGCGCGACGTGTGCCTGATCCCCGCCTCCGCGCACGGCACCAATGCGGCCTCCGCCGTCCTGGCGGGTCTGAAGGTCGTGGTGGTCGCCACCGCCGACGACGGCACGATCTCGGCCGAGGACCTCGACGCGAAGCTCGCGGCGAACGAGGGCAGGGTCGCGGCGATCATGATCACCTACCCCTCCACGCACGGCGTGTTCGACGCGGACGTGCGCGAGGTGTGCGACAAGGTCCACGCCGCGGGCGGCCAGGTGTACATCGACGGCGCCAACCTGAACGCGCTCGTCGGCCTGGCCCAGCCCGGCCGGTTCGGCGGCGACGTGTCCCACCTGAACCTGCACAAGACCTTCTGCATCCCGCACGGCGGCGGCGGCCCCGGCGTCGGCCCGGTGGCGGTGGGCGAGCACCTGGTGCCGTTCCTGCCCTCCCGCGAGAACCTGGTCACCGCCGCGCCGCACGGCTCGGCGGGCGTGCTCCCGATCTCGTGGGCGTACATCGCCATGATGGGCGGCGAGGGCCTCCGCGAGGCCACCGCGCAGGCCCTGGTCAGCGCGAACTACATCGCGCGCCGGCTCCGGGACCACTACCCCACGCTCTACACGGGCAACGACGGCCTCGTGGCGCACGAGTGCATCCTCGACCTGCGGGAGCTGACCGCGAAGCACGGCGTCACCGCCGAGGACGTGTGCAAGCGGCTGATCGACTACGGCTTCCACGCGCCGACCCTGGCGTTCCCGGTGGCCGGCACGCTCATGGTGGAGCCCACCGAGTCCGAGGACCTCGCGGAGATCGAGCGGTTCATCGAGGCCATGGTCTCCATCCACGGCGAGATCACCGCCACCACCCCGGAGACCGTGGAGGAGTCCGTGCTGCGCCGTGCGCCGCACACCCTGGCCTCCGCCGTGACCGGCACGTGGGACCGCGCGTACACGCAGCAGGAGGCGCTCTACCCGCTGCCCTCCCTCCTGGAGGACAAGTACCTGCCGCCGGTCGGCCGCATCGACGGCGCGTACGGCGATCGCAACCTGGTCTGCTCCTGCCCGCCGCCGGAGGCCTTCGAGCAGGCCGCGGCCGAGGCCCCCGCGGACCCGGTGCCGATCCCGGCCTCCGCGGCCGCCTCGACCAGCCACTGAGAGGATCCCGTCATGCCCAGTTCCGCACGCAACTCCCCGCTCCACCCCGTCCATGAGGCCGCCGGTGCCACGTTCACCGACTTCGGCGGCTGGAACATGCCGCTCAAGTACGGCTCCGAGCTGGCCGAGCACCGGGCCGTCCGCGAGTCCGCGGGCGTCTTCGACCTCTCCCACATGGGCGAGGTCCGGGTGTCCGGGCCGCAGTCCGGCGAGATGCTGGACCACGCGCTGTCCAGCACCCTGTCCACCCTCAAGCCGGGGCGCGCCAAGTATGCGCTCTGCCTGACCGACGCCGGGACCATCCTGGACGACCTGATCGTCTACCGGATGGACGACGGAGCCGCGGGCGGGGAGCAGGAGTTCATGGTGGTGCCCAACGCGGGCAACATCTCCGCCGTGGTCACCGCGCTGACGCAGCGTGCCTCCGGCTGGGACGCCACGGTGGAGGACGAGTCCTCCCGCACGTCCCTCGTGGCCGTGCAGGGCCCCCGCTCGGAGGCGGTCCTGGCGCAGCTCATGCCGCAGGCGGCCGAGCAGCTCGCCGAGCTGACGTACTACGGCCACCTCACGCTGACGGTCCCCACGGACGCCGGCGACGTCACCGCCGTCGTGGCCCGCACGGGCTACACCGGCGAGGACGGCTTCGAGCTGTTCCTGCCGGCCTCCTCCTCCGCGGAGGCGGGGGACCGCGGCTCGGCCGTGTGGACCGCGGTCGTGCGCGCGGCCGAGGCCGCCGGGATCGAGCTGACCCTCTGCGGCCTGGCCGCGCGCGACTCGCTGCGCCTCGAGGCCGGCATGCCGCTGTACGGCAACGAGCTGGACACCGCCCACCAGCCGCACGCCTCGGGCGTGAGCTTCGCGGTGCCCGCGTCCAAGGAGGTCGACTTCGTCGGCAGGGACGCGCTCGTCGGCAAGGACGACGTGGAGGAGGTCCTCGTGGGCCTGCGCGGGGAGGGCCGCCGCGCGGCCCGCCACGGCTACCCCGTGCTCGACGCCGACGGGAACACCGTGGGGGAGGTCACCTCGGGCGCACCGAGCCCGGCCCTCGGCCACCCGATCGCCCTGGCGCGCGTGCGCCGCGACGTCGCCGCCGAGGGCACCTCCCTCCAGGTGGACCTGCGCGGCAGGGGCGAGCCGTTCACGGTGGTCGCCCTGCCGTTCTACACCCGCGCGCGCTGACGGCGCGGCGCCGGAGGGGTTCCCCGCCGGCGCCGTCGCCGGGCGGGAGGCCCGGAGCCCTTCGCTAGACTCGGGCTCCGGGCCTCGCCGTCCCCGTCCCCCGACGGGCGCCGCCCGCCGCCGTCCGTCCCCCGCCGTCCGTCCCGAGGAAGTGCCATGACCCACGTCGCCGCCCAGGCCCGCGTGCCCAAGAAGGCCCTCCTGGCCTTCCTCATCGTGGCGGCGCTCCTGCTGACCCTCGGCGCCCTCACCGTGGTGCGCGGCATGGTCCTGGAGAGCAGGACCGTCCAGGTGGTCAACGTGGTGGACGGGAACACGGTGGTGGTGAACGCGGACGGCCAGGAGCGGACCCTCACCATGGCGGGCGTGCGGTCGGCGATCCGCAACCCGGAGGGCTACCGGGTGGGTCCGGAGCACTGCATGGGCGAGGAGGCCTACGTGTGGCTGCGGGACCGCCTGCCGCAGGGCGCCACCGTGCGCGTGGACACGAGCGAGGAGGGTGCCCCCGAGGGCCGGGAGGCGGCCGTCTTCGAGATCGGCGGGGACAAGGTCAACGTGGCCATGGCCGAGGAGGGCATGGCGGCCCCCACGGGCCTGGGCGTGGACGGGGAGACCGAGGAGGAGATCGCCGAGGCCAACCGGGTGGCGCAGACCGCCGGGAGTAAGGACAACGGCGTGGGCCTCTACGACCGGGACACGCAGTGCACCCTCGGCTACCGGCTGTACGAGGCGACCACCGCCCTGGAGCAGACGCCCGCCACTCCCAAGGCAGAGACCCTCACCGAGATCGACGCCACCTCCGTGGCGTACGCGGACGCGGTGGACTCCGTACGCCTCGTGCAGCAGACCATCCAGGGCCTGGACGCCTCCCGCGGCACGTTCACGGACATCGCCTACGCCCCGGCCAAGGACAAGCTCCTGGCCACGGCGGACCCCGCGGTGGAGAAGGGCCTGGGTGTGCTCCGGGACCTCAACGCCCGCCGCAACGCCCTCGCCGTCCGCTGACGCGTCGCGCGGCCCCGCTGCCGCGCGGCCCGTCAGTCCAGGGAGAGCGTCACGAGCCCGAGCTGGGCGGCCCGGATGATCACCTGGACGCGGTCGCGGACCTCGAGCTTGTCCATGATCCGCCCCAGGTTGCCCTTCACGGTGGACTCCGAGACGTGCAGCTCGGCCGCGATCTCCGGGTTGGAGCGTCCCCGGGCCAGCAGGCCGAGCACCTCGCGCTCCCGCGGGGTCAGGTCCGAGCCGTCGGGGTCGCCGGGCTGCACCTCGAGGGCGCCGACGGCGGGGCGCTCCGTCTCGACGGCGGCGATCAGCTTCTGCGCCACCGCGGGGGAGAGGACGGACTCGCCGCGCCGGACCGCCCGCACCGCCCCGAGCACGGTGGCCGGCTGAGCGTCCTTGAGCAGGTAGCCCGCGGCGCCGGCGCGCAGGGCGGGCACCAGGTAGTCCTCCGAGGAGAACGTGGTGATGGCCAGCACCCGCGTCTCGGGGTGGGCCGCGACGATGCGCCGGGTGGCCTCCACGCCGTCCATGCGGGGCATCTGCATGTCCATCAGGACGACGTCGGTGGGCGTCGCGTCGCACACCTCGACGGCCTCCACCCCGTCGGCGGCGACGCCCACGCACGTGAGGCCGGGCGTGGAGTCGACCATGATGCGCAGGGCGCCGCTCATCAGGGGCTGGTCGTCGGCGATGAGGACGCGGATGTCCTCGGTGGCGGTTCCGGGACTCTGGGACATGACCCCAGGGTAGGCCGATCGGCCCGGCGAGGGGGAGGAGACGGAAGGGCCGGCCCCGTCGCACCTCAGGGGGCTCTGTGCGCGGGTTACGCTGTGTCCATGGTCACTCGCCATCGCACCCGCCTCGCCTCCGCCGCCATCGTCCTCGCCGCGGCCTCCCTGGTCGGCGCCCCCGGTGCCGCCGCCTCCCCCTCGCCGACCGCCGGCGCCGTGGCCGTGACGGCCGAGAGCGCGTCGACCGAGCTCGAGGCCTTGCCGGCGGGCATCAGCGACTCCGCCAAGCGCCTGTTCTGCGAGCGCTGGGGCCTGTTCTGCGGCTGAGCGCCACCCTCCCACGGGGCCGTCGGTCGACCGGATCGGCGGCCCTCGCCTCGTTGCCGAAGGACGACGGAGCCCGCGTCGAGTTCTGGGATGCGCTCCCGGCGGGCCGCCTCTACCTGGTGCTCGGCTCCGTGGTCGCGGTGGCGTCCACCGTGTCCGATCTGCTGATCGCCCAGCGCGCGGGCGGGCAGGGCTCCGTCCTCGACTCCGCCGCCCTGCTGCTCGTGGCGGTCGCGTTCCTGGCCCAGTGGTGGCGCACCACCGTGGCCTTCGCCCTCCTCCTGCCCGTGGTGCTGATGGTGGCGGCCGGGGCGGATCCGGTCCTGCCGATGCTCATGCTGCCCGTGCTCCTGGCGGCCGTGCTGGCCACCGCGCGCTCCGCCGCGTTCGCCTGGGGTGCGGTCGCCCTCGGTGCAGGCTGGCTCCTCATCCTGCCCTGGACCGCGGGGGACGGCATGCGGGTCCTGTGGGTCTCCGCCCCCCTGACCCTGGGCGGAGCGGGGATCGGCGGCTACATCCGTCACATGCACCACCAGCGTCGGCTCCACCGGCAGCGGCTCGCGGAGGCGGAGCGCCGGGCGCGCGAGGCGGCGGAGCGCGAGCGCCGGATCCTAGCACGCGACCTGCACGACATCGTCGCCCACAACCTCACGATCATCTCCATGCAGACGGGCGCGGCGGCCTACCTCGGCACGGCCGAGGCCGCGCAGGATGTACTGCGCGTGGTCGGCGACTCGGCGCGGGAGGCGCTCGTGGACCTGCGACGGATGCTGTCCGTGCTGCAGCAGGAGGGGGTGATCGAGCCCGTCCCGGCCCCCGGCACCGGGGAGACGGACGAGGCCGCCACGGTCGCGCAGCTGGGCGCCGGCGCGCGTCGCATGGCCGAGGAGCTGCGGCTCGCGGGGGTCGACGCCGAGGCCAGCGTGGACATCGGCAGTCTGGACCTCAACCTGGGCGTCCGCGCCGCGCTGTACCGCGTGATGCAGGAGGCCGTCACCAACGTGGCCAAGCACGCCGGGCCCGGTCAGCGGTGCAGCGTGTGCATCGCGGTCGAGGGGCCGGACGTGGTGCTCGAGGTGCTCAACTCCGTGCCGGAGGGCGGTCCTCGGGACCCCGACGGCAACTCCTCCCGGATCGGCCTGGCCTCCATGCGCGACCGCATCGAGGCGTTCGGCGGACGGCTCGAGGCCGGACCCGCACCGGGCGGCTGGCGGGTCCGTGCGAGCGTCCCCCACCACCGCCCCTCCTGAACCGGGCGGGCCGACGATGCAGGAGGGCGGCAAACACAGTGTGATGTACATCACATTGACAACCGGAAGTCTGCACCTTCGGCCAGTGTCGTGATCCTCCTGCCCTTTCTAGACTGGGACACGCCCCATGAGACGGTGCACATGATGAGCCTCACGAGCCGGGATACATGCCTGAGGGGATGCGGGCCCCGGACGTCAGCTCTGAGAGAGGGACGATGATCCACGGATCATCGTCCCTCTCGTTGTGTCCAGGGGCAGGAGGGCTCCGGGTCAGGCGGGGGTCGCGTCGTCGTCCGGGTGCTCCACACGCACCAGTGGCCGGGCGGCGAGCCGGCCCAGGCCCATGAGCACCGCCGCCGGGAAGCCGATCACGGGGATGAGCATCGGCAGGATGCCGCCGGCGCCCTGGGTGAGCACCACGAGCCCGTACAGCATGCCCACCAGCGCGTACGCGAGCACATGCACCCACTGGTTGAGCACGTGGCGGAACGCCCAGTTGACCAGCAGGCACAGCGGCAGGCCGATCACCAGACCGGCGACGCCCACCACCGTCAGCAGCGGCGTCAGGGAGCCCAGCTCCTGCAGGGACGGAATGAGCGTCATCACGAGCACGAGCGCTGCCATCAGCAGGTTCGGCAGCAGCCACGCCACGAGGAACCCGTTCAGGCCCATGCGCAGCCGCGGGCGGGGCCCGGCGGCCGCGCGGGCGGCCTTGCGGCGGGCGCGGGCGGTGGACGTGACCGGGGCAGGGGTGGTCATGGCGGGGCTCCGGGGGACGAGGGCGGGGGACGCCCCGGGGTCCGCGCCGAGCGCGCACGGCCGACGGGGCGTCCCCAGTCTAGTCAGCGCCCTCCGGGCCGCGTCCGGCCCGCGCCGGGGCGGGGCTCAGGCGGAGGTGCGGGCGGCGCCGTCGACCACGAGACGCACCTCGTCCACCCGCGGCCAGCGCTCGAGCGTGGCGCGGGCCTCCCAGGACTCGTCACGCGTCTCGTCCACAGGCTCGACCGCGAGCGCGCCGAGCTCGCCGTCCACCACGCGCAGGGTCAGCTCGAACTCCGCCCCGCCGTGCTCGAACCGGGCGCGCACGGGCCACGTGAAGTCGTGGGGCACGGCCCGCTCCACGGTGGCGTCGTCGGCGACCACGAGCGGCAGCCAGTCCGTGAAGGTGACGCCCTCGCCGAGGTCGGCGGCGCGGACGTGCGGCAGCTGAGCGCGCAGGGCGTCCCCGCCGGGCAGTGCGGCCCGGCCGGCCGGAGCGGCGTCCAGCAGCGTCTCGAGGACGGCGCGGGCGCCGACGGGGACGTCCACCAGGGCCAGCCCGCCGTCCGCCCCCTCCGCGGCCGGCTCCGCCAGGCCCAGGGCCGTCTCGACCGCCTCGCGCCGGGCCGCGCGGTCGGCGGCGTTGCCGGCCAGGACCGCCGCGGCGGTCAGCCCGGCCAGGGTCCACCGGGGCCTGGTCACACCGACGGCCTCGAGGCCGCGGACCAGCCACGCGTCCACCCGGCGGTTGACCGGGGCGGCGGCCAGGGAGAGGCCGGCGAGGGCCGCGCCGCCCGCCGCGCCGAGCCCGGCGGCGGCGAGGCGGGCGCGGCCGCGGGTCGGGCGGCCCGCCGCGAGCCGCGCGCAGCGCACGGCGGCCCCGGCCTCGGCGGCGCCGTAGAGGCCGGAGGCGGCCGCGAGCACGCGCTGCACCCGGTCCCGGCGGGCGCGGGACCCGCCGTTCGGGTCGGGCAGGGTCGAGGCGGCCAGCGCGGCCGCCATGACGGGACCGTAGACCCGGCCGCCGGGGGCCAGGGCGGAGGGCCGCAGGCCCAGCGCCCGCTCCTGGGAGCGGGTGAGGGGGGCGGTCGGCAAGAAGGACGTCGTCATGCCGTCATGCTCCCACGGGGCCCGCCCCGGGGTCAGCGGCCACGAAGTGCAGCAGCCCCGCCAGCGCGGCGTGCACGCCCGTGGTCAGGGTCGGCTCCATCAGCGGGGCGAACTGCGGGGTGTGGTTCGCGGGGTTGTCCGCCAAGCCCTCCCCCTCGAACCCGCCGAGGAACCAGTACACGAGCGGGACCCCGAGCGCGTCGGCGAGGGCGCCCACGTCCTCGGAGCCCATCAGCGGTGCCGTCTCCGTGACGTTCTCCTCGCCCAGCTCCGCGGCGAGGGCCGCCATGACCGCGCCGGTGGCCGCCACGTCGTTGTGGGTGCGCGGGAAGGAGTTGTAGCGCTGGATCACGGGCTCCGGCGCGCCCGAGGCGAGGGCCTCGGCCGTCAGGATCCGGTGGATGGCCGCCGACACCTTCTCCCGGGCCTCCGGGGTGGGCGTGCGCACGTTGAGGGCGATCTCCGCGGTGTCCGGGATGACGTTCTCCTTGAGGCCCGCATGGAAGGTGCCCACGGTGACCACGGCGCGGTCGGAGGGGGCCACCTCGCGGGAGACGATCCCCTGGAGGCGAGTCACGGCGTGCGAGGCCAGCAGGATCGGGTCGATCGAGCGGTCCGGCATGGAGCCGTGCGCGCCCTTGCCGGTGAAGACGACCTTGAACGAGTCGGCCAGGCTCATGGCGTCCCCGGGCACGTACGTCACGGTGCCGGCCTGGGCCGGCATCACGTGCTGACCGATCACGGCCTCGGGCCGCGGCACCCGGTCCCACAGGCCGTCCTCCAGCATGGCCCTCGCTCCCGCGGCGGTCTCCTCGCCCGGCTGGAAGACGAACACCACGGTGCCCGCCCACGCCTCGGGGTGGCGGGCCAGGACGCGGGCGGCGCTCAGGCCCATGGCCACGTGGGTGTCGTGGCCGCACGCGTGCATCACGGGCACCTCGGTGCCGTCCGGGAGGGTGCCGCGGGCGGTGGAGGCGTAGTCCAGGCCGGAGTCCTCCTTCACGGGCAGCGCGTCCGAGTCGGCACGGTAGGCCACGGTGCGCCCCTCGGCGCCCTCGGGATGGCGCAGGATCCCGACGACGCCGGTCCCGCCGACGCGCTCGTGCTCGATCCCCAGCTCGTCCAGCCGGGCCTCGATCCATGCGGCGGTCCGATGCTCCTGCATGGACAGCTCCGGGTTGCGGTGCAGGTGGACGTAGTCCTCGTGGAGCGTCTGGGTGAGCGCCTCGTCCAGGCGCAGGGACGCGGGCAGGGGGGCGGGGGCGGTGCGGACGTCGGTCATCGGGTCCTCCGATCGGTCGGGGATGGTCTTACGAGGGTCTCAGTAGTGGAGCTCGCCGGTCTCGGGCTCGGCGGCCACGGACCGGCTCCGCACGAGGTAGGCGATCACCACGGTGAGGATCACCGTGATCGGGGTGCCCAGGAACGCCAGGGGCTTCCACAGCGGGGCGAGGGCCGGCACCAGCAGGAACGCGACCGCGGCGCCGATCACGAGCGCCACGATCGTGGTGCGCGGGGCCTTGTAGGACCAGATGGCCTGGACGAGCACGGCGCCGAGCACGGCGGGCAGGATGTACGTGCTCACCACGAGCATGACGTCCGCCGGCAGGAGAGAGACGAGCCAGGTGCCCAGCAGGCCCACGAACACGAACAGGCTGGTCAGGTGCACGATGGCGGCGCCGCAGATGGCCATGACGGCGGCGATGTCCCCGCGGGCGGTGCCCGGCTTGGCCTTGACGGCGTCCTGGGCGACGACGGCGGCCGGCAGCAGCTTCGAGGAGATGTTGCCGATCAGGAACGCCTGGTACATCGCGGAGGATCCCAGGACGGGGAAGTAGGCGATGGGCTCGACGATCCACAGGACGCCGAAGGTGGTGGCCACGAGGAGCCAGGCGGTGAGGATCTGCTGACCCGTGACGCCGAGATCGGTGAAGAAGTAGAGCCAGGCGGGGCCGGCAAGGGACAGGAGCAGTCCGACCAGCATGGTCCAGGTGCCGGTGCGGGAGGTGCTGCGGACGAATCCGTCCAGGGCGGCCTGGTGGGCCGGGCCGGGAGCGGCGGTGGTGGTGGCTGCGGTGCTCATGGGGGCTCCTGAGGTGCTGCGGGGTGCGGGGGAGGGGGGCGCGTCAGGCGGCCGGGACCAGGGCGATGTGGGCGAGGTACGCCGCGACGAGCCCCACGAGGATGGCGAGGCCGAGGGCCCACTCCTTGAGCCAGTCGGCCCGCAGGGCCCGGGCCGTGGACAGGAGCAGCAGCATGACGGCGGCGGAGACGCCCGTGGTGATCCAGATGACCGGGGCGTTCGGCGTGGTCTTGGCGAGCTCGCCGAAGGTGAGGCCGGCGAACGCGCCGAGGACGGCGGCGGCCGGGATCACCGTGAGGACCACCGGGTTGACCTCGGAGAGCTTCGCGGAGCCGCGGCGCAGGATCGGAGTGAACAGGAGGGTCGCGAGGATCCAGCCCGCGCCGCCCAGGGACATGGTGATGAACGCCAGGGCGAAGACCTGCTGGTCGTACCCGGCGCCGCCGAGCGGGGCGCCCGTGGAGCCCACGGCGATCGTGGCCGCGCCGGTCTCGAAGGCGGCGGAGCCGATCAGGCCGATGCGCACGAGGACGGCGGGGGTGCCGAACAGGGCGAGCAGGGAGATCGCCACGATGACCACGGCCAGGGACGGACCCACCGAGGCGATGGCGCCGGACCGGAAGGCGGTCTTCAGCTCGGAGGCGGGGATGTCCAGGTCCGGGGCGGCCGTGCGGGCGGCGCGGACGTACAGGAAGGACTGGACGAGGATGATCGCGAACACCCCCAGGGCGAAGGTCCAGAGGAGGGGGTGGTTCGCGACGGCGAGGATGTCCGTCGACTCCGGGTCGACGGTGCCGGCGAGGGCGGGGATGGGCATGGGGGCCTCCCGGTGCGGAGTGGGACGCCGCGGTTGCGACTGCCCTCCAGCGTGACGCGGATCACGGATGTTGGCAACCATCGCCGGAAGTTGACATGAATGTGGCTGATTCCATCATTCCGGGGGTGCAGAAGTGGGACATACCCCCACCGGTGAGGGACTCGGCCGGATCATTCCGTCCAGGGGAGGAGCCGTCCGCCGCGCTTGCGGGCGTGCAGCACCAGGGAGGTCTCCACGGCGGAGGTGTGCTCGACCCACGGGGAGGCCGTGGTCAGCTCGTACAGCTCCGCGGTGGTCCGGCAGGTCACGTCGGCCACGACCTGGTGCGGCCCGGCCACCGCGGCCGCGTACCGGACCCGGGGGTCCTCGGCCAGCAGTGCGCCCAACCGGTCCATCTGGGACGGCGCGGCGCTGATCCAGAGCATCGCCTCCACCGGCAGGCCGAGCAGGGCGGGCTCCACCAGGGCGCGCACCTGCACCCGGGCCGAGGAGAGCAGCGCGGTGAGGCGGCGGGCCGCCGTCGACTCGGAGACGTCCGCCGCCCGGGCGAGGGCCTCGACCGTGGCCCGGCCGTCCGCCACGAGCGCCTCGACGAGGCGCCGGTCCAACGGCCCCAGGGGCTCCGTATGGCCCATCGTGGCCATCTCCGGCCCGTCCGCCGTGCGCAGGGCGGCCACCTGCGCGGCGGTCAGCGCCCCCGAGGTCCACCGCCGGATGGTGCGGAAGTACCGCAGGATCGGCGCGGTGTGCACCTGGGTCAGCCCCACGACCGTGGGGATCTCCTGCAGCAGCACGGGCGTCATGCGGCCGGCGTCGAACAGCAGCTCGGCCACCGCGTCCCCCGCGCCGGTGACGGCGTACGCGAACGTGGTGTCGGCCCGCTGGGAGAGCGCCTCCACGGCCACCCGGGCGGTCCCCGGAGCGCACCGGACGGTCAGCAGCGCCGTCTCCGCCTTCGTCGGCATCCCGGCCACCTGGACCACCCCCGACTCCAGCAGGGCGGCGCCGTGGCGGGCCACGGTGCGCTCGGGCGCTGCCAGCACCTGGGCGATCCTGCGCCAACTGGCCCGAGGGTCCACCTGCAGTGCGGTGGCGACGGCGAGGTCCAGCCCCTCGAGGGGCGGCGGCGGGGCGGGGTTCACGACGGCGTCCCTCAGGCGCCGCGGCGGGCCGGTCGGGCGGCGTTCACGCGCGCAGGCCGCCCTGCCACAGCGCGGCGAACGGGGTCTGCCCGGACACGGCCTGGTGGATGCCGGCGGTCACGAACTCCTTGGCGCGCCGCGCGGCCTCGAGCGGCGTGGCGCCCTTGGCCAGCTCGGCGGTCACGGCGGCGGCCAGCGAGCAGCCGGCGCCGGAGACGCCGGACTCGCCGATCTTCGGCTCGGAGAGCACCTCCACGGTGTCCCCGTCCACGAACACGTCGACGGCGTCGGGGCCCTCGAGGTGCATGCCTCCCTTGGCCAGCACGGCGGCGCCGGAGATCTCGTGGATCCGCTGCGCCGCGGCGATCAGGTCCCCCACGGTCTCCACGCTCATGCCGGAGAGCTGCTCGGTCTCGAAGTGGTTCGGGGTGGTGAAGGTCGCCAGCGGCAGCAGCTCGGCCTTGAGGGCCTGGTCCGTGTCCAGGGCGTGGCCGGGCTCCTGGCCCTTGCAGATCAGCACCGGGTCCAGGACCACGTGGTCCCACGTGTGGCCGCGCAGGGCCTCGGCCGTGGTGCGAATGGTCTCCGGGGAGCCCTGCATGCCGAGCTTCACGGTGCGCAGCGCGTCCGGGTAGTCGCCCAGGATCGCCTCGAGCTGCGCCCGCTGGACGTCCTGGGGGACCGCGAAGAACCGGTGGTCCCAGTCGGCCGCCGGGTCGAAGGAGACGATGCAGGTCAGGGAGACGATCCCGAAGACGCCCAGCTCCTGGAGGGTCTTGAGGTCCGCCTGGGCGCCGGCGCCGCCGGTGGCCTCCGAGCCGGCCACCGTCAGGGCGAGGGCGGGAGAGGCGGCGCGGGGGGTGTGCTGGGTGTGGGTCATGGGGCCATCGTAGGACGAGGCCCGCCGACCGGGACGGAGTGTCCCGGCCGACGGGCCTCGCCGCGAACCCACGCCATGGACGGCGGGGCCATGCCCCGCCGACGCGGGAGCAGGGTCAGAGACCGCGGGCGTCGCGGTCCTGGTCCCGCGGCTCGCGGGCGTCGGCGTCCTCCACCGTGGAGTCCTCCGTGCGGTCGGCGTAGACGACCTTCGGCGGGGTGGTGTCCCCGCTGCGGACCGTCTCGACGGTGCGGTCGGCGGTCGTCTGCTCCGCGTCGGCGTCGGAGTCGCCGGTCCGCGCGGGAGGCCGCGGCGTCCTCCACGCCGGGGGTGCCCACGGTGGTGCCCTCTCCCACGGAGCCGCGCCACGAGCCGGGGGCCCGGCCCTCGGACTCGATGAACTCCTTGAAGCGCTCCAGGTCCTTCTCCGCCTGGTTCTCCACCACGTTCAGCGTGTCGCCGACCTGCTCCACGAAGCCCTCCGGCTCGTACTCCAGCTCGAGGCGCACGGAGGTGCGGCCGTCGCCCAGGTCCTGGAACGTCACGGCGCCGGCGTTGGTGGCGCCCTCGGTGGCGGCCCATGCCACCTTGCGGTCCGGCGTCTGCTCGAGGATCCGGGCCACCCACTGGCGACGGACGCCGCCGATCTCGGCCACCCACTCCAGGCGGTCGTCGGCCAGCTGGGTCACCTGCTGGACGCCGCCCATGAACCGGGGGAACTCCTCGAACTGGGCCCACTGGTCATAGACGGTGCGCACGGGGACGTCGACGACGATGTCCTTCTCGACCGTGGTGCTCATGACTGCTCCTTCATCTTCTTCGGACGCCGGACGGTGTCGTCACCGGCGGGATCCAGCGGCCCGGTCACGCTAATGCTCCCCTCCCGCGGACACCATGGCCGGGGCACCCCCACCCGAGGGCGGCGGCAGACACGTGCGCAGGCCGGAGTCGGGGCGTCATGATGGGGAGATGATCCTGATCAATCTCAAGTTCACCGTGAAGCCCGAGCTCGCCGACCAGTGGATGGACGCCGTCGCGCAGTACACCGCGGACGTCCGGTCCGAGGAGGGCAACCTGTTCTTCGAGTGGTACCGGCCGGTCGAGGGCGGGGAGAACGAGTACTTCCTGCTCGAGGGCTTCACCGACGAGGGCGCGAAGGCCCACGTGGAGTCCCCGCACTTCCAGGAGGGCATCGACGCGATGCGCCCGCTGCTGGCGAAGACCCCGCAGATCATCTCCGAGCAGATCGGCGCCGAGGGCTTCGGCCCGATGGGCGAGATCCAGATCGACTGACGCCGCCGCGACGACGGCGGGGGCCGGGTCCGGGACGCGGGCCCGGCCCCGTCATGTCCGGACTCGCGGGGATCGGTCTCTGTCGTGCGCGTCACATCCGGGGCTAGCGTGGGGCCATGAGCACCGAGTGCCAGAACACCCCCACCCCGTCCATCCCGTCCGGCCAGGACCTCGGTCCGCGCTGGGCCACCCGCACGGCCGACCACACCGACCCGGGGGATCGCCGCGCGATCCGCGTGCTCTCGGAGCTGGCCTTCAGCTCGTCCGCGGAGGCGGACCTGGTGGAGGAGCTCGCCGCCGGCGGCGAGGGCTGGCTGCCGCAGTACTCCCACGTGGTCATGATCGGTGCCGTGCCCGGCACCGACCTGCACTCCGAACCCGAGGGCCACGGCCTCCTGGTCCGCGCCCACGTGGGCACCGATCCCGTGCTCGCCCTCGCCCCGCACGCCGTGCTCCCGGAGCACCAGGGCCAGGGCGCCGGCACGGCGATCGTGGAGAGCCTGCTGCAGGCCGCGCGCGACGACGGCGAGAAGGTCGTGGTGGTCTACGGCTGGCCGGAGTACTACTCCCGGTTCGGCTTCCGCCCCGCCGCCGAGGCCGGGATCACCGCGTCCTTCGCGACGCAGCCCGAGGCGCTCCAGGTCCTCGTGCTGCAGGAGGGCGTCGAGGCCCCCTCCGGCGAGTTCCGCTACCCGCCGGCCTTCGGCGCGGAGAACGCCCAGGTGGCCGGCCGCTCCTGAGCGCCGGTCAGGCGAGCAGCCGGCGCACCGCGGCCAGGGTCCGCTCCGCCTCGCCGGGGGCGTGCGTGAGCCGGGTGACCACCGTGGTGACGTCGGCGCGCAGGGCGGCCTCGGCGTCGTCGTCGGGGGTGCGCAGCCAGGCGCGCAGGGCCCGGTTGTGCACCGCGACGACGGCGGCCGCCAGCCCCGCCGCCACCCCGCCCCGCTCCGGGGCGTCCGGGAGGGTGCGGGAGAGCCAGTCGGAGAAGAGCACCTCGTAGCGGTGCGAGGTCAGGAGCTCGCGCGTGCGCAGGGCCTGGGAGCCGCGCAGCAGACGGGCGCGGGCCCGGGCGCGCTCGGGGTCCTGGACGTGGTGGCGGAAGACCTGCAGCACCGCCTCGGCGAGCACCTCGTCCACGGGCAGCGCCGTGCCGCGCAAGAACGCGTCGAGGCGCTCGAGCAGGGCCGCGTGGTCCGCGAAGACCACCTCCTCCTTGCCGCCGACGTGGCGGAAGAAGGTGGCGCGGCTCATCCCCGCCTCCCGGGCGAGCTGGTCCACCGTGACGGCGTCGTAGCCCTCCCGGTCCAGCAGGTGGATGAGCGCGGTGAGCGTGTCCTCGGCGGGGGTCATGCGGGCCATGGTGTCACGCCGCCGGGATGGGATGAGACGGGGTGCGACAGAGGTGAGACGCGGTGTCAGCTCTCGTGTAGCCTGGGTCACGACCCCTCTCCCGCCGCGACCCGGAGGCCACCATGACCGAGCAGCTGCCCACCGCCGAGCCCGCCTACGACGTCATTGGTCCCCTGGACACCGACGCCTACGCCGTCTTCGCCGACCTCTCCGAGGAGGACCTCGCCCTGCAGAGGGCCGCCCGGGCGTTCCTAACCCCCGAGGTGCAGAAGACCCTGCAGGACGCGTGGGACACGGGCGAGTACCCGACCCAGCTCATCGCCGGGTTGGCCGAGGCCGACCTGCTGCGCGACGGCGTCGAGATCGACGGCCGCGCGACCCCGTCCCGCCTGGCCTCGGGCCTGGCCTCCATGGAGCTGTCCCGCGTGGACGGCTCCCTGGCCACGATCGTCGGCGTGCAGGGCGGGCTGGCCATGCGCTCCATCCAGATGTGCGGCTCCGCGGGGCAGAAGCAGAAGTACCTGCCCGCGATGGCGGCGGGCGAGCTGTTCGGCGCGTTCGCGCTGACCGAGCCCACCCACGGCTCCGACTCCGTCTCCCTGCAGACCACCGCGACCCCCGTGGACGGCGGCTGGCGGATCGACGGACACAAGAAGTGGATCGGCAACGGCGCCGCCGGCGGCGTCACCGTCACCTGGGCCCGCTCCACCGAGGACGGCCAGGTCAAGGGCTTCATCGTCCAGCAGGACGCCGAGGGCTACAGCGCCGAGGTCATCCGCGGCAAGATGGCGCTGCGGGCGATCCACCAGGCCCTCATCACCTACGACGGCGTGTTCGTCCCGGAGGCGGACGTCCTGCCGGAGGCGACCTCCTTCAAGAGCACCGCCGCGGTGCTGTTCGCCACTCGCCTTGGCGTCGCCTGGTCCGCCGTGGGCCATGCGGTCGGCTGCTACGAGGCCGCCGTGCAGTACGCGCAGCAGCGCGTGCAGTTCGGCCGTCCGCTGGCCGAGTCGCAGATCGTCCAGGAGCGTCTGGCCCGCATGCTCTCCGAGCTGACCCAGATCCAGCTGCTGGTCCTCCGCGCCGCCCAGCTCGAGGACGCCGGCCGCCTCACCGGTCCGCAGGCCTCCCTGGCCAAGTACTCGGCCACCCGCACCGCCCGCTCGATCGCCGCGAACGCCCGTGACCTGCTCGGCGGCAACGGCATCCTGATCGAGAACGAGGTGGGCAAGCACTTCGCCGACCTCGAGGCGATCCACACCTACGAGGGCACCGAGACCGTCCAGGCCCTGATCGTGGGCCGCGACATCACCGGAACCGGCGCGTTCGCCTGAGCGGACGGCCCCGGCCGGGGCTGAGGCCGGTTGGCAGGTGCCGGCCGCCTCAGCCCTTCGGTGCGTAGTACCGACCCAGGGTCTCGGCCTTGAGTTCGGCGTACGTGCCGTCCTGCATTGCCGCGCGGATGCGGTCGACGAGCGACACCGTGAACCGCTCGTTGTGGATGGAGATCAGCGTGTGGGACACCATCTCCTTCGCCTTGTAGAGGTGGCGGATGTAGGCGCGGGAGTAGTGGGCGCACGTGTAGCAGTCGCACTCGGGGTCCAGCGGCCCGAAGTCGCGCTTGTACTTCGCGCCGGGCAGGTTGAACCGACCATCGCGGGTGTAGAACGCTCCGGTGCGGGCCACGCGGGTGGGGGAGACGCAGTCGAACGTGTCCGCGCCGTTCTCCACGGCCAGGAACAGGTCGTCCGGCTCGGAGATCCCCAGCAGGTGCCGCGGCCGGTCCTCGGGCAGCTCCTGCGCGCACCAGCCCACGATCGTCCCGAGGTTCGCCTTCTCGATCGCCCCGCCGATCCCGTAGCCGTCGAAGCCGCGGCGCACGGCGTCGTCGCCCGCGAACTCCGTGTCCATGGCGGCCAGGTCCCGGCACGCCTTCCGGCGCAGGTCCTCGTACTGCGCCCCCTGCACGACGCCGAACAGCGCCTGGTACGGCCGGTGCGCCCGGGCGGCGGTGAGGCGGGCGTGCTCGTCGAGGCAGCGCTGCGCCCACCGGCGCGTGCGCTCGAGCGCCTCCTCCTGGTAGCCGCGCGAGTTGTGCAGGGTGGTCAGCTCGTCGAACGCGAACATCACGTCCGCGCCCAGGTTGTGCTGGATCTGCAGGGAGCGCTCGGGGGTGAACCGGTGCCGATCCCCGGTGAGGTGGGACTTGAACCAGACGCCGTCGTCGTCCACGTTGGCCAGGCGCTCCTTGCCGGGGGCGACGGCGTCGTCCGCGCCCGCACCCTCCGGCGCGGCGGGGCCCTGCATGTCGATGACCTTCTTGAAGCCCGAGCCGAGGGACATGACCTGGAAGCCGCCGGAGTCCGTGAAGGTGGGGCCGGGCCAGTTCATGAACGCGCCGAGCCCGCCCGCCTCGTCGAGGAGGTCGTCGCCGGGCTGGAGGTACAGGTGGTAGGCGTTGGCCAGGAGGGCCTGCGCGCCGAGGTCCGCCATGGACTCGGGCAGCACCGCCTTGACCGTGGCCTGCGTGGCGACGGGGATGAACGCCGGCGTCTGGATCGTCCCGTGCGGCGTGGTGATGACGCCCGTGCGGCCGAGCCCGGCGCCGTCGTGCCCGGAGGTCTCCAGGCGGTGCGTGACCTCGAAGCCGAAGTGGTCCGGGTGCGCGGGGGCGGCGGGGGGCTGGGGGGTGTCTGGCATGGGGTCCAGGGTAGTGGGGGCGCCCGGCGAGAGGCGCAGAGGGGAGCGATGTGGGTGCGGACGGGACGTCCCTGTCGGGTGGCCTCCGAGATGAGTCCACTGGAGACCACCGGACGCGCTACGGCGTCTTCCGGCCAACCGGACCCCCCGCCGATGTGCGGGGGTCTCGTGTGTTCGACGGTCAAGGTGTCCAGACGTAGGAATGCTGAGGGATGCTGTCCAGCGACACACATCCACGCGGCGAGCTGCCACGCCTGTTCCTGCTTCTCACGGGTGCCCTGCCGCACGTTCCGGCGCTTCTCCACCTGACGGAATGGCCAGGACTCCACGGCGGACCATGCTGCGGCCACGAGCGTCACCCACCTCAAGACCGGTGGAGCCGCTCCGACGCGGCTATGGCCGCGAACAGCACCACCGAGGTGCAGCGGTAGGTCGCCTGCCCGTCCGGGCCTTCGGCGGGCGCGCCCTCCAGCAGACCGGCGTGGTGCAGGCGGTGCAGCGCCTCTCTCACCGCCAGGAACTCCCTCAGCTCGGCCCGGGGGGCGGCAGCCGGACGCTGCGGGGTGGGAAACCGCTCGAAGGCCTGCCGGACACTGGGCAGGGTGAGCGCGCCGTTCTGGTGGCCGGCGATCAGGGCGGCCACCGCGTCGGGGCCGACCTCCGGATGCGTCACCTCACCGCGGCCGACCAGCCACGTGGAGACGCCGAACAGCACGAGCTGGTAGATGTCGTCCATGTCATCGAGGTCGGCGGGCTCGCCGAGCCGTGCGCGCCGCCCGGCGATCTCCACCCGATGCGAGAACAGCAGGGCGGTCCACGCGGCCTCCAGCAGGGGGTCGTCCCACATGCTGCGCACCCACGCCGGCCGCCCCAGCGCGGTGAGGACGCCGCTGACATCCTTCCGCCGAAGCGCCTCCGTGTCCGTCACCGGCAGCGGGCCCTCGGCAAGCGCTGTGAGCAGCGCCCGGGCGGCCTGGATGAACGGCAGGGCCTTCGCTTCGCGCTCGGCGGCCGCCTCCTCGTCAGCAGCGGTGCATGCACCGGGCTCGGGAGCGCGGAGCGGCGGAAGGAACCACGGCGTGTACTGGCTGCCGGGACCGCCGGGGCTGCCCTCCGGTCCGACATCGTCAGGCCGGGCCCCGGAGGCTCTCCCGTCCGCCCCACCTCGGCCCGGTATCGGCAGTGGGCGCGACGGCGGCGCGCTCAACCGACCGGTGTCCGTGAGCTCGATCCGCTCGGCATGCGTGAGGCCGTTGTGCCATTCCATGAGAGCGGCGACGCCCTCCTGCGAGGACAGGTCCAGTCCGTGCTCCAGGCCATAGTGCAGGATGTTGCCGCCGGCGGAGCGGCGCGAGGCGTCGTCGGCGGCCTCCACGACGTCGAACTCCAGTCCCGCCAGCGCCCGGCGCAGCTCTGCGGGGCGCAACGAGGAGCTGTCCCAGAGCCGTTCCACGATCAGGAAGTCGCAGAAGGCGGCGAACTGGGGGACGAGGAGCATGCGTTCCTCGCGGGCCGCGATGGCCTTGCGGGGGTGCACCTCCGTCAGGAGCGTGCGCAGCAGTGGCTCCGTCCAGAGGTTCGGCGACGGGGAGTCCAGGTATTCGGCTTTGAGGCGGAGCAGGGTCTCCACCGTGGCCACGGTGTCGTCCGGGTCGAGTTCAGGCCGCATGGCGGGGAGCCACGCGCGGAAGGAGGAGAGCAGCGCCGAGGGAGGACTCATGGGTCCAATGTAGAGCCGCCCCTCACCCGTACACGCGGCGGAAGTTCTCCAGGATCCGTGGCGGAATCGGGGCCTCCCGGCTCCGGATGGCCGAGAACATCCCCTCGGCCTCGTCCTCGGAGAAGTAGCCGTGGTGCGAGTAGATGGCCAGGCGCTCCAGCAGCCCGGCCTGGTCCAGCTCGGGGTGGAACTGGGTGGCGTAGAGGTGCTCGCCCACGCGGAACATCTGGACGGGGCAGGCCTGCCCGCTCGCCAGGAGCACGGCCTTCGGGGGCAGCTCGCGGACGGCCTCCTTGTGCCCCACGTACGCGGTGAACTCGCCGGGCATGCCCTCCAGCAGCGGGTCGACGGCGCCCGCCTCGGTGAGGGTCACGGGGATGGGCCCGGGCAGCTCCCGGTACGTGGTGTCGACGACGCCGCCCGCCGCGCGCCCCAGCGTGCCCACGCCGTAGCAGCAGCCCAGGAACGGGGTCTGCCGCTCGATCACGAGCGCCATCAGCCGTCCCAGCTCCGCCTCCACCGCCTTCTGCAGGTCCGACTTCGACTCCTCCGGGTCCGAACCCGTGAACGGACTGCCCGGCAGGATCACTCCGGCCACGGCGTCCAGCTCGGCCTCCCAGTCGACGACGCCGCCCCCCGCCTCGGTGCCCTCTCCCGCCAGGGCGGCGGCGCCGTCCGTGGCGTCCGCGACCACCCGGTCCGTGCCGGCCTCGGCCACGCGGCGGTCCAGGCGCAGCACGCTCAGCCGGCCTCCCGCGTAGCCGCCGAGGCGGCGGACCGACTCCTCCTCGGCCGTGGCCGCGTCCTCCTCGGGCCGGGTCTGGACGAGGAGGAAGGGGCGGGGCGCGTCGTCGTCGGAGCGGGCGGGGGCGGTGCTGGTCATCGCGCCAGAGTAGAGCGTGAGGAAACGTGGATCACCGTCCGCGGCGCCGCGTGTCGCCGGGGCGTCCAGGCCGCCCCCACCCGTGCGAACTGGTGAGGACACGCCCTCATCCGGAGCCGCAACGGCCTCGTGAGGGTGTGTCCTCACCAAGAAATGCGGCGGGGGGGGGCGGGGGCGGGACGGCAGGGTGGCGCGACGGGTCGGGGGGGGGGGGGGGGGTGCCTCTATGGTTTTCGTCAAGCCGCGAGAGCGACTGATGATGGTGCTGGCGGGGCGGTCGGATCTTGATACAGGGTGCCATCGCGGAGCATCGCGTAGAGCACGTCGGTGCGGCGCCGGGCCAGCGCAATCAGCGCCTGGTTGTGGCGTTTGCCCTGGGCTCGTTTGCGGTCGTAGTACGCCCTGGAAGGCGGGTGTGACAGCGAAGCGAACGCTGAGAGGAACAGGGCCCGCTTCAGGCGCTTGTTTCCTCCCCGGGCTACGTGCTCTCCGCGGATCGAGGTCCCTGAGCGTCGGGTGACCGGGGCGATCCCGGCGTATGAGGCCAGATGCCCGGCATCGACGAAGTCCTTGCCCACAACTTCAGTGAGGATGCGTGCGGCGGTCCTGATCCCTACTCCGGGCATCGAGATCAGGACCGGGTGAAGAGGGTGGGCCTCCACCACAGCCTCCACCTGGGAGGCCAGTCCGGCCCGCTGACGGGTCAGTCCGGCGAGTTGTTCGGCCAGGATGGGCACCACGGTGGCCGCGGCCTGCGTGCCAGCCACGACCACGGACTGCTCGTCCAGGGCTTGGAAGATCTGCTCCGTGAGCGAGCCCGCCAGTCGTGGGGCGTGCTTGCGCAGCCGGGCACGCACATTCCCCGCCCCGGCGGTCTTCAGCTGCGCCGGGGTGGGGTACCGGCCGAGAAGGTCTGCCACGGCGGGGTGGGTGATCCTGGGCCCGAGCACGCGCTCGAGCGCCGGGTGGATCTGGGTGAGGAGTCCGCGCAGCCGGTTCGAGGTCGCGGTGATCTGCGCGGCGAGGTCGTCATCGAAACCGGCGAGCATGGCCAGCTCTGCGATCTGTTCCTCATCGACTCGGATGGAGCGCAGCGTATGGGGCATCGTGCGGGCTGCTTCAGCGATGATCGCCGCGTCCTTGGCGTCGGTCTTGGCCGAGCCGGGGTGCAGGTCAGCGATCCGTCGCATCGCCAGCCCGGGCAGGTACGCCACCTCAACGCCCTCGCAGGCCTGGGCCACGGCCACGGGCAGGGCCCCAATCGTGGCCGGCTGGTCCACCACGAGCAGCACCGGCCCGTAGGTGGTGGTGAGCTCGGCGAGGATGCCGCGTAGGCGGGTCTCGTCGTTGGGCAGGGCCTTGTCGTAGACCTTCTTCCCGGCCGCGGTGAGGGCCACGGCGTGGTGCTCGGCCTTGCCGACGTCAAGGCCGATGAACACGGCTGGGGGCTGGACTGTCATCGCGGTCGTCCTCCTGGGCTTGCGGGGGCCATGAGTGTGCTGGCCAGCTCCAGTGGTGATCACGCTCGGCATCCACGTTACGAAGGGCCCCGGTGAGGGGCTCGCGCCTCTATTAGCGATCCGTGGTCACCAGACCGGTCCTCGGTGACAACACCCCCCGGATCATGCAGTCGACTGGGGGCAACGATCATGCCGAGGACCGGCTGGCCGGCACCTGCTCATCCTGATCGATGGAGGAGCCACGAGAAAGGTAACGGGGGGTCACCCGCACCCCGCGATGCGGGCGTGGAGGATCGGCAGCACGTGCCGCAGGCCGTCCCGCAGGTCGCGGGCCGTCACCTTCACCACCAGCCAGCCGTGCCGCTCGCACCACCGGTCCCGCTCGACGTCCCGCTCCTGCTGCCGGACGGAGCGGTGGCGGGCGCCCTCGTACTGGATCACGATCCGCCACTGCGGGTAGGCGAGGTCGACGGTCGGGCCGGCCACGCCGTCGTCGTCGGTGAGCACCGCCGCCACCTCCGGGACGGGCAGTCCCGCGTCGAGCAGGGCGAGCCGGGTGCGCGTCTCCTGCGGCGAGCCCACGCCCTCCCGCATCAGCGCGGCGACCTCGCGGGCCCGCCGCACGCCGCGGAACCGCCCCATCTGCTCGAGCACCGCCGTCAGGTCCCGTCTTCCGACGCGCACCTCCCCTAGCCCGAACCCCTCCACCCACTCCTGCGGCATCAGCGCGTCGGCGACCACCACGAGATCCTCGAGGGTCAGCCCCGACGACGGCGCGCACAGGTCCCACAGCGTCCGGACCGGCGACGTGCAGCGCAGACCGCGCCGTGTGACCAGGTGTCGGCGATCCACCGGGCGCCGCCGGGTGCGCACCCCCGGCCGGTCGATCCGGTGTCCCCGGGCGGCCGTCACGTGCAGGCGAGCGTCCGCCTCCGCCCACGGGGGCAGGGGCAGGCCGTGCAGCTGGGCGGCGGACACGTCGGAGACCGCCGCGTCCAGGCGGTCCCGGAGCAGGGCGGCGGCGACGCCGGCGTCCCAGGGGACGTCGACCGCGCGGGCAGGCGCGGGCCCGCCCTGCGGACGGAGGCGGAACAGCCCGCGTCCCACCCGCTCGACGTCTGCGGCGCGCACGCGATGGCGGGAGACGCCGACGTCGTCGAGGTCGTCCAGGGTGAAGACGACGCCGTGCAGGTGGGGCGGCAGGGGGAGGGGCGGTCTGGCCATGGGGCCACCCTGCTCCCGACGGCGGTGCGCCCGCCCGGCCATCGTCGATGCTGTGGACAACCTGCACGGACGCCGAGGACTCGACCCCCTCCAGGCCCCGGCGTTACTGGTGAGGACACACCCTAAAGGTGCTCCGACGAGACCGGATGACGGCGTGTCCTCACCAGTTCGCGCCGACGGCCGGGCGGCGACGGCCGGGCGGCGACGGCCGGGCGCGGGCGGCGGGGCGCGGTCCGGCGGTCAGCGCTGGGCGGCCTGCCCGGCCTTCGCGTCCAGCTCCTGGGCCAGCTGGCGCAGGGTCCCGAGCTCGCGGGCGATCCGCGAGTCGAGGTCGGCGTCGGTCAAGGTCTGCGAGCCGCCGCGGCCGCGCAGGTACAGCAGCTGCGCGAAGCGGGCGCGGCGCCAGCGGTACTCGGCCTCCTGGTCGCGGGACTGCAGGGCCTTGGAGATCTCCCGCTCGTACAGCTGCGGGGCGTCGAGCTGGCGCTGGCGCACCTCGAGCACCCGGGCGGCGCGGCCGGGCTCGGAGGGGACCTCGTCCGCCTCCCTGAGCCGGGCACCGAGGTTCGCGGCCGTGATGGGGTCGCCCTCCTCGCGCAGGATCTGGGACGCCAGCCCGAGCGCGGCCTGGATGGACTTCCAGCGGCCCACGGCCCCGTCCCACGGGAGGTTGGTCAGCAGGCCGAGCGTGCTCAGCGTGCCCTCCGTGTCCTCGTGGAGCAGGTACATCCGCTCGGCCATCCCGAACAGGTCCTCGAGCTGGGAGCCGGAGCGCAGGTTCAGCCCGTGGGACAGGCGCGCGGCGGTGGCGGTGAGCTCGACGTCGTCGAGGTGGCGCTGGCCCACGGCCACCACGCGGGACTCGGGCGAGCCGGCGTCCACGGGGGAGAAGGAGGCGTCCGCGGCGGCCTTGACCTCCTCCGGCCGGTCCGTGCGCACGCGGATCACGGAGCCGTGCGCGATCCGCACCTCGCGCCCGCCGTGCAGCGTGGCGATCACGAGCGCGGGCGTGCCGAAGTCGTCCCGCACCACCCGCGTGGACGCCACGGCCGGGGCGGGCTCGCCGCGGCGCGTGAGGAACGAGTCGCCCGGCTGCACGTCCTGGGCCTTGAGATGGCGGAGGTACCCGCCCGCGATCGGTGCCATGTCAGCGTCCCCATCCCACGTGGGCCAGGGCCTGGCGCACCAGGTTCCCGCGGCCTCCGATGAACTCCGCTTGGACGTCCTCGCCCAGGGCCTCCTCCGGCGTCAGCCACGTCAGCTCGAGCGCGTCCTGGCGCGGGCTGCACTCGCCCGTCACCGGCATCACGTACACGAGGGACACGGCGTGCTGCCGGTCGTCCGTCAGCCCGGTCTCCGAGGGGGCCGGGAAGTACTCCGCCACCGCGCACGGCACGATCGACGGCGGCAGCTGCGGAAACGCGAGCGGCCCGAGGTCCTTCTCGAGGTGGCGCATCAGCGCCGCCCGGATGGTCTCCCGGTACATCACGCGCCCGGACACGAACGTGCGCTGGAACTGCCCCGTCTCGTCCGCCACGTACAGCAGGCCGATCTCGGAGACGTACCCGAGGGCGTCGAGCCGCACCGGGATGGCCTCCACGTAGACCATGGGCAGCCGCCGGCGGGCCTCGTAGAGGTCCTCCTCGGACAGCCAGCCCGGATTCGGGTCGGGGGTGCGCACGCTCATGCCCTCTGTTCTACCGGAGAAACCCGCCCGGGGCACGTCCGGTGCGCGCCGCTCCGCCCACCGCGCACCGCCGTCCGACGACGACGCCCCGCCGCACCGACGACGGCGCCCCCGCCTACCCTGGAGACCATGCCCTCCTTCCGCGCGCGCCTGCAGATCGGCGACGTCCTCCCGGGCCACCGCCCGGAGGACGTCCTGGACACGGCCGAGGCCGCCGTCGGGGCCACCCACGAGGTCGCGGCCAAGGACGTGGAGGTCGTGGCCCGCGTGCCGCGGATCGTGGTGCGCTTCACCGTCCCGGCCTCGCACCGCCGCGCCGAGGACGAGGAGGCCGCCGCGGTGGGGGCGCGCATGGCGGAGGCGGTGGGCGGCGTCGCCACCACCGGGCGGCTGGACGTGCTGCGGCGCGAGGGCGGCCGATGGCTGCCGGTGCCCGTCGACCGCTGACGGCGGACCGGGCTCAGGCGGTCGGTCGGGGGCCGGCCGCGTCCTCCTCGAGCTCGCGCACCCACGTGCGCCGGAGCATCACGGCCAGCAGCAGGGCGAGCGCGCCGAAGGCGGCGGACAGCCCCACCCCGGCGCTCGTGTGCGAGCCCACGGGGGCCGGCAGCAGGCGCGGCAGGGCCAGGCACAGCAGGGTCCAGGACATCCCCAGGGCGAGACCCACGCGACCGCGGTCCTCCAGCGCCAGACGGAAGCCGGCCAGCAGGACCGCCCACACGGCGAGCGTGCCCAGCAGGGCCGTCGGCAGCCACGGCAGGGCCGCCCCGAGGCCCGCGAACGCCGTCGCCACGGTGGTGGGGGCGGCGGCCAGCAGCAGGCCGGCGAGCGTCCCGAGGGTGCCGTCGGTGCAGAACCGGGCCGCGCCGGTGCGGGCCGGCGCGGCGGTCAGCCGGCGCAGCACCACCACCATCAGCGCGAGGGCGGCCAGCCACACGAGGCTGTCCAGGCCCCACGGCACCAGGACGGCGAGGGGGAACCACGCGGCCGTCAGGACGAGCACGGCGGCCACCGGCCACCGGGTGCTCCGCTGGCGGGCGGCCGCACCCTGTCGCGGCGCCCATTGGTGGAGCGCGTACAGCCCCAGCAGCGCCCACAGCACGGGCCACACCGCCGGGTGCAGGAAGAACAGGGAGAGCACGGTGGCGTCCGCCCGGTACCGGCCTTCCTGGGCGGTGCGGTAGGAGCCGGCGTCGAGGGCCTCCAGGCCGGGCACGAGCCCGGCCAGGCCCAGGCCCCAGGCGCTCGCCAGCACGAACAGGGCGAACGCGGCGGTCACGCCGAGCTGGGCCAGGCGGTCTCGGGCCGTGGCGCGGCCGACCTGCTCGGCCGGCCCGGACGGCGGCGTGTAGCCGGGCACCAGGGGGAACGCACCGGTCGCGGGGCCCGACGACGGCGCTCGCCGCGCGTCCGCGGACAGGGCCTGCACGGCCGCGGCCTTGGTGGCCAGGCGCTCGCGGCGCCGCCACTCCGGCAGCGCCTGACGGGCGCGGGCGAGGAGGGCGTCGTCGTCGAGCCCCTCCTCGGGGGAGGCGAGCGCAGGACGGCGCTCCGGGGAGGGGACCAGCTCCGGTCCGTCCAGCTCCCGGGCGGCGAGCATGAGGGCGCGGGTCTCCCGGGCCTGGTGGGCGCGCAGGGCCTCCGCCTCGGCGGCGGCCACGCGGTCGGCCTCGGCGCGGCGACGGTGCGCGACCGCCACGCCCACGGCCAGCTGACGCTCCGCCGCCGCGGCCGGCAGCCGACGGCGGCGGACCAGCTCCTCCCGGCGCGCACGCTCGACCTCCTGCCGGGCGAGCTCCTCGGCCCGCCGGCGGCGCTCCTCCTCCTCGGCCCGCCGGCGGCATTCGGCCTCCGCGGCCTCCTGCTGGGCGCGGCGACGCTCGGCCTCCTCGCGGAGTCGGCGGGCCTCCTCCTCGGCCGCCACCCGGCGGCGCTCGGCCTCGGCGGCGGCGCGTGCCCGCTCCCGCTCGGCGGCCTCCGCCTCCTCCCGGGCGCGGCGCTCGGCCTGCACACGGGCGCGCTCGGCGGCCACCGAGGCCTCGCGCTCCCGGCGGGCCCGCTCCGCCTCCCGGCGCTCGGCCTCCTCGCGCGCGCGCCGCTCCTTCGCCTCCGCGGCCTCCCGGCGGGCCCGCTCGGCCTCCCGGTGTCGACGTCGGCGCTCCTCCTGGCGGCGGCGTCGGGTCAGGAGGGCGGCCTGGCGGCGCCGCTCCGCGGCCTCGGCGCGCTCCTGACGGCGCCGCTCCTCCTCGTCGAGGCGCGCCTGGGCGGCAACGACCTCGCGCTCGTGCGCGTGGACCTCGTGCTCCGCGGCCCGCAGCTCGGCCGCACGGGCCAGGTCGCGCGCCTCCGCGAGCCGGCGGGCGCGGTCCAGGGCGGCCGCCTGCGACTCCGCCCGGCGCTCGCGGAGCCGTTCCTGCCGGTGACGTTCGCGCTCCGCGCGGCGGGCGTCCTCGGCGCGGGCGCGTTCGGCCTCGACCTCCTCGGCACTGCGGGCGGCCTGCAGGCGCTCGGCGTACTCGCGCTCCCGCAGGGCGGTCTCCTCGGCACGTCGGCGCGCGGCCTCCGCAGCCCGACGGCGGCCCTCCTCCCGTTCCCGACGACGTCGCTCCTCCCGTTCCCGACGGCGGCGGTGCACCGCCTCGCGGCGCTCGTCCGAGGAACGGGCGGGCAGCAGGCGGCCGAGCGTGCCGGCCAGGGGGGCCGTGACGCGGCCCAGGTGCGGGCTGCCGAGCCGGTCCAGCAGGTCGCTGAGGTCGGCCCGGGCGTGGGGCTCGGCGTCGGGGGCGGCCACCGAGGCGTCGGCGGCGTCCGCCTCGCCGCGCAGGGCGCGGGCGTGACGGGCGATCTGCTCGGCGGTGAGCCGGCCGGGGGCGGCGAGGGCGCGCCGGGGGCGTGCGGCCCGCCGCGGACGGGGGGAGGCGGGGGCGCCGTCGGGGGTGACGTCGGCATCGCCGGTGCGTGGGGGGTGCTCGTCCGCGGCGTCCCCGCGCAGACGCGTCAGCGCGGCCGAGGAGTCGGAGTCCCGCTCGCTCATGCCCGCCCCTTTCCGCGCCGCTTCCACGCGATGGCCGCCGCCACCGCCAACCCCAGAAGCGTACCGAACACGAGGCCCACCACCGCCGACGCCCACCACGGCAGACCGGTGGTGCTCCCGGTGGCCCAGCCCAGCCCCACCAGGTACCCGCTCCACGTCAGCGAACCCGTGCCGGAGAGCCACAGGAACGGCCGCCACCGCAGGCCCGCGACCCCCGCCGCGGCCATCGACGCCGTGCGTCCCCCGGAGACGAAGCGCAGCACGAACAGCCCCGCCAGCGACGACGCCGGGCCCGCCGTCGCGAGCACGCGGCGGATCCCGCGGTGCACCGCGCGGCCCCACGCCCACCGGTCCAGGAGGCCGGTGAGGCGGAACCGGAACAGCGCGTACAGGCCCACGTCGCCGAGCCAGCAGCCCAGCCAGGCCGTGACCACGGACAGCGGGAGCGAGGCGCGGCCGGCCGCGGCGAGCGCGCCGGAGCCGATCACGAACACCTCGGAGGGCACGGGAGGGATGGGGGCGTCGAGGGCCACGAGCAGGGCGGTGAGGGGGTGGAACCAGGAGCCCAGGGAGGAGAGCAGGCCGTCGGCGTCGGCGAGGTCCGTCAGGTCCGTCACGCTGGACGCTCCTGCAACTGGGCGGGGGAGACGAACTCCCGCGCCTCTCCCGTGACCGGGTCCGTGAACGCCAGCGAGCGGGAGAGCAGCTGGAGCGGGCGGGCGAGGTCGTCCGGGGCGATGTCCCGCAGGTCCGGGTAGAAGGGGTCGAACGCGATCCCCAGACCGAGCGCGGCCAGGTGGATCCGCAGCTGGTGGGTGCGCCCCGTGCGCGGGCTCAGGCCGAAGCGCACCACGGGGCGGCCGGCGAGCGTGCCCGCGGACGTGCCGACGTCGAGCACCTCGATCCGCGTCTCCGCGTTGGCCCCGGCGTGGGAGAGGTTCGACTTCTTCGTCCGCACCCGCGCCCCGGCGGCGCGCCCGGAAGCGGCCGCGGGGATCTCCTCCGTGACGGAGCGCAGCACGCCCTTGTCTTTGCGGATGCGGCTGCGCATCACCAGCGGGAACCGGGCGAGCAGGCCGGCGGCCCGGGCGGCGTCGGGGGTGTCGTCGCCGACGCCGTCCGGGGCCTCGGGGAGCGCGCAGACCGCCTCGTAGCGCTTGGTCACCGCGCGCCGCTCGAAGAGCAGGTGGTAGGCGCCGCGGGTCGCCGGGTCGCAAGAGAACATCACGACGCCGGCCGTCGCCCGGTCCAGCCGGTGCAGGGGGACGAGGTCGTCGATGCCCAGCTCGTTGCGCAGGCGGACCAGCGCCGTCTCCTGCACGTACCGCCCGCCGGGGGTGGTGGGCAGGAAGTGCGGCTTGTGGATGACCACGAGGCGCTCGTCCCGGTGCAGGAGCGTGTGGCGCACGGGCAGGGGCCGCTCGTCGGGGACGTCCCGGTAGTACCAGAGGTCCTCGTGCACGCCGAGCGGGGTGTCCGCCGGGATGGGCCGGCCGTGGCGGTCCACCACCTCGCCGCGGGCGAAGCGCTCGCGGATGCCGTCCGGGTCCACGTGGCCGAAGCGGTGGAGGACGTGGTCCTGCACGGTCGCCGGCCCGCCGGAGGCCGCCGCGCCCGCGGGCGGCAGGCGCAGGCGGGTGGCGTTGACGCCGTCGCGCGGGGGGAGCGGGGAGGGGACGGCCACAAGCCCATCCTTGCAGGCCCGGACCGTCCATCCCCGCAGCTCAGCCGGCCACGGCCGGGACGCCGCCGCCGGTGGTCTCGTCCTCCGAGCTGGGCGCGCGCGTGTCCGGGGTGAGGATGACGATCCCGTCCTCCTCGTCCAGCGTGCCGGTCGTCTCCCCCTCGGGGATCGTGGCGCCCACGTCCGCGATCACGGTGTCCAGCACGGCGCCGGCGGGCACGGTGACGTTCCCGAACAGGATCGCGTTGCGCACCTCGGCCCCGGCCTCCACGGTCACGCCCGGGCCGATCACCGAGTCCGCGACTGTGCCGGCGATCCGCGTGCCCGGCGCGATCAGCGAGGCGGAGACGCGGGCGCCGTCGTCGATCCGGGCCGGCGGCTCGACCGGCGGGTTGGTCAGCAGTGGCCAGCCCGGCTCGTCCAGACGGAGGCCCTCGCCGGCGAGGATCTCGCGGTGGGCGAGGTGGAACGCCTCGATCGTCCCGATGTCCCGCCAGTAGCCGTCATGGCGGTACTCGCGCACCGTGCCCCGGTCCACGAAGGCCGGGATGATCGTCTCCCCGTAGTCGCCCAGGGAGCTGGCCAGCGGGTCGCCGTCCTCGTCGGTGTCCTCCGCGTCCCGGTCGGCGTCCTCCTCGGTCTCGACGAGCTCCACGACGACCTCCGAGAGCGCCTCGACGTCGAACACGAAGATCTCCGTGGCCACGAGGTCGCCCTCCGGATCTTCGGGCTTGTAGTCGTACCCGGTGACGGCGCCGTCGTCGTCCACCTGCACGACGCCGAAGCGCGAGGGGTCCTCGTCCGTCACGGTGGTGACCATGGTCAGCTCGGCGCCGGACTCCTCGTGCGCGGCGAGCACCCGGCGCAGGTCCAGCTGGTAGAGGTGGTCGGCGGAGAGCACGATCACGGTCTTCGCGCCGAACGAGCGCAGGATCGGCACCTGCTGGGCCAGGGCGTGGCCGTTGCCCTGGGAGAAGCCCTCCTCCTCGCGGCCCTGGGCCGGGGGCAGGATCCGCAACCCGTGGCGGGTGCCGTCCATGTCCCACGGCCGACCGCCGGCCAGGTGCTGGTTGAGCGTGAACGGGCGGTACTGCTCGGCGATCCACACGTCCCGCAGCCCCGAGTGGGCCAGGTTGGACAGGACCACGTCGATCAGCCGGTACTGGCCCGCGAACGGGATCGCCGGCTTCGAGCGGGCGGCGGTGAGCGGGTCGAGGCGGCTGCCTCGGCCGCCGGCGAGCACGAGGGCGACGACGTCGCCCTCCGGGTCCTTGGGGAACGGATCGGCCATGGTGTGGTCTCCTTCGAGGTCGGCTCCCGCTCCCAGGTCAGGGGCGGAGTGGGGTGAATCTATCCGGCCCGGTGGCCTGCGTGTCAGGGGTGGGGTGCGTGAGCTTCACCGCTGGCAGGTGCGGCACCACCACAGCTGGCGCTCGTCGTCCTCGGGGGAGCCGTACTCCTCGAACGTCACGGGGCCGCCGCACCGCAGGCACGGGGTGGTCCGGTGCCCGTAGACCCAGTAATGCGGACCGCGCGGGCGGGGCGCATCCCCGGGCCGTCGCGGCCCGGCGCCGGAGGTGCTGGCACGGCCGTGCGCGTCGGAGGGGTCGGGGGCCGCGGCGTCGACGTCGGCGCCGCCGTCCACCGCGCCCGTGCCGAGCGGGCGGGGCAGCCCGCCGGGGAAGCCGCGGTCCGGGACGAGCACCTCGATCCCGTACGGGCGCCCCGAGTTCCCTCTGACCCCCGTGGTGGTGCGGGCCCAGCCCGTGTACGGCGCGGACGGCGGGACGTTGGCGCGCAACAGGTCCCGGGCGATCGTCAGCAGCCCCGGCACGTCCGGGACCGCCCCCACCGGCCGGTGCGGGTCCAGACTCGCCAGCAGCAGCACCTCGCACCGGTAGACGTTCCCGATCCCGCACGTGGTGCGCTGGTCCAGCAGCGCCAGGCCCACGGGCCGCTCCGGCCGAGCGGTGAGGCGGCGGACGCCCTCGGCCAGCAGCTCCGCGCCCCGGGCGGGGTCGTTCCAGGACGGGTCCAGCAGGTCCGGGCCGAGGTATCCCAGGAGGCGGTCCTCCTCGGCTGTCGGGACGAGGTCCAGGCGTCCCAGCTGTGCCCCCAGCACCCGGTGCTCGGCGGTCTCCAGCACGCAGCGGACCTGCCAGCCGGGGGCGCCCCACCGCGCGTCGAGGTCCGTGACCAGCCAGCGGCCCTCCATCTTCAGATGGGAGACCAGGGTGTGCGGCCGCGCGTCCGGCCGGTCCGCGGGCGGGGTCAGGCGCATGAGCAGCCACTTGCCGCGCGGCACCACCTCCGCCACCGTCCACCCCTCGAGGCGCGCGGTGGCGTGCTGCGGCACGCGCAGGTCCGCATGCGTCAGGACACGGCCGGCCAGGACGGGGCGCAGGCGGTGGCCGGCGCGGACCAGGGAGTCGCCTTCGGGCATGGGATCCGGACCCCGCTCAGGCTGCGTTGAGCTGCCAGGTCACGCCGAAGCGGTCCCCGACCCACGCGAAGCGGCGGGAGAAGCCGTGGGAGACGAACGAGTCGAAGAACCGCAGCGGCTGACCGGCCACCTCGATCCGCCCGTGCGCCACCTTCCCGGCCCACTCCTCGCCCCGCGGGGTCGACGCGTCGAAGCGCTCGCGGAGCACCTCCCGCACGGGGACCCGGTCCGCGAACGCGGCGAGGTAGAGGTCCATCGCGGCACCGGCGTCGCCCTCGAACATCAGGTGCGGGACGGCGGCGGGCTGCGGGGCGGGGGTCTCGGACGCGTTCATGCGCCCGAACCTACCCCGCGCCGTCCGGCGGGGGCCTCAGCTGCGGAACCGGATCCCCGAGGGGCTCGAGTAGAACCCGGCGGCGAGCATCGCCTCGGCCAGGGGCGTGCCCAGCAGCGGGGCGCCGTTGACCTTCTCCAGGCTCAGTCGCTCCGTCCGCGCGGCGCGCAGCGCCCACACGAGCGCCTCGGCCGCGGCGCGCAGCCGCAGCGCATCGGACGTGAAGCACAGCAGCGTCTTGCCGCCGCGCTCCATGTAGAGGGTCAGCTCGCCGTGCACCAGCACGACGACGGCGCCCGCCTTCCTGCCGGGCCGGTGCCCCGTGGGGGGCACGCCGTCCGGGCCCGGCGGCACGTCCGGCCAGTCCAGGGCCGCGCCGTACGGGTTGGCCGGGTCCGTGGCCGCGAGCGCGAGTGCGGGCGGCGGTGGGTCCTCCCGGGGGCCGCCGGGCGCGCCGGGCCGGCTCGGACTCACGCCGCGGCCCGGGGAGGCGTCGTGCACGGGCGGCGGCCAGGCCTCCGGGGCGGCGCCGCCCTCGGGGGTCCACGTGGACCAGTCGGTGCGCGGCCCCTCGGCGATCGGCAGGCCGAACGCGTCGAGGTGAGGGGTGGCCTCGGTCGCGCCGTCGTCGGGCGCTCCGTCCGTAGTCGTGCCGTCGGTGTCGGCGTCCTCGTCCCGCTGGAAGGACCGCAGCCGGTCCACCACGGCGCCCGTGGAGAACTGGGCGCCGCCGAGCCGGTCCACGAAGTGCCCGCGCCGGACCTGCCCGGCGTCCTCCATACGGGTGAGCAGCTGGTACTGGCCCGCGAACCCGCCGGGGATCTCCTCGGCCACCACGGAGCCGCGGGTGATCACGCCGTACCGGTCCAGCAGGACCTCGGCGGCGGCGTGCGCGCGGATGGTCGGGTCCGGCTCGGGGGCGGGCAGCAGGGTCCAGCGCCCGGCCGCACGGGCCTCCTCCGCGGCGGAGAGCCCGCCCATGCCGGGGGCGGGGGCGCCGAGAGCGGCGGACGTGCTGCCGTCGGACGCGCTCAGGCCCGCGTACCGGCCCCGGCCGCGCACCCCGGCCAGCCGACCGCCGAGCCCGCGGCCCCCGCCTGCGCGTCCGGCCCCGCCCGTGCGCGCGGTGCGGGCGCGGGGGGTCTGCCGCCCGGTCCGGTGGGCCGTCTTGCCCAGGGAGAGCAGCCCGCGCAGGGGCGCGAACGTGTCGTTGCCCACGCGCCCGGCCCACACCAGGTCCCACAGGGCCTCGAGGATCTCCGGGGCGCGCGGCAGGTCCACGCGGGAGGCGCGCGCGCCGTCGTCGCCCTCCGTCCCGCCGCTGCCGGCACCGGCCTCGGCCGCCCGGGCCGCCTCGGCGCGCACCCGCTCCACGAGCTGTGGGAAGAACCACGCCCCGCCCGCGGAGAGGACGGCCAGCACGTGCGCCCGCGTGGCCAGGCGCGCGGCGGAGACGTCCTCGGTGCGCGGCTCGGGCACGCGGAGGGTGAGGTCCACGGCGTCGGCGGGGTGCAGGGCCACCCAGCCGTCGTTGCCGGAGCCCTCGGCCGTGCCCGACCACAGGTACTCGCCCGTGGCCAGCAGCTCGTCCAGCAGGCCCGGTCGGTAGTCCTTCACGCGCGCGGGCAGCACGAGGGACTCCCATGCGCTCGCGGGCAGGGGCATCCCGGCCAGCTGGTCCAGCACGGTGGCCACGCCGTCCACGCCCTCGAGCGTGGCCGGGGACGGCCGGCCGGGCCGCGGGCGCAGGTGCTGCCAGTCCGCGAGAAACCGGGCGTAGGCGGCCTGCTCCACCGGCTCCACCTCGGCGCGGAGCGCGGCCAGCGAGCGCCGCCGCACCTTGCGCAGCACGTCCGCCTCGATCCACTCCGCCTCCAGGCCCGTGGCCCCGGGCGTCCCGTCCGGCCGGTACGCGCCCTGGGACACGCGCCGCTCGGCGGCCAGGCGCTGCAGCACCGGGAGCACGACGGCGCCGCCCAGTCCCAGCGCCGTGCCCGCCTCGGCGGCGGTGAAGGGACCGTGCGTGCGGGCGTACCGGGAGACGAGGTCCCCCACGGGGTCCTCGACGGGCTCGTGGAACGCCACGGGCACGCCCATGGGGATCGGCACGCCGAGCGCGTCCCTCAGGCGGGCCGCGTCCTCGACGGCGGCGAACGCCTCCTCGCCCTCGCGCCGGAACCGGAACGCCCGGCCCGAGCGCTCCAGCTCCGTGAGGTGGGCGGCGACGGCGTCCCGGTGGGCGTCGTCGTCGGCGTCGCCTCCGGCGCCGTCCGCGCCGTCCTGCCCGGCGCCCGGCGTCCGCTCGGTGCGGCGGGCCGCCTCGGCCACGGTGAGCGGCCCGACGATCCGCAGCAGGTCCGCGAGCCCCTCGGCACCGCGCACGCGCCGGTCCGGAGCCAGGCGCTGCAGCTCCTCCTCCACATGGGCGATCACGGCCGGGTCCAGCAGCTCGCGCAGCTCCTCGGTGCCCAGCAGCTCGCTCAGCAGCGCGGGGTCGAGGGAGAGCGCGGCGGCGCGGCGCTCGGCCAGCGGGGAGTCGCCCTCGTAGATGAACTGTGCCACGTACCCGAAGAGGATGGACTGCGCGAACGGGGACGGGGCGGAGGTGGTGACCTCCACCATGCCGATGGCCCGCGAGGCGATCCGCCCGGCCACATCCTTGAGCGCCGGCAGGTCGTAGACGTCCTGCAGCACCTCGCGGACGGTCTCCAGGATCACCGGGAACTGCGGGTGCTTGCGGGCCACGTCCAGCAGCTGGGCCGAGCGCTGCCGCTGCTGCCACAGGGGCGTGCGCTTGCCCGGGTTGCGCCGCGGCAGCAGCAGCGAGCGCGCGGCGTTCTCGCGGAACCGGGCGGCGAACAGCGCCGACCCCCCGACCTCCGCCGTGACGATCTCGTCCAGCTCCTCCGCCGTGAACTCGAACAGCTCCGCGCCGGGCGGCTCGGCGTCCATCAGGGGGATGCGCAGGACGATCCCGTCGTCGGCCGCCATCGCCGCCCCCGAGCCGGTCTCCAGCCCGTACCGCTGCGCCAGGCGGGCGCCCACCGCGAGCGCCCACGGCGCGTGCACGGCCATGCCGTACGGCGAGTGGAGCACCACGCGCCAGTCGCCGAGCTCGTCCGTGAACCGCTCCACCACGAGGGTCAGCTCGGTGGGCAGCCGGCCCGTGGACTCCCGTTGGTCCGCCAGGTACTTCAGCAGGTTGTCCCGCGCCCACTCGTCCAGGCCGGCGGCGGCCAGACGGTCGCGGGCGGCCTCGGGGTCCGCGTCCAGCTCGCGCCGGAAGCGACCGACGGCGTCGCCCAGCTCGGCGGGTCGGCCCGCCGCGTCCCCGCGCCAGAACGGCAGCTTGCCGGGCTGGCCGTAGGCGGGCAGCACGAGGACGCGGTCGGCGGTGATGTCCACGATCCGCCAGCTCGTGGCGCCTAGCAGGATCACATCCCCCACGCGGGACTCGTAGACCATCTCCTCGTCCAGCTCGCCCACGCGCCGCCCGCCCGAGCGCTTCGACCCGGCGCCGGCGGCGGACTCGCCGGTGTCCCCGGCGGAGGCCGTCCCGCCGGACTCCCCGGCGGACTCGGTGGCCAGGAACACGCCGAACAGGCCGCGGTCCGGGATGGTGCCGCCGCTGGTCACGGCCAGCCGCTGGGCCCCGGGCCGGCCGGAGAGCTCCCCGAGCTCTCGGTCCCACAGGATGCGCGGGCGCAGCTCGGCGAACTCGTCCGAGGGGTAGCGCCCGGCCAGCAGGTCCAGCACGGACTCGTACGCGCTGTGCGGCAGCGCCGAGAACGGGGCGGCGCGGCGCACGAGGTCGAACCACTCCTCGGCGTCCACGTCCTCGAGGGCGACGGCGGCCACGGTCTGCTGGGCCAGGATGTCCAGCGGGTTCTGGGGGATGCGCAGGGACTCGATCCGCCCGGCGGCCATGCGCTCGGCCACCACCGCGGTGTCCACGAGGTCCCCGCGGTGCTTGGGGAAGAACACACCGCGGGAGACCTCGCCCACCTGGTGGCCGGCGCGGCCCACGCGCTGCAGGGCGCTGGCCACGGACGGCGGGGACTCCACCTGGATCACCTGGTCCACCGCGCCCATGTCGATGCCCAGCTCGAGCGAGCTCGTGGCCACCACGCAGCGGATCTGACCCGTCTTCAGGGCCTCCTCCACAATCGCCCGCTGGTCCTTGGAGACCGAGCCGTGGTGGGCGCGCGCGAAGTCGGACACCGTGCCGGAGCCCGTGCCCGTCTGCCCGGCCACCTGGACCGGGGACGACGCCGGCCCGCGCCCCGGCCCGCGCTCGTCACCGCGGCCGCCGGAGCGCCCTCGCTCCTCGGGCGCGCCGGCGGGGGTCTCTCCGGTGGCCGAGCCCAGCCACGCCGAGACGAGGTCGCCCGCGGTGGGGGGCGTGGCGACGTCGTCGGGCCCGAGGTCCTGTGGAGCCCCGTCCCGTGGGGCGTCCGGGGCGTCCCGGAACCCGGGGGCCAGGTCCGGGTCCCACGCGGCCTCGGCGGCCTCCCGGCGGGCCTCCCAGATCTCGTTGAGCCGGCCCGTGAGCCGTTCCGCCAGGCGGCGCGAGTTGGCGAACACCAGCGTGGAGCGGCGCTCGGACACGAGGTCCACGATCCGCTCCTCCACGTGGGGCCAGATGGACCCGCCCGTGGCCGGCTCCCCACCCGCCTGCGCCGCGCCCGCGGGCGGTGCCGCGAGGTCCGTCATGTCCGGCAGGGGCACGGTCACGGTGAGGTCCCAGCGCTTGGCGGAGACGGGGCGGACCACGCTCACCGGCTGCACGCCGCCCAGGAACCGGGCCACCTCGGAGGCCGGCTCCACCGTGGCGGACAGGCCGATGCGCTGCACCGGGGCGTCCAGGATCGCGTCCAGGCGCTCGAGCGAGACGGCGAGGTGCGCCCCGCGCTTGGTGCCGGCCACCGCGTGGACCTCGTCCACGATCACCGTCCGCACGCCCTTCAGGGCGGACCGGGCCTTCGAGGTGAGCATGAGGTACAGCGACTCGGGCGTGGTGATGAGGATGTCCGGCGGGTCCTGCAGCAGGCGCCGGCGCTCCGCCGCGGGCGTGTCGCCCGAGCGCACGCCCACCCGCACCTCCGGCACCGGGGAACCGAGCAGCTTCGCGGTCTGGGTGATGCCGATCAGCGGGGCGCGCAGGTTCCGCTCCACGTCCACGCCGAGCGCCTTGAGCGGGGACACGTAGAGCACGCGCGTGGCGGAGGTCTCCGGGTCCGCGGGTTCGCGGACGAACGAGTCCAGGGCCCACAGGAAGGAGGAGAGGGTCTTGCCGGAGCCGGTGGGGGCGATCACCAGGGCGTGCCGCCCCGAGGACACGGCGTCCCACGCGCCCAGCTGCGCGGCGGTCGGCCCCGCGAACGCGCCCGTGAACCAGCGGCGCGTGGGCTCGCTGAACCGGGCCAGCACGGTCTCGGCCTCGGGCGTGGGGGTGGTCTGCGGGGCCCCGCCGCCCGCCTCAGGCATGGTGGTACGGCCGTCCGGCGGAGATCTCCTGGGCGCGGTAGACCTGCTCGGCCAGGATCAGGCGCACCAGCTGGTGGGGGAACACCAGCCCGGAGAGGGACCACACGCGGTCCGCGCGGGCGTGCACGCGCTCGTCCACCCCGTAGGCCCCGCCGATCACCACGGTGACGGGCGTGCCGACGTCGAACCGGCCCTGCAGATGCGCGGCCAGGCCGGGGGAGTCGAAGCCCTTCCCGCGCTCGTCCAGCAGCATCAGGTGCTCGTCCGCGCCCACCTTGGCGAGGATCCGCTCGGACTCCTCGGCCCGCGCGGCCTCCTCCTGACGGGAGGAGTGCGGCAGCAGCTGCCACGTGAGGTCGTACGGCCGCTTGAGGCGCCGCTCGTAGCGGGTGATCCCCTCGGACACCCAGGACTCGTGCTTCTTGCCGATGGCCAACACCCGCACTGACATGCGGACCATCATGGCACCGGGGGCGGACGGGATACGCCCCCTTCTGCTCCACTAGGCTCGGCCGCACCGGCATCGAGGGGGTGGGCATGGACGCGGGGACGCACGACGACGGCGGCCGCCTCGGTCGGCGCACCGCCCTGGGCCTGGGGCTCGGGGCCGCGGGCGTGGCCCTGACGGCGGCGCTGGTGGAGCGGGACACGTCCCTGGTCCCCGCGCCGGTGGAGGACCGTGCGGCCGCCCTGTTCGGGATGCGCTCGAGCCTGGGGCACACGTACGCGGACCTGCCCGGCGCGGCCGGCCGCGTGGACGTCCACACCCCGCCCGGCCCCGGCCCGTTCCCCGTGCTCGTGTGGAACGACGGCTCCGGGTGGCGCTCCGACCGCGGCTTCCAGGGCGGCCGGGACGTGGCCCGCGGCATGGTCCCGGCCGGCTACGCGGTGGCGGCCTTCTCCGTGCGCAGCTCCTCCCAGGGCACCTTCCCCGCCCAGGTCCTGGACGCGACGGCGGCGGTGCGCTGGGTGCGCGCCCACGCCGCCGAGCTCGGCCTGGACCCCGGCCGGATCGCGGTGGGCGGGAACTCCTCGGGCGGCTGGAACGCGCTCATGGCCGGGCTCACCGGCGGCCGGGACCTGGACCGCGCCCGCGTCCCCTTCCCCGGCTCCGAGGTCCCCGCGGGCGGCCACGCGATCCCGCCCGAGGACGCGGTGCAGGCGATCGTGGAGTGCGCCGCGCCCGTCGACTTCCTGCAGATGAACGTCCAGATGCCCCGTGGGGCGTGCGCCGCCCTCAACCGGCGGCAGAGGCTGGAGCACTGCCACCTGGACGAGGCCAGCACCAAGTCCCGCATGCTGGGCGCGCCCGTCATGGCTCGCCCCGAGCTGGCCCGCCTCGCCCGGCCGGCGGTGCACGTGACGCCGGACTCCCCGCCCACCCTGCTGATCCACGGCCGGGACGACCACGAGGTCCCCTACCTGCAGAGCCGCGGGCTCTACTCCGTGTTCGCCGAGCGCGGCGTGCCCACGGCCCTCTACTCGGTGGAGGGGGCGGGCCACGACCTGGGCATGATGACGCGCCGCATGGGCCCCGCGGACGTGCTGCGCGCGCACCTGCCGCGCACCGCGGTGCACGCCACCGTGTCCTGGGCGGCGGTGGCCGCGTTCCTGGACGCGGTCATGCCCGGCTGAGCGCGCTCCGGCCCGCCGCGAGCGCCCCTGAACACGAGGAAGGGCCCGGGAGCGGTGCTGCCGGGCCCTTCCTCACTTCTGGCGGTGACGGTGGGATTTGAACCCACGGTACGGGGTTACCGTACACAGCATTTCGAGTGCTGCACCTTCGGCCGCTCGGACACGTCACCAGACCGGCACACCCTACCCGAGCCGCCGGGGCGCGCCCAAACCCGCCGCCGGCCGGTGGCGATCAGTCCCGGTGGGCGGCGAAGAAGTCCCGCAGCAGGGCGGCACACTCGTCGCCGCGCACGCCCGCGCGCACATGGACGTCGTGGTTGAACCGAGGGTCCCGCACCACGTCCAGCACGGACCCGCACGCCCCGGCCTTGGGGTCCCACGCCCCGAAGACGACGCGCGGCACGCGCGCCAGCAGCAGGGCGCCGGCGCACATGGGGCACGGCTCGAGGGTCACCACGAGGGTGCAGTCGGACAGTCGCCAGCCGTCGCCGGCGCCCGCGGCGGCGCGGGCCTCGGCGCCACGGCGCAGGGCGAGCACCTCGGCGTGCGCCGTCGGGTCGTGGTGCCGCTCCCGCTCGTTCGCGACGACGGCGAGCACCTCGCCGTCCCCGCCCACCAAGACGGCCCCGATCGGGACGTCCCCGTCCGCCCCGGCGGCGCGGGCGGCCTCCAGGGCCAGGCCCATCCAGGCGTGCTCCTGCTCGGGGGTGGGCGCGGGGGAGGGGACGGCGGGCACGCGCCCAGGCTACGTGCCGTGGCGGGCGGTACCGTGGGCGCCATGCGCCTTCACGTCGTCGACCACCCGCTCGTGGCCCACAAGCTCACCGTCCTGCGCGACCGCCGGACCCCGTCCATGATCTTCCGCCAGCTGGCCGAGGAGCTCGTGATGCTCCTGGCCTACGAGGCCACCCGGGACGTGGCCGTGGAGTCGGTGCAGGTCGAGACCCCCGTGGCCACGACCACGGGCACCACCCTCGCCCGGCCGCGTCCGCTGGTGGTGCCGATCCTGCGTGCCGGCCTCGGCATGCTCGAGGGCATGACCAAGATGGCGCCCTCGGCGGAGGTGGGCTTCCTGGGCATGGCGCGCAACGAGGAGACCCTGGACATCGTCACCTACGCCGAGCGTCTGCCCGCCGACCTCACCGGCCGGCACGTGTTCGTCCTGGACCCGATGCTCGCCACGGGCGGCACCCTCATCGAGGCGATCCGCTTCCTCTACGAGCGCGGCGCCGAGCGCGTCACCTGCATCTGCCTGCTCGGGGCGCCCGAGGGCGTCGCCCGGCTCGAGGAGGCGCTCGGCGAGCACGACGTGGACCTCTACCTCGCCGCCGTGGACGAGCGCCTCGACGAGCGCTCGTACATCGTGCCCGGGCTCGGCGACGCCGGCGACCGCCTCTACGGCCTCGCGGAGTGACGTCCACCCTCTCCGCAGTGTGGAGAGTCTGTTCCATCTGATGGAACATGCGGTCCCCGTCGGTGACGACGGCGGCTGCTGTGTGCACGAGTGAGAACGAGTATGCAGTCGAGCTGGCATAAATATGCGAAGTATTCGGCTGGGCTCTTGCCGCATCGAACGATCAGCGCAAGGGAGAGCGGATGAGCACGTATGATGATGCGCCAGTGCATGCAGGGTGGAGCATAGTGATTTGCATCATAAAAAGCGTCATTCCGTCCGTATGGTGAGACATCCACCCCTGTCGGGGTTGCGTCCGAAGGCGCGGCGTCACATTGTTGTCACATGACGCCGCCGCCCGGCGATCGGTGCGAGGGCGGGGCAGCCATCACAGGAGGAGTGAGGGTCATGGGTGAGACCGCCGGCTACGTCCACATCTCGGTGCGCAATGCGCAGCGCCGGGCCCACCACTCCCGTGCACGCCGCGGCGACCTGCGCCTGGCCCAGGAGCCCGAGTCGACGCACACCGCCCCCACCCCCGTCCTGGCCCCCAACGGCGTGCCGGGCCCCCAGGCGGTGGCACGGGAGAACGAGGCCCGCGGCTTCGTGATCTACGTGGGCATGGACGAGCTCATGGCCTCCGCGGCCGGCACGTCCCTGACCCGGCTGGCGAACGAGCTGCGCCACTACGTCGAGTCGCTCGTGCCCGGCGCCGAGTCCCACGCCGCCGTCGCCCTGGCCCCCGCGGGCGCCGCGGGCCGCGACCTCGAGGTCGTCCGCCAGGTGCTCGGAGACCCCACCGTGCAGGGCGCCGTCCGCCCCGACCTCGTGCAGGCCCCCGCGCCGGTGTCCACGCGTCAGCCGGGTGTGCTGATCGACCTGTCCCGCCGGGAGGTGCAGCTGGACGGCGAGTCGCTCAACCTCACCTTCAAGGAGTTCGAGCTGCTCAACTACCTCGTGGAGAACGGCGAGCGCACGGTGGGCCGCGAGGAGCTGCTGGAGAGCCTCTGGAAGAACTCGGACGAGGTCCCCAACGAGCGCACGATCGACGTGCACATCCGCCGCCTCCGCGCCAAGCTCGGCCGCCTGGCCAACACGGTGCGCACCGTTCGCGGCCAGGGCTACCGCTTCTACCGCCACCCCGAGGTCGTGGTGTGGGCCGCGCCGGAGTACTCCATCTGATCCGGTCCGTCCCGCGCTGACCGGGCACGACGTCGTCGCGCCCGCCTCTCCGCCCCCGTCTCAGTCCCCGGGGCGGGGGCATCGTCGGTAGCCTGGGAGCCATGAGCGGCCCCGACGCGAAGACCCTCGTCCTGCTCCGCCATGCCAAGGCGGGGTGGCCGGGCGGCGTGGACGACCACGACCGCCCCCTGGCCGAGCGCGGCCATCGACAGGCGCCCGCCGCCGGCGAATGGCTGCTCGAGCACGGGATCGTGCCCGATGCGGCGGTGGTCTCCGACGCCCTCCGCACCCGCCAGACGTGGGTCTGGGTGGCCGAGCGGCTGGGCGAGTCGGCCCCCACCCCCTACCTGGACGGTCGCCTGTACGCCGCCGATGCCGCGCGGGCCCTCGCCGTGGTCAACGAGACCGAGGAGACCGTGCGGAGCCTGATCGTGGTGGCCCACATGCCGTGGCTCCAGGACCTGGGCATGCGACTCATGAGCCTGGACTCCGACCAGGAGGCCGCGCTGAGCATGAGCGAGCACCTGCCCACCCTCGGCCTCCAGGTGTTCCGGGTGGACAAGCCCTGGGCCGAGCTGGACGGTCGCGACGCCGCCCTGACCCACTTCGCCGTCCCCGGCCGCTGACGGCCTTCGACCCACCGGGAGTCCCGACCATGACCGACGCCCCCTGCCCCCCGCACCGCCCGCGCCATGCCCTCGGCGTCGGCCCCGCCCCCCTGCCCCGTCACCGGGCCGCCGGTCCCACGCCGGCCGGCCGCCGCGCCGTCCTGGCCGGGGCCGCGGCCGCCGTGGCGTCCGCCGGGACCGTCGCCGGCGCGGCCCCGGCCCATGCCTTCGCCGGGCCGGTGGTGCACACGACCGCGGCGTGGGGGGCCCGCCGCGTCCGCACCGAGCGGACCCCGGGGCGGCCCACCGCGCTGGTGATCCACCACATGGCCTCGCCGAACACGTCCGCCACGTCGCTGTCCCACGCGTTCGCCCTGGCGCGGCGGTGCCAGGCGGACCACATGGACCGGGCCGGCTTCGACGACTCCGGCCAGCACTTCACCGTGACGCGCGGCGGCCACTGCCTCGAGGGACGCACCGGCTCGCTCGCGGCGCTGCGGGCCGGCGACGGGTACGTCACGGGTGCGCACGTGGGCGGTGCCAACACCGGGAAGATCGGCGTCGAGTGCGAGGGCACCTACACGGAGGCCCTGCCGACCCCGGCGCAGTACCGCGCGCTCGTGCAGCTGGCCGCCCACATCTGCCGCCGCTACGGGATCCGCCCCTCCGCCATCAGCGGCCACCGGGACCACCGGGCCACGCAGTGCCCCGGGGACGCCTTCCACGCGCAGCTGGACACCCTGCGCCGCGACGTCGCTCGGACCCTGGACTCCGGCGTCCTGTCGGTCTCCCAACTCCCCGGGCATCCGGCCGGGGCGCGCCGCGGTGCGGCGGAGGAGGCGGCCTCACTGCCGGTGCTGGGCCCGGGCAGCAGCGGCCAGCACGTCCGCCGCGCCCAGCGCCTGCTGACGGCCGCCGGCCACCGGGTGCCGGACACCGGCACCTTCGCGACGCGGACCCGGGCCGCCGTCGTCGCCTTCCAGCGTGCGGAGCGGATCGTGGCGGACGGCTTCATCGGCCCCGTCACCTGGGGGCGGCTCCTCTCCCACGGCTGACCGCGCCCGGGGGCGGAGGCCGCTCCCGACGACGAAGGCCCCGCTCCGTGAGGAGCGGGGCCTTCGCTGTGGTGCGCCCAAAGGGATTCGAACCCCTGACCTTCTGTTCCGTAGACAGACGCTCTATCCAGCTGAGCTATGGGCGCTGATGCCGACCCGCCGGAGCGGCTCGAACTCGTAGAACTCTACATACGGTCCCCAGGGGGATGCAAATCGGCCGGCGGGCGCCGCCGTCGGGCCCGGCTGGGCCGGGGATTCTACGCCTGCCTCAGGTAGTCTGGCCCCAGACCGTGCGACCACAAGGACGTGGTGCACCCGTTGCGGGTGTGCGCGCCCGTGGTGGGTACGGGACGGCCCAGGACCCCAATGGGAGGACACCCCACCATGGCTGACGACAACGCCACCACCCCGTTCGCGGACCTCGCCACGCAGGACGCGCCCACGGACTACGCCCAGCTGCGCGACTGGGTCGCCGGGATCGCCGAGCTCACCCAGCCGGACGCCGTGCACTGGGTGGACGGGTCCCAGGAGGAGTACGACCGTCTCGCCGCCGAGCTCGTCGAGGCCGGCACGCTGACCAAGCTGAACGAGAAGAAGTTCCCCAACTCCTACGCCGCGTTCTCCGACCCGGCCGACGTGGCCCGCGTCGAGGACCGCACCTTCATCTGCTCCGAGAAGGAGGAGGACGCCGGGTTCACCAACAACTGGATGGACCCGCGCCAGATGCACGGCATCCTCGACGACGCCTTCGCCGGGTCCATGCGCGGCCGCACCATGTACGTCATCCCCTTCGTGATGGGCCACCTCGACGCCGAGGACCCGAAGTACGGCGTCGAGGTCACCGACTCCGCCTACGTGGTGATGTCCATGCGCATCATGGCGCGCATCGGCACCGAGGTCCTGGACAAGATGTCCCGTGAGCAGGCCTTCTACGTCCCCGCCGTGCACTCCGTGGGCGCGCCGCTCGAGCCCGGCCAGGAGGACGTGCCGTGGCCGTGCAACCCCACCAAGTGGATCGTGCACTTCCCCGAGGACCGCTCCATCTGGTCCTACGGCTCCGGCTACGGCGGCAACGCCCTGCTCGGCAAGAAGTGCTACGCACTGCGCATCGCCTCCGTGATGGCGCGGGACGAGGGCTGGCTGGCCGAGCACATGCTGATCCTCAAGCTGACCTCCCCGGAGGGCAAGGCGTACCACATCGCCGGCGCGTTCCCCTCGGCCTGCGGCAAGACCAACCTCGCGCTGATCGACCCCACGGTGGAGGGCTGGAAGGCCGAGACCCTGGGCGACGACATCACCTGGATCCGCGCCGGCAAAGACGGCGAGTTCCGCGTCATCAACCCGGAGACCGGCTACTTCGGCGTGGCCCCCGGCACCGGTTGGTCCACCAACCCCAACGCCATGCGCGCGATCTCCAAGGGCAACTCGATCTTCACGAACGTGGCGCTCACGGACGAGGGCGGCGTCTGGTGGGAGGGCATGACGGACGACACCCCGGACCACCTGATCGACTGGCGGGGCAACGACTGGACCCCCGAGTCCGAGATGAAGGCCGCCCACCCGAACTCCCGCTTCTGCACCCCGATCGACCAGACGGACATGCTCGCGGAGGAGTACTTCGCCCCCGAGGGCGTGAAGCTGGACGCCATCCTCTTCGGCGGCCGCCGCAAGACCACCGTGCCGCTCGTGACCGAGGCCCTGGACTGGGAGGACGGCATCCTCAAGGGCGCCACCCTCTCCTCCGAGACCACCGCGGCCGCCGCCGGCGCCGTGGGCGTGGTGCGCCGCGACCCGATGGCCATGCTCCCCTTCCTCGGCTACGACGCCGGCGACTACCTGGCCCACTGGGTCAGGGAGTCCGGCAAGGCCGACCCGGAGAAGCTGCCGAAGATCTATCTGGTCAACTGGTTCCGCCGCAATCGCGACGGCGGCTTCGCGTGGCCGGGCTTCGGTGAGAACTCCCGCGTGCTGAAGTGGGTCGTGGAGCGGATCGAGGGCACCGGCGAGGGCGTCGAGACCCCCATCGGCGTGATCCCCACGAAGGCGTCCCTGGACCTGACCGGCATCACCGTGAAGGACGAGGACCTCGAGGACGCCCTGAAGGTGGACCCGGCGGAGTGGGAGAAGGAGAACGAGCTGATCGAGGAGTGGCTCGGCCAGTTCGGTGAGTCCCTGCCGCAGTCCATCCGGGACCGCTTCGCCGCCCAGAAGGAGCGCTTCGCGCAGGCCTGATCCGGTGGCCTGAACCGCGGACGACGTCGGCCCCCGCCTCCCTCGAGGAGGCGGGGGCCGACGTCGTCGTGCCGTCAGCGGGCGCGAAGGCCGCTCAGGCGGCCAGCCAGAGGTCCGGGCCGAAGATCTCGTACCGGATGGAGGTGGCGGGCACGCCGGCGTCGATCAGGGAGGAGCGCGCGGACTGCATGAAGGCCAGCGGGCCGCAGAGGATGTACTCGGCGCCGGCGGGCAGCTCCACCTGGGAGGCGTCCACCTGACCCTCGTGGACGGTGACGCCCTCCGGGGCCTGCTCCGGGACTACGCCCAGCCACAGGTCGGCCTGCGCGTCCGGCAGGGCCTGGACGGCCTCGAGGACCTGGTCGCGCAGGGCCACGGAGTCCCAGGACGCGTCGCCGTGCAGCAGACGCACAGCGCGGTCGGAGCGCTGCTCGGCCAGGGCGGAGAGGATCGCGGCGGCCGGGGTGATGCCGATGCCGGCGGTCATGAGCACCAGCGGGGCGGCGGAGTCCTGCAGGGTGATGTCGCCGTAGGGGTTGGACACCTCCACGACGTCGCCGACCTCCACGCTCTGGATGAGCACGGGCGAGACCTCGCCGGCCTCGTCCAGCTTCACCGTGATGAGGCGGTGGTCGGTGGCCGCGGCGTCGCCGGAGAGCGAGTACTGGCGGGCCTGGCGCAGGCCGTCGGCGACCTTGATGCGGACGGACACGTACCCGCCGGGCTGGCCGGGGGTCTGCGGGGTGTCGTCGGCCGGCTCGAGGCGGAACGTGACGGCGGCATTGCCGGTGGGCTCCTTGGAGGCGACCCTCCAGTCCGTCCACATCTTGTCGTTGGCCTGCTTCGCGTACAGGTCCTTCTCGAGCGTGATGAGGGCGTCCGCCATGAGCCAGTAGACCTCGGTCCAGGCCTCGGCCACCTCGGGGGTGACGGCGTCGCCGAGCACCTGGGCGATGGCCCAGAAGAGGTTCTCGTAGACGATCTGGTACTGGTCCTCGGTGATGCCCAGCGCCGTGTGCTTGTGCGCGATGCGGGCGAGGACCGTCTCGGGGAGGGTGTCCGGGTGCTCGAGCAGGTGCACGGCGAAGTGCACGATCGAGCCGGCCAGGGCCTGGGCCTGCTCGCCGTTGCGCTGGTTGGCGCGGGAGAAGGTGCCGTCCATGAGCTCGGGGTGGGCCTCGAACATGTGGGCGTAGAACTTCGGGGTGATCTCCGGCATGTGCTCGGCGACGACGGCGGCGGTCGCCTCGATCACGGGGCGGGACTTGTCGGACAGCATGGGGTCCTCCTGGTCGGGATAAGTGGCATTCTGAGTGCGAGATTACACCCGCGCCGGGGCCGGCGCCACGGGGGCGGCGTGACGGCGGCGCGCCGTCGCGCGTCGGCTCAGCCCCGGGAGACCTCCGGCAGGCTCCACGACGTGACCACGCCCGCGAGGCCCAGCAGGGCTAGGAACAGCACCGCCCACTGCGGATCCACGGCGGCCAGGGCGGAGCTGATCCCGCCCACCACCAGGAGCACGACGCCGAGGGTCGTGTTGCCGGCGGCCACGTAGAGCGTGCGCCGGTCTCCCTCCGCCATGTCCTGCACGTAGGTCTTGCGCCCCACCCGCACACCCGTGTGGATGAACGCGATCAGGAAGTACGCGCCCACGAACAGCGCCTCCGTGGCCGGGCCGGAGCCGAGCGCCTCCGGTCCGCCGGTGAGGGCGAGCACGCCCAGCAGGGCCAGGAGGACGAGGCTGGCCGCGAGGGCCGTGCCGGTCATGAGCAGGCGGGAGGAGCGGTCGGCCAGCCGCCCGAACACGCGGCCGCCCAGCAGCGCGGCCAGCCCGGAGGCCAGGATGAACCCGCCCAGCCCCGACAGCCCCGAGGTTCCCGCGGCCAGGGCCAGCGCGAGGATGAACGGCGGGCTCAGCGCGGAGACCAGCAGCAGCGAGCGGGCCGTGACGAACCGGCGGAACTGGGGGTCGTCCCGGCAGGCGGAGGCGAGGCGGGCGGCGACGCCGGGGGCGCCGTCGTCGTCCGTGGTGGGGGCGGGCGGCTCCGGCTCGCGGACCCGGCCGTACACGATCGCGGAGATCGCCCAGAGCGCGGCGCCCAGGCCCAGCAGGGCCGCCAGGGCCCCGGTGCCCGGCGCGTCCCCGCCGAGCAGGCGGATGCCCAGGCCCAGCGTGAGCGCGACGGCGCCGGCCACCATGGTGGACACGCCCGTGATCTGGCCGCGCTCGCCCTTGGGCACGGTGCGCCCCTGGACGTCCTTGGAGGCGATCGAGCACAGGCACCGTCCCAGCGCCGCCACGGCGAGCGCCGCCAGGATCACGACGCCGGCCGTCAGCCCGGTGCCGACCGCCGCGGTGAACGCCATGACAGCCACCGCCGCCGCCTGCACCCACGCGCCGGCGGCGAAGACGTGCCGTCGGCCGCGCACGCGCATCACGAGCGGGGTGAGGAACACCTGGGGGAGCATGGAGCCGGACTCGCGGATCGGGACCAGCAGACCCGCCAGCCCCGCCGGCACGCCCAGGGCGTGGAAGAGCCAGGTCAGGACGGTGGAGGCGTTGACGGTCTGGTCCCCGGCAGACTGCAGCGCCTGCGCCGTGACCAGCCGGACGCCGTTGGGCGGCAGCTCGGCGCGCACGGTGGGGTCGAGGGCGGACTCGGCGTCGGCGTCGCGCCGGACCAGGCGGGAGTACAGGCGCTCCGCGGCGGTCATGCGGGAATCGCGTCGGGTCGGTCCGCCGGGCTTCCGGGCGCGGGGCGGCCGACCGCCGGCAGGCCCAGGAACGTCTCGTTGTGGGCGGTGAGGTCCCGGACCCGATACTGGTCCAGCTCCGCGTAGAACGCGTCCCGGGCGCGGGCCAGGGCCAGGCGAAGCCCGCACCCGTCCCGCAGCGGGCAGGGGACCCCGCTCTCGAGGCCGGTGCAGTCCACCATCTCCGGGCGGGTGGTCAGCTCGTGCACCAGCCGGCCGATGCGCTGGTCCAGGCCGGCCTCCGTGATGACGGCGCCGCCCGTGCGCCCCCGGGCGACGTCGACGAGCCCGCGACGGCGCAGCTCGCCCACGGCCTTGACCACGTGGTTGTAGGGCACGGCGATCCGGTCCGCGATCTGCTGCGTGGTGAGCTTGGTGCCCGCGTCCCGACCCAGGGTCATCAGGACCCGGAGGCAGACGTCGGTGAACGCGTTGAGCTTCATGGGCCCATTGTCCCACCCGCCCATATGGCATTTCCCGGTCGCGCGGGGCGCGGTGCGGCGCACCAGGTCGGACGGCTCCTGCACAGGCCCTCCGAGGTGCGCGCGTCGTCCCCTGCGGCCGGCCGGGCCCGGTACCGCGTCCGCCCCCGCTGGCAGACTGGCCGACATGAGCACCCCCCAGGCCTCCACCGCCCCGAGCCCCTCGCCCGCCGTCGAGGACCCGGCCCTGCACGCCGAGGCGCTGAAGGTCCTGCGGGACCTCGTGGGCCGCCCGGACGCCGAGTTCAAGGAGGGCCAGTACGAGGCAGTGGAGGCGCTCGTGGCCCACCGGCGCCGCGCGCTCGTGGTCCAGCGCACCGGCTGGGGCAAGTCCGCGGTGTACTTCGTGGCCTCCCTGCTGCTGCGGGCCCGGGGCGCCGGGCCCACGCTGATCGTCTCCCCGCTGCTGGCGCTGATGCGGGACCAGGTGGCCGCGGCCGCCCGCGCCGGCGTGCGGGCCGTGTCCGTGAGCTCGGCCAACGCCACCGAATGGGAGGACGTGCGCCGCGCCCTGGCCGCGGACGAGGTGGACGTGCTGCTGATCTCTCCCGAGCGCCTGACCAACCCCCGCTTCCGGGACGAGCAGCTCCCGGACCTCGTCTCCCGCATGGGCCTGCTGGTGGTGGACGAGGCGCACTGCATCTCCGACTGGGGGCACGACTTCCGGCCGGACTACCGGCGGATCCGGGACCTGATCGGGCAGCTGCCCTCCTCCGGCCCGCGGGCCGTGCCGGTGCTGGCGACCACCGCCACCGCCAACGGCCGCGTGGTGCAGGACGTCGTGGAGCAGCTGGACGTCGAGTCCCGGCAGGAGGTGTTCGTCCTGCGCGGTCCTCTGGCGCGCGCGTCCCTCCGCCTGGGCGTGCTGCGCCTGCCCAGCCCCGCCGCGCGGCTGGCGTGGCTGCTGCAGCACCTCCAGGAGCTGCCGGGCTCGGGGATCGTCTACGCGCTCACCGTCTCCGCGGCGGAGGACACCGCCCGGGCGCTTCGGGACGCCGGCGTTGAGGTGGTGGCCTACACGGGCCGGACGGACCCGGAGCAGCGGGAGAGGATCGAGGAGGACCTCAAGGCCAACCGGGTCAAGGCGGTGGTGGCCACCTCGGCCCTGGGCATGGGGTTCGACAAGCCGGACCTGACCTTCGTGGTGCACCTGGGCGCCCCGAGCTCGCCGGTGGCGTACTACCAGCAGGTCGGCCGCGCCGGCCGCGGCACGGACCACGCGGACGTCCTGCTGCTGCCGGGCCAGGAGGACCGGGCCATCTGGGAGTACTTCGCCACCGCCTCCATGCCGGACGAGGCCCAGGCCCGCGCCGTGCTGGATGCGCTCCAGCAGTCCGGCGGTGCGATGTCCGTGGCGGCCCTCGAGCCGGTGGTGTCCGTCAAGCGCACCGTCCTCGAGCTGCTGCTCAAGGTCCTCGCCGTGGACGGTGCCGTGGAGCGCGTGGGCGGCGGATGGCGCGCCACAGGGCGTGACTGGACCTACGACGCCGAACGCTACGCCCGCGTGGCCGAGGCCCGCCGCGCGGAGGAACGGCTCATGCTGGACTACCAGACCACGCAGACGTGCCGCATGGAATTCCTGGCCCGCACGCTGGACGACCCCACCGCCGCCCCGTGCGGGCGCTGCGACGTGTGCGCGGGCCCCTGGTTCCCCACGGGCTGGGACGGGGCCGCGCGGGAGCGCGCGGACCAGGCGCTGCGGCGCACGGGCGTGCCGATCGAGCCGCGGCGCATGTGGCCCTCGAACATGGACCGCCTCGGCGTGCCGGTGAAGGGCCGGATCGCCGAGGGGGAGCAGGCGGAGGAGGGACGGGCCCTGGCGCGTCTCACCGACCTCGGCTGGGGCTCCCGCCTGCGGGAGCTGCTCGCCGCAGAGGACGCCCCCCTGCCCGAGGAGGTGCTGCAGGGGGCCGTGGCCGTGCTCGCCGCGTGGGGGTGGCAGGCCCGTCCCATCGCCGTCGTCGCCATGCCCTCCCGGGGACGGCCGCAGCTGGTGGACTCGTTCGCCCGCGGAATCGCACGGCTGGGACGGCTGCCGTTCCTCGGTGCGCTGGAGACGGTCGGCGGCGGACCCACGGCGGGACCCGGCGGCAACAGCGCCTACCGGCTGGCCTCGGTCCACGGCCGGTTCGCGGTGCCCGAGGCCATGGAGCACATGCTCCGCACCGCGCCCGAGGCCGGGCAGCACGGCCCGGTGCTCCTGGTGGACGACCTCGTGGACTCACGGTGGTCCCTGGCCGAGGCCGCCCGCGTCCTGCGCGGAGCCGGAGCGCAGGGCGTCCTGCCGTTCGTCCTCGCCCAGAACGGCTGAGCCGCGCGGCGGGTCAGCGCTCGGCGCGCACGATCGCCAGCACGGCGTCCCGGATCGCCGCCATGGTCTCCGGCGTGCGGGCCTCACCGTTGTAGCGGAGGAAGGGCTCCGTGTTGGACGGGCGCAGGTTGAACCACCAGGAGCCGTCCGCGGCGGCCACCGTGGTGCCGTCCATGCGCTGCACCGTGGTGGCCACCCCGGCGAAGTCCTCGTGGGCGGCGGAGGCCGCGCCGGTCCCGCCTGCGGCCGCCTCAGGGGCGAACTGGGACAGCACGGCCGCGACCGCCGCGTCCTTGTCCGCCACCTGCGAGTTGATCTCCCCGGAGGCGAAGTACGGCTCGTACTCCTCCGTGAGCTCGCTGAGCGGCTGCTCCTGCCCGCCGAGGGCGGCCAGCACGTGCATGGCCGCGAGCATGCCGGTGTCGGCGTTGAAGAAGTCACGGAAGTAGTAGTGCGCGGAGTGCTCGCCGCCGAACACGGCGCCCTCCTCGGCCATGACGGCCTTGATGAAGGAGTGGCCCACGCGGGTCTCCACGGCGCGTCCGCCGTCGGCGGCCACCAGCTCGGGCACGGCCCGGGAGGTGATCAGGTTGTGGATGACCACGGGGACGTCGTCGCCGTCGGCCTTGGCACGGGCGATCTCCCGGCGCGCCACGAGCGCGGTCACGGCGGACGGGGAGACGGGTTCGCCGCGCTCGTCGATCACGAAGCAGCGGTCCGCGTCGCCGTCGAAGGCCAGGCCGATGTCCGCGCCGTGCTCCCGCACGGCCGCCTGGAGGTCCCGCAGGTTCTCGGACTCCAGCGGGTTGGCCGGATGGTTGGGGAAGGTGCCGTCGAGCTCGAAGTACAGCGGCTCGATGGTCAGCGGCAGCGCCTCGAGGGCGGCGTCTCCGAGGACCGCGGGGGTGGTCTTGCCGGCCATGCCGTTGCCGGCGTCCACCACGACCTTCAGCAGCCGGATGCCGGAGAGGTCCACGAGGGACCGCAGGTACTCGGCGTAGGCCGGCAGGATGTCCCGTTCCTCGACCGCGCCCGGCTCGCCCGCGGCGGGGATCTCCCCGGCGTCGAGGTAGGCCTGGGCGGCGTCGCGGATCTCGTAGAGGCCCGTGTCCGAGGACACGGGCACGGCACCGGCCTGGGCCATCTTCATGCCGTTGTACTCGGCGGGGTTGTGGGATGCGGTGAACACCACGCCGGCGGCGTCCTGCACGCCGGCGGCGTAGTAGAGCATGTCCGTGGAGATCAGGCCCAGGCGCAGCACGTCCGCACCCCGGCGGGTGGCGCCCTCGGCGAAGGCGGTCATGAACTCCGGGGAGGAGGGGCGCATGTCCCCGCCCACCAGCACCGTCTGTCCGGCGAGGCCGAGCACGTCCACGAACGCGGCGCCCACGGCGCGCACCGTCTCGGCGGTGATCGTCTCGCCGACGATCCCGCGGACGTCGTAGGCCTTGAAGGAGTCGTGCAGGTCGATGGCGCCGGGTGCAGTAGTCACCCGGTCGATGATACCGACACCTCACTACAGTGGCCGTGTGACCGACGACCTGCCCGCTCCCGCCGAGCCGGGCTCGACCGCCTACCGGCGCCTGCTGGCGGGCCTGTTCCTCGCGGGCGTGGCCACGTTCGCCCAGCTGTACTCGCCCCAGGGCCTTCTGCCGCTCGTGAGCGCGGACCTGGGCGTCCCGGCGCACCGGGCAGCGCTGCTCGTGGCCGCCGCAACCCTCGGGCTCGCGGTGTCCGTGGTGCCGTGGTCGCTGGCCGGGGACCGCTGGGGCCGCCGTCCCGTGATGGCCGCCTCCCTGGTCACCGCCTCCGCCCTCGCGGTCGCCGGCGTGCTGATGCCCTCGCTCGAGCTGCTGCTCGGGATGCGTCTGCTGGAGGGGATGGCCCACGGCGGCGTGGCCGGGCTCGCGGTGACCCTGCTGGCCGAGGAGGTGGCCCCGCGCGTCGTGCCTGCCGCCGCCGGGACGTACGTCGCCGGGACCACGCTGGGCGGGCTCTCCGGTCGGCTGCTCGCCCTGCCCGTGGCCGAGGCAGCGGGCTGGCAGGCCGGCATGCTGGTCGTGACGGCCGTGGGCGTGGCGTGCACCCTCGGGTTCCTCCTGGTCACCCCCCGCGCGCGCCGCTTTCGGCCGGTGCGCGCGTCCGTGGCGCAGACCGCGCGGCGGGTCCGCGTCCACCTGGCCACGCCCGCGCTCGTGGCCCTCTATCTGCAGGGCGCCCTGCTGATGGGCGGGTTCGTGGCCCTCTACAACTACGTGGGCTACACGCTCCTGGCTCCGCCCTTCTCCTGGTCGCCCACCGCCGCCGGGCTGGTCTTCCTGGCCTACCTCGCCGGGACGTGGTCCTCCTCGCGCGCGGGCAGGCTGGCGATGCGGGTGGGCCGGCTGCGCGTGCTCGCGGGGTCCGCGGGGCTCATGGCGGCCGCGGCGGCCCTCACCCTGGTGCCCCATCCGACGGTCCTGGTGCCCGCGCTCGTCGTGGCCACGGGAGCCTTCTTCGCGGCCCACGCGGTGGCCTCCGGCTGGGCGGGCACCGCCGCGACCACCGGCCGGGCCCAGTCCACCTCCCTCTACACCCTGGCCTACTACGCCGGCTCGAGCCTGTTCGGCTGGCTCGGTGGGCTGGGCCACGAGACGTTCGGGTGGCCCGGCACCGTCCTGCTCGTCGTCGTTCTCGCGCTGACCGCGCTCGCCGTCGCCGTCGTGGTGCTGCGCGGCCACCCCGAGGCCGGCCACTGAGGAGCACGTCGTCACGACGCGCGGCCGGTCACCAGCCGAGCTCGGCGGCGTCCTCGCCGGTCGCGGACGCGTCGCGCTCCTGCCAGGCCGCGAGGACCGCGGGGTCCTGCAGCTCGAGCCAGTCGATCAGCTGCTGGTAGGTCACGCAGTGGGTGTCCGCCTCGGCGCAGAACTCGCGCATGGACTGGGCCACGGCGGGGTTGAAGGCGTTGCCCGCCCAGGTGTTGAAGTGGTTGGGGAACACGAGCGGGGCACGGTTGCCGTGGTACGCCGACTCGTACATGTACCGGTACGTGTCCAGCTGGAACTGCCGCAGCTCCGCCGTGTCGGCCTCCTCGCCCCCGTTGCCGGAGATCCAGAAGTTGTAGTCCATGGCCATCACCACGGGGGAGTCGTGGCCCCTGTCCGCGAGGGTGGGGGAGTAGCCGATCGGCATCTCGAACTCCCAGATGCCGTCGTCCTGGTAGGGCCAGGACACGCCGACGCTGCCGGTGCCGCGGGAGGTGTCGTACTCGATGCCGACCTCGTCGAACGCCGGGACGAGCTCCTTCCACGTGCCGTCCAGGCACGGCAGCCGGGTGCCCTGGATCGCGGAGAGCGGCACCTCCATCTCCGGGAAGTCGTCGCCGTAGCCGTTGACCCCGCGGGGGTCCGCGAACATGTCCTGGAACTGGCCCAGCTCGTCCAGCCACTCCTCGGTGGACCACTTGTCCCCGCCGTAGTCGGCGGTGGCGCACAGGTGCCCGTTCATGTGGGTGCCGATCTCATGGCCCTGCGCGTAGGCCTCGTTGATGTTGGTGACGCGGGCCGCGATCTCGGCCTCGTCCCCGCCGAGCTCCTTGTTGACGTAGCCGGGCTTGTTGCCGGGCGCCTGGTAGTACTCCCGGTTCTCGTCGGCCAAGAGGTGGATGCCGGACTGGAACACGGTGAACTTCGCGTCCGCCTCCTCCGCGACGTCCTGGACGTAGTCCCAGCGGTCGTTCTGGTAGCCGCCGTCGAAGGAGTAGAGGATGAACTGCGGGGGCTGCTCGTCCGCGGTGAAGGCGCGCATGGGCACCTCCTCCTGGGAGCGGGCCGTCAGGGGGACGTCGGACGACGGCGCCGCGGCCGCTGAGGAGGAGGGCGTGGCGGGGGCCGGGTCCGGCGCGGCGGGTGCGTCCGACGAGCCGGGACCGGAAGAGGCCGCGGCCGGGGACGAGGCCGCGGTGGTGGGGGCCGACGTCGCGGACGCTGCGGGGGACGAGACCGCGGTGAGGCCGTCCTCCGCGGGCGCGGAGCAGGCGGTCAGCACCAGTGCGAGGCCCGTTGTCAGCGCGAGCCGGCGTCCGGTCCGGGAGGATCCGGGGACGGGGCGGGCGGGGCGTGCGAGGTGCGGCATGGTGTCCTTCCGCTGTCAGGTCTGCGAGGTCTGCGGCTCGTGTGCGTCGTATCGAGGCGGTTCCGAGGAGGCCGACGTCCTGGGGGCACGGCCGATCCGTCGGGACGGGTGGGCGCGGATCCCGGGTGGTCCCCTGTCCTCTCACTGTACGCCAGCCGGGGCGAGCGGGGTCGGGGCCGTCCGTGCGGACCGGGGTGAGATGGTGCACTCGCCCCTAGACTCGGACCCATGGAATACCTCGTCCCGATCCTCGCCGTGGTGGTGATCGGCGTCCTCACCCTGCTCGTCACGCGCTGGCTCTCCGGCCGTCCGTCCCCGGCCGCGGAGGACTCCCCCGGCGCCCCGGAGATCTCGCGGGAGGCCACACCGGAACGCGCCCGGGCGGCCGCTCGTCGACTGGACGAGGAGACCCACCGGGCCGTGTACGGGCACATCGCCCAGGGGCGACCCTTCGAGGCCGTGCGCGACTACCGCCGGCACACGGGCCGTTCCGTGCGCGACGCCCTCCTGGACGTCCAGTCCCTGACCCTGCACCCGCAGGTCTACTCCCTGCCCGCACCGGAGGAGGAGCCGACGTCGCACACGTCGGTGGCGCCCTCGAAGGAGGGGCCGGCCGTGGACGACGAGGCCGAGGACCGGGCCCCGTCGGTGGGCGAGGACCGCCCCGTCGGTCCGGAGCGTCCGCACGGCGCGCACGCCGCGAACCCCGTCGCCGGGGCCTCCGAGGAGGGGCCGGCGGTCGACGACGTCGCGGGCGGCCCTGTCATCCCCCCGGTCCCCGCGGAGCGGGAGGAGCTCACCTCGCTGACCATCCCCGACCACTGGACCGCGGCGCCGACCCCGGAGGAGCCGCACTTCGAGGTGGAGGTGATGCGCGGGGACGAGTCGGTGCGCCTGGCCTCGGAGGACTTGCCGCCCTGGCTGCGGGACCAGCTCTCCGCCATGATCCGCGACGGCAACCTGGAGTCAGCGGCGGTGCAGCTCTCGAGCCATTCGAGCCTGTCCGTCCCAGAGGCGTTCGAGCTGCTCCGCCGCATGAAGGAACGTCGGGACGGCGGGGGCTGAGTCCCGCCGGGTCGACGTCCTTTCGCGGGGTCGCCCTGGTTCCGGGCGACCCCGCGAAAGGACGTCGACCGGACCGGAGTGGGACCCGCTGCCTCACAGAGCCGCAGCCCCGGACGCGTCGAGGGCCCCGGATCCGTCATGGATCCGGGGCCCTCTCTCGCGGAGACGGGGGGATTTGAACCCCCGGCCCACCTTTCGGCGAGCCCTTCATTAGCAGTGAAGTCCATTCGGCCGCTCTGGCACGTCTCCCTCCGTCCGCACGGCCTCGCGAGGCGCGACGGACCGGATCAGCCTACCGTGCACGTGGTGCCCCGGGCAAAGGGGGTGCGCGTTGCGCCCGCGGGAGGGAACGACGAAGGGCCCCGGATCCACCAGGGGTCCGGGGCCCTTCGAAGGGAGGTCACACGGCGTCAGCCGCGCTGTCCCTCAGTGCGATCAGCGCAGGCCGTCGCGATCGTTGCGGACGTCGCCGTCGATCTGCACGTCCTCGTGGGTGAGCTCCTCGGTGACGGTCTCGGTGTCCTGCACGTGACGCTTGCCCAGGGAGACCTTCTCGGCCTCCACGGTCTTGTTGACGACCGGGACCTCCTCGTAGGTGGTCACGGACACCTCGTTGTCGCCGTCCACGCGGGCCTCGGCGGAGTTGGGGTCGATGGACTCGCGCTCCACCACGACCTCCTCGCGGGTCACGGGGACCTCGACGGTCTCGGTGGTGGTGTAGGACTGCTTGCGCAGACGCACGCGGCCGGAGGCCTTGCGCTCGGTGCCGACCTGCAGGTGCTCGTCGCGCAGGACCATCGAGTCGTCGTCGTTGTCCACGGCGGCGCGGCGGTCGGTGTCGACGACGTCGCGACGCTCGGTCTCGACGCGGTCGGTGCCGGTGGTCACGGTGCCGGCGGCGGCGTGACGGTCGGTCTCAGCGCCCGAGTACTCCAGGGAGTAGTACTCGTAGATGCGCTGCTCCTCCTCCGGGGTGAGGGAGCCGTCGGCGTCCACGTTCGGGGCGTCCTTCACGAAGTCCTTGGTGAAGGGAACGGTGATGCCGTCGGTGGTGGTCTGAGCCTGCTGCAGCGGGACGAAGGTCTCCTTCGCGCCGAACAGGCCGGTCTTGACGGTCACGAACGTGGGCTCGTTGGTCACGTCGTCCAGGTAGACCTGGCCGACGGAGCCGATCTTCTCGCCGTCGGTGGAGAAGACGTCGCCGTTCTGCAGCTGATCGAGAGCGTTGCGATCCATGATGAGTGCTCCTTTTGAATCGGGATTGTTGAACTCGTTCACGAGGCTTTCGCCCCGTCACATCGCTCACCATTCCGCACGGCGGGGTGCGGCGTCAACAGCGTCGGCGCGCTCGAACGACGATTCCCAGGCCGCTGTCAGGAAACTGCATTCACCCGCGGAATCGCGCGGTTCAGGATGCGTCGTACCGGGTCCGCTGCCCGGCCTCCCAGGAGGTCTTCATCCCTTGACCTGAACCACTAGGCTGTGCTGTCCAGGGTGGACCCGCCGCCCGGAGGAGGTACACCGTGGACCGGACCGTCGTGGCGCATCGCACCCTCGCCGTCGTGGGGGTCGGGCCACGGGGCGTCATGGTGCTGGACCGGTTCCTGGCCCGACTCGAGTCGGACCAGGCCGGCGCGGGGTCCTGGACCCTGCACCTCGTGGACCCGTACCGGGTCGGCTCCGGGCGCGTGTGGCGCCCGGACCAGGACCCCCTGTTGCTCATGAACACCCCGGCCTTCTTCCCCACCGCATGCGCCGCGGACAACCCCGGGCTGCGCCCGTCCTCCGTGTCCGCCTCCTTCGACGACTGGCGCCGCGCCCACCCCGTCGCCGCGGGGGGCCTCGAGCGGGAGGACTACCCGCCCCGCGCCGTGTACGGCCGCTATCTGGAGGACACGGCGGACGCCCTCCTGGCCGCCCTGCGAGCACGCCCGGAGGTCCGGGACGTGGTCGTGCACCGCGCGGAGACGGTCGCGCTCCACCCGACGGACGACGGCGACGCGCGCCTGACGCTGCGGCCGTGCGACCCGGGCGGAACCCCGCGGGTGGAGGCCGGCGTCGAGGAGCTGACGGCCGACGCCGTCGTCCTGTGCCTGGGCCACCAGGACGCGGTGCTCAGCGCTGCCCAGCGGCGTCTGGCCGAGACGGCCCGGGAGTCCGGCGTCCTGCACTACCGGGGGCCGCACCTGCCCGCGGAGCTGGACGTGGACGCCGTGGGGGCGGAGGACACGGTGCTGGTGCGCGGCATGGGGTTGAACGCGTTCGACCTCCAGGCCCGGCTGACCGAGGGCCGGGGAGGCGTCTTCCGTCCCACCGGGGCCGGTGCCGGAGAGGCCCTGGAGTACGCGCCCTCCGGCCGGGAGCCGCGGCTGCACCTGATGTCCCGGCGCGGCGTGCCCTACTTCCCGAAGGCCCAGGTGGACGCCTTCGTCCCCCGGCGGGTGCGCCTCGAGTACCTCTCGGACGCGGCGGTCGCGGACCTGCTGGACCGGCACGGCGAGCTGGACGTCGCGGAGCACGTGTGGCCCCTGCTCCACCGGGACGTGATGCGCCACTACTACGCGACGCTCGCTCGCGTGCACCCGGAGGCCCTCGGGGGACCGGTGGCCGCGGGGCGGTTCCTGCTGGAGCTGGTCGGCATGTTCGAGGACGCCGGCCGCGGCGCCCCCGTGACGGCCCGCCACGCCGAGGAGCTCCTGCAGGGCTACGCCCCCGAACGGCGCCTCCTGGACATCCGCTCGTGGGCCGAACCCTTCCGGGACGCCGTGTTCCCGAGCGCCGCGGAGCACCAGGGGGCGGTCGCCGAGCTGCTGGGCCATGCCTGCGAGGAGGCGGCGGCCGGGGAGGACTCCCCGTTCATGCAGGCGGTGGGCGCGCTGCACGCGGGGCGGCTGCGCATCAAGACATGGGTGGCGCAGGGGCTGGTCTCCGAGGTCTCCCGCGTCCGGGACGTCCAGGGGTGGCTCGAGCCGCTGGTGGAGGGGCTGGCCTCCGGCCCGCCGCTCGTGCGGATCGAGCAGATGCTGGCCCTGCACCGGGCGGGCCTGCTCACCTGGGCGGGGCCCTCGCCGCAGGTGGACGCGGACGCCGAGGCCGGCGTGTTCCGGGTCCGCAGCCCGCGCGTCGGCGCGGAGGACGCCGTGGAGCCGGCGGTCACGGAGGGCACCTGGCTGGTGGAGGCCATGATGCCGCCCAACCGGGTGGACGCGGCGGCCGCCCCGCTGATCCGGCAGATGCTGGCCGACGGGGTCGCCGCCACCGGCACGTGGGAGGACGAGGAGGGCGCCCCGCGCCCCAGCACGGGCTTCGACGTCACCGCCCGGCCCCATCGCCTGCGGTCCGCGGACGGCGCCGTCCACGAGCGGATCCTGGTGCTCGGACTGCAGCTGTCCGGCGTGCAGTGGGGCACGGCCATCGCCGCGGAGGCCGGCGCCGACGCCCGGGACCGCGCCCTGTTCCTGGCCGACGCCGACGCCGCCGCGCGGGTCCTGCTCGGCGCCTGAGGCCCCGGGCACGACGGCGGGCCGCCGGGAGACGCGCTCCCGACGGCCCGCCGTCGTCGTCCGGGGTGGGCGGCCGCCCCGCCCGGTCAGCGCTGCTGACCGGGCGCGTGCGCGCGGCCGCGGCCCGGGTGGCCGCCCGGCTTGCCGTGGTCACCCTGGCCCGGGTGCACGCCCGGCTTGCCGTTGCCCCCCTGGCCCGGATGGACGCCGGCGCAGCGCATCCACGCGGCCGCGTTGAAGGCGGCGTCGCACTGTTCGCCCGGCGCCGGGGTCACCGGGTCCACGGGGTCGACCGGGTCCACCGGGTCGGTGGCGGGCCCGTCGAGCTGCATGCCCACGAGGATCGGATTGTGGTCCGAGGAGCGCCACTGGTCGGGCGAGTAGAGGTCCTCGGCGGTGTAGTTGTGCCGCGAGTACTCCAGGGCGATCGACTCGTTGGCGTTGATCATCCAGATGTCCTGGCCGGTCACCGTGGCGTCCGCGGCGGGCGAGGCGAACACGTGGTCCAGGCTGCCCACGGCGCCGTCGTACGTGTACGAGTACTCGTCCGTCTTGGCGCCCTGGGAGATGTAGCCGGCGGCCTCGATCACCCGGATCGGGTCCTCCTGCTCGTAGGCGTTGAAGTCGCCCAGCAGCAGGACCCGGTCGGTGCCGGCCCGCACCTTCATCTCCTCCGCGAAGGCGACGAGCGCCTCGGCCTGGGCCACGCGGTCGGCGTTGTAGGCGCCCTGACCGTCGCCGGAGTCCACGTTGTCGCCGGTGGCGCCGGACCCGCCCTTGGACTTGAAGTGGTTGGTGATGGCCACGAAGTCGGTGCCCTCGACGCCCTCGGGGGTGCCGTCCGCCACGCGGAAGTGCTGGGCCAGCGGCTCGCGGGCGTTGTCGAAGTTCACCTGGTCGTCCAGGAGGACGGACTCGCCGATCGGGGTGACCTCGGCCGGCTGGTAGATGAACGCCGAGCGGATGACGTCCTCGTCCTCGACCGCGGGGCGGTCCGTGGGGGAGGCGACGTAGGCCCACTTCTCCTCACCGGCCTGCGCGTTCAGGGCGTCCACGAGGTGCGCGAGCGCATGGTCGCGGTCGAGGCCGAACTTCTCGGAGTTCTCGATCTCCTCGAGGGCGACCACGGACGTGTTGAGGCCGTTGATCGCGGTGGCGATCTTCTCCTGCTGGCGCAGGAAGTCCTCGGTCTCGTACGCGCCGCGGGGCAGGCACCCGTTCGTGGTGACGGGATCGCCGTCACGGTCGCGGTAGGCGCCGCAGCCGGCGACCTCCTCGCCCAGGGTGGTGAAGTAGTTGAGCACGTTGAAGCTGGCCACGCTGACGTTGCCGCCCACGGCCTCGGGCGCCGCCTCCTTCGGGCGGTCGTCCGCCACGGACACGGGCTCCACGCGCTCGGCGTTCGCGTCGGTGAGCTGCTCGAGCGGCTGGAAGGACCAGGCGTCGTACCGGTAGTCCAGGATCACCGGCGTGCGGAAGTCGAGCGAGGCGCCGACACGCACCGGGTCGTCGAGGTCGAGGTACGGCAGCGTGCCCTGGTTGCCCGGCGAGCGGCCGAAGTCGGTGGCGGCGCCGTCGTCGAGGACGATCAGCTTCTGGGCGTTCGCCTCGGCGACGGCCTGGGCCTCGGCGCCAGGCAGGGCCACCGAGGTCGGGTTGTCCAGCGGGTCGGTGCCCGGGACGATGCCCAGGGACCCGTAGCGGTTGACGTCGTAGTTGTCCGTGACCGTCCACTCGCCGGCGGGGGCCAGCAGCTCGCCCTCGTGGGCCTCCTTCTCCGCCTCGGTCAGGGGGAAGGACAGCGCGCGGGGGCTGACCGTGCCGGCCGCGGCCGAGGTCTGCACGCCGCCGGCGGACACCGTGATCTGGGTCAGGCCGTAGTACTCGCCGGCCGTGCCGGTGACCGTGACGGTCTCGCCCAGCGCCACGGAGCCGACGGTCTCGGGGGAGTAGACGAAGACGCCGTCGGAGGCGCCGGGGGTGGCGTCCTCGACCCCGCCGGAGCCGGGCGTCTGGATGTAGTAGCCGTTGAACCCGCCGGTGGAGTAGACCGCCGTGACCACGCCCGTGGTGGTGACGGCCTGGCCGTCGTAGGGGGTCGCGGAGCCCGTGCCCTGGATCTCGGCGATGCTCAGCACCGGGGCCGTCGGCGCCGGGTCCACCGGGTCCACGGGATCGACCGGGTCCACCGGCGGCTCGCCCGAGGCGGAGGAGGCGGTCGGCGTCGGGGTGTCGGTGAGCGTGAAGTCCGCCGCGTTGTCGTCCGTGTCCACCCCGTCGGTGCGGGTCATGGACTTCGGATCCGTGTTGGCGGAGGGAGCGGCGGCCGGGGCGGTCTCGTAGGTGTTCGAGGTGCCGTAGCCCAGCACGTCCGCGACCCCGGCGACGTCGTCGGTCAGGATCGAGCCGACGGGCAGGCCCGTGACGGTGCCGGCCTGGTCGGCGAGCACGATGGTGCCCTTCGTCCCGGCCGGGTTGAACGAGCCGCCGGCCACGAGGTCCGCCTCGGGCAGGGCGGCGCTGGTGGTGCCGTTGGAGCCGCCGGAGATGAGGAAGTGGCCCTTCGCCGGGATCACACCCGAGAGCGCCACCGTGTTGGTCGGAGAGGACGTGCCGGTGGCGGAGCGGTACTGCAGCGACCAGCCGTCCAGGCTGATCGGCTGGTCCGTGGGGTTGTACAGCTCCACGAACTTGTGCGTGTAGACCGCGTTGGCGGAGCCGCCGTTCGTGTAGGCCTCGTTGATGACGAGGGAGTCCCCGGCCGGGGAGGCCTGGGCGGGGGCGGACAGGACGGCGGGGGCGAGCAGCGTCAGGGCCGCCGCGGTGGCGGCAGTGCGGACGAGGCGCAGGCGGGGCGCGTGCATGGGGTTCCTCTCGGAGGGGGCTGGGCGAGGTCGGGGGTGGAGCACGACGACGGCGGCGGGCCTGGGCGGGCCCGCCGCCGTCGCCGGACACCGGCCGTGGGGACGGCCGGCGGTGCGGGGTCAGCGCGCGGTGGTGAGGCGGCGGCGCGCCGTCAGGAGGACGCCGGCACCGAGCGCGGCGAGGGCGGCCACGGGCCAGGCGGCATCGTCGCCGGTCTGGACCTTCTCGGGCACCGTGTGGTGCGCCTCGTCGGCGTTCTCCTCACCCTTCACCGGGCCGAGGCCCTGGCCGGGGTGGTCGTCACCCTTGACGGGGCCGTGGCCCTGGCCCGGGTGCGCCGGGTCGGCGGGGTCGGCCGGCTGGCCCGGGTGCGTGGGATGGACCGGGTGGGTCGGCTGCGCAGGGTGGGTGGGCTCGGCGGGCTCCTCGCCGGCGGCCGCGGTGACCTCCAGGGCGTGGCGGACCACCGTCGTCGTGCCGTCCTCGTAGGACACGGTCATGACGAGCTCACCGGTGCCGGCGTCCTGCGGGGCCGTGATGCCGGAGAGGGTGACGGACTCCTCGCCCGCCGGGACCTCCACGGTGCCCAGCTCGACGGTCTCGCCGTCCGCGGTGACGAAGGAGACCGCCACGGACGTCGCGGCGGGGGCGCCGTCGGAGTCGATCACGAGGTCGCCGAGTGTCAGGACGATCTCCTGGCCGGCCTCCACAGTGGCCGGGGCGCCGGTGACCGGCACGCCCTTCTTCGCGTAGTCCGGGGACACCGCGCCCTCGGCCGCGTCCTGCGCACGGGCGTAGGAGACCACTGCGGTGGTGTCCAGGACGCCCAGGTCCACGAAGTTCTCCCGGCCCTCGGCGAAGGCGGTGTAGCCGTCGGGAGCCTTGGTCGGGTCGCCCAGGGAGACCCACGTGTCGTCCGCGAGGAACGACTGCGCGGCCACGGTGTACATGCGGTCCATCTCGAGCGGCTCGCCGTTCAGCCAGACGCCGGTGACCTTGTCCCCCTGCGGGCGGGAGTCGTCGTAGGTCCAGGTGAGCTCCTCGGACCAGCCGAGGGTGAAGACGCGCTCGCCGTCCCGCCAGTTCTGCTCGAGGGCCTGCTTGATGGAGGAGCCGGGGATGTCGAAGTAGGTGAGGGTGTTGCCGAACGGGGCGACGTCCATGATCTCGCCCATGGTCAGCCGGCCCACGAGGTCCTCGGGCTTCTCGGTGAACACGCCGTTGCTGTTGAACCGGTCCACGAACAGCTCCGAGCGCAGGCCGCCCGGGTTCACCACGGCCACGTCCACCTCGGGCTGGGCCGCGGAGACGGAGTGCTTGATGGAGTTCGCCACCCAGTTCCCCAGGGTGGTCTCCGCGCTGCGCGTGCCGCCGGCCTTCCAGGTGCCGCCGGCGTCGAGGCGCTTCTGGTAGTCGGTGGTGATCGAGCCGTCGAGGTCCGCGATCACCTGGGACTGCATGTCCTCGAAGACGGCCACGGCCTCCTGCTCGAGGGCGTACACCTCGGCGGTCACGGCCGACTCGGCGGCGGCCTCGGCCGGGTCCTGCGTGGAGCGCTCCAGCAGCTTCGAGGTCGTCGCCAGGACGGTGCCGTCCGCGTCCAGGGTCAGCTCGACGGCGGCCAGGTGGCTGCCGGAGGCGCCGGCCTGCAGCACGGGGCGCGCGACGCCGTCGTTGTCCGTCTCGAACTGGTAGAGCTGGTGGGTGTGGCCGTTGAAGATCACGTCCACGAGCGGGCTGGTCTCGTTGACCATCCGGTCGAACAGGGCCTTGGCGGCGGTCTCGTCCTCGAGGGCGCCGGAGCCGGCCGCCCCGTCGTGGTAGGAGGCCACGATGACGTCCGCGGTGCCGGCGGCGGCGATGGCCTCGGCCTCGGCGTTGACGGCCTCGACCATGTCCAGGACCAGGTTGCCCTCGAGACCGGCGCCGGTGGTGGTGGCGTAGAGCTCGTTGGGCGATGCGCCGATCACGGCCACACGGACGCCCTCGACCTCCACGATCTCGGAGGCGGCGAGCACGGGCTCCCGGGTCTGCGGGTCCACGAAGTTCGCGGAGAGCACCGGGAAGTCGGCGAGGGGCAGGACGCGGTCGCGCAGGTCGTCCAGCCCGCGGTCGAACTCGTGGTTGCCGGCAGCCAGCGTCTCGAGGCCCAGGGCGTTCATGATCCGGATGGTCGGCTCGTCCTGCTGCACGTTGGACACGGAGGCGGAGCCGCCGATCAGGTCGCCGGCGCTGGTCAGCAGCGTGCTGTCCGCGCCGTGCTCCGCCTCGAAGGCGGTGCGGTAGTCCTCCACCGTGTCGGCGAACTGCGTGCCCGAGTAGTCGGCGGACAGGGCGCCGTGGAAGTCGTTGAAGGACAGGATCGAGATGGTCTGGGTGCCCTCGGCGGTCTCGACGGCGAAGGCCGGGGCGGCGGGCGCGAGCACCAGCGTGGTGCACGCGGCGGCGGCGAGGGTGTGGCGGCGGAACAGGCTGGACATGGGACTCCCCTGGGTGCGACGCCGCGGCGGTCCCGGAGGCTCCGGGAGTCCCGCGGCGGTGACGGTGCGGGCGGCGGGGGTCGTCACCGGCGGCGACGACCGTGTGTCCCATCCCACCACAGCAGGGTGTCGGCCGGGTGAACGGAGGGCGGGCCCGGGGTGGCCAGGCCGGGAATCCCCTCAGGTCGGACGCGGATGGTGCGGGATTCGAACCCGCGGCACGGGGTCACCGCGCACCGGTTTTCAAGACCGGCTCCTTCGGCCGCTCGGACAACCATCCTCGCGGGTCCGCGGCGCCGGGGTGCGGCGCGGATCCGCCGTTCCACTCTAGCCGGTGGCCCGCTCGGGGCTCCGCGCGGGAGGATGGGCGCCGAGGAACCGCGGGTCCCCCGCCCGGCGTGGGCGGGACGGATCCCGAGGCGAGAGGAGACGTAAATGGGACAGGTCCCGCAGGACATGCTGGCCGTGCGTTACGACGGCGCCGGGGGCACGGAGGTGATCCGCGCAGCGCGCGAGCCCGTGCCCGCCCCCGGGCCCGGCGAGGTGCTGGTGGCGGTGGCCGCCGCAGGCCTCAACCGGGCGGACCTGGTGCAGCGGGCGGGGGACTACCCCGTGCCGCCCGGGGCGTCCGCGATCCCGGGCCTCGAGGTCTCCGGCACGGTCCTGGACGTGGGCCCCGGGGCGGGCATGCCGGGGGAGGGGCGCTTCGGCGTCGGCGACCGGGTGTGCGCGCTCCTGGTGGGCGGGGGCTACGCCGAGCACGTCGTCGTCCCGGCCGGACAGCTGATGGCCGTCCCGGACGGGGTGGACCTCGTGGACGCGGCCGCGCTGCCCGAGGTCGCGTGCACGGTCCACTCGAACCTCGTGGCCGCCGCCCGTGTCCAGGCCGGGGAGTGGGCGCTGGTGCACGGCGCCACCGGTGGCATCGGCTCCTTCGCCGTCCAATACCTCGCGGCCACCGGCGTGCGGGTGCTCGGCACCGCCGGCGGGGAGGCCAAGGTCGCCCGCGCCCTCGAGCTCGGCGCCGAGGCCGCGTTCGACCACCGTGCCGCGCCGGCGGGCGCGTTCGCGGAGTGGGTGCGGGACGTCACGGGCGGGCACGGTGCGGACGTGGTGCTCGACGTCGTCGGGGGTCCCTACCTCGCGCCCAACGTGCGCGCGCTGGCGATGGACGGGCGGATCGTGGTGATCGCCGTGCAGGGCGGGCCGATCCCCGAGGACTTCCACCTCATGCGCCTCGCGGCGCGACGGGGCTGGATCACCGGGTCGCTGCTGCGTCCGCGGCCCGTGGCGGAGAAGGCGCGGATCGTGGCGGCGACCGAGCGCGCGGTCTGGCCGCTCGTGGCCGCCGGCCGGATCCACCACTCCGTGGTGGCCCGCCTCCCGCTGGCGGAGGCCGCCGCGGCGCAGGAGTTCTTCGACGCCGACGACCGCACGGGCAAGGTCCTGCTGGTCACCGACGACGCCGACGTCCGCCGCCCGGAGGTCGACCGGTGAGGGGCCCGTTCTCCCGCCTCCGACAGCGCCGCACGGACGAGCGCGAGCTCGGCACGGGCCTGTGGCGCCGCGGCCACGACCGGTTCGCCCGTGCCCTGGACCGCTACTGGCAGGTCCTGCTGGACGAGCGCACCCCGGGATCGCTGAGCGACGCCGAGCACAACGGCCTGGTGCACGCGGGCAACGAGCTGACGGACCGCCTCGCGGTGGTGCGCGACCTGGCCGTGCGCCTGCACGCCGCGCATCCCGGCGACGACGACCAGCACATCCCGCCGACCACCGCGGCGGTGCACCGCGAGCTCTCCCGTGCCGCGCACGAGCTGGCCGCCACCGCACAGGCGGTCGCCATGGCCCGGCGGTCCCACGGGGGGACGGCGGCCGTGGGACGCCACGCCGAGCGGACCCTGCGGCACGTCGACCGCGCCGTCGAGCTGGCCGCGGGGCTCTGAGCGCTGCGGCCGGGGCGTCCGGACCCGCAGGGCCCGCACAGGGAAGGACCCCGTCGCACGGGGTGCGACGGGGTCCGGGGGAGCCCCCTGCCGGATTCGAACCGGCGACCTGCTCTTTACGAGGGAGCTGCTCTGGCCAGCTGAGCTAAGGAGGCACGCGGCCATGTCGGCCACGGCTGACCACCCTACCGTGTCCCGGGCGGAGACGGCAATCGCATCCCGGGCCGGTCAGCGCGGCGGACGGGGCGTGCGGACGCGGGCCGGCAGGAGGGCGAGCATCATGGCCTCCAGGGCCAGCTGCTCCGGCACGTTCTGGGCCAGGCGCTCGCGGGCGGCGCCGATCGCGTCGATGCGCGCGACCACCTCCGCCGGCGATCCTGCAGCGCCCGCGGCGTAGCGCTCCACCTCGGCGCGGCGGTGCTCGTTGACGAGCTCCCCCGGCGCGCCCAGCTGCACGCGCAGCACGTCCCGGAACAGGCCGATCAGGTCCAGCATGGAGCGGTCCAGGGCGTCCCGGGTGACCCGCTTGCGCCGCCGGGCCTGGTCCTCCTCGAGCCGCTTGACCTGCTGGCGCAGCTTGGGCGGCACCGCCTCCCCCTCGGCGAGGCCGAGCTGCCGATGCAGGGCGGCGAGCTCGTCGGCGTCGCGGGCGGCCGCCGAGGACTCCGCCTCCGCGTGGGAGACCTGCGCGAGGCGGGCGGCCATGCCCATGGCGTCGGAGACCGCCGTGGTCTGCAGGGGCAGGGACAGGACGTCCTCGCGGCGGGCCAGGGCCTCGGGGTCGCGGGCCAGCCGCCGGGCCACGCCCACGTGGCACTGCGAGATCCGGGCGGTCAGCAGTGCGGTGTCCGCATCCAGGCCGTCCCGGCGCCGCAGCAGCGCGGCCACGTCCTCCACCGCGGGGATGCGCAGGGTCTCCACGCGGCAGCGCGAGCGGATGGTGGGCAGCACGTCCGCGGGCGAGGGGGCGCACAGCATCCACACCGTCCGCGGAGGCGGCTCCTCGATGGCCTTGAGCAGCACGTTGGTGGCGCGCTCGGTCATGCGGTCGGCATCCTCGATCACGAAGATCCGCCAACGGCCGGTGGCGGGGGTGGACTGGGCGGCCTCCACGAGAGCGCGCACGTCCTCGATCCGGTAGTGCACGGCCTCCGTGGCCAGCACGGTGACGTCCGGGTGCGTCCCTCCCAGCACGGTGCGGCACGCGTGGCACCGGCCGCAGCCGCGCCGTGCGGGGTCGGGCTCCGCGCACTGCAGGGCCGCGGCGAAGGCCCGGGCCGCGGAGGACCGCCCGGAGCCGGGTGGGCCCGTGAAGAGCCAGGCGTGGGCGGGGCCGGGCTCGGCGGCGGCGCGGCGCAGACGGGCCACGGAGGCGTCCTGTCCGGCGAGGTCCGCGAAGACGTCCGTGTCCTGGGCGGCGTCGTGCCCCGGCGGCGGGACGGCGGGGGCGCTCACGGGCGCCCCAGCCGCGGGAGGACGTGCTCGACGACGGTCCGGGTGAGCGCCTCGGGGGCGACCCCGGCGTCGAGCACCAGATAGCGGTCCGGCTCGGCGGCGGCGCGCGCCCGGAAGGCCGACCGCAGGCTCTCGTGCGCCGCCGCGGTCTCCTGCTCCATGCGGTCGGGTGCGTGCCCGCCCCCCGCGTGCCGGGACGCCCGGCGCCGGCCCGCCGTGTCCGCATCCGCGTCCAGCAGGACGGTCAGGTCCGGGACGAGCCCCTCGGTGGCCCACGCGTTCAGCTCGGCGATCCACGCGGTCCCCAGGCCGCGCACCGCGCCCTGGTACGCCACCGAGGAGTCCACGTAGCGGTCGGTCACCACCACGGTCCCGGCCTCGAGGGCCGGCCGGACCGTGGCCGCCACGTGTGCGGCCCGGGCGGCGGCGAACAGCAGCGCCTCGGTGCGCGCGTCCACGGGCCCGTGCGCGGGGTCCAGCAGCAGCCCGCGCACGGCCTCGCCGAGCGGCGACCCGCCCGGCTCGCGTGTCAGGAGCGTCTCGTGGCCCGCGGCGCGCAGGGCGGCGGCGACGGCGCGGGCCTGGGTGGACTTGCCGGTGCCGTCCGCGCCCTCGAGGGCGAGGAACAGTCCCCGACGCGCGGACACGCCGGGTCCGGCGGCGGGGGCGGGACGCTGCGGGGAGGCGGGGGAGGGTCTCACCCCTCGAGCGTAGACGCCGCCCCGGACACCGCATCCGGCCGGCGGCCCGAGTCCCTAGACTGGAGGGCATGAGCGCCCCGATGTCCTTCGCCGTCATGGCCGGTGACTGGCTGTTCCTCGCCCTCGCCGTCCTGGCCCTCCTCGTGGAGGTGTGGGCCTTCGCGGACGTGCTGCGCCGCAGCCCCCAGGCCTTCGAGCGCGTCGGCGGCCGCCCCAAGAGCTTCTGGCTGCTGCTGACGGGCATCGCCGTCGTCGTCGGCGTGCTGAGCGTGCTGACCAGCCGTGGCGGGCTCGGCCTCTTCGGCCTGGCCGCCGTGTGCGTGGCCTCCGTCTACCTCGCCGGCACCCGACCGGACCTCGACTTCTACGGCGGGCGCCGCTGACGTCCCCCGGCCCTGCCGCGCTCAGGGCGCGCCGGGCGCCACGGCGTCCCAGAGGACGCTGAGCTCTCCGCGTCGCCAGCGGCGCTCACGGCCGAGCACGGGCCACCCGCCCGCTCGCAGGGAGCTGACCGTGGCGAGCCACCGCTGTCGCGTCCCGTAGGCCCCCAGCGGCGCGTGCACGGCCCAGGCGGCGTCGGCGTCGGCCAGGAGGCGATGCACCGCCTCCCCGGGCACATGTCGGTGGATCAGGGCCTTGGGCAGCCGCTCGGCCACGTCGGAGGGTCGCTCGAAGGCGCCCAGCCGCAGCGCGAGCGTCAGCGAGACCGGACCCGTGCGGTCCAGTTCGACCCACGCGGCGCGCCGGCCGTCCTCCGAGCACGTGCCCTCCACCAGCAGCCCGTCCGGGGCGAGGCGCGAGCACATCAGGTCCCACACCTCCGGCACGTCCTCCTCGCGGTACTGGCGGAGGACGTTGAACGCCCGGACCACGGTGGGCGGGCGCGGCACGTCCAGCTCGAAGCCTCCGTGGGCCCAGCCGAGGCCGGGCAGGGCGGGGGCGGTGGCGCGGGCGTGGGCCACGCGCTCCGGGTCGATCTCCAGGCCGAGCAGCTCGAGTGCCGGGTTCACCGCCCGCAGGCGGGTGAACATCTCGACGGCGGTCACCGGCTCGGCGCCGAAGCCCAGGTCCACCACCAGGGGGGCCGCCGTGCCCCGCAGCAGCGGGCCGTGGACGTCCGCGAGCCAGCGGTCCACGCGCCGCATGCGCTGCGCCGCGGTGGTGCCGCGGGTGACATGGCCGCGGGGGCCGCCCCGGGCGCGACCCCGCAGACCGGTCGGCGCGGACCCCTCGAGCCGTCGCGCCTTCTGGACCATGGGTGCCAGCCTAGCCATGGGGTGCCGTGGTGGCCGCCGTCGTGGCGCCCACCACGGGGGCGACGCCTAGGATGGGGCCATGGCTGACACCTACAAGCTGATCCTGTTGCGGCACGGTCAGAGCGACTGGAACGAGAAGAACCTGTTCACCGGCTGGGTGGACGTCCCGCTGACGGAGAAGGGCCGCGCCGAGGCGTCCCGCGGCGGCGAGCTGCTGGCCGCCGAGGGCCTGGAGCCGGACGTGCTGCACACGTCCCTCCTGAAGCGCGCCATCACCACCGCGAACCTCGCCCTCGAGGCCGCGGACCGCCAGTGGATCCCGGTCAAGCGCTCCTGGCGCCTGAACGAGCGCCACTACGGCGCCCTCCAGGGCAAGGACAAGGCCCAGGTCAAGGAGGAGTTCGGCGAGGAGCAGTTCATGGTGTGGCGCCGCTCCTTCGACGTCCCGCCGCCCGCGCTGGACGACGACTCCGAGTTCTCCCAGGCCGGCGAGGAGCGCTACGCGGACATCGGCCCCGAGGCGCCGCGCACCGAGGCCCTCAAGCAGGTCATCGACCGCCTGCTGCCCTACTGGGAGGAGCAGATCGTCCCGGACCTGAAGGCCGGGAAGACCGTCCTGGTGGCCGCGCACGGCAACTCGCTGCGCGCCCTGGTCAAGCACCTGGACGGGATCTCCGACGACGAGATCGCCGGCCTGAACATCCCCACCGGCATCCCGCTGTACTACGAGCTGGACCAGGACCTGAAGCCGGTCACCGCGCACGGCCGCTACCTGGACCCGGAGGCCGCCGCCGCCGGCGCCGCCGCCGTGGCCGCCCAGGGCGACAAGAAGTGAGGGGACGGGGCGCCGCCTGGTGGCGCCCCGTGGCACCGACGGGCCCGGGCCCGGCTCAGACGGAGCCGACCTCGGGCCCGCGGCGCGTCTGCTCGCCCGTCACGAGGTAGCGGACCTTGGCGGCCACGGACAGGCCGTGGTCCGTGAACCGCTCCAGGTAGCGCGAGGCGAGCGTGACGTCCGTGGTGGTGGACGGCGTCGCCGTCCAGGTGGGGGCGGCGATGGCCCGGAACACGGCGACGTGGTGCTCGTTGACCACCTCGTTGAGCTCGTGGATGCGGTCGGCGTGCGCGAGGTCCTGGGTCTCCAGCAGGAGGACCACCTCGTGGGCCACCTTCACCGCGGCGTCCGCCATCTCGGCGAACAGCACCCGCATGTCCGCCGGGATCACGAGCTCCGGGTAGCGCAGGCGCGTGAGCTGGGCGAGGTGCCGGGCGAGGTCGCCCATGCGCTCGAGCGAGGCGCTCATCCGCAGGCTCGCGAGCACCGTGCGCAGGTCCGTGGCCACGGGGGCCTGCAGCGCGAGCAGGCGGGCGGCCTGGTCGTCGAGGGCCTCCTGCAGCCGGTCGATCCGGGCGTCCTCCGTGATCACCCGTTCGGCTTCGTGGACGTCGGCCGTCTCGAGGGCGGTCCGCGCGTCGAGCACGGCGCCGTGGACGAGTCGGGCGATCTCGAGGAGGTCGCGGCCCAGCCGGGCCAGGTTGGCGCGGTACAGCTCGCGCATGGTGCCGCCTCCCCTCCTCACGCGCACGGCCCGGACGCACGTCGCCCCGGGTGGATGAGCAGCCCACCCTCCCAGGGCGAGGTGAACGCGGTGTGAACACGGCGTCGACGTCGTCTGTCGCCCGGAGATCCGCGGGCGGGCGCGTGCGCACGGGCTACCCTGGGGGCGTGGATCCCGTCATCATCGGCCTGCTGTGCGGCGCGGTCGGACTGCTCATCGGAGTGGCCTCCATGCTGGCCTTCCGCGCGTCCGAGCGCTCGCGCACGGTCGACCTCGCCGTCGGCGAGCCCACCCTCTCGCCCGGGGCCGCCGAGGTCCTCTCGGTCCTCGGCCGGGCGTACGTGGTGGTGGACGCGGTGGACGGCGTGGTGCGGGCCAACCCGTCCGCGTACGCGCTCGGCCTGGTCCGCGGGCACACTCTGGTGCTGGACCAGCTCCGGGACCTCACCCGCTCCGTGCGGGCGGACGGGGTGATCGTGGAGCGCCGCGTGGAGCTTCCGCGCGACCCGCTGGCGCAGTCCACGCTGGTGCTCGAGATGCGGGTGGCGCCCCTGGACGAGGAGTACATCCTCATTCTCGCGGACGACCGCACGGACGCCACCCGCACCGAGGCCATGCGGCACGACTTCGTGGTGAACGTGTCCCATGAGCTCAAGACGCCGGTGGGCGCCATCTCGCTGCTGGCGGAGGCCATCGACGACGCCGCCGACGACGAGGTCGCGGTCCGCCGGTTCGCCACGCGCCTGGGCATCGAGTCCACCCGCCTGACCGCGCTGGTGCAGGACATCATCGAGTTCTCCCGCGTCCAGGCCAAGGACGTGGTCCGCGAGGGCGGGCCCGTGGACCTCAACCGCGTGGTGGCCGAGGCCGTGGACCGGCTGCGGCTGACGGCCGAGGCGCGGGACATCCGGCTCAAGGCCGGCGGCCGGGTGGACGCCGTGGTGCACGGGGACGCGGACCAGCTCATGACGGCGGTCCGGAACCTCGTGGACAACGCGGTGCGGTACTCCCCGGACGGGACCACCGTGGGCATCGGCCTGTCCTCGCGGGACGGGCTGGCGCAGATCACGGTCACAGACCAGGGCGTGGGCATCAGCCCCGAGGAGCAGGGCCGCGTCTTCGAGCGGTTCTACCGGGTGGACGGGGCCCGTTCCCGTCAGACCGGCGGCACGGGCCTGGGGCTGAGCATCGTCAAGCACGTGGTCATCAACCACGGCGGTGAGGTGACCCTGTGGTCCCAGCCCGGCCGTGGCTCGACCTTCACCATCCGGCTGCCCGAATGGGAGGAGCCCGCCGTGCGCGGGGCCGCCCCCGTCGAGCCGCCGTCCACCGAGCGCCGAGGGGGCCGCGCCGCGGTCTCCGCGGCCCCGTCCCGTAAGGAGCACAGCGCATGAGCCGGATCCTGATCGTCGAGGACGAGGAGTCCTTCAGCGACCCCCTCTCCTACCTCCTCACCAAGGAGGGCTTCGAGGTGGCCGTCGCCGCCGACGGCAACGAGGGGCTCGAGGAGTTCGACCGCGGCGGAGCGGACCTGATCCTGCTCGACCTCATGCTTCCGGGGATGTCCGGCACGGAGGTGTGCCGCCAGGTGCGGCAGCGCTCCAACGTCCCGATCATCATGCTGACCGCCAAGGACTCCGAGATCGACAAGGTGGTGGGGCTCGAGCTTGGCGCGGACGACTACGTCACCAAGCCCTACTCCTCCCGCGAGCTGGTGGCCCGCGTCCGTGCCGTGCTGCGCCGCCGCGGCGAGCCCGAGGAGCTGATCGCCTCCACCGTGGCCGCGGGGCCGGTCCGCATGGACGTGGAGCGGCACGTGGTGGCCGTGGGCGGTGAACAGGTGAACCTGCCGCTCAAGGAGTTCGAGCTGCTGGAGATGCTCCTGCGCAATGCGGGCCGCGTGCTCACGCGGGGCCAGCTGATCGACCGCGTGTGGGGGTCCGACTACGTGGGGGACACCAAGACCCTCGACGTGCACGTCAAGCGCCTGCGCTCCAAGATCGAGCCGGACCCCTCGAATCCGCGTCACCTCGTGACCGTCCGCGGCCTGGGCTACAAGTTCGAGGCCTGACGGGCTCCTCCCGGAACGACGTCGGCCCGCCGCCTCCGCAGGGAGGGGCGGGCCGACGTCGCCGGGGCGGGGGACGGGGCGCGCCCCGTCCGGGTCAGTGACCCTCGCCGTAGTGCAGGGTCTCCTGGTCGAGGTGTTCGGTGGAGGGCTGCTGGCCGGCGGGCAGGTACTCGGCGTAGTGCTCCTGCGTGGCGGACAGGACCGGGACGGCGACGTCCACGGAGGCGCCGTCGGCGGCGATGGTGCCCTGCGCGTTCTGGCCCGGCCAGACGTTGCGCTCGATCTCCTGCCTGTTCTGCTCGTCCTCGAGGCGCACGGACTGGCCGGCGGGGACCTGGACGGTGGCCTGGCCGCCGTCCTGCAGCGCGATGGTGTACGTCTTGTCCGCGTCCGTGGGGTTCTTCAGCGTGCCGATCAGGCGCGCGGGGCCCGAGGCGCCCTCGCCGACGAGGGCGAGGTTGCGGACCTCCACGAGGTCCGGCTGGGTGACGACGATGCCGTCCGACGGGCTGTAGGGGATGGCCGTGGCCACCGGGCTCACGGCGGAGCAGCCGGTGGCGCCGAGGAGGGCGGTGAGGGCGAGAGCGCCTGCGGCGATGCGACGCCGGGCGGGCCGGGAGGCGGCGGACTTCACGGAGGTTCTCCTACAGGTGCGTTGACGGAGTCGCCCCCACGGGGGCTCGGGGATACGCTACCGCATCGGGGTGCGCCCACCCCCGATGGGACGCGGACCCCATTATCACACTCGCCTGCCCGGGACCGGCACGGACGCACGGCGTTTCCCGCCCCCATGCTAGGATGTAGCGACTGGAAAGGGGCATTTCACATGGTTTTCGAGGTTGGAGAGACCGTCGTCTATCCCCATCACGGTGCGGCTCGCATCGAGGAGATCAAGACGCGCACCGTCAGGGGCGAAGAGAAGATGTACCTCAAGCTGAAGGTGGCGCAGGGGGATCTGACCATCGAGGTGCCCGCGGAGAACGTGGACCTGGTCGGCGTCCGGGACGTCGTGGACTCGGAGGGCCTGGAGCACGTCATCCAGGTGCTGCAGGCCGAGCACGTGGAGGAGCCCACCAACTGGTCGCGCCGCTACAAGGCCAATCTGGAGAAGCTGGCCAGCGGGGACGTGAACAAGGTCGCCGAGGTCGTGCGGGACCTGTGGCGCCGCGACCACGACCGCGGCCTGTCCGCGGGGGAGAAGCGCATGCTCTCCAAGGCCCGCCAGGTGCTCGTCTCGGAGCTCGCACTGGCCAAGAAGGTCACCGAGGAGGAGGCCGAGGGCATGCTGGACACGGTGCTCGAGGGCTGATCCTCCACCCACCAGGACCCCGTGACGGCGGGGCGGACCGGAGACGGGCCGCCCCGCCGTCGTCGTCCGGGCGGTGTGCGCCGGCCCCCGCGTGCTTTCCCCCGCCCCTCCCTAGGATGGCCGCATGCCCACCGCACTCGTGATCGCCGCCGCCGGGGCCGGCACCCGCCTCGGTGCCGGCGTGCCCAAGGCCCTCGCCCCGCTCGCCGACGGCCGCCCCCTCCTGGACCACTGCCTCGAGTCCGTCGCCGTGGCCCGGGCCGCGGGCGTCGTGCTGGACGCCGTGGTGGTCCTCGTCCCGCCCGCCGGGGCCGACGCGCGGCGGGTCGCCGACGTCGTCGCGCGCCACGAGCCGGACCTGGCCGTCCCGGTGACGTGCGTCCCCGGTGGCGCCGAGCGGGCCGACTCGGTCCGCGCGGGCCTGGCCGCTGCCGACGCGGCCCTGACCGACGCCGGCCACGCCGCCGGGTCCGGGCCGCGCCATGTCCTGGTGCACGACGCCGCCCGCGCCTTCACCCCGCCGTCCGTGTTCCGCGCGGTGCAGGACGCCCTCGGGGACGGTGCGCCCGCGGCGGTCCCCGGACTGCCCGTGACGGACACGATCAAGACCGTCGCGGGTCCGGCGGAGCAGCCCGTCGTCACCGGCACGCCGGCGCGGTCCTCCCTGCGCGCCGTCCAGACGCCGCAGGGCTTCGACCTCGACCTCCTCCTGGCCGCCCACGAGGCGGCCCGCGCGTCGGCGGAGGCGGACCCGGCCGCCCTCACCGACGACGCCATGGCCATGGAGGCCGCCGGCCACGCGGTGCGCGTGGTCCCCGGGGACGAGGCCGCGTTCAAGGTGACCTCGCCCCGCGACCTCGGCACGGCCGCCGGGATGCTGGCGAGCCCCGAGCGGGTGGAGGCCACCCCCGCCCGCGCCCCCGCCCGCGCCCCCGCCGCGTCCGTCCCCGCCCTGCCGCGTACCGGCTTCGGCACGGACGTGCACGCGTGGGCCCCCGAGGACGCCCCGCGCCCGCTGTGGCTCGGGTGCGTGGAGTGGCCGGGCCAGCGCGGCGTGGCCGCCACCTCGGACGGCGACGTCGCGGCACATGCGGCCTGCAACGCGCTGCTCTCCGCCGCCGGCCTGGGGGATCTGGGCGCCGTGTTCGGCGTGGACCGCGTCGAGATGCGCGGGGCCACCGGCGCCGCGATGCTCGAGCACGTGGCGGGCCTGCTCGCTGCGGCCGGGTTCCGCATCGGCAACGTGGCCGTGCAGGTGGTGGCGCCCCGGCCCAAGGTGGGCACGCGGCGCGCGGAGATGGAGCGGGCCATGTCCGCGGCGCTCGGCGGTGCCCCGGTGTCCGTCTCGGCGGCCACCACGGACCGGCTCGGGTTCATCGGCCGGGGCGAGGGGCTCGTGGGGTTCGCGACGGCGCTGGTGGTCCCCCTCGCCTGACCCCGCGGCCCCGGGCGCCGACGCCACCAGCCACTACGCTGGTCCCGACCCGCCCCACGACCGTCCGGAAGGACAGCGCCCCCATGCCCCAGCGCTTCTACGACACCCGCACCGCCGAGATCCGGGACTTCGTCCCGCTCGTGCCCGGCCAGGCGTCGGTCTACTACTGCGGGGCCACGGTGCAGGGGATGCCGCACGTGGGGCACGTGCGCAGCGCGATCGTCTTCGACGTCCTGATCCGCTGGCTCGAGGCCACCGGCCTGCGGGTCACCTCGGTCCGCAACGTCACGGACATCGACGACAAGATCCTGGACCGCTCCGCCGCCTCGCACGAGGATGGCTTCGAGGCCAGCCACCTGTACCCCGCCGCGGAGCCGTGGTGGGCGCTGGCCTACCGCTTCGAGAAGGCGTTCGACGCCGCCTACCTCGCCCTGGGCGTGCGCCGACCCACGTACGAGCCCCGCGCCACGGGCCACGTCCCGGAGATGCTCGCCCTGATCCAGCGGCTGATCGAGCGCGGCCACGCCTACCCGGCGCAGGACGGCTCGGGGGACGTGTACTTCGACGTCCGCTCGTGGGACCGCTATGGCGAGCTGACCCGCCAGCGCGTGGAGGACATGCAGGACGCCCCGGACGCGGACCCGCGCGGCAAGCGCGATCCCCGCGACTTCGCCCTGTGGAAGGGCGCCAAGGAGGGTGAGCCCGCCACCGCGGTGTGGGACTCACCGTGGGGCGCGGGCCGTCCGGGCTGGCACCTGGAGTGCTCGGCCATGTCCACGAAGTACCTCGGCGCGGAGTTCGACATCCACGGCGGCGGCCTGGACCTGCGCTTCCCGCACCACGAGAACGAGCTGGCCCAGTCCGCGGCCGCCGGGGACGGCTTCGCCCGCTTCTGGCTGCACAACGGCCTGGTCACCTACGGCGGGGAGAAGATGTCCAAGTCCGTGGGCAACACCATCTCGCCGGAGGAGATGCTCCAGCTGGCCCGCCCCAGGGCCGTCCGCTACTTCCTGGGCCAGGCCCACTACCGCTCCCAGCTGGACTACCGTCCCGGCGCCCTCGACGAGGCTGCGGCCGCCGTCGAGCGCATCGAGGGCTTCGTCCAGCGCGCCACGGCCACCCACGGCGCGCCCGAGCTGACCGCGCCGCTGGCCGAGCACGTCCCCGCCACTTTCCGCGCTGCCCTGGAGGACGACCTCGCCGTCCCCCAGGCGCTCGCGGCGCTGCACGAGGCCGTCCGGGCCGGCAACTCCGCGCTCGCGGCCGGGGACGACGACGCCGCCCGGGCCCGCCTCGTCGAGGTCGCCGCCATGACGGCGGTCCTGGGCCTGGACGACGTCCCCGAGTCCGGCGCCGCCGGCGGCCCCGAGGCCGCGGCGCTCGACGCGCTGGTCCGCTCCCAGATCGAGGCCCGCGCGCAGGCCCGCGCGGACAAGGACTGGGCCACCGCGGACCGCATCCGGGACGCCCTGGCCGCGGCCGGCGTCGTGGTGGAGGACGGCGCCGCGGGCGCCGCCTGGCACCTGTCCGACTGACGGCGCGGGCCCCGCGTCCTGTCGGGCGGCCCGCCTAGACTGGGGCCGATCCGCGGAGCGGCCGACGTCGTCGTGCCCACGCCCCGCCCCCTCGCCCCCTGACCTCAGGAGTCCTCCCATGTCCACCGCACCCCGCTCCGGCGGTTCCCGCAAGCCCAAGGGGAAGAAGGGCCCCTCCAAGGGCACCGGCGGCCACGGCCGCAAGGCGCTCGAGGGCAAGGGCCCCACGCCCAAGGCCGAGGACCGCGTGTACCACAAGGCGCACCGCGCCAAGCAGCTCGCCGAGCGCTCGGCCGCCCGACGCGGCCCCGCCCGGGACCAGGTGCGCGGCCGCGTCAAGCTCACGGACGAGACGGTCTCGGGCCGCAACCCCGTGCTGGAGGCCCTGCGCGCCGGCATCCCGGCCAAGACCCTGCACGTGGCCGTGCGCATCGAGGTGGACGACCGCGTCAAGGAGGTCCTGCGCCTGTGCGCGGAGGAGTCCATCCCCGTGCTCGAGGCCACGAAGCCGGAGCTGGACCGCCTCTCCGGCGAGGCCGTGCACCAGGGCCTCGTGCTGCAGATCCCGCCGTACCAGTACGCGGATGCGCTCGAGCTGGGCCGCGAGACGATCGAGAAGCAGGCCAGGGGCCACCTGCGCACGGCCCCGCTGCTGATCGCACTCGACGGCATCACCGACCCGCGCAACCTCGGCGCCATCATCCGCTCGGCCTCCGCGTTCGACGCGGACGGCGTGATCGTCCCCGAGCGCCGCTCCGTGGGCGTCACGGCGACGGCGTGGCGCACCTCCGCCGGCGCCGCCGCCCGTGTGCCGGTGGCCCAGGCGGGCAACCTCAACTCCACGCTGGTGGACCTGCACCGGATGGGGTACTTCGTCCTCGGGCTCGACGGCGGCGGGGACGTCTCCCTGCCCGGCCTCGCACTCGCCTCGGAGCCGCTGGTCCTGGTGGTGGGGGCCGAGGGCAAGGGCCTGTCGCGCATGGTGCGCGAGCACTGCCAGCAGATCGTGTCCATCCCGATCCAGTCGGAGATGGAGTCGCTCAACGCCTCCATGGCGGTGGGCATCTCGCTGTACGAGATCGCGGTGGGGCGCGCGGGCGGGCGCTGACTCGGCCCTGCGACGACAGTTCGTCCAGGGCGGGGCCCTGACGGGCCGCCCTGGCGACAGTTCGTCTGCCGGGGCGGGGTCGAGGCGTCCGATCCTCCGCGATGTGATCGTCACAATTGTCTGTGTCGCGGATCACGCCGCACACTGGTGCGCATCGCACGGGGCCTCGCGTCCCCGTGGGCCACATCCCGCACCAGGACCACAGAGGTATCCCATGAAGCACCGCACCCTCCGTCTCACCGCCGGCCTCGCCGTCGCCCTCCTCGGCCTCACCGCGTGCGGTGACGGCGGCTCCGCCGCCGGGTCCTCCTCCGCCGCCGGCGGGTCCTCCTCCGCTGCCGCCGGCGGAGAGGGCAAGGAGTACACGGTCGGCATCAACCAGCTGATCTCCCACCCGGCCCTCGACGGCGCCCGCACGGGCTTCGAGTCCGCCTTCGAGGACGCCGGCCTCACGGTGACCTTCGACGAGCAGAACGCCCAGGGCGACCAGGGCACCGCCACGTCGATCGCCTCCACCTTCGCGTCCTCGGACGTGGACCTCGTGGCCGCCATCGCCACTCCCGCCGGCCAGGCGACCGCCACCGCGGTGACCGACAAGCCGGTCGTGTTCATGGCCGTGACCGACCCGGTCGGCGCGCAGCTCGTGGACTCCGAGGAGAAGCCGGGCGGCAACGTCACCGGCATGTCGGACCGCAACCCGGTCAAGGAGCAGCTGCAGCTGCTCAAGGACGTGGACCCCGAGGCGACGACCGTGGGCATCGTCTGGAACTCCGGCGAGTCCAACTCGAAGGTCCAGGTGGACCAGGCGAAGGAGGCCGGCGAGGAGCTGGGACTGGAGATCAAGGAGGCCACGATCACCAACTCCTCCGAGGTCCAGCAGGGCGTCGAGTCCCTCAAGGGCGTGGACGGCATCTACGTGCCCACGGACAACGCCGTGGTGTCCGCCCTGGAGTCCGTGGTGTCCTTCGGCCAGGCCAACCAGGTGCCGGTCATCTCCGCGGACACCGACTCGGTGGAGCGCGGCGCGCTGGGCACCTACGGCATCGACTACGAGGAGCACGGCCGCCAGGCCGGCGAGATGGCCGTGAAGATCCTCAAGGACGGCCAGAACCCGGGTGACATCCCGGTCGGCTTCGCCGCGGAGGACTCCCTCGAGCTGGTGCTGAACAAGGAGGCCGCGGGCAAGTACGGCGTCGAGCTGCCGCAGGAGCTCGTCGACCGCGCCGACGAGGTCATCGTCGGCTGACCCGCCGCGGACGACGTCGGCGCGCGCCGGCGTCGCCCCCCTCCCGCCGTGCCGCACCGGCCCCGGACGCCGCCGCGTCCGGGGCCGGTCCACGGCCCGCCTCCTCGTCCCGGCCCGCGGGCCGCCTGAAAGGACCCCCATGATCACCGCTGTGGAGCTCGGCCTCATCTACGCCGTGATGGCGCTCGGCGTCTACCTCACCTTCCGCATCCTCGACTTCCCCGACCTGACGGTGGACGGCTCGTTCACCACCGGCGCCGCCACGGCCGCCGTGCTCATCACGAACGGGGTCCCCGTGGCCGCGGCCATGCTGGCCGCGTTCGTCGTGGGCTGCCTGGCGGGCCTCGTCACGGGTCTGCTGCACACCAAGGGCCGGATCGACGGCCTCCTCGCCGGCATCCTGACGATGATCGCGCTGTACTCGGTCAACCTGCGCATCATGGGCCGGGCGAACGTGCCGCTGCTGGGCGAGGACACGCTGTTCCGCTCCCTCGCGGAGATGGGCCTGGCCAAGAACCTGGGCTCCGTGCTCGTGCTGCTGGCCGGCGTCCTGGTCATCAAGTTCGCCCTGGACTGGTTCCTGCACACCGACCTGGGTCTCGCGCTGCAGGCCACGGGCGACAACGAGGAGATGATCCGCTCCTACGGCGTCTCCACGGACCGCATGAAGATCCTCGGCCTCATGCTCTCCAACGGTCTCGTGGGCCTGTGCGGCTCGCTGATGGCCATGTACCAGGGCTTCGCGGACATCAGCATGGGCATCGGCCTGATCCTCGTGGGCCTGGCCTCCGTGATCGTGGGCCAGGCGATCTTCGGCCGCCGCACGGTCTTCCTCGCCACCCTCGCGGTGATCGTGGGCGCCGTGGTCTACCGCCTCATCATCCAGCTCGCCCTGAACGCCGGCCTGAACCCGAACGACATGAAGCTCATCTCGGCCGCCCTCGTGGTGCTGGCCCTGCTGCTGCCCCGCTTCGGCCTCGCCCGCCGGCTCTCGCTGCGCACCCCGAAGACCGCGGACACGCCCGCCGCCCCCGCCGCGGGGAGCGCCGACGACGCCGCGACCGCCGCCACCGCCCAGGAGGCCCCCCGTGCTTGAGATCCACGACGTCCGCAAGACGTTCTTCCCGAACACCGTCAACGAGCGCCGAGCCCTGCAGGGGATCGACCTGCACCTGGCCGAGGGCGACTTCGTCACCGTGATCGGCTCCAACGGAGCCGGCAAGTCCACCATCCTCAACACGATCGCGGGCAAGCTGACCCCGGACGCGGGCTCCGTCCGCGTGGCGGGCAAGGACGTGACCCGCATGGCGGACCACCGCCGCGCCCGCTGGATCGGCCGGGTGTTCCAGGACCCCACCGCGGGCACCGCGCCCAACCTCACCATCGAGGAGAACATGGCGCTGGCCCTGCGCCGGGGCCACGCCCGCGGCCTGAGCCGGAGCGTCTCCGGGGGGCGCCGGGAGGTGTTCCGGCGGGAGCTGGTGAAGCTGGAGCTGGGGCTGGAGGACCGCCTCACCGCCAAGGTGGGCCTGCTCTCGGGCGGGCAGCGTCAGGCCCTCAGCCTGCTGATGGCCACCTTCTCCGGGCCGAAGATCCTGCTGCTGGACGAGCACACCGCGGCCCTGGACCCGTCCCGCGCCGAGCTGGTGACGCGTCTGACCGAGCAGGTGGTGGCCGAGCACGCCCTCACCACGCTCATGGTCACGCACAACATGTCCCAGGCCCTCCAGGTGGGCAATCGGCTGATCATGATGCACGACGGCCGGGTCATCCTCGAGCTGGACGCGGAGCAGAAGGCGCGCGCGACCCCCGCGGACCTGCTCGCGGAGTTCGGGAAGATCAAGGGCGCCGTGGTGGACGACAAGACCATGCTGTCCTGACCGCCGGTCCGTCACGCGACGCGTCAGGCATTCAGTCGGGCCCGGTCGGGCGGTAGCGTCGGCCGCGTGAGCACCGCGAAGCCGAAGACCCCCCCGTCCAGCAGCACCGAGCACCGCGTCCCCGCCGCGCAGGCCCCCGGGCCCGCTGTCCCGGAGTCGGCCCTGGAGGCCGGAGGCCGCACCGCGGCTTCGGACGTCCGCCGCAGCACCCTGACGGGCCGCATCCCGGTCTCGAACGTGCAGCCGGTGATCGAGGAGGGCCGGTTCCCGGCCAAGGCGGTGGTGGGCGAGGACGTCCCGGTCCGCGCCACGGTGTACCGCGAGGGCCACGACGCCGTCCGCGCCACGGTCCGCCTGCTCGGCCCTGACGGGGCCGAGGTGCAGCGCGTCCACATGCGCCCGGGCCGACCCGGGCTGGACGAGTTCGTGGCCACGCTGCGTCCGGCCGAGATCGGCGTCCACCGGTTCGTGGTGGAGGGCTGGCACGACCCGGTGGGCACGTGGCTGCACGCCGCCTCCGTCAAGCTGGCCGCGGGGGTGGACGTCGAGCTCATGCTGGACGAGGGTGCCGCCCTCTTCGGCCGTGCGGCGGAGGACCCGGAGCGCTCCGCCGAGGACCGCGCCGTGTTCGCGGACGCGGCCCGGGGGCTCTCGGACGCCCGGGCCATCCCGGCCTGCCGGCTCGCGGCGGCCGAGTCCGCCGACGTCGCGGCGGTCCTGCACGACCGCCCGATCCGGGAGCACGTGACGAGCTCCGAGCCGTACCCGCTGGACGTGCAGCGCGAGCTGGCCGGCCGGGGCGCGTGGTACGAGTTCTTCCCCCGCTCCGAGGGCGCCCGGCACGACGAGGCCACGGGCACGTGGCACTCCGGCACCTTCCGCACCGCGGCCGAGCGCCTGCCCGCCGTGGCGGAGATGGGCTTCCAGGTGGTCTACCTGCCGCCCATCCACCCGATCGGCACGGCCCACCGCAAGGGGCCGAACAACACCCTCACCGCCGGTCCGCAGGACCCGGGCTCCCCGTGGGCGATCGGCGGCGAGGCCGGCGGCCACGACGCGATCCATCCGGACCTGGGGACGTTCGAGGACTTCGCGGCGTTCGAGGCGCGCACCCGCGAGCTCGGCATGGAGCTCGCCCTGGACCTGGCCCTGCAGTGCTCCCCGGACCACCCGTGGGTGGCGGAGCACCCGGAGTGGTTCACCACTCGCGTGGACGGCTCCATCGCCTATGCGGAGAACCCGCCCAAGAAGTACCAGGACATCTACCCGCTGAACTTCGACAACGACGCCGACGGCCTGGCCCACGCGGTCCTGGACGTCGTCCTGGGCTGGGTGGCGCGCGGCGTCCACATCTTCCGCGTGGACAACCCCCACACCAAGCCTCTGTGGTTCTGGGAGTGGCTGATCCGTGAGGTGCACGCGGTGGAGCCGCGCGTCGTGTTCCTGGCCGAGGCGTTCACCCGGCCCGCCATGATGCACGGCCTCGGCCGCGTGGGCTTCCAGCAGTCCTACGGCTACTTCACGTGGCGGAACACGCGCAAGGAGCTCGAGGAGTACCTCACCGAGATCACCGCGGAGACGGCGGGGTTCTACCGTCCCAACTTCTTCGTCAACACCCCGGACATCCTCACCGAGTACTTGCAGCACGGCGGTCCGGGGGCCTTCCGCGCCCGCGCCGTGATCGCCGCGACCTCCAATCCGCTCTACGGGGTGTACGCCGGATTCGAGCTGTTCGAGCACGTGGCCCGCCCCGGCGCGGAGGAGTACATCGACAACGAGAAGTACGAGTACCGTCCCCGCGACTGGGCCGGCGCCGAGGCCGCGGGCGAGTCTCTCGCCCCGTACCTGACCCGGCTCAACGCGATCCGTGCGGCGCATCCGGCGCTGCGGGACCTGCAGAACCTCACGCTGCACGGCTCCACGCACCCCGAGCTGCTCGTCTACTCGAAGACCCGGTCGGCGCTCCCCGAGGGCCTGCACGCCGCGGCCGAGGCCGTCACCGACGCCGGGCCGGCCGAGGACACGGTGCTCGTCGTCGTCGCGTGCGACCCCCACCATGTGGCGGAGGCGACCCTGCACCTCGACGCGGCCGCCCTGCGCGTGCGTCCCGAGGATCGGGACGAGGAGGGCCGCTTCGAGGTCGAGGACCTCCTCAGCGGCCAGCGCTGGCGCTGGGACGAGCACCCCTATGTCCGGCTCGACCCGTCGGTCGAGCCCGCCCACGTCCTCCGCGTCGTCCGCCGCGGCTGAGCGACCACCAGGAGACCCATGACCACCCCCACCGCCACGCCCGCCCCCCTGCCCGTCGACGCCGACACGCTCGCCGCCGTCGCCGAGGGTCGCCATCACGATCCGCACGCCGTGCTCGGCGCGCACCCCCATCCCGACGGCGCCGCCGTCACCTACCGCGCGCTGCGCCCGTTCGCGAGCGCCGTCACGGTGGTGCGGGACGGGGACGGTGAGCGGATCGAGCTCGTCCACGAGCGGGACGGCGTCTTCGTGGGCGCGGGCCCGCTGCCGCGACGCGCCGGAGTGCCCGCGGGCGACTACCGGCTCGAGGTGACGTACCCGGGGGAGGCGGGGGAGGACGTCGTCGAGGTCCACGATGACGCCTACCGCCACCTGCCCACCCTCGGTGAGCTGGACCTGCACCTGATCGGCGAGGGGCGGCACGAGCGACTGTGGGAGGTGCTCGGCGCGCGGGTGCGCCGGGACGGCTCGGGCGGGCTGGTGGGCACGTCCTTCGCGGTGTGGGCACCGAACGCCCGGGCCGTGCGCGTGGTGGGCGACTTCAACGGCTGGACGGGGCGGACGCATGCGATGCGCTCCCTGGGCTCCTCGGGCGTGTGGGAGCTGCTGGTGCCCGGCGTGGAGCACGGCGCCCGCTACAAGTACGAGGTCCTCGGCGCGGACGGCGCGTGGCAGCAGAACGCGGACCCGCTGGCCCGATGGACCGAGGTCCCGCCGGCCACGGCCTCCCGCGTGCTGGAGTCGGACTACGCGTTCACGGACGAGGAGTGGATGGAGCGGCGCCGCACCACGGACCCGCACGAGCGTCCGCTGAGCATCTACGAGGTGCACCTGGGCTCGTGGCGGCCGGGGCTGTCCTACGTGGAGCTGGCCGAGCAGCTGGTGGAGTACGTGACCTGGCAGGGCTTCACGCACGTGGAGTTCTTGCCGGTGGCCGAGCACCCGTTCGGCGGCTCCTGGGGCTATCAGGTGACGGGCTACTACGCACCGACGTCCCGGTTCGGCACCCCGGACGAGTTCAAGCACCTGGTCGACGCGCTGCATGCGGCGGGGATCGGCGTGCTCGTGGACTGGGTGCCGGCGCACTTCCCCAAGGACGCCTGGGCGCTGGGGCGGTTCGACGGCACGCCGCTGTACGAGCACGCCGACCCGCAGCGCGGGGAGCACCCGGACTGGGGCACCTACGTGTTCGACTTCGGACGCACGGAGGTGCGCAACTTCCTGGTGGCCAACGCCCTGTACTGGATCGGGGAGTTCCATGTGGACGGGTTGCGCGTGGACGCCGTCGCCTCGATGCTCTATCGCGACTACTCCCGTGAGGACGGACAGTGGACCCCGAACGTGCACGGCGGCAACCACGACCTCGAGGCGATCAGCTTCCTGAAGGAGGTCAACTCCACCGTGTACCGCGTGCACCCGGGGGTGCTCATGATCGCGGAGGAGTCCACCGCGTTCTCGGGCGTGAGCGCGCCGGTCGACGCCGGCGGCCTGGGCTTCGGCAAGAAGTGGAACATGGGCTGGATGCACGACACGCTGGCCTACCTCTCCGAGGACCCGGTGAACCGCCGGTGGCACCACGACCAGTGGACGTTCTCCATGGTCTACGCGTACTCGGAGAACTACGTCCTGCCGCTCTCCCATGACGAGGTGGTGCACGGGAAGGGCTCGCTGCTGGGGAAGATCTCGGGGGACCATCGGCAGAAGCTGGCCACGCTCCGCGCCTACTACGCGTACATGTGGGCGCACCCGGGCAAGCAGCTGCTCTTCATGGGCGGCGAGTACGGGCAGCCCACCGAGTGGTCGGAGGAGCGGGGCCTGGACTGGGCGGCGTCCTGGGACGACGCGCACCGCGGGGTGCAGCTGACGGTGCGCGAACTCAATGCGCTGTACCGGGCCAAGCCGGCCCTGTGGTCCGCGGACCACAGCCCGGAGGGCTTCGCCTGGGTGGACGGCGGCGACGCCGACGGCAACACCCTCGTGTTCCTCCGCCGTCCTGCGGACGGGCAGGGTGGTGCGCCCCTGCTGAACATCACCAACCTCTCCGGCGCGATGCGCCACGGACTGCGGGTGGGGGTGCCGACCGCGGGGGAGTGGACGGTCGTGCTGGACACGGACAGTACGGACTTCCACGGCGACGGCCGGCGGGAGCAGGCAGGCCAGCCGGAGGTGCTGCGAGCGGAGACCGGCCAGTGGCAGGGCCAGCCCGCGTACCTCACCGTGGACGTGCCCGCGCTGTCCACCCTGTGGCTGGAGCCGCACGCCGGCTGACCGCGGGGCAGACTCCCCTCCGTGATCGATGTCACGGAGGGGAGTTCTGGCTCCAGAGGGGTGCGGGAGGGGCAGGGGAGCGCCCGACGTCGTCATGCGGCCGCGTGATCATGCGGAAACGTGGTCACCGCGGTAGGGGCGGGTTCTTGAGGCACTCTCGATTTGGTGTGGGGGCCGGAGGGTGTGTAGAGTTCTTTCTCGTGCTGAGGCGCGGTCCGGTGACACGGGCGGCGCGGTGAGCAGCCCGAACACCGGGGAATCTGGCGCGTGATCGCAGTTCTTCTGGCAGGGTTCACCACGGCATCCGGTTCCTTCCTTGGGGATGGGAGCGGTATTCCTGAAGAGATGATCTGGTTCAACTGGCTGGGATCGTGTGGGAGGGTCTGATGGCCCACTGATGTGAACAGCTGGTGTCGACTGCGGAAACGGAGTTGACACGGATCGTGAACGTGGTAAGGTTATGAAGCCTTCCGATGACGGATCACGGTTCGAGATCGATCCCGGTGACGGGGTTGACAGTGTGAATCAGATGGTCTAGGCTGGAGAAGTTGCTCCGGAGCGAAACGCCGCGAATGAGCGGTGCTGAAGCCGGCAGCGTCTGCTGTTTGAGAACTCAATAGTGTGCCAAGTTTTTTGATGCCAATTGTTTTAACACATTGGTTGACCAGCGTGCCCGCACCCCCGTGCGATGTGCACCTGGTCCGCCAGGTAATCGAATGGATGTCCTGATGGTTATTTCCGGCCGTCGGGGTGTCGTTCTGTAATTTTTTACGGAGAGTTTGATCCTGGCTCAGGATGAACGCTGGCGGCGTGCTTAACACATGCAAGTCGAACGATGAAGCCCAGCTTGCTGGGCGGATTAGTGGCGAACGGGTGAGTAACACGTGAGTAACCTGCCCTTGACTCTGGGATAAGCCCGGGAAACTGGGTCTAATACCGGATAGGAGCGCCTGTCGCATGACGGGTGCTGGAAAGATCTTTCGGTCATGGATGGACTCGCGGCCTATCAGCTTGTTGGTGAGGTAACGGCTCACCAAGGCGACGACGGGTAGCCGGCCTGAGAGGGTGACCGGCCACACTGGGACTGAGACACGGCCCAGACTCCTACGGGAGGCAGCAGTGGGGAATATTGCACAATGGGCGAAAGCCTGATGCAGCGACGCCGCGTGAGGGATGACGGCCTTCGGGTTGTAAACCTCTTTCAGCAGGGAAGAAGCGAAAGTGACGGTACCTGCAGAAGAAGCACCGGCTAACTACGTGCCAGCAGCCGCGGTAATACGTAGGGTGCGAGCGTTATCCGGAATTATTGGGCGTAAAGAGCTCGTAGGCGGTTTGTCACGTCTGTCGTGAAAGTCCGGGGCTTAACCCCGGATCTGCGGTGGGTACGGGCAGACTAGAGTGCAGTAGGGGAGACTGGAATTCCTGGTGTAGCGGTGGAATGCGCAGATATCAGGAGGAACACCGATGGCGAAGGCAGGTCTCTGGGCTGTAACTGACGCTGAGGAGCGAAAGCATGGGGAGCGAACAGGATTAGATACCCTGGTAGTCCATGCCGTAAACGTTGGGCACTAGGTGTGGGGACCATTCCACGGTTTCCGCGCCGCAGCTAACGCATTAAGTGCCCCGCCTGGGGAGTACGGCCGCAAGGCTAAAACTCAAAGGAATTGACGGGGGCCCGCACAAGCGGCGGAGCATGCGGATTAATTCGATGCAACGCGAAGAACCTTACCAAGGCTTGACATGTTTTCGACCGCCGTGGAGACACGGTTTCCCCTTTGGGGCGGATTCACAGGTGGTGCATGGTTGTCGTCAGCTCGTGTCGTGAGATGTTGGGTTAAGTCCCGCAACGAGCGCAACCCTCGTTCCATGTTGCCAGCACGTAGTGGTGGGGACTCATGGGAGACTGCCGGGGTCAACTCGGAGGAAGGTGAGGACGACGTCAAATCATCATGCCCCTTATGTCTTGGGCTTCACGCATGCTACAATGGCCGGTACAATGGGTTGCGATACTGTGAGGTGGAGCTAATCCCAAAAAGCCGGTCTCAGTTCGGATTGGGGTCTGCAACTCGACCCCATGAAGTCGGAGTCGCTAGTAATCGCAGATCAGCAACGCTGCGGTGAATACGTTCCCGGGCCTTGTACACACCGCCCGTCAAGTCACGAAAGTCGGTAACACCCGAAGCCGGTGGCCTAACCCTTGTGGGGGGAGCCGTCGAAGGTGGGACCAGCGATTGGGACTAAGTCGTAACAAGGTAGCCGTACCGGAAGGTGCGGCTGGATCACCTCCTTTCTAAGGAGCATCAGTGCCCGTTGCATCACCGCGTGTGTGATGGCGGGTTGCTCATGGGTGGAACATCAGGAAATGGTGCCAGTGGTGGTGCCGGCTGGACGCGAGTACGCCCTTGTGGGGTTGGAATGCGTGTGGTTGGTGGCTGCGTGCTGGTGTTGGCACACTGTTGGGTCCTGGAACAGCAGGCGCCCTGCATCTTGTTGGGGTGTGGGGTGTGTTGTTTCTGTCTCCCTTGTGAAGCGTGCCCCGGTCGGGGTGCGTGGAGTGGGGTGAGGGCTGTTGTTTGAGAACTGTATAGTGGACGCGAGCATCTTATTTCGTCATCGTTGCGTGTGGTCATCCCCCTGGGTGGTCGCGTTGGACGTGGTGGTGACGCCGAGAATGACATCTTAGTTAGATAATTGCTCATTTGAGGACTTTCATGTGTGTGAAAGTTTCTAAGGGCGCATGGTGGATGCCTTGGCAACAGGAGCCGATGAAGGACGTGGGAATCTGCGATAAGCCTGGTGGAGTCGATAACCGGACGTTGAGACCAGGATTTCCGAATGGGGAAACCCCGCACGACGTGTCGTGTGACCCCCGGTTGAACACATAGACCGGGTGGAGGGAACGTGGGGAAGTGAAACATCTCAGTACCCACAGGAAGAGAAAACAAAAGTGATTCCGTGAGTAGTGGCGAGCGAAAGCGGATGGGGCTAAACCGTATGCGTGTGATACCCGGCAGGGGTTGCGTGTGCGGTGTTGTGGGCCCTCTCTTGTCACGTCTGCCGGCGTGGCGCAGTGAGGTGCGGGCATATAGACGAACCAGTGTGGATGCTGGGCCGTAGAGGGTGAGAGCCCCGTAGTCGTAATGTGTTCCGCCGCTGTTGAGGGGTCGCCCGAGTAGCACGGGGCCCGAGAAATCCCGTGTGAATCTGCCAGGACCACCTGGTAAGCCTGAATACTCCCTGTTGACCGATAGTGAATCAGTACCGTGAGGGAATGGTGAAAAGTACCCCGGGAGGGGAGTGAAATAGTACCTGAAACCATGTGCCTACAAACCGTTGGAGCCTCCTTGTTGGGGTGACAGCGTGCCTTTTGAAGAATGAGCCTGCGAGTTAGTGATACGTGGCGAGGTTAACCCGTGTGGGGAAGCCGTAGCGAAAGCGAGTCTGAATAGGGCGATTGAGTCGCGTGTCCTAGACCCGAAGCGGAGTGATCTACCCATGGCCAGGTTGAAGCGCGTGTAAGAGCGCGTGGAGGACCGAACCCACTTCAGTTGAAAATGGAGGGGATGAGCTGTGGGTAGGGGTGAAAGGCCAATCAAACTCCGTGATAGCTGGTTCTCCCCGAAATGCATTTAGGTGCAGCGTCACGTGTTTCTTCCCGGAGGTAGAGCTACTGGATGGACGATGGGCCCTACAAGGTTACTGACTTCAGCCAAACTCCGAATGCCGGGAAGTGAGAGCGTGGCAGTGAGACTGTGGGGGATAAGCTTCATAGTCGAGAGGGAAACAGCCCAGACCACCGGTTAAGGCCCCTAAGCGTGTGCTAAGTGGGAAAGGATGTGGAGTTGCTGAGACAACCAGGAGGTTGGCTTAGAAGCAGCCACCCTTGAAAGAGTGCGTAATAGCTCACTGGTCAAGTGATTCCGCGCCGACAATGTAGCGGGGCTCAAGTACACCGCCGAAACCGTGGCATTCAGTTTTCTGGATGGGTAGGGGAGCGTCGTTCACGAGGTGAAGCCAGCGGGTGACTTCTGGTGGATTGTGGACGAGTGAGAATGCAGGCATGAGTAGCGAAAGACGGGTGAGAAACCCGTCCGCCGGATGACTAAGGGTTCCAGGGTCAAGCTAATCTGCCCTGGGTGAGTCGGGACCTAAGGCGAGGCCGACAGGCGTAGTCGATGGACAACGGGTTGATATTCCCGTACCAGTGAAGAACCGTCCCTGCTGAACCGGTGATACTCACCGTCTGAAGCGCCCCTCACTGCCCCTTCGGGGGTGGATGGGTGCGTGGAGCACGGGACCTGAACCGGGGAGGCAAGCGTATTAACAGGTGTGACGCAGGAAGGTAGCCGGGCCAGGCAATGGAATCGTCCTGGTCTAAGGGTGTAGGGCTGTCGGTAGGTAAATCCGCCGGCTGCGTGCCTGAGACCTGATGGGCGCCCACGATGTGGGTGATCCGGTGATCCTATGCTGCCAAGAAAAGCATCGGCGCGAGGTTCCAACTGCCCGTACCCTAAACCGACACAGGTGGTCAGGTAGAGAATACTAAGGCGATCGAGAGAATCATGGTTAAGGAACTCGGCAAAATGCCCCCGTAACTTCGGGAGAAGGGGGGCCCCAACCTTGAGCACCACGCGCTGGTGTGAGGGGATCGGGGCCGCAGAGACCAGGGGGAAGCGACTGTTTATCAAAAACACAGGTCCGTGCGAAGTCGTAAGACGATGTATACGGACTGACTCCTGCCCGGTGCTGGAAGGTTAAGAGGACCCGTTAGCTTCGGCGAAGCGGAGAATTTAAGCCCCAGTAAACGGCGGTGGTAACTATAACCATCCTAAGGTAGCGAAATTCCTTGTCGGGTAAGTTCCGACCTGCACGAATGGAGTAACGACTTCCCCGCTGTCTCAACCGTGAACTCGGCGAAATTGCATTACGAGTAAAGATGCTCGTTACGCGCAGAAGGACGGAAAGACCCCGAGACCTTTACTATAGTTTGGTATTGGCGTTCGGTGTGGCTTGTGTAGGATAGGTGGGAGACTGTGAAGCGGGCACGCCAGTGTTCGTGGAGTCATCGTTGAAATACCACTCTGGTCATACTGGATGTCTAACTTCGGCCCGTGATCCGGGTCAGGGACAGTGCCTGATGGGTAGTTTAACTGGGGCGGTTGCCTCCCAAAATGTAACGGAGGCGCCCAAAGGTTCCCTCAGCCTGGTTGGCAATCAGGTGTCGAGTGCAAGTGCACAAGGGAGCTTGACTGTGAGAGTGGCAGCTCGAGCAGGGACGAAAGTCGGGACTAGTGATCCGGCGACTCGTTGTGGAACGGTCGTCGCTCAACGGATAAAAGGTACCTCGGGGATAACAGGCTGATCTTGCCCAAGAGTCCATATCGACGGCATGGTTTGGCACCTCGATGTCGGCTCGTCGCATCCTGGGGCTGGAGTAGGTCCCAAGGGTTGGGCTGTTCGCCCATTAAAGCGGTACGCGAGCTGGGTTCAGAACGTCGTGAGACAGTTCGGTCCCTATCCTCTGCGCGCGTTGGAAATTTGAGAAGGTCTGTCCTTAGTACGAGAGGACCGGGACGGACGAACCTCTGGTATGTCAGTTGTACCGCCAGGTGCATGGCTGATTAGCTACGTTCGGGATGGATAACCGCTGAAAGCATCTAAGCGGGAAGCCGGCTTCGAGATGAGATTTCCTTGCCCCTTTGAGGGTGTGAGGCCCCCAGCGAGATGACTGGGTTGATAGGCTGGATGTGGAAGCACGGACTGAAGACGTGTGGAGCTGACCAGTACTAATAGGCCGATGACTTTTACACACATCATTTCTTCTCACCGCTTCTGGTGGGAAGGGTTCGGGGTGTTCGCGTCCACTGTGCGGTTGTCTGATTGCAGCCTCACGCCAGGGTTACCGTGTGTGGTAGTGTTGGTGTGGTTGATAAGTGAATGAGTGTGCCACTTGTTGTGGCTCTCGCAGGTTTCCCACGCGTCCTGGTGTTTTTGGGGTGTGGTTGGGGTGAGGGTTACGGCGGTCATAGCGTGGGGGAAACGCCCGGTTCCATTCCGAACCCGGAAGCTAAGGCCCACAGCGCCGATGGTACTGCAACCGGGAGGTTGTGGGAGAGTAGGTCGCCGCCGGACATTCTTTGATAGAGGGTTGAGGCCCCACACCGTTCTGGTGTGGGGCCTCCCCGCGTTGAGGGCGTGTTCTGAAACAGAGTGTTCTGAAGTGGGCGCCCGCCGCCCACGCCTCCCAGCCTCATCCACGAGGCCCGTCGATCTCCCGCCGAGCGTCCTGCCGGCTCGTGATGACCCGCAAGAGGCGGCGTCGATGACGGGCGATCTGATCCGTCCAGCGGTGGACGTCGTCGTGGAAGAGGTCCGCGTGGGCCGGCTTGTCGGTGTCGGGAAGGACGAGGAAGTCTCGCAGCCCGGGAAGCACCCGCCGGGTGAGCACGTCGACCAGCTGGAGTGCGTCGGCCGCACATACCGCGGCGCAGCGGTCCCACGACGGAAGGAGCCCTTCCGTGTGCTCGAGGGCCGCCCAGAGGAGGGCGAAGGTGTCCGGGCGGAGGCGGGAGCGCTCCGCCGTCAGCAGCCCGCGGAGGTCGGCCAGATGCTCATCCAGTTCGCTCATCCCCACGGGGGCGCTCACTGCGGGGCGGGACGTCTCTCCAGGCGACGAAGCGGACCGGCGCGGGCGCCATCGGATCATCATGTGTCTTCTCCTTCGACATCGATCGACCACCATCATGGCGGCAGCATCGTTGCCCGCAGGGCCAGGCGCTGGTGGAGTGGCGCGGAGGAGAGGGGGCTGGTACAGTCATCCCCTGTTGGTCCGCCGCTGTGCGGTCTGACGGGGTGTGGCGCAGCTTGGTAGCGCGCGTCGTTCGGGACGACGAGGTCGCAGGTTCAAATCCTGTCACCCCGACCATACGGAAGGCCCCCGCTCAGCAGAGCGGGGGCCTTCGTCGTCTGCGCGGGCCGCCGTCCTCTCCGCGCCTCGTTCGTTCCCAGACCCCTCCGAGAGGGGTGCAGGGGGACAGCGCTCACGCCCGCGGGCTGCGGGCGTCAGGGAAAGCTGCGCGGGTGGGCGTGTTGCGTCCGCTAAAGAAGATGGGGCACGCGTGTCGCGTCAGCGGAGGCGGGCGAGGCGGAGCGGTGGTCAGCCGCGGGCTCGCATGCGGGTGTTGGGCAGTGGCGGTGCCGGGATCGGGCCCTTCGGGTCCGGTGGGAAGGCGCCGAACTGCGGGAAGGGGCGGCCGTCGTCGTAGGCGGTGCCCACCAGGGAGTCCAACAGGGCGCCGCCGACCTGCTCGCCGAGCGGCTCGTCGGCTTCGCGGCGCAGCGGCGAGTCCGGTGTCGGGGTCTCGAAGCCCATCTCCTGCTGGTAGGCGGCGCGCCAGGTCTCGATCTCCTCCTGGGTGCGGCCCACGAAGTTCCACCACATGATGATCTGCTCGCCCAGCGGCCCGCCGCCGATCAGCAACGCGATCACCGGCTCGTCCCCGGCGCGGACCGTCAGCCGCCGCGCGCCCGGTCCGACGTACCCCAGGTGCGCGGCCGGCACGTCCACGCCCTGCAGGGTGACCGCGCCGGAGACGGTGAGCAGGCCGTGCTCGTGGTGGGCGGGCACCTCCACCACGATCTCCGCCCCCGGCTGCAGGCGCAGCTCCGCGCCGGTCAGCGGGATGGCCGTGGGCACCAGGGAGCGCCGGCCCAGGAGCTCGCCGAGGAACACCTTCGCCTCCCAGCCCTCGCCGATCACCGGATCCGGGCGGTGGGAGTGCAGGTCCGGATGGGAGAAGCGGTGCGCATCCGGCAGGGCGTACCAGAGCTGGGCGCCGTGCAAGACGGTGGTGTCCGCGGTGGAGTACTCGGTGTGGGTGACGCCGCGGCCGGCGTGCATCAGGTTGACCTCGCCCGGGCGCACCGTGGCCCAGTTCCCGGCGGAGTCCACGTGGTCGATCCGCCCCTCGAACAGCCAGGACACCGTGGCCAGGCCGGTATGCGGGTGGCGGGGGACGTCCATGCCCCCGGTGGCGGCGACGTCGTCGGGGCCGTAGAAGTCCAGGAAGCACCACGCACCGATCAGGCTGCGGGCCCGCTGCGGCAGGGAGCGCTGCACCGTCATGGCGCGCGGTCCGCCCAGCGGCACCGCGCGCGGCTCGAGGAGCTCGACGACGCAGCCCTCGCCCTCGTGCTCGCTCACCCCCGAACTCAGGCCCTGCGTGAAGCGCGGCGCGGGGAAGTCCTCCCGCAGGCCGCCGGCCTCGGCGGGGGAGGGGGCGGCGGCGTCGGGAGTGGCTGCGGCGCGGCCGGCGCTGCCAACCTCGACCTGCGGGTCCTGCTCGCGGTTCGACACGACGGCCTCCTTCAGGCGTCCCGGCGGCGGACCGGGTGGTGGGAGAGGATGCTGATGCGGTTGGTGACGTTCATGACGATCGCGAGCCACTGCACCGCGGCGTACTGCGCGTCCGTGAGCACGTGGTGCGTGGAGACCTGCACGTACTGCTGCTGGTCCTGCTCCGGCAGCTCCGTCACGGTCTCGGCCAGCTCGAGGGCGGCGCGCTCGAGCTCGGAGTAGACCTCCGGGGAATCACGCCACGCGGGCAGCAGGCCGAGGCGCTGGGGGCTGAGGCCGGCCTTGACGGCGTCGCGCGTGTGCACGCCGAGGCAATAGGCGCAGCCGTTGAGCTGGGAGACACGCAGGTTGACCAGTTCGACGAGCTGTCGGTCGAGACCGGCGTCGTCGGCGGCGGTGCGGGCGGCGGCGGACAGCGCGCCCACGGCCTTCCAGGCGTCCGGGACGGCCTTGTCCAGGTAGAAGGCCAGGGGATCCTGGCGGAGTTCGGTGGAGTTGGTCATGGGCCCAGTGTTTCAAGACTGAAATACACTGACAAGAGGGCCAGGCCCGTCGCCGGGGGCTGTCGGGACGAGCGCCGCCGCCACCGACGAAGGGGGTCTCAGAGGCCCGTCCAGGACATGGGCAGGGCCCCGCTCGGTCAAGCGGGACCCTGCCGTCGCCTCGACGAGGCAACGGGGATCGCCTCTCCCCGATTCATGGGCGGCGAACAGCCTCGCCGCCCCATCCTGACCCGTGTCGTCTGTGATCAGGACATGCCCTTCCCCTTGCCGGGGTGGCCGCCGCCGGTCCCGGGCGTCTCCGGGGTCGGCTGGGGCTCAGGTGCCGTCACGGTGAACTCCTGGACAGCGCTGAGGTCGACGGCGCCGTACGGGTCCTCGGTGCGCACGTACCAGCCGAACTCGCCGGCCTGCAGGCCTCGCCATACCATGTCGACGAGGGACCCCGACTCGACGTCCGTCCGCTCACCGATGGGCCGCCCCGTCAGGACCTCGACGGAGACGGCGTCCGTCCCCAGGGTCTTCGTCCTGGGCTCCACCCCCAGCTGGGAGTAGGGCACCGTGAACTCCTGGTGCTCGGGAGCCAGGCCGGGGTCGTCGGCGTCGTAGTCCTGCAGGGAGGGCGAGTAGGTGCGCGCCACCATTCTCTGACCCTCGTGGTCGAAGTGCAGCAGCCTCAGGTAGCCCAGACCCCCTTCCGCCAGCCCCTGGTAGTCGAAGAGGACCTGGGTGACCTGGCGGTCGTCCACGCCGTCGCCGTCGTCGTCGAAGCCGTCCACGCGCGTGAAGGCGTCGTGGTAGTGGCCGGAGAACACCATCGACACGTTCGGATTGGTCGCCACCACCTCGTCCTGGATGCGCTGCGGGATCGGACCGAGCCCGCCGGTGGTGAGCATGTACTCGTGGAGGGTGATGATCGTGGTGCGTTCTGGGTACTGGGCCAGCACCTCGTTCATCCAGGCGATCTCCTCGTCGCCGGGGCCCCAGCCCTGGTAGAGCATGAGGAAGTCCACGCCGTCCACGGTGATCAGGTCGTAGTGGCCGCGGTTGTCCTGGTAGGAGCCCCCGTACCACGGGTTCTGCTCGAACCGGTGGGCGCCGAAGTCCGCGCTGAAGGGCCCGTAGTCCTCCCGGGCGTGGCCGACGTCGTGGTTGCCGGCCAGCACGCCGTAGGGCAGTCCGGCGTCGTCGAGCATCCGGTAGGCGGCGTCCGCCCGCTCCCACTGCTCCGGCTTGTCCCATTCATCCACGATGTCCCCGGTGTGGAACACGTAGGAAAGATTGAGACGGTCGCGGGACTGCAGGAAGTAGTCGTGGATGGCCCGCTGGTGCTCGTACCAGGTCTCGTTGTAGTACTGCGTGTCCGACTCCCACCCCAGGGTGAAGTCGAACTCGGACCGGGCCAGGTCCGCCGGATGGACCGGCGCCGTCACGGAGTCGCGGGTGCTGCGGTCCGTGTGGGCGAAGCCCTCGGAGTGCTGGACGAGCAGGCGCACCTTGCCGTCCCGGACGTGGTCCGCCACAGAGACGAGGCCGTCCAGCGTGAACTCGGTGGGGTTGCCGCCCGTGGTGAGGGCGCGGTCCACCTCCTCCCAGGCGCCCGTGACGGTGTTGAACGCCGAGAGGATCACCTTCGCCTCGGCGTTGGCGCTGCCGTCCCAGGCGATCCGCACCTGTCCGTCCGGGGCGGCGTCCTCCACGGCCACCTCGAGCACCTGGTAGGGGAAGGCGTCCTGGGAGCTGACCACGTGTTCCCGGCCGTCGTCCTCCGCCATGAGCGCGAGGGCCTGCGTATCGACGGCGGCGGCGTCACGCTCCACCGCATCGGCCACCGTCGTCTCGCCCGCACTCACCTGCAGGCCGGCCTCGCCGGGGACCAGCCTGCGGCCCTCGAAGAAGCCGACGTCCAGCCGGTCTCCGCTCGGGTCCGCCACCGTGGCCGAGAGGGTGACGTCCGGCCCCGGCACCACGGCGCCCTGGGCCGGCGCGGCTACGGACGCGCCCGGACGCTCCACGGGGGTCGTGAAGACGACCGTGCGCGTGCTGACGTTGCCGGCCAGGTCGCGGGCGGTGAGCACGAGCCGGTGCTCGCCCGCGGCCAGGTCCAGGGAGCTGCCCTCGTGGGGCAGGTCGACGGCGACGCCGTCCAGCTCCGCGGTCAGCACGTCCAGGCCGGCGCCGGCGTCCGAGGCGCCGGCGTCGAGCGAGACCCTGCCTCGCACCTGCGCCCCGTCCTCCAGGCTCGTGGTGATCACCGGGCCGGTGTTGTCGACGATCACCGTCCGGGTCACGGTCGTCTCAGCGGCCTGCGCCGAGATGGTGTGCGCGCCGTCGGCGACGGCTGTGGTGTCCCAGTCGAAGGCGGTGGCGGAGAAGGCGTCCTCCGGCAGGCTGAAGGAGGCGTGGACGGCGTCGTTCTTCCCGGCCGAGTCGCCCATGGGGATCCAGCGGGTGCCGTCCTCGTGCCCGGCGGGGCGCAGGGTCCGCCCGTCCGGGAGGATCAGCCGGAGGTTCCGGATCTGGAAGTCGTCGTTGTTCTCATCCGGGTCGATCTTCGGCCAGGCCTTCGTCCCCGCGTACACGCTCAGGGTCAGGGGCTCACCGGCCGTGATGCGGTCCAGGGGGACGTCCACGGGGACGGTGACCTCCCGCTCGTAGAAGCCCTCGTCGAAGACGTGGAGTACGTCGTCCCCCATCAGGACGCCGTTGCGGAAGAACGCATCGGTGCCGGTTGCCTCGAACGCGAAGACCGGGGCGTCCTCCAGGGCCGCGGCGGTGCCCTCCACCGGCTTGCCGCCCACCGTGACGACGGCGGACGAGGGGTAGGCGTCCCCGCCGACGGTGATTCGCTCCGTCCCGGAGACGACCTCGCCCTCCCCGACCGACAGCCGGACGGGGCTCTGGTCCACCCCCGTGACAGGGACCCGGCGGGTGGCCAGCTCGGTGGTGTGCGCGCCGTCCGAGGCGACGACCGAGTACTCCACCCAGCGCTGGCCGGTGAGGTCGACCGCCTCGATCACGTGGCGGTAGAGGTCCCCCTCCTCGGCGCGGATCGTGCGCGTCGTCGCCGCGGCCATCCCGGACGTCCGGACGGTGAGCGTGACCGTCCGGACCTGGACGTCGTCGGTGATGTGGAACTCGAGCGGGAAGGCGGCCGAGGGGTCGACCTGACCGGCGGTGCGGTCCTCGATCACGGGCGCCGCCGCGTCCGCCGGCGGCACCACGAGACTCGTCGGCGTCTGTTCGGCGCTGAGACTGCCGGGGGGAGGCGGGGGCGAGGCCGAGCAGGCGCTGGCGCCCGACGTCCGCCGGGTCTGCGGCGTACTGGATGCCCTGGTCCGCCTGGGTGTCGTCGGCGCCGCCGAGGTTGTAGTAGGCCCGGTTGACCGAGAACCCGGTCTTCGTGACCACCTCGATCCCGCGGGCGCCGCTGTTGGCCATGCCCCCTGTGTGGACCTCGACCAGCCTGGAGCCGCCCGCGAGGGTGGTGCCGTAGTGGGCGTCGAAGTCCGCGGCGGTGAGGTGGTCGTTCTTCCCGTTCTTGATCCAGAGGACCGCCGTCTCCCCGGGCTGCAGGACGAAGGACGCCGGGTCGGTCGGCCAGGTGACCACGTTGTTGTTCGTCAGGTCGTCGGCCGGGTAGAGGTAGTCGATCGTGTAGTCGGCGAAGTCCACCGGCGCGGCCCTCGAGCAGGGCGGTGCCGGACTCACGGGCGGCGTCCGCCCGGAACTGCGCCGTCCTGCCCGCGGCGACGGAGCCGGCCGGGTAGTAGGACCAGGTGGCGCGCCCGTCCGGAAGGGTCAGGCGGACGCCGCGGTCGCCGCCGTTGGCCATGCCCGGCTGGCCCTCGACGCGCACGAGGCGGTAGTCGGTGCCGGCGCCCTGCGCGGCCCAGTGGTCGCGGAAGTCCTGCTCCGTGCGGGCGAAGCTGTCCACCGTGCCCGAGGCGTAGGACAGCCACAGCACCACGCTCTCGCCCGGCTCCACCACGGTCCCCGCCGGGACAAGCAGCGGCACGTCCCGGGTCCGGTCCGCGCCGTCCACGTAGACGTAGGCCAGACTAGCCTGGGAGAGGTCGATCGGTGCGCCGGTGGTGTTCGTGACCTCGATGAACTCGAAGTGGTCCGCGCCGGCGGAGTCGGGAGCCAGCTCCGTGATCATCAGGGGCGGCGGCACCGTGGCGGCGGACGCGGGGACGGCGGCGAGGGGGGAGACGGCCAGGGTCAGGCCGACCACTCGGTGTGGACCGGAGTGAAGGGGCGACATGAGTGCTCCATCGATCGGGGCGGGGATGACCGCCTCACCTTCGCCGCTGAAAACGGAGCTCGCGTGAACGGGCGGGCCCGTTCAGACGAACGCCCGAGTAACGGGACCTGGGCGGGTGCAGCGACGAGGGAGGGCTCAGAACCGTCCGGAGGATCCCGAGCCGGAGAACGAGCCGCCCGAGGACCCGTAGCCCGTGCCGCTCGACGACGAGGAGGAGGTCCGGCTGCTCTCGATCGAGCTGTGGCCGGCCGAGTAGCCGGAACGGAACGAGCCGACGGACCAGTACACGCCCGCCCCGGCCTGGGCGTCGAGCAGCGAGCCCCGGGTGGTGCGGCCCGCGCGCCGTCCCGCGTCGATGTCCCGGCGCATCATCTCGCGCTCCTCCCGGTTGCGCCCAGCGCCGGCAACCACGGCCTCGGCGAGGCGGTCCACGCGGGACGTGAGGCCGCGGCGGAGGCCCTCCAGGGCGTCCAGCGCGGCCGAGGGCGTGAGACGCTCCTCCGACAACCCGGCCCCGAGCTCCTCGAGCCGCCGCTCCGCCTCCGCCCGGAACCCCTCGAGCGAGTCGAGGCCGGCGGTCACCGCGGGGTCGTCGGAGGGGAGCGTGGACCGGAGCCCCTCGATCCCGCGCAGGTCCTCCCGCAACGGTGCGGTCTGCAGGTCCCACGCGTCCTGCCAGCCCGGATGCCGGTTCAGCAGTGTGCTGGCCGCGCCGATGGCGTCGTCGAGCCCGTCGAGGTCGGCCACGTCGGAGCGCAGCGCGGCTGCCTGCTTCTCGAACTCCTTCGACCGCTGCTCCTCCTCCGGGGCCTCCTCCAGGCGCTGCAGCTCGGCGGTCGCCGCCAGAGCGCGCTCCCGGAAGCCCCGGAAGCGCTCGAGCAGTCGGGCGCCGTGGGGGTCGTCGGCGGGCACGAGGGAGGCGTTCACCTCGGTCGCGTCCATGTCCAGGGTGACGGAGGTCAGGTGGGCGCGGGCCGCCTCCAGGTCGGCGAGGGCGCGCTTGCGTCGCGCCCGCTTCGACAGCGCGACGGCGCCCCAGATGCCGGCGCCAACCCCCGCCGTCACCAGCGTTCCGCCGCCGAGCCCGAAGACCAGCCCCGGGTCCTGGTACCACGGCCGTCCGATCCGGTCCGCCGAGCCGTCCACCGCGTCCACGGCGGCGTCCGTCCAGCGGGCGTCCCGGGCGGCTTCGGCGGCCTCCTCGCGCACGTCCGCCTGCTGCTCCGTGCTGAGCTTCCTGTCCTCCCCGTAGTAGACGCCCATCATGCGGTTGGCCGGGTCCAGGGCGAAGACCATCAGCCCGTCCGCCCACTTCTGGCCATCCGCGCTGATCCACTCCGGGTGCGTCCGGCGCGCGTGGGCGAGCACGCGGCCGTTGAACTCCTGGGAGGCCGCGTCGTCGGACAGGGCGGACAGGTCCGCGCCGCGCTCCGTGTAGACGACCACGCGGGTCGGCTCGCGGAACTCCACGTCCGCCAGGCCGCGCTGCAGGGCCGCGGGGTCGATCACGCCGGCGGTGTCCACGAGCTCGACCTGCGCCGCGGGGACGGCGTGGGCGGCCGGTGCCACGGCCGCCGTGGTGACGGCGAGCGCGGACGCCGTGACGCCCATCGCCCCCGGAGGGCCGATGGGCACGCCGGCGGCCAGCGCGGCGCCGACGACGGCCGACGCGCGTCGCCTCCTGTCTGGGCGAGGGACGGTGGGTGCCAGGGCGGGACGCGACGGGGTGGACTGCTGCTGCAGGGGCGGCACGGTGTCTCCGAGGTCGACGGACGGGCCCTCCCATCGTAGACACAGGCGCCGTTCCTCGCCCGGACGAGAGTGCCCTCGGGCCGCCCGCTGCAGGTGCGGACGTGCTCGGTGTGCGTGGTGCGTCAGCGGAAGCGGAGGGCGAGGGCGCGGGCGAGGTCGGCCGCCGCCGTCTCCCGTCCGAACACCGGACCCCCCGGCTCCAGGGCCGCCGCGCGGGCGAGCGGCGCGTACTCCACCGGCTCGAAGCCGAGCGCGGCCATCAGGGCGGCGACGGCGTCGCGTCCCGGCCCCGGGTCGTCCGCCCCGACGCCGAGCGCCCGCCGGGGCTCCTCGGTCCGGCCGGCGGTGCCCAGCTCGTGGTGGGAGATCTCGGAGAACGCGCGCACCACGGGCACGCTCAGCCCCGCCGCGGCCCAGCGGCGGGCGATCAGCACCGTCCCCGGCCCGGCCGCCGTGTCCCCCGGGCCGGCCAGCCAGTCCGGCACCGGTTCGTCGCCCCACGTGTTGGTCATGTCCACCACGGCGAGCGTGCGCGGGCCGGCCAGCAGCGCCGGGTCCACGTCGTCCAGGTCCTCGCGCGGCACCGCCACCACTGTCAGCTCGGTGCCCGCCGCCAGCTCGTCGACCGGCACGGCCTCCGCCTCGGGCGCGTGGATGAGCAGGTGCCGCCGCACCGCGGCCGGAGGGCGCGTCGCCGCCATCACGACGCGTGGCGCCGCGGTCCCCGGGTGCAGGCGCGGGATCCGGGCGATCGCCCGGGCCAACGCCGTGCCGGCGCGGCCCGCGCCGAGGATCCCCACCGCCTCCGGGAGGCGGAAGGCGGAGGCGGGGGCGGCGTCGTCGTGCAGGGAGGGCATGTCCCCATCCCACCACGGGTGTTCACCGGCTCGTCACCGTCGGCTCGTCCGCGCCTGCCACCCTGGGACCGTCCATCCCCGCCCGTGTCGTCCCAGGAGTCCCCCATGCGCCTTCGTCGTCTGTCCGCCGCCGTGGCCGTGGCCGCGCTCGCCGTCACCGGCGCCGCGTCCGCCCAGGCCGCCCGCCCCGCCCACGCCCCGGAGCGCGGATCCGCCGCCGCGTCCGTCCAGGACGCCCACGAGGTCCGCGTGGCCACCTGCAACGCCTCGCTCAACCGCGGCGCCGAGGGGGAGCTGGTCCGCGACCTGTCCACCCCGGACGACGAGCAGGCCCGGAACATCGCGGGGGTCGTGCAGACCACCCGCCCGGAGATCCTCCTGATCAACGAGGTCGACTTCGACGCCGCCGGCGAGGGCGCCCGCCTGTTCCAGGAGAACTACCTGGCCGTCGGCCAGAACGGCCAGGACCCGATCCACTACCCCTACCGCTACACCGCCCCCGTGAACACGGGCGTGCCCTCCGGTCTGGACCTGGACCAGAGCGGCACCGTGGGGGGACCGAACGACGCATGGGGCTTCGGCCTCTTCCCGGGCCAGTACGGCATGGTGATCTACTCCCAGCACCCGATCCTCGAGGACCGGATCCGCACGTTCCAGGACTTCCGCTGGGCGGACATGCCCGGCAACGTCATGCCCGAGGACTACTACACCCCTGAGCAGGAGGAGCAGCTGCGCCTGTCCTCCAAGTCCCACTGGGACGTGCCCGTGGAGGTCAACGGGAAGACCCTGCACGTGCTGGCCGCGCACCCCACCCCGCCCGCCTTCGACGGCTCGGAGAAGCGCAACCAGCGCCGCAACCACGACGAGATCCGCCTGTGGGCGGACGACATCACCGGCGGCCGGACCGCCGCCTACCTCTACGACGACGAGGGCGTGCGCGGCGGCCTCGCGCGCGGCGAGCGCTTCGTGGTGCTCGGCGACTACAACGCCGATCCGCTCGACGGCGACTCGTGGGACGGCGCCGTCGACCTGCTCCTGGAGCACTCCCGCATCCGCGACCCGAAGCCGTCCTCGGCCGGCGCGGCCGAGGCGTCCGCGCTGCAGGGCGGGGCCAACCTCCAGCACGAGGGCGACCCCCGGTACGACACCGCCGACTTCAACGACCGCCCCGCCCCGGGCAACCTGCGCGTGGACCTGGCCCTGCCCTCCAAGAACCTGCCGCTGCTGGACGCCGGCGTGTTCTGGCCGGCCCAGGGCGAGCCGGGCTCGGAGCTGACCGGCTCCTACCCGTTCCCCACCTCGGACCACCGCCTCGTGTGGGTGGACGTGAAGGTCGCCGGGAACCCCCGCCGCTGAGCCGCCCCGGGCACGCCGCGGCCCCGTCCCCCGGTGAACCGGGAGGCGGGGCCGCGGCGCGTCGTCGTCGTCGTGACGGGGATCAGGCGAGCTCGTTGCGCTGACGGCCCAGGCCGGTGATCTCCACCTCCACCACGTCCCCGGCGGTGAGCCAGGGCCGGCGTCCGTCCGCGTCCTTGCGGGCCACCGCGACGCCGGCCGGGGTGCCGGTCAGGATGAGGTCGCCCGGGTTGAGGGTGACCATCTGCGAGGCGTAGGCCACGAGCTCCTCGGGGGAGAACACCACGTCCTGGAGCTTGGCGCTCTGCCGCTGCTCCCCGTTGACGCGCGTGGTGATGCGGGCGTCCCTGGGCAGCTCGTCCGGGGTGACCAGCCACGGGCCCACCGGCGTGGAGGCCTCCCACACCTTGCCCTGCAGCCACTCCGAGGTGCGGCCCTGGAAGCCGCGCATCGAGACGTCGTTCGCCACCGCGTAGCCGGCGATGTGCTCGTGCGCGTCCTCGACCGCGATCCGCCGCCCGGGCTCGCCGATCACCACGCACAGCTCGCCCTCGTAGTCCACGCGATGGTCCTCCTCGGGGATCTCGATCGGGTCGAGGGCGCCGGTGAGCGACTGGGCGAACTTGGCGAAGAGCGTCGGGTGCTCCGGCTTCTCCTGGCCGGTCTCCCTGATGTGGTCCCGGTAGTTCAGGCCGACCGCGATCACCTTGGTGGGGAACGGGATCAGCGTGTCGTACACCAGGCGCGAGGCGTCCAGCAGCAGGTCGTGGTCCTCCTGCGCCCCGCGCAGGGCGGCCTCCACCATCTCGCGCTGTTCGGCGGGCTCGGCGGTGAGCAGCTCGCCCACGTCCCGGCAGTCCGGGATGGCGACGACGCGCACCGCCACCTCGGGATCCTCGGGGTGGACGGAGGTGACGACGGCGGCGAACGTGGCGCCCGGGGTGTCCGGGTCGGAGTCGGGCTGGCGGAACGTGGCGAGCTTCATGGGGCCATCCCATCACAGCGCGGCCCCACCGGGGACGGCCCGTGAGACGCTGGGGACATGACCGCCGTGCACGAGACCCCCGCCCCGCCGCGCACCGGATCCCCGCTGATCCTCGGGACCATGGGATGGGGTGCCGACCGTGATCGGGCCCGCGGCGCCCTGCGTGCCGGGCTCGACGCCGGAATCACGGTGCTGGACACCGCGGACATCTACGGCGCCGGCGTCTCGGAGGAGACCGTGGGCGCGCTCGTGGCCGAGCTGCCCGCCGCGGCGCGGGAGGCGCTGCGCGTGCAGACCAAGACGGGCATCGTCCTCCACGAGCCCGGCCCCGACGGGCGGCCGCGCGTCCGGTACGACAACTCGCCGGCGTACGTGCGTGCCGGCCTCGAGGCCTCCCTCGACCGCCTCGGCCTGGCCGCCGTGGACACCCTGCTCATCCACCGCCCCGACGTCCTGACGCCCGTGGCGGACACCGTGCGCGCGTTCCTCGACGCCCGCGAGGCCGGCCTGGTGCGCCGGCTCGGGGTGTCCAACATGGGCACGGCGCGGGTCCTCGAGTACCAGCGCGCCCTGGCCGGACTCGCCGCGGACGGCACCGGGCTGCAGTGCGTGCAGATGGAGCTGGGCCTGCACCACCGCACCCTCGTGGAGGCCGTGGTCCTCGCCAACCACGACGACGCCCCCGCCACCGCGGGGGCCGCCGACCTGGGCGCCGTGTGCGCCGCCGAGGGGATCGAGCTGCAGGCCTGGGGACCGCTCGCCCAGGGCCGGTACACGCGCGGCTCGGACGGCTCCGTGCCCCGGGACCGGGCCGAGCAGGCCGCGCTCGCGGCCGCGGGCGGTCCCGCCGCCGTCGTCGCGGAGGTGGCCCTCGAACTGGAGGTGAGCCGCGAGGCCGTGGTGCTCGCGTGGCTGCTGCGCCTGCCGTGGGGCGTGCGTCCCGTGGTCGGTTCGCAGGACCCGGCGCGGCTGGCGGCGTGCGCGGGCGCCGAGGACGCGGCCGCCCGGATGGACGGCGCCCAGTGGCACCGCTTGTGGACCGCCGCGCGCGGTGAGACGCTTCCCTGACATCCGCACCGTGACGCTCGTCACGGGCCGGCCTGGGGGAGGACGTGGGCATGCCGTACATCCCGGTGGACCTGACGACGCCGTGGCTCGCCTACTGGGGCGCGCTCGTGCTCGTGGTGGTCGGGGGGACGCTCCTGGCCCTCGGGATCGGGCGCGGCCGCCGGCACCGCGCCGAGGCCGCCCGCGCCGGCCGCCACGCGGAGGTGCGCGTCCTCGAGGACGCCCGCCTGCAGCGGCGCCTGGGGGCCGCGGTCCTCGTGGCGGGGCTGGTCGCCGTCGGCGTGGGGGCCTGGCGGCACGTGGAGGGCCTGCACGCGTTCGAGGCCAACGTGCGCACCAAGTACGGGGTGGACCACGTGGAGCGCGTCCGCCAGTCCGGCAGCGGCCTGACCGCGGACCTCGTGCACCCCGACGGCACGGTGGAGCGGGACGTGTACCTGGCCCTCGACCCCACGGGGGAGCCCTTCCACGGGGAGGACCTCGCCCTCGGGACGCCGGGTCCGCGCGGCTGACCGACGGCTGTCAGAGTCCCGCCCACCGGGCCTGCTGCCGCGTCCGGGCCCTCTGTTAGGTTCGCGTCATGACCCGCCGAGACCCCGCCGCCGTGCCCGCCTCCACCTACCGCCTCCAGGTGAACGAGGACCTGCCCCTGGACTCGGTCGCCGCGCTGGTGCCCTACCTGTGGCGCCTGGGCGTGGACTGGCTGTACCTCTCGCCCCTGCTCGCCGCGGAGCCCGGCTCGGACCACGGGTACGACGTGGTGGACCCCACCCGGGTGGACCCCGCACGCGGGGGCCCGGAGGCGCTCGAGCGCCTGGCCCGCACGGCGCACGAGGCGGGCATGCGCCTGCTCGTGGACGTGGTGCCCAACCACCTGGGCGTGGCCACGCCCGCCGCCAACCCGGCCTGGGAGGACCTGCTGCGGCACGGCCGCCAGGCCCGGCACGCCGCCTGGTTCGACGTGGACTGGGAGGCCGGCGGCGGGCGGGTGACGCTGCCCGTCCTGGGCGACGGTCCGGAGGGCGACCCCCGTGGCGCCGACGCCGAGCTGGACCGCCTCGTGGTGGTCCCGGACGAGGACGGGGGCGTCCTGCGGTACTGGGACAGCGCCTACCCCCTCGCCCCCGGATCGCTGGAGGCGGCCGAGGAGGCCACCGGCCTGCGCGCCGCGGAGGTGTTCGCGGACCCGGACCCGGCCGCCGCGCCCACCGCGGACCGTGCCCGCCTGGCCCGGGCCGTCCACGACCGCCAGCACTACCGCCTCATGCACTGGCGCGCCGGCGACGCCGAGCTGGCCTACCGCCGGTTCTTCACCGTGACCACGCTCGCCGGCGTGCGCGTGGAGGACCCCGAGGTCTTCGACGCCGTCCACGCGGAGATCCGCCGCTGGACCGCCGAGGGGCTCGTCCACGGCCTGCGCGTGGACCACCCGGACGGCCTCGCCGACCCCGGTGCCTACGTCCGCCGCCTGCGCGAGGACGTCCTGCCCGAGGGGTACCTCGTGGTGGAGAAGATCCTCGAGCCGGGGGAGGCCCTGCCCGCCGCGTGGCCCGTGGACGGCACCACCGGCTACGACGCGCTCGGCGAGGTCGAGCGCGTCTTCATGGCCCCCGCCGCGGCCGGGACCCCGGAGGAGGACGCCGCCCTGCGCGCCCAGTGGCAGCGGCTCGTGGCCCGGGAGAAGGAGGACGTGGCCCTCGGCTCCCTCGCCGCGGAGACCGCGCGGCTCGTGCGTGAGGCGCGCGCCGCCGTCGTGCTGGGGGCGCACTCGGACGAGGAGCTCACCGCCGCCTTCGCCGCCCTGCTGGCGGCCATGCCCGTCTACCGCACGTACCTGCCCGTGGGGTCGGAGCACCTGGCCCAGGCCCTCGAGGCCGCGGGTGCGGCCGAGCCGGGGCGGGCCGAGCTCCTGCGGGACGTGGCCGAGGTGCTGGCGGACCCCGACTCGCCGGTCGCCCGCCGCTTCCAGCAGTCCTCCGGCATGGTCATGGCCAAGGGCGTGGAGGACCGCTCCTTCTACCGGTGGACCCGCTGGTCCAACCTCAACGAGGTGGGCGGGGACCCGTCCCACGTGCACCTGCCGGTCACGGACTTCCACGCGCAGCAGCAGTCCCGGCAGGCCGCGTGGCCGCACGCCATGACCACCCTGTCCACGCACGACACGAAGCGCGGCGAGGACGTCCGGGCGCGCATCGCGGTGCTCGCGGAGGAGCCGCAGCGCTGGGAGGCGGAGCTCGCCGAGCTGCGTGCGCTGCATCCGCTGGACGAGCCGGGGCTCGAGCGCCTGGCGTGGGAGTCGATCGTGGGCGTGTGGCCCACGGACGGGACGGCACCGGAGGCGGGGCGACTCGAGGGGTTCCTCCTCAAGGCCGCCCGCGAGGCCGCCGTGCACACCGCGTGGACGGACCAGGACGCCGCGTTCGAGGACCGGCTGCGCGCCCTGGCGTGCGACGTCGTGGCCTCGGACTCGGCCGCCCGCGCCCTCGTGCAGTCCGTGGCGGACCGGATCGCCGAGCCCGGTCTGGCCGTGCAGCTGGGCCACAAGCTCGTCCAGCTCACCGCGCCCGGCGTCCCGGACGTGTACCAGGGCACCGAGATCCCCTTCCCGTCCCTCGTGGACCCGGACAACCGGCGCGCCGTGGACTTCGAGACCCGCGCCGCCCTGCTGGACCGGCTCGACGCCGGCAACGTGCCCGGCCTGGACGACCCCGCCTCCGCCAAGCTCGCGGTGGTGACCGCCGCGCTGCGCGCCCGCCGGGACCGGCGCGGGCTGTTCACGGGGTACCGGCCCCTCGACGTGGACGGGCCGGCCGCCGCGCACGCGATCGCGTTCGACCGCGGCGGGGCGATCACGGTGGCCACCCGCCTGCCCGCCACGCTCGAGGCGGCCGGCGGCTGGCGGGACACCGTGGTGACCGTGCCGCCGGGGCGCTGGCGCTGCGCCGTCACCGGGGCGCCCGTGACCGCCGACGAGCGCGGCGCCGTCCGCCTCGACGGACTGCTCAGCCGCCTGCCCGTCGCCCTGCTGCTGACCGAGGACGAGGAGACCCGATGACCCCCACCGCCCCCGACACGCACGCCGCGCAGGACGTGGCCCCCGGCCTGCCCCCCGCCGCCGAGGACCCCGGCCAGGACGCCCGCCACGCGGGCCCCGGCGGCCTGGACCCGGCCGCCCCCGACCGCGCGGCCGTGGCCGCCGCGCGCGCCACCGACCATGCCGTGTGGGCCCCGCACGCGGAGCGCGTCGAGCTGCTCCTCGTGGACGCCGCCCCCGGCGCCCTGCACGACGCCGAGGACCGCTGGCCCGTGGCCGCCGCCCACGAGCTGACCCGAGGCCCCGGCGGCTGGTGGCTGCCGGACGAGGCCGCGAGCACCGCCGTCGCCGGGATGCAGGGAGGGGACCCCGGCTACGGCTTCCGCGTGGACGGCGGGATCCCCGTGCCCGACCCGCGCTCCCGCCGCCAGCCCGACACCGTGCACGGGCCCTCCCGCCGGGACGCGCAGTCCGCCGCCTTCGCGTGGGCGGACGCCGACTGGACCGGCCCCGCGCACGTGGAGCGTGACCCCGCCGCCCCGCAGGGCGGCGGGATGCGCGGCGCGGTGCTCTACGAGCTGCACGTGGGCACGTTCACCGAGGCCGGCACGCTGGACGCGGCCATCGAGCGGCTGCCGCACCTCGTGGACCTGGGCGTCAGCCACGTCGAGCTTCTGCCCGTGAACTCCTTCTCCGGCCCCCGCAACTGGGGGTACGACGGCGTCGGCTGGTTCGCGGTGGACGAGTCCTACGGCGGGCCCGAGGCCTACCGGCGCTTCGTGGACGCCGCGCACGCCGCCGGCCTCGGCGTGGTCCAGGACGTGGTGCACAACCACATGGGCCCCTCCGGCAACTACCTCAACGTGCTCGGCCCCTACCTGGTGGACCACGGCACCGGCTGGGGCGACGGGCCCAACCTGGACGGCCCCGACTCGGACGAGGTCCGCGCCCTCCTGCTGGACAACGTCCGGTTCTGGCTCGAGGACATGCACGTGGACGGGCTGCGGCTGGACGCCGTGCACGCCCTGATCGACACGCGCGCCGTGCACGTGCTCGAGGAGATGGCCGCGCTCGCGGACGGGATCGCCGCCCGCACGGGGCGCCCCGTGCCGCTGATGGCCGAGTGGGACCGCAACGATCCCCGCATCGTGCTCCCGCGCGTGCCCGGCGGGGGAGGGCTCGGCATGGCCGCGGCGTGGGACGACGACGTCCACCACGCCCTCCACGTGGCCGCCACGGGGGAGACCCACGGGTACTACGCGGACTTCGCGCCGCTGGCCGCCGTGGCCAAGACCTTCGAGCACGTCTACCTGCACGACGGCGTCCACTCCACCTTCCGGGGGCGGGACCACGGCCGCCCCGTGCCCCCGGAGGTGCCCTCGCACGCCTTCGTGGCGAGCATCCAGAACCATGACCAGGTGGGCAACCGCGCGGCGGGGGACCGGACGGCCGCCACCCTCACGGAGGGCGCCCTGACCGCGCAGGCGGCGCTCCTGCTGGCCGGCCCGTATACTCCGATGCTCTTCATGGGCGAGGAGTTCGCCGCCACCACGCCGTGGCCCTTCTTCACCGCGCACCGCGAGCCGGAGCTGGGCGAGGCCGTCCGGGAAGGCCGCCGCCGCGAGTTCGGCTCCCACGGCTGGGACGAGTCCCTCGTCCCTGATCCCCAGGACCCGGCCACCCGCGACGCCGCCGTGCTCGACTGGGCCCAGGCCGAGCCCGCCCCGGGGTCAGCCTCCGACGTGCTGGGGCCTGCCGAGGCCCTCGACCGTGCCGCCCCGGGCGGCGCCGGCCGGGGGGCCCGGGTGCTGCAGACCTACCGGGCGCTGCTCGCGGCGCGCCGGGAGCTGCCCGCCCTCACCGAGCCGGACCGCACACGCACCGCGGTGATGACGGACGCCGCACGCCGGCACGTGCACCTCGAGCGTCGCGCCGCGGACGGCTCCGGGGACGTGGCGGTCCTGGCCGCCCTCGGCGCCGAGCCGATGCCGGTCCCCGAGGAGTGGCGGGACGCCCGCCTCGTGGCAGGGCACGGTGACCTCGGCCCCCTCGGCCCCTCCGGGGGGCCGCACGAGCTGCCCGAGGCCGTCCCCGCTCCCGGCTTCGTGCTCCTGCACCGCTTGCCCGCGGCGCGCTGAGCCCTCAGCGGGACGCGGAGTCGGCGTCGTCCGCGCCCCCCGGGGCGGGCACGGCCCGGAGCATCGTGGTGGTGGGGTGCAGGGCGAGGGCGTCCTCGTCCCGGCGTGCGCGCAGCACCGTCTCCACATAGGAGTCCACCGCCTCCTGCAGGGGCACCGCGGCGCCCCGGGCCTCCGAGAGGTACCACCGGTGCTCGAGCAGCTGGTGCATGACCTCAGCGGGCTCCAGCTTCGCGCGCAGCTCGAGCGGCACGGAGCGGACCACGGGGTCGAACACCTCGATCACCCAGCGGTGCGCCGCGTGGTCGATGTCCAGATACGGGTCCCACGCGCGGCGGGCCGCCTCGATGTCCACGAGCAGCCGGCGCGCCTGGTTCTCCTGCACGTGCAGCCCCGTGAGCCGCTCCAGCCGCCGGCGGTGGTAGCCCGAGCGGACGTCCGTGGGGCTGGCGACCAGCATCCCGGGCGCGTCCGCCCCGCGCAGGGAGTACTCGGCCACCTCGAAGCCCAGCTCCTGCAGCCGCCGGAACCGGCGGTCCATGCGCCACGGCTCGTGCCGCGGGAACACGGTGGGCTCCGTGAGCTGCTGCCAGAGCTGGCGGTAGGAGTCCAGGAAGAGGTCGGGGGTGGCGATCGGGTCCACGTCCGGGTCCGCCAGCCCGCTGGCCTGCAGGTCCATGAGCTCGCCGCCCACGTTGACGCGGGCCACGTCGAGGTCGTGCTCGCGCTGCCCGGTGGACAGGCGCTCGCGCAGCTCGCCGGTCTCCGCGTCCACCAGGTGCGCGGCGAACCCGCCGGCGTCCCGCCGGAACAGCACGTTGGACAGGGAGACGTCCCCCCAGAAGAAGCCCTGCAGGTGCAGCTCCACGAGCAGCATGGCCAGGGCGTCCATGAGGCGCACCAGGGTGCGTCGCTCGAGGCGCTCGGAGAACACGGCGCGGTACGGCAGGGAGAAGCGCAGGTGCCGGGTGACGAGGGCCGCCGGCAGGGGGGAGCCGTCGTCGGCCGTCCGCCCCGAGACCACCGCCACCGGCAGCACGGAGGGCGAGGGCAGGTCCTCGAGGCGGCGCAGCAGCCGGTACTCGCGGAACGCGAGGTCCTCCGTGGTCTCCTTCACGGCGACGACGCCGCCGCCCATGTGCGCGAACCGCACCACGTGGCGGGAGATGCCGCGGGGCAGGGCGGCCAGCACGTCCGCGGGCCACTGCTCGAGCGGGGTCTGCCACGGCAGGGCGAGCAGCGAGGTCGCCGGGTCCTCCGTGGCGTCCCCCGAGGGGGCGGCCGTCACGGTCAGCCGGTCGGCGGGGGAGGGGGATGGGGTGGCGTCTTGCGTGTCCATCCGTGCATCCTGGCAGAGACGGGGGCCTCGGCGCCCTGCGGGCGGCCCCGGTGGCCTGGGGAGCGCTTCCGCCCCTCCCAGGATCGGCCGGTATGCTCGCTCCGGGGCGGGTCCGCCCGTCCCTCCCGCGTGCGCGCGTGCCCCGCGCGCCGCCCCGCACCCGACCCAGGAGGACCAGTGGCCAGCAGGAACACGGCGTCTGCCGCGACCGACGCCCGCACCCGCGCCCGCCAGATGCAGGCGGAGCAGCAGCGCAAGGACCGCCGCAAGCGGACCGCCGTCATCTGGGGCTCCGTGCTCGCGGCGCTCCTGCTGATCGGGCTCGTGGTGGCGCTCGTGACCCGCGCCCAGGGCGACGGCGACATCCCCACCGCCGGCCCGATGCCCGCCGCCGCCAACGAGGAGGGCGGCGTCGTCCTCACCTCGCCCACCGCCCTCGCCGACCCGGGCCTGGGCGAGCGCGAGGTGGACGCGGCCGCGGTGCAGGTGCCCGAGGGTCCCGCCGAGAAGCCCGCTGACAGCGCCCCGGGCACGCAGCCCCGCGCCGAGGGCGGGCCCGCCCACGTGGTGGTCTACGCGGACTTCAACTGCGTGCACTGCGCTGCGTTCGAGCAGGAGAACGCCGCGCTGCTGGAGGGCTGGCTGGCCGACGGCAAGGCCACCGTCGAGTACCGGATCGTGGACTTCCTGAGCGCGCCGAACAACCAGAACTTCTCCGCCCGCGCCGCGAACGCGGCCTACTGCGTGGCCGAGCAGGCGCCCGAGCAGTACGACCCGTTCGTGACGGACGTCTTCGGCGCGTACGAGGGCCACGGCGGCAAGGGCCTGTCCGACGACGAGCTCGCCCAGCGCGCCGAGGCCCTCGGCGCGGACGTGTCCGACTGCATGGAGCAGGACACCTACCGCCCCGCGGTCGCCTACACCACCCAGAAGGCCAAGGCCGCCCCGATCCAGGGCACGCCCACCGTGTACGTGGACGGCCAGTGGTGGTCCGGGGAGCAGGCCTTCCAGGAGTGGGCCACCCCGATCGTCGAGGGCTGATCCCGGCCTGCTTGTACCCTGGAGGGGCGTCGCTGGCCACGGCGGCGCCCCGTCCGCCTCCTTAGCTCAGCTGGCCAGAGCAGCTGCCTTGTAAACAGCAGGTCACCGGTTCGAATCCGGTAGGGGGCTCCACACCGGACGGCCCCGGGGCGCGCTCGCCCCGGGGCCGTCGTCGTGCGGCGTCGTCCGTGGTCCCGCACGGACGTGGACGGAACAGCGCGCCGCTGTGTCTGTGCTGGGCAGGGCACGTCGGTCTGCCCGATGGTGCCGGGCGCGCTCGGCACCATCGGACGGAGTGCGGATGACCATCGGACAGAGTTCCCCCGGAGGGGGTTCCGTGACCGGATCGTGACCGTACCGCGACACCACCGCCGAGCCCCCGGGGACCTCCCGGGCCGGTCACGACCGGCGGTCCTGTCACACCGAGGAGACACGATGTCGTCCACCACCTCCCTCCGCGCCCGCCGCCGCGCCGGCGCCCTCCTGTGCGCCGGGGTCCTCGCCGGCGGCACGCTCGCCGCCTCGCCGGCCACCTCCGCCCCCGAGCCGGACGACCGGGCCGGGTCCGCCGCCGTCGCCCCGGCGCCGAACCGCGGCATGGCCGCGTCCCCGGCCGAGCCCAACGCGGACGGCTACGACTCGTTCATCGTCACCTACAAGGAGACCGCCGCGAACAGCACCGCCAAGGGCCGTGCGCACGCGTGGGGCAAGGCCGCCAAGGAGGCCGGCGTCTCCGTGAAGGAGCTGCGCGAGACCGCGCTCGGCTCCCACGTGATCCAGGCCGACCGCACGCTGGACAAGAGCGAGTCCGCCGCGTTCATGGCGGACCTGAAGGCCTCCGGCGCGGTCGACGCCGTCGAGCCGAACGCCATCATGACCGCGAACGCGCTGTCCCCGGTGGACGCCCTCTACTCGCAGCAGTGGGGCTTCACCGGCGTCAACGGCATGCGCGTGCCCGGGGCGTGGGACTCCACCACCGGCGCCGGCATGATCGTGGGCGTCATCGACACCGGTCAGACCTATCACTCCGACCTCAACGCCAACACCGTCCCCGGCTACGACTTCATCTCGAGCTCCACGGTCTCCCGCGACGGCGGCGGCCGCGACGCGAACCCGGCGGACGAGGGCGACTGGTTCCTGGCCGGTGAGTGCGGCCAGCCCCTGGGCTCGGACTCCTCGTGGCACGGCACCCACGTGGCCGGCACCATCGCGGCCGTGGCCAACACGCAGGGCGTCGTCGGCGTCGCCCCGAACGCCAAGATCAAGCACGCCCGCGTGCTCGGCAAGTGCGGCGGCTCCCTGGCGGACATCGCGGACGCCATCGTGTGGTCCGCCGGCGGCTCCGTCCCCGGCGTGCCGAACAACCCGACCCCGGTGGACGTGATCAACATGTCCCTGGGCGGGTCCGGCACGTGCGGCACCACCTACCAGAACGCCATCAACTCGGCCGTCGGCCGCGGCGTGCCGGTGGTGGTGGCCGCCGGCAACGAGAACCGGGATGCCTCCCTGACCCGTCCGGCCAACTGCCAGAACACCATCACCGTGGCGGCCTCGGACTCCAACGGCAACCGCTCCTCCTTCTCCAACTACGGCGCGTCCGTGGACGTCACCGCCCCGGGCTCGGCCATCATCTCCACGATCAACACCGGCACCACCACCCCGGCCGGCGAGGGCTACACGAAGTACAACGGCACCTCGATGGCCACCCCGCACGTGGCCGGCACCGTGGCGCTGATGCTGGCGAAGAACTCCTCCCTGACCCCGTCCCAGGTGGAGTCCACGCTCAAGACCAACGCCCGTGCGATGCCCGGCGTGTGCTCGGGCGGCTGCGGCGCCGGCCTGGTGGACGCCACGCGGACGCTGAACGCGCTGGGCGGCGGCGCGACCCCCACGCCCACCCCGACCCCGACCCCCACCCCGACCACCGTCCTGGTGAACGGCGGCTTCGAGTCCGGCACCACCGGCTGGACCGGCGCCCCGTCCGACTTCGTCATGACGGACTCCGCGGCGGCCAAGTCCGGCTCCCGCTTCGGCGTCCTCAACGGCTACGGCCGCAGCAACACCGGCACGATCGACCAGCGGGTGACCGTGCCCGCCTCGGGCGCCTCGCTGACCTACAGCGTGCAGGTCGGCACGGACGAGACCACCTCCTACTCCAGGTACGACACCCTGTCCGTGCAGGTGGTGGACGGCTACTACGGCACCTACACCCTGAAGTCGCACTCCAACCTGGACCGCGGTCCGTACACCACCCACGCGGTGGACCTGTCCCGCTTCGCCGGGAAGACCGTGACCCTGCGCTTCAAGGGCACCGAAAACTACTCGGCCGCCACGGTGTTCCGGATCGACGACGTCTCCGTCACCGCGCGCTGACCCGCGCGGCCGGATCACGCGCACCCGGGCCGCCGTCCCCTCGCGGGGCGGCGGCCCGTCCGCCTCCGGTCCCGCGTGGTCGAGAAAGCCCCAGGCCCACCCGGGCGTCGGATTTGCCCGGTGGGGGAGGGTCCGGTACAGTTCAGCGAGTCGTCCGGGCCCTCCGCGGCCGGGTCGGACCCCTGGATCTTTAGCTCAGTTGGTTAGAGCGTTCGCTTCACACGCGAGAGGTCGCTGGTTCGAGTCCAGTAAGATCCACCGCCGCAAGGGCCCTCCTCCGGGAGGGCCCTTGCGCATGTCCGGGAGAGCGGGGAGCGCCTGCCCGGTGAGGCACGAGGCAAGGACACGGTGAGCAGCGTGGACCCACAGACCCCCCGAGACCGTCCCCAGGCGCCCGCGGCGGAGCCCGCCCCCCAGGCGGGTCCCATCCCGGTGCTGCGCCCCGCCGTCGTCCCCTCCGTTCCGCCGGAGGCCGCGGAGGAGACGGCCGACGTGGCCGCGTCCCCGACCCGTGACGAGGGCCCCGAAGAGGTCCTGCCGCCGGTCCTCGCCCCCGCCACCGCGGCACTGCCCGCCACACCGGGGGACGTCCCCCCGGCCGACGCGCGGTCGGACGAGCATCCCGACGCCGACCCGCCGCCCGCCGAGGCCCCGGGCCCCGCGGCCGACGCGCCGCTGACCGCGCCGCCGCTGTCCGAGGCCGTGCCGACGTCCGTCCTGGCCCCCGTGGAGGGCGTGGCCCCCACCGCCGAGCAGGCCGCGGAGACGGTCCCGGACCTCGTGGTCCCCGAGCCGGTGCTGCCCCACGGGCCCGAGGAGCCGCGGGGGCGCCGTCGTCGCCGGCAGGGGCGGGACCACCACCGGGCGGTGTTCGAGGAGACCCTGCCCACGCAGGCCCTCGTGATGGTGGACCGCCTGCAGGCCTCCCCGTACGGGCGACGCATGCGCTCGACCCTGAGCCGGCGGCGAGAGCAGGACGAGCAGGCCCTGGAGGCGCGCACCACGCTGGACTTCGCCCTCAAGCTGGGGGAGACCATGTTCGGCTTCGGGGCGACCTCGCTGGACGTGGAGACCTCGATCATCGTGGTGACGCAGGCCTACGGGGTCCACGAGACGGAGGTGGACCTGACCAACCAGGCCATCTCCCTGAACTACGCGCCCGACTCGAGCCGCGGCGAGGTGCCGTACACGCTCCAGCGCGTGGTGCGCTCCTACTCCACGAACTACGAGGGGCTCGTGGCGGTGCACCGCCTCGTGGAGGAGATCTCCGACGGGATGGTCGAGCGCGCGGAGGCCCAGCGTCGGCTCGTCGAGATCCGCCACCGGCCCAAGCCGTACCCGCCGGCGCTGGAGATTCTCATGGCGGGCGTGTTCGTGGCCTGCTTCGTCCCCTTCATCGGCGGCACCTGGCAGGGCGCCCTGCTGGGGATGGCCTCCACGTGGTTCGTCTTCTGGCTGCACACGCGGACCATGGCGTTCCTGCCGGAGATCTACTCCGTGATGATCGGCTCGTCGCTGGCCACGGCGGTCGCGTTCGGCGCGTACGTCCTCGAGGTGCCGATCAACCCCGCCCTGATGGTGGCCGGGGGCATCATGATGCTGCTGCCCACCTCGCGATTCGTGACGGCCGTGCTGGACGCCATCAACGGCTTCCCCGTGACGGCCGCCGGCCGCTTCATCTCCACGATGCTCGTCTTCGTCGGCATCATGGCGGGCATCATGGTGTCCGTCGCCGCGGCGGACCTCGCCGGCTTCCCCCGTCTCGACCTGGCCGCGCAGGTGTCCGCGGACTATCCCGCGCCGCTGCTGCTGGTCCTGGTGCTCGTCGCCACCGCGGCGGACGCCGTCGTCGAGCGCTCGGGCTGGCGGACCCTCCTGGCCTCCTGCGCGGTGACCGGCGCGGCGTTCTGCGCCCACACCCTGATCGCTGGCCTGGGCGTGGGCCCCACCCTCCTGCCGGCGTCCGCGGCCGCCGTCGTCGGCTTCCTGGGGAGGATCGTGGCCCTGCGCGTGGGCGCCCCGCCGATCGTGGTGCTGGTGCCCAGCATCCTGTTCCTGCTCCCTGGCTTCGCGATCTTCCGCGGCCTGTACGAGTTCACCGTGGAGACCACGTCCACGGTGGCCGGCGTGGCCGGGATCGTGAGCGCCCTCGTGGTGGTGGTGGGCATCGGCGCGGGCGCGGTGTTCGGAGACACCCTCGCCCGGCCCGTGACGGCCCGCCTGGTCGAGCACCGGAGCATCGGCCCGGAGGGGCGGCAGCGCTGACCCGGCCCGTCCCCGCTCGGCTCAGTCGGGAATGCGCCAGTCCACGGGCTCGGCGCCGGCGGCCTCGAGCAGGGCGTTGACCCGACTGAACGGGCGCGAGCCGAAGAACCCGCGGCTCGCGCTCAACGGGGAGGGGTGCGGAGACTCGACGACGCCGGCCCCGCCCTCGCGCAACAGCGGCGCCATGCGCCGCGCGTCGCTGCCCCATAGCAGGCCGACCAACGGGGTGCCGCGGGACACGAGGGCCCGCACGGCCGCCTCGGTGACCTCCTCCCACCCGATGCCGCGGTGGCTGCCGCTCGCCCCCGCCCGGACGGTCAGGACCCGGTTCAGCAGCAGGACGCCCTGCCCGGTCCACGCGGTGAGGTCTCCGTGGGTGGCCGGCGGGATGCCGAGGTCGTCGTGCAGCTCGCGGTAGATGTTCGCGAGGGAGCGGGGCAGGGGGCGGACGTGGCGGTCGCACGCGAAGCACATGCCGATCGGGTGGCCCGGCGTGGGGTACGGGTCCTGGCCCAGGACCAGCACCCGCACGTCCTCGAACGGCTGCCGGAAGGCCCGCAGCACGTGCTCCGGCGCGGGCAGGACCTGCTCCCCGGCCGTGCGGCGCGCGATCAGGTCCGCGCCGATGCGTTCGAGGGTGTCGGAGGAGTCGGCCAGTGCGGCGGCCCATCCCGGGTCCAGGGGTGCGATCAGGTCCATGCGCCCGAGCGTAGTGGCCGGCCGCCCGCGACTGACCAGTAGAGTGGCCGTCATGCTCCCGTCCGCCGCCCCCGACCCCGGACGGGGACGCGCCGCCGGGCTCACGGACCTGGAACGGGCGGTGCTGGACCTGGAGTCGCGGACCTGGCGCCATGCCGGAGCCAAAGACCATGAGATCCGCGAACGCCTGGGCGTCAGCCCGACCGCCTACTATCAGATGTTGAACGGACTGCTGGACCGGGAGGCCGCACTGGCCTACCGCCCGCTGCTCGTGACCCGGCTGCTGCGCTCGCGCGGCACCCGCAGCCGGGCCCGGCGCGGCCCGGCACCGGACCCGCCCGCCTCACCCTCGTCCCCGCAGGAGTACTAGACCGATGGCCTACCCCGCCGACCGCTTCGACGACGTCCCCGAGTACACCGATCAGCACGGCGCTCACCGGGAGGCGTTCGCCGCCGCCCCTGCGGCCGGGGCCGCGGGCGCCACCGCCGCCGGCGGTGGCGGTGGCGGTGTCCTGAAGTGGCTGCTGGCCGCCGCGGCCGCAGTCCTGCTGCTGGGCCTGTTCCTCGGCCTGGTCCTGCCGCGCCTGACCGGCGGCGGCGACGAGCCGGTGGCCGGCGGGGACGCCTCGACGTCCGAGCCCGCTCCCGCGGCCTCCTCGCCGGCGACCGAGTCGGGCGCCGCCCCGGCGCCCTCGTCCTCCGCGGATCCGGCCGCCTCGTCCACTCCGGCGGCCTCGTCCTCCGCCGACCCGGCGCAGGCCTCGCAGGACGCCGAGCGTTCCCAGGCCGCCGCCCAGTCCGCCGCGGCTGCGCAGTCGGCCGACGCCGCGCGCTCCCGGGCCGCCGCCGAGTCCGCCGCGGCCGAGTCCGCCGCCGCCGAGTCCTCCCGTGCCGCCGCGTCCCGCTCCACCGAGGAGGCCGCCCAGGCCGCCGCCGCGGCCGAGGCCTCCCGGTCCATCGCGGCCGAGGCCTCCCGCTCGGCCGTCGCGGAGGCCTCCCGGTCCATCGCCGCCGAGGCGTCCCGCTCCGCGGCCGCCCAGGCTGAGGCGTCCCGCTCTGCCGCTGCCCAGGCTGAGGCGTCCCGCTCTGCAGCCGCCCAGGCTGAGGCGTCCCGCTCTGCCGCTGCGCAGGCCGAGGCGTCCCGCTCTGCGGCCGCCGAGGCGGAGGCCTCCCGCTCCGCTGCGGCCGAGGCGGCCGCGGTGAAGAAGAACCCCGTGATCGTGTACAACGCCACGCGCATCAACGACCTGGCGGCCTCATACGCCGCGCGTCTGGAGGACGAGGGCTTCACCCGGGTGGACGCCCGCAATTGGCGCGGCCGCGGCGTGACCGCTGACGTCGTCCTGTACAACTCGCCCGCGCAGCGTGCCACGGCCGAGGCCGTGGGCCGCGAGCTCGGCTTCCCCGTGGAGCGCGTACCCAACCTGCAGGTGAACGGCGTCGCCGTCGTCGTCTTCGGCTGATCCCGCGCCGGCCCCGGCGGCCCCCGTCAGCCCTCCAGCAGGAGGTGCGGCGGGGGCCGTCCGCCGTCTGCGGAACCGGGCAGCCCCGCCCCGGGAGGGCTTTGCACTCTCCCGGGGCGAGTGCTCATAATGGGCTTAGCACTCCGACGGTGTGACTGCCAGCCGTACCCCTGGCGGCCGCACCGGGTCGGAGGACCTGCTCCACCGGTGAGGCCCCACGGGGCCGTCCGTCGCGGGCACCGCCGCGGGTCAGGCACTGCAAGGAAGCCCCCGTCCAGAAAGGACTGCACCATGGCCAAGACCATCGCATTCGACGAAGAGGCCCGCCGCGGCCTGGAGAAGGGCCTGAACACCCTGGCGGACGCCGTCAAGGTGACCCTCGGCCCCCGCGGCCGCAACGTTGTGCTGGAGAAGAAGTGGGGCGCCCCCACGATCACCAACGACGGCGTCTCCATCGCCAAGGAGATCGAGCTCGAGGACCCGTACGAGAAGATCGGCGCGGAGCTCGTCAAGGAGGTCGCCAAGAAGACCGACGACGTCGCCGGCGACGGCACCACCACCGCCACCGTGCTGGCCCAGGCGCTCGTCAAGGAGGGCCTGCGCAACGTGGCCGCCGGCGCCGACCCGATGGCGCTCAAGCGCGGCATCGAGAAGGCCGTCGAGGCCGTGACCGGCGAGCTGCTGGGCGCCGCCCGCGAGATCGAGACCAAGGAGCAGATCGCCGCCACCGCGTCGATCTCCGCCGCCGACAAGCAGATCGGCTCCCTCATCGCCGAGGCCCTGGACAAGGTCGGCAAGGAGGGCGTCATCACCGTCGAGGAGTCCAACACCTTCGGCCTCGAGCTCGAGCTCACCGAGGGCATGCGCTTCGACAAGGGCTACATCTCCGGCTACTTCGTCACCGACGCCGACCGCCAGGAGACCGTCCTCGAGGACCCGTACATCCTGATCGTGAACTCCAAGATCTCCACCGTGAAGGACATGGTGGCGGTACTGGAGAAGGTGATGCAGTCCGGCAAGCCGCTGCTGATCATCGCCGAGGACGTCGAGGGCGAGGCCCTGGCGACCCTCGTGGTCAACAAGATCCGCGGCACCTTCAAGTCCGTGGCCGTGAAGGCCCCGGGCTTCGGCGACCGCCGGAAGGCCATGCTCGCCGACATCGCGATCCTCACCGGCGGCCAGGTCATCTCCTCCGAGGTGGGCCTGTCCCTCGAGACCGCCACCCTGGACATGCTGGGCACCGCCCGCAAGGTGGTCATCACCAAGGACGAGACCACCATCGTCGAGGGCGCCGGCGACGCCGACCAGATCGCCGGTCGCGTGGCCCAGATCCGCTCCGAGATCGAGAACACCGACTCGGACTACGACCGCGAGAAGCTGCAGGAGCGCCTCGCCAAGCTGGCCGGCGGCGTCGCCGTCATCAAGGCCGGCGCGGCCACCGAGGTCGAGCTCAAGGAGCGCAAGCACCGCATCGAGGACGCCGTGCGCAACGCCAAGGCGGCCGTGGAGGAGGGCATCGTCGCCGGCGGCGGCGTGGCCCTCATCCAGGCCGGTGCCAAGGCGTTCGACGGCCTGTCCCTCGAGGGCGACGAGGCCACCGGCGCGAACATCGTGAAGGTCGCCATCGAGGCCCCGCTGAAGCAGATCGCCTTCAACGCCGGCATGGAGCCGGGCGTCGTGGCCGACAAGGTCAAGACCCTCCAGGACGGCCACGGCCTCAACGCCGCCACCGGCGAGTACGAGGACCTGCTGGCCGCGGGCATCAACGACCCGGTGAAGGTCACCCGCTCGGCGCTGCAGAACGCCGCGTCCATCGCGGGCCTGTTCCTCACCACCGAGGCCGTCGTGGCCGACAAGCCGGAGAAGAACCCGGCCGGTGGCGCCGAGGGCATGGACCCGATGGGCGGCATGGGCGGCATGATGTGATCTGCCGCTGAGCCGGCCCGGCTCCGGCCGGGCGCCCAGCACGCGAGGCCCGCCTCCCCTCCGGGAGGCGGGCCTCGCCGCGTCCGGGGACGACGGATCCTGGGGGACGGGCCCCACGGAGCGTTTTCGCACGTGGAACAGGGCCCATTCCACGTTCGAAAGCCCTGAAACGGCCGATTTCACGTTCGAAAGTGCGGGGGTGGGGCGGGGGCGGACGGGTCGGTCAGGCGCGGAGCGCGGCGAGCTCCCGGGCGAGGTTCTCCCGCGCCGTGGCCTCCCAGCGCGCCCGGCCGGCGGCGGTGGCGAACAGGTGGTCGGCCGCCAGGAGCCCCTCCAGGACGCGCGCCCGGCCGGTCCGCCACTGCTCCTGCGTGACGTGGGCGAAGTCGGCGCGGACCGCGCGGACGTAGGCGTCGTAGGCCTGGGCGCAGCGGCCCAGCACCTCGAGGTCCGCGTCGCTGAGCACCGCCCCGGCCGCGTCCCCGGGCGCGGGCCGGTGGTCCGAGGTCAGACGCACCAGGCGTGCCGTCTCGGCGACGACGTCGGCCGGCACCGCCAGCCCGGGCGAGGCCAGCATGCGCTCGGCCAGACGGGCGGAGTCCTCCTCGTCCTGCCCCGTCGGCCGGGCGGGGTCGGCGTCGTACACCGCGTCGTGGAACCACGCGGCCAGGCGCACGGCGCGCGGCCGGGGCCCGAGGTCCTCGCCGGCCCTCTCCAGCAGGTCCATCGCCTCCAGGACCGCGAGCAGGTGATCGGGGGAGTGGTAGCGGCGGTGCGGCTCGGACCAGCGCGCCAGCAGGTCCCGGCCGGCCGACGTCACGGCGGCCTCACGGGCGGGCGTCCCGGCGAACAGGGCCTGCCAGCGGCGTGTCAGCACCGCAGCCCGGCGCGCGGGACGTCGCCGGGCCGGGGTGCGCAGCCCCGAGCCCACGAGGCGGCGCACGAGCTCTCGACCGCTGACGGACTCCGCGCCGGCGGCCACGAGCTCCGCATGCCGGTGGGCGGGCACGTCGTAGTGGTCCAGGTCGAAGGCCCGCGGGGAGAGGCCCGTGTCCCGGGCGAAGGCGTGCAGCTCCTCGAGGCTGGAGTCGGAGACGAGGTGGGAGAACACCGTCCCGTGGGCGGGCCACGCGGGAGGGTCGATCAGGACGGCCATGCGCCCACCCTACGGCGGCGGACGCACGCGCACCCCGCCGTCCGGACGGACGTCGGGGCGTGCTGGCGCAGCGCGGGTCAGAACCGGAACATGGCGGCGTTCGCGGCCTCGGTCTCGCTGTACTGGGTGGCGGCCAGGTCCATGGCGCGGCGGATGCTCGCGAGCGACTCCTCCACCTTCAGCTGGGTGGCGCGCCACTCGGTGAGCACGCCCTGGAAGTTGGCGGAGGCCTGGCCGCGCCACGTGTCCTGCAGCTGGCGCAGGTGGGCCTCCATGGTGTTCACCTCGGTCTGCAGGCGGGCGATGGAGCCCTCCACGGCGCCGCTCTTGGCGCGCAGGTCCTCGACGTCGATCTGGACGATGGTCATGGTGTACCCCCTCGGTCGGGCGCCGGTGGTCCGGCGTCGGCTGTGCGGCGGGCGCCGCTGACCGTCACGCTACGGGCGGCACCCGCCGGGCCGGCCGGGACGCTGGGCCCGCGGTGGATCAGCGGGGCTCGTCCGTCGCCTGTGCAGGAGTGGTCCGGCCCGTTCCGTCGCCGGCCGGGGCGGTCCCGCCGTCGGGGACCCCGTCCCCGCCCTCGTCCCGGGTGGCGCGGACCTTCCCGGACGCGGCGCCGGCCGCGCCCCGCCGCGCCGCGGAGGCCCGGCGGAACATCTCGCCCGCGCGGGCGAGCCGGCCCCACTGGGCGGTCTCGGCGGACGCTCCGGGGCCGTGGTCGCCGTCGTCGGGATCCCCCGAGGAGCCGCTCCCGTCCGTCGTCCCCTCGGCGTCCTCGACCCCCTCGTCGTCGTCCTCCTCGAACGGAACCCAGGGCAGGGCCACGGAGAAGGTGGCGCCGCCGCCCTCGGTCTCCAGCAGCCGCACCGACCCGCCGTGCTGGGCCACGATCGCCGCGACGATCGCCAGCCCCAGTCCCGTGCCCCCGGTCTCCCGGTGGCGGGAGGCGTCCGCGCGGTAGAAGCGCTCGAAGATGCGCTCGGCGTCCTCCGCGGAGACCCCGTCGCCGTGGTCCCGCACCTCGACCACGGACTGGCGGCTGGCGGCCGCGTCCGCGCCCGTCAGGAGGTCCCGGGTGCCCACCGCCACCTCGATCGGGGTGCCCTCCGGCGTGTAGCGCAGGGCGTTGGTCACGAGGTTGACAACCACCTGGCGGAGGCGGTTCTCGTCGCCCATCAGGGGTGCTGAGACGGCCGGTCCGCCGTCGAGGCCGACCAGCGTGACCCGGCGCTCCGGCGCGTTGACGGAGGCGTCCATCATGGCGTCCATCCCCAGCACCAGCAGGTCCACGGGCGCGTGGTCCAGGGGGCGCTGCTCGTCCAGGCGGGCGAGCGTCAGCAGGTCCTCCACGAGGCGGTGCATGCGCCCGGCCTCCGACTCGATCCGGCCCATGGCGGCGGCCACGTCCTCCGGCTCGGTGATCCCGCCGTGCCGGTACAGCTCGGAGAACCCGCGGATCGTCACCAGCGGGGTGCGCAGCTCGTGCGAGGCGTCCTGCACGAACCGGCGCATCTTGTCCTCGGAGACCTCCTTGTCCCGGAACGCGGACTCGATGTGCGCGAGCATCGCGTTGATGGAGCGGGAGAGCCGCCCCACCTCGGTGCTCGGCGGGGCGGAGGCCACGCGCTGGGTGAGGTCGCCGGCGGCGATCTTCGCCGTGGTCCGCTCCACGCGGTCCAGAGTGCGGAAGGCCCGCTCGACCAGCAGGTTCGCGACGATGACGGACGCCGCCGTGCCGATCAGCCAGATGCTCACCACGAGCGTCACGACGCGGCTCACGGAGGTGGTGACGCTGTGCAGCGGCAGCGCGATGGCCAGGGAGCCCTCGCCGCTGCGCAGATGGTAGAGCTGCACGCGCCAGCCGTCGGAGCCGGGCTGCGTGCCGGGGACCTCGAACGAGCCGGACCCGACCGCGTCGACCTCGGCGGTGGTCATGCCGGCCAGGGCCGGGCCGTCCGTGCCGGGCAGCAGCGGCGTGCTCACCACGGGGTCGCCCCGGGTGTCCCAGACCACGCCGTAGAAGCGCAGGATCGAGTGCTGGGGGGAGTAGTACCCGCCCGTCTGCGCCATGGAGGTCAGGTACACGGAGACGGCGTCCCTGTTGGTCTCCATGTCCTCGTCCAGCTGGCGCACCAGCTCGGTGCGGAAGAGGACCGCGGTGACCAGGGCGATGACGGCCACGAGGATCATCATCAGCGCTGTGATCATCACCACGAGCTTGGTGCGCAGCGGGCGGGCGCCCCACCACGTCCGCCACCACGTGCGCGGATGGCGGACCCGGTCCGCCGCCCGGCGCAGGCCCTCCTCCACGTCAGCGCTTGTCGGCGGTCCGGAGCAGGTAGCCGACGCCGCGCTTGGTGTGGATCATCTTGTCCCGGCCGCCGATGTCGATCTTACGCCGCAGGTAGGAGATGTAGGACTCCACGATGGAGGCGTCGCCGTTGAAGTCGTACTCCCAGACGTGGTCCAGGATCTGCGCCTTGGAGAGCACCCGGTTGGGGTTCATCATCAGGTAGCGCAGCAGCTTGAACTCCGTGGGGGACAGCTCCACCACCTCACCGCCGCGGCGGACCTCGTGCGCATCGTCGTCCAGCTCGAGGTCGTCCACGCGCAGCACCGCGGAGTCGTCCTCGAGCGACGCCGTGCGGCGCAGCACGGCGCGGATGCGCGCCACCACCTCGTCGAGGGAGAAGGGCTTGGTGACGTAGTCGTCCCCGCCCACGGTCAGGCCGGTGACCTTGTCCTCGGTGCCGTCCCGCGCGGTCAGGAAGACCACGGGGAAGTGGCGCCCCGCGGCGCGCAGGCGGCGGGTGACGGTGAAGCCGTCCATGTCCGGCAGCATGACGTCCAGGACGGCGAGGTCGGGCTGGAACTCCTCCGCGGCCTCGAGGGCCTCGCGGCCGTCGGCGGCGGCGCGGACCTCGAACCCGGCGAAGCGCAGGGAGGTGGAGAGGAGCTCGCGGATGTTGGGCTCGTCGTCGACCACGAGGAGCCGGGCTTCGGGGTTCCGGGACTGCATGCCCCCCAGTGTGGCCGCCGCACCTGGGAGTCTGCTGGGCGTGTCCTGACTGGGCGGGAGGAGCGCGGTGGGGTCAGACGCGGGAGCGCCGGACGGCCGAGACGACCATGTGGAGGACCATCAGTGTGAAGCCCAGCGGCAGGCCGAAGAGGCTGAGCCCGTACAGGACTGGCAGGAAGGCCGGCGTCACGCCCAGGAAGTAGGACGCCAGCGCCCCGATCAGCGCGAGACCGGAGAGCGCCGTGACCGCCACGCCCACCGCCAGCAGCGTCCGGAGGGCGGCGCCGGGGACGCGGTCGGTGCGGGGGCCGCGGGCGTCGTCGGAGGCTGGGCGGGGCTGCGGGGCGGTCTGGGGGGAGGGCACCGTCCCACTGTAGTGCGGCTATCCTGGGGGATCAGTGACTCTTGTCCCCGCCGCCCGCAGCGAGGCGCGCGGCCGACGGTCCCACCGATGCCGCGGCGCACGGCCGCACCGGTGCGAGGACCCGGCCGCCCCGCGACGGACCGGCGTGCGGTGCGCACGCGGACCGGCCGCGCCCGCGCCCCGGGATGCCCCGACCGACGAAGGCAGGTGCCCAGATGCCCACGGGCCGCATCAAGTTCTACGACTCCGCCAAGGGGTTCGGCTTCGCCCACACCGACGACGGCGAGGAGGTCCACGTGCCCTCCTCGGCCCTCCCCTCCGGACTGACCGAGCTGCGCTCGGGCACCCGCGTCCAGCTCGGCGTGGCCGAGGGCCGCCGCGGCAAGCAGGCCCTGTCCGTGCAGGTCCTCGAGGACGGCCCCTCGGTCGTGCGCAACCACCGCCCGTCCCCGGACCGCATGGCAGGGATCGTGGAGGACCTCATCAAGGTCCTGGACCAGACCTCGAACGGTCTGCGCCGCGGCCGCTACCCCCAGCGCGCGCAGGCCGAGAAGATCGCCGCCGTGCTGCGCCGCGTGGCCGACGACCTGGAGGCATGAGGCCATGACCTCCCGTGACCCGGAGACCGACCCGGACGAGACGCACGGCCCCGACACGCTCGAGAGCGCCGCGGCCGAGAACGGCACGGCGACGCCCCCCGCCGCCCCGTCCCGGCGGCGGCGCGCCCCGAAGCGGGACGAGGTGCTCGCTGCCGCCGTGGCCGAGGCCCGCGCGGGCCTGGCCGGGCTGGCGTCCGACGAGCAGGTGGGGGAGCACCTCGGCGCCACCGCGGACGACGACCGCCTGATGACGCACCGCTTCGCCTCCGCCCTGCCGGGCTACACCGGGTGGGTCTGGTACTCCACCGTGGCGCGCGCCCCGCGCAGTCGGCACGTGACCGTGTGCGAGACGGGCCTGGAGGCGGGGGAGGGCGCCGTCGTCGCCCCGCCCTGGGTGCCCTACGAGGAGCGCGTCAGCGCCGAGGAGCGCGAGCGCCTGGCCGCCGTCGCCGAGGGCCGCGTCCCCGACGAGGACTGACGACGCCGGCGGGGCAGGTCGTCGCGTGCCGACCCGCCCCTCCCGTGCACCGGGCTCAGCCCAGCCGCTCCACGACGTGGTCGATGCAGGCCAGCAGGGCGGTGACGTCCTCCGGGTCGATCGCGGCGAACGTGGCGATCCGCAGCTGGTTGCGTCCGAGCTTGCGGTACGGCTCCACGTCCACCACGCCGTTCGCGCGCAGGGCCTTCGCGACGGCGGCGGCGTCCACGGAGTCCGCGAAGTCCACCGTGCAGATCACGGCCGAGCGGTCCTCGGGACGCGTGACGAACGGGGCGGCCACGTCCGAGGCCTCCGCCCATGCGTACACGCGGGCGGAGGAGTCGGCGGTGCGGCCCGTGGCGAAGTCCAGGCCCCCGTGGCCGTTCATCCAGCGCAGCTGGGCGTCCAGCATCACGAGCGTGGCCAGGGCGGGCGTGTTGTACGTCTGGTCCTTGAGGGAGTTCTCCACCGCGATGGACAGGTCCAGGAACTCGGGGATCCAACGGCCCGAGCCCGCGATCTCCGCCACGCGGGCGAGCGCCCGCGGGGAGAACAGGGCGAGCCAGAGGCCGCCGTCGGAGGCGAAGTTCTTCTGCGGGGCGAAGTAGTAGACGTCCGCCTGGGACACGTCCACGAGCAGGCCGCCCGCGGCGGAGGTCGCGTCCACCATCACGAGCGCGTCCTCGTCGATCCCCTCGGGCCGCACCACGGGCGCGGCCACGCCGGTGGAGGTCTCGTTGTGGGGCCACGCGTAGACGTCGACGCCGGCCACGGCCTCCGGCGCGGGGCGGGTCCCGGGCTCGGCGGTGCGGACGTCCGAGGCCTCGAGGAACGGGGCCCGGTCCGTGGCGCGCGCGAACTTGGCGCCGAACTCGCCGAAGGAGAGGTGCTGTGCCTTCGAGCGGACCAGGGAGAACGCGGCGGCGTCCCAGAAGGCGGTGGATCCGCCGACGCCCAGGACCACCTCGTAGCCCTCCGGTGCGGAGAAGAGCTCCGCGACCCCGTGGCGCACGGAGCCGACGAGGTCCTTCACGGGCCTCTGGCGGTGGGAGGTGCCCAGCAGGCCTGCGGCGTCCTGCAGTGCCTGCAGCTGCTCGGGCCGGACCTTGGAGGGGCCGGCGCCGAAGCGGCCGTCCCGGGGTAGCAGGTCCTGCGGGATCGTGATCTGGTCGGGGGAGGGCATGGGTGCTCCTGACGCATCGGGGACGGGCCGGTCCCATCCTCCCCCTCCGGCACCGTGCCGCCGCGCACGTGACCGCCCCCCTGGCTAGGATGTCCGGGACGAGCGCTCTGGAGGAGGCCGCGGCATGACGGACCTGATCGACACCACCGAGATGTACCTGCGCACCATCCTCGAGCTCGAGGAGGAGGGGATCACGCCCCTGCGCGCGCGGATCGTGGAGCGCCTGGAGCACTCCGGCCCCACCGTCTCCCAGACCGTGGCGCGCATGGAGCGCGACGGCCTGGTGCACGTCGGCCCGGACCGTCGGCTGGACCTGACCCCCGAGGGCCGCGAGCACGCCGTGGCGGTGCTGCGCAAGCACCGCCTCGCCGAGCGCCTGCTCGCGGACGTGATCGGCCTGGACTGGGCCTACGTCCACGACGAGGCCTGCCGCTGGGAGCACGTCATGAGCGACCAGGTGGAGCGCCGGCTGCTCGAGATCCTGGAGAACCCCACCGAGACCCCCTACGGCACCCCCATCCCGCCGCGCCCCGAGGTCCGCTCCGCGGAGGAGTGGAGCCGGGACATGGGACTGCCCGGGCAGGTGCTCGCCGCCGTCGCCGCCACGCCCGGCCGCTGGCGCGTGCGCAGCCTGGCGGAGGGGGTGCAGGCGGACCCCGCTCTGCTGGCCGAGCTCGGCCGCGCCGGGATCGTGCCGGGGGCCGAGGTGCGGGTCCGGCCCGCCCTCGAGTCCGGCTACGTGCGCGTCCAGGCCGAGGGCGCCGGGGACGGCGCCCTCGAGCTCTCCGAGGAGACGGCCGGCCACGTGTGGGTCGAGGGCGCCTGACCGCGTCCCGGGCGGCCGGGGCATGACGGCCGCGTGATGCGGCGATGACGCGCCGGTGACGTTCCCGTACGGCGGCGCGCCGACACGCGGCACGCGGCCGTGTCGGGGCCTACCGTGGCGGCAGAGCAGCTCCGTCCGTCACCCCCCGAGGCCCGTCATGCGCACACTCGTCCTGAACGCCGGCTACGAACCCGTCTCGGTGGTCTCCGACCGCCGGGCGCTGCTGCTCGTGGCGGCGGGGAAGGCCAGCGTCCTCGAGGACGGCGGGGACCCGGTGGTGAGCCCCGGCCGGGAGTGGGGCCGGCCCCTCGTGATCCTGCTCCACCGCTACATCCGGGTGCCCGCCGCCCGCCCGCTGGGCGCCACCCGCGCCGGGGTGCTGCGCCGCGACGGCCATCGCTGCGCCTACTGCGGCGCCCACGCGACCACGGTGGACCACGTGCACCCGCGCTCCCGTGGCGGGCAGGACACGTGGGAGAACCTCGTGGCCTGCTGCCTGCGCTGCAACGGGGTCAAGGCGGACCGCTCCCTCGAGGCCCTCGGCTGGCGCCTGCGCGTGACCCCCGCCCGGCCGCGGGGCGCCCAGTGGCGCCTGCGAGGCCTGGAGCGCCCCGCCCCCGCGTGGGAGGGCTGGCTGCAGCTGGCGGCGTGAGCGCGGCCGCCGGGCGGGCCGGCCGTCATCGGGTCCCGCCGCCGGCCGCCCCTGTGCCCGGGGCGAACTCCGCCGCCGCGCGGGCCGTGCGTCGTTAGCCTGGACCAGCCGTGCGTCCGGGATCCGCCTGCGCACCGCGGAGTCGGAGAGGTCGGTGGGCCCATGAGCATGGAGTCGGCGGCGCGCGTGTCCATGATGCGGATGCAGCGCGGCACGGACGGGGCGGAGGGCCAGGCCCTCGCCCCCGGGACCGTGCGTCGGACGGTCGCGTTCGCGGCACAGTACCGGGCGCGCCTCGTGGTGTTCGTGGTCGCCTCCGTGGTGGGTGCGGTGCTCGGGGTGGCGTCGCCGGTGCTGGCCGGTGACGTGGTCAACGCGATCACAGGCAGTCGGGACTCCGGGCTGATCGTGCGGCTGGCGCTGCTGATCGCGCTGGTGGCCGTGGCGGACGCCGCCGTGGGCGTGTTCACCAAGTGGCTCTCCTCGGGGCTCGGCGAGCGCGTCATCTACGACCTGCGCACGCGCGTGTTCGACCACGTCCAGCGCATGCCGGTGGCGTTCTTCCAGCGCACGCGCACCGGCGCACTGGTCTCCCGCCTGAACAACGACGTGATCGGCGCCCAGTCGGCGATCTCCCGGACGCTCTCCGGTGTGGTGGCCAACGTCGTCTCCTTGGCCCTGACCCTCGGCGTCATGCTGGCCACGAGCTGGCAGATCACGCTGCTGGCGCTCGTCCTCCTGCCCCTGTTCCTGATCCCCGCCCGCTGGGTGGGCGGGCGCCTGGCCGGGCTCTCCCGGGAGCGGGCCGGGCACAACGCGGCCATGGGGGACCAGATGACGGAGCGGTTCTCCGCCCCGGGTGCCACCCTCATCAAGCTCTTCGGGGAACCCGGCGCGGAGTCGGCCGAGTTCGCCCGCCGCGCGGACCGCGTGCGCGCCACCGGCGTGGACATCTCCGTGCGGCAGGCCGTGTTCACCACGCTGCTCACGCTGGTCTCGGCGCTCGCGCTCGCGGCCGTGTACGGGGTGGGCGGCCTCCAGGCGGTCGCGGGCACGCTGGACGCGGGCGACGTCGTCACCATGGCGCTGCTGCTGACGCGCCTCTACGCGCCCCTGACCTCCCTGGCCAACGCCCGGGTGGAGATCATGAGCGCGCTGGTGTCCTTCGAGCGGGTGTTCGAGGTGCTCGACCTCGAGCCCTTGATCCAGGAGCCGGCCGCGCCGACGCCCGTGCCCGCCGGTCCGCTGTCCGTGCGGCTGCGGGACGTGCGGTTCGCCTACCCCACCGCGCAGGAGGTGTCCCTGGCCTCGCTGGAGGAGGTGGCCGTGCTGGACACCCGCGGCGGCGAGGAGGTGCTGCACGGGATCGACGTGGAGATTCCGGCCGGCCGCACGGTGGCGCTCGTCGGGTCCTCGGGGGCGGGCAAGTCCACCGTCGCCTCCCTCGTGACGCGGCTGTACGACGTCAGCTCCGGCGCCGTGGAGATCGGCGGCGTGGACGTGCGTCGGATGGCGTTCCGGGACCTCCAGGACGCCGTCGGCATGGTGACGCAGGACGGGCACCTGTTCCACGACACCGTGCGCGGGAACCTCCTGCTGGCGCGGCCGGACGCGTCCGAGGCCGAGGTGTGGGACGCCGTCGAGCGGGCGCGGCTGCGGGGTGTGGTGGAGGCCCTGCCGGACGGGCTGGACACCGTGGTAGGCGAGCGCGGGTACCGGCTCTCCGGCGGCGAGCGCCAGCGCATGACCATCGCCCGGCTCCTGCTGGCGGCCCCGCGCGTCGTGGTCCTGGACGAGGCGACGGCGGCGCTGGACTCCACCAACGAGCGCGCCATCCAGGAGGCGCTGGGGGAGGCGCTGGCCGGGCGGACCGCCGTGGTGATCGCGCACCGGCTCTCCACCGTGCGGGACGCGGACGAGATCCTCGTGCTCGAGGGCGGGCGGATCGTGGAGCGCGGCACCCACGCCGAGCTGCTGGCCGCCGACGGGCGGTACGCCGAGCTGTACACCACGCAGTTCGCCGAGCAGGGGTGAGCGCAGGGGTGTTCCGGGACATGACTGTTCATGTCATCTGAACGTTCAGATAGCATGAACGCATGCGCTGGATAGCCCCGGGCCCGGAGGAGACCGCTCCCTATGCGCGCGCACTGGCCGGTGTGGACGTCGTCCCCGACGCTGCCGGAGAGACGGTCCTTCTCCCCACTGGTCAACGGCGGCGGCTCGCGCTCTGGGGGGATGTGGATGCCGTGGACCCCCGTCGGGAGTCATCGAGTGTGCTCGAGGCACTGGAGATCGTGCCCGTGACGGAGGGTGACCTTCTCCTGCTCCCCGTCGTGGACGCCGCCCTCGGGCGCCGTCTGCGGGACCGTGGCGTGGCCTATGTGGACCGCCACGGTAACGCTGACATCCGAGCTCCCGGCCTCCTCATCCATGTCGAGGGGCGACGCCGCGCCACGGCGGCTCGGAGGTCCGATGTCCACGGGGGGTATGGCGGTCGGATCAGCACGCCATCGGGTCTCAGGGTGGTCTTCGCCCTGCTGTGCGTGCCGGATCTGCGTCAGTCGCCCGTGCGTGACGTCGCCAGAGCCGCCGCGGTCTCCGTCGGCTCGGCCCAGCAGGCCCTCCACGCTCTTCGTCAGCAGGATTACCTGGTCCCGGCGGGTCGTCCGCAACGCGCGCTCGGCCGGCGAGGTGACCTCATACGCCTCTGGGCGTTGGGATATCGAGAAAGGCTCGTGGGGACGTTGGCGACGAGGTTCGTCACTGCCCCGACACCGCCCCTGCTGCTGGCGGAGACCTTGATGGAGCGCACGGACGCCACCCTGGCCGGCGACGCCGTGGCGCCGACCGTGCGGAACGGGACCGGCGTGGTCGTGTTCGACCGTCCGCCGTGGGCTGACGTGGTCAGGGTCGGTCGACTGCGCACAGCGGCGGAGGCCACCGACATGGTCCTGCGCGAGCGGTTCTGGGACGAGAGCCTCCTCATGGTCGGTCCGACGGCACCTCCGCTACTGACAGCGGCGGAACTCCTCTGCACTGTGGACCCTCGACTGCGTGAGGCGGGGGAGCAGGTGCTGGATGAGGAGGCCCGCCGTGGATGACCCCTTTGCGGACATCGCCTCCGTGCTTCACACGGTCTCCCATCGTGTGGGGTCCGAGATCATGGTGATCGGCGCCCATGCTCGCGATGCGGTGCTCGCGCAGCTCGGAGCGCAGCCGGGGCGACAGACTGAGGACGTCGATGTGGTCGTCGGCATCCCGGCTGGCACGTCGTACAGGGCGGTGGTCCAAGCGCTGGGGACTCCTGTCAATGAGAAGGGGTACACGTTCACTGTCGAAGGCATGCCGGTGGACGTGCTCCCGTCCATCGACGTCCCGGAGGAAGCAGCTCGTTTCTCGCCTGCGCGCGACATCGTGCTGGATGTGCGCGGCCAAGCAGAGGCGTACGCGTCCGCCATGCAGGTCGAGGTGGCGCATGACTGCGTGGTGCGCGTGCCCACGGCTGAGGCGCTGGCCCTGCTCAAGGTCATCGCATGGAACGTCCGCCGTGGTCAGACTTCCAAGGATGCGAAGGACCTGCGCGCACTCCTGGACGCGATAGTGGAGCGACGACTCGAGTCCGACGCCCTGTGGGAGTCCGACACTCTGGCGCGTTTCGACCATGACCCCGACGCGGCAGCCTGGTGGATCGTCGGGTCAGGGGCGATCGCGGGGCTGCCTGTGGCCGCTCGCGTCTGTGCTCAGATCATCGCGGAAAGCGGCGAAGCCCTGCTGCATGACATGGGCCTGTCCGGCCCCCTCCGCGTCTGGGACCTGCGCCTCGCAGCGCTCCGGCTGGGACTTGAGGGCCGCTGACATGGTGCCCCAGGCCGGAATCGAACCGACGGCCTACCCTTTAGGAGAGGGTCGCTCTATCCAACTGAGCTACTGGGGCGCGGACCCGTGCGCCGCGGCGCATCCGGTCCGGTGGGTGAGTCTAGCCGAGGCGTTCAGCGGCGGGCTCGCGTCCCGCGGCCCCCGCGCCAGAGCATCACCGCGACGGCGACCGCGATCACGGCCAGCAGGACCCAGCGGATCAGGGTGAGCGCGGCGGCCACGCCCGTCCCGGCACCGCCCGCGGCGATCGCCTGCTCGATGGCGAGGCCCTCCCAGACGTCCACGACGGCGAACGCCACGCCCAGCGCCAGCGCGCCCCACTTCGCGGCGGCCGGGCGCAGGCGCCAAGCGCCCACCACGGCCACCGTCAGCGCCACGGCCACCGCGAAGATCACCCCGGCGGTCTTGTGCACCCAGTTGAGCTGACCCCGGGCGGCCTCGTCCATGACGCCGGTCAGCGCGGCCACATGGTCCGTGCCGTAGGACAGCATCGAGTCCGGCATCGCCAGCCCGCCGGTCAGCTGGGTCATCTGCTGCAGGACGAGCAGGTGGTAGTAGGCGCCGATGAACAGGGTGGTGCCGATCAGCGCGATCACCAGCATGGCCGGGCTGCCCTCCTGCTCCGCCGCGACGCCCAGGTCCTCCCGGGGCGAGACGTCCCGCAGGGTGGCGCGGTCGCGCCCGGCGTCGGGGGCCGCCGTCGACCCGGTGGAGGGCCCGGCCTGCGGGCGACGGTGCTTGCTGGTCTTCTTCTTGGCCACTTCGGACTCCTGGGGCGGGACGGGGATCGGCTCCATTCTCCCAGGCGGGGTCGGCGGCAGGGGAATCGGCCCCGCTGCCGTGTCCGGGCCCGCGCCTAGACTGGCCGGGCCATGGCTGACCTCTTCTCCTCCCTCGGACGCGACTCGATCCTCTCCGCCCGGACCCGCCCCGCGGATCCGGAGACGGCCCTGCCCGGGCTGGTGCCGCCGTCGGTGACGCGCGCGGCCGTGGACCCGGAGGCGGGCGCCTGGGGGGACGACGCCGGCGCGCCCGCACCGGGGCGGCTCACCCCCGCCGGGCTCGTCGAGGGGCTCAACCCCCAGCAGGCGGCGGCGGTGCAGCACACGGGCTCGCCGCTGCTGATCGTGGCCGGCGCCGGCTCGGGCAAGACCCGCGTGCTGACCCACCGGATCGCGTGGCTGCTGGCCACGGGGCGGGCCCGCCCGCACGAGGTCCTGGCCATCACGTTCACCAACAAGGCCGCTGCGGAGATGCGCGAGCGCATCGCGGGCCTGATCGGGGACACCGCCCGCCGCATGTGGATCTCCACCTTCCACTCCTCGGCGGTACGGATCCTGCGCAACGAGGCGGCCAACATCGGGCTGAAGCCCACGTTCACCATCTACGACTCGGCGGACAGCCTCCGGCTGGTCACGCAGATCGCCAAGGCGCACGACCTGGACCCCAAGCGCTTCGCCCCGAAGGCGCTGCTGAACCGCATCAGCGCGCTCAAGAACGAGCTGGTGGACGCGGACGAGCACGCCGGCACGGTGTCCTCCACGGACCCGTGGGGCCAGGCCGTGTCCGCCGTGTACCGCGAGTACACCGCGCGCCTGCGCCAGGCCAACGCGCTGGACTTCGACGACCTGATCGGCATGACCGTCCACATGTTCGAGGCGTTCCCGCGCGTGCTGGACAACTACCGCCGGCGCTTCCGCCACGTGCTCGTGGACGAGTACCAGGACACCAACCACGCGCAGTACCGTCTGATCCGCCTGCTGGCCGGCCCGGCCGGGGAGCCCGAGGGCGTGGCCACCGCCGGGGGCGAGCTGACCGTGGTGGGCGACTCGGACCAGTCCATCTACGCCTTCCGCGGCGCGGACATCCGCAACATCGTGGAGTTCGAGGAGGACTTCACGGATGCGGCCACCATCAAGCTCGAGCAGAACTACCGCTCCACGCAGACCATCCTGGACGCCGCCAACGCGGTGATCGCGAACAACCCGGACCGGCGCAAGAAGGACCTCTGGACGGCGGAGGGCGCCGGTCCACGGATCGTGGGCTACGCCGCGGAGAACGAGTCGGCGGAGGCCGAGTGGATCGCCACCACCATCGACCGGCTCCAGGACGAGGAGGGGGTCCGACCCGCGGACGTGGCCGTCTTCTACCGCACCAACGCCCAGTCCCGCGCGCTCGAGGAGCGCCTGGTCACCCGCGGCATCCCGTACCGCGTGATCGGCGGCACCCGGTTCTACGACCGCAAGGAGATCAAGGACGCGCTCGCGTACCTGCGGGTGATCGTCAACCCCGCGGACGACGTCAACACCCGCCGCATCCTCAACGAGCCCAAGCGCGGGATCGGCGACCGGGCCGAGGGCGCCGTCGCCGCGTGGGCCGAGCGGAACCGCATCCCGTTCTTCGACGCCCTGCGGGACGCCGAGCACGCCCCCGGCATGGCCGCCCGCTCGCTCAAGGCCGTGCAGGGCTTCGTGCAGATGATGGACGACCTCGCCCAGGTGGCCGAGGGCGCCGGACCCGCCACGGTGCTCGAGGCGGTCCTCGAGCAGTCCGGCATGCTCGCGGCCCTGCGCGAGTCCGAGGACCTGCAGGACGAGTCCCGTGCGGACAACCTGGGTGAGCTCGTCGCCGTCGTGCGTGCCTTCGAGACCACGACGCCGGACGGCACCCTCTCCGACTTCCTCGAGCAGGTGGCGCTCGTCGCGGACGCCGACCAGCTGCCCACGGCCGCGGACGTGGAGGGTGAGGCGCTGGCCGAGCAACAGGGCCAGGTGACCCTCATGACCCTCCACACCGCCAAGGGCCTGGAGTTCCCCGTGGTGTTCCTCACCGGCATGGAGCACGGCGTGTTCCCGCACTCCCGGTCCATGACGGACGAGAAGGAGCTGGCCGAGGAGCGCCGGCTCGCCTACGTGGGTCTGACGCGCGCGCGGGAGCGCCTGCACCTGTCCCGCGCGGAGGCCCGGTCGCTGTGGGGCCAGCACCAGTTCAATCCGCCGAGCCAGTTCCTGGGGGAGATCCCCGAGGACCTGATCCAGTGGGAGCGCGAGGGCACGGACCGCTCCGGCGGGCTGGGCTCCCTGAACGGGGCCGGCACCTCCCGCTACGCCGACCGGTTCGGCGGCTCCTCCCGTCGGGGCTCCATGTCCGGCGCGTGGGGGGACCGGGCGACGGGTGGCGGCGTCGGCGGGAACCGCCCGGCGCGCCTGACCCGCGGGGACGAGCCGGCCGACCTCACGGTGGGGTCCTCGGTGGTCCGGGGCAAGGCGCCCTCGCGCATGCAGCCGCAGAAGGAGATCGCCGCGCTGAGCCCCGGGGACCGGGTCTCCCACACCACCTTCGGCGAGGGCCGGGTGGACGCCGTGGCGGGGGCCGGGGACAAGACCGTGGCCACCGTGACGTTCCTCGAGTCGGGGGCCCAGAAGCGGCTGCTCCTGCGGTACGCGCCGCTGACGCGCATCGAGGGCTGACAGGGCGGCGACCGGCCCGCCCGTCTTGGACCGTCGGGCCTCGGATCCGCCTGCTCGCGTGGTCTAGAGTGGCCAGCGGAGCGCCGCCGTCCGCCGCCCGGTCCTGCCCTCGGCACGGCCCCGGCCGCGGACACGCGGCGCCGGCGTCGGCACGGCCTCCCCGCGGTGCCGGCAGGAAATTGTCTTCGACCAAGAAGGACATACACCGTGGACCTGTATGAGTACCAGGCGCGCGATCTGTTCGAGAAGCACGGTGTGCCCGTGCTCGCCGGCATCGTCGCGGAGACCCCCGAAGAGGCCAAGGCCGCTGCGGAGAAGATCGGCGGCGTCACCGTCGTCAAGGCGCAGGTGAAGGTCGGCGGCCGCGGCAAGGCCGGCGGCGTCAAGGTCGCCAAGACCGCCGACGAGGCCTACGAGCATGCCCAGGCCATCCTCGGCATGGACATCAAGGGCCACACCGTCCACAAGGTCATGATCGCCGAGGGCGCCGACATCGCCGAGGAGTACTACTTCTCCGTGCTGCTGGACCGCGCGAACCGCACCTACCTGGCCATGTGCTCCGTCGAGGGCGGCATGGAGATCGAGCAGCTCGCCGTCGAGCGTCCCGAGGCCCTCGCCAAGGTGCCCGTGTCCGCGCTGACCGGCATCGACGCCGAGACCGCGCAGAAGATCGTCGCCGAGGCGAACTTCCCGGAGGAGCTGCGCGCCGACGTCGCCGACGTCATCGTGAAGCTCTGGGACGTCTTCGAGAAGGAGGACGCCACCCTCGTCGAGGTGAACCCGCTGGTGAAGACCGGCGACGGCACGATCCTCGCCCTCGACGGCAAGGTCTCCCTCGACGACAACGCGGAGTTCCGCCAGGAGGGCCACGCCGCCCTCGTGGACAAGGCCACCGAGGACCCGCTCGAGGCCAAGGCCAAGGCCAACGACCTCAACTACGTCAAGCTCGACGGCCAGGTCGGCATCATCGGCAACGGCGCCGGCCTCGTCATGTCCACCCTGGACGTCGTCGCCTACGCGGGCGAGAAGCACGGCGGCGTCAAGCCCGCCAACTTCCTGGACATCGGCGGCGGCGCGAACGCCGAGGTCATGGCTGCCGGTCTCGACGTCATCCTGGGCGACGAGCAGGTCACGTCCGTGTTCGTGAACGTCTTCGGCGGCATCACCGCGTGCGACGCCGTCGCCAACGGCATCGTCAAGGCCCTCGAGATCCTGGGCGACGCCGCCACCAAGCCGCTCGTGGTGCGCCTCGACGGCAACAACGTGGAGGAGGGCCGTCGCATCCTGAACGAGGCCGGCCACCCGCTCGTGACCCTGGCCGCCAGCATGGACGAGGGCGCCGACAAGGCCGCCGAGCTCGCCCACTCCGCGAACTGAAGCTTCGGAAAGACGAGGGAAGACTGACATGTCCATCTACCTGAACAAGGACTCCAAGGTCATCGTCCAGGGCATTACGGGCGGCGAGGGCACCAAGCACACCCGCCTGATGCTCAAGGCCGGCACGAACATCGTGGGCGGCGTGAACGCCCGCAAGGCCGGCACCACCGTGTCCCACGAGGACAAGGACGGCAACGCCGTCGAGCTGCCCGTCTTCGGCTCCGTGGCCGAGGCCATGCAGGAGACCGGTGCGGACGTGTCCGTGGCCTTCGTGCCGCCGGCCTTCGCCAAGGACGCCGCGATCGAGGCCATCGAGGCCGAGATCCCGCTGCTCGTGGTCATCACGGAGGGCATCCCGGTGCAGGACTCCGCCGAGTTCTTCGCCCTGTCGCAGTCGAAGACCGGTGCGGACGGCAAGCCGAAGACCCGCATCATCGGCCCGAACTGCCCCGGCATCATCACCCCGGGCGAGGCCCTCGCGGGCATCACCCCGGCCACCATCACGGGCTCCGGCCCCATCGGCCTCGTGTCCAAGTCCGGCACGCTGACCTACCAGATGATGTACGAGCTGAACGACTTCGGCTTCTCCACCGCCATCGGCATCGGCGGCGACCCGGTGATCGGCACCACCCACATCGACGCCCTCGAGGCGTTCGAGGCCGACCCGGACACCCAGGCCATCGTCATGATCGGTGAGATCGGCGGCGACGCCGAGGAGCGCGCGGCCGAGTTCATCAAGGCCAACGTGACCAAGCCGGTCGTGGGTTACGTGGCGGGCTTCACCGCCCCCGAGGGCAAGACCATGGGCCACGCCGGCGCCATCGTCTCCGGCTCCTCGGGCACCGCCCAGGCCAAGAAGGAGGCCCTCGAGGCCGCGGGTGTGAAGGTCGGCAAGACCCCGTCCGAGACCGCGCAGCTGATGCGCGAGATCCTGCAGGGCCAGGCCTGAGCCTGAGCCGTCCCTGATCGGCGGGCCTGACACCGCTGATCACTTCGGGGGCGAAACCGGGTGTCGTTCTCATGGAACGGCGCCCGGTTTCGCCCCCGAAGTGCGTGGAGAGGGGCGGGGTCGTCAGCCGACGCTGCCGCCGACCAGCAGGCCGAGCACGTACGTGACTGCCGCCGCGCCGTAGCCGATGGCCAGCTGGCGCAGGCCGCGCCAGAGCGGCGAGGACCCGGAGAGCAGGCCCACCACGCCGCCGGTGAACAGCAGGGCCAGGCCCACGAGGACCGCGGAGAGGGCGAGCGCGGGGCCGCCGGTCATGCCGAACAGGTAGGGCAGGATCGGGATGAGCGCGCCGGAGGCGAAGAAGAGGAAGCTGGACAGGGAGGCGCCCCAGGCCGAGCCGATCTCCGCGTACGACTCGGAGTGGTCCACCGGCCCCTGGGAGCCGTCGGGCCGCGCGGAGAACGCGGGATTGCAGTCGCAGGAGAGGTAGCCGAGGCGCTCGAGGGCCCGGTGCTTGGCGTCCTCGGGCTTCATGCCGCGGGCCAGGTAGACCAGCTCGAGCTCGTTGCGGTCGATGTCCAGGTGCTCCGCGGCCTCGAGCGTGACCTGGGTGGGGGAGGAGGCCTCGAGCAGCTCGCGCTGGGAGCGCACGGACACGTACTCGCCGGCCGCCATGGACAGCGCTCCGGCCAGCAGGCCGGCCACGCCGGTGAACAGCACCACGGAGGGGGCCGCCCCGGTGGCGCCGATGCCCATCACGAGCGCCAGGTTGGACACGAGCCCGTCGTTCATGCCGAACACGGCGGCGCGGAAGGACCCGGCGAGCTGCTCGCGGCCGCGGGAGGCCAGGCCGCGGACGACCTCCTCGTGGATCTGCTCGTCCGCGGCCATCCACTCGGTGGCGTCCTGGTCCTTCGCATACGGGTTGTCCGACTCGGCCCGCTGGGCGAGGGCCAACACGAACACGGACCCGAACACGCGGGCCAGGGCGCGCAGCAGGATGCGGTGCGCGGACGGACGCGGCGGGTTCGCGGCGTGCGGGCCGAGCAGGCGGCGCCAGTGCTCCTCGTGCCGCTCCTCGGCCTGGGCCAGGCCGAGGAGCACGTCCCGCTCCACACCGTCCTTGCGGGCGGCGATGTCCCGGTAGATCTGCCCCTCGGCGATCTCGTCGGCGAGATACCGCCGCCATCGGCGGATCTGTTCCCGGGAGGGTTCGACGCCGGGGCGTCCGGGACGGTCGACGGCGGTGCTCATGGTGCCTCCGGAGCGGATGGTGGGGCGGGCGCGGCGCCGCGTGCGGCTGGCGGGGCCGGGCGGACGGGGAGGACGGGTGCGCGGCCGCCCGTGAGGCCACGCCCGGGGGCCGATGATACCGCCGCCGCCCGGACCGTGGCTGGATAGCATGAGGCGCATGATCGCGCAGAGCAGCCCGGGTCCCGCCGGCGAGGCCGACGCGGACGCCCCGGTGCGCCGGCCGTGGGAGGACCGCCTCCTCGACGGCGGACGCGAGCCGGACCCCCGCTTCACGCTGGCCAACGAGCGCACCTTCCTGGCGTGGATCCGCACGTCCCTGGCCCTGCTGGCGGGCGGCGTGGCGGTGGAGGCGTTCACGGGGGAGATGTTCCCGCCGACCGTGCGCCTCACCCTCAGCGCCCTGCTGCTGGTGGTCGGCGCGCTGCTCGCCCTCGGAGCCGGTGTCCGCTGGCTGCGCGTGGAGCGGGCCATGCGGAACGCGCGGCCGCTGCCCCTCCCGCTGATCGTGCCGGTGCTGGCCGGCGCCGTGGTGGTGGGCACGGTGGTGCTGCTGGCCGCGACGATCGCCCGGATGGGCTGACCGTGCCCCGCCGAGTCCCCGGCGTCCCGCTGCCGAGGCCGGCCCCGCCGGGCGGCCACGCGGACCCCGGGCTGCAGCCCGAGCGCACGGTGATGAGCTGGGGGCGCACCGTGCTCGCCCTGCACGTGACCGCCCTGATGTTCGTCCGCTGGTACTCCGAGGTCGGCGTGTGGGCGTTCGCACCCGCCGCCCTGGCCGCCCTGGTGGGCGCGGCGATCATGCTGGGCCAGCGCCGCCGGTACGGGCACCAGTCCGCGGGCATCACGGACGAGCGGGTCCGGCCGGCGTGGCGGACGGCGGCGGGCATGGTCGCGTTCGTGGTGGCGCTGTCCTGCCTGGGCCTGACGGCCATGGCCGCGCTGCTCCTCTCGGGGGCGCCGCTGTGACCGTCGCGGGTGGGGGCGCGGCCAGTACGCTGTGACGCATGACTCAGCACCGCCCCGCCCCCGCCGCCCCGCGCCACGCCGCCGAGGACGCCCCGCACCGCGCCGACGTCGTGGTCCTGGGCCACGGCCTGGCCGGGCTGGTGGCCACGTGCGAGCTGCTCGAGGCCGGGCGCCGGGTGGTGCTCGTGGACCAGGAGCGCGCCGGGGACCTGGGCGGCCAGGCCTGGTGGAGCTTCGGCGGCCTGTTCCTGGTGGACTCCCCGGAGCAGTGCCGGCTGCGCGTGCGGGACTCCGTGGACCTGGCCTGGCGCGACTGGCAGGACACCGCCGGCTTCACCGACGAGGACGTCCTGCCGCGGGCCTGGGCCGAGGCGTACGTGCACTTCGCGGCGGGGGAGAAGCGGGCCTGGCTCGCCGAGCGCGGGCACCGGCTCTTCCCGGTGGTCGGCTGGGCGGAGCGCCGCGTCCCCGACGCGTTCGGCGGCGGCCCGGGCGTGGGCGGCAACTCGGTGCCCCGGTTCCACATCACGTGGGGCACGGGCGTGGGCATCGTGGAGCCGTTCGCCCGCGTGGTCGAGCGCGCGGCCTTCGACGGCCGCCTCACCTACCTGCCCCGCCACCGGGTGACGGAGCTGATCACCCAGGACCGCGCCGTCGTCGGCGTCCGGGGCGAGCGCCTGGCCGACGACGACGGCGCCCGCGGCACCGCGTCCTCCCGGCAGGCGGTGGGCGGGTTCGAGGTGCGGGCCCAGGCGGTGCTGGTGGCCTCCGGCGGCATCGGCGCGGACCACGAGGCGGTGCGAGCCGTGTGGCCCGAGCGCCTGGGGACCGCCCCGCAGCGCATGCTCTCCGGCGTCCCGGCGTACGTGGACGGCTCCGGCATCCGCGCGGCGAAGGAGGCCGGCGCCCACGTGCTGCACCCGGACCGCATGTGGCACTACACGGAGGGCGTGGCCAACTGGGACCCGGTGTGGCCCGGCCACGGCATCCGCATCCTGCCCGGCCCCAGCTCCCTGTGGCTGGACGCCGCCGGCCACCGTCTGCCGCACCCGCGGTGGCCCGGGTTCGACACCCTCGGCACCCTGGGCGAGATCCGCCGCGGCGCGGGGGTGGGCCGGCACGGCGGGGGCGCCGAGCACACGTGGTTCGTGCTCAACGAGCGGATCATCGGCAAGGAGTTCGCCCTGTCCGGGTCGGAGCAGAACCCGGATCTGACCGGCCGGTCGGCGCGTCAGGTGCTCGGCCGTGTCACGCAGGACATCCCCGCCCCGGTGCGGGCGTTCCTGGACCATGGCGAGGACTTCGTCCGGGCCCACACGGTGGAGGAGCTCGTCACGGAGATGAACGCCCTGATCGAGCGCTCCGGCTGGGCCGAGGCGCCGCGCGTGGACCTGGCGGCCGTGCGGGAGGCCGTGGCCGAGCACGAGGCCGGTGCCGCGGCCGCGGGCGTGGACCCGCAGGTGGACGCCGTGCGGCGAGCCCGTCAGTACCTGGGGGACAAGCTCGTCCGGGCGGTGCCCCCGCACCGGCTCACGGACCCCGCGGCGGGGCCGCTCGTGGCGGTGCGCCTGCGCACCCTCACCCGCAAGACGCTCGGCGGACTGCACACGGACCTCAGCGGCCGGGTCCTGGACGAGCTCGGCGGCCCCGTCCCCGGGCTCTACGCCGCGGGCGAGGCCGCCGGGTTCGGCGGCGGCGGCATGCACGGCTTCCGCTCGCTCGAGGGCACGTTCCTGGGCGGGTGCCTCTTCAGTGGGCGCACCGCGGGCCGGTCCCTGGCCGCCGACGTCGCCTGAGGGTCAGTCGGTGGCGTCGACGCCGTCGCGCTCCGGGTGCGGGCCGAACACGAAGTGCCGGCCGGAGACGGACTCGACGTCCACCTTCACGTAGAAGTCCTTGAGCGTCGGGACCCACGGCCGGATGCCGAGGGACTCGGCCTCGGCGATCTCCGCCTCCGTCTCGAGGCGGCGGGCGGTGCCGTGCACGAGCACGGACCAGGCCTGGTCGGAGAGGATGCCGTCCGCCTGGAGGACCACGGTGGGGTTGACGGTCAACTCGGCGAGCTTGGAGCCGGGCGCGGTGCGGAAGTAGACGGCACCCTCGTGGGTGCGGATGTTCACGGGCACGATGTCCGGACTGCCGCCCACGGCCAGGCCGAGGCGGGCGTGGCGGACGCCGCCGAGCAGCCTCCAGATCTGCTCGTCCGTCAGGGCGAGCACCGGCTCGCCGTCCGGGTGCGGGAACATCGAGGTGTCCCCCACGGCGGGGTCGGGGCGCTGCATCGAGGGGGTGGTGTGCTCGGTCATGGGGCGACCTCCCGGGTCTCGTCGGTGTCGGTGGTGTCCCCCACATTCTGTCCCGCCGCGCGGTGCGCGGCCAGGCCCGCCAGCACGGCGTGGGCGGTCGGGGCCTCCCGGTCCGGCCCCACGGCCAGCAGGTGGCGCGCCAGGTGCGGTGGCGTGGCGGGGGCGGGGCCGGCGTCGTCGGCGGCGGTCAGCGTGCCCCCGGCGCGGGCCACGAGGAGCTGCCCGGCGGCCACGTCCCACGGGTTCGTGTCCACCGCGAGCGTGGCGTCCGCCCAGCCGGCCGCGGTGAAGGCGAGCTCGAGCGCTCCGGACACGGTGCGCCGGACCGTGGCGTACGCGTCCACGAGCTCCGCGAACCGGCGCAGCGCGTCCTCGCCCTCGCGGCGCAGGGCCTCCGCCGCCGGGTAGGAGGTCACCAGGTTGAGTGCGCGCTCGCCGCCCGCGGGGGCGGCGCGCAGGGGCAGGGGTGCCTCGCCGAGCCACGCGCCGGCGTCGTCCGCGGAGAACTCGAGGCCGTTGGCCGGGTCCAGCACGACGCCGGCCACCACCTCCCCGTCCACCTCGGCGGCGATCGAGACGGAGAACATCGCGAAGCCGTGGGTGAAGTTGGAGGTGCCGTCGATCGGGTCCACGATCCACCGCACGCGGGGGGCGGCGCCGGCTTCCGGCGCGGTGTCGGTAGGCGAGGCGACGGTCGTGCCGGTCTCCTCGCCGAGCACCGCGCTGCCCGGCACCGCCGCGGTGAGCGCGGCGATCAGCGCCTCCTCCGTGGCACGGTCGTGCTGGGTGACGAGGTCATGGTGGTTGCGCTTGGTGGTGGCGGCGGCGTCGGGGGTGCGGAACGCCGCGGCCAGGGCCGGAGCCACCGCGCGGGCGGCCTCGAGGGCGATCCGGCGCAGCGCGGCGGGGGAGGGGGACGTGGAGGCGGTCGGCGCGGACCCCGCTGCGGCGGTCATGCGGTCAGCCTACGCGCGGGGGCGGGTCATGACGGGCGGCTCAGTAGTGACGCAGTTCCGACTCCAGGGAGCCGTGGAAGACGAGCCCACGCACGCTGCGCCGTCTTGGCGACTCGACGGGGAGGAGCGTCTCGCACCCCGCGGCCTCCACCATCTGCTCCTGGAGGCCCGTGTCGATGAGGACGAACTCTCCCAGGAACCGTGCCGCCCGCTCGGGGTCGGCCGTGACGTGGGCCGCGAGCACCTCGTCCGTGAGACCGAGCAGGCGCAGGTCGACGGAGAGGTCCTCGAGGACCCCCTCCAGGCGGACGAGATCGGCGAGCGTGCATTCGGCGAGCGCTCGGCGGGACTCCCAGGACATCGCTCCGGCGGTCGGGGGCGTGGCGCCGCCGATCCCACGCAGCCCCTCCACGAGGGCGATCGGCACCCTGGCGCGGTCGAGGGCCTCCTGAGCCTTCGCGACGACGGCCCAGCGGGTCACCTCGACGAGGTAGTCCTGGTTGGCCGGGTCGAACAGGATCAGGCCGATGTGGTCGGTCACTGCGCCGGCCGCGTCGGCGGCGGCCTCGGTCAGGGCCGACCACTCCTCCGGACGACGGGAGTCGAACTGGCGGGCGAGTCCGGGGTGTGGCGCCATGGCGTCCCAGAGCGAGAGGGGCGTGCGGCTCATCTCACACACACGCAGGGCACGCTCCAGGGGGCCGTCGGGGTGGATGCGGCGGCCGTGGTGGCGACGGAGCGTCGGGACGAGTGGCTGGTGCGCCCAGATGCGGCACGGCCCTTCGACCAGCGCCTCCTCGGCGACCTCCAGGCCCTGACGGGCGGCGTCGACCCGCTTGAAGAGCTGTGGTGGCAGGGGGGAGCAGGAGGCCGCGGCGCGCGTGATGGCTCCTGAGGCCACGGCGGATCCGCCCGCCTCGTCTGACGGTGGAGCGACCCGGCTCGCGGATTCTGCACTGTAGGGGGCGAGCGCGTCAGTCAGTGCCTCGTAGTGCCGCTCTGCGGACTCGATGGAGATCTCCTGCAGTGCGCTGATGGCCTGGACCGCGAGGGTCTCGTGGTCCCACAGCCAATGCAGCGGGTCGAGGAGGAGCTCGAAGGAGCGGTCTGCGGCGGCCAGCTGCTCGAGGAGCCGGACGCCCTCGTCGGCCGACCCCGCCCCGGCCTGGACGATGACGACCGCCGCTTCCTCGAACGTCTCCGGCGGGATCGAGGAGATGTCGCGCAGGAGCGTGTGGTCCCAGTAGTGCTCCATCAGCTGGAGACCACGCACCCAGCAGTGGACGGAGCGGAACAGAGCCAGAGGATGGCGTTCGAGGAGGTCGCACGCGTCGCGATGGGCCCGGCAGTACGTCGCGGTGGGACCGTGACGCCGACCAGCCACCGTCCTCTTCTGCCTGCCGGTGGCGGCGACGCGACTCGACTCTGAGGACGATGACGGCGGCCAGGGCCACGCCGCGGTGTGTTCGAGCACTGCGAGTGCGTGAGCGGCCCTGTCGGGGGCTCGCAGGGTGAGCCGACGGGGGACGGCCACCGCGTCGTCATCTTCGCCGCACAGAAGGTCGATGGCGGAGTCCACCCCGACGACGTCTCCGTCCTGGACAGCCGTGGTGGCGACGTCCGTCAGGGTTTCCAGGTCCTCCCTGAGATCCGAGTCCTCCAGCCTGTCGAGAGCCGTCTCCAGCGCCTCGACAGCGGCTCGCGCCGCAGCGGCCTCCCCGGAGGTGCAGAGCCGGCCGAACGCGAGCGCCTCGTCCTCCACCTGACGGGTCAGAGCGACGATCTGCTCCAGAGCCGGCTCCTCGTCGATCAGGTCGTCCCAATGGGAGAGGAAGCCGGAGCGCCGGCGGCTCACCTTCAGCTCACGCAGCAGGCCCTCGGTCGGAGCGATGAGGCGCCACATCGGGGCACCCTCGTCCGGATCCCGGCCGACGTCGAATCGGACCGAGGGGACCGCATCCTCATGGGCCGCCTCGGCCCTCGCCTCCAGGACACGTAGCCTGTTCACCCCGTATAGCAGGTCGGCCCACTCATGGGCTCGCTCGAGCACGAGCTCGCGGCGCTGAACGTCGTCATCCATCATTGTGAGGTCCTCCACGGGGTGCGGTCGATGGTCTGAAGTGTGCGCGGCGTGACGCCTCGGGGGCCAGCCGCGCACGAGTGCCGAACCCCTCGGCGCCGGTGACCTGCCTCCGCGAACGGACTCCGGGCGTGCTCTTCCCCTGCAGGATCATGAATGCGTGTCCTCTCGTGCGTGATACTGGTGCCATGTCCGCGCCCTCCGCCTCCGCCGCCGCCCAATCCGGTCCCGCCCGTCGCCAGCGCCTGGCCACGGACGGCGGGCCCACCACCGCCGAGAACCTCGCCACGCACCTCCAGGAGTCCTGGAACCGCTGGCACCGCTCCCGGGCCCTGAAGAAGGGCTACGTGCCCACGCTCATGGCGTTCACGGGCTACGGCAGCACCTCGTGGGTGCGGATCCTCTCCCGCGTGGTCATCGCGAACGACGCGGACTTCCTCAACGGCCGCCGCCTCTCCAAGGTCGTCGCGGACGGCGTCCACGGCTGGCGCAACTTCGTGGCCCCGCCCATGGCCTACGCGCAGGTGCAGGTGCAGGTGGGCGACCTCACGACCACGGTGCGCGCGGACCGGATGGGCGTCGTCGACGTCGTCCTGGACGTGGACCTCGAGCCGGGGTGGCGCACCGCGACCCTCTGCGTGGGCGGCGAAGAGGAGGTCACCATGGACCTCTACATCACCTCGCCCGAGGCGAAGGTCGGTCTGGTCTCCGACATCGACGACACCGTGGTGGTCACCTCCCTGCCGCGCCCGCTGCTGGCGGCGTGGAACTCGTTCGTGATCGACGAGCACGCCCGCACGCCCACCCCCGGCATGGCCGTGCTCCTGCGGCGCATCGCCGAGGCCGAGCCGATGGCGCCGGTCATCTACCTCTCCACGGGCGCGTGGAACGTGGCGCAGACCCTCACCCGCTTCCTCGGCCGCAACCTGTACCCGCTGGGCGCGCTGCTGCTCACCAGCTGGGGCCCCACGAAGGACCGCTGGTTCCGCTCCGGCCAGGAGCACAAGGTCACCCAGCTCGAACGCCTCGCCCAGGAGTTCCCGGACATGCAGTGGATCCTGGTGGGCGACGACGGCCAGCACGACCCCGAGATCTACGCCGACTTCGCCACGAAGCACCCGGAGAAGGTCAAGGCGATCGTCATCCGCCAGCTCACCCCCTCCGAGGCCCTGCTCGCAGGCGGCCGCGCGGAGGACACCCGCCACTCCACCCCGGGCATCCCGTGGTGCTACGGCCCGGACGGCGCCGCCCTGTCCAACCAGCTGGAGGAGCTGGGCATCCTGCCCGTGGACTTCGTGGACGTCCACCCCGAGGGCTGGCTCGAGGACATCCTCGGCGAGGACGAGGCCGCGAAGGCCGCCCGTGCCGGTCGTCAGGGAACCGGCGATCACGCCCTGCCCGGCACCGGCGCCGATCAGGACCAGGCCCGGGACGTGGACGTCTCGGCCCAGTCCTGAAGACGGACGGGGCACGGGCATGAGCGGCACGACGACGCACGGCGCCTCCGGCGGGGACGGCGCCGGCCGGTGGGTGGAGGTCCGCGTCCCGCTGCGCTGGGCGGACATGGACGCCTACGGGCACGTGAACAACATCGCCGTGGTGCAGGTGCTGGAGGAGGCCCGCGTCGCCGCCTTCGGGGTGCCCGCGAACACGGGTGCCGGCGGCGGCGGGACCGCCCCGATCGACCTGCTCGAGGGCGTGGCTCCCGGCGTGCGGACGTTCGTCTCCGAACACACCGTGAAGTACCGCGCGCAGATGCCGTACCGGCCGGTGCCGCTGCGGGTGCGCGTCGGCGTCGCCGCGGTGAAGGCGGTGTCCGTGGAGGTGCGCTACGAGCTCTACGACGGCGTGGACGACACCCTCTGCGCCACCGCCGCCTCCGTGATGGTGTTCGTGGACGGCGACACCGGCCGCCCCGTGCGGCTCACCGCGAAGCAGCGGGCGGCGCTGGCGGGCTGACCGGGGCGGAGCGACACTCCGCCGGGTCCCCCCGGCCGACCGACCCCCTGCGACATCCCCGCCGGTCGGAACGGCGGTGATGTCGCAGGGGCTCGGCCAGGTGTGACGCGCGGGGCCAGGGATCAGACGATGCCCTGCGCGAGCATCGCGTCGGCCACCTTGATGAAGCCGGCGATGTTCGCACCGGTCACGTAGTTGCCCGGCGTGCCGTACTCCTCCGCGGTCTCCACGCAGCGGTCGTGGATGTCGCGCATGATCTTCTCGAGGCGCTCGTGGGTGTAGTCGAAGTCCCACGAGTCGCGGGACGCGTTCTGCTGCATCTCGAGTGCGGAGGTGGCCACGCCGCCGGCGTTGGCGGCCTTGCCCGGGCCGAACAGCACGCCGGCCTCGAGGAACAGCTCGGTGGCCTTCTCCGTGGTGGGCATGTTGGCGCCCTCCGCCACGGCCTTGACTCCGTGCTCCACCAGGCCCTTGGCTGCGGCCTCGTCCAGCTCGTTCTGGGTGGCGCACGGCAGCGCCACCGTGCCCTCCACGTCCCACACGGAGCCGCCGGCCACATAGCGGGCGGCGCCGCCGCGGCGCTCCGCGTATTCGGAGATGCGGCCGCGCTCGACCTCCTTGATCTGCTTGAGCAGCTCCAGGTCCAGGCCGGCGGGGTCCACCACGTAGCCCGCGGAGTCCGAGGCGGTCAGCACGGTGGCACCCAGGGCGGCGGCCTTCTCCGCGGCGTAGATGGCCACGTTGCCGGAGCCGGAGATCAGGACCTGCTGGCCGTCCATGGACTCGCCCCGCGTGCGGAGCATGGAGTCGGCGAACATCACGGCGCCGTAGCCGGTGGCCTCGGTGCGCACGAGCGAGCCGCCCCAGGTCAGGCCCTTGCCGGTGAGGACGCCGGCCTCGAAGCGGTTGGTCAGGCGCTTGTACTGGCCGAACATGTAGCCGATCTCGCGGCCGCCCACGCCGATGTCGCCGGCCGGCACGTCCGTGTGCTCGCCGATGTGGCGGTGCAGCTCCGTCATGAAGGACTGGCAGAAGCGCATGACCTCCCCGTCGGAGCGGCCGGCCGGGTTGAAGTCGGAGCCGCCCTTGCCGCCGCCGATCGGCATGCCGGTCAGGGCGTTCTTGAAGATCTGCTCGAAGCCCAGGAACTTGATGATGCCCAGGTACACGGAGGGGTGGAAGCGCAGGCCACCCTTGTACGGACCGAGCGCCGAGTTGAACTCCACGCGGAAGCCGCGGTTGACCTGCACCACGCCGGCGTCGTCCACCCACGGGACACGGAAGATGATCTGGCGCTCGGGCTCGCACATCCGGTGCAGGATGCCGGCCTCCACGTACTGCGGGTGGCGCTCCACCACGGGGTCCAGGGCTGCGAACACCTCGGACACTGCCTGGTGGAACTCGGCCTCGCCGGGGTTGCGTGCGAAGACCTGGTCGCGCAGGGTCTCGAGGGCCTGATGCATGGGATTACCTCCACTCGTCGGACGCCCCGTGCTGGGGACGTCGTCGGTCCGTGTGAGGCACGGGTGCGTCCGTCGGGGCGAGGGGGCCCGTGCCCGGCGACGCTGCCGTGACCCCCGGGGACGGGGACATCGGTGCCAGTGTGGCAGGCCGTGTTCCGCCTCCGGCGAATGTGACCTGCACGACCCCCGCGGAGCAGGCCGCGGCCGTGGCCGACCGTCCCGCCCCGCTCAGGAGGGGGAGGACTCGGTGTCCACGCTCGCCTGCTGCGCGTCGTTGTACCGGGACCCGGCCACGGTGGCGTGGTTCACGAGGGCGTCGAGGCGCGCGACGTCGTCGGCAGTCAGGCGGACGGTCTGCCCGTCGCGGTCCTCGGTCCAGTGGTCCCAGGACGTGGTCCCCGGGATGGCGACGACGTCCTCGCCCCGGGCGAGGACCCACGCGACGGCGAGGGACGCCGTCGTGGTGCCGAGACGGCGGGCCTCCTCGGCGAGGCGCTCCCGCAGGGCGAGGTTGGACGGCCAGGCGGGCTCCTGGAACCGCGGCATGCGGTGGCGCATGTCCTCCTCCGGGCGGCCGTCCACCGGACGGTCGGGGTCCGGGGTCAGGCCGCCCTTGGAGGCCAGCAGCACCCGCTCGCGGGCGGCCGGACCGAGCCGCCGCAGGGCGCGGCCCACGAGCTCCTCGCTGCGGCCTCCGCCGTAGAGGGTGGCCGTGTCCAGGTGGTCCGTGCCGTCCTCCACCACGCGCACCAGCAGGTCCTCGGCCTCGGCCTCCGACGGGAAGCCGGAGTAGCCGTGCACGAGGTTCATGCAGCCCAGGCCCACGGGGCGGACGGTGCGTCCGGCGAGGCGGCGCGGGGAGGACGGGTCGAGGACGTCGGAGGCGGTCATGGCCCCGACCCGAGGGTGTGCCCGCGGCTCAGCCGAGCACGCGGCCGGCGCGGCCGGCCAGGGACCCGGGCATGTCCAGGAAGCGCCGGGCCAGCTCGCCGCGGCGGCGGCGCTGGATGTGGACCGCATGTGCGTAGTGGTCCAGGAGCTGCTCGCACAGCACGGGCCAGGTGCGCCCCTGCATGGACGCCCACGCGGCCTCGGCGAACGCGTCCCGCTTGGCGTCGTCGTAGACCAGGTCCGCCACCTGGGCCCGCATCTCGTCCAGGCGGCCGGGCTCGTAGATCCACCCGGTGCGGGAGGAGCCCACGATGTCCAGGGGGCCGCCGCGGCCCACCGCCACCACGGGCACCCGGGACGCCATGGCCTCCTGCAGGGTCTGGCCGAACGTGTCCGACTCCCCGGGGTGGACGAACAGGTCCAGGCTGGCCACGTGGCGGGCGAGGTCCTCCCCGCCCTGGAACCCGGCGAAGTGCGCGCCCGGCAGCTGCCGCTCGAGCTGCTCGCGCAGCGGGCCGGAGCCGATCACCACGAGGCGCGTGCCGGGCAGGTCGGACAGCACGGCCAGGTCCTGCACCTGCTTCTCGTGCGCGAGCCGGCCCACGAACCCGATCAGCCGCTCGCCGCGCGGGGCGAGCTCGGCGCGCAGGGCCTCGTCCCGTTTGGCGGGGTGGAAGCGCTGGGAGTCCACGCCGCGGCCCCACAGGTGCACGCGGCGCACGCCCACGCGGTGCAGCTGGCGCAGCGTGAAGGAGGACGGCGCGAGCGTGAGGGTGGCGGTGTTGTGCAGGCGCGTCACGTGGTTCCACAGCACGTCCTCGAGCCACGGGGCGCCGTACTTCGCGGCGTAGCGCGGCACCTCGGTCTGGTACACCGCCACCGAGGGGATCCCCAGCTCTTCGGCCGCCTGCACCGCGCGCCAGCCCAGCACGAACGGGGAGGCGATGTGCACCACGTCCGGGCGGAACCCGGACAGGAGACCACGCAGGCGGGCCACCGTCCCGTAGGCCACGCGGACCGAGGAGTACCCGGACATCGGCACGGACGGCAGGGCCACCACGGGGAACCCCCCCACCTCGGTCGGCGCCTGCCCGGCGCCGCCGCGCTGGGTCCAGCCGGCGGTCCACGAGGCGGCCGGGGCGATCACGATCGCCTCGTCCCCTCGCGAGCGCAGGTGCTTGAGGACCTGGAGGACGGAGTTGGTCACCCCGTTCATGTGGGGCAGGAACGACTCGGCGATCACGGCGACGCGCATGGCCCCGACGCTAGGGGCGGCAGGCCACGGCGCGGTCAGGGGCGGGCGACCCGCCGGTGGCACGGCGGTGAACTCTCGGTGCCGGACGACGTCGGCCCGGTCCGGTGGGCGCCTCCGCGCCAGGTGGCACCATAGACGGGTGAACCCCCGCGTCCCGAGCCTGCTGCGCCCCGTGCCCCTGCCCCTGTGGCTCCAGGGGGTGGTGGAGGCGCTCGTCACCGCGCTGACGAGCCTGGCCGCGGTCCTCGTGCCCACCCTGCTGGTGTGGGTCACCGGCGGGTTCTCCAGCACCCGCATCGAGGACGTCGTCCAGACCGGAGGGGCCCTCTGGCTGGGTCTGCACGCGGTGCCCGTCACCGTCACCACCCCGTTGCCCGCCGCCGACGCGCAGGCGCTGGTCAGCACCGTCTGGATGGTCCCCTGGGGCCTGACCCTGCTGCCCGCCTGGCTCAGCTGGCGGGCGGGGCGGCGGCTGGCCCGCGCGTCGTACCGGGACCAGGCGTGGCAGGCGCTCGCGGGGGCGGTGACCGCGTACGGGGCGGTCGCGCTCACCTGCGCGATGCTGCCGGGCGCGGACCGGATCACCGTGTCCCCGTGGCCGGGGGTCCTGCTGCCGTGCCTGCTGTTCACGGCGGCCGCCCTGGCCGGCGCACGCCGGGAGGCCGGGACGTGGGCGCACCTGATCGGCCTGGACATGACGGAGCGGATCGCCCGGCGCTCCCAGTACGAGCGGTGGGCCGGCACCTACGCGTGGGCGCTCGTCCGGGCCGCCGGCGTCGCTCTGGCCGGGCTCGTGGCCCTCAACGCGCTGCTCGTGGTGGTGACCCTGGCCGTGCACTGGGCGCCCGTGGTGCGGGCGCAGCAGATGGTCGACGCCGGCCCCGTCGGCGGCCTGATGCTCGCCCTGCTGGAGATCGGCTGGCTCCCGACCTTCACGGCGTGGGCCCTCGCGTGGACCGCGGGTCCGGGCTTCCGGGTGGGCTCGGACAGCCTGTACTCGGTGTTCGGCGCCCATCCGGCCCCGGTGCCGGCGCTGCCCGTGCTCGAGGCGCTGCCGGCCACGTGGCAGCCGTGGTTCCCCGTGCTCGTCCTCGTGCCCGTGGCGGCCGGGGCACTCGCAGGCTGGTGGCTGCTGCGGGAGGGGGAGAACCATCTCGACGACTGGCTCGCCGGCCGGATGGACGCCCGCTGGGCCTCGCTCGCCCTCTCCACCCTCGCCCAGTCGCTGCTGCTGGGCCTGCTGACGGCGGTGGCCCTGGTGGTCCCGCTCGCCCTCACGCAGGGCACCTTCGGGGTCGGCACGCTCGCGCAGGTCGGCTCCTCGGTGCTGCCGGTGTGCCTCGCGGTGGCCGGGTGGACCGCGCTGGGGTGCGCGATCGGCTACCTCGTGGCGCTCGCCGTGATGGACCGTCCGGTGCGGGCCGGGCGCACCCTCACCCTGCCGTTCTCGGGGTCCCGCGCCGCCCGCGGCGAGGCCGACGGCCAGGACCGCCGCCTCCGCCTGCCGACCCTGGGCGCGGGCCGGAGCGGCGTCGGGTCCACCGCCGTCGGGCGGGAGGACGGGGACGTGGAGGACGACGACGAGAGCACCCTCGGGGACGCGACGGCCGGTCCGGACGAGGCCCCGGTGCCCTCCGCGGCCCGTGGGGCGGAGCGGATCGAGGGGCGGCGGGAGGTCCCGACGGAACGGCGGGCGCCCACGGGAGCCGGATGGTCCGCCCGGCCCCTGCGGGTGCCGCGGGCCCGGCCGCGGCGCACCCGGGACTGACCCGGCCCGCGGGCGGATCCCCGGCGGGAGGACTCAGCCCCCCAGCTGGGCGATTCCGGTGCGCTCCTCGACCACCCGGGTGAACTCCCGGGCGCACTCCTGCTGGGCGCGGACGGTCACCGCCGAGCCGTTGCACCGCTCGAACGCGGCGGTCTCGTTCCACAGCAGCGCCGGGAGGAGGCCCACCGTGAGGCCCACGAGGGCCAGGGCGGACCCGGCGCCGGCTGCGGCGCGGGACGTCCCCGAGCGGTCCACGCCGCGGGAGCCGGTCCACACGAGCACGCCCAGCACGAGGGCCACGACCGCCAGGGCGGGGGAGACGAGCTTCCACGGAAGCGCCAGCATGAACGTGAGCACCATGCCCAGCAGCGCCGCGGACTGCCACAGCAGACGGCGCCCCACGCGGGTGCGTGCCGGGTCCTCGCCGTCGGGGCGGCGGGCCGGCGGGGTCACGGGAGGGGGCGGGGTCGCGGACACCCCCTCACCCTACGATGGGTGCCATGCGCATCCTCGCCCTCGTCTCCGGCTCCGGCACCAACCTCCAGGCGGTCCTCGACGCCGTCGCCTCCGGGGCGCTGCCCGTGGAGGTCGTGGCGGTCGGCTCGGACGTCCCCGGGGCCCAGGGTCTGGCCCGCGCCGAGGCCCACGGGATCGAGACCTTCACCGTGGTCCCGGGCGACCACGCCTCCCGTGCGGAGTGGGACGCCGCGCTCGCGGACGCGATCGCCGCCCGCGAGCCGGACTGGGTGGTGTGCTCCGGGTTCATGCGGATCCTCGGCGCCCCCGTCCTGGAGCGCTTCGCCGGGCGGATCGTCAACACGCACCCGGCCCTGCTGCCGTCCTTCCCCGGCGCCCACGGCGTGCGGGACGCCCTGGCCCACGGGGTGAAGGTCACCGGCTGCACGGTGCACCTGGTGGACGCCGGCGTGGACACCGGCCCGATCCTGGCCCAGGCGGCCGTGCCCGTCCTGGACACGGACACCGAGGAGGTGCTCCACGAGCGCATCAAGGTGCAGGAGCGGGCCCTGCTGCTGCGCGTGCTCGGCGAGCTCGCCGCCGGCCGCCCCTGACCCCCTGAGGACGACGACGCCCCCTCCCCGGGCGGGGAGGGGGCGAGGGCCCGCCGGGCCTCCTCGTCGTTCTTCGCGCGGATCTGGGCGGGCAGGATGATCGCGTCCACGATCCACCAGACGAACCACACGCCCAGCGGGATGAAGCCGATCAGCAGCCAGGTGGTGGCCGTGCCGCCCCAGAACAGCACGAGCTGGACGACGCCCGTGAGCCACTTCCCCACGTACATGCGGTGCACGCCCAGGTGACCGAGGAAGAACCACAGCAGGTATCCGATCAGCGTGTTCCGGGACTGCTGGACGACGACGGTGGGCGGGACCGGGTGCGGACGGGAGGGCTGGGTCATGGCTCCACGGTACGTCCCGGCCGGCCGTCCCGGGGCGGGTTCACCGCCCGGCGGAGCCGGGGACGTCCTCTCAGTCCTCGGCCACCTCGAGCGCGCGTCCGCGGGTCTCCGGGGCCCACGCGAACATCACGGCCACGGCCAGCAGCACCAGGACCGCGGTCACGGCGAAGGCGCCCGGCAGGCCCAGGGCCGGCACCAGGGTCCCCACGAAGAACAGGGGCCCCAGGCCCGCGCCCACGCGGGACGCCGCGGAGGCCCAGCCGAAGCCGGAGGCGCGCAGCGTCGTCGGGTACAGCTCGGAGACGTACGTGTAGAGCACGGGGATGGCGATCTGCACGACGAACCCGTACGCCAGCACGAGCGGGAGGGCCGCCCCCGGCACGCCCAGGACGGAGGCCAGCCACACGAGCAGGCTCGCGGCGACGACGGCGCTCACCCCCAGCAGCCACCGTCGGCCGGTGACCTCGACCAGGACCGCCGAGACCACCACGCCGACGAGGCCCGCGGCGGCCATGCCGGAGGTGGTGATGAACGCGCGGGACTGCTCGAAGCCCGCCTCGATGAGGAACGTGGGCAGCCACTGCAGGGCGATGTAGTAGATCAGCATGATCGCCACGAACAGCAGCCAGGCGGCGGCGGTGATGCGCGGGGAGAAGCGCCAGACGGCGGCCAGCTGGGAGGTCAGGGCGCTGCCGGCGCCGGACCGGCGCGGTTCCACGGCGGGCATCACGTAGTCGCGGCGTTCCGCTCCGGTGCGCTCCACCATGCCGTCGATCACACGGCGGGCGTCCACCTCCCGGCCGCGGCTCATCAGGTACAGTGGGGACTCGGGGATGCCGAGGCGGACGAGGAACACGAGCAGGGCGGGCAGGACCATGGCCAGCAGCGGCAGGCGCCAGTCACCCCACGTGCCCACGAGCCAGGCCGAGACCACGCCGCACAGGGCGGCGCCGATCGGCCACCAGCCGTCCATGGCCGTCAGCACCCGGCCGCGCAGCCGCTTCGGGGTGAACTCCCCGACGAGGGCGTAGTCCACGGGGATGGTGCCGCCGAGACCGATGCCCGCGAGGAAGCGGAACACGGCGAACCACAGCAGGGAGTCCGTGAGCGCGCCGGCCAGGGTGAAGACGGAGAAGATCAGCAGCGTCCACGTGAAGGCCGCCTTCCGGCCGATCCGGTCCGCGATGGTGCCCCACACGAACGCCCCGACGGCCATGCCGATCAGGTTGGCGGTGCCGATCCAGGCGGCGTCCGCCCTGGACAGTCCCCATTCCTCGGTCAGCAGCGGGATCATGACGCCGTTGAGCGTCACGTCCCACGCGTCGAACATGAAGCCGAGGCCGCCGATGAGGAAGATGCGGCCCTGGACGGACCAGCGCCAGGGCAGCTCCTGGACCACGGTCTCGCCGGTCACGGCGGGCGCGGCGGGGGAGGGGCGGGCGGACGAGGACACGAGGGGGCCTCCGAGCGGCGGGCCCGCGGGAGTCCGGGCCGGTCACCGGCCATTATGCGCCGCCGTCCGCCTAGACTGGTCCGCGGCCTGCGGAAGGCGCCCGCGCACGTGCCGTGCCGTGGCGCGCACCGCGTTCGACCCGCGTGAAGGAGCCCCCGTGTCCTCTGCCCAGCCCGCCACCACCGTCCTGGACGAGGTCCCCCTGAAGCGGGCCCTCATCTCCGTGTACGACAAGACCGGGCTGGAGGAGCTCGCCACGGGCCTGCACGCCGCGGGCGTCTCCCTCGTGTCCACCGGCTCCACCGCGCAGCGCATCGCCGCGGCGGGGGTGCCCGTCACCGAGGTCGCGGACGTCACCGGGTTCCAGGAGTGCCTGGACGGGCGCGTGAAGACCCTGCACCCGCGCGTGCACGCCGGCATCCTGGCGGATCGCCGTCGCGAGGACCATGTGGCGCAGCTGGCCGACCTCGAGGTGGAGCCCTTCGACCTGGTCGTCGTCAACCTCTACCCGTTCGTCGACACGGTGCGCTCGGGGGCGGACGAGGACGCCGTCGTCGAGCAGATCGACATCGGCGGGCCCTCCATGGTGCGCGCCGCCGCGAAGAACCACGCGTCGGTCGCCGTCGTGGTGGACCCGGCCCGCTACGGGGACGTGGTGGCCGCCGCCCAGCGCGGCGGGTTCGACCTGCGCACGCGCCGGCGCCTGGCCTCGCTGGCCTTCGCGCACACGGCCTCGTACGACAACGCCGTGGCCGCATGGACCGCGGCCCACTTCGGGGACGACGACGCCCCGGCCGCCCCCGTCTTCCCGCCCTACGCGGGCTTCGCGCTCGAGCGCGCCGAGACCCTGCGCTACGGCGAGAACCCCCACCAGCCCGCGGCGCTGTACGTGGACCGGGAGGCCGCCCCGGGCGTGGCCCAGGCCGAGCTGCTGCACGGCAAGGCCATGAGCTACAACAACTACGTGGACGCCGACGCCGCCGTGCGCGCCGCGTTCGACCACGCCGCCCCTGCCGTCGCGATCGTCAAGCACGCCAACCCGTGCGGTGTGGCCGTGGCCGCCGAGGGCGAGGACGTGGCCGTGGCCCACGCCAAGGCCCACGCGTGCGACCCCGTGTCTGCGTTCGGCGGCGTGATCGCCGCCAACCGCCCCGTCACCCGCGCCATGGCCGAGCAGGTCCAAGGCATCTTCACCGAGGTGGTGGTGGCGCCCTCCTTCGACGCCGACGCCCTCGAGGTGCTCACCGCCAAGAAGAACCTGCGCCTGCTGGCCCTGCCCGAGGGCTTCGCGCAGGACGGGGTGGAGGCCAAGCAGGTCTCCGGCGGCATGCTCCTGCAGATCGCCGACGCCGTGGACGCCGACGGCGACGACCCCTCGACCTGGACCCTCGCCGCCGGCGAGGCCGCGGACGAGGCCACGCTCGCCGACCTGGCCTTCGCGTGGCGCGCGGTGCGCGCCGCCAAGTCCAACGCGGTCCTGCTGGCGCACGACGGGGCGACGGTCGGCGTCGGCATGGGCCAGGTCAACCGCCTGGACTCCTGCCGCCTGGCTGTGGAACGGGCCAACACCCTGGGCGCCGCGCAGACCGGCGGCCAGGACGTGACCACCGCCGGCGGCGCGGCGAACGTGTCCGGCGCGGGCGCTCCGGAGCGGGCCCGCGGCGCGGTCGCCGCCTCGGACGCGTTCTTCCCGTTCGCGGACGGCCTGCAGATCCTGATCGACGCCGGCGTGCGCGCCGTCGTCCAGCCGGGCGGCTCCGTCCGGGACGAGGAGGTCGTGGCCGCGGCGGAGGCCGCCGGGATCACGATGTACCTCACGGGGGCGCGGCACTTCTTCCACGGCTGACCCCTCCCGGGTGCCCGACGCGGGGACGTCCCGCGCGGCCCCGGACCCGGCCCTGGCGCCCGGGCCCGGGCGGTGCGACGATGTGCCCATGATGGGTGTGGACCAGGGGATGACCGGGTTCCTGATCGGCTCCGGGTGGCTGGGGCTGCTCGCGTGCCTCGTGCTCGGGGGCGTGGCCACGCAGGTGTTGGCCCATGCGGGCCGTCGCCGGGTGCAGGGTCGGCCGTGGGCGGTGTCCGGGGCCGTCGGCTGGCTGCTGCTGGCCGTCGGGGTCGCGGCGGCGTTGAGCTCGTGGGGCACGTTCTTCGGCTTCATGGGTGTGGCGTTCGCCGTCGTCACCGCGCTGGGCGCCGTCACCTCGTTCACCGCGGGGGCCCGCGCGCAGGAGCGCCTCCGCGAGCAGGAGGAGCACGCCGCTCGCCTCGGCGCGGCGTACGCCCGCGGGGCGGGGTCCGCGGCGGCTCTGCGCACGGAGCCGCCGGCGTCGCCCCCGCCGGCGGGGGAGCGGCCGGACTGGTACACCCCCGGTGACCCGGACGGTCCCGCCCGGCCCTGACGGGTGCCTCGCCGGCCGGGAGGACGCACTCTGTGGCGCGACATGCCGCGCCGGTAGAGTGACGGCAGAAACACTGCATCCACGACTCTCGAGGGGCGCGGACCGCGTCCTGAGCGAAGGAGAGAGCATCCGCATGTCGAAGATCATCTACACGCTGACCGACGAGGCGCCCATGCTGGCCACCGCCTCCCTGCTGCCGATCGTCCGCGCGTACGCGGGCACCGCCGGCGTCGAGCTGGAGACCCGGGACATCTCCCTGGCCGGCCGCATCCTGGCCGCGTTCCGGGACGTCCTCCCGGAAGACCAGCGCACCGAGGACGCCCTCGCCGAGCTCGGCGCGATGGTGAAGACCCCCGAGGCGAACGTCATCAAGCTGCCGAACATCTCCGCGTCCGTGCCGCAGCTGCGCGCCGCCATCAAGGAGCTGCAGGCCGACGGCTACGCGCTCCCCGAGTACCCGGACGAGCCCAAGACCGACGAGGAGAAGGACGCCAAGGCGCGCTACGACTCCGTCAAGGGCTCCGCCGTGAACCCGGTGCTGCGCGAGGGCAACTCGGACCGCCGCGCCCCCAAGGCCGTGAAAAACTACGCCAAGAAGTTCCCCCACTCGATGGGCGAGTGGAGCAAGGACTCCAAGACCGCCGTCGCCACCATGGGCGAGAACGACTTCCGCGCGAACGAGAAGTCGGTGACCCTGCCGGCCGACGACGTGCTCTCCATCGAGTTCACGGGCAAGGACGGTCAGACGAAGGTCCTCAAGGAGGGCCTGAAGGTCCTCGCGGGCGAGGTCGTGGACGGCACGTTCATGTCCGCCAAGGCCCTGGACGCGTTCCTCGCCGAGCAGGTGGCGCGCGCCAAGGAGGAGGGCATCCTGTTCTCCGCGCACCTGAAGGCCACCATGATGAAGGTGTCCGACCCGGTGATCTTCGGCCACGTGGTGAAGGCCTACTTCGCCGACCTGTTCGCGCAGTACGGGGAGCAGCTGGCCGCCGCCGGCCTGGACCCGAACAACGGCCTGGCCGCGATCGAGGGCGGCCTGGACCAGCTCGACGCCGAGACCGCCGAGGGTGTGCGCGCCGCCATCGCCGCCGCCTACGAGAACGGCCCGGACGTGGCCATGGTGAACTCCGCCAAGGGCATCACCAACCTCCACGTGCCCTCCGATGTGATCGTGGACGCCTCCATGCCCGCCATGATCCGCACCTCCGGCCGCATGTGGAACAAGGACGACCAGACCCAGGACACCCTGGCCGTCATCCCGGACTCCTCCTACGCCGGCGTCTACCAGGCCGTGATCGACGACTGCAGGGCCAACGGCGCCTACGACCCGACCACCATGGGCACCGTGCCGAACGTGGGCCTCATGGCGCAGAAGGCCGAGGAGTACGGCTCGCACGACAAGACGTTCATCATGGACGCCGCGGGCACGGTGGCCGTGAAGAACTCCGCCGGGGAGACCCTGCTCTCCCACGAGGTCGAGGCCGGCGACATCTGGCGCGCCTGCCAGACCAAGGACGTCCCGGTGCGCGACTGGGTGAAGCTGGCCGTGACCCGCGCCCGCGCGTCCCAGACCCCGGCCGTGTTCTGGCTGGACGAGACCCGCGCCCACGACCGCGAGCTCATCACGAAGGTCGAGGAGTACCTCAAGGAGCACGACACCGAGGACCTGGACATCCGGATCATGTCCCCGGTGGAGGCCACGAAGTTCACCGTGGAGCGCATGCGCCGCGGCGAGGACACCATCACGGTGACCGGCAACGTGCTGCGTGACTACAACACGGACCTGTTCCCGATCCTCGAGCTGGGCACCTCCGCGAAGATGCTCTCGGTCGTCCCGCTGCTCAACGGCGGCGGCCTGTTCGAGACCGGTGCGGGCGGCTCCGCCCCGAAGCACGTGCAGCAGCTGGTGGAGGAGAACCACCTGCGCTGGGACTCCCTCGGCGAGTTCCTCGCGCTGGCCGTGTCCTTCGAGCACGAGGCGGTCGCGAACGAGAACCACCGCGCGCAGGTCCTGGCGGACACCCTCGACGCCGCCACGGGCACCCTGCTGATCGAGGGCAAGTCCCCGCAGCGCAAGGTCGGCGAGCTGGACAACCGCGGCAGCCACTTCTACCTGGCGCTGTACTGGGCCCGCGAGCTGGCGAAACAGACCGAGGACGCCGAGCTGGCAGCCGCGGCGAAGCCGATCGCCGAGGAGCTCGCCGCCCACGAGCAGAAGATCGTGGACGAGCTCAACGGCGTCCAGGGAGCGCCGGCCGACATCGGCGGCTACTACTCGCCGGAGATGGAGAAGGTCTCGAGCGTGATGCGCCCCTCCGAGACGCTCAACGCGATCATCGCCAAGCTCGCGAAGTGAGCTGAGCACTCAGCGCCCCGATCGAGCGCGGGGCGGACGCCCCCGGTTCCCGTCAGGGAGCCGGGGGCGTCCGCGCGTCCGGGGCAGGCGACGGGGCAGCGGACCCCGGACGGCGCGGGCCGGCGTCGCTAGCATGAGGCCATGAGCCCGTATAAGCCGTTCGACCTGTCCTCCGTCCCGTTCATGACGGGCACCGCCCCCGCCCTGGACGTCGACTCCCTCGCCGCGGAGCCGATCGAGCAGTTCCACCGCTGGATCCGCGAGGCCGTGGAGGGGGGCGTGCCGGAGGCCACCACCGTCACCTTCGCCACCGTGGACGCCCACGACCACCCGGACGCCCGCACCGTCATCCTGCAGGCCGCCGATGAGCAGGGGTTCTCCGTGGCCGGCCACGGGGCCACGGGCAAGGCCGCCCAGGTGGCCGCACACCCGTCCGCGGCGCTGAACTTCTGGTGGCAGCCCGCCCTGCGCGCCGTGCGCGTGCGCGGCGCCGTCAGCACCGCCGAGCTTCCCGAGGGTGCCCGCCTGTGGACGGTCCGTCCCGAGCGCGTCGAGTTCTGGCAGGGCTCGCCCGCCGACCAGCAGCATGTGCGGATCGTCTACACCGCGGACGCGCAGGGCGGCTTCGTCCGCGAGGTCACGCGCGGCTGAGGCAGCGGTCCGGCACTCGGCTCGGTCGGACCGCCTGGCCGGCCCGACACTGAACCTCATGCGCACCGCGAGAGGTTCTCTCCGTCCATGGGGAGGGAGAGACCGGCGTGCTCAACGCGGTTGCCGTGGCGTCTCCCTCAAGGGTCTGCTTCAGGGGAGTCCGTCGTCGTCGTCTGGCCTCACCTATTCGATGAGGGGAGAGCAGATGGCTGATAACTCCGGATCCACGATTCTCAAAACCACCAAGCCGGATGGATCGCGGTGGTTGCAGATGTACACGAGAAATGGGGTGCAATGGGTCCCATGGGTGCCGTGGGATGAGGAGGGGGATGCCGCCCCCGACCGCAGACTCCCCCAGGCGGTGCCAGCCCGCTGCACGTCGCCCTGGCGGTGGCGGACGTGTCCACACAGATCATGACGGCACCGGAGGTGCGCCGACAACGACAGTTGGCCGAGGCCATCCATGAGGAACGTCGCCTCGATTGGCTCCAGGACATGTTGGTGCGCTTCGCCAAGGCCAGCTCTGCCTGAGGCGGCATCGACCTGCACGCCGCGGAGTACCTGGGGCGGGAGGCTCAGCTGACTTTTGAGGCCGTACAGTCGAACAAGCGTGCTGCCATTCCACAGTCATTCCTGTTCGACATCTCCGCAGTGCAGGAATCACTGGCGGCCGTGAGGGGATCCCTGTACGGCAATGTCATCCTGGCCACCGACGGGAGCCATCCTGAGGTGGCGCAGTGCATCTCTGAAGTATCTCAGGGAAAGAGCATTGACATGGGATTCATCGCCGATCTGGCTGAGGACCCTGCTGCGGTGTGGAATCGGGTTGTGGCAGGAGAGGGGGCTGCGAGGAGGGTGGCCCTCACCCCTGAGGTGCCGTCTTCACCGGACGCTTGTGCGCAGCGACTCTTCGTTTCGAACGAAGTGGATGTCTACACGCGAGGCGGGCAGGCCCACGGAGTACCGGGGGCCCTCAATGCCATCCACGAGAAGATGACATCCATCCTCTCCCTGTGGGCTGGACCCGGCGGAGACGGTGTGAACGTGGCGACCGACCGTGCCCAGCCATTCCGAGAGCTCGCTCTGCTCGCCGCAGAGGTGACCCGGGCCCGGTCGCTGCATGCTGCAGAGGTCTGCAGGTACCTCGTTGACCTTGACGTCCTCCGTGCCGCCCCAAGCATGGAGTGACGTGACCTCGAGGTTCCGCGAAGTCGAGGCGTGACGGATGTCGGGGGACTGTGCGGAGTGGGAATCCGATCTGCTCGCCGGCCTGGCCGATCAACCAGTGGACCTCCCGCTGTGCGCAGGGCCGTGTCCTCAGGACGAGGTCCCGCGCACAACAGGAGGTTCTTTCCGTCCTACCCCTCAGGCGTGGCGCGCCTCGTGCTCCAGGAGCGCCGCCTTCGCCGCGGGCCCGTAGAGGTAGCTCCCGGTCCCGCCCGCGGCGGGCACCACGCGATGGCACGGCACGACGACGGCGGCCAGGTTGGCGGCGCACGCCCCGCCTGCCGCGCGCACGGCCCGCGGTGACCCGGCCCGTGCGGCCAGCTCGCCGTACGTGACGGGGGCGCCGGGGGGCACCGAGCGCAGCGCTGCCCACGCGTCCTGACGGAAGCCGGTGCCGGGCTGCACCACGGGGAGGGCGTCGAGCGCGGCCACGTCCCCGGCCGCGTACGCCGCGAGCGCGTCCGCCACCGGCTGGTCCACGCCGTCCCGCGGCTCCACGGGCCGCGGGTCCATCTCCCGCTCCGCCGTCTCCGGGGCGATCGCCTCGAGCCGGTCCATGAGCTCGAGCAGCAGGCGGCCGACGGCGGCCGCCGGGGGCTCCTCGTCCCGGGGGACGGCGACGCCCGAGGCCCGGACCGCGCCGTCCTCGGGGGAGTAGACGGCCACGAGGGTCATCTCCGTGTCCGGCAGGGCGGCGGCGGTCCAGCGCAGCTCGGGGAGCATCGCGGCGGGGTGGGTCATGGCTTCCTCACGGGACGGCGTCGTCGGTCGTCCTCATTCTCCCGTGACACGGCGGGACCTGATGTCGCGTCCGGGGCGTGTGCCACAGTGGGCCCATGACGCAGACCCGTGTGTTCGAGCACCGCACCCTCCTGGCCCACCCCCGCGAGACCGTCTGGGGGTGGATGGCCGGCCCCGGCGCGCTGCAACGCATGAACCCGCCCTTCGCGTCCGAGCTGGTCTCCGGCCCCACGGACGGCCTGGCGGTGGGCTCCGAGACGCGGCTGCGCATCGCGGCCCCGGGCGGTGCCGGCCTGTTCGCGGACACCGCGGACGGCTTCCTCAAGGGGACGCTCCCGGCGGGGCTGGCGCGGCGGATTCCGGCGGCGGCCACGCCCAAGGTCCCGTGGACCGCTCGGCACACCGCGTACGAGGACGGCCGGATGTTCCGGGACGAGATGGTCTCCGGCCCCCTCGCCGCATGGACCCACACCCACCTGTTCGAGGACGCGGCCCCCGGCGAGGCGGACGCCCCGGACGGGCGCCCCGGCACGGTGGTGCTGGACCGCGTGGAGTACGCGCTGCCCGCGCAGTCCCTGCTCAGCCGGGTGCCCGGCGTGGGCGCCGCGGCCGCCGGGAAGGCGCACGAGCTGTTCGAGGCCGAGCTGCGCCGCCAGTTCGCCTACCGCGGGCGCGTGCTGGCCGAGGACCTCGACTTCCACGCCGCCCACCCCGGACCGCTCACCGGCGGTCCGCGCCGCACCGTGGCCGTCACGGGCGCCGGCGGCATGATCGGCACCCAGCTGTGCGCCCTGCTGACCTCCGGCGGGCACCGCGTGATCCGCCTCGTGCGGGACCCGCAGGCCGTCACGGGGGAGGACACCGCCCTGTGGGACCCCCTGCGCGGCACCGTGGACGTCGAGGCCCTGCGCGCGGCCGACGTCGTGGTGAACCTGGCGGGCGAGCCCATCGCGGGGCGGTTCACCCCCGAGCACAAGGAGGCGGTCCACGCCTCCCGCGTGCAGGGCACCCGGACGCTCGTGCAGGCGATCGCGGCGCTCGACCCGGCGGGGCGGCCGGACCTGGTGAACGGCTCGGCCGTCGGCTGGTACGGCGCGGACGCCGGGACGGGGCCCTACGGGTCGGGTCTGGTGGAGGACCTCCCGGCCGGGGACGACTTCCTCGCGGAGGTGGTCTCGGACTGGGAGGCCGAGGCGGTGGCCGCCGAGGCGCTGGGCGTCCGGGTCGCGCGTGTGCGCATCGGCGTCGTGCTCTCCCCGGCCGGCGGCATGCTCCAGCGGATGCTCCCGCTGTTCCTGCTCGGTGTCGGCGGGCCGATGGCCACCGCCGGTGGGCAGAGCCACGACGGCAGCCCGTGGATCAGCTGGATCGGCCTGGACGACATCGTGGGGATCCTGGCCCACGCCGTGCTGGACGACGCCGTCTCGGGCGCCTACAACGGCACCGCCCCCGAGCCGGTCACCGCCAAGGAGTTCGCCCGCACCCTCGGGAGCGTGCTGCGCCGTCCGGCGGTCCTGCCCGTGCCCTCCTTCGGTCCCCGGCTGCTCCTGGGCGCCGAGGGGGCCGCGGAGACGGTGGAGGCCGACCAGAAGGCCGTGGCGGAGAAGATCCTCGCGACCGGCTACGAGATGCGGGCGCCGGCCCTGGAGGGCGCGCTGCGCCACGTCCTGGGGCGCTGAGCCCGCCCCCGGACGGCCCGCCGGGAGGCCGGCGCAGGCTGGGAGGACCGCGCGGTTCAGTCCTGCAGGGCGCCGGTCTCCCGGATGAGCTGGCCCAGGGCGGTGTACGCGTCCCGGGCCAGGGCCTCCCACAGCACCAGCGCCAGCCGCGGGGAGGCCTCCTGCAGGGCGTACATGACCTGGGCGGTGAGCACGCGCGTGGTCACCCGGCCCCGCGCGCGCACCGTGGAGGGCTGCCGGCCCGGCTGGCCGAGGGCCGACTCGCCGAAGGTCATCCCGGGGGTGAGGACGGTGCGGCGGACCCGCCGGCCGCCGGTGCCCTGGCCCGTGAGCTCCACGCGCCCGGAGGTGATCACGTAGATCCCGCCGAAGGGCTGGCCCGCGCGGCGGATGATCTGCCCGTCCTCGTACACGCGGTCGTCCATCATGGACTCCAGCGTCCGGGCGTCCTCCTCGGAGAGGTGCTGGAGCAGCGGGGCCATGGCGGCCTCCTCGGCGGTCTCCGGCAGCAGCTCGGGCGCGTGCCGGGCCAGCAGTCGCTGCTCGGCCCACTGCGCCGCCCGGGAGCGGGAGTCGAAGAACCGGAAGGCGGCCCCGGTGCTCGCCGGGCGGGTCTCGTCCCCGTCGTCGGTGCGGGGGTCCGGCAAGTCCACGCCGTCCTCCTCGGCCGCGGCGAGCAGGGCCTCCATCGTGTCCGTGTCCCGGTCCACCACGAGCACGTCCAGCCCGTCCGCAAGCGCCCCGGCGAACCACTGGGCCACGATCCCGTGGGCGGCGCGGGACACGGAGCTGACGGAGCGGATGTCCAGCACGAGGGTCTCGAGGGCCTTCGGCAGGGTGCGCAGCACGTGGGCCAGCGCGTCCACCTGGCTGAACCCCACGTGTCCGCCGAGCTCGATCACGTGGGCGCGGTCGGCGTGCGCGGCGAGGGCCTCGAGCACCCGCGCGGTGCGCATGGACCCGGACGGCGCCTGGTCGAGGCGGTAGTGCGAGCGGAAGGCCGCCCGGGGGGAGCCGGCGGCCTGGGAGGGGTGCAGCTCGAAGTCCCGGACCAGGGTCCGCAGGGTCTCCAGCGCCGCCCGGGGGAGGACGTCGTCGTCCTCGGCCTCGCGGGCCGAGTGGACGGCGATCCCCATGTGTCCGGGCACCACCACCAGGACGGTGCCGCCGCGGGAGGAGACCCAGCCGGGCTGGCCGACGTCGAACGCCCATGCCCCGTCCAGGGTGTCCATGCCGCACGCGTCCAGGGTGGACAGCACCGCGCGGACGGTCTCTGCGCCGAGGACGCGCTCACCCGTGACGGGGTGCACGCCGTGGGCGGCGAGGGTGCCGGCCAGCAGGGCCAGGTCCGCCACGGTCACGGGGGCGGCACGGAGCAGGGCCACGTCCTCGAGCACCGCCTCGGGGTCCGCGTCCAGCGTCCCCGCCGAACGCAGCAGCCACGCCGCGGCCCGCGTGTGGTGCTGCGCGCGGGACTCGGCGCGCACGGCCGCCTCCGTCGGCGCGGTCTCCCTCCCGATCAGGGCCGCCAGCAGCTGCAGCAGGCGGGCCCCGCGGTCCCGACCGCCGCGGCCCTTGAGCATGCCGGCCAGGGTGACCACGCCCGCGTTCTGCAGCGCGTGCAGCGGGCGACCCGTGCCCGGCTCGAGCTCGAGGCGGTGCAGCTCGTCCGCCCGCGGCACCGTGGCCACGGCCTCGCCCACGCGCTCGGGGCCGAGGTCCTCCACGGCCAGCGCGAGCACCACCGGGGCGGCCAGGGATGCCAGGACGACGGGCTCGATCGGCCCGGCCGTGTAGTGGTCCCCGCCGACGGTGGTGACGGCGACCGCGAGGGCGCCCGCGTCGCCGCCGGCGGGGTGGGCGGCGACGAGGCGGTCGAGGCGGTGCTGCACGGGGGACTCCATGGCGCCAGCCTAGTCGGCGGGCATCCGCCGCACAGCGTGCCCGGGCCCGCCGCCGACCGGGGCGGACACGGACCAGAATGGGGGACGATGACCGCCTCCGACCCCGCCTCCGGACCGCTGACCCCCGCCGCCCGCCGCGCCCTCACGACGGCGGCCGGCCGCCTGACCGCGGACCTCGCCGTGCGCGGCGTGATGCCCGCCCTCGAGGACGCGCTGTCCGCGCGCGGGGCGGCCGTGGTCCACGCCCCGCCCGGGACGGGCAAGACCACCGCGGTCCCGCCCGCGGTGGCCCTGGGCCTGCCCGCGGACGCCGGGGGGCGGGTGCTGGTCACCCAGCCGCGGCGCGTGGCGGTGCGCGCGGCCTGGCGGCGCCTGCACGGGGCGCTGCGGGAGGCCGGCCTGCCCCGGGCGGAGGCGGACGCGGCCGTGGGCTACGCCGTGCGCGGGGACGCCGTCGGCGGCGGCCGGGCCGCCGTGGAGTTCGTGACCCCGGGCCTGCTGGTGCGCCGCCTGCTGGGCGACCCGGGGCTGGAGGGGGTGGGCGCCGTCGTCCTGGACGAGGTCCACGAGCGGGACCTGGACACGGACGTGCTGTTCGCGCTCCTGGCGGACCTGCGCCAGCTGCGGCCCGAGCTGCGCCTGCTGGCCATGTCCGCCACGCTGGACGCCGAGGCCCTCGCCGCGCGCTGGGCCCGCGGCATGGGGGAGCCGCCCGTGCCGGTGGTGCGCACCCCGGCCGTGCAGCACCCCCTGACGGAGGAGCACGCGCCGTTCGGCGCGCCCCGACTGACCCCCGAGGGCCGCGTGGACCGGGCGTTCCTGGACCACGTGGCGCGCGTGGCCGTCGGTGCGCACGCCCGCGCCCTCGCTGCGGACCCGGACGTGGACGCGCTCGTGTTCCTGCCGGGGGTGGCCGAAGCGGAGGACGTCGCCGGTCGGATCCGCGCCCTCGCGCCGGACACCGAGGTCCGGGTGCTGCACGGCCGCCAGGAGCCCGAGGAGCAGGACGCCGCCCTGGCCGGCCGTGCCCCCGGCGGGCCCGCGCGCGTGGTGGTGGCCACCGCCGTGGCCGAGTCCTCCCTCACCGTGCCCGGCGTCCGCCTCGTGATCGACTCCGGGCTCGCCCGTGAGCCCCGCCGGGACCGGGCCCGCGGCATGACCGGACTGGCCACCGTGCAGGCCGCCCGCGCCTCCGCCGGCCAGCGTGCCGGCCGCGCCGCCCGCCTGGGGCCGGGCACGGTGGTCCGCTGCCACTCCGCCGCGGCCCTCGGCGCCGCCCCGGCCGCCCCCACGCCCGCGCTCGCGGTGGCGGACCTGGACGCCGTGGCCCTGGCCTTCGCCGCCTGGGGCGCCCCCGGCGGGGAGGGCCTGGTGCTGCCCGAGGACCCCCCGGCCGACGCGCTGGCCGCCGCCATGGACCGGCTCACCGCCCTCGGCGCGGTGGACGGGGACGGCCGCGTCACCGCGCACGGCCGCATGCTCGTCGCCCTGCCCGTGGACCCGGCCCTCGGCCACGCCCTGCTCGCGGGAGCCGACTGGGTGGGCGAGGCCGCCGCCGCGGAGACGACGGCGGCGCTCGCCCTGGACCTGCGCCCGGACGGGGCGGACCTCGAGGGCCTCCTCTCGGCCCTGCGCGCCGGCCGGCACCCCGAGTCCCGCCGATGGCGGCGCGAGGCGGACCGGCTCGCGCGGACGGTCCGCCGCCCGGAGGCGGCGTCCGGGACGTCCAGGACGACGCCGTCGGGCGCCTGCGCCCACCCCGTGGGCACCGTGGTGGCGCTCGCCGCGCCCGGCCGGGTGGCGCGCCGGGTGCCGGGGACGGAGACGTGGCTGCTGGCCTCGGGCACCCGCGCGGCCCTGCCCCGCGGTGCCGAGGCGCTCCGCGGCCAGGAGTGGCTCGCCGTGGCGGAGGCCGGCCGGGTCACCGGAGAGGCCGCGGGCACCGGGGCTCTGATCCGGGCCGCCGCGCCCCTGGACGAGGCCACCGCGCGGGCCGCCGCCGCGGCCCTGCTGCACGAGGAGACCGTCGCCTCGTGGTCGGGGGATCGGCTCGTGGGCCGGCGCCGGAGCCTGCTCGGCCGGATCGTCCTGACGGAGGGCCCCGGCGCGGTGACGGTCCAGGCCGCGCGGGAGGCCGTCGTCGGACGGCTGGCCGAGGGGGGCCTGGCCGCCCTCCAGGGCGGCACCGCGGAGCGGCCGGGGGAGCGGCTGCGCCGACGCGTGCACCTGCTGCACCGCGTCCTGGGGGACCCGTGGCCGGACCTGTCGGACCGGGCACTCGCGGACCTCGAGCCGTTCGTCGCGGCGGTGGGCGCCGAGCTCGCCGCGGGCCGGTCCGCAGGCTCCGTGGACGTCGCCGGCCTGCTGCGCGGGCTCCTGCCCTGGCCGGAGGCGGGGCGCCTGGACGAGCTGGCGCCGGAGGGCCTCGAGGTGCCCAGCGGCCGGCGGGTGCGCGTGGACTACCCCGCCACGGACCAGGAGGCCGCCCCCGTCCTGGCCGCCAAGCTCCAGGAGTTCCTCGGCGCCGAGGCCACGCCCGCGGTCGCGGACGGCCGCCTGCCGGTGCTGCTGCACCTGCTCTCCCCGGCCGGCCGCCCGCTCGCGGTGACCGCGGACCTCCCCTCCTTCTGGGCGGGCCCGTACGCCCACGTCCGGGCGGAGAACCGGGGCCGCTACCCCAAGCATCCCTGGCCGGAGGACCCGGCGACGGCCCGGCCCACGGCTCTGACGAACAGCCGTCTGCGGCGGTGACGCACAGTGTCGCACGTCACCCCCAGGGGATAGGATGCTCGTCACACTCCACCGAGGAAGAATGAGGTCGAGCACTGATGAGACAGATCCGGTCCCGGGCCGCGCGGGGGGCCTCCCTGGCCTCCGTGGCGGCCGTCGGGGCGCTCCTGATGGCCGGCTGCGCGCCGGCGGAGGAGAACCCCACCCTCACCTGGTACACGAACCCCGACGACGGCGGGCAGGCGGAGATCGCAGAGATCTGCACCGACGCCGCGGGCGGTCGGTACACGATCCAGACGTCGATGCTCCCCAACGACGCGGCGTCGCAGCGCGAGCAGCTGACCCGGCGCCTGGCGGCCGGTGACACGTCCATGGACATCATGTCCCTGGACCCGCCGTTCATCCCCGAGCTGGCCGAGCCGGGCTTCCTCGCCCCCGTGCCGCAGGACGTCCAGGAGCACGCGAAGGCGAACACGCTCGAGGGCGCGCTCGCCGGCGCGATGTGGAAGGACGAGATGGTGTCCGTCCCGTTCTGGGCCAACACGCAGCTGCTCTGGTACCGCAAGTCGGTCGCGGAGGAGGCGGGCCTGGACATGTCCCAGCCCGTGACGTGGGACCAGCTCATCGAGGCCGCCCGCCAGACGGACACCGAGCTCGGCGTGCAGGGCAACCGCGCCGAGTCCATGACCGTGTGGGTGAACGCCCTCGTGGAGGGCGGCGGCGAGAGCATCATCGCCGATCCCGCCGCTCCGGCGGACGAGGTCCAGACCAATCTCGACTCCGAGGCCGGCCGCAAGGCCGCCGAGATCATCTCCACCATCGGCAGGGAGGGTCTCGGCTCCGCCGGTCTGCCCACCCAGGCTGAGAACGAGTCCATGCTCCTGTTCCAGGGCGACACCGGCTCCTTCATGGTCAACTGGCCCTTCGTGTGGCCGGCCACCCTGAAGTCGGCCGAGTCCGGCGCGCTGCCGGCGGACCTGCCGGAGGACATCGGCTGGGCGATGTACCCGCAGACCATGGAGGGCCAGGAGGCCGCCCCGCCGTTGGGCGGCATCAACCTGGGCGTGGGCGCAAAGTCCGCGCACCAGGACCTGGCCTACGACGCGATCTCGTGCATCACGAGCGCCGAGAACCAGGCCCTGTACTTCAAGGGCAACGGCAACCCGGCCGCGGATCCGAAGGCCTACGAGGACCCCGAGGTGCTCGAGCAGTACCCCATGGCCCCGCTGGTGCGTGACTCCCTCGACCAGGCGGCCCCGCGTCCCCAGACCCCGTACTACAACGAGGTCTCCACGGCGATCCAGCTGAGCTTCACGCCGCCGTCGGCGGTCGACCCGGCCACCACGCCGGCCGCCACCGATCAGTTCATCGAGGAAGTCCTGCGAGGGGAGCGTCTGCTGTGAGCACCGCCGTCGAGTCCATGCCCCGTCCGAGGAGGGGGCGCGTGACGTCCGCGCGAGCGAAGTCGGAGGCCCGCCTCGGCTGGTTGCTGGCCGGCCCCGCGTTCTTCGTCATGCTGTTCGTGGTCCTGTACCCGATCATCCAGGCCCTCTACGACTCCCTGTTCTCGTTCCGCCTCACGGCGCCGGGCGACAAGGAGTTCGTGGGCCTGGGCAACTACGGGGTCATCCTGTCCGACCCGGTGTTCTGGAAGGACCTGTGGGTCACCGTGCTGATCACGGTGGTGACCGTGGTGGTCGAGCTGGTCCTCGGCTTCATCCTGGCCCTGGCCATGCACCACGCCATCAAGCACACCCGCGGCCTGATCCGCACCATGATCCTGGTGCCGTACGGCATCATCACCGTGGTCTCCGCGTTCGCGTGGTACTACATGTTCTCGATCGACTCGGGCTTCATCAACAGCTGGTTCAGCTGGGTCCCGGGCATCACCGCGGACCTGAACTGGTTCGCCCAGGGCTCCACGGCGCTGTCCGTGATCATGCTCTCCGAGATCTGGAAGACCACGCCGTTCATCTCCCTGCTCCTGCTGGCCGGTCTGGCCCAGGTGCCGGGCGACCTCACCGAGGCCGCCGCCGTCGACGGCGCCTCCTGGTGGCAGCGCATGCGGCTGGTCATCCTGCCGAACATGAAGGCCTCGATCATGGTGGCCGTGCTGTTCCGCGCGATGGACGCGTTCCGCATCTTCGACGCCGTCTACATCATGACCAACGGCGCGTACGGCACCGAGGTCCTGTCCCTGCTGGCCTACCGCACGTCCATCGGCCGGCTGGAGATCGGCATGGGCTCCGCGATCTCCGTGATCCTGTTCCTGTGCGTGGCGCTGATGGCGTTCATCGCCGTGAAGGTCTTCAAGGTGGACCTGGCCGACCGAGGAGGTTCCAAGTGAGCACCGGCAATCCCGTCCCCGCCCCCCAGGAGCAGGTGACCACGCGCCCCGGCACCGACGACCGCCACCCCGAGGCCGGCGGGTCCGTGGGCCGCCGCGACGTGGCCCCCGAGACCGCCCGCCGCGGCAAGCGCGGCCAGGGCACCCTCCTGTGGTGGATCCTGGCCCTCGTGATCGGCGTGTGGTGCCTGTTCCCGCTGTTCTCCATCTTCGCGACGTCGTTCAAGGCGCCGTCGGACCTCGCCAACGGCGCGCTGCTGCCGACCACCTGGTCGACCGAGAACTACCGGGAGATCTTCGTGGGCGACTCCCGCGAGCTCTTCCTCACCGCGCTGCGGAACTCGATCGGCATCACCGTGATCGCCACCCTCATTGCGGTGGTCCTGGCGACCCTCGCGGCCTACGCGATCGCGCGCCTGGACTTCCCGGGCAAGAAGCTCGTGCTGACCGTGTCCCTCATGGTCTCGATGTTCCCGGTCATCTCCCTGGTCACGCCGCTGTTCAACATGTGGCGCGTGCTGGGCCTGTACGACACGTGGCTCGGCCTGATCATCCCCTACCTGTCCCTCACCCTGCCGATCTCCATCTGGACGCTCGCCGCGTTCTTCAAGCAGATCCCGTGGGAGCTGGACCAGGCCGCCCAGGTGGACGGCGCCACCCCGCTCCAGGCGTTCCGCAAGGTGATCGTGCCGCTGGCCGCCCCCGGCGTGTTCACGACGGCGATCATCGCCTTCTTCATCGCCTGGAACGACTTCGTGTTCGGCATCTCGCTGACCTCCACCGAGGACGCCCGCACGGTGCCCGCCGCGCTGGCGTTCTTCACGGGCGCCTCGCAGTTCGAGTCCCCGACCGGGGCGATCTCCGCGGCGGCGATCATCGTGACCATCCCGATCGTGATCCTGGTGCTGCTCTTCCAGCGTCAGATCGTGGCCGGCCTGACCAACGGCGCGGTCAAGGGCTGAGGCCCGCCACGCGAGACCTGAGAAAGGATCCCTGAACGATGGCCTCCATCACCCTGAACCACATCGACAAGACCTACGACGACGGCTACCACGCCATCCGGGACGTGAACCTGGACATCGAGGACGGCGAGTTCGTCATCCTCGTGGGGCCCTCCGGCTCCGGCAAGTCCACCCTGCTGCGCATGATCGTGGGCCTCGAGGACATCTCGGACGGTGAGCTGCTGATCGACGGGCGCCGCGTGAACGAGGCGGCCCCCAAGGACCGCAACCTCGCCATGGTGTTCCAGAACTACGCCCTCTACCCGCACCTGTCGGTGTACGAGAACATCGCGTTCCCGCTGCGCCTGTCCAAGGGCTCCTCCCTCACGGAGGAGGTCATCGACCGCAAGGTGCGCGACGCCGCCCGCGTGCTCGAGCTCCAGGACCACCTGGAGCGCAAGCCCGGCAACCTCTCCGGCGGCCAGCGCCAGCGCGTGGCCATGGGTCGCGCGATCGTCCGTGAGGCGGACGCGTTCCTCTTCGACGAGCCGCTGTCCAACCTGGACGCCAAGCTCCGCGGGCAGATGCGTGCCGAGATCTCGCAGCTGCAGCGCCGCCTGGCCACCACGTCCGTGTACGTGACCCACGATCAGACCGAGGCCATGACCCTCGGCGACCGCGTGGCCGTGCTCAAGAAGGGCGTGCTGCAGCAGGTCGCGTCTCCGCGCGAGCTCTACGAGCAGCCGCTCAACCTGTTCGTGGCCGGCTTCATCGGCTCCCCGTCGATGAACTTCCTGCCCGTGTCCGTGCGGCAGCAGGGCGGCCAGTACGTGCTGTCCTCCCCGATCGGCGACATTCCCGTGCCCGCGGAGAAGGCCCGCAAGGCCGAGGGTCGGGAGATCGTGTTCATGGGCCTGCGCCCGGAGTTCTTCCAGGACGCCGAGCTGGTGGAGGACCACAAGCGGCCGAACGGCTCCGAGTTCGAGGCCACGCTGACCCACCTGGAGTGGCTGGGCCACGAGCAGTACGGCTACATCGAGTTCGAGCCGGACCCGAAGGTGGCGGAGCTGCTGTCCGCTCTGGCGAAGGACCTCGACGCGGACGAGCTGCGCCCCGTCGTCGTGACCACCCTCTCCGCGGAGTCCACCGCCCGCCCGGGCGTGCCGACCCGCCTGTGGGTGGACACCACGCGCATCCACCTCTTCGACCCGGAGACCGGCGAGAACCTCACCCGCGACGCGGAGGCCGGTGCCGAGCTGACCCGCCGCACCGCGGAGGCCCGCCGCCGTCAGATCGAGGCCGCGCAGGCCAAGGACGCCGCGTCCCGCGCCTGACCCGCGCCACGCGCACGGGGCCCGTCCCCTCCTTCACCGGAGGGGGCGGGCCCCGTCGTCGTGGCGGCCGGCGGTCAGTCCAGCTGCGCCGCCCGGTGGGCGGCGGCGAGCTCGAGGTAGGTGCGGGCGTTGACCGTCAGGCCCGCGCGCTCCTCGTCCGTGAGCGGCCGGCGGACCTTCGCGGGCACGCCGGCCACGAGGGAGCCCTCGGGGACCTCGGTGCCCTCCAGCACGAGCGCGCCCGCGGCCACGAGGGACCCGGCACCGATCCGGGCCCCGTTCATCACGGTGGCGGACATGCCGATCAGGCAGTCGTCGCCCACGGTGGCCCCGTGCACCACGGCGGAGTGGCCCACGGAGACGCCGGCGCCGAGGGTGCACGGGAAGTCCGCGTCCGCGTGCAGCACCACGTTGTCCTGCAGGTTGGTGCGCTCGCCCACGCGGATGGGGGCGGAGTCGCCGCGCACGGAGACCCCGTAGAACGCGGAGGAGCGCTCCGCGATCTCGACGTCGCCGGTGATCGCGGCCGTGGGGGCCAGGAAGACGGACTCGTGGACGCGGGGCGTGGCGCCCCGCACGGTGAGGATGTGTGCCATGCCCTCAGGCTAGGCGGGGGGTCAGGCGAAGACGACCGTCCGGTGTCCGTCCAGGAGCACGCGGTGCTCGGCGTGCCAGCGCACGGCCTGGACCAGGGTGGCGCCCTCCACGTCCCGGCCGCGGCGGACGAACTCCGCCACGGTCTGGGCGTGCGTGACCGGCTGGACGGACTGCGCGATGATCGGGCCCTCGTCCAGGTCCGCCGTGACGTAGTGGGCGGTGGCTCCGATCAGCTTCACCCCGCGTGCGTGGGCCTGGTGGTACGGCCGAGCCCCCTTGAAGGACGGCAGGAACGAGTGGTGGATGTTGATGGCCATGCCCTCCAGGTCCCGGCACAGCCCGTCCGAGAGGATCTGCATGTAGCGGGCCAGGACCACGAGGTCCACGTCGTGCTCGCGGATCAGCTCGCGCAGGCGCGCCTCCGCGGCCTCCTTGGACTGCCCCGCGGCGGGGTCGGAGGACAGGGGCACGTGGACGAACGGCACACCGTGGAACGCCGCGAGCGGCTCCAGGTCCGTGTGGTTGGAGACCACGGCCGGGATCTCGACGGCGAGCCCGCCGGTGCGCTGCTGGAACAGCAGGTCGTTGAGGGTGCGCCCGTCCTTCGAGCACATCACCAGCGTGCGCATGGGGCGGTCGGCGTCCCACACCTGCAGGTGCAGGTCGAACCGGTCGCTCGCCTGGGCCAGGGAGGCACGGATCCGCTCCAGCGGCGCGGGGGAGTCCACGGCCACCCGGAGGAAGAAGGTCCCGGTGTCGGGGGAGTGGTACTGCTGCGACTCGGTGATGTTGGCACCCTCGCCCAGCAGGGCGCCGGCCACGGCGTGCACGATCCCGGGTCGGTCCGGGCAGGAGAGGGTGAGGACGAGGCGGTGCGGCGCGGGGGCGGTCTCCATCCGGCGATGCTATCGACGAGTGCGGCCCGCGGGCGGCGTACGACCTCGCGAAGACGTGGTTGACGGCCCCCGGATGTGGGATCCTCGGGGGAGGACCGCCGGACCGGCGGCGGCGCGGCACATCCCCGGCTCGGCCGGCAGGGGCGGCGTCCGATTCACACCAGAGGAGCGCACCATGCCCCAGAGCACGCTGTACTGGATCATCGGCATCATCATCGTGGTGCTCGTGATCCTCATCATCGCGACCGCCGTGCGGTCGTCGCGCCGCCGCGAGGAGGCCGTCGTCGATGCCGCCCCGCACCCCGCCGCGCAGCCGGCCGCCACCACCGCGGCCGCCACCCAGGGCGGGGCCCTGGGCGCCACGGACGACCGTCACGAGACCGCCTCCGACGTCGACGCCGACGCCCGCCGTGCTGAGCGGGCCGAGGTCCGCGAGGAGACCCCCGTGGCCGGCGCGGCCACGTTCGACGCGCAGACCGCGGAGAAGAAGCCCACCTCCGGCTCCACGGCAGCGCCGCGCCCCGCCGCTGCCTCCGACGACGTGGTCCGCTCCGACGCCGAGGCCCGTCCGGCCTCGGCCCTGTCCACGTTCGACGCGGCTGAGGTGGACCGCCGTTCGACCGAGGAGTCCGCCCCGCGCAGCGGCGCCGCCGACGCGGCGCCGCTGGGTCTGGCCGCCGCCGGTGTGGCCGGTGGCACCGGCGTGACCGTGGACGAGGCCGACGCCGGCGTCGACCTGCCGGCGCCGCTCGGCGCCTCCACCGACGCCGACCGCGCCGCGGTGCCCGGCGTGGCCGGCGGCGAGGGCGTCGCGGTGGACAAGGCCGAGGACGCGGCCGAGGACGCGACCCCGGAGCTCTCGGAGGAGGAGGCCCCGTCCCGTCCCGTGGCGGGCCTGCCCGGCATGCCCGGCCGCGTGGAGGTCACCGAGGAGCAGCGTCGCGCCGCCGAGGCGGAGACCGGGACGGCGACCCCGTCCGCAGGCCACGCCCCGTCCGACGCTCCGGCGCAGTCCGTCCCGGGCACCACGCCGCTCACCGGCGAGGACGCCCTGATCGAGGCGCCCGAGCACGCCCACGAGGCCCCGGAGCCGATCTACGAGACCCCGGCCTACATCCAGGACTCCACCACCGGCCAGGACCCCACGAAGGACCTGGCCGAGGGCGAGGTCTACGGCACCACGCCGCTCACCGGCGAGGACGCCGTGATCGAGGCACGCGCCGACGTCGCCGAGGCCGCGGACTCCACCGACTCCACCGACTCCGCCGAGCGCCCGGGTGCCGAGGACCGGACCGAGCGCACCGAGCGGCGCCTCCGCCCGGCGGCCCCGGCCACGGAGCACGTCGCCGTCCCGGGCGTGGCCGGGGGCGACGGCGTCCAGGTGGACTCCGCCCGCCCGGCCCGCTCCCGGTTCGAGGCCATCAAGGAGACCGTGGTGGACACCGCGGGGACCGTCGTCGAGAAGGCCGCCCCGGTGGCCGGCTCCGCCGCCCGCACCGTGGGCAAGGCCGCCGGCACCGTGGCCTCGACCCTCAAGGACAAGCTGGCGGACGCGCAGCGTCGCCGCTGGGGCCGCAAGTGACCCCGTGAGGTCCTGACCCGCGAGGAGGCCCCCGCAGCGTGATGCTGCGGGGGCCTCCTCGTGTGCGGCGAGGGGATCACGCGCCGGCCACGGGGAGGGCCGCGAGGGGCGCGCCACACTAGGATGAGGCCACCGACGCGGCCCGCGCCGCGGACCCCAAGCGAAGGGAACCCCCGTGACCCACACGCCCGACATCAACACGCTCCCGCTCTCCGAGGTGGACCCGGAGATCGCGCAGGCGCTTGCGGACGAGCTCGGCCGCCAGCGCGGCACCCTGGAGATGATCGCCTCCGAGAACTTCGTGCCGCGGGCCATCCTGCAGACGCAGGGCTCCGTGCTCACCAACAAGTACGCGGAGGGGTACCCGGGGCGTCGGTACTACGGCGGCTGCGAGTTCGTCGACGTCGCGGAGAACCTCGCCATCCAGCGCGCCAAGGACCTGTTCGGCGCCGAGCACGCCAACGTCCAGCCGCACGCCGGCGCGCAGGCCAACGTGGCCGTGATGACGGCCCTCATGGACCACGGGGACACCATGATGGGCCTGTCCCTGGCCCACGGCGGCCACCTGACCCACGGGATGAAGCTCAACTTCTCCGGCAAGAACTACAGCATCGCCGCCTACGAGGTGGAGCCGGACACCTACCGGATCGACATGGACAGGGTGCGCGAGGCCGCGAAGGCCGCCCAGCCCAAGGTGATCGTGGCCGGCTGGTCCGCGTACCCGCGCCAGCTGGACTTCGCCGCCTTCCGGGAGATCGCGGACGAGGTCGGCGCCAGGCTCTGGGTGGACATGGCCCACTTCGCCGGCCTGGTGGCCGCGGGCCTGCACCCGAACCCGGTGCCCCACGCCGACGTCGTCACCTCCACCGTGCACAAGACCCTCGCCGGTCCGCGCTCGGGCTTCATCCTCGCCAAGGAGGACCTGAAGAAGAAGATCGACTCCGCCGTGTTCCCGGGCCAGCAGGGCGGTCCGCTGATGCACGCGATCGCGGGCAAGGCCGTGGCGTTCAAGATCGCCGGCTCGGCCGACTTCAAGGAGAAGCAGGAGCGCACCCTGCAGGGCGCCCGGATCCTGGCCGAGCGCCTCACCGCGCCGGACATGGCCGAGCTGGGCATCTCCGTGCTCACGGGCGGCACGGACGTGCACCTGGTCCTCGTCGACCTGCGCGAGTCGCAGCTCGACGGCAAGCAGGGCGAGGACATCCTCCACGAGGTCGGGATCACCGTGAACCGCAACTCCGTGCCGTGGGACCCGCGCCCGCCGATGACCACCTCCGGCCTGCGCATCGGCACCCCGGCGCTGGCCTCCCGCGGGTTCGGCGAGGCCGAGTTCCGGGAGGTCGCCGAGATCATCGCCGCCGCGCTCAAGCCCTCGCCGGACGTCGAGGCCCTGCGCGCCCGCGTCGTGAAGCTCACCGAGGACTTCCCGCTGTACGACGGCCTTGAGGAGTGGTGATCGGTCGATGACGGCCCAGAAGCTGGACGGCAAGGCGACGGCGGCCGCCCTCAAGGCCGAGCTCAAGGACCGCGTGGCGGCGCTGGCCGAGGCCGGGGTCCGACCGGGCCTGGGCACCGTCCTGGTGGGCGAGGATCCGGGCTCGCGCAAGTACGTGGCGGGCAAGCACGCGGACTGCGCCGAGGTGGGCATCGAGTCCATCCAGCGGGAGCTGCCGGCGGACGCCACGCAGGAGGAGATCCTCGCGGTGGTCCGCGAGCTGAACGAGGACCCGGCCTGCACCGGGTACATCGTGCAGCTGCCGCTGCCGAAGCACGTGGACACGCAGGCGGTGCTCGAGGCCATCGACCCGGAGAAGGACGCCGACGGCCTGCACCCCATGAACCTGGGGCGCCTCGTGGCCTCGGTGGGCGGGGAGCTCGACTCGCCGCTGCCGTGCACCCCGGCCGGCTGCGTGGAGCTGCTGCGCCGCCACGGCGTGGAGCTGGCCGGGAAGCACGTGCTGGTGATCGGCCGCGGCGTGACCATCGGCCGGCCCGCCGGCCTCGTGCTCACGCGCCGGGACGTGAACGCCACCGTCACCCTCGCCCATACCGGCACCGAGGACCTCGACGCGCTCCTCGCGCAGGCCGACGTCGTGATCGCCGCCGCCGGCTCCGCGCACATGGTGCGCCCCGAGCAGGTCAAGGACGGCGTGATCGTGCTGGACGTGGGCGTCTCCCGCGTCGAGGGCGAGGACGGGAGGGCTCGCATCCTGGGCGACGTCGACCCGGCCGTGGCCGAGAAGGCCGCCTGGATGGCGCCGAACCCGGGCGGCGTCGGGCCCATGACCCGCGTGATGCTGCTGGCCAACGTGGTCCAGGCCGCCGAGCGCGCCGCCGCCCCCGAGGGCTGGGCGGGCGAGCGGGCCCACCGCTGACGCGGACCGGCCGCGGGAGGGGCTAGGGTGGCCCGTTGTGAGCCACACCATCCCTGCCGCGGCCCCCGCGGCCATGCCCGACGCCGGCCCGGCCCCCGTCATCCGCGCCCGTGGGCTGCGCAAGCAGTACGGGGACTTCCACGCCGTGAAGGGCATCGACCTCGAGGTCCGCCCGGGGGAGTGCTTCGGCCTGCTCGGCCCGAACGGGGCCGGCAAGTCCACCACCATGCGGATGCTGGCCGGCACCTCGCAGCGCACGGGCGGCGAGCTGGAGATCCTCGGGATCGACCCGGAGGAGGACGGTCCGGCCGTCCGGGCCCGCCTGGGCGTGGTGCCGCAGCAGGACAACCTGGACGAGGAGCTCACGGCCCGGGAGAACATCCTGATCTACGGCCGCTACTTCGGCCTGCCCTACTCGTACCTGCGTCCCAAGGCGGAGGAGCTGCTCGCCTTCGCCCAGCTCACCGAGAAGGCGGACGCCAAGGTCACCGACCTCTCCGGCGGCATGAAGCGTCGCCTCGTGATCGCCCGCGCGCTCGTGAACGAGCCCGCCCTGTTCCTGCTCGACGAGCCCACCACCGGCCTGGACCCGCAGGCCCGCCACATCCTCTGGGACCGGCTCTACCGGCTGAAGGAGCGCGGCACCACGCTGCTGCTCACCACCCACTACATGGACGAGGCGGAGCAGCTGTGCGACCGGCTCGTGGTGGTGGACGGCGGGCAGATCATGGCGTCCGGCACCCCGGCCGAGCTCATCCGTGAGCACGCCTCCCGCGAGGTCCTCGAGGCGCGCTTCGGCGCGGACCGCAACGAGGCCGCCGCCCGCGCCGTGCAGGCCCACGCGGGCGAGGGCGTGGTGCACCGTGTGGAGGTGCTCCCGGACCGGGTGCTGATCTACGCCGCGCACGCCGACGACCTGCACGCGGTGGTCCAGAGCCTCGTCGACGACGGCGCCGTCCCCGCCCCCGTGACCACCCTGACCCGCCGCGCGAGCCTGGAGGACGTGTTCCTCATCCTCACCGGCCGCACCCTGGTGGACTGAGCCGTGCCCGCCACCGCCACGACGCCGCCCGCCGCCTCCGGCGGCGCGCCCGCCCCGCTGCGCCCTCCCCACACCGCCGCCGAGTCCGCGGAGCGGGTGAAGCGCCGCGGCGCGCTGTACTTCGCGGAGCACCAGCTGCGGACCATGCGCCGCTACGGCTCGGTGCTGATCGTGGGCGCGCTCGGCGAGCCGGTCCTGTACCTGCTCGCGATGGGCCTGGGCATGGCCCAGCTGTTCGGCGGCGGGGTGCCGCAGGACGCCCTGGGCGGCGTGTCCTACGTGGCGTTCATCGCGCCGGCGCTGCTGGCCTCCGGCGCCCTCATGACGGCGGCCGTGGAGTTCTCCTACCCCGTGATGGGCGGGTTCCAGTGGCACCGCACCTACTACGCGGCGCAGGCCACCCCGCTGTCCCCGGCGCAGATCGCGCTCGGCCACCTCGGGGCGGTCGGCCTCCGGTTCCTCTTCCAGGCGCTCGTGTTCCTCCTCGTCATGCTCGCGTTCGGGGTCGTGGACGGCCCGTGGGGCTGGGTGCAGGTCCTCACCGCGACCCTCGGGGGGCTGGCGGTCGGCGCCCCGATCATGGCGTTCGCCGCCTCCCTGAAGGAGGACAAGGGGCAGTTCGCCACGCTGCAGCGGCTCGTGATCATGCCGCTGTTCCTCTTCTCCGCCACGTTCTACCCGCTCGAGGCGCTGCCCGTGTGGCTGCGCTGGATCGGCTGGATCTCCCCGCAGTGGCACGCCGCCCAGCTCGGCCGCGTGCTCTCCTACGGCATGGCCGAGCCGGCCTGGCTCACCGTCCTCCACCTCGTGGTCCTCCTGGTCCTCGCCGTGGGCGGAGCGTGGCTGGCCGTGCGCATCTACACGCGCCGGCTGGGCTGGCAGCGGGGCACCCCGGACCGCGACGCCGTCGCGCGCCCCCGTGCCCCCCGCGCGTCGCGGCTGGGGCGCCGGACCGAGGCGGGGGCGGGCGTGTCCCCCGCGGCGGGGACGGCGGCGTCGTCGGTGGTCCGCGAGCACACGGGCGCGGTGCCGCCCATGCCGGAGATCGCGGTGCGCCGCGGGCCGCTGGCCGGCCTGTACTCCGGCAACGTGCGGGCCGTGATGGAGCGGGCGTTCCTGACGCTGCGGTCCAACAACTGGGTGGTGTTCGCCTCCGGGTTCTTCGAGCCGGTCCTGTACCTGGCGTCCATGGGGATCGGCCTGGGCGCGCTCGTGGGCGACGTGCCCGGCCCCGACGGCACACCCGTCCCGTACGGCATGTACATCGCCCCGGCGCTGCTGGCGGTGTCCGCCATGAACGGCGCGATCTACGACTCCACCTGGAACGTGTTCTTCAAGCTGCGCTACGCGAAGACGTACCAGACCATGCTCGCCACGCGGCTGGGTCCGCTGGACGTGGCCCTCGGCGAGATCGCCATGGCGCTGCTGCGCGGGCTGATCTACGCGGTGGGGTTCCTGATCGTCATGACGGCGGGCGGGCTCGTGACCTCGTGGACGGCGGTGCTGATGATCCCGGGCGCCCTGCTGGTGGCGCTGGCGTTCGCGTCCCTCGGCATGGCGGTGACCAGCTTCCTGAAGACGTTCCAGCACATGGACTGGATCCAGATCGTCCTGATGCCGATGTTCCTCTTCTCCGCCACGTTCTTCCCCCTGAGCGTGTACCCGCAGCCGATCCAGTGGGTGATCCAGGTTTTCCCCCTGTGGCACGCGGTCGAGCTGATGCGCGCGCTCGCGGTCGGGGCGCTCTCCTGGGCGACCGCGGGCCACGCCCTGTACTTCGTGGTGATGTCCGCGGTCGGGGTGTGGCTCACCGCGCGTCGGCTGCGCGCCCTGTTCCTCCGCTGACGCCTCCGGCGCGGTCCCGACGACGGCGGCGCACCAGGTCCGCGAACGCGATCCCCGTCGTCACGAGCCAGCTCACGCCGACCATCAGCAGGGCGGCGGAGCCCGCGTGGGCGTACTCCACGGCCGACGCCGTGCCGTCCCCGGCTGCAGACCCGAGGGCGGCGAAGAACGCCCCCATCACCACGGACAGACCGAGGGCCGTGCCGGTGCGCTGCGCCGTCTGGGCCACGCCGCCGGCGGCGCCGGCCTCGTGCCCCTGGACGTCGTCCATCATGAGCACCTGCGCGGTGGTGAGGATCAGGGCCTGGGCCACGGCCATGACCGCGAGCGCCCCGGCCACGGTCCAGGGGCTCCACTGCCCGGCCGCGGAGCGCTCGAAGGTCTGCTGGAGCAGCACCAGGGAGACCAGGCCCACCACGCCGCCGAGCGCCACGAGGCGCGGCCCGTGCCGCTGCACGCGCCCGCCGGCCCACGGGGAGAGCCCGGCCTGCACGGCGGCGCCGGGCAGGGTGGCCAGCCCGGAGGCGAGCGCGGTGAACCCGAGTCCCTGCTGGAGGAACACGGCCGTCACCGCGAACACGGCGGGCATGGTCGCCAGGAACAGGGTGGTCTCCGCGGCGCCGATGGTGAAGGACGCGCGGCGGAACAGCGCCGGGTCCACCATGGGGGCGACCCCGGTGCGGGTCTCGGTGGCCTTCATGCGGCGCTCCCACAGCCACCACGCGGCGCCGAGGAGGGCCGCGGCGGCCAGCAGCCACCCCGTGCCGGGGACGATGAACGGCACCATGAGGGACACGCTGGCGGCGCCGAGGAGCACGGCGCCCACCGGGTCCAGGGCGGCGAGGCCGCCGCGGGCCGGGGCGGCCGCGCCCCGCACGCGGGTGTCCGGGGCCAGCCACAGGGCGCCCATGACGATCGCGAGCAGACCCACCGGGGCGTTCATGAGGAAGGTGGCGCGCCATCCCCACGCGGGCCCGAGGGCGCCGATGAGCGTTCCGCCCAGCAGCGGACCCACGGCGACGCCGAGCCCCACGACCATGCCGAACAGCCCGTAGGCCCGCCCCCGGACGCGGCCGGTGAAGTGGGTCTGGATGAAGCCGATCACCTGCGGGTTGAACACGCCCGCGCCCACGCCGGTCAGCAGCCGGCCGATGTTGAGCCACAGCGGGTCGGGGGCCAGACCGGACACGAGCGAGCCGAGCACGTAGAGCGAGATCCCCGCCAGGAACAGCGGCTTGCGTCCCCACAGGTCCCCGGCCCGGCCCGCGGCCACCAGCACGACGCCGAAGGTCAGCGTGTAGCCGGAGAGCACCCACTGCAGGTCCGCGGGGGAGGCGCCGAGGCCGCGCTCGATGGCCGGCAGCGCCACGTTCACCACGGACACGCTCATCAGGGCCAGGAACAGCGGGATGAGCAGGACCGTCAGCATGCGGCGCTGGGCGGCGGTGAACGCGCCGGAGGCGGCGGGGGCGGGGGAGGGGGTCACCGGCCCAGCCTAGGCGCGCGCGGCGGGGGACGGCGCAGGCCGGCGCTGCGGATTCGGAGCCGGGCCCGCCGGTGCGGGATGATGGGGGCGAGTCCGTCATCCACTGGAGGAGCACACCCATGCCCCAGAGCATTCCGTCCGGGTCCCGCCCCGCCGCCGCCCCGCGCGCCCGCCTGGCGATCGGCTCGACCGGCTTCACGGTGATGATCATCGTGCTGCTGGTGGCCATCGTCTTCGCGGCCAACGCCAACGACCTCATCGGGTGGCTGGTGGTGGCGATCGCCGCCGCCTGGCTGGTGTTCGCCGTCGTGGTGTTCCTGCAGGTCCGCCAGGGGGTGCGCTCCGCCTCGCAGAAGGTGGACCGGACGGTGGAGCAGATGCGCTCGGACGCGGCGGCCCTGCGCGGCCCGCAGCAGACCGCGCCCGCCGCGGCGGCGCCGTCCCCGGCGGCGGACCCGATGCGGGACACCAAGCTGGACCACTCCTTCAAGATCGTCCAGGTCCAGGCGCGCGTGGTGAAGGAGCAGCTGGACGCCGCCGGCGGCGCGGACCGGGAGATGGTGGACCGGGCGCTGGAGACCATCCAGATCACCTCCTCCAACGCGCGGGACATGATCAAGGAGGGGCGCGGGGACTCCGAGGGCCCGGTGTCCGGGACGGTGGTGTCCTGATGGCCGAGCAGACCCCCGCGAGGAACCCCGCCCATCCGCCGGAGCCGGCCCCCGGCGAGCCGGTGGTGCACGCGAACGCCGGCGCCCCCAAGGCGGACGGCGCCGTGCGCGTGGCCACCGTGAACGTCAACGGCCTGCGCGCCTCCCACCGCAAGGGCATGATCGGCTGGTTCGCCGGTCGCGGCGTGGACGTGATGACCCTGCAGGAGGTCCGCGCGCCCCGCGCGATCGTCGAGAAGCTCGTCCCGGAGATCGTGGGCCAGGAGTGGGACGAGGTCCACGTGGCGGACGCCGAGGCCGAGGCCAAGGGCCGGGCCGGCGTCGCGATCGCCTCGCGCTTCCCCCTCGAGCAGGTGCGCACCGGCATCGCCGACGCGGAGGGCTACTTCGACGCGGCCGGGCGCTGGATCGAGGCGGACGTGCGCCTGCCGGACGGCACGCTGCTGACCGTGGTGTCCGCGTACGTGCACTCGGGCGAGGCCGGCACCCCGAAGCAGGACGACAAGTACCGCTTCCTGGACGAGATGGCCCGGCGCCTCGGCGAGCTCGCCGCCCAGGACCACCCCGCGCTCGTCACGGGCGATCTCAACGTGGGCCACACCGAGCGGGACATCAAGAACTGGAAGGGCAACGTGACGAAGGCGGGCTTCCTCCCCGAGGAGCGGGCCTACTTCGACCGGTTCTTCGGCGAGCTCGGCTTCACGGACGTGGGCCGGGCCCAGGCCGGCGACGTGGCCGGGCCGTACACGTGGTGGTCCATGCGCGGCAAGGCGTTCGACAACGACGCCGGCTGGCGCATCGACTACCAGATGGCCACCGCGGACCTCGCCGCCCGGGCGACCTCCGCCGTCGTGGACCGCGCCCCCACGTGGGGCACCCGCTTCTCCGACCACGCCCCGCTCGTGGCCGACTACCAGTTCTGACCGGCCCGAGGAGGACCACGATGACCGAGCAGACCACCCCCGAGACCGGCGCGCGCCGCCCCACCGTGGCGGACGTCCTGGCCCAGGACGCGGGCCGCACCGCCCACCTGGCCGGCGCCTCCGCGCGCCACCGCGTGCTCTCCGGCATGCAGCCCTCGGCCGACTCCCTGCACCTGGGCAACTACCTGGGCGCGCTCGTGAACTGGGTGAGGGTGCAGGACGACTTCGACGCGTTCTACTTCATCCCCGACCTGCACGCGATCACCGTCCCGCAGGACCCGGAGGCGCTCGCGCAGCGCACCCGGGTGGCGGCGGCCCAGTACATCGCCGGGGGCATCGACCCCGAGCGCTCCGTGCTGTTCGTGCAGTCCCAGGTGCCCGAGCACGCCCAGCTGGCGTGGGTGCTGACCTGCATGACGGGCATGGGCGAGGCCATGCGCATGACCCAGTTCAAGGACAAGGCGGCCAAGCAGGGCCAGGACGCTGCCGGCGTCGGGCTCCTGGCGTACCCCATGCTGATGGCCGCGGACATCCTGCTCTACCAGCCGCACGGCGTGCCCGTGGGCGACGACCAGCGCCAGCACGTGGAGCTCACCCGCGACCTCGCCCAGCGGTTCAACCACCGCTACGGCGAGACCTTCGTGGTGCCCGCCGGCTTCTACCCGGAGACCGGGGCGCGCATCTACGACCTGCAGGCCCCGACGTCGAAGATGTCCAAGTCCGCCGCGTCCCCGAACGGGCTGATCAACATCCTCGAGGAGCCGAAGAAGACGGCCAAGAAGATCAAGTCGGCGGTCACCGACGACGGCACCGAGGTCCGCTTCGATCGCGAGGCCAAGCCCGGGGTGTCCAACCTGCTGACCATCCTCTCCGCGGTCACGGACACCCCGATCCCCGCGCTCGAGGAGCGCTTCGCCGGGCAGATGTACGGCCACCTCAAGGTGGCGGTGACGGACGCCGTCGTCGAGCGTCTGGCCCCCGTGCGCGAGCGCGCCCTGGAGCTGCTGGACGACCCGGCCGAGCTGGATCGCATCCTCGCCGCCGGCGCCGCGAAGGCCCGCGAGGTGGCCACCCCCGTGCTCGAGGACGTCTACGCGAAGGTCGGCTTCCTCCCGCCGCTGCGCTGACCCTTCCGGATCTCCGACCCAAGGGGGAGCCGGCGGCGCACAGGCGCGTGCCAGGATGGCGGTGTCGGCCCGCGCCGGGCGGCCGACGGACGGAGGGAGAACGCGCATGGCCACGGCCTACGACGCGCCGCCGGTGCCGGGCGCACCGAGCCGCGAGGAGCCGGTCCTGGAGACCGAGAACCTGGTGAAGGTCTACGGACGGGGAGCGTCCCGCTTCGACGCCCTCAAGGGCGTGACCCTGCAGATCGGCCGCGGCGAGTCCGTGGCGGTGGTCGGCAAGTCCGGGTCCGGCAAGTCCACGCTGATGCACCTGCTGGCGCTGCTGGACCAGCCCACCGCCGGCGTCGTCGCGATGGACGGCCGGCCCGTCTCCCAGCTCAAGACCAGGGAGGTCTCCCACCTGCGCAACGAGCGCTTCGGGTTCGTGTTCCAGCAGTTCTTCCTGAACGCCGGTCAGACGGTCCTCGAGAACACCGTTCTGCCCCTGAAGATCGCCGGGGTGGGACGCGCCGAGCGCACGCGCCGCGGGATGGCGGTGCTCGAGCGGCTCGAGCTTGCGGACAAGGCGAAGAACCGGGCCACGGACCTGTCCGGCGGGCAGAAGCAGCGCGTGTGCATCGCCCGCGCCCTGGTGAACGAGCCCACCGTGCTCTTCGCGGACGAGCCCACCGGCAACCTGGACTCCGCCACGTCGGCGGCCGTGGAGGACATCCTCTTCGGGCTCCACCGGGACGAGGGCATCACCCTCGTGGTGGTCACCCACGACGACGACCTCGCGGCCAAGTGCGGCCGTCGCCTCGAGATGCAGGACGGCCGGATCGTCTCCGACGAGCGCGCCGCGACCGGGACGGGGGTCTGCCCGTGAAGGCCCTGGACCTGGCCGGGACGGCCGTCACCAACACCCTGCGCTCGAAGCTGCGCACCTTCCTCACCGTGATCGCGATCGTGATCGGCGCCTTCACCCTGACGCTCACGAGTGGTCTGGGCACCGGCATCAACAAGTACGTGGACACCATGGTCGAGGGCTTCGGCGCCCCCGACGAGCTGACGGTGTCGAAGCAGGCGGACGGGCCCTCGCTGGCGCCCGGCGGCGAGCCGACCGAGTACGACCCGGATGCCGCGGCGTCCGGGGAGATGTTCGGCATGCCCCTGCTCACCCAGGACGACCTGGACGCCCTCCGCGCCACCGAGCATGTGACGGGCGTGGAGACCGCCCGCCTCGTGGAGCCCGACTACATCGAGGGCGCCGACGGTCGGAAGTGGGAGGTGCCGTTCATGGGCGCCTCGTTCGAGATCGACATGCTCTCCCTCGCGGCCGGCCGGGCGCCCGCCGAGGACGGGGACGCCCTCGAGGTGACGGTGCCGACCGACTGGGTGGAGTCCCTCGGCGGTGCCGCGCCCGAGGACGTGGTGGGCCAGGAGGTCACCCTCGTGGCCTCGGACCCGCTGGGCGCGCAGTCCGGCGTCGACGCCACCGTGGTGGGCGTGACCGAGCCCGTGGCCTCCGGCTCCGGGGCGGGCCCCGTGCCGTCCCCCGAGCTGGAGCAGCGCCTGCACGACGTCACCACGCAGGGCCTGCCGGAGGAGCAGCGGAACACGTACTTCCAGGCCATCGTGACGGTGGAGGGCATGCCGGAGAACGAGGCCGCCGTGAAGGCGGCGCTCGCCGACCGGGGCTACCAGGCCCAGACGCTCGAGGACCAGCTCGGCGTGGTCCGCGGGATCATCGACGCGGTCACCTGGGTGCTCAACGGCTTCGCGCTCATCGCGCTGCTGGCCGCGAGCTTCGGCATCATCAACACGCTGCTCATGGCCGTGCAGGAGCGGACCCGGGAGATCGGCCTGATGAAGGCGCTCGGCATGACCGGCGGGAGGATCTTCGGCCTGTTCACGCTCGAGGCCGTGGTCATCGGCCTGCTCGGATCCCTGATCGGCGTGGGTCTCGGCGTGGCCGTCGGCCTGGTGGCCAACCAGGTGCTCACGCAGGGCGTGCTCAGCGGGGTGACCGGCCTGGTCCTGTTCGCCGTGAACCCGTGGGCCCTGTTGCTGATCATCGGCCTGATCGTGGCCATCGCGTTCCTCGCCGGCACCCTGCCGGCCGCCCGCGCCGCCCGCAAGGACCCCATCGAGGCCCTGCGCCACGAGTGACCGCTCGGGCGCCGGCCGACCGGCCGGCGTCCCTGACACCCCTGCCCCCTCGCACCTCGAGATCGGAGACACACCATGACGAACCAGGACCCGCAGTTCCAGAACCCCGGCCAGAACCCGGCCGATCCCCCGTTCGACGGCGGCCGGGCCCCGCAGTACGGGCAGCCCGCCCAGGGCGGCGCGGCCGACCCGTACGGCCCGCCCGTGGGCTCGCGCTTCGGCACGCAGGCGTACGGCGCCGATGCCCCGTACGGCGCCCCGGTGGCGGAGCCCGCGAAGTTCCGGACCCTGCTGACGCTGACGCTGCTCTCGGCCGTCCTGTACCTGCTCTCGAGCATCCCCGGACTGTTCATGGACACCGAGGGCCAGACGCGCGCCCAGCTGGAGCAGGCCGGGATGAGCCCGGAGGAGATCGAACAGGCCCTGCAGTTCGGCGGCACGGTGGGCGTCATCAGTGCGGTGGCCATCCTGCTCATCGGCCTGGGCCTCTACGCGCTCGTGTACTTCGGCCTGAAGTCCGTGAAGAACTGGGCGCGGATCCTGGGCATCGTGCTCGCCATCCTCAGCGTCGTCGGCGCCGTGCTCGGGATGCTCGCCGCCGGTCTGCTCGCCGGCCTCGGCATGAACACGGGCCTCGACCTGAGCAGCCCCCTCGGGATCGTCGCCACGGTGCTCTCCCTGGCCGGCCTCGTGGTGAACATCCTGTGGCTCGTGCACGCGTTCAACAAGGACGTGGCGGCCTACACGAAGCAGGGCCGCCGCGTGGCCGCCTGACCCGGCCGCGCTGCCGACCCCACGACCCCGTCCGCCCGTGCCCGTCCGGTGCGGGGGACGGGGCCGTCGTCGTGCGGGGGAGGGGTGTTGCGCCGGCGGCGAGACCACACCGCCCGGCCTGGCCGGACCCGGGCCCGTGCGGCCAGCATGGAGGCATGGCCCCGCATCCTCCGACCTCCGCTTCCGCGTCCCCCTCGGCCCCGACGGCACGTCCCACGACGCCGGGCGAGGTCGCCCCGCGCGTGCGCCTCGTCCGGACCGTGCTCGCCGTCCTCACCGCGGCGATCGGCGTGCTCGGGGCGGCACGGCTGCTGACGGCGCCCGGGGCGGGGATGGGCCCCGTGCCCCCGGACCCGCCCGGCGGGTCGCCGGCCTCGCTGCTCGTGGCCGCCGCCCTCCTCGTGGCCGTGCATGCGGGCCTGGCCGTCGGTGTGGCCCGCTACAGCGAGGCGGCGCGGCTCGTCGGGGCGTTCGTGGTCGGCGGACTCACCCTGACCACGTTGCTCACCACCGTTCGGATGTTCGCGTTCCCGCCCGCGCAGTGGCCCCTCCTCGTGGTCCTGGCCGGGCTGCTGTGCGCGGCCGCGGTCGGCTGGTTCGTCTGCGCCTTCCACCGACCGTTCGGGGACGCGTGCAAGGGGATCAGCCGGGCCCGGTCCGGCCCTCGTGCGCCATGATGGGTCCATGCCCTCCCACGATCCCGTGACCCCCGCCGCCGACCGCCCGGCCGGCCTCGCCGAGACGGCTGTCCGCGGTCCCGTGCGCCGGCTCCAGGCCACGACCCTCGGCACCGGGGTGCTCTCCGCGCTGGCCTCCGCCGGCGTGCTGACCCTCCAGGCCGACCGCGGCTACGCGCGGGCCGTGCTGGAGGCCCGCTCGTGGGGCGCCGTCGAGGTGACGGACGCGGACGTGGCCGCCTTCCTGACGCCCGACGGCGGCGCGCCCCTGACTGCCGCGGTGATCCTGGCGCTCACGGGCCTGCTGGTGTGGGGGATCCAGCGGCTGTGGCGCCCCACCCGCTGGGCCGGCACGGTGGCCGCGGTGGTCGGGATGCTCTCCGGGGCGTTCTGGTCGGTGGACGGCGGGCGCATGGTGGCCGCCGGGCCCGCGGGGGTGCTCGTCCTGCTGGCCGCGTGCGCCATGGTCGTGTTCTGCGCGGTCTGGCTCCTCGTGGCCCATCGCCGGGACACGCGGGACGCCTTCGACGGCTGACCGGCGCCCCGCCCCCATCGCGCCCCTCACCACGACGACGGCGGCCCGCCTCCCCGTGTGGGGGAGACGGGCCGCCGTCGTCGGTCGATCAGAAGGTGCGGGCCAGGATGGCCTGCTTGACCTCGGCGATCGCCTGGGTCACCTGGATGCCGCGCGGGCACGCGTCGGTGCAGTTGAAGGTCGTGCGGCAGCGCCACACACCCTCCTTGTCGTTCAGGATCTCGAGGCGCATGTCCCCGGCGTCGTCACGCGAGTCGAAGATGAAGCGGTGCGCATTCACGATCGCGGCGGGGCCGAAGTACTGGCCGTCGGTCCAGAACACCGGGCACGAGGACGTGCACGCGGCGCAGAGGATGCACTTGGTGGTGTCGTCGTAGCGCGCGCGGTCCGCCTGGGACTGGTAGCGCTCCGTCGTGGGCTCCTGGCCCTTGGCCACCAGGAACGGCATGACCTCGCGGTAGGACTGGAAGAACGGGTCCATGTCCACGATCAGGTCCTTCTCCACCGGCAGGCCCTTGATGGGCTCCACCACGATGGGCTTGGACAGGTCCAGGTCCTTGAGCAGGGTCTTGCACGCCAGGCGGTTGCGGCCGTTGATGCGCATCGCGTCCGAACCGCAGATGCCGTGCGCGCACGAGCGGCGGAAGGACAGGGTGCCGTCGTGGTCCCACTTGACCTTGTGCAGGGCGTCCAGCACGCGGTCCGTGCCGTACATGGTCAGGCGCCACTCGTCCCAGTAGGACTCCTCGGAGGCCTCGGGGAGGTAGCGGCGGACCTTCAGGACGATGTCGAAGGACTCGATCCCACCGGCGCCGCCCTGGGAGGACTGGTCCGCCGGACGGGTGTCCGCAGTCTCCTCGGCCACCGGGGTGCCCGCGGCGGGGGCGACGGTCTCGTTTGCTGCGTGGCTCATCAGTACTTGCGCTCCATCGGCTGGTAACGGGTGACGATCACGGGCTTGGTCTCGAACCGGTTGCCCTTGACGCCCTCGAACTCGGCGTTCTCATCACGGTAGATCATGGTGTGGGCCATGAAGTTGGCGTCGTCGCGGTCCGGGTAGTCCTCGCGGTAGTGGCCGCCGCGGGACTCCTTGCGGCCCAGTGCCGCGAGGGTCATGGCCTCCGCGATGTCGAGGAGGTACCCCAGCTCCATGCCCTCGAGCAGGTCGAGGTTGAAGCGCTGGCCCTTGTCCTGGACCGAGACGTTCTCATAGCGGCGGCGGAGCTCCTCGATCTTCGCCAGCGCGCGGCGGATCGACTCCTCGTCGCGGAACACCTGCATGTCCGCGTCCATGGACTCCTGGAGCTCGGCGCGGATGTCCGCGACGCGCTCGTCGCCCGTGGCCGAGCGCAGGCTCTCGATGTGCCGGCGGGTGCGCTCCTCGCCGTTCTCCGGCAGCTCCACGAACTCGGCCTGCGCGGCGTACTCGGCCGCGTAGATGCCGGCGCGGCGGCCGAACACGTTGATGTCCAGCAGGGAGTTGGTGCCCAGGCGGTTGGAGCCGTGCACGGACACGCACGCGACCTCGCCCGCGGCGTAGAGGCCCGGCACCACGGTGTCGTTGTCCTGCAGGACCTCGGCCTTGACGTTCGTGGGGACGCCGCCCATGAAGTAGTGGCACGTCGGGAACACCGGCACCGGCTCGGTGTAGGGCTCCACACCGAGGTAGGTGCGGGCGAACTCGGTGATGTCCGGCAGCTTCTCGTCGATGTGGGCCGGCTCCAGGTGCGTGAGGTCCAGCAGGACGTAGTCCTTGTTCGGACCGGCGCCGCGGCCCTCGCGGACCTCCAGGGCCATCGACCGGGCGACGATGTCGCGCGGGGCGAGGTCCTTGATGGTGGGGGCGTAGCGCTCCATGAATCGTTCGCCGTCCGCGTTGCGCAGGATGCCGCCCTCACCGCGGGCCGCCTCGGAGAGGAGGATGCCCAGGCCGGCCAGGCCGGTCGGGTGGAACTGGACGAACTCCATGTCCTCCAGCGGCAGCCCGGAGCGGTAGGCGATGGCCATGCCGTCGCCCGTCAGGGTGTGCGCGTTCGAGGTGGTCTTGTACACCTTGCCGGCGCCGCCGGTGGCGAACACCACGGACTTGGCCTGGAAGGTGTGCAGCTCGCCGGTGGCCAGCTCGTAGGCCACGACGCCGGCCACGCGCTTCTGCGCGTAGGGGGTGCCGTCCTGACGGGTGGCCTCCTCCTCGACCATGACCAGGTCCAGGACGTAGAACTCGTTGTAGAACTCCACGTCGTGCTTGACGCAGTTCTGGTAGAGCGTCTGGAGGATCATGTGGCCGGTGCGGTCCGCGGCGTAGCAGGCGCGGCGCACAGGGGCCTTGCCGTGGTCGCGGGTGTGACCGCCGAACCGGCGCTGGTCGATCTTGCCCTCGGGCGTGCGGTTGAAGGGCAGGCCCATCTTCTCGAGGTCGAGCACCGCGTCGATGGCCTCCTTGGCCATCACCTCGGCGGCGTCCTGGTCCACGAGGTAGTCACCGCCCTTGACGGTGTCGAAGGTGTGCCACTCCCAGTTGTCCTCCTCGACGTTCGCGAGGGCGGCGCACATACCGCCCTGGGCTGCGCCGGTGTGGGAGCGGGTGGGGTAGATCTTGGTGAGCACGGCCGTGCGGGCGCGCTGACCGGACTCGATGGCGGCGCGCATGCCCGCGCCGCCGGCGCCGACGATCACCACGTCGTACTTGTGTACCTGCATTCAGGTTTCTCTCTCTCAGTGTCAGTGGCCGGCGTGCACGTGGGGCGTGCACGCCGGCGTCCGGGACGGCGGATCGGGCCGGTCAGCGGCAGATCGCGGGGGAGTTCTCGAGCAGGGCGCCGGTGGCGTCCACCATGCAGGGCTCGAAGGTGAAGATCACGAGGGTGCCGAGCACGATGATCGCGGCGGTGGCCACGTACAGGATCATGGAGAGCCAGAAGCGCACGCCGTCACGCTCGGCGTAGTCGTTGATGATCGTGCGGACGCCGTTGGCGCCGTGCAGCATGGCCAGCCACAGGAGGGCCAGGTCCCAGAACAGCCACAGCGGGTGGGCCCACTTGCCGGCCACGAACCCGAAGTCGATCCCGGAGATGCCGTCCCCGACCATCAGGTTCGAGAAGATGTGCACGAACACGAGCACGACGAGGATCACGCCGGACACCCGCATGAACAGCCACGCGAGCATCTCGAAGTTGCCCTTGCCGGACTCGCCGCGGGTGTACTTGGGATCGATGCGGCCGGTGCGCGGGGCCGCGATGGTGGTCTCAGGGGTGCTCATGATCAGTGACCTCCGAAGGCGAGCGTGAGGTGACGGACGGAGAAGCCGATCAGCAGGACCGCCCAGAGGGCCAGGACGACCCACAGGAGGGTCTTGTGGTGGCGGGTGCCGCCCTTCCAGAAGTCGACCAGGATGATCCGCAGGCCGTTCAGCGCGTGGAACAGCACGGCGGCCACGAGAGCGGTCTCGCCGAGGGCGAAGTACCACGTCTTGTACGACGTCATGACGGCGTCGTAGGCCTCCGGCGACACACGCACCATGGACGTGTCCAGGACGTGGACGAGCAGGTAGAAGAAGATGACGACGCCGGTGATGCGGTGGCCCACCCAGGACCACATGCCGCCATGGCCCCGATACAGGGTTCCGCGGCCGCTCTTGGCCGGGGCCTGCGCAGTGGCGCTGGACATGGTTGATACCTCCAGGGGAATGCTCCGCACGGGGTGGGGTCGCGTGAGGGCCCCGACCGGGCGGATGCGAGTGGATTCCTGCTCTCCAGGGTAGACCCTCGGCCGCGGCCATGGGCCCCGCAGAGTGCATGTGTCCGCGGCATTCCCTACGCTGAGCGCGTGAACACCGACTCCGCCGCGGCCCCGGCCGCCTCCGACGCCATCCGGGACGCCGCGTCCGTGCCCGCCCTCGAGCGCTTCCATGCCGTGATCCCCGCCGGCGGCGTGGGCACCCGCCTGTGGCCGCTCTCGCGTGCCGCAGCGCCGAAGTTCCTCCACGACCTCACCGGTTCCGGCCAGACGCTCATCCGCGCCACGTGGGACCGCCTGGCCCCGCTCGCCCGCGGTGTCATGGTGGTCACGGGGGAGGCCCATGAGGGCGCCGTGCGCCGGCAGCTGCCGGACCTGCAGGAGCAGGACCTCGTGCTCGAGCCCGAGCCCAAGGACTCCGCCGCCGCGATCGGCCTGGCCGCGGCCATCCTGTCCCTGCGCGACCCGGACACGATCATGGGCTCCTTCGCGGCCGACCAGGTGATCGGCCCCGTGGAGGTGTTCCAGGACGCCGTGGCGCAGGCCGTGGCCACCGCGGCCACGGGCCGGATCGTGACGATCGGCATCACCCCCTCGCACCCGGCCACGGGCTTCGGGTACATCCGCTCCGGTCGGCGGCTTCGGGTCGAGGGCGCTCCGGACGCGCACGACGTCGCCGCGTTCGTGGAGAAGCCCGATCGGCGGGTGGCCGAGCGCTACGTGACCTCCGGCCGCTACCTGTGGAACGCCGGCATGTTCGTGGCCCCCGTGGCCCTCATGCTCGAGCACCTCGCGGCCCACGAGCCGGACCTGCACGCCGGGATCATGGAGATCGCCCGCGCATGGGACACCCCGCAGCGGGACGAGGTCATGGCGCGGGTGTGGCCGGGCCTGAAGAAGACCGCCATCGACTACGCGGTCGCGGAGCCCGCCGCCACCGCCGGCGACGTCGCCGTCATCCCCGGCACGTTCACGTGGGACGACGTGGGCGACTTCGCCGCGATCGCCCGCCTGAACCCGGCGAGGGACGCGTCCGGCATCACCGTCATCGGCGACACGCCCCGCGTCTACTCCTCGGACGCCTCCGGCGTCGTGGTCACGGACAGCGACCGCGTGATCGCCCTGATCGGGATCGAGGACGTGGTGGTGGTGGACACCGGCGACGCCCTGCTGGTGACCACCACGGAGCACGCCCAGGACGTGAAGAAGGCGGTCGAGTCGCTCAAGGCGCGCGGCGCCGACGACGTCCTCTGACCCGTCCGGCTCCGTCCGCCCGGCCCCGCATGCGCCCGGGCCGGCCGGAGTAGGGTGCTGGGCCATGAGCACCTCCGAGTCCGTCGTCGCCGAGCCCGCCCCGCGCGTCGCCCTTCCGTCCGTGGCCTCCGTCGTGGCGCAGCTGGAGCGGGAGGTGATCGGCGTGCGCCGGGACCTGCACCGCCACCCGGAGCTGTCCTACGAGGAGTACCGGACCACGGACCGGATCATGGAGGCGCTCGCCGAGCACGGGCTCTCCCCGGTGCGCCTGCAGGACACCGGTGCGTACGTGGACGTCGGCGAGGGGCCGCTCGTGCTGGCCCTGCGCGCGGACATCGACGCCCTCCCCGTGGAGGAGGAGACCTCCCTGCCGTACGTCTCCGTGAACGACGGCGTGGCCCACGCCTGCGGACACGACATGCACACCGCCGTCATGGTGGGCACCGCCCTGACCCTGGCCCGGATCCTGCGCGGCGCCACCTCCGACCGGGCGCTGCGGGCCGTCGCGGACCGCGCTCACGGCCGGGTGCGCATCATCTTCCAGCCCGCCGAGGAGCGGCTGCCCGGCGGCTCGCTGTCCGTCATCCGCCAGGGAGTCCTCGAGGGCGTGCCGCGCATCCTGGCCGCGCACTGCGACCCGCACTTCGACGTCGGCACGATCGGCACGCGCATCGGTGCCATCACGTCCGCGGCGGACACGCTGCGCATCACCCTCACGGGCCGTGGCGGCCACACCTCGCGTCCGCACCTGACGGAGGACATGGTCTTCGCGCTGTCCCAGATCGCCGTCAACGTCCCGGCGGTGCTCTCCCGGCGCATCGACGTGCGCTCCGCCGTGTCCGTGGTGTGGGGCCAGATCGCGGCGGGGTCCGCGCCCAACGCGATCGACAACACCGGCTACCTCGCGGGCACCATGCGCTGCCTCGACGCCGGGGTGTGGGAGGAGGCCGGCACCCTCCTGGACGAGGTCGTGACGCAGGTGGCGGCCCCCTACGGCGTGGATGTCCGGATGGACCACATCCGCGGCGTGCCCCCGGTGGTCAACACGGAGGCCGAGACGGCGCTGATCGAGACCGCCGCACGTCGTGAGCTGGGGGCCCGGGCCATCCAGCTGACCCCCCAGTCCATGGGCGGAGAGGACTTCGCCTGGATGACCCAGGAGGTCCCCGGCTCCATGCTCCGCCTCGGCACCCGCACGCCGGGTGGCACCACGTACGACCTGCACCGGGGGGACTACGCGCCGGACGAGCGCGCGATCGGTGTGGGCATGCGCGTGTTCGCCGCCGCGGCCCTCGAGGCGCTGACCTCCGGAGGGGTGTGACGGGGCCGGGGGCCGGGACGGCGGGGCGTCCGCGGACCCGCCCGGCATCATGCCCCAGGCGAACTTTGGGTAAACTCCCACCCAGGATGCTGTGACCCGTCCCACGCCCCGCGCCGGCCCGGGCACCGCATCGTCCCTCCGTCCCCGGAGGGGCAGTCCGCACCGCGCCTTCTCGAAATGAGGATCCCCATGGGCATCGTCTCCCCGTCGTCCGAGCGCCGCCGCTCCCTCCTGCTCCCCGCCGCCCTCCTGGGCGCGTCCGGCCTGCTGCTGGCCGGCTGCGGCGCCCCGCCCGCCGAGTCCGGCTCCTCCGCGTCGGGCGGCTCCGCCGCCGTGACCGCCGACGCCGCCGCCGGCTCGGACAACAAGGACTACAAGGCCTGCATCGTCTCCGACCAGGGCGGCTTCGACGACCGCTCCTTCAACCAGTCCTCCTACGAGGGCCTGAAGGCCGCCGAGGAGGCCTACGGCATCGAGACCAACGAGGCCGAGTCCCAGGACCCGGGCGACTTCACCCCGAACGTCAACTCCATGGTGCAGGCCGACTGCGACTCCGTGATCGGCGTGGGCTTCCTCCTCGGCGACGCGATCAAGCCGATCGCCCAGGCCAACCCGGAGACCCACTTCCTGGGCGTGGACGTCACCGACGACGGCTTCTCGGACAACGTCAAGAAGCTCACCTACGACACGGCGCAGGCCGCCTTCCTGGCCGGCTACGCCGCCGCGGCGACCACCGAGACCGGCACCGTGGCCACCTACGGCGGCATGGAGATCCCCACCGTGACGATCTTCATGGACGGGTTCGCCGCGGGTGTGGAGCACTACAACGAGACCAAGGGCGAGGACGTCAAGCTCCTCGGCTGGGACCGCAAGGCCAAGACCGGCTCCTTCACCGGCGACTTCGAGAACCAGGCCAACGGCAAGACCAACACCGCCAACTTCATCAACGAGGGCGCGGACATCGTGATGCCCGTGGCCGGGCCCGTGGGCCTGGGCACCATCGACGCCGTCAAGGAGGCCAACGGCGCCGGCAAGGACGTCAAGGTCATCTGGGTCGACTCGGACGGCTACGAGTCCACCGAGGCCGGCGACATCATGCTCACCTCCGTGGTGAAGAACATGGGCCAGTCCGTGGCCGACGTGCTGGGGCAGGACGTGAAGGGCGAGTTCGACAGCGCCCCGTACGTGGGCACCCTGGAGAACGAGGGCGTGAAGCTCGCCCCGTTCCACGACTTCGAGGACGAGGTCTCCCAGGAGACCAAGGACGAGCTGAAGAAGCTGCAGGAGCAGATCATCTCCGGCGAGCTGACGGTCGACTCCGAGTACTCCCCGAAGTCCTGACCCGCACCGCTGTGGACTCCGGCAGACTGGGGCCGGCGTCGTCCCTCCTCGGAGGGCTGGCGTCGGCCCCGGCCCGCGTCCGACGCACCCCGTCACAGGAAGGCCCCCCATGAAGCTCGAGCTGCGCGGCATCACCAAGCGCTTCGGCTCCTTCGCCGCCAACGAGGACGTCCACCTGACGGTGGAGTCCGGCCGCGTCCACACCCTGCTGGGCGAGAACGGCGCCGGCAAGTCCACCCTGATGAACGTCCTCTTCGGCCTCTACGAGCCGACGGAGGGGGAGATCCTCCTGGACGGCCGGCCCGTGCGCTTCTCCGGCCCGGGCGAGGCGATGCGCGCGGGCATCGGCATGGTGCACCAGCACTTCATGCTCGTGCCCGTGTTCACCGTGGCGGAGAACGTGGCCCTGGGCGACGAGAGCACCCGCGCCGCCGGCGTCCTGGACCTCGAGCAGACCGGCCGCCGCATCCGGGAGATCTCGGACCAGTACGGCTTCCACGTGGACCCGGACGCGGTGGTGGAGGACCTGCCCGTGGGCGTCCAGCAGCGTGTGGAGATCATCAAGGCCCTCGTGCGGGACGCCCGCATCCTGATCCTCGACGAGCCCACCGCGGTGCTCACCCCCCAGGAGACCGACGAGCTCCTCGACATCATCCGCCAGCTGCGTGCGGACGGCACCGCGGTGGTGTTCATCTCCCACAAGCTGCGCGAGGTCAAGGCGATCTCCGACGACATCACGGTGCTCCGCCGCGGCCGGGTGGTCGGCACCGCGGACCCCTCCGCCTCCGCGGCCGAGCTGGCCGCGCTCATGGTGGGCCGGGACGTTGCACTCCACCGGGAGAAGGCGGAGCCGCGCCTGGGCGAGGAGACCTTCCGCGTGGAGCACCTCACCGTGGTCGGCCCCACCGGCCAGGTCCTCGTGGACGACGTCTCCTTCGGCATCCGCCAGGGCGAGGTGCTGGCCGTCGCCGGCGTGCAGGGCAACGGCCAGACCGAGCTGATCGAGGCCATCATGGGTCTCCAGGCCAAGGCCACGGGCTCCGTGCGGCTGGACGGCGAGGAGCTGCTGGGCCGCAGCACCCGCCGGATCATCCGCGCCGGGGTGGGCTACGTGCCCGAGGACCGCTCCACCGACGGCCTCGTGGGCTCGTTCTCCGTGGCGGAGAACATGGTGCTGAACCGCTACGACACCGCCCCGGCGGGCTCGGCCCTGCAGATGCGCCCCTCCGCGGTGCGCGCCCTCGCCGAGCAGCGCGTGGCCGAGTTCGACGTCCGGACGCAGGGCGTGGATGTGCCCGTGGGGACGCTCTCGGGCGGCAACCAGCAGAAGGTCGTCATGGCCCGCGAGCTCGTGGACGGGCTGCGCCTGTTCATCGCCTCCCAGCCGACGCGCGGCGTGGACGTGGGCTCGATCGAGTTCCTCCATGACCGGATCGTCGCCGAGCGCGACGCCGGCACCCCGGTGCTGATCGTGTCCACCGAGCTGGACGAGGTCATGGAGCTCGCCGACCGGATCGCCGTGATGTACCACGGCCGGATCGTGGACATCGTGCCCGGGGACGCCTCGCGCGACCGCCTGGGCCTGCTGATGGCGGGACAGACCGCCCAGGACACCGACCAGGAAGGACCGCGCGCATGAGCACCGCCGTGGCCGAGCGTCCCGCCGGGACGTCCACACCCCGGGGGGAGTCCGCGTTCCGGCGGATCGTCTCCGGCAACGGGATGGTCACCCTGCTGGCCGTCCTCCTGTCCCTGATCATCTCCGCCGTCCTGATCGTCCTCACGGACGAGGACGTGCAGGAGTCCGCCGGCTACCTCCTCGCGCGGCCCGCGGATGCGCTGCGCGCGGCATGGGAGGCCGTCTCCGGCGCGTACGCCGCCCTGTTCCGCGGCTCGATCCTGAACTACCGGGCGGACACGGCCGCGGACATGTTCCGTCCGCTGACCGAGACCCTGACGGTGGCCACCCCGCTGATCATCGTCTCCCTCGGCGTGGCCATCGCGTTCCGCGCGGGCCTCTTCAACATCGGCGCGCAGGGCCAGTTCATCTTCGGCGCGATGTTCGCCACGTGGTTCGGCGTGCACCTGGACCTGCCCTTCGGCGTCCACCTGCTGCTGGTCATGGCCATGGCGATCCTCGGCGGCGTCCTGTGGGGCGGCGTCGTGGGCGTGCTCAAGGCGTGGACCGGCGCGCACGAGGTGATCCTCACGATCATGCTCAACTACGTAGCGGTGAACCTCCTGGCGTACCTGCTGAACACGCCGGTGCTGCGCCGTGCGGGCACCACGAACCCCGTGTCCGACTTCCTGCCGGCCACCGCGATGTTCCCGAAGCTGCTCGGCGACGGGTTCCGGCTGCACGCCGGCTTCCTCGTGGCCCTGCTGGCCACGGCCTTCGCCTGGTGGCTGATGTCCCGCTCCACGCTCGGCTTCCGCCTGCGCGCCGTGGGCGCCAATCCCGACGCCGCCCGCACCGCCGGCATGTCCGTCAAGGGCACCTACGTGGCCGCCATGGCCCTCTCCGGCGGTCTGGCCGGCCTGGCCGGCATGGCCCACGTCTCCGGCACGGAGGGCTCCCTGAACACCTCGGTGGCCGGCTCGTTCGGCTTCGACGCCATCACGGTGGCCCTGCTCGGCCGCTCCCATCCCGTGGGGGTGCTCTTCGCGGGCCTGCTGTTCGGCGCCCTGCGCGCCGGCGGCGTGACCATGCAGACCGAGACGGGCGTGCCGATCGACATCGTGCTCGTGGTGCAGTCCATGATCGTGCTGTTCATCGCGGCCCCGCCGCTCGTCCGCGCGATCTTCCGCCTGCCGGCCCCCGGCGCGGCCCGGGCCCGCCGCAGCGCGGATCCCGTGACCCAGTCGGCCGTGGCCGGCGCGGCCGTCACCGGGGCTGCCGGCCAGTCCGCCACGCCCTCCGCCCAGACCCAGGACGCCGCCGTGTCCGCCTCCGCCGCCGACGCGCCGGCGGAGCAGGACGGCGACCCGCACCGTGAGAAGGGACAGGCCCTGTGAGCACCGCCGCCCCCCAGCCCGTGACGCCCCGGCCCGCCGTGTCCGGCACGGCCCGGACCGCCGTCCGGCCCGAGGCCGCCCAGCCCCAGAGCGTGGCGGTCCGGCACTGGTCGGTCCCGATCCTGCTGACCGTCTTCACCCTCGTCTCGCTCCTGGTGTTCGCCCTGAACGCTCCGGCCGAGACGGCCACCTTCCGCATCTCGAACCCCTCGGACGCCGTGGTCCTGCCGGACCTGACGGCGCCGACCGGCCCCACCGCCTGGATCCTCACCGCCGTGCTCGCGGCGGTCACCGTCGTCGCATGGCTGCTCACGGTGCGCGGGCGCCGCGTGCCCGGCTGGTTGGCGGGGCTGTTCGCCCTGGCGTTCGTGGCGGCGTTCCTCGTGTGGGTGGTGGGGTCCGCGAACAACACCACCGTGTTCCTCACCGGCCTGATCGCCGGGTCGTTCACCCTGGCGGTGCCGCTGATCTTCGGCTCCATGGCCGGCATCCTCTCGGAGCGCTCCGGCGTGGTGAACATCGCCATCGAGGGCCAGCTGCTGGCGGGCGCCTTCCTGGCCGCCGTCGTCGGGTCCCTGACCGGCAGCGCGTGGGCCGGGCTGATCGCCGCCGTGGTGGCCGGCGTGCTGGTCTCCTGGCTGCTGGCCGTGTTCTCCATCAAGTACCTGGTGAACCAGGTGATCGTCGGCGTCGTGCTGAACGTGCTCGTGGCCGGCCTGACCAGCTTCCTGTTCTCCACGGTGCTCTCGGACAACTCGTCCACGCTGAACTCCCCGCCGCGGTTCCCGCAGATCCGCATCCCGGGGCTCGCGGACATCCCCGTGATCGGCCCGATCCTGTTCGACCAGACGATCCTCGGCTACGGCATGTACCTGATCGTGGGCCTGCTGTGGTTCGGCCTGTTCCGCACCCGCTGGGGCCTGCGCGTGCGCGCCGTGGGCGAGCACCCCAAGGCCGCGGACACCGTGGGCATCGCCGTCAACCGCACCCGGTACCTCAGCGTCCTGCTGGGCGGTGCCGTGGCCGGCATGGGCGGCGCGTTCTTCACGCTCGTCTCCGCGTCCTCCTTCTCCAAGGAGATGACGGCCGGCCAGGGGTTCATCGCCCTCGCGGCGGTGATCTTCGGACGGTGGAACCCGATCGGCGCGTTCTTCGCGGCGCTGCTGTTCGGCTTCGCCACCAACATGCAGTATGTCCTGGCGATCCTCGGCACGCCCGTGCCGAGCCAGTTCATGGCCATGCTCCCGTACCTGGTGACGGTGTTCGCCGTCGCCGGCCTGGTGGGACGCTCCCGCGGACCCGCCGCGGCGGGCGTGCCCTACGTGAAGGAGTGAGGGATGACCGAGGCGGGCGCCGTGCCGACGCAGGAGCTGACGGAGGCGGACTGGGAGCGGCTGCGGGCGACCGCGGCCGACGCGCTCGAACTGGCCTACGCGCCGTACTCGGGCTACCGGGTGGGTGCCGCCGCGCTCACGGAGGACGGCCGCACCGTGCGCGGCTGCAACGTGGAGAACGCCTCCTTCGGCGTGACCCTGTGCGCCGAGTGCGCGCTCGTGGGGCAGCTGCACCTGGGCGGCGGGGGCCGGCTGACGGCGTTCGTGTGCGTGGGCGGGGACGGGCGGCTGATCATGCCGTGCGGGCGCTGCCGGCAGCTGCTCTGGGAGCACCACGCCCCCGGCATGGTGCTGCTCACCCCCGCCGGCGTGCGGGGGATCGAGGATGTGCTGCCGCAGGCGTTCGGCCCGGGGGACCTCGAGGCCTGACCGCCCCGTCCAGCGGACGCCCCGGCTCCGTGGCTAGGCTGAGGCCGCCGGCGGCGCGCGCCGCCGGCGAGCCACGACGCCGGAAGGGACCCTCTCCGCCATGACCACCTCCTCCTCGTCCGCCCAGGACGGCGCAGCCGCCCCCGAGGCGTTCGACGCCATCGAGGTCATCCGCCTCAAGCGGGACGGCCACCGGATCGACGACGCGCGGATCGACTGGGTGGTGGACGCCTACACCCGCGGCGTGGTGGCCCCCGAGCAGATGTCCGCCCTGGCCATGGCGATCCTGCTCAACGGCATGGACCGGGCGGAGATCTCCCGCTGGACCGCCGCCATGATCGCCTCCGGCGAGCGCATGGACTTCTCCGGCCTCACGGCTCCCGACGGCCGCCGCCTGGCGACCGCGGACAAGCACTCCACCGGCGGCGTGGGGGACAAGATCACCCTGCCCCTGGCCCCGCTCGTGGCGTCCTACGGCGTGGCCGTCCCGCAGCTCTCCGGCCGGGGCCTGGGCCACACGGGCGGCACCCTGGACAAGCTCGAGTCGATCCCCGGCTGGCGCGCGGACCTCACCAACGGGGAGATGATGCGCCAGCTCTCCGAGGTCGGCGCGGTGATCTGCGCGGCCGGCTCCGGCCTCGCCCCTGCGGACAAGAAGCTCTACGCGCTGCGGGACGTCACCGGCACGGTGGAGGCCATCCCGCTGATCGCCTCCTCGATCATGTCCAAGAAGATCGCCGAGGGCACCGGCACGCTCGTGCTGGACGTCAAGTGCGGCTCGGGCGCGTTCATGAAGGACGAGGCCTCCGCGCGCGAGCTGGCCCGGACGATGGTGGACCTCGGCCGCGACGCCGGTGTGGACACCTCCGCCCTCCTGACGGACATGTCCGTGCCGCTGGGCCTCACCGCGGGCAACGCCCTCGAGGTGCGCGAGTCGGTGGAGGTGCTCGCCGGCGGCGGCCCGGCCGACGTCGTGGAGCTCACCGTGGAGCTGGCGCGCGCCATGCTGGCCGGCGCGGGGATCACCGGCGTGGACCCGGCGGAGAACCTGGCCAATGGCAAGGCCATGGACGTGTGGGAGCGCATGATCGCCGCGCAGGGCGGCGACCCGCACGCCGAGCTGCCCGTGGCCCGCCACACCGACGCCGTCACGGCCGAGACCGACGGCGTCCTCACCGAGCTCGACGCGATGGCCGTCGGTCTGGCCGCGTGGCGCCTCGGCGCCGGCCGCGAGCGCCAGGGCCAGCCGGTCCAGGCGGGCGCCGGCATGGAGCTGCACGTCCGCCCCGGGGACCACGTGCGCGCCGGGCAGCCGGTGATGACCCTGCACACGGACACCCCCGAACGGTTCGACCGGGCCCGTCAGGCCCTGGAGGGCGGTTGGGCCGTCGCCACCCCGGACGACGCCGCCGCGGCGGCCCTGCGCGAGCGCTCCGTGGTCCTGGACCGGATCGGCTGAGCCGGTGCTGGAGCAGGTCGAGGCCCTCATCCTGTCCGCGGCGTCCCATCCGTGGGTCCTGCCGGTGGCGGCCGCGCTGTGCCTGCTCGACGGGGTCGTGCCCGTCTTCCCCTCGGAGTCCGTCCTCGTGGCGCTGGCCTCGATCGTCCGGGACGGGGAGCCCTTCCCGCTCACCGCGCTGTGGCTGGCCGGCTTCGCGGGGGCGTTCCTGGGGGATGTGTCCGCGTACGCGATCGGCCGCGGGGTGGGCGTGGACCGCTTTGCGTGGATGCGGCGGCCGCGGGTGCAGGCCTCGGTGGCCCTGGCCCGCCGGAACCTGGACGCCCACGGGGCGCTGCTGCTGTTCACCGCCCGGTTCATCCCCGGGGGCCGGGTGGCCGTGAACATCACGGCCGGCGCCATGCGCTACCCGCTGCCGCGCTTCGTCCTGCTGGACCTGGTGTCCACCGCGCTCTGGGCCGCGTACTCGATCGTGATCGCCCGGCTCACGGCCGGCTGGCTGGACGATGCGATCCTGCAGATCGCCCTCTCGGTGTCCGGTGCGGCGCTCGTGGGGCTGCTGCTGGACCGCGTGGTCAAGGCCGTGCTGCGCCGGCGGCTGGCCCGCGGCGGCGGGACGCTGGGGCCCGTCGAGCACGCGGTCCTGGACTGAGGGCGGCCGACGGCCCTGACGTAGAGTGTGGCGCGTGACCACGACCTCCTCGCAACCCTCCGCCGACGCCCCCTCGCCCCTCGAGACCGACCTCGGCTCCCTGCCGAAGGTGTCCCTGCACGACCACCTCGACGGTGGCCTGCGCGTGGCCACCGTCCTCGAGCTGGCCCGGGAGGCCGGCGTCGAGGTCCCGGCGGACACCGTGGACGGCCTGGCCGACTGGTTCGCCGAGCACGCCAACGGCGAGTCCCTCGAGAAGTACCTCGAGACGTTCGCCCTGACCACCTCGGTGATGCAGACCCGCGAGCAGCTGCGCCGCGTGGCCCGCGAGTTCGTGGAGGACCTCGTGGCGGACGGCGTGGTCTACGGCGAGATCCGCTGGGCCCCCGAGCAGCACCTGGCCGGCGGGCTCTCCCTGGACGAGGCCGTGGAGGCCGTCCAGGAGGGCCTGGACGAGGCGGTGGACGCCGCCGACGCCGACGGTCACGTCATCCGCGTGGGCCAGCTCGTGACCGCCATGCGGCACGCCGACCGCGCCCAGGAGATCGCCGAGCTGGCCGTGCGCCACCGGGACCGCGGCGTGGTGGGCTTCGACATCGCCGGCGCCGAGATCGGCTTCCCGCCCTCCCGCTTCGCGGACGCCTTCACGTACCTGGCCCAGCAGCACCTGCCGGTCACCGTGCACGCCGGCGAGGCCGAGGGCCTGTCCTCCATCCAGGACGCGCTCGTCTCCGGCCGTGCGCTGCGCCTGGGCCACGGCGTGCGCATCGCGGACGACATCCGGGTGGAGTTCGGCGGCCTGGACGAGGACGGCGTCCCCGTGGACGCGGACACCGGGATCGTGGACCTCGGACCCACCGCCACGTGGGTGCGCGACCGCCAGATCGCCCTCGAGGTCTGCCCGTCCTCCAACCTCCAGACCGGCGCCGTGGACGCCGGGTCCGGGATCGCCGGCCACCCGATCGACCTGCTCGTGCAGCTGGGCTTCCGCGTCACCGTGAACACGGACAACCGCCTGGTCTCGGACGTCTCCCTGACCGACGAGCTGTACCTGCTGGCCGAGACCTTCGGCTACTCCCTCTCCGAGCTGCTGGACCTGCAGCTCAACGCGGCCGAGGCCGCTTTCCTGTCCGTCGACGAGCGCGAGGAGCTCGCCGAGATCCTCGTGGCCGGCTGGAGCGAGGCGATCTCCGGGGCCTCCGGCCCGGTCCTCGAGGCCCTGCCGGCCGAGGACGACGACGAGGCGGACGCCTGATCCGCGGCCGGCGCGGAGGGGATCGGTGAGCGACGCCGTCGACCGCCTCGTGGCCACGGTCGAGGCGCTGCGCACCCACTGCCCGTGGACGCGCTCGCTCACCCACGGCGCCCTCACCGAGTACCTCGTGGAGGAGGCGTACGAGGCCGTCGAGGAGATCGACGCCCGCACGGACGCGCAGTGGGCGGACACCGCCGCCCGCCGCGCGGACGGGGCCTACGCGGCGCTCGCGGGGGAGCTGGGCGACGTCCTGTTCCAGGTGGTGCTGCACGCCGCGGTGTCCCGGCATCCGGACGCCCCGGCGTCCGAGGCCGGGTTCCGCCTGGCCGACGCGGCCGAGGCGCTCACCGCCAAGATGGTGCGGCGCAACCCGCTCGTGTTCACCCCCGACGGCCGCGTGCGCCCCGCCGAGGACCTCGCCGGCATCACGCCCGCGGACGTCGAGCTGGCCTGGGAGCGGGCCAAGCAGCAGGAGCGCGCCGCGGCCGGCGCCCCGCACGACGACGCCGTCCCCGCCTCCGCGGCCGGGGCCCCCGACGCCGGGTTCGGCGGCATCCCCGCCCGCCTGCCGGCCCTGGCCGCGGCGGCCGCCGTCGCCGACCGCGCCGGGCGGCAGGAGATGGACATCCTGGCCGTCCACGCCCCGCTCGTCGACGCCCCGCACGCGTGGGCGGACGAGGCCGCCCTCGGCGCGGAGCTGTTCGCCCTCGTCCGCCGGGCGCGCGCCGCGGGGCTGGACCCGGAGCGGGCCCTGCGCGACGTCGTCGCCCGGGTCCGCGCCGGGGACTGGGCCGCCCTCGGCGGGGCGCGGGACGGGCGACCAGGAGGCCCCGGGCCGGGGCCCGGACGCTAGGCTGAACGCGTGCCGCACCGACGCGCGCACGCGAAGTCGACTCGACTGAAGGAGACCCGTTCCATGGCCCTCATCGACGCCATCCATGCCCGCGAGATCCTGGACTCCCGCGGCAACCCCACCGTCGAGGTGGAGGTCCTGCTGACCGACGGCTCCCTCGGCCGCGCCGCGGTGCCCTCGGGCGCGTCCACCGGCGAGTTCGAGGCCGTCGAGCGCCGCGACGGGGACACGGAGCGCTACCTGGGCAAGGGCGTCCGCGACGCCGTCGCTGCGGTGGAGGAGATCGCCGAGGAGCTCGAGGACGAGGTCGCCGCGGACCAGCGCGCGATCGACCGCCTCATGCTGGACATCGACGGCACGGAGAACAAGGGCAAGCTGGGCGCCAACGCGGTGCTCGGCGTCTCCATGGCCGTGGCCGTGGCCGCCGCCCAGTCCGCCGACCTTCCGCTGTACAAGTACCTGGGCGGCCCGAACGCCCACGTGCTGCCCGTGCCGATGATGAACATCCTCAACGGCGGCGCCCACGCGGACTCCAACGTGGACATCCAGGAGTTCATGATCGCCCCGATCGGCGCGCCCTCCTTCTCGGAGGCCCTGCGCTGGGGCGCCGAGGTCTACCACACGCTCAAGAAGGTGCTGCAGGAGAAGGGCCTGTCCACCGGACTGGGCGACGAGGGCGGCTTCGCCCCGTCCCTCGAGTCCAACCGCGCCGCCCTGGACCTGATCGCCGAGGCCGTGAAGAGGGCCGGCTACACCCTCGGCGAGGACATCGCCCTGGCCCTGGACGTGGCCTCCTCCGAGTTCTGCGAGCAGGGCTCCTACACCTTCGAAGGCGAGAAGCGCTCCTCCGAGGACATGGCCGCGTACTACACCGAGCTCGTGGACAACTACCCGATCGTCTCCATCGAGGACCCGCTCGACGAGAACGACTGGGACGGCTGGCGCCTGCTCACCGAGGCCCTCGGCGACCGCGTGCAGCTGGTGGGCGACGACCTGTTCGTCACCAACGTCTCCCGCCTGCAGCGCGGCATCGACGAGCAGTCGGGCAACGCCCTCCTGGTGAAGGTCAACCAGATCGGCTCCCTGACCGAGACCTTCGACGCGATCGCCCTGGCCCAGCGCCACCGGTTCCACTGCATGATCTCCCACCGCTCGGGCGAGACCGAGGACACCTTCATCGCCGACCTCGCCGTGGCCACCAACGCCGGCCAGATCAAGACCGGCGCCCCGGCCCGCTCGGACCGGGTGGCCAAGTACAACCAGCTGCTGCGCATCGAGGAGGACCTGGGCGACGCCGCCGTGTACGCCGGGCGCTCCGCGTTCCCGCGCTTCCGCGGCTGACCGCGCCCCGCCGCCACGGGCCCGCCCGGACTCGCTCCGGGCGGGCCCGTGGCGTCCGGGGGTCGGCGCCGCCCCGCAGCCCCCGTCCAGGCGGGGCGACTACCCTGGGAGGGCACGCCCGTCGCCCCGGCGGCGGGCCGTCCCGCCCGTCCGCCGAGGACGGCCGCCCGACCCGAAGGAGCCCGGCATGAGCCCTCGCCGCCCCCGTCTGCCCCGCGTGGCGGCCGCGGAGCCCGAGGTCGTCGCCGCGCCCCCTCGCCGCCCCGCAGCCCGTCCAGCCCCGGAGGCGCGCCCCGTCCTCGTCGAGCCGACGCCGCCCGTCGCCGCGCCCGTGGAACCCGACGGCGGCGAGGTCATCGACCTGCGCCGCGCCCAGCGGCACCGCGAGGAGGAGACCGCCCTTCATGCGCAGGCGCACCGGCGGACGCAGGAGCGCCGCGCGGCGTCCCGGGCGGCCCGCAGCCGTCTCGAGGACGACCGCGCGGAGGACCGGATGCGGGCAGCGCGCGTGGCCGGGGCCCGGCGTCGCGCACCGCTGCCCGAGCCCGTGCCCGCCCGGCAGATCACCGGCCGCTCGCTCGTGGTGGTGGCCGTGCTGCTGATCGCCGCCGTCCTGGTGGCGCCCACCGCGCGGCTGCTGCTCAACCAGCGGCTGGAGATCGCGGCCATGGAGCAGGAGATCGCCGAGCAGGAGCGGCTGCACGCGGAGTACGAGGAGCAGATCCGCCGCTGGGACGACCCGCAGTACGTGGCCCAGCAGGCCCGGGAGCGGCTCGGCCTGGTGATGCCGGGGGAGACCCTCTACACCGCCACCCACCTGCCGGAGGAGGACACCGCGGCGGAGGAGCCCGCCGGGGGGCCCGAGGAGGAGGGCGTGAACGCGCGCCTGCCGTGGGTCGAGGGCCTGTGGGACTCCGCCGTCCGCGCCGCCACCGAATGACCCGCCCGCACAGAAGCCCCGACCCGGAGGACGCCATGACCGAGAACCCCCGCACCGTCACCGAGCAGGACCTGGACACGCTGTCCCGCCAGCTCGGCCGACCGGTGCGCGACGTGGTGGAGATCGGTGCGCGCTGCGTGTGCGGGAACCCCCTCGTGGCCACCACCGCCCCGCGCCTGTCCAACGGGATCCCCTTCCCCACGACCTTCTACCTCACCCACCCCGTGCTCACCTCCGCCGTGTCCCGGCTCGAGGCCGCGGGGGTGATGGCGGAGATGAACGAGCGCCTCGCGCAGGACGACGACCTCGCCGCGGCCCACCGCGCCGCCCACGAGGCGTACCTGGCCGAGCGGGAGCGGGTGGGCCGGGAGGCCGGCACCGGAGAGGTCCCGGAGATCGCCCACGTCTCCGCGGGCGGCCTGCCCGAGAGGGTGAAGTGCCTCCATGCGCTGGTGGGCCACGCGCTGGCCGCGGGCCCCGGCGTCGACCCGCTCGGCGACGAGGCGCTGGCCGCCGTCCGGGAGTGGTGGACCCCCGAGGCGTGCGCGTGCGCCGGGGCGTGGGACGAGTCCGCCCCCGTCCCCTCGAAGGACCTGTCCCGGCATGTCCGGCACCTGGCCCGGGTGGAGGCCCTGGAGAGGGTCACCGTGGCCGCGGTGGACTGCGGCACCAACTCCATCCGGCTGCTGATCGCCCGCCCCGCGGGCGCGGAGGACGCCGACGGCCCGGCGCCGGACGCTCCGCTGGAGGACGTGGTCCGGGAGATGCGCGTGGTGCGCCTGGGCGAGGGCGTGGACGCCACCGGCGCCTTCTCGGCCGCCGCGCTCGAGCGCACCTTCGCCGCGGTGGACGAGTACGCCCATCTCGTCAAGCGGCACCACGCCGGGACCGTGCGCTTCGTGGCCACCTCCGCCAGCCGCGACGTCTCCAACCGGGAGGCCTTCGTGGCCGGGGTGTCCGAGCGCCTGGGCGTGGCGCCCGAGGTGGTCTCCGGCGTCGAGGAGGCGCGTCTGTCCTTCGCGGGCGCGGTCTCCGCGGTGGACGTCACCGCGCTCGGCGCCGAGGACCTGGTGCTGGTGGTGGACCTCGGCGGCGGCTCCACGGAGTTCGTGGTGGGCACCCCGGACGGGCGCGTGGCGGACGCGGTCAGCATGGACATGGGCTGCGTCCGCTACACCGAGCGCTTCGCGCTCTCCGACCCGCCCGCGGAGGACGAGCTCGCCGCCGCGCGCGCGTCCGTGTCCGCCGTCCTGGACGACGTCGCCGCGCGCCTGCCGCTGGAGCGGGTGCGGGCCGTCGTCGGCGTGGCGGGCACGGTGACCACCGTGACGGCCGAGGCCCTCGGGCTGGCGGAGTACGACCCCGCGGTCCTGCACGGGGCGGAGCTGTCGGTGGCGGAGGTCCGGGCGGCGGCGGACCGGCTCGTGTCCGCCACCCGGCAGGAGCGGGCCGCGCGCGGCTTCATGCACCCCGGGCGGGTGGACGTGATCGGCGCCGGTGCGCTGATCTGGGCACAGATCGTGGAGCGGGTCGCGCAGGCGTCCGGCACGGGCCGGGTGGTGACCAGCGAGCACGACATCCTGGACGGGATCGCCCGGTCCCTGCGCCGCTGAGGTGACCGCGGCGGGGCCCCCGGACGTGGGAGCGCCCGTGGCCGCGGGCATAGGATGGGCCCCATGTCTACCACCCCAGATCTCTCCCCGAAGCCGCGCCTGCTGATCGTCGGCGGCGGCTACGCCGGATACCACGTCGCCCGCGAGCTGCAGAAGAAGGTCGCCGACCGCGGCGGCGTCGTGACCGTCGTCGATCCGCGCCCGTACATGACGTACTACCCGTTCCTGCCCGAGGTCGTGGGCGGGCACATCGAGGGCCGCCACGTGAACGTGGACCTGCAGACGCACCTCAAGGACGCCGAGGTCGTGCGCGGCGCCGTCGTGTCCGTGGACCACGCCGGCCGCACCGCCGTGGTGCGCGGCGAGGGCGGCGACGAGTTCGAGATCCCGTACCAGGACATCGTGATGACCGCGGGCGCCGTGACCCGCGTGTTCCCGATCCCCGGGCTCGGCGAGCAGGGCATCGGCCTCCGCTCGGTCGAGGAGGCCGTGCAGCTGCGCAACCAGATCCTGGAGCGCCTGGACGCCGGCTCCCTGATGACCGATGCCGAGGAGCGCCGGCGCGCCCTCACCTTCGTGGTGGTGGGCGGCGGGTTCGCAGGCATCGAGACCATCGCCGAGATGGAGAACCTCATCCGCAACGCGGTGGAGCGCAACGAGCGCCTCTCGCAGTCCGAGGTCCGGATCGTCCTCGTGGAGGCCATGGGCCGGATCATGCCCGAGGTGTCCGAGGAGCAGGCCGCGGGCGTGGTGGAGCACCTGAAGTCCCGCGGCATCGAGGTGCTGCTGAACACCTCCCTGGGGGACGCCACCGACGGCGTCATGAAGCTGGTGTCCATGCCCTCCAAGGAGGAGGCGGACACCTTCGCCGCGGACACCCTCGTGTGGTGCGCGGGCGTGGTGGCCAACTCCGTGGTCAAGAGCACCGACTTCCCGGTGGACGACCGCGGCCGCGTGGAGGCCACCCCCACCCTGCAGATCAAGGACGGCGAGGCCGGCGCGCTCGAGGGCGCGTGGGCCTGCGGCGACGTCTCCGCGGTGCCGGACCTCACCGGCGCCGGCCCGGGCGGCTTCTGCGTCCCGAACGCCCAGCACGCCATCCGTCAGGCCAAGCGCCTGGCCGCCAACTACATGGCCGTGCGCCACGGCGAGGGCGAGGTGCAGGAGTACGTGCACAAGTCCCTGGGCACCGTGGCCGGCATGGGCTTCGGCCGTGGCGTGGGCAACCCGCTGGGCACCAAGATCTCCGGCATCCCGGCGTTCCTGGCCCACCGCGGCTACCACGGCTATGCGATGCCCACCCTGGAGCGGAAGTTCCGCATCCTCTCGGGCTGGGTGGCCGAGACGCTGTTCGGCCGCGACTCCACTTCCATCGCCGCGCAGGACACCCCGTTCAACGAGTTCCGCGCCGCCGCCGGCGTGGAGCTGGAGCCGGGCAGGTTCACCAAGCCCGAGCTCGAGGCCGCCAAGGCCTGACCTCCGTACCGCACGGCCCCGCCCGCGATCCCTCGGGCGGGGCCGTGCGGCACCCCCGGCGTCCGAGGGCGCCGGCCAGCCCCCGTAGCCCAATCGGCAGAGGCATCCGACTTAAAATCGGCGTGGTGCGGGTTCGAGTCCCGCCGGGGGCACTCGACGGCACCGTCGCTCTCAGTCCGCCCCCAGGAACTCGGCCCTGCGAGAACAGGGGGCCGGGAACGGTCCCGGGGCGGTGCCTACCCGTGGCGGGCCGGGGCCGCCCCGGTAGACTGGACCGCAACCCCCGGAACACGAGTGAAGTGCACCTCACGCCGTGTGTCCGGGCCGATCATGACCCGAAGGAGCGAGCCGTGGCCAACCCGGTGATGAACTCGAAGAACTTCCAGCAGCAGATGCACGCCGGCGCCCCGCAGCCGGGGTGGTACCAGGGCGGCGGCCAGCAGACCGCCCCCGGCCCGTACGGGCAGCAGCAGAGCCCTTACGGACAGCAGAGCCCCTACGGCCAGGCCCAGGCGTTCGGCGCGGGCCAGGCCGCCCAGCAGGCGGCGCACCAGCAGTCCATGGAGGACGCCTTCCGCGCGCCCGCCGCGGGCGCCGGCCAGACCGGCCGCATGACCTACAACGACATCGTGGGCAAGACCGCCCTGATGCTCGTGCTCGTGGTGGCCGGCGGCGTCGTCGGCTGGTCCTCGCCGGGGCTGATGATCATCGGCGCCATCGTGGGCCTCGTGCTCGGCCTGGTGAACTCCTTCAAGCGGGAGCCCTCGCCGGTGCTCATCATGGCCTACGCCCTGGCGCAGGGCCTGTTCCTCGGCGGCATCTCCGCCGTGTTCGATGCCTCCTACCCGGGCATCGTGGTGCAGGCCGTGCTCGGCACCTTCTCCGTGTTCGCCGTGATGCTGGCGCTCTACACCTCCGGCAAGTTCCGCCCCACCCCGCGCATGACCAAGATCGTCCTGGCGGCCATGGTCGGCTATATGCTCTTCATGCTGCTGAACCTGGTCCTGACCTGGACCGGCGTGGCCAACCTGCGTGAGGGCGGCCTGGGCCTGGTCGTCGGCGCGATCGCCGTGCTCCTCGCCGCCTACTCGCTCACCCTCGACTTCGAGATGGGCGCCCAGGGCGTGAAGAACGGCGCCCCCCAGAAGTACTCCTGGACCGTGGCCTTCGGCCTGACGGTCACCCTCATCTGGCTGTACGTCGAGATCCTGCGCATCATCGCGATCTTCCGCAGCAACGACTGACACCCCCGGCCCTCCCGGGCCGACCCCGACGACGCCCCCGGGCGCCGGTGGACTCCACCCCGGCGCCCGGGGGCGTCGCCGTGTCCGAGTCTGGCACCCCGAGCGGCGTAGATTGGGAGCGATCCCCGTCCGTCCCGTCCGGCCCCCAGCCCGACGCCCCCCACCGCAAGGAGACCCGCGCATGAGCGTGCCGCCCGAGGCGTCCGCCGCCGACGCCGCTCCCCGCCCCGCCGGCGCCGCCCTCCCGGCCGCCGAGGACGCGCGCTTCGGCGCGCCCGCGGCCTCGGGCGCCCAGTTCCGTCTGGCCCGCGGCGGCGCGGAGGCCATGGTGGTGGGGCTGGCCGGCGCGCTGCGCACCTACCGGGTGGACGGCGTCGACGTCACCGAGCCCTACGGCCCGGACATCGTCCCGCCCGCCGGCAACGGCATCCAGATGAGCCCGTGGCCGAACCGGGTGGCGGGCGGCCGGTGGAGCCTCGACGGCGCCGAGCAGGTGCTCGACGTCACCGAGCCCGCCCGCGGGAACGCGATCCACGGCCTGCTGCGCAACACCCACCTGGTGCCGGAGGAGGTCTCCGACCACGCGGTGACGCTGCGGGGCGAGATCCACCCCCAGCACGGCTGGCCGTTCCGCCTCACCCACCGGGTGACGTACGCCCTCGCGGAGAACGGCGCGCTCACCGTGACCATGTCCCTGCAGAACCACGCCGCCGCCGTCGCCCCGGTGGCCTTCGGGGCGCACCCGTTCCTGCGCATCGGGGACGTGCCCACCGAGGAGCTCACGCTGCGCGTGGCCGCGGACTCCTGGATCCGCACGGACGAGCGCCTCATCCCCGTGGCCACCGAGCCCGCGGAGGGGTCCGATCACGACTTCCGCGGCGGACGTCGGGTGGGCTCCGCCGCCCTGGACGTCGGCCTGACGAGCCTCACCCCGGACGCGGACGGCCGGCACCGGGCGCGGCTCGTCGCCCCGGACGGACGCACCGTGGCACTGTGGAGCGACCCCGCGTTCACGTGCACGCACGTCTTCGTCACCGACCGCCTCCCGGGGCGGGCAGTGGCCCTGGCCGTGGAGCCGCTGACGGCCCCCGCGGACGCCCTCAACTCCGGCACCGGCCTCCACCGTCTCGCCCCGGGGGAGACCTTCACCGCCCGCTGGGGCATCACCGCGGACCTCCGCACCCCCTCCCACATCGACCGACAGGAGAGCCGGGCATGAGCGCCACGCTCGCGGCACAGACCAAGATCAACAAGGACGTCCCCTACGGGCTGACCGTCGCCGCCGCCTGGTCCTGGCGGATCGTGGCCATCGTGATCGGCCTCGGGGTGGTCTGGTACCTCTCCGGCTTCGTGAGCCTGGTGATCATCCCCGTGATCGTCGCCGCGCTGCTGGCCGTCCTCCTGGCCCCGGTGTACCGGCTGCTGCTGCGGGCGAAGGTGCCCGCGGTGCTCGCGGCCATCCTCTGCATCCTCCTGCTGGTGTCCGTGGTGGTGGGCCTGTTCTGGATGGCCGGCCAGCAGATCGTGCAGGGCTTCACGGAGCTGGGCGACCAGGTCGTGACGGGTCTGCAGGAGCTGGTGAACGCGCTGAGCGGGTGGCTCGCCGCGCAGGGGTACCAGCTGCAGCTGGACGCCTCCTCGCTGGACTCGATGTGGAACACCCTGCAGCAGAACTCGTCCACCATCATGGACGGCGTGGTCTCGTTCGGATCCACGGCCGCGAACGTGGTCACCGGCACCTTCATCGCCCTGTTCACGCTGATCTTCTTCCTGTACGACGGCGACCGCGTCTGGCGCTTCCTCCTCGCCTTCGTCCCGCGCACCAGCCGCGGGCGCGTGGACGTGGCCGGCCGCTCCGGCTGGGAGGCCCTCGGCTCCTACGTCCGCGTGCAGATCTTCGTGGCCGCGGTGGACGCCCTCGGCATCGGCCTCGGCGCCTGGCTGCTGGGCGTGCCCCTGGCCTTCCCGATCGCCGTGCTCGTGTTCCTGGCCTCGTTCATCCCGATGGTCGGCGCGGTGCTCACCGGCGCCATCGCCGTGCTGATCGCCCTCGTGACCAACGGGCCGGTGACCGCGCTGCTGATGCTCGGCGTCGTGCTCCTGGTCCAGCAGATCGAGTCCAACATCCTCCAGCCCCTGGTGATGGGCAAGGCCGTCTCCCTGCACCCGCTCGCCGTGTTCCTGGCGGTGGCCACCGGATCGGTGGTCCTGGGCATCGTGGGCGCCGTGTTCGCGGTGCCGCTGCTGGCGTTCGTCAACGCCTTCATCCGCGCCCTGCGCACCAAGGACCCGGACGAGGAGGTCGTGGCCGGCGAGCACGTGTACATCCCGAGCGAGAAGGCCCTCGCCGGCGCCCGCGAGTCCGCCAAGCTCGACCCGGAGCGCGACCCGTCCGACATCCCCGGCGAGGAGCCGGGCGGCGGCGGGACCGGCGGTGAGCACACCGGGTCCACGGCCGCGGGGGTGCAGCCGTGACGGGGACCCCGGAGACCGCCCCGGCGCCGGCCGGCGCCCCTGCCCCCTGGATCCGCGCCGCGGCTCGCGCGGGGGGTCCCGACCGCCTCCCCGTGGGCCTGGCGGACGTGGAGGCCGCGCAGCGCGCCCTCGAAGGCGTGGCGGAGACCACGCCCCTGCAGCTCTCCCGCGCCCTCACCCGGGAGCTGGGCACCCCCGTGCACCTCAAGTGCGAGAACCTGCAGCGCGCCGGATCCTTCAAGGTGCGCGGCGCCTACGTCCGGATGGCGCAGCTGTCCGCGGAGGAGCGCGCCCGCGGCGTGGTGGCCGCCTCCGCGGGCAACCACGCGCAGGGCGTCGCCCTGGCCGCCGCCAAGCTGGGCATCCACGCCCGGATCGTGATGCCGCGGGGCGTCGCCCTGCCCAAGCTCCAGGCCACCCGGGACCACGGGGCGGAGGTGCAGCTGTTCGGCTCCACGGTGGACGAGGCGCTCGCGGAGGCCCGGCACTACGCCGAGCGCACCGGGGCGGTCTTCATCCCCCCGTTCGACGACCCGGCGATCGTGGCCGGCCAGGGCACGGTGGGCCTGGAGATCATGGACGCCCTGCCCGAGGTGGACACCGTGGTGGTGGGCATCGGCGGCGGCGGGCTCATCGCGGGCCTGGCCGTCGCGGTGAAGGAGCGGGCCCGGCAGCAGGGCCGCACCGTCCGCGTGGTGGGCGTGCAGGCGGCCACCGCCGCCGCCTATCCCGTCTCCCTCGCCGAGGGTCGCGTGCAGGTGCTGGAGAGCGTGTCCACCATCGCGGACGGCATCGCCGTCTGCCGGCCCGGAGATCTGCCGTTCGGGATCGTGGCGGCGCTGGTGGACGCCGTCGTGACCGTGACGGACGACGAGATCGCCGCCGCCATGGTGCACCTGCTGGAGCGCTCCAAGCTGGTGGTGGAGCCGGCCGGCGCCGTGGGCGTGGCCGCGCTGCTCTCCGGACGCGTGGCGGACCTGGGGGAGGAGCTCGGCACCACCGTGGCGGTCCTCTCCGGCGGCAACATCGACCCGATGCTGCTGCTCAAGTCCATCCAGTCGGGCCTGTCCGCGGCGGGGAGGTACATGACGGTGCGGATCCCGCTGCCGGACCGCGCCGGCGAGCTGGCCACCATCTCCCGGATCATCGCGGACACGGACGCGAACGTGGTGCGCGTGGACCACACGCGGGTGGGGCCCGAGCTGTCCATGGGCGGCGTCCACATCACCATCGACATGGAGACCAAGGGCTGGGAGCACTCCGACGCCGTGCTCACCTCCCTCCGCGAGGCGGGCTACGCCCCGTTGCGCCTCACCTGAGCCGGGTCAGCTGTGCTGGGCGGCGGTGGCGGCCGCCGTGGCCGAGGTCAGGCCCACGGCGCGGCCCACGGACCGCACGAGCAGGTCGTCCCGGGTGAGGCGCTCGAGCCGGCGGGTGAACTCGCGGCGGGAGGCCTCCTGCTCGCGGGCCTGGGGCAGCAGGTGGCGGGCCACGTTGAGGTGGTGCAGGACGCCGAGGATCAGCAGGTCCTCGTCGGAGGGGTCACCGCCCTCCGTCAGCGCGCGGGAGAGCCGGTCCAGGATCTCCTGCCGGGTGGTGGGGGAGGTGGGCACGTGACGGGTGTTCAGGAGCGCCTTGTGCTCCTCGAGCTCGCCGGTCTCGGTGAGGTGCGCGACCACGGGCTTGCGGGCCCGGGGGCGGCCCTTGCCCACGACCGCGGCGACCTTCTTCCCGGAGAGCGCGTCCGCCTCGGGCAGGAGGGCGTCCAGGACGGGGTGGTCCGTGGTGCCCGCGGACACGACCGTGACCCGGGCGCGGTCCACGCCGGCGTCCTCCTCGAGGGCCACGACGCCGGCCCGGCGCAGGTCCGCGAGCGCGGCCGCGGCCAGGGCCGTGCTGTGGTGGGTGGGGACGAGGGGACGGCCGTCCTCGGCGGTGAGGACCAGGTGCAGCTTCTCGGCGGTGAGCATGCGATCAGCGTAGCAACGCATAGCGGCCGCGCCCCGGGGTCGGGGCGCGGCCGCTGCGCGGGAGGGGCGGGGGTCAGGCCGTGTAGGGCTCGACCTTCCTGACCTCGACCTCGATCTCCTTGCCGTTGGGGGCGGTGTAGGACACCGTGTCCCCCTTCGAGGCGCCGTTGATGGCCTCGCCGAGCGGGGAGCGCTCGGAGTAGACCTCGAGGTCCTCGCCGTCGGCGGCGATCTCCCGGTTGCCGAAGAGGAAGGTCATCTCGTCGCCGGCCACGACGGCGGTGACCACGGTGCCGGGCTGGACGGTCCCGTCCGCGGTGCCGGTCTCGCCCACGCGGGCGGTCTCCAGGAGCTGCTTGAGCTCGGCGATGCGGCCCTCGTTCTTGGACTGCTCCTCGCGGGCGGCGTGGTAGCCGCCGTTCTCCTTGAGGTCGCCCTCGTCGCGGGCGGCCTCGATGCGCTCGATGATCTCCTGGCGGCCGGGGCCGGAGATGTGCTCGAGCTCCTTGCTGAGGCGGTCGTAGGCCTCCTGGGTCAGCCAGGGGGCGTCGGAGGGGGTGGTGGCCATGGGCGGTGTCCTCTCGGGTCGGGGCGGCCTCAGGGCCGCCGGGGATGCGAAGCGCCCCGCCGGCCGGGTGGGCGACCCCGCGCGGTGCGCGGACGATCGGCACGCCCGGGGCGACGGGGCGGGGAATCCGTGGACCAGTCTACCGGCGAGACGCACGTCACCCCAACCGGGGGCGGCCGGTCACGCGGCCCGGCAGCCGTCCACCACGCCGGTGACGCCGCGGGCCACGGTGCGCACGTCCACGGTGTACGTGGCGTCCCGGCCGGGGTCCGCCTCCGGGCCGGGGTCGATGCGCACGGTGCGGAAGCCCACGGGCGCGGCCTGGGCGTCCATGACCACCAGGTCGCACTCGGCGGCGACCCCCTCGGGGACCGACACCTGGAAGGTCACGGAGGCCGCGCCGGCGTCGTGGATCCGGTAGCCCACGTCCTTGGCCTGGACCTTGCCCACCGACACGTTGAGGCCGATCACCACGGCCAGGGCGACGGCGGCGGCCAGGGCGACGGCGCCCAGGGCAAGCCACAGGGGCCGGCGGGAGGCGCGGCGGTGTACCACCCCGTAGCGGTTGGCTAGGGTGTTCTCCTGCGCGTGCGCATCATGGGCGGGGGTCGAGGACATCCCCTCCAGCCTATCCGCCGCGTCCCGCCCCCGCGGTCGTGCGGGGGGACCGTCTCCCGGAAGGAACCCCGCCGTCGTGTCCGCGCCGTCCCCCGCCGCCTCCGCACCCCTGCCCGACTCCACGGGCCTGCGGCTCATGGCCGTCCATGCGCACCCGGACGACGAGGCCTCGAAGGGCGCCGCCATGATGGCCGCCTACGCCGCGGCCGGGGCCGAGGTCCTGGTGGTCACGTGCACCGGCGGCGAGGCCGGTTCGCTGCTGAACCCGTCCTTCGCCGACCTGGTCCGGGCCGAGCGGGACATCACCGCCGTCCGCCGGGAGGAGATGGCCCGCGCCGCCGAGGCACTGGGCGTGCAGCAGGTGTGGCTGGGCTTCCTGGACTCGGGCCTGCCCGAGGGCGACCCGCTGCCGGCCCTGCCGGACCACTGCTTCGCCCAGCTGCCCCTCGAGACCGCGGCGGCCCCCCTGGTGGCGCTCGTCCGGCGGTTCCGTCCCCACGTGCTCATCTCCTACGACGAGGCCGGCGGCTATCCGCACCCGGACCACATCCAGGCCCACCACGTCACCCTCGAGGCGTGGCGGGCGGCCGGCGACGCCGAGGCCTACCCGGGCACGGGGGAGCCGTGGGAGATCGGCAAGCTGTACTACGACCGCGCCTTCAACCCGGAGAAGTTCCGTGCCCTGCACGAGGGCTTCGTGGCCTCCGGCCAGGAGTCGCCGTTCGCGACGCGGATGGCCTGGTACGAGCAGGCGGAGGCCATGCGGGAGGTCCTCCGCCGCCGCGAGGCCGGGGAGGACGTGCCGGATCCGAAGGACGTTCCCGCCTGGATCCCGCCGCACCACGAGGTGACCACGCAGATCCCCGTGGCCGACTTCCTGGACGAGCGGGACGCGGCCCTGCGCGCGCACGCCACGCAGGTGGACCCGGACGGCCCGTTCTTCGCCGCCCCGAACGAGATGCTGCGCTCCACGTGGCCGTGGGAGGACTACGCGCTGATCGAGTCGCGGGTGCCCGCACCGACCCCCGAGGACGACCTGTTCAACGGACTGCGCTGATCCTCCCCGGGGTGCGCTGAGCGTGTCCGGCCCGCGCCGGTAGACTCGGACGTCGTGATGTCCCTGAGCCCCCTCGCCCTGTCCGCCGCGCTCGCGGCCGCCGTGTCCGCCGCCCCCGCGCCCGCGGTGCCCGAGCCCACGCTGAAGCCGGGCCTGTCCGAGGCGGACATCACCCCGGGCATCGAGGGCTTCCTCTTCACCGCCCTCATGGTGGCCATGACCATCCTGGTGATCCGGCTGATGGTCCGCTCCGTGCGTCGGGTGCAGCAGCGCTCCCCGGAGGCCGAGGCCATGCTCGTGGAGCGCCACCAGGGGCACCTGCCCGAGGAGGTCCGTGCCGGCGGCGAGCAGCTGGACGGCGACGCCGAGGACCGCCTCACGCGCCTGCAGCGCACGTACCCCGGGTACCTCCAGGACCCCACGCCCGAGCCCGAGGCCCCGGACACCGGCCGCGACTGAGCGCGGCCGCGCGTCGTCCCGGCCCGGGTCAGCGGGCCAGGTAGGCCATGAAGACCGCGATGCAGTGGCACACGAAGCCGCCCACGGTGAACACGTGGAAGAGCTCGTGGAAGCCGAACCACTCGCGGTGGATCGTGGGGGCCTTGAGGGCGTAGAACACGGCGCCCACGATGTACGCGGCGCCGCCGGCGCAGATCAGCACCGCCGCCGGCAGGTGCGCGGCGAAGAAGTCGCCCAGGTACAGGACGGCGGCCAGGCCCAGGGCCACGTAGACGGGCGTGTAGAGCCACCGCGGGGCGTCGGTCCACAGCAGCCGGAACGCGACGCCGAGCAGTGCCCCCACCCACACCACGGTGAGCAGCACGGCGGCCTTGTCCGGGGGCAGCAGGGCCAGGGAGAGCGGGGTGTAGGTGCCCGCGATCACCAGCATGATGTTGGTGTGGTCCAGGCGCTTGAGCACCCGGGAGACGGACTCGTTCCACTGCACCAGGTGGTAGGTGGCCGAGACGCCGAACAGCAGCAGGCCCGTCACGGTGTACACCACGGCGGCCCAGCGCAGCGGGGTGGTGGGCGCCAGCACGATCAGCACGATCCCCGCCGCGAGCACCAGCGGCGTCATGGCGGCGTGCACCCAGCCGCGCAGCCGCGGCTTGAACAGGGGATGGTCGGGGTCCCGGACGCGTTCGATCCGCCACCGCATCGGGCGTCCGGTCCGGTTCGTCGGCGCGTGCTCGGAGAGGGGCATGCCTCCATCCTCGCGCATCGGCGGGGGCGGACACGTATCCTGATCACCCCGGCCCCACCTGGAGAGCGAGGTGCACCGTGCGTCGACCCGAGGCGTTCTACCGCCTGTACGAGCGTCGGCTCGCGCGTGGCCTGGACCCCGAGCGCCTCCCGCACCACGTGGGCGTGCTGGTGGACGGCAACCGCCGCTGGGCGCGCGCGTTCGGCGCCACCACGGAGGAGGGCCACCGGGCCGGCGCGGAGCGCATCCTGGACTTCATCGGCTGGTGCGACGAGGTGGGTGTGCCCGTGGTCACGCTCTACATGCTCTCCACGGAGAACTTGGCCCGGCCCGCAGCCGAGCTCGCCCCGCTGCTCGAGATCATCATGACCACGGCCGAGCGCCTCGCCGAGCCGCGCGAGGACCGGGCGCCGGTGCGCGTGCAGCCGGTGGGCGCCGTCGACCTCCTGCCCCCGCGCATGGCGCGCTGTCTGCGGGACGTGGCCGAGCAGACGAAGGACAACACCGGCGTCCACGTGAACGTGGCCGTGGGGTACGGGGGCCGGCGGGAGATCGTGGACGCGGTCCGGGAGCTGCTGCGCGAGGCGGACGCCGCCGGCACGAGCGCCGGGGACGTGGCGGACGCCCTCACCGTGGACGCGATCTCGGACCGGCTCTACACCCGCGGCCAGCCCGATCCCGACCTCGTGATCCGGACCTCCGGGGAGCAGCGGCTGTCCGGGTTCCTCACGTGGCAGTCCGCGTACTCCGAGTTCTACTTCTGCGAGGCCATGTGGCCGGCCTTCCGCCGCACGGACTTCCTCCGCGCCCTGCGGGACTACGGGCGGCGTCAGCGCCGCTTCGGCGCCTGAGCGGCGCCGGCCTGCCGGGGCAGGCTCAGACCTCCAGCGGACGACGCCGACGCTCGGCCCGGTCCGCCCGCCCCCACACCAGGGCCAGCAGCACGCCGGCCACGGCCCCGGCCAGATGGCCGGTCCAGGAGACGCCGGGCTGAGGGAGCAGGCCGATCAGGGACGAGCCCAGGTAGGTCACGGCGACCACCAGGGAGACGGCCACCGCGAGCACACGCCGGGCCACGATCCCGTAGACCAGCAGGAACGCGGTGAGCGCGTAGACGATCCCCGAGGCGCCGATGTGCACCCCGGGCGTGCCGATCAGCCACGAGAACGCCCCGGAGAGCAGCCACGCGGCCGCGAGCAGGGCGAGGGGGCGCCGGGAGACGAGCGCCGCCGTCGGGCCCAGCACCAGCAGGGCGGTGGTGTTGCCGATCAGGTGCCGCCAGCCCCCGTGCAGCACCGGGGAGAACAGGATCCCGTCCACGCCCGCGGTGCTGCGGGGGATCAGGCCCAGCCCGTCGATCAGGGGGCGGCCGGCCACGAGGGTCACCAGGAACATGGCCCACATGAGCGCCAGCAGGAGCGCGGTGGGGGCCACGGCCCGCAGCAGCCCGCGGCCAGCCCGGTCCGTGAGGGTCTCCATGGGGCGGGGTCGGCCCGCGGTGAGGCCGGTCTGCCGGTGAGACGGGGTCAGGGACATGGCGGGCTCCTGGGCGGGGTGCGGGGGTCGCGACCAGTCTAGGGCGTGGGCGGGGTCCCGGCCCGGGCCCCGAGGGCTTCACCCGCCGTTCACGGGACACTCCCCGGGCGGTCCCGGGAGGCCGCCTAGCGTGGGTCGGGAGCGGGCGGCCCCGCCCGCGTGCGCTCAGCGAGGAGGACGGCATGACGACGACGGCGACGGGTACGAGGGATGGTGCGGCACTGGCCGACGAACGGCGGACCTACGTGGTGGACACCTCCGTGCTCCTCTCGGACCCCCGGGCGCCGCTGCACTTCGCCGAGCACGAGGTGGTCCTGCCGCTCGTGGTGGTGACCGAGCTGGAGTCCAAGCGTGCGGACCCGGACCTGGGCCACACCGCGCGGGCCGCGCTGCGCCTGCTGGACGAGCTGCGCCGTCGCCACGGCCACCTCGACCGGCCCGTCCCGCTCACCGCCGAGGGCGGCCGGGTCCGGCATCGAGGTGGCCCCCGGGGATCCGGCGCCGACGGCGGAGCGGCTGCCCGTCAACACCGGGCTGCGCCTGGCCTCCTCCCGGGGGGGGCCGGTCTGGCCCGCGTGCGGGAGGGCGGCGTGGCGCGGATCGTCCGCGGGGACCAGGAGGTGTTCGGCCTGCATGGGCGGTCCGCGGCCCAGCGGTTGGCCCTGGACCTGCTGCTGGACCCGAGCGTCGGGATCGTGTCCCTGGGAGCAGGCGGTGTTCGACACCCTCGGCTCGATCGTGTCCTCGTCCGTGATCGACGAGGTGGTGGACCGCGGGATGCTCGAGGTGCTGCCGTTGACGCACATCCGCGGCCGCTCCCTGCACGACGCGTGGGTGATCGTGGACGAGGCGCAGTCCCTCGAACGGACGGTGCTGTTGACGGCCCTGTCCCGGATCGGGCGGAACTCCAAGGTCGTCCTGACCCACGATGTGGCCCAGCGGGACAACCTGCGGGTGGGCCGGCACGACGGGATCGCGGCCGTGGTGGAGCGGCTCAAGGGCCACCCGCTGTTCGGCCACGTCACGCTGACCCGGCCGGAGCGCTCGCCCATCGCGGGACTGGTGACGGAGCTGCTCGAGGAGGGCGGGGCCTGACGGCGACGACGGATCGGACCGTTGGCCGATCGTGCAGGAAGGCTGGACGATCGGCCAGCGCCGGGTGACCGATCGGACAGGACTTCCGGCCGGGACGATGCCACGCCACTCGCCTATGTGACGGCAAAGAGAAGGGGGGCCGCTGCGAACAGCGGCCCCCGGCGGGGGTGCTCGGCCCCGCGGAGGGGGGATGGGGGACCGAGGAAGCCCGCGTCCATGGCCCCTTGAAACGGGATCGAGGCCATGGGTCTCAGGATCGGCTCTACCCAGAAGGGAGCCGATGAAGCGAGCGTACCCGTCACTGTCGATGGGCGCAACTGCACTTTCGACGGGTTGCGGCAGGGGCCGGTGCTGTGATTGTCAACCATGGACCGATGGGGCTGTGGATCGGTGCGGTGCCGGCGGCGTGCGGGTGTCTAGCCTGGGTCCATGACGTGGTGGGGGTGGGCCTGGGAAGCCGGAGCGTGGCCGACGCTTGTGCTGTGGGGAGCCGGGCTGGTGTGGTTCGCCGGGTGCGCGGCCGTGCTGGTGCGGACGGACCTGTGGGAGCACCGGCTGCCGAACCGGTGGACGCTGCGCCTGTGGGCCGGCGGCCTGGCGACCATGGGCGGGGGAGCGGTGCTGGGCGGCCGGTGGGAGGTGGTCGCCTCGGTGTTGCTCGGAGGTCTGGGATACGCAGCGGCCATGCTGGCTCTCCACCTGCTCAGCCGCGGGGGCCTGGGCATGGGGGACGTGAAGCTCGCCGGCGGCCTGGGCTCCTACACGGGCGTGGTCGGGTTCGACGCCGTGGTGGCCGCCGGCGTGCTGGCGGTCCTGCTGGGCGGGCTGACCGCCCTGGTGATGCTGGTGCTCCGACGGGCCACGCGGGCGACCGCCCTGCCTTTCGGCCCGGCGATGGTGCTCGGAGCGATGGGTGCGCTCGTGCTCCCATGAAGACCTCGAGGGTGGCATGCCGAAGGACCCTGACGCGGGTCGGTGGCCCTCGAGCTGCCCCGGCGCCTCCGCGCCGGTGCGGGAGGGGGTCAGATGCCAGTGGGGGACGAGGTCTTCGTCCAGACCTTGCCCATGCCGGTGTTGTCGGAGTAAGTGAGCTTGATGTCCGCGGCTGCGGTGGCGACACGCGACGGGCCGCCCCCTGCGCAGGGGACGGCCCGTCGTCGTCGGTGGTGCCGGTTGCCGCGTCAAGCGCGGCCGGGGGTCACTGGCCCGGGTGCGTCATGGACATGGTGTCGAGGGCCTTGTCCAGCTGCTCCTCGGTGACCTCGCCGCGCTCCACGTAGCCGAGGTCCACCACGGCCTCGCGCACGGTCATCTTGTTGGCCACGGAGTGCTTGGCGATCTTCGCGGCGGCCTCGTAGCCGATCACCTTGTTCAGCGGGGTGACGATGGACGGGGAGGCGCCGGCCAGGAAGGTGCAGCGCTCCTCGTTGGCCTCGATGCCGTCGATCATCTTGTCCGCCATCACGCGGGCGGTGTTGGCCAGCAGGCGGATGGACTCGAGCAGGTTGGCGGCCATCACGGGGATGCCCACGTTCAGCTCGAAGGCGCCGTTGGTGGAGGAGAGCGCCACCGTGGTGTCGTTGCCGATCACCTGGGCGCACACCATGATGGCGGCCTCGCAGATCACGGGGTTGACCTTGCCCGGCATGATCGAGGAGCCCGGCTGCAGGTCCGGGATGAAGATCTCGCCGAGGCCGGTGTTCGGGCCGGAGCCCATCCAGCGGAGGTCGTTGTTGATCTTCATGATCGAGTAGGCCACGTTGCGCAGCTGGCCGGAGGCCTCCACGAGGCCGTCGCGGTTGGCCTGGGCCTCGAAGTGGTCGCGCGCCTCGGTGATCGGCAGGCCGGTCTCCTCGGCGAGCAGCTCGATCACGCGGGCGGAGAAGCCCTTCGGGGTGTTGATGCCGGTGCCCACGGCGGTGCCGCCCAGGGGCACCTCGGCCACGCGGGGCAGGGAGGACTGCACGCGCTCGATGCCGTAGCGGATCTGCGCGGCGTAGCCGCCGAACTCCTGGCCCAGGGTCACCGGGGTGGCGTCCATGAGGTGGGTGCGGCCGGACTTCACGATCCCCTTGAACTCCTCGGCCTTCTTCTCGAGGGACTCCGCGAGATGCTCGAACGCCGGGATCAGGTCGTTCACGAGGGCGCCGGTGACGGCCACGTGCACGGAGGTCGGGAACACGTCGTTGGAGGACTGCGAGGCGTTCACGTGGTCGTTCGGGTGCACCTCCTCCTCGGAGCCCGCGTCCTTGAGGCGGCGGGTGGCGAGGGTGGCGAGCACCTCGTTGGTGTTCATGTTGGAGGACGTGCCGGAGCCGGTCTGGAACACGTCGATCGGGTACTCGCCGTCGTGCTTCCCGGCGATGACCTCGTCCGCGGCGGCCACGATCGCGTCGGCGCGTTCCTGGGAGAGGATGCCGAGCTCGGCGTTCGCCTTGGCGGCAGCCTTCTTGATCTGGGCCAGGGCGTGGATGTGGGCCGGCTCGAGGGTCTTCCCCGAGATGGGGAAGTTCTCCACGGCACGCTGGGTCTGAGCCCGGTAGAGCGCGTCCACCGGCACCTTCACCTCGCCCATGGTGTCGTGCTCGATGCGGAACTGCTGATCGTTGTTCTCTGCCATGCGGCTCATCCTAGTGAACGGCCCCACGCCCGCGCCCCGTCTGTCAGATCGTGAGGTCTCCGACCACGCGACCGGGCTGGGCGGTGCCCTCGTGCAGCGAGTAGGTCAGCCCGACGACGGCGGTGCGTCCCTGCTCCACGGCCCGCGCCAGGGACTGGGACGTGTCCACGAGGCGGTCGCAGGTCTGGTCCACGTGCTCGGCCACGAAGTCGTCGATGTCCTCCACGCCGCGACGGCGTCCGGCCAGCACGGACGGGGTGATGCGCTCCACCAGCGAGCGGATGAACCCGGGCGGCATGGAGCCGGAGATGTAGGACTCCACGGCGGCGGTCACCGCGCCGCACGAGTCGTGGCCGAGCACCACCACGAGCGGGATGTCCAGGACGTCCACGGCGTACTCGAGGGTGCCGAGCACGGCGTCGTCGATCACCTGGCCGGCGGTGCGGATCACGAACACGTCCCCCAGGCCCACGTCGAAGATGATCTCCGCGGCCAGGCGGGAGTCGGAGCACCCGAAGATCACGGCGATCGGCTCCTGGCCCGCGGTCAGGCCGTGGCGGCGCTCGGCGTCCTGGTTGGGGTGGCCGGGGTCCCCGGCCACGAACCGGCGGTTGCCGGCCGAGAGGATCTCCCACGCCTCCGCAGGGGTGGGGCGGCGCGGCGCCTCGTCCTGCGCCATGGCGGCGCCGTCGGGGCTCTGGTCGGGTGCGGCGGTCATCGGATCTCCTTCGCGACGGCGCGGGCCAGGTCCTCGAGCACCGCGCGGTCGCCGGTGGTGGTCAGCACCACGGTGCCGCCCTCCGTCCGTGCGACCAGGTGCTGCTCGTCCGTGCCCTGGGGGGTGAAGTGCTCCCACGTGATCCCGTCTGTCTCCACGGTGCCCACGGCGGGCGCGGTGCCCACGCGCAGCGTGGTCCACGTGCGGTCCGCCTCGGCCGACTGGCGCAGGCCCGCGAACACGGTCTCGGTGACCACCCAGCCGACCTCCCACGTGGGCAGGCCGTCCAGGCGGGTCAGCCGGGCGTAGTTGGAGGTCCAGCCCTCGGGCACCTGCGGCGCGAGCGCGGGCAGGTCCCCCTCCTCCTGCGGCACGGTGGCCGCCGCGGCCGCCACGTCCACGCGGTCCGCGCGCGGCGGGGTGGCCGGGGACTGGTTCATCAGCAGCACGGCCGCGGCGATCCCGAGCACCATCAGGGTGGACAGCACCATGGCGATCCAGGGTGCGCGGGCCCGCTGGGCCTGCTTGACGGTCAGGACCGGCCGCGGGGCGGGGGCGTCGGTGGGGGCGGGGGAGCTCATCAGAGGGCATTCTGCCACCGTCCGGCACGCCCCCATAGGATGGGCCCGGGGCAGAGTGGCCCCGGCGTCCGCCGTGCGCGGCGCATCGAGCTCAAGGATCGGAGAGCAGGATGACCAGCGCGTCCTCGGAGAAGACCGGCTACGAGAACCACGTCCCGGACCGCAACCTCGCCATGGAGCTGGTGCGGGTGACGGAGGCGGCGGCGATCGCCGCGAGCCCCTGGGTGGGCGTCGGGGACAAGAACCGGGCGGACGGGGCCGCGGTGGACGCGATGCGCGCCTTCATGGACACCGTCTCCATGGACGGCACCGTGGTGATCGGCGAGGGCGAGAAGGACGAGGCCCCCATGCTGTTCAACGGCGAGTCCGTGGGCGACGGCACGGGTGCCCCCGTGGACGTGGCCGTGGACCCGATCGACGGCACCCGCCTGACCGCCATGGGCTACAACAACGCCCTGTCCGTCTTCGCGGTGGCCGAGCGCGGCACCATGTTCGACCCCTCGGCCGTGTTCTACATGGACAAGCTCGTGGTGGGCCCCGAGGCCGCGGACTTCGTCGACATGCGCCTGCCCGTGAAGCAGAACGTCACCCTCGTGGCCAAGGCGCTGGACAAGCCCGTCTCCCAGGTCACCGTGTGCGTGCTGGACCGCCCCCGCCACGAGGACCTGGTCCGCCAGATCCGCGAGGCCGGCGCCCGCGTGAAGTTCATCCTCGACGGGGACGTCGCCGGCGCGATCGCGGCCGCCCGCCCCGACACCGGCGTGGACATGATGATGGGCATCGGCGGCACCCCGGAGGGCATCGTCACCGCGTGCGCCATCAAGGCCACCGGCGGCGTCATCCAGGGACGTCTCGCCCCGGTCGACGACGACGAGCGGCAGAAGGCGATCGACGCCGGCCTGGACCTGGACGCGGTGCTCACCACGGACGACCTGGTCTCCTCGGACCACTGCTACTTCGCCGCCACCGGCATCACCGACGGCGACCTGCTGCGCGGCGTCCGCTTCCAGCACGGCCGGGTGCACACCCAGTCCATCGTGATGCGCTCCAAGTCCGGCACCGTGCGCACCGTGGACGCCGAGCACGACGTGCAGAAGTGGGCCAAGTGGCTCGACGGCCGCGGGTGACGTCCCGCTGAGCCGGGCCCGCAGGGGCCCGGCCCTCGGCCGTCAGGACGAGGGCAGGGCGGCCACGAACACGGTGGCGCGGCCGTGCCCCTCGGCGGTCAGCGCGAGAGGGGCGTCGGCGGTCTGCGCGGCCGGGACGAACACGGACTGGCCGGGGGTGAGACGGACGGCCTCGTCCCCGCAGCGCAGGACGGCCGTGCCCTCGGTGGCCACGGCGATCGCCGGCCCGGCGACGTGGGCGCGCACCCCGGCGCCCGGCGCGTCCCCGGTCGGGGCGAGCCGACCGGCGTCGGCGCTCAGGCGCGTGAGCTCGAACTCGTCGAACGGCGGACGGTAGCGCGTGACGCCGTCGCCGTCCGCCTCGGGATCCGTGTAGGGCACGGGCATCGGCTCGAACTCCACCACGGCCCGCAGCTCCGCCAGGTCCACGTGCTTGTCCGTGAGGCCGCCCCGGAGCACGTTGTCCGAGGCGGCCATGACCTCCACGCCGAGGCCGCGCAGATAGGCGTGCACGTTGCCGGCCGGCAGGTGGACGGCCTGGCCCGGCTGCAGGTCCACGCGGTTGAGCAGGAGGGTGACCACCACGCCCGGGTCCCCGGGGAAGTGCTCGGCCACCTGGAGGGCGGTCTCGAGCGCCTCGTCCTGCCGGATCAGGTCCGGCATGCCGCGCAGGGCCTCCACGAGCTGGTCGACGCCGCCCTCGGCGGTCCACACGGAGGCGGGGTCGAGGATGTCGGTGAAGGCGCCCTCCACGTCCTCGTCCGCGAGGAGCACGGCCATGCGGCGCGCGGCCACGGCCACCTGCGTGGAGTCCCCGTCCGCCCACTCGGTCAGGGCGAGGGCCACGCGCTCGAAGGTCGCGGTGGCCTCCTCCGGCCGACGGAACCCGCACAGCGCGGAGAACGGCGTGAGGGCCACGATCATCTCCGGCTTGTGGTTGTCGTCCTTGTAGTTGCGGTGGGGGGCGTCCGCGGGCACGCCCGCCGCCTCCTCCTGCGCGAACCCCTCGCGGGCCCGGCCCAGGGTGGGGTGGGCCTGGATGGACAGCGGCTGGGCGGCCGCCAGCAGCTTCATCAGGTAGGGCAGCCGGCCGAAGCGCCGGGCGGCCCCGAGCGTGCCCTCCGGGTCCGCGGCGATCACCTCGTCCAGGCCGCGCCGGCTCCCGTCCTCCCCGACGACGGCGCTCGGCGCCCCCGGATGGGCCCCGAGCCACTTCTCCGCCTCCGGGGCGCCGGTGGGCTCCCGGCCCTCGAGCCGGGGCAGGAGCGTGGGGGATCCCCAGGCGTAGTCGCGGACGGCCGCGTCGAGCACATGCATGCCCCCAGGGTAGGCCAGACCGGCCGGTGGGCCACTGGTCAGGCGGGGGCGCACAGGTCGTTCGTGGAGGCGATCCGCACGAGCTCCGCCTCGTACCCGGCGTCCTGCAGCGCCATCAGCTCCTCGGCCGAGTACGGGCTGCCGTCCGCATGGGAGGGGGCGTCGGGCCACGTGTCCGGGTCGTCCACGTCCACGCCGTCCTGCCGCCCGGCGGCCGGGGCGGCGAGCACGGTGAGCACGGGGACCGCCCCGGCGGCCGTCGTCGTCGGGGTGGTCCGGGCGGCCCCCGCCCGGGCGCGCGCCTCGGGCTCGGCGTCGAGCATCTCGGCCACGCGCCGGTGCACGAGGTCGTAGTCCGGGTCCGCGGTGAAGTGGTCCGCCGCGGTGCCGAAGTCGGGGGCGCCGATCGTCAGGCGGGGCATCTCGTACCTCCGGGACCCCTCCGCCAGGTCCACGAAGGTGCCCAGCTGACGCTGGGGGAGGTTCGTGGTGACGATCTGCTGGCCGGCGTCGAGGATGCCCTGGAAGCGGGTGAGCACGGTGGCCGGGGTGAACTGCTCGAGCATCGCCGCCTGCATGCACTGCTGGCGACGGATGCGGGCGTAGTCCGTGGCGAACTTGCGGGAGCGGGCGAACGCGAGGGCGTCCTCGCCGTCGAACCGGTGGGTGCCGGGAGCCCACCAGATGTCCCCCCACTCGCCGTCGGGGCGCTGGCCGCGGTGGGTGACGTAGCCGCCGGAGACCACCTCCACCCCGCCCATCGCGTCGATCAGCTGGGCGAACCCGGCCATGTCCATCATGGCGTAGCCGTGCACCTCGATCCCCAGGATCCCGCCGGCGGCGTCCATCATGGCCTCCGCGCCCGGATGCTCCGCGTCCGGGTACAGGTCCGGGTGCTTCTCCTCGACGTCCGTGTAGAGGGAGTTGAGGATGCACGCGTCCCCGCAGTCGTAGCCGGTGGGGTACGCCTGCCACAGGGGGGAGCCCTCGGAGAACGGGGCGTTCTGCAGGTTCCGGGGCAGGGAGAACATGGCCGCGGCGCCGGTGTCTGCGTCCAGGGAGACCACGTGCATGGAGTCCGGGCGCAGGCCGGTGCGGCCCTCGCCGGCGTCCCCGCCCATGACGAGCACGTTGTACCGGCCGTCCGCGGCCGCGAGGGCCGGGCCGTCCCCGAACACGCTGCCCAGCGCCCCGCGGCCGGCCTGGGAGGCCCAGCCGCCGTAGAGCAGTCCGCCGCTCGTGACCAGCACGGCCGCGGCGGTGGCGGCGGCCGTCGCCGCGCGCGCCCGGGGCGCCAGCAGGCGCGCCTGGATGAGCCGGAAGGTGTCCAGCCACAGCCATGCCCAGCCCAGGCCCAGCGCCACGAGGGCGGCGCCGAGGCCGATCAGGACGACGTCGTTCGCCAGCAGGGAGAGGAGCGTGGCGCGGGAGGCGAGGTACAGGGCCAGCGCCGCGGCCAGCACGGCCCACACCGTCAGGGTGACCCGCAGCGCGGCGCGCCCGAGCCGGCGGCTGCCGGCGACCGCCTGGGCGCCGCCGGGCACGAGGGCGGTGAGCAGCAAGAGGATGCCGGCGCGGCGGCGGCGCTCGGCGGGGGAGGCCGCCCGCGGGTCCCGCAGCGGGTCCGCGGTGCTGTGCAGGTGCAGGGGGGAGGAGGGCACGGTCTCAGGCCTCGGCGGTCAGCCGGTCCCGGAGTCGGGCCCCCTTCGCCTGGGCCTGCGCGTTGAGGTCCGCGGCGTGGGCCGTGAGGGCGTCGCGGAGCCGGGCGGCCTCGTCCGAGTCGCCCGCGGCGAGGATGCGCGCGGCCAGCAGGCCGGCGTTCGTGGCGCCGTCCACGGAGACGGTGGCCACCGGCACGCCGGAGGGCATCTGCACGATGGACAGCAGGGAGTCCAGCCCGTCCAGGGACTTCAGCTTCACGGGCACGCCGATCACCGGCAGCGGGGTGACGGCGGCGAGCATGCCGGGCAGGTGCGCCGCGCCGCCGGCGCCGGCCACGATCACGCGGATCCCGCGCTCGTGCGCGGACGCGCCGAACGCGGTCATCTCATGCGGCATGCGGTGCGCCGAGACGACGCCGACCTCCACGGGCACGTCGAGGGAGCGCAGGGCCTCGGCCGCCTGGCGCATCACGGGCCAGTCGGAGTCGGAGCCCATCACCACGGAGACCACGGGCGCCGCGTCCTGGAGGGGCTGGGTGAAGGGGGCGTCGGGTGCGGTCACGGGCGGGCCTCCGGGGCGGGGTCGAGGGGACGGGGCGCGGTGCCGTCGCGCAGGACGGCGGCGGCAGAGTCGGCGGCGAGGGCGGCGTCGGCCAGGCCGAGCCCGGCCTCGGCCACCACGTTCACGTGGCCCACCTTGCGGCCGGGGCGCACGTCCTTGCCGTAGGTGTGGACCTTGGCCCGGGGATGGGCGGCCATGGCGTCGGCGTAGCCGGAATGCAGATCCTCGCGGGCCCCGCCCAGGATGTTCTTCATGACGGTGCCGCGGCCGTGGGGCGAGGTGTCTCCGAGCGGCAGGTCCAGCACGGCGCGCACGTGCTGCTCGAACTGGCCGGTCACGGCGCCGTCCATGGACCAGTGGCCGGAGTTGTGCGGGCGCATGGCCAGTTCGTTGACCTGGAAGCCCGGGCCCACGCCTGGGGTCTCGAACAGCTCGACGGCGAGCATGCCCACCACGCCGAGCTCCTCGGCGATCCGGGCGGCCGCCGCGGACGCGGCCTCCGCCACGGCGGGGTCCAGGTCCGGGGCGGGCGCGGTGACGACGTCGCACACCCCGTCCGTCTGCACCGACTCGACCACGGGGTAGGCGGCGATCCGGCCGGAGGGCGTGCGGGCCACCTGCGCGGAGAGCTCGCGGGAGAACGGCACCATGGCCTCGGCCAGCAGCGGCGCGATGCCCGCGCCCAGCCACGTGGCGAGGGTGCCCTCCTCGGCGCCGGCGCGGGCGTCCTCGGCGGAGTCCACCACGAGCACGCCCTTGCCGTCGTAGCCGCCGCGGGCGGTCTTCAGGACCATGGGCCAGCCGTGCCGGTCGCCGAAGGCCACCACCTCGTCCAGCGTGCTCACCGGCGCCCAGGCCGGGTTCGGCAGGCCCAGGCGCTCCACGGCCTCCCGCATCAGGAGCTTGTCCTGCGCGAACTGCAGGGCGTCGGGGCCGGGGCGCACGGCCACGCCCTCCGCCTCGAGCGTCCGCAGGTGCTCCGTGGGCACGTGCTCGTGGTCGAACGTCACCACGTCCACCGTGGCCGCGAAGGCGCGCAGGTCGTCCAGGGAGGCGTGGTCGCCCACCACGTGGGGGGCCACCTGGGCCGCGGAGGCGTCCGGGGCCTCCGCGAGCACGCGGAAGGGCACGCCCAGCTCCGCGGCCGGGCCCGCCATCATCCGGGCCAGCTGGCCACCGCCGATCACACCGAGTCGAGGGGAAGTCACGGCACCAGGCTAGTGGCGCAGGCTGGGAACTCCGTCAGGATCGCCGCCGTGCCGTCTCCGCGGGGCCGGTGCCGGCCCCGCCCGGCACTACAGTGTTCCCCAGCCGTCCGGCGGCCGACCGCCGCACGGACCCCGTCGTCCGAACCGAGGTGTCCCGCCCCATGCCGTCCGATCTCTGGCGCCGCGCCACCGGTGTCGTCTCCATGCTGTGGCGCGAGGTCGCCAAGTTCGGCACGGTGGGTGCCGCCGCGTTCGTGATCGACTCGCTCGTCTTCTGGTGGATGATGACCGGCCCGCTCGAGGGCTCGAACGTCAAGGCCAAGATCGTGGCCGGCGTGGTGGCCACGATGTTCAGCTGGGTGGCCAACCGCTACTGGACCTTCCGGGACAAGCGCTCCACCAACAAGGTGCGCGAGCTCGTGATGTTCCTCCTCATGAACGCGATCGGCCTGGGCATCCAGGCCGGCTGCGTCTTCATCGCCCAGTACCTCATGGGGATCACGGACCCCACGGGCCTGTTCATCGCCGGCAACGTGGTGGGCCTGTTCTTCGGCACCATGTTCCGGTACTTCGCCTACCGCTTCTGGGTGTTCCGGGAGGAGCTGGACGAGGAGCCCGGCTTCGCCAACGACATCGCGGTGATCACCGGCCAGATCCCCGTGCTGCACGACCACGCCGAGCACGCCCCGGGCGTGGTGCACCGCCACCGGCCGCACCCGGAGGACGACGCCCGCTGACCGCGGCCCCGCGCCGGTCTCAGGCCGGCACGACGGCGCAGCGCCCCGCGTCCCACTCCTCCAGGGTCCCGCGCACGACGTCGGCGCCCAGCCGCGCGCGTCCCTCGCCGCGGCCGTCACCCGTGCCGGCACCGGAGGCCGGGACCGCGTCCGGCGTCACGTGGTCCACGGGCCCGGGCAGGGTGTCCGGCTGCGCGCGGATCTCCGCGGCGAGGTCCACCACGGAGGGGTCCGCGGAGCCGTCCCCGAAGTCCGGCTCGAGCCCGCGCGGCAGGCGCACCGCCACGACCGTCAGCGCCGGGTCCTGCCACGCCTCCGGGCGGTCCGTGAGCACGGCGGCCGCCGTGGCGTCCTCGGCGGGGCAGGGGGCGCCCGAGGCGGGGTCCAGCCGTGCGCCCGACACCAGCACGCCCAGGGCCAGGGCGCGGGAGAGCCAGTGGTCGGGGAGGTCCACGAGGACCGCGTCCCCGGGGCCCACGCCCTCGTCCAGCAGCAGGCCGGCGGCCTTGGCCGCCCAGTTCACCACCACGGCGCCGGACAGCTCGATCCGCTGGTCCACGCCGCCGTGGCCGCCGCCGGCATCCGGTGCGGGATCCTGCCGCAGCGCGGGGCGGGGCGAGGCGGCCAGCCGGGTGACCAGCGGGCCCTGGGCGCGGGGTGTGGAGAGGGAGACCATGGCCTCAGTCTGGCACCCCGGACCGCGCCGGCGACCGGCCGGGGGGCGAATGACAACCGTGTAATCTGGTCGGAGTCCTGGGGCCGCGCCGCGCGCCGTCCCGGGCCACGGGACCGTCGAGCAAGGGCCACAGGAGAGTGCTGACCATGCAGGACACGCAGCGGATCGAGGACGCCGGCCACGCGGAGCGCGCCCAGGCCGCCGCCCGCTCCCGCGCCGTTCCCAGCGACTGGTTCCTGGACCCCGCCGACCCCGCCGCCGGGGCGTGGGACGCCTCCGGCTCCCTCGAGGACCGGGCCTCGGCGCTCCTCGCCGCCCATGACCTCCTGGACGACGACGACGACGACGCCGGCACCCCGGGCGCCACCGTCACCGAGCTGGCCCCGCGCCGCGAGGCCGCCCGCGCCGAGGGGGCCGAGCGCTGGGAGCCGGTGCCCGGCGTCGTGATGGAGCCCGTGGAGGGCGAGCTGGCGTGGCAGGTGGACGCCCTGTGCGCCCAGACGGACCCCGAGGCCTTCTTCCCGGAGAAGGGCGGGTCCACGCGGGACGCCAAGCGGGTGTGCGCCGCGTGCCTGGTGCGCCAGGAGTGCCTGGACTACGCCATGGACAACGACGAGCGGTTCGGCATCTGGGGCGGGCTCTCCGAGCGGGAGCGCCGCCGCCTGCGCCGCGAGCGCGGCTGACCGGTGCTCGGTCCGGCCGGTGCGGTCGGTCAGACCCGACCCCACGAGGGGTCGAGCGTCTGCGGGTCCACGCCGAGCGCGGCCGCACAGCGGCTGAGGGCCACCCCGTAGACGGCGTCCTCCAGGTCGGCGGTCTCCACGGTCTCCCGCAGGGGCCGCTCGAAGAGGGTGAGCACCACCCCGTCCGGCCCGTCGGTCTCCGCGCGGCCGAACAGCTCCTCGTCGTCCCCGTCCGCGCGGGCGCGGAGCAGGGCCAGGCGGTCGTCCAGACGGTCCGGGATGCGCTCCACCCGCGCGGTGACCCGGCGCAGCCCGGGGACGCCGAGGCCGGCGAGGCGCTCCACGGCGGACTGCACGGCGTCCACGAAGGCCTCCACGCGCCCGCGCGGGTTGCGCACCCCGAAGGGCAGGGGGTGCCGGAGCCCGCGGCCGCGCACGTCCCGGCGCCGGCCCGGTCGACGCCCGTGGCCCGGCGCGCGCGGGGACGTCGGCGGCAGCGGGGCGAGGGGGTCGGCGGACATGGGCCCATGCTAGGCCAGCGGGCGCAGGCCGCCCGGTCCCCCGGGGCGGGTAGGGTGATCTGCCGTGGGAGCCATGCGACGCTGCAGCAAGACGCCGTGCCAGGAGCCTGCCCTGGCCACGCTGACGTACAACTACGCCGACTCCCAGGTGGTGATCGGCCCGCTGTCCCAGCTCGCCGAGCCCCACGCCTACGACCTCTGCGCCGCGCACGCGGACCGCATCACCGCCCCGCGCGGCTGGGAGGTCCTGCGCATCGACGCCCCGGCCCCGGCGGCCCCCGCGCGGGGCCCGCTGCGCGCCGTCGACGACGCCTGGTGACCTGCGCCGTCCCGGCCCGCCTGCGGCGTCCGGGCGCCTCGGTAGGCTGGGGTCCATGACCAACACCCCCTCCGCACGTCAGACCCCCGACGTGGACCCCGCGTACGCCAACCGCACCACCGTGCCCGGCGCGCGCTTCGACTTCGCGGTCCGCGACCTCTCCCTGGCCGAGGCCGGCCGTCACCAGATCCGCCTGGCCGAGCACGAGATGCCGGGCCTGATGTCCCTGCGCGAGGAGTTCGGCGAGTCCCAGCCCCTGGCCGGCGCCCGGATCGCCGGCTCGCTGCACATGACGGTGCAGACCGCCGTGCTGATCGAGACCCTCACGGCCCTGGGCGCGGAGGTCCGCTGGGCCTCGTGCAACATCTTCTCCACGCAGGACGAGGCCGCGGCCGCCGTCGTGGTGGGGGAGGGCACCCCGGAGGACCCGCGGGGCGTGCCCGTGTTCGCATGGAAGAACGAGTCCCTCGAGGACTACTGGTGGACCGCCTCGCAGATCCTCACCTGGCCCGGCGCCGCGGAGGACCCGGAGCTGGGCCCCAACATGATCCTCGACGACGGCGGGGACGCCACCCTCCTGGTGCACAAGGGCGTGGAGTTTGAGGCGGCCGGCGCGGTGCCCTCCGCCACGGAGGAGGACCCGGAGGAGTACCGGATCATCCTGGAGACCCTGCGCCGCTCCCTCGCGGAGGACCCGCAGCGCTGGACCCGCACCGCGGGCACCCTGCGCGGCGTCTCCGAGGAGACCACCACCGGCGTGATGCGCCTGTACCAGCTGGCCCAGGCCGGCACCCTGCTCTTCCCGGCCATCAACGTCAACGACGCGGTGACCAAGTCCAAGTTCGACAACAAGTACGGCATCCGCCACTCCCTGCCGGACGGCATCATGCGGGCCACGGACGTGCTGATCGGCGGCAAGGTGGCCGTGGTGTGCGGCTACGGGGACGTGGGCAAGGGCGCCGCCGAGGCGCTGCGCGGCCAGGGCGCCCGGGTGATCGTCACCGAGATCGACCCGATCTGCGCGCTGCAGGCGGCCATGGACGGCTACCAGGTGGCCCGCCTCGAGGACGTGGTGGAGCAGGGCGACCTGTTCATCACCACCACGGGCGGCAAGGACATCATCATGGCCGAGGACATGCTCCGCATGAAGGACAAGGCGATCGTGGGCAACGTGGGCCACTTCGACAACGAGATCGACATGGCCGGGCTGGCCCGCGTCCCCGGCGTGGTGAAGACCGAGATCAAGCCGCAGGTGCACGAGTGGACGTTCGAGTCCGGCACGGAGTCCGAGCGCTCGATCATCGTGCTCTCCGAGGGCCGCCTGCTGAACCTGGGCAACGCCACCGGCCACCCGTCCTTCGTGATGTCCGCGTCCTTCACCAACCAGGTGATGGCGCAGATCGAGCTGTTCGGCGGCTCCACCGGCACCGGCGCCCTCACCGGCCAGCACTACGAGAAGCAGGTCTACACCCTGCCCAAGGTGCTCGACGAGAAGGTCGCCCGCCTGCACCTGGACGCCCTCGGCGTCGGGCTGACCGAGCTGTCCAAGACCCAGGCCGAGTACCTCGGCGTGGACGTGGCCGGCCCCTACAAGGCGGACCACTACCGCTACTGAGCCCGTGCCGCCCTCCGCGGCGGCCCGGCAGGAGAGGACTCCCATGGCTTCCCAGATCCCCGGGGGCGGGCGCGCGGACCGCGCCGGCTCCGACGACTTCGAGTCCGGGCTGGACTACGGCGCGTTCGTGGAGGACGACGCCGACACCACCCAGGCGCTGCCCCGTCAGGGCGGCACGGACCGCCCCGGTGCGGGGGACAACCCGACCCTGGTGATGGATCGCGGCGGGATCGCCGCGGCCGGCGGGTCCGGTGTCGGCGCGCACGCCGCGGACGGCAGGGAGGACATCGCGTTCACGCGGGAGACCCCGGCGGCCGCCACCGCCCCCGCGGGGGCGCTCGGCGGTACGGCGGCCCGCCCGACGGTGCGCCAGGGCGCCCCGGTGGGCGGCCACGCCCCGGACCGCTACCCGGGGGACGCCGCCGCCGCGCCCGCGGGGGTGGCCGGCTCCCGTGCCGTGGACGCGGACGGGCCCACCCCGGAGGAGCAGGCGCGCCTGCCGAAGGCGGGGCCGCGCATCGCGCAGGTGCTGCTGGCCGTGCTGGCCCCGCTGACGCTGCTGCTGGGCGCCGTGCGCCTCGTGGCCAGCCCGCTGTTCCTCTGGCTTGAGTACCACCGGCCCGGGTTCCCCGCGGACGACTACGGGTTCACCACGGCGGACCGGATGCACTACGGCTCCGCCGGCCTGGACTACCTGAGCAACGCGGCGGGCTCCCGGTACCTGTCCTCGCTGATGCACGAGGGGCAGCCGCTCTTCACCGCCGCGGAGGTGTCCCACATGACCGACGTGAAGATCGTGATGCTCGCGGCCACGGCCGCCCTGGTGGTGCTGGCCCTGGTGTGCGCCGCCCTGGCCTGGTACCTGCACCGCACCAGCCCGGGCGGGGTGCGCCGCGCCCTGTTCGCCGGCGCGGTGTGGCTGCTGATCGCCCTCGTGGTGCTCGGCGTGCTGGCCGCCACCGGGTGGGAGACGTTCTTCGCCGGGTTCCACTCACTGTTCTTCGCGGACGGCACGTGGACGTTCTCCACGGCGGACTCGCTCATCCGCCTCTACCCGGGCCAGTTCTGGGTGGACGCGGCCTTCGCCGTCGCCGTGCTGACCCTGGCCGGTGCGCTCCTGGCGCTCGTGCTGGGCTGGCCGAGCCGCCGCCGTCGGGAGCTGACGCAGGACCGCCGCGCCCAGCTGGAGGCCACCCGCCTGCGCTGGGCCCGCGAGGACGCCTACGGGGCGCGCTGAGCGCGCCCCGCGGGACGTCCCGCACGGACCACAGGCCCCCGGCGGCAGTCGCTGCCGGGGGTCGCTCAGTCGGCGGTGGGGTAGTCCGTATAGCCGCGCGCCCCGCCCACGTAGAACGTCTGCGGGTCCGGCTCGTTGAGGTCGAGGCCCTCACGCCAGCGGCGCACCAGGTCCGGGTTGGCGATCAGCGCCCGGCCCACCACGGCGGCGTCGGCCAGGCCGTCCTCCACGATGTGCCGGGCCTCGGCCAGGTCCGTGGGGGAGGCGAAGCCGCTGTTGAGCAGGAACGTCCCGCCGAAGCGCTCGCGGAGGGCGGCCACCAGGTCGCCGTCGATGTCCCGGTGCAGCACGGACAGGTAGGCCAGGTCGAGGTCGGCCAGGCCGTCCAGGATCGCCCCGTACGTGGCGAGCACGTCCTGCCGGTCCGGCTCCAGCACCCCCTGGACGTCGTGCTCGGGGGAGATCCGGAGGGCGGTGCGCTCGGCCCCGATCTCCGCGGCCACCGCGCGCACCACCTCCACGGTCAGCCGCGCCCGGTTCTCCGGGGAGCCGCCGTAGCGGTCCGTGCGCCGGTTGCTGGAGGCCGCGGCGAACTCGTGCAGCAGGTAGCCGTTGGCGCCGTGGATCTCCACGCCGTCCACGCCCGCGTCCACCGCGCGGCGGGCGGCGTCCGCGAACTCCTGCACGATCCCCGGCAGCTCCTCGGCCTGCAGGGCGCGGGGCACGGAGCCCTCGAGCTTGCCGGAGAAGCCGCGCACGGGCACGCCCGGGCCGATCGCGCTGGGGGCCACCGGCTCGGCGCCGCGCAGCAGGTCCGGGTGGCACATGCGCCCGCCGTGCATGATCTGCAGGAACAGGCGCCCGCCGTCGTCGTGGACCGCCTCGGCCACGCGCGCCCAGCCGGCGGCGTGGTCCGCGTCCGCGATCCCGGCCTGGCCGGGGAAGGAGCGGCAGGAGAACGCCGGGAACACGCCCTCGCTCATCACCAGGCCCGCCGAGGCACGCTGGCGGTAGTACTCCACGTGCAGGTCCGTGGGGACGCCGTCCTCGCCGGCGCGCTGGCGGGTCAGCGCGGCCATGGTCACGCGGTTGTCCAGGCGCAGGGCGCCGAGGTCGAGGGGGTCGAACAGGGAGGGCATGGGGGTCCTGTCGGTCGGGTCGGTCGAGGTCACCCCCGGCAACGGGCGGGCGGGCCGCGGATATTCCGCGGCCCGTGCCGTCCACTCAGCGACGGCGCTGGTACAGCGCCTCGACCTCGTGGGCGACGTCCTCGATCAGCTGGCCGCGCTTGAGCTTCTGCGACTGGGTGAGGTGGCCGGACTCCTCCGTCACCACGTGGTCCAGCACGCGGATGCGGCGGATGGCCTCGGCGCGGGACACGGTCTCGTTGGCCTCGTCCACGGCCTCCTGCAGCGCCGCCAGGACCTGGGGGTCCTCCGCCGCCTCGGCCAGCGTGAGGCTGCGCTCGCGGTCCAGGGCCCAGCTGGTCAGCTCGTCCTCGTCCAGCACGATCAGGGCGCCCACGTAGGGGCGGTCGTCGCCGACCACCACGGCGTGGTCCACCAGGCGGTGGCGGCGGATGATCTCCTCGAGCGGCGTGGGGTACACGTTCTTGCCGCCCGCGGTGACGATCACGTCCTTCTTGCGCCCCGTGATGCGCAGGTAGCCGTCCTGGTCCAGGGAGCCCAGGTCGCCCGTGCGGAAGAACTCGCCGTCGAAGCTCTCGGCGGAGGCCTCGGGGCGGCCGTGGTAGCCGCCGAACACCACGGGGCCGGAGACGAGGATCTCGCCGTCCTCGGCGATCCGCACGGCGGCGCCGGCCACGGGCAGGCCCACGGTGCCGATCTTGTGCGCGCCGGGGATGTTCACGGTGGCCGGGGCGGTGGTCTCGGTGAGCCCGTACCCCTCGACGATCGGCACCCCCATGCCGCGGAACACGTGCGTGAGCTCGGGGGAGAGGGCCGAGGCGCCGGAGACGCAGTACCGGACCTGACCGCCCAGGGCCTCGCGCACCTTGCGGTAGACCAGCCGGTCGAACAGCGCCCGACGCGCGGTGAGCGCCACGGAGGGGCCGGGCCCCTCGCCGTGCTCCCGGGCCTGCACCGCCTGGGACCACTCGATGGCCGTGGCCCGCGCCGCCCGGTAGATGCGGCCGGTGCCGGCCTTCTCCGCCTTGGCGGCGATCCCGGACTCGACCTTCTCGAACACGCGCGGCACGGCCAGCAGCCACGTGGGGCGGAAGGAGGCGAGGTCCTTGAGCAGGGTGGCGGTGGAGGGGGCGTGCGCCACCTGGATGCGGCCGTAGAGGCAGATCACCTGCACCGCGTGGGCCAGCACGTGCGCCAGCGGCAGGAACATCAGGGTGCGGGAGGGCTCCGCGTGGCCGCGGCCGACCACCTCGGCGGCGAACTCCAGGACATTGAGGCACGCGGCCGCGAAGTTCCCGTGGGTGATGATGGCGCCCTTGGGCTGGCCCGTGGTGCCGGAGGTGTAGACGATCGAGGCGGGGTCGGCGAGGGTGGCGGCCGCGCGGGCGGCCTCCTGCTCCTCGTCGGGGACGTCCTGCCCCTCGCGGGCCAGTTCGGCGAGGCCCTCGGGCGTCATGGGGAAGGTGTCCACCTCGCACGAGGCGAGCGCCGCCGCCTCGCGGGTGCGCGCGTCCAGCGCGGGGGTGCCGACGGCGGCCAGCACCGCGCCCGAGTCCCCGAGGATGTGCGCCACCTGGTGCGCGGAGGAGGTCTCGTAGACCGGGACGGACACCGCACCGGCGAACCACACGGCCTGGTCCAGGACGGCCCACTCGTAGCTCGTGGCGCCGAACAGGGCCACCCGGTCCCCGCGTCCCACGCCGCGGGCCATCAGGCCCTTGGCCACGGCGCGCACCTGGTCCAGGAACGTGTCGAACCGGACGTCCAGCCAGGCGCCGGCGCCGTTGCGCAGCGCGTACACCGGGGCCTCTGGAGCCTCGGCGGCGGAGGCGAGGATGAGGTCGGTGACGTTGGTCTCGGCCGGGGGCATGCCGACGACGTCCGTGGACGCCTCGGTGGTGGGGGTCTCGTGGTGCACGGGGTCGAGCCTAGCGACCCCGGCGGGCCCGGTCAGGCCCGTGCGCCGGTCCCGGGGTGGGATCCGGGCTCGGAGGTGCGGCTCAGATCCAGCTGTGGAACCACATCCGCAGGCTCCACCACGAGTACGGGATCTGCTCGCCGAGCCACACGGGCAGGAAGAACAGGGACACCGCGGTGGCCGCGGCGAGGTATGCGGCCACCAGCACGCCGCCCCACCGCGGGCCGGGCCGGTGCCCCCGGCGCAGCAGCAGGGAGAGGGCCAGGACGATCATGAGGATCAGGAACGGCTCGTAGGCCACCGTGTAGAAGAAGAACATGGTGCGCTCGGGCCAGCGGAACCACACCACCTGGCCGGCCACGTAGGCGGCCAGCAGGGCCCCGGCGCGCCAGTCCCGGTGGCGCAGGAGCACCGCCACGCACACGAGCACCGCGATCAGGCCCGTCCACCAGATGACGGGGTTGGCGATGTCCGTGATGGCCGCGGAGCACGCCTGGGCGGCGTCCGCGGGGCAGCCGTTCTCCCCGGGCTCGCCGCCCTCGTAGTAGTAGCTCACCGGCCGGCCCATGAAGGGCCAGGTCCAGGGGCTGGAGCCGTACTCGTGGGGGCTGGTGAGCCCCTCGTGGAAGCGGAAGGACTCCTGGTGGTAGTGGATCAGCGAGCGCAGCGGCCCGGGGACCAGCGCCGCGAGGGGGCCCTCCGGCGGGTTGTCCGCGTGCCACTGCCGGTAGTAGCCGTCCTCGGACCGGAACCAGCCGGTCCACGAGGCCAGCCACACGGCCGCGCCGGTGCCCACCACGGCCACGAAGGCGAGCAGGCCGTCCTTCACGACGCCGGCGCGCAGCCAGTCCCGGATGCCGGCGGTACGGCGGGCCTCCATGTCCCACAGCACGGTGAGCAGGCCGAACACGGCCATGAAGGCCAGGCCGGAGAGCTTCACGGCGCAGGCCGCGCCCAGCAGGGCGCCCGCCACGATCCGCCAGGGCCGCCAGCCCAGCCACGGGCCGGAGGCGAGGGGGTCGGCGGAGCGGGTGCCGGCGTCGTACGCGGAGACCTGCGCGGCCAGGCGCCGGGCCAGCAGGCGCCGGCCGTGGTCCCGGTCCAGCAGGAGCGCGCCGAACCCGGCCAGGACGAACACGGACAGGAAGATGTCCAGCAGGCCGATCCGGGACATCACCAGGTGGTGGCCCTCCACGGCCAGCAGCAGACCGGCCAGGGCGCCGAGCGCCACGGAGCGGAACATCCGCTGCGCCACGAGCGTCACCAGGAGCACGGACACCGTCCCCGCCACGGCGGCGCTGAACCGCCAGCCCAGGCCGTTGTCCGGGCCGAACGCCAGCATCCCCAGGCCGATCAGCCACTTGCCCAGCGGCGGGTGGACCACGTAGGCGGCCTCGTCCAGCGGCTGCGCCTCGCCGCGGGCGAAGGCGGCGTCCACGTCCTCGTCCCAGCGGCGCTCGTAGCCGGAGAGCAGCAGGGAGTAGGCGTCCTTGGGGTAGTAGGTCTCGTCGAAGATGAGCCGGTCCGGGAAGGACAGGTTGGTGAACCGCATGACGGCGGCCAGCACCGTGACCAGCAGCGGCACCAGCCAGTGCGCGTGCGTGCGGACCGTGCGCTCCACACCCAGGCGGGCGCGCAGGGCGGCCTCGCCGAAGGGGTGGGAGGGGTCGGCCGCGGTCACGTCCCGGCGGGCCGGGCGGGGGCGGGTGACGAGGGCGGAGGCGGGCACGCGCCCATGCTACGGGCCGGGACGGACGCGGCTAGGCTCGCGGGCATGAGCCCGCAGAGCACCGCCGACGCCGGCCCCGGACGCATCGTCCTGGCCGCCACCCCGCTGGGCAACCTGGGGGACGCCACCGGGCGGCTGCGCGAGCTGCTGGCCACCGCCGACGTGATCGCCGCGGAGGACACCCGGAACACCCGCCGACTCTGCCAGGGGCTCGGGATCACCCCGACCGGGCGGATGGTGGCGCACCACGAGCACAACGAGGCCGCCTCCGCCCAGGGCCTCCTGGACCAGGTACGGGCCGGCGCCACCGTGGTGATGGTCTCCGACGCCGGCATGCCCGCCGTCTCCGACCCCGGCCACCGCCTCGTGGCCGCCGCGGTGGAGGCCGGGCTGCCGGTCACCTGCGCACCGGGGGCCAGCGCCGTGACCACCGCGCTCGCCCTGTCCGGACTCCCCACAGCCCGCTTCGCCTTCGACGGGTTCCTGCCCCGCAAGGACGGGGAGCGGCGCCGCCGCCTCGAGGAGATCCGGGCCGAGGCGCGCACGGTGGTCTACTTCGAGTCCCCGCAGCGCACGGCGGCCGCGCTCGCGGCCGTGGCCGAAGTGCTGGGCGAGGGGCGACCGGCCTGCGTGGCCCGGGAGCTGACCAAGCTGCACGAGGAGGTGGTGCGCGGCACGGCCGGTGAGCTCGCCGCGTGGGCCGCCGAGCGGGAGGCGGGGGAGGGGATCCGCGGGGAGGTGGTCCTCCTGGTGGGTCCGGCCTCCGCGGAGGACGTCGCCCCGGCGTCGGACGCGGACCTGGTGGCGGAGGTCGCCGCGCTCACGGCGTCGGGGACCCGGCTGAAGGAGGCGGTGGCCACGGTGGCCGCCGCGCACGGGCTGCGCAGCCGTGAGCTGTACCAGACCGTGCTCGACGCGCGGCGGGAGTGAGGCAGGCTCGACGGTTCGGCCAGGCTCGCCGCTCCCGGCCGACGCGCACGCGACCGCGGCGCCGTCGCTCACTAGGATCCGGAGCAGGACCGGCGTCCCATCGCGCCGGAATACGGCGCCGGTGCGTCCCGTTCCTCAGCCATGGAGGACGGCGCCGGAGCCGCTCCTCGCTCCACCGACTCGAAAGAGGTGCCCCATGACCGTGACCGACGAGCGCGAGAAGGCCCTGCTGGACTCCGTCCCCACCGGCCTGCTGATCGACGGCCAGTGGCGCGACGCCTCCTCCGGGAAGACCTTCGACGTGAAGGACCCGGCCACCGGCCAGGTCATCGCCAGCCTCCAGGATGCGAACTCGGACGACGCCATGGCCGCCCTCGACGCGGCGTGCGCCGCGCAGGCGGCCTGGGCCCGCACCCCCGCCAAGGAGCGCGCCGACATCCTCCGCCGCGCCTACGACATGATCAACGAGCGCGCCGAGGACTTCGCGCTGCTCATGACCCTGGAGATGGGCAAGCCGCTGGCCGAGGCCCGCGGCGAGGTCGCCTACGGCAACGGCTTCCTGCGCTGGTTCTCCGAGGAGGCCGTGCGCCACTACGGCCGCACCCTGATCATGCCGGAGGGCGCCCTCCGGATGCAGGTGCACCACAAGCCGGTGGGCCCCTGCCTGCTGATCACCCCCTGGAACTTCCCGCTGGCCATGGCCACCCGCAAGGTGGGCCCCGCCGTCGCCGCCGGCTGCACCATGGTGCTCAAGGCCGCCAAGCTGACCCCGCTGACCACGCAGCTCTTCGCGCAGGTCATGCAGGAGGCCGGCCTGCCCAAGGGTGTGCTCAACGTGGTGTCCGGCTCCTCCGCCTCCGCGATCTCCGGCCCGATCATGCAGGACCCCCGCCTGCGCAAGGTGTCCTTCACGGGCTCCACCCCGGTGGGCGTGAAGCTCATGAAGGACGCCGCGGACAACGTCCTGCGCACCTCCATGGAGCTCGGCGGCAACGCGCCCCTGATCGTGTTCGAGGACGCGGACCTGGACAAGGCCGTGGACGGCGCGTTCGCGGCCAAGCTGCGCAACATGGGCGAGGCCTGCACCGCCGCCAACCGCTTCCTGGTGCACGAGTCCGTGGTGGAGGAGTTCACCCAGCGGTTCGTGGCGAAGCTCGAGGCGCTCAAGCCGCTGCGCGGCACGGACCCGGAGTCCACCCTCGGCCCGATCGTGGACGAGGGCGCCCGTGACGACATCCACGAGCTGGTCACCCGCGCCGTGGAGGCCGGCGGCGAGATCCTCACCGGCGGCGAGAAGATCGAGGGCGACGGCTACTTCTACGCCCCCACCGCGCTGAAGGTGCAGAAGGGCAACCCGATCCTGCAGGAGGAGATCTTCGGCCCCGTGGCGCCGATCGTCACCTTCTCCACGGAGCAGGAGGCCATCGAGATGGCCAATGACACCGTGTACGGCCTGGCCTCCTACGTGTTCACCGAGGACGCCGCGCGCATGTACCGCGTGGCCGAGCAGATCGACTTCGGCATCCTGGGCGCCAACGTCGGCGTGGTCTCCAACCCGGCTGCCCCGTTCGGCGGCGTCAAGCAGTCCGGTCTCGGCCGTGAGGGCGGCGCCGAGGGCATCGAGGAGTACACCACGGTGCAGTACGTCGGCATCCCGGACCCGTTCGCCGGGCAGAAGGCCTGACCCCGCCGGGCGCCGCAGCGCCCGATCCTCACGACGCCGGTCCAGTCACCTCGGCGAGGTGACGGGACCGGCGTCGTCCGTAGAGTGGGGACCATGCCCGATCAGACGTCCACGCCCGATCCCTCCGCGCCCCAGGCCTACCGCACTCCGGAGGCACCCGCCGTCACCGAGGACGGGGGCCCCCGGCGGGACACCCGCGAGGAGAAGACCGGGAAGAAGCGCCGTCTGGAGTATCCGCCGGCGCCCGAGCCGCTATCCGTTCCCGTGGTGGACAACCACACGCACCTGGACTTCCGGGACGGCCTCGTCCGGGTGGACGTGCACCAGGCCATGGACGCCGCCGAGGCCGTGGGCGTGGTGGGGGCCGTGCAGGTGGCCTGCGACGTCGAGTCGGCCCGGTTCACCGTGCAGGCCGTGGAGGCCGAGTCCCGCCTCCTCGGGGCGATCGCCCTGCACCCCAACGACGCCGCCCGGCTCACCGCGCGCGGGGAGTTCGAGGAGGCGTTCGCGGTGATCGAGGAGCTCGCCGCGCATCCCCGCGTGCGGGCGGTGGGGGAGACCGGCCTGGACTACTTCCGCACGCGGGAGGCGGAGGGGCATGCCGCCCAGCAGGAGTCCTTCCGGCGGCACATCCGACTGGCCCGCCGGCTCGGCAAGGCCCTGCAGATCCACGACCGGGACGCCCACGAGGACGTCGTCCGGATCCTGCTCGAGGAGGAGGCCGACGGCGGTCTGCCCCCGCACGTGGTGTTCCACTGCTTCTCCGGCGGACCCGATCTCGCTCGTGTCTGTGCGGAGCACGGCTGGCATGCCTCCTTCGCCGGGCCCGTGACCTTCAAGGCCAACGACGAGCTGCGGGAGGCCCTCCGGCTCATGCCGCAGGAGCGGATCCTGGTGGAGACCGACGCCCCGTTCCTCACCCCGCATCCGCACCGCGGCCAGCCCAATGCGCCGTACCTCATCCCCCTGACGCTTCGTGGCATGGCGGAGGCGCGCGGCGAGGACGTGGCGGACCTGGCCCGCGCGGTCGCGGAGACGACGCGGAGGGTCTACGGGGAGTTCTGAGGGCTGAGAAAGGTCCGGTCTCGCACCCGAGCGGTGCGAGATCCCCGTGCAGGTGCGCCCACTACGATGGCGGGCGTGATCTCCCGCCTTCTCAAGAGCCGCCTGCCTGACGGGACGCAGTACCTCGTGGACAAGCCCATGCGCGTCCGCCTGGGCTTCGTCGTGGTCGGCTCGATCCTCGTGGCGGTGCTGGAGATGGCCGCGCTGGCCTCCATCCTCCCCCTGGTCAACATCCTGACGACCGGCACACCGGGTGTGGCCGTCCTCGAGGGGGTGCTCCAGGGCTGGGGCGTGAGCACCACCGCGGGGTACGCCATCACGTTCGCCGGTGTGGTGGTGTTGGCCTTCTTCCTCAAAGCGGTGCTCGTCCTCAGCTTCCGCTGGTGGGCCATGGGGTTCACCAACCGGAACCTCATCGAGACGTCGTCCAAGCTGCTGCGCTATTACCTGCGCGCCGACTATGGTCTGCATCTCACGCGCACCGTGGGCACCCTGGTCAACAACGTGACCGGCACTGTCGGCATGGCCTACACGGGCGTGATCAGCGGCTCCGTGACTCTCCTGACGGACGCGGTGACGCTCGTCGCCGTCGCCCTGGTGGTCGGCGTCGCCATGCCGCTCACGGCCCTGGGCATGGCCGCCTACTTCCTGGTCATCACACTGATCCTGAAGTACTGGATCCGGCGTCCTGCTTCGCGGCTCGGATGGACGCTGGTGGTCACGGGGGAGCGCTCGGGCACCGCAGCACTGCAGGGCCTGGAGAACTACAAGGATGTCAAGATCCGGGGCAATGACTCCGCCTTCATGCACGAGTACCGGGACGCCCGTACGGAGAACGCTGCCGCTGTCCGCCTCAAGATGATCCTCACCATGATGCCCCGGTACGTGCTGGAGGTCGCCTTCGTCGTGGCCATCGCGCTGCTGGTGGCGGTCACGTTCCTGACGGGGAGGGGGGAGCAGGCGTTCAGCTCCCTCGCCCTTCTGGCGATGGCCGGTTTCCGGGTGCTCCCCTCGATGGCCTCGATCATGGCGACCTCCAATGAGATCCGCACGTCCTGGCCCGCCTTCGAGCGCACCGTCGAGGAGTTGAAGGACGCGCAGCCGGTGCTCGACGCCGCCGACCGGGCGTACGAGACCATCGACTTCACCCGGTCCCTCGAGGTCAGGAATGCGAGCTTCACGTACCCCGGCAAGGACGAGCCGGTGCTCAAGGAGATCGACTTGACGATCCCCTTCGGCTCCTCCTTCGCTTTCGTGGGGGGCAGCGGTGCCGGCAAGACCACCCTGGTGGACCTGCTCATCGGATTCCACCATGCGCAGCGGGGTGGCGTGTTCGTGGACGGCCGAGAGCTCGAGCCCAACCCTCGCGGCTGGTGGGATCACGTGGGTTTCGTCCCCCAGTCCGTCACCGTGGTCAACGGCACAGTGCTCCAGAACGTACTTCTGGACGCCGAGGCCGTGGCCACCGCCGACCGCGCCGAGGTGGAGCGCGTCCTGCGGGACGCGCAGCTCGGCGAGTGGCTGGACGCCCTCCCCGACGGGCTGGACACGGTGATCGGCGAGGGTGCCGTGGGCGTGTCCGGCGGGCAGCGCCAGCGCCTGGGCATCGCCCGCGCCCTGTACCGCAGGCCCCGTCTCCTGGTGATGGACGAGGCCACCTCCGCCCTGGACAACCTCACCGAGCGCAAGGTCACCGAGGTGATCGAGTCCCTCAGCGGCCGCATCACCGTGATCGTGGTGGCGCACCGCCTGTCCACCGTGAAGCGGTGCGACCAGATCGTCCTCATGGACCAGGGCCGCGTGGTCGGCCAGGGCACGTTCGCCGGCCTCCAGCTGACCAGCCCGGAGTTCCGGGAACTCGTCAAGCTCGGCGACCTCTCCGCCTGAGGCCTCCCGGTGCCGCCGGCTCCCGCCCGTAGCGTGTCGGTCCCGCCGGTAGACTCGCCGGCATGGTCCAGCCCCCCGACACCGCCGCCACCGCGCCCCTCCTGAGCGCCGCTGACGTGCGCCGTCTGGCGGCCGAGCTGGACCTGCGGCCCACCAAGCAGTGGGGCCAGAACTTCGTGATCGACCCCAACACGATCCGCCGGATCGTGGCGGCCGCGGACCTGGCCCCGGACGAGCACGTCCTGGAGATCGGACCCGGCCTGGGCTCCCTCACGCTCGGCCTCCTGGACGCCGCGGCCGCCGTCACCGCCGTGGAGATCGACCCGGTCACGGCCGCCCGACTGCCTCGGACCGCCGGCGAGTTCCGCCCCGAGCGCGCGGCCGACCTCGCGGTGCTCCACGCGGACGCCCTGGCCCTGTCCGCGGAGCAGATCGACGCCGTCCGCCCGCCCGTCGCGGCCACCGGCCCCACCGCGCTGGTGGCGAACCTGCCCTACAACGTGGCCGTCCCCGTGCTCCTGCACGCCCTCGCCGAGCTGCCGGGGCTGCGCCACGGTCTCGTCATGGTCCAGGAGGAGGTGGCGGACCGCCTGGCCGCCCCGCCCGGGTCCCGCACCTACGGCGTGCCCTCGGCGAAGGCCGCCTGGTACGCGGACGTCCGCAAGGCCGGCGTGATCGGCACCCAGGTGTTCTGGCCCGCCCCGCGCATCCACTCCGGGCTGGTGGCCTTCACCCGCCGGGAGCCCCCGGTGGACTCCGTGGCCCGGACGGACGTGTTCGCCGTCGTGGACGCCGCCTTCGCCCAGCGCCGCAAGACCCTCCGCGCGGCCCTGGCCTCGTGGGCCGGCTCGCCCGCCCTGGCGGAGGAGACGCTCCTCGCCGCAGGCGTGGACCCGAAGGCGCGCGGGGAGTCCCTGGACATCGCCGCGTTCGCGCGGATCGCGGCGCACCGCCCGGACGCGTCGCGGCGGCAGGGGGCCTGCGCATGAGCGCGCCCTCGTCCGCGCGGCACGTCACCGCCACCGCCCCCGGCAAGGTCAACCTCTCCCTTCGGGTGGGGCCGCCGCGCCCGGACGGCTACCACCCGGTGGCCAGCGTCTACCTGGCCGTGAGCCTCCGGGAGGCCGTCACCGCCACGGCCCGCCCGGACGGCCGGATCACCGTGGGTCCCAGCAGCCGTCAGGTCAGCCTCGTGGACACCACGGACGTCCCGTGGGACGAGCGCAACCTCGCCCACCGTGCCGCCGTGCACCTGCGCTCGCACCTGGGTCTGGACCCCGAGACCCACGGCGTGGACCTCGAGGTCGCCAAACAGGTGCCCGTGGCCGGCGGCATGGGTGGGGGCTCGGCCGACGCCGCCGCCGCCCTCATGGCCTGCGCGGCCCTGTGGGACACCGGCCTCACGCGCGCCCGCCTCGCGGAGATCGCCGAGCCGCTCGGTGCCGACGTGCCGTTCGCCGTGCTCGGCGGTGCCGCCGTCGGGCTCGGCACCGGTGCCGACCTCACCCCCGTGGCCGCCCGTCGGCCCGTCCACCTCGTCCTCCTGCCCGCCGACGCCGGCCTCTCCACGCCCGTGGTGTTCCGCACCCTGGACGAGCTGCGCGCCGCCGGCCGCGCTCCCGCCGGCCGGGACGTGCCCGAGGTGGACGAGGACGTGGTCCGCGCCCTCACGCGGGCGGACCCGCTGGCCCTGGCCACCGCCATGGAGAACGACCTCCAGGCCCCCGCCGTCGCGCTGTTCCCCGAGCTCTCCGACGTCATGGACGTGGCCATGGACGAGGGAGCCCTCCGCGCCATGGTCTCCGGCTCCGGCCCCACCCTGCTCCTGGCCGCCCACAGCGAGCAGGACGCCCTGCGCCTGGCCACGGCGGTGGAGGAGCGCACCGGGGTGGCCGCACTGCCCGTGCACGGGCCCGTGCCCGGCGCCCACGTCCTCTGACCCGCCGCCCCCACCCGTCTCGAAAGGCCCCACCCCTCATGGCCCACCTGCTCGGCGCCGAGAACATCGGCATCTCCTTCGGCACCCGCTCCGTCCTGGAGGGGCTGTCCCTCGGCGTGGACGAGGGGGACCGGATCGGCCTGGTGGGCCGCAACGGGGACGGCAAGTCCACCCTGATGCGCATCCTCGCCGGGCTGCAGGAGCCGGACACCGGCCGCGTGACCCGCCGCGGCGGCGTGCGTGTGGGCGTGCTGGACCAGCGGGACGTCCTGGACCCGGAGGACACGGTGCGCCATGCCGTGGTGGGGGACGTGGACGACCACGTCTGGGCCTCGGACGCCAAGATCCGGGACGTGCTCACCGGCCTGCTCTCCGGCCTGGACCTCGAGCAGACCGTCGCCGGGCTCTCCGGCGGCCAGCGCCGACGCGTCGCGCTGGCCCGTCTGCTGGCGGGGGACGACGACGTCCTCTTCCTCGACGAGCCCACCAACCACCTGGACGTGGAGGGCGTGGCCTGGCTGGCCCGCCACCTGCAGCAGCGCTGGCGCCCCACCGACGGCGGTCTGGTGGTGGTCACCCACGACCGCTGGTTCCTGGACGCGGTCTGCACCCGCACGTGGGAGGTGCACGACGCCACCGTGGACCCGTTCGACGGCGGCTACGCGGCCTGGATCCTGGCCCGCGCCGAGCGGTCCCGGCAGGCACAGGTCACCGAGCAGAAGCGCCAGCAGCTGATGAAGAAGGAGCTCGCCTGGCTGCGCCGCGGGGCTCCGGCCCGCACCTCCAAGCCCAAGTTCCGCATCGAGGCGGCCAACGCGATCATCGCGGACGTCCCCGAGCCGCGGGACACCGTCTCCCTGGCCAAGACCGCCACGGCCCGGCTGGGCAAGGACGTGATCGACCTCGAGGACGTCTCCCTCACCCTGGGGGACAAGCGGATCCTCGACGGCGTCACCCTGCGCCTGGCCCCGGGCGAGCGCCTGGGCGTGGTGGGCGTCAACGGCGCCGGCAAGTCGACGCTGCTGCGCCTGCTGGACGGGGCGCTCACCCCGGACTCCGGCCGCATGAAGCGCGGCAAGACGGTGGTCTCCGCCACCCTCACCCAGGACGTGAAGGAGCTCGACGACGTCGCCCACCTCCGCGTGGCCGAGGTCATGGCACGCGAGGGGTCCGCGTTCCAGGTGGGGGACAAGGAGATGTCCCCCGGGCAGCTGCTGGAGATGCTCGGCTTCGGCACCTCCCGGCAGTGGACCCAGGTGTCCGAGCTCTCCGGCGGCGAGCGCCGCCGTCTTCAGCTGCTGCGCCTGCTGGTGGGGGAGCCCAACGTGCTCATGCTGGACGAGCCCACCAACGACCTGGACACGGACACCCTCGCGGCGGTCGAGGACGTCCTGGACGGCTGGCCGGGCACCCTCGTCGTCGTCTCCCACGACCGCTACCTGCTCGAGCGCGTCACGGACCACCAGGTGGCCCTGCTCGGGGACGGGAAGGTCCGGGGCCTGCCCGGCGGCGTGGAGCAGTACCTCGAGCTGCGCGCCGCCATGGACGCCGACGCCGCCCCCCGGCCCACGCGCGGCCGCGGCGACGCCGAGGGCACATGCCGCGGGATGGGGGGCGGCGAGGAGGCCGCCCCCGAGGCGTCCGAGGCGGAGCGCCGCCGGGCCCGCAAGGACATGGCGCGGATCGAGAAGCAGATGGACCGGATCCGCGCCCGCCGCACGGGCCTCGAGTCCCGCATGGCGGAGCTCGGCCAGGCGCAGCGGTTCGACGAGCTCTCCGCCGTGTCCGCCGAGGCGGGCGAACTCGCGGAGGAGCTGGACTCCCTCGAACTCGAGTGGCTCGAGGCGGCGGAACTCGCGGGGTGACCAGCGCTCTTGGGTCGGGTGTCCGTCGGCGAACTACTATTGCGTAATGTTGTGCATCGCCTCGGCGGGGGCTGATCGAAGGAGCAGGACGTGACGGAGAGTGTGCACCCGGACCGGGGCCCGGACACCGCGGGCTCCGCCGTCCGCTCGCGCATCCTCGGGGCCTCCTGGGAGCAGGGTCTGCCGCGGCTCGTCCTGGCCGCGGACGTCCTCGCCGTGCTCCTCGCCACGTTCCTCTCCGCGCAGCTGCGCTTCGGCGGCCCGCGCCTCGCGGAGGTGCCCGGCCTGGACGCGCTGGACTACAGCGTTCTGAGCCTGATCCTCAGCGCCCTCTGGGTCATCGCCCTGGGCGTGGACGGGTCCCGGGACATCCGCATCCTGGGCGGCGGCTCGGAGGAGTACAAGCGGGTCCTGCGGGGCACCCTGTACCTGTTCGGCCTGGTCGCCATCGTCTCCTTCGCCGTCGGGCTCGAGATCGCCCGCGGCTACATCGCCCTCGCCCTGCCGATCGGCATCGTCTTCCTCCTCGTCGGCCGCTTCCTGGTGCGAGGCTGGGTCGCCCGACGTCGGCAGGCGGGTGCGTTCCGCCGCCGTCTGCTGCTGATCGGCGGACCCAAGGCCGTGAAGCACGTGTTCGATGCCCTCGACTCCGAGGCCGGCGCGGGCTACCGCCCCGTCATGGCCTTCCTGCCCGGGTACAACCCCCGCCGGCCGGACTTCCTGCCGATCCCGTGCCGCACGGACGTCGAGGGGGTCGAGGGGGTCGTGGAGCAGGTGGGCCACATGGACATCGAGGCCGTGGTGCTGACCTCGGGACACCCCCTCGTCCCCGCGGACGTCCGGCGTCTGGGCTGGGAACTGCAGGAGCGGGGCATCTCGCTGATCATGGCGCCGGCCCTCCTGGACATCGCGGGCCCGCGGCTGCACACCCAGCCCCTCGCGGGCCTCCCCCTGATCCACATCTCCACCCCGCGGCTCTCCCGAGGCAAGGCGTTCACGAAGCGCGTCTTCGACGTCGTCGCGTCCGCTCTCGGGATCGTCGTGATCTCCCCTCTGCTCGCCGCGGTCGCCCTCGCGGTGAAGGCCACCGACGGAGGCCCCGTCCTCTTCCGTCAGCAGCGCATCGGCCTCGGCGGCACGCCGTTCACCATGCTGAAGTTCCGCTCCATGGTGGTGGACGCGGAGGAGCAGAAGGCGCAGCTCGTCTCCGATTCGGGGGACGACAGCGTGCTGTTCAAGATGAAGGACGACCCGCGCGTCACCCGGGTGGGCGGGGTGATCCGCCGCACCAGCATCGACGAGCTGCCCCAGCTCGTCAACGTGCTGCGCGGGGACATGTCCCTCGTCGGACCCCGCCCGCACCTGCCCCACGAGGTGGCGCAGTACGAGCAGTACATGAGCCGCCGCTTCCTGGTCCAGCCCGGCATCACCGGCCTGTGGCAGGTCTCCGGCCGGTCGGACCTGCCGTGGGAGGAGGCCGTGCGCCTGGACCTCTACTACGTGGAGAACTGGTCCATCCTCGGCGATCTGGTCATCCTGGCCCGCACGGTCAAGGCGGTCGCGGCGTCGGACGGCGCGTACTGACGCCCCGTGGAACAATGGAGCGTCGTCGCGCCCGGCGTGGGCCGTGACGCTCCGCCCTGGTGTAATGGCAGCACGCCGGCCTTTGGAGCCGTGCAGTCTAGGTTCGAATCCTAGGGGCGGAACGCCCGCTCCCTGACGGGGAGCACGGTACGCCCCGCTTCCCCGAGCATCAGGAGCCCCGCGCATGACGCAGTCCGCCGCCCGTCCCTCCGCCGTGATCGTGCTGGCCGCGGGCCAGGGCACGCGCATGAAGTCGGCCACGCCGAAGATCATGCACGCCATCGGCGGGCGCTCGCTCGTGGGGCACGCCCTCGCCGCGGCGCAGTCCCTGACGCCGGAGCACCTCGTGGCGGTCGTCCGCCACGAGCGGGACCGCGTGGCGGAGCACATCGAGGCCGTCGCGGACGACCTCGGCATCGCCGGACTGGCGATCGCGGACCAGGACGAGGTCCCCGGCACGGGCCGCGCCGTGGAGCTGGGCCTCGCCGCGCTCCCGGCGGACCTGACCGGCACCGTGGTGGTCACCTACGGCGACGTCCCGCTGCTCACCCCCGAGACGCTCGCCACGCTCGTGGCCACGCACGAGGCGGACGGCAACGCCGTCACCGTGCTCACCGCCACCCTCGAGGACGCCACCGGCTACGGCCGGATCGTGCGGGACGCCGAGGGCCTCGTGGAGCGCATCATGGAGCACAAGGACGCCCTGGCCCACGCCGAGACCACGGGCGACTCCTCCTTCGTGGAGATCGCCGAGGTCAACTCCGGCATCTACGCCTTCGACGCCGCCCTGCTGCGCCGCACCCTGCCGCAGCTGTCCACGGACAACGTGCAGGGGGAGAAGTACCTCACCGACGTGCTGGGCATGGCCCGCGCCGAGGGCGGCCGCGTGGCCTCCGTGGGCACCGCGGACGTGTGGGAGGTCGAGGGCGCCAACGACCGCCGCCAGCTCTCCGACCTGGGCCGCCAGCTCAACGACCGCGTCCTGCGCGGCTGGATGAAGGAGGGCGTGACCGTCGTCGACCCCGCCTCCACGTGGGTGGACGTCACCGTCACCCTCGCCTCGGACGTCACCCTCAAGCCCGGCACCCAGCTGCACGGGTCCACCGAGGTGGCCACGGGCGCCGCGATCGGCCCGGACTCCACGCTGACGGACACCACGGTGGGGGAGGGCGCCGTCGTGAAGCGCACGGACGCCACGGAGGCCGTGATCGGCGCCGGTGCCACCGTGGGCCCCTTCACCTACCTGCGCCCGGGCACCGTGCTCGGCGAGGAGGGCAAGATCGGCGCGTTCTACGAGACCAAGAAGGTCACCATCGGCCGCGGCGCGAAGCTCTCCCACCTGGGCTACGCCGGGGACGCGGAGATCGGCGAGTACGCCAACATCGGCTGCGGCAACATCACCGCCAACTACGACGGCGTGGACAAGCACCGCACCGTGATCGGCTCCCACGTGCGCACCGGATCGAACACCGTGTTCATCGCTCCGGTGACCGTGGGCGACGGCGCGTACACCGGGGCCGGCGCCACCGTGCGCGAGGACGTGCCGGCCGGGGCGCTGGCCCTGAACGCCGTGGACCAGCGGAACGTGGACGGCTGGGTGGTCTCCCGTCGGGCGGGCACCGCCTCCGCCGACGCCGCGCGCGCGGCCGGCGCCGTGGGGCGGGACGAGGCGCCCGGCCGGGCCGAGGGCGACGAGCGGGCCTGATCCCGCACCTAGGATGGAACGCGGTGCCGGACGGCGCCGCGCACACGAGCAGGGAACTGAGGACAGGGGACGTCATGACGGAACTGAGCCGGAGCGAGGACAAGCGACTGGTGCTGGCGGCCGGGCGGGCCCACCCGGAGCTGGCGCAGGAGATCGCGGAGTGCCTCGGCACCGAGCTGCTGCCCCTGAGCGCGTACGACTTCGCCAACGGGGAGATCTACGTGCGCTCGGGGGAGTCGGTGCGCGGCAAGGACGTGTTCGTCATCCAGTCCCACCCGGCGCCGCTGAACAACCACCTCATGGAGCAGCTGATCATGGTGGACTCCATGAAGCGTGCCTCCGCCCGCCGGATCACCGTGGTGTCCCCGTTCTACCCGTACGCGCGCCAGGACAAGAAGGGCCGGGGCCGCGAGCCCATCTCCGCCCGCCTGGTGGCGGACCTCTACCACACCGCCGGTGCCTCTCGCATCATGTCCGTGGACCTGCACACCGCGCAGATCCAGGGCTTCTTCGACGGCCCGGTGGACCACCTCTTCGCCATCCCGCTGCTCGCCGACTACATCCGGGGCCGCGTGGAGGGGGAGCAGGTCACCGTGGTGTCCCCGGACACCGGCCGTGTGCGCGTGGCGGAGCAGTGGGCGGACCGCCTGGGCGGCGTGCCGCTGGCGTTCGTGCACAAGTCCCGTGACCTCACCACCCCGAACAAGGCTGAGTCCAAGACCGTGGTGGGCGACATCGAGGGCCGCGTCTGCGTGCTGATCGACGACATGATCGACACGGGCGGCACCATCTCCGGCGCCGTGCGGATCCTCAAGGAGGCCGGTGCGAAGGACGTCATCATCGCCGCGACCCACGCGGTGTTCTCCGACCCGGCCGCGCAGCGCCTGGGCGACTCGGGGGCGCGCGAGGTGGTGGTGACCAACACCCTGCCCCTCCCGGAGGAGAAGCGCTTCGACAACCTCACGGTGCTGTCCATCGCGCCGCTGATCGCCCGCGCCATCCGCGAGGTGTTCGAGGACGGCTCGGTGACCAGCCTCTTCGACGGGGACGCTTGAGCCATGGCCCACACCCCCGCCGCGCGCGGTGAGGACGGCGCCCCGGCGTCGTCGTCGGCCACCGCCGCCCCCGAGCGCCGCGGGCCGCGGTTGCCGTTCTGGGCCTCGGTGCTGCTGAACGTGGTCATCGCGCTCACCGTGGTGGCCGTGGTCCAGGCGTTCTGGGTCAAGGTCTACTCCGTGCCCTCGGGCTCCATGGAGGAGACCCTCCAGGTGGGGGACCGCATCCTCGTCAACCGCACCGCCTACCCGGACGGCATGGCCGAGCCCCAGGACGTGGTGGTGTTCGCCGCCAACGAGGACTGGGCCATGGACATGGGTCCGGAGGGGCCGGTGGAGAACGCGGTGCGCACCTTCGGCGACGTCACCGGCATCGGCCGCTCGCACGAGCAGGCCCTGGTCAAGCGCGTGATCGGCACCGAGGGCCAGACCGTGGAGTGCTGCTCCGCCGAGGGCGCCGTGCTCGTGGACGGGGAGCCTCTGGAGGAGCCCTACATCCACCGGGACCTGCCGTTCGTGCCGGGTCAGCTGGACTGCGAGTCCACGCAGGCGCGCTCGCCGCGGTGCTTCGGACCCGTCACGGTGCCCGAGCGCTCCATGCTGGTGCTGGGGGACCACCGGTCCAACTCGGCGGACTCCGTGATCGACTGCCGGGGCGTGACGGCCGAGGAGGCCGGGGACTGCGCCCGGTTCATCCGGGACGAGGACGTGGTGGGCGAGGTGTTCTTCACCCTCTGGCCGCCCAGCAACTGGGGCACGCCGTGAGCTGAGCCGTCATCGTGACGGGCCCGGTCCCTCCGCACGGAGGGACCGGGCCCGTCCGCGTCACCGGCGGTGGTCCTCCGCAGAAGCCGCGTCGGCGCGGGGGTCCTCCTGCCACACCACGCCCTGCTGGACAAGGGCGGCCACGGCCTCCCCGAGCCGCTCCGGGGCGCCGTCCGGCACCGGGCCCAGGTCCGTGAGCTCCGCCAGCAGCTCGGGTGCCGTCCGGGGGGTGTCCAGCAGCAGCCACAGGGCGGGACCGAGACCGTCCAGGATGATCAGCTGCTGGCCCATGAGCAGCACCAGCCGGCCGTCCGCCAGCTCGATCCCGCAGTCCGCGGCCGCGCGGTGAACCCGCGCGGTCCCGGACGCGTCGTCCGCCGCAGGCCCGGCCGCGATTCCCGCGGAGGCGGCGATCTCGGCATCGTCGAGGGCCTCCCACTCCGGCTCCACCGGCGCCGGCTCCGCCGCGAGCAGCGCGTCCACCACGGGGCGCAGGTCCTCCGCCTCCGCGTACACGAGCCGCTGGACGCCGCCCAGGCGGTCCAGGGTGCGGCACAGGGTCACCAGTCCACGCTCCAGATGGGCCAGGGACGAGGTCTGGGGCACGAGCAGCACGAGGGCCTCGGCCAGGTCCATCCGCTCGGCGCGCGCCGCGACGTCCTCCTCCGCGGCGTCCCGCTCCCGATCCAGGACCGCCACGCGCCGCAGGACGGCCGGCACGTCCGGGCCGAGGCCGAGCTCGTCCGGGCTGACCTGGCGCTTGGGGCGCCGCCCGTCCTGCAGGAGGGAGAGGGGCTTGGGGTAGGGGGTGACCGAGAGGTCCTCGACGTCCACCATGGCGGTCTCGTCCGTGAGGTAGGCGTAGTGCGGTCCCAGCCGGCGGGTGGCGGTGGTCTTGCCGGTCCCGGAGGCGGCGGCGAGCAGCACGGCGGCCCCGGTGGCGGGATCCGCCAGACAGGCCGCGTGGAACATCAGGTCCCGGCCGCGGCCGGACTCGATGGTCCGCGAGGTGGCGCGGTAGACGAGTGTCTCGTGGAAGTCGTCCCAGGGCTGGTCCGGCCGGGTGCGGCGGTCCAGGTCCGGCTCGGCGGCGTGAGCGCCGTCCAGCGGCTCGGGGGAGCAGCGAGACCAGTTCCGGGCGATCTCCGCCTGCTCCGCCTCGTCCAGGCCGCCGACCACGAAGTCCGTCCGCCCGGTGCGCAGGCGCACCGCCCGGGGCGGGCGCTCCTCGGTCCGGTCGGGGGTGCCGGGGGCCATGGGGACTCCTGTCCGTCGGTCACGCCCCGCTCTCGGCGGCGCCGGGCGCGGCGGACGGGGGCGGCACGAGGTGGGGGAGGTCGCGCTCGAGTCCGGACCTCCCGGGCAGTCTATCGAGGGGCGGTTCCTATACTGGACGAATGGAGTGTCCCGTGCGCTCCGGCACGCCCGCACCCATCCCCGTCCGGAGGCCTCTCAGCCATGTCCGCCCCGCACTCCGCCGCCCCCGTGACGGTGGTGATCCCGCACTACGGGGACCCCGACCCCACCCGAGCCCTGGTGGAGGCGCTGCTGGCCGCTCCGGGGCGGTCCGTGGCCGCCGTCGTGGTCTCGGACGACGCCTCCCCGGAGCCCTACCCGCTGCCCGCACCCGGTGAGGACGCGCTGCGCGTGGTGCGCCGCGAGCGCAACGGCGGGTTCGGGGCGAACGTGAACACAGGCCTGGCCGAGGTCACCACCGAGCTGGCCCTGGTCCTCAACTCGGACGCGGAGATCACGGGTGAGCAGATCGACGCCCTCGTGGCCGCCGCCGCCCCCTACCAGCCCGCCGTGGTGAGCCCGCAAGTGGTCAACGACGACGGCACGCCCCAGTGGTCCGGCCGGCACTTCCCCACGGTGGGGCATCAGGTGGTGGAGTGGCTCACCCCGCTGGCCCGCTTCCGCCACCTGCCCGCCCTGCACGAGGCCGTGGGCCACGACGTGGCCGCCGCGCGCGCCCAGGCGCCCACGCCGGTGGACTGGGTGATGGGCGCCGTCCTGCTCCTGCCGATGGCGCAGGTGCGTGCGGTGGGCGGCTTCGACGAGGACTACTTCATGAACTCCGAGGAGGTGGACCTGCAGCGCCGCCTCCGCGACGCCGGCGTCCCCTCGATCGTGGTGCCGTCCGTCCGTGTGGTGCACGGCCTGCACGGCTCCTCCGACCCGCTCCGCCGCCGCAGCTGGCTGGTGGACTCCCGCTTCCGGTACGCCCGCACGTTCGGCCACCCGCGGACCCTCAAGGCGGCCCTCACCGCCGCCACCGGGGTGAACTTCGCCGTCAACCGCATCCGCCAGGCCCGGGGCACGGACGTGGACGCCGCTGCGGTCTTCCGCGCGGAACGGGACCTGATCTGGAAGGGGACGCACCGATGAGCGCCGGCGGCTACACCCTCCCGGCTCCCGCCGGCGGCGCGCCGGGCCGGCGCGTCGAGCGTCTCCTGCTCGTCTCGCCCGCCTTCCACGGGTATCACCGTTCCATCGCCGCGGCCTGGGCGCAGCAGGGCTTCGACGTCACGGTGCACACGTACGACGCGTACTCCACCCCGGCCATGAAGCTGCGGAACAAGGCGCTCCTCGAGCTGCCGCAGAAGGCGGGCATCGACCGCGCGGCCGCCCGCGTGGCCTGGGACACCGACCGCGCCGTGGCCGCCCTGCGTGAGGCCCGCCCGGACCGCGTGCTGGTGATCAAGGGCGACTCCCTGGGGGACGCCTTCTGGGACGAGGTGGAGGCACTCGGCGTGCCCCGCATGCTGTGGCTCTACGACGACCTGCACCGCCACGACTACTCGGCGGACTTCCTGCGCCAGGTGGGCCCCGTGCTCAGCTACGCCCGCTCGGAGACGGAGGCGCTGGCGGCCCAGGGCGTGGACGCCCACTACATGCCCAACGGGTTCGACCCGGACCTCGCCGTCCCGCGCCTGGACCGCCGCGAGGAGGTCGTGTTCGTCGGCTCGCGCTACCCCAACCGCGTGGAGCTCCTCGAGCGCCTGGCCCAGGCCGGCGTGCCCGTGCGCGCCTACGGCCGCCAATGGAGCCACCACCCGGTGGACCGGCTGCGCACGTGGGAGCTGCGCCGCCCGGACCTGCCCGCTGAGCGCGACATCCCGCTGGAGGAGGCCTACGCCGTGCAGGCGGCCGCCGCCGCGGCCATCAACGTGCACGGACTGCAGGCCGGGCACGCGATGCGCACCTTCGAGGTGCCCGGCATGGGCGGTCTGCAATTCGTGGACCGCCCGGATGTGGCGGAGTTCTACGAGCCCGGCGAGGAGGTCCTGGTGTTCGAGGACGCCGACCACCTGGTGGAGCTCGCGCAGCGCGTCGTCGCTGAGCCGTCCTGGGGCGAGCGGATCCGCGCGGCCGGCCGCCGCCGCTCCCACGCCGAGCACACCTTTGCCCACCGGGCCGCCATGGCGCAGGAGTGGTGGGTGTGAGCGGCGGGGACACCACGACGACGCCGCGCCCCTCCGCCGGCTCACCCACCCCGCCGATGTTCTGGCGGGCCGAGGACCTGCCCCGATGGTCCCGGTGGCAGCGGTCCCATTGGCCGCTGAGCCGCCGGGCGGCGCACGCCGTGCGCACCGCGCGGGCCGCCGTGCGCCGGTCGCCGGACGCACCGGAGGCGGGCCTGCGGGTGCTGTTGCCCGCCGGGGACGTCCACACGCTCGTGGCCGTGGAGTCCGCCGGGCCCACCCAGCGGGCCGCCCTCGTGGCGCCCGTGGCCGCGCTCGCCGAGGGCCGCGCGGCTGTCTCGGGGGACGCTCCGCACGCGGTCGCCCGCGTCCTCGACGGCATCGGCTGGGTGATGCCCGCCGACGTCGCCGAGCAGCTGGCCTCCGACCTGCCGGGGCACACCGGCCTGACCGCCGTGCCCGCGACGGACCCGGACGTGGCCGAGTGCCTCGTCGGGCTGCGCCGCGTGCTCGTGGCGGGGGAGTACCTGCCCGCGGGCCGCGCCGCCGTCCGCTGGGCCCGCGAGCGCGGCGTCCGGGTGGGCGTGGTGCAGCACGGCCTGCTGGCCGTCTCGACGCCGCCGGTCCCGCGGGACGTCACGCTCTACGCCTTCACGCAGCGAGACGCCGACTGGTGGACCCAGGACCGCGCGGACGTGCGCACCGTGGTCGTCGGCTCGGCGCTGCTCGAGGCCGCCCGCCAGGACACCGCCGCTGCCCCGGCGCCCGCCTCCACCGACGGCCCCGGCGTGTTCCTCGGCCAGCTGCACGGGGCCGAGCTGCCCCGCCGCGCGTTCGCCGCCGCAGCGGAGCAGTACATCCGCGTCACGGGCGCGGCGTACCGGCCGCACCCGGCCGAGCGGGACCGGCTCTCCCGCGGCCAGCACGCCCGCTGGGAGCGGCAGGGGATCACCGTGGACCGCTCCGGCGCCCCGCTGGCCGAGGCCACCGGGCCCGTGGCCGCCGTGTTCTCCACGGGCATCCTGGAGGCGGCGCAGGCCGGGCGCCCGGCCTGGGCCGTGCACCCGGACCCGCCCGCGTGGCTGACCGAGTTCTGGGACCGCTACGGGATCGCCCGCTGGACCCCGGGCGGAGGCGACGGCGCCGCCGGCCCCGCCCCCACCCCGCCGCTGGTGGCGCCGACGCCGGATCCGGCCGCGGCGATCGCCGAGGACGTCTGGAAGGACCCCGCATGAGCATCCTGTGCGTCATCCCCGTCCGCGGCGGGTCCCGCGGCCTGCCGGGCAAGAACATCCGCATGCTCGGCGGGCACCCCCTCCTGGCATGGACCGTCCAGGCGGCCCTCGAGGCCGCGGAGGACCTCCACGTGGTGGTCTCCACGGACTCGGAGGAGATCGCCGAGGTGGCCCGCAAGTACGGCGCGGACGTCCCCGGCCTGCGCCCGGCGGAGCTCGCGCAGGACGAGACGCCCACCGAGCCCGTGGTGGAGCATGCCCTCGCCCAGGAGCGCGCCCGGGGCGTCGAGCCGGAGGCCGTCATGCTGCTGCAGGCCACCAGCCCGCTGCGTCTGCCCGGCACCCTGGACCGCGCCGTGGCACGCCTGCGCGAGCCGGGCGTGGACTCGGTGGTCGGCGTCGTGCCGGTCTCCCCGTTCCTGTGGCGTCACGCCGAGGACCCGGAGGCGGCCCCGATCGCGGACTACGCCGTGGACGGGCGCAAGCGCCGCCAGGACATGGACCGCACGGACCTGCGCTATCGGGAGAACGGCTCCCTGTACGTCACCCGGCCGTGGGTCTACGACGAGCTGCACAACCGGCTGGGCGGGCGCATCGCGCTGCTCGAACTGGACGACCTCGAGGGGGTGGACATCGACACGGAGCTGGACTTCGCGCTCGCCGAGCAGCAGATGGACCAGTACCTGGCCGTGCAGAAGCTCCTGCAGTCCCGCTCCGACCTCACCCATCCCCGTTCCGTCCCGACCCACAGCACCCCGGGAGGCGCCCTGTGATCATCGAACGCACCCTCACTCCCTACCTCGTGTTCCCGGAGGACTCGCTCCTCGCCGCCCTCCGGAAGATGACGGACAACCGCGAGCGGATCGTGTTCGTGGTGGACTCCCACGGCTTCCTCGTCGGCTCCCTCACCGACGGCGACTTCCGCCGCTGGCTCCTGACGCACCCGGAGGCGTCCCTGGACGCCCCGGCCGCCGAGGCGGCGCACCGCTCCCCGGCCACCGCCCCGCTGAGCGCGTCCGCCGATCAGATGCGCGAGGCCCTCCCGACGGGCGCGGCGCACCTGCCGCTGCTGGACGAGCGCGGCCGGCTGGCTGCCATCGCAATCGATCGCGAGCAGGAGCTGCGGATCGGCGCGCACCGCGTGGGCGAGGGCCACCCGGCGTTCCTCATCGCGGAGATCGGCAACAACCACCAGGGCGATGTGGACTTGGCCCGCCGTCTCGTGGACCTGGCGGTGGAGGCCGGCGCGGACGCCGTGAAGTTCCAGCTGCGGGACATGGACGCGCTCTACCGTCAGGCCGGCGCCGCGACGGCGGGCGAGGACCTCGGCGCGCAGCGCACCCTGGACGAGCTGGCCAAGTTCTCCCTGTCCGTCGAGGACATGGTGCGGGTGTTCGATCACGTCCGGGACGCCGGCGTCGCCCTGATGTGCACCCCGTGGGACGCCCCGTCCATGCGGGTGCTGCGCGAGTACCCGGTGGACGGCGTGAAGATCGCCTCGGCGGACCTGACGAACCACGGTCTGCTGCGGGACGCGGCCGCCTCCGGCCTGCCGATGGTGCTCTCCACCGGCATGTCCCGGGAGGAGGAGATCCGCGAGTCCGTGGCCCTCGTGCGCTCCCTCGGCGTCCCCTTCGCGATGCTGCACGCCCAGTCCACCTATCCAGCGCCGTACAAGGACGTGAACCTCGCCTACCTGGAGCGCCTGGCGGAGATCGCCCAGGCCCCGGTGGGCTACTCCGGCCACGAGCGCGGCTTCCACGTGGCGCTGGCCGCGGTGGCGCGCGGGGCATCCATCATCGAGAAGCACTTCACCGTGGACCGCTCCCTCGAGGGCAACGACCACAAGGTCTCCCTCCTGCCGGAGGAGTTCGCCCAGATGGTGCGGCAGACCCGCGAGATCGAGGAGTCGATCGGCGTGGCCGGCGAGCGCGTGGTCTCCACGGGCGAGGCGATGAACCGCATCAACCTGGCCAAGTCCCTGGTGGCGGCCCGTCCGCTGCAGGCCGGCGCCACGATCACCGCCGACGACGTGACCGTGAAGTCCCCGGGCCGTGGCCTGCAGCCCAACGAGCTGCCGCGCCTGGTCGGCCGCACTCTGCACCGCGAGATGGCCGAGGGTGACTTCTTCTTCGCCGGAGACCTCACGGACACGGTGCCCACCGGGCGCCAGTTCGAGTTCCGGCGCCCCTGGGGCCTGCCGGTGCGGTACCACGACGTCGAGGCGCTGACGAAGGACTGCACCCCGGACTTCCTGGAGTTCCACTTCTCCTACAAGGACCTCGAGATCGACATCGACTCGGTGTTCCGTGAGCCCATGCCGGGAGGCTTCACCACCCACCTGCCGGACATCTTCTCCGGCGACTTCCTCGTGGACCTGGCCAGCGACGACGACGCCGTGTGGGAGCGCTCGATCGCCGAGGTGCAGCGCACGATCGACATCACCCGGGACCTGAAGCGCTGGTTCCCGAACGAGGAGGAGCCCATCATGGTCATCACCATGGGCGGGTTCACCCTGGACCGGCACATCCGCCCGGAGGAGCGGCTGCCGAAGTACGAACGCATCGCCGAGGCCGTGCAGCGCCTGGACACCTCCGGCATCCGGATCGCCGCGCAGACGCTGCCGCCGTTCCCGTGGCTCATGGGCGGTCAGCAGTACCACAACCTCTTCATGGACCCGGACGACACCGTGGCGTTCGTGGAGGCCACGGGGGTGCCCCTGTGCCTGGACATCTCCCACTCCAAGCTCTCGGCCACGTTCCTGGGGATCCCCTTCTCGGAGATGGTGGAGAAGCTGGCCCCGCACACCATCCACCTGCACCTCGTGGACGCCACCGGTGTGGACGGGGAGGGGCCGCAGATCGGCGAGGGCGACGTGGACTGGCCGGTGCTCTGCGAGCAGCTCGACCGCCTGGCCCCCGGGGTGAGCTTCATCCCGGAGATCTGGCAGGGTCACATCAACAACGGCGAGGGCTTCTGGACGGCCCTGGACCGCCTGGAGCAGTGGCTGTGATCCCCGAGGCCGCGACGACCACCCCGGCCCCGCTGACGCTCTGGGTGGTGCCCGTCGCCGACCTCGGCGGCGTGGCCCGGCATGTCCTCGACGTCGCGCGCGTCGGCCTGCCCGGCCTGCGTCTGGCGGTGCTGTGCCCCGAGGGCCCGCTCGCCGAGCGCCTGCGTGAGCAGGGCGCGGCGGTGTTCACCGGGCACCTCGGTCCCGACGCCGGCCTGGCCGCCTCGGTGCGCACGCTCCGCACGGCGGTGCGCACCCTGCGCCCGGCCGCGGTCCACACGCACCTGGCCTACGCCGACCTCGCGGCCTTCACGGCGCTGGGCGCGGAGCGGGCCCTGCGGCGGGCCGGTGCCCCGGCGCTGATCAGCACCGAGCACGGGATCGCCCCGGACGACGGGCTGTACAACCGCGCCGCCGCGGCCCGGGTGAAGAACACCGCGCACCGCGCCCGGCTGCGCGGCACGGACCTCGTGATCGCCGTCGCCCAGTCCACCGCGGACGTCCTCCGCCGCAAGTGGGGTGCGGGGGTGCCCCTCACCGTGGTGCGCAACGGCGTGGACGTGCCCGCGGTGCGCGCCGCGGCCGCGGGGCAGCGGCGCGCACCGGGGGAGGGACTGCGGATCCTGTCCCTGTCCCGGCTGGCCCCCGAGAAGAACCTGGACCGGCTGATCGCCGCACTGCCCGCCCTGCTGGAGCGCGACCCCGGGACGCGGGTGACGCTGGCCGGCACGGGGCCGCTCACGGCGGCGCTGCGCGCCCAGGCCGAGGCCCTCGGTGTCGCGGACGCGGTCGACCTGCCCGGCTTCGTGGAGCCGTGGGGCACCATGGCCGAGCACGACGTGCTGGTGCAGCTCTCCGCGTGGGAGAACCTGAGCTACACCCTGCTCGACGCCGCCGCGGCCGGCCTGCCCGCCGTCGCCACGGACGTGGGCGGCAACGGGGAGATCCTGCCGCCCGAGCGCCTCGTCCACGAGACCACGCCGGCGGCCATCGCCGACGCCGTCATGCGTGCCGCCGTCGACGGCCCGGGCGAGGTGCGCGTGGGCGACGTGGAGACGATGGCCCGGGCCACCGCCGAGGCGACCCTCGAGGTGCTCGGGCGCCGGGTGGGGAAGACCTCGGGATGACCGGTCGCATCTGGATCCTGGCGAACCAGGGCGAGGTGGGCGGCGGCGAGGTGATGCTGCACCATCTCGCCACGTCCTTGCGCGAGCTGGGGCGGGACGTGGGCGTCGTGGCTCCTGCCCACCCGGCCGAGACCGCCGATCGTCTGGCCGCGGACGGCTTCGACGTGGTCCGCGTGGGTGGGCCCGGACGACTGGGGTACCTGCGCGCTCTCCGGGCCTGGGACCGCGGCCGCGGCGACGACGACGTCGCCTGGTGCAACGGGCTGCTGCCGGCCACGGCCCTGGCAGGCCGGCCGCGCCGGATTGTGCACCTGCACCAGGTGCCCGAGAAGCCGCTTCTGCGCGTGTTCTCCGCCCTGGCGCGTCCCGGCGCACTCGCGGTCCTCGCGCCCTCCCGGTTCGCGGCGGACCGCATCCGCGGGGCCCGCGTGCTCCACAACTGGGTTCCGGGTCCGACGACGCCACAGGCAGGGCGGGCCCGCGATGCCGATGAGCCGGTGACCGTGGGCTTCCTCGGCCGGCTGTCCGAGGACAAGGGCATCGTCACCCTGCTGGAGGCCGCCGCGCTGCTGCGGAAGACCGACCCGGGTGCTTTCGTGTTCCGCGTCGCGGGGGAGAGCCGGTTCGTGGCGGAGGACGAGGCCGAGCGGCTTGCCACTGCCCTGAAGGCGGCGGGTGAGGACGTCCAGGTGCTCGGCTGGCAGGACACCAGCGAGTTCCTGTCCTCCGTGGACGTGCTGGCCGTGCCGTCGCAGTGGGCCGAGGTCTTCGGCCTGGTGACGGCCGAGGCGATGGCCGCGGGCGTTCCGGTGGTGGCCTCCGATGCGGGGGCCGTTCCCGAGGTGGTCGGCAGCGAACACCCCTTCGTTTTTCCGCAGCAGGACGCTGCCGCGCTCGCGGACCGCCTGCAGGCCGTGCGCGCGGGCGATCTGGGCGCGGTGGCCCACTCCCAGCGGCGCCGCTGGGCGTCGCTGTTCTCACCCGAGGCCGGCCGCGCCGCCGTCGCCGAGCTCCTGGACGACCTGTCCCTATGACACCTGCGGAGGACTCATGACCGAGACGCCCCTGACCCCCGAGGCCAGCGTGATCGTCCCCAGCCGGGGCGGAGCCCAGCGGCTGCCGCGCCTGATCGGCGCCCTCGCCGCGCAGGAGGACGCCCCGCCGTTCGAGGTCCACGTGGTCGTGGACGGGGATGTGGACGGGTCGGAAGCGGTGCTCGCCCAGTTGGCCGCGGAGTATCCGGTCCTGGACCTGAGCTGGACCGTCTTCGGCGAGAACCGCGGACGGGTCGCCGCACTCAACGCCGGTGCCGACGCGACGTCCGGCCGCATCCTCATCCGCGCGGACGACGATCTGGAGCCCGGACCCCACTACATCCGGGACCACGTGGCCGCGCACGACGACGGACCCGGTGGGGCGATCGGACTCTATGTGAACGTCCTGGAGCCCACCCCGTATCAGCGCGCCTACGGTGACGCCCAGGACGTCCTGCACCGCGAGCACGCGTATGCGCTGCCGGCGGATCAGCAGTGGCGGCACTGGGCAGGCAACGTGTCCGTCCCCCGTGCCCTGCACGAGCAGATCGGTGGCTACGACCCGGACTACCGACAGTACGGGTGGGAGGACATCGACTACGGCTACCGGCTGCACGCGGCAGGCTATCCGGTGGTGATCCGTCCCGAGCTGGAGACGCGGCACCACGCTGCCGCCGTGACGACGCACTCGAAGGCGGTGCGGGCCTTGCACGGCACGGCCGCGCGGAACCTGTTCGTGGGCAAGCACGGGGCGGCACCGCTCGGCACCATCGGTGCTCCCCGAGGCGCGTGGGGTGCCGCCGTGCGCCTGGTGGCGTTGGGCACCACCGAAGCCACGCTCACGCGCTCCAGTGCGTTGATCGACGCCGTCGCGGACCACCTGCCCCGGGGGCTCGCCCGTCGACTCATCGCCCTCCAGGTGGAGGGTGCGGCCGAGGCCGGACGGGCCCACCCCCACCGTGCGCAACGGGCCATCTGAGGAGACACGATGTCGGAACAGACCCCCGCAAAGATCGCCATCGCCCACGACTACCTCACCCAGAAGGGCGGGGCGGAACGGGTGGTGCTCGCCCTGCACCGGATGTGGCCGGATGCGCCCATCTACACGACGTTCTACGACCCCGAGGGGACCTTCCCGGAGTTCAAGGACGCGCACATCATCACCTCACCCCTGAACCGGGTGGGGCTGCTGCGGAAGGACCCGCGGAGAGCACTGCCGCTGCTGCCCCTGGCCTCCTCGTTGATGCACGTGAAGGAGCCGGTCGCCGTCGTCTCGACGTCCGGCTGGGCGCACGGATTCCGCTACGACGGCGCCACGCTCGTCTACTGCCACACCCCGGCGCGCTGGGTGTATCTGCTGGACGACTACCTGGGTGAGGACGGTCGGGACAGCATCAAGGGCCGGGTCGCCCGCGTGCTGCGCCCGGGCCTGCGCAGGTGGGACCGCGCGTCCGTCCGGCGTCGATCACGCTATGTGGCCAACTCCACGGTGGTGAAGGAGCGGATCGAAGACGTCTACGGGCTCGACGGCGTGGACCTCGTGTTCCCGCCGCACTCCGTGAGCACGGATGGCCCGCAGGAGCCGATCCCCGGAGCCGAGCGGCTGGCGGAGGACGGTTTCCTGCTGTCGGTCGCGCGGCTCATGCCGTACAAGCACGTGGACGTGGCGATCGAGGCCGCGGCCCGCGCGGGGCGGCCGCTCGTGGTGATCGGCAAGGGCCCGGAGGAGGCCCGGCTGCGGGCGATGGCGGGGGAGGACGTGGTGTTCGGCCAGGACCTCACCGACGCGCAGCTGCGCTGGGCGTACGCGCACGCGACGGCACTGATCGCCGCGAGCCACGAGGACTTCGGCATCACGCCGCTCGAGGCGAGCGCGTGGGGCGTGCCCACCGTGGCACTGCGGGCCGGCGGTTACCTGGACACCATCGTGGAAGGCGTCAACGGGGTATTCGTGGAGGAACCGACGGTGGATGCGGTGGCCGACGGGATCGAGCGGGCGCTGGGGCGGGACTGGGACCGGGACGCGTTACGGAGCCATGCGGCGCGGTTCTCGGAGGCCGAGTTCGCCCGGCAGATCAGCGACGCCGTCGGGTCGTTGTGAGGAATTCCCGACACCCCGGCCACTCGTGCTCGGCGGCGGTCCCGGGAACGGATCCGGAGGGTCACGCCGCGTGCTGCGCGAGGTGTCTCAGCCGGGACCGCGTGGTCGCCTCGAAGTGGTGGGTGCGCATCAGCGCGATGCCGGCCGCCCGGGCGTCGTGGAGCTTCCTGGGATCACGGAGGATCTCGCGCAGGACCTGCAGCATCGCCTCCACATCCCGCTGGGGCACCACCCATCCCGCCCCGCGCTCCTCGGCGATGTACGTCGAGGTCTGATTGGCGAAGGCGAGGATCGGGGTCCCGCATCCGAGGGCCTCGAAGTAGGTGCAGGACGGATCCCCCTGGACGTGCGGGAGGACCATCACGTCCACCTCCTCGCGCACCGCGGGCACCCACTGCTCATGGAAGTCCGCGAATCCCCGGGAGACGATGTTCGATCCGGCGCTCGAACGCAGCTCGGCCTCTAGGGGGCCGGCGCCGAAGACATGGAGCTCCACGGGCAGGCCGTCCTCCTTCGCCCGCTTCGCGAGGGCGATCGCGAACCCGGGTCCCTTGATCGGGTCGAGGCGGCCGGAGAACCCGATGCGGAGCGGTCCGCCCTCCCACCCCGGAGTCGTCGCGGCGGCCTCGACTTCGGCGTGCCGGATGCGTGAGTCATGGAACGCCAACGCGTCCTCGGTCAGCCGCCCGTACGCGCGGGCGGCCGCCGGCCCGTTGGCCTGCAGGGAGGCCGCCCACAGGACCTGACGGAGCAGGCCTGCCTCCTGGCGCAGGAGTCCTGCCGCGGCCCGCGCGAGGGGCAGCCCGGACAGGGACGCGCGGTGGATGCCCAGGCGGATGCCGTAGGTGACCTCGGAGGTGAGGACGACCGGCGTCCGCGCTCGTGCGAGGCCTGCGGTGGAACGCGAATGGAGCGCCAGGATCGCGTCCAGGTCCAGGGAGTCGACTCCTTCGGCGGTCGGCTCCACGGCGACGACGTCGAATGCCGGCGACACGATGTCGAGCGCGACGCAGCCCACCGGGGTCGCGGGCGCCCGGGTGAAGCCGGGCGAAGCCACGATGAAGCGGCCCTCGTGGGAGCGGGCCATCTCCTCGACGGACTCCCACGCGCGGGCGTCCATGGCGAGGCCGTCCGGGGTGCTCCACAGCGACGACGGGGACAGGTATCCGAGATCCATGCCGGTCCGTTCGCGGCCTCAGCGACCGGTATCGAGCAGGTCGAGCAGGTACCGGCCATACCCGGACTTCACGAGGGGCTCGGCGCGCTCGCGCAGCTCGTCGTCCGTGAGCAGTCCCTGGCGCCAGGCGACCTCCTCGGGCGCGCCGACCTTGAGGCCCTGCCGTGACTCGATGGTGCGGATGAAGTTGGACGCGTCGTTCAGGTCGTGGAACGTGCCGGTGTCCAGCCATGCGGTGCCCCGGGGAAGGACCTCCACGTTGAGGCTGCCGCGTTCCAGGTAGGTGCGGTTCACGTCGGTGATCTCCAGCTCGCCGCGTGCCGACGGCTTGAGGCTCTTCGCAATCTCGACGACGTCGTTGTCGTAGAAGTACAGGCCGGGCACCGCATAGTTGCTCTTGGGCTCCTCAGGCTTCTCCTCCAGTGAGATGGCCTTGCCGGCGTCGTCGAACTCCACCACGCCGTAGGCGCTGGGGTCCGCCACCCAGTAGCCGAACACAGTGGCTCCGTCGACCTGGGTGTGACGGCGCAGCTGCTGGCCCATGCCAGGACCGTAGAAGATGTTGTCCCCCAGGACGAGCGCGACGTGCTCGGCGCCGATGTGGTCCTCCCCGAGGATGAACGCCTGTGCCAGCCCGTCCGGGGAGGATTGCTGAACGTAGCTGAGTGAGATCCCGAACTGTGAGCCGTCGCCCAGGAGCCGTTGGAACTGCTGCGCGTCGTGTGGGGTGGTGATCACCAGGATGTCGCTGATCCCCGCCAGGATGAGCGTGGACAGCGGGTAGTAGATCATCGGCTTGTCGTAGACCGGCACGAGCTGCTTCGAGATGCCATGGGTGATGGGGTGCAACCGAGAGCCGGTGCCGCCAGCGAGGATGATGCCCTTCATGTTTGACACTCTACCGGCGCCCCCGGGGGTGAGAACCGAGCCCTGTCGAGGATTCGATCGGCATGTGGCGCGGCCGTGGGCACTAGCGTGGAAACGGGGCGAGCAGTGTCTTCAGTGGTCGGAGGTAGCGCCGGATCTGGAGGGGATCATTCCATGCCATCTGGGTCTCGGCGGATGATTCGTCAAGCCGGTTCCACGTGGCCCGAAGCAGGATGTCCAGATGAGCTGCGTTGTTGATCAAAATCCGCTCGCGGGTAATAGCCATGCCCATCGCCAGGTCGGCCCGGCGGCGCGATTCAGACCGCTGGCGATATTCGAGAGTCGCCTCGATGCGGGTGCCGTGGCCGCCTAGCCGCGTTAGGAGTCGTATCCAATACTCGTAGTCCTCGAACCCGCGTCGGAGTTCCACGTCGTAGCCGGCCACGGCCTGCCAGTCTTCGCGCCGGAATACAGCAGTTGCGGCAATGCGATTGCCGCCCGCCAGGTCCGCCAGGCCAACCGAGGCCGGAGGGATCTTCGCTCCAGTCTCTGCGCCGAAGAGCGCGACTTTCCCGTACGCGAATCTACAATCTGCGTCAGACTCCAGCGTTTCGACGCCGCGTGCGGCAAAGTCCGGACTCACGCGGTCGTCTCCGTCGAGAGGTACCACATATTGGCAAGAGATCGCGCGAATTCCGGTATTTCGGGCCGCCGCTGGTCCTTGATTGGGCTGATCGATTCTTTTCACCGACCTCGGAAGCTCGTTGAGCTCCCTCAAGGTCTCCGCTCGCGTGGAACCGTCATTCACTACCACCACCTCAACACTGACATGCTCCTGTCGGAGCGCCGACTCAACAGCCTCCCGTAGATGGATAGGATCGTCGTTGAACGTGGGGATGATAAATGCCACCTGTGACGTCACACGTATCAAGATATCTTATTGGGACGCTCCTCGTGACACCGGCGGGGCGTGGTGGAATGGGTAGCCGCTACCCCCGGGCGCAACCCCCTGGGCTTAACGCCACGGGCATCGGCCCGGCGAGCCGACAGCTCCCTATCTGCTCACCGAGCGAATGTGGGCACTCGCGGTTCTGGAGGTCACCCGGCCACTCGATAGCGCAGGTGCCCTTCGAGCAGCCCGACGTTCCAGCCCCAGCCCGCGGCCTGCTCTGTGGTGGCTGTCCGGAGGAGCACGCGCAGCCCCGAGGGGACGTTGCGCGCAAGGTTCCGCACGGCTCCGCGCAGACTCACCCCGTGGGGGTCGACCGTCTCCGGGTGACGCGTCCATAACTGGATCGCAGTGCGGGCGTAGGAGCGCCGCTGCCGGACGGCGGTGCGCGCGTCAGGTCGCTGGACGTAGTCGATGCGGGCCGAGGGCACGAACACGGTTGGCCAGCCAGCCGTGTCGGCACGCCAGGCCAGGTCAGTTTCATCGTGCCCGCCGGCGAAGGACTCGTCGAACCCGCCGACCGCCCGCAGGACGTCGCGATGCAGGCCCATCGACGCGCCCAGCGGGTATGCTGGCCCGCCAAAAATCTCGTGCAGACCCAGGTCTGGCCCGAGGCGGCGGCCGGCCGCGTCGACCGGGGTCGCCGCGCCACCGGCCACGCCGCCGTTGGCCAGGGCCGCGCGCAGCGCGTCGGCCCAGCCGGGGTGGACCGCGTCGTCGGCGTCGCAGAAGAGGATCACGTCGTGGCGCGCGGTGGCGGCGCCCGCGTTGCGGGCGTGGTTCGCCCCGGCCCGTTCCTCTGCCGAGACGACGCGCACACGTCCGTCCTGGGCCGCCGCGGCGTCGAGCACGGCCCGTGTGGCGTCGGTGGAGCGGTTGTCCACTAGGACTAGCTCGTCGTCCGGCCGCAGCTGGGTCAGCACAGCAGAGATCTGGCGGCTGACTGTGGCGGCGGCGTTGTGGCAGGGGATGACCACACTGACAGCTTTGCTCATCCGTAGACCTCCTGGAGGCGGGCGCGGAAGCGCTGTTCTCCGTATTCCTCGGCCACGGCATGGGCCGTGCGGCGAGCATGGTCATTGGCGGCGTCAGGATCTCGGAGCACCCGGTTGACGGACGCCGCGAAGGCCCGGGGGTCATCGGCCACGAACGCGGCGTCGGCGGGGTGGATGCCCTCGTTCCCCACGGTGGTCGTTACCGTGGGCACTCCGCGGATGAGTGCCTCCACCACCTTGAATTTCACGCCGGCGCCGTAGCGGAGGGGGACCACCACCACGGCGGCTTCTTCATACAGAGGCTCGAGGTCGTCCACGAAGCCCAGAACCTCGACGGAGTTGGCTTCGAGTTCTGCCACGACGTGGTCGCGGAGCCCGCCGCCGGCGACGGCGACCCGCGCGTTCGGGTGCGCTTTGCGCACTTTGGGGAGGATCTCTGTGACGAACCAGTGCATCGCGTCCTCGTTCTCCCAACGGGCCATGTAGCCCACGAAGAGGAGCAGGGGGTTCGTTGAGGAGGGGGCTTCAGTGCGCACGTGGCCGGAGATCGCTGGGGGCACCACATGCACCCGTGCGTGCGTGCCTCGGCGGGGCAGCAGATCGGCGTCCTTCTGGCTGAGGACCACGACATCGTCGGCGTGTCGAGCGATCCGACCCTCGAGTTGGAGGGCGGCGGCACGCCGGACCGCCCAGGCTGCTCGGCGTGGGATGCTCGTCTGGAGCTTTCGCTGCCGCCCGAACCGTTGGGAGAGGACGTCGTGCAGTGTTACGACGACGCGCGCGTTGGGATTGATGCGGCGAATGGCTCCCAGCAGGATGGCGGTCTCCTCCCACTGCAGGTCGATGACATCGGCCTCTGCCACCAGGTCTCGAACCCGTGAGAGGGCGGCCCGGCTCAGCGGCGGGGCCACTGCGAGCAGGCGTTCCAGGCGGCCGCGACGGTCTGCCGCAGGGGAGAGCATCCGATGGGAGAAGGGGACTCCGCGGGCGAGAGCGCGACGGTTGGCCGGGCCATCGGTCGTGACCATCGTCAGCTCGGCGCTATCGCTTACCATCTCGGCAATGGCGTGCACCAGGTGCTCGCCCGCTGACTCCTGGCGGGTCGACGAAGGAAGAACGGGTGTGAGCATGACGGCTTTTCGCTTGGTCGAGGCGGAGGGCCCAGGACTTCTGCGCGCTTCAAGGGCGGAATGGACCGCCTGTTCCGCTGTGTTTGCCCATGCCTGCCAGTTCAGCCGCAACCGGCCGTCTCGGGTTGCCGCCTCGGCGGCGCGCGCCACGGTTGCCTTCGAGAGCTCCCCGAGCAGACGTGCGGTCTGGTCGACGGCCTCGCCCGGGGCGACGAGCCATCCGGTGAGTCCTTCTTGGATGATGGTCTCCACGCCCCCTACGCGCGTGGCGATGACGGGCAGCCCCGAGACCAGTGCGTCGGTCATGACCACGCCGGCCGCGTTGGCCAGGGCGAGGTCAAGGAGGACATCGTGCTCCCTGTAAAGCTCGGCGAGGACCGACCGGTCTACCACGCCTGGCGTGTCCACCCACGGGGGGAGGCCGTCGGGGACTCGACCGACGATGGTCAGTCCGATCTCCCGGCTCTGTCGAGCCTGCTCCGCGGCGAAGACAACGTCGTCTCCACGCTTGCGCTCCCAATCAGCGATGACAGCCAGGACTCGCAATGGGGAACCCGGCGTCCGTGGGCGGGGTGCATTCGACGTGGGGGTGGCGGGGCCGAAGGGGGCGACGGTCACCCGACTGGGTGAGACGCCTGCGTCCCCGATCAGACTGCGGGCAGCCCAGTCAGACGCGACCAGGAATTGATCCGTCACGGCAGCCCCGGCCTGTTCGACGCGCAGCCCCTCCCGCTCGTTGCGACGGCCGAGGCCGGTCGCGATCGGGTAGAACCCGCAGATGGCGGGGAAGGTGGCGTCGGTGACCTGGACGAGGGGCAGATCGTGGGGGAGTGAGAGCACATCGGTCGATGATGCGATGGCCACCAGGGCATCCAGGGGCTCTCCCGTGTGCGCGCGGATCTGATCTGCCAGAGCTACGCTGCGAAGCCGAGCGGTCGCCATGGTGTGGGTGGGGAGACTGCGCCGTCCCCTCATGCCGCGGAGGCGGGTGCGGAGCCGCTCGCCGGTTGCATCCGGCTGAGCGACCGGAGGGAACACGGTCACGCCGAATCGCTCACGGAGCGCGGCTGCCATGGGTGCCACGACACCGGACCATGCCCGGGGGTCGTCGGTACTCCAGGGACCGTAGAGCCCGACATGGAGGGCCACGAGTGAGTCAACTCCTCGGTCAGGTGGTCGGCGTAGGGTCCATCCTAGGTCGGACAGGGCCGGGTACGCTGAAGCGAGTTCCTCGCGGATGCTCCCATGCGGGGGAGCGTCGAGGAATCGTTCTCCATCCGCGATGCCATTCGGGAGGCGCCCGTGTACACCCGTTGCCTGGTCCTCACCTCCGGTCGGGCAGCGGACGGCCCTTACGGGATTGATCGGCTCAGCCAGTTCGGCTACGACCTCATGGAAGTCGAGCCGGCACGGACGCGTGTTCACCGGAAGCTCCGCGATGTCGTGGAGCACCGCTCCGGTCGGCCGATGGACAAGACTCTCCGGTCTGTCCGCAAAGCATGGCGCTCGGACCTGGTGCTCGCCTTCCTGGAAAAAGAGGCGCTCTCCGCCTCCTGGGCTAAGCGTCGAGGGATGATGCCCTACGCCGGAAGGCCACTCGTCATGATCGCGTGCTGGCTGGCAGATGAGCTCCAACGGATGTCCCCTGCGCAGCGAACAGCCGTGGTCACTTCTTACAGCGGGGTGGATCTGATTCTCGTCCTGTCACGGAACCAGGTGGAGATCCTGGTGGAGGCGGGGTTCGATGCGGCGCGAATCGAGGCCGTCACCTTCGGCTACGACCCTGGACAGTTCCCGGTGTCCAATGATGCTCGTAGGTACGGGATCGTCTCCGTGGGGGCCGACCGCGGGAGGGACTTCGGCACCTTGATCGCCGCGATGAACGGCTCGGGGTTGTCTTTGGACCTGTACACCGGCGGAGGGCACGTCCAGCGCGAGACGCTGCCGCCCGAGGTGAAGTTCCACGGAAGGGTGCCGTTCGCGGAATATCGGCAACTGATGGCGACGGCCTCGGTAGTGACGATCCCGACTCACGTCCAGGCCTATCCCACCGGTCAGACCGTGGCGCTTGAGGCTGCAGGAACCGGGGCCTGTCTCGTCCTCACCGACACCCCGGCCATGCGGGAGTACTTCACGGACGAGACAGCAGTGTTCGTCCAGCCCGGCGACGTCGAAGGCTGGCGTGATGCGCTGACCACACTGGATGCGGATCCGGTCAGACGCCGTCAGCTGGGCCGCAACGCCGCAGCGCTCGTCTCCGAGCGGTTCACCTACGACGAGATGTGGTGTCAGGTCGACGCGGCCATACGACGGCGGGGATGGGCGCGTCCCGGCACGGGCGCCGCCGCCTAGGCACACGCCGGGGTGGGCGGGGGAGGCCACGTGCCTGCATCCGGGGTCACGGACCGGTGGGGCCCCACCCGCCAGGTATGTCATCGATCCGACGCCAGTGGTGGCGGAGCTGGGTGGCCATGCCTCCGTCCTGAGCGCGCGAGAAGAACCAGGGCGCGGTCACCTCCCGACCAGGGTGGGCGACGTCGCCGATGTATCCGCCCCAATAGGAAAAAGTCGAATTCGGCAGGACCAATCGGCGCGCGTGGATCAGATGTCGAAGATCGTGAGCGACGTCGCCGTCCTGGTAGAGCGTCGTGGCGATCGGGTCAAGGACGCCAGAAAGGTGTTCGCGGCACCATGTCATGCCGTCCGAGATGACGATGATTCGATCGGGACGGCCACCATCGGCAACAGACGCCGCGACAGCGGCCCGGACGTACTCCCTCTGATTCATCCCGTACTCAGCGTTGTATTCGGGAACCGAGTAGTAGTCACCCCGACGGACGTTCACAACTATCGAGTCATCGATGCCGGGGACGTCTTCGGTGAGCGGGCTTCCATGGAGCAGTAGATCTTCGATGAACTGCGCGTCTGGCTCGGGATCGGTGAACTCATTGCGGGGCGCGTCCTGCTGGCCGGACCACGGCATGACCCGCTGATCCGTGAACCGCACCTCCTCGGGGGTGATGAACAATCCCTCGCGAAGGTCCGGGAACAGCCCGACCGTCTTCTCATGCTTTGGATGCAGGAGCACCCGACGCCCAGCGTCGCGATCGTCGTAGGCCCACTTGCCCATGTACAGCAGGTTGCCGAGGTTCATCCAGTCGGGCACCCACGCGACGGGGCGTCCGTGACGGACCAGGCGCAAGACGGAGGACTTTGCGTGCCGGAGCATGTTCACAGTCCGAATGCTATCGAGCCGGCGTCCAAGTGACCTGCGAAACCCGCGTCGGCGGCTGGCATGTCTACCCGTGCACAGGCGCGTTCATCCAAGACAGCCCATCAGACGAAAAACCTTCGGGCAACCTAGCTGTCGATGGCCCTTGCGGATGGCTGCTGCGACGCAACTTTTCAAGATGGCTTCGGCCAGGCAAACGTACCTCTGCGCGAGGTGGTCCGCCGAATGCTCTTCCCTCATTGCGGCCCGGAGGTTCCTGGCAGGGTCATATTCAGTCCGAAGAACCCTGGCCACGTGCTGCGGTGTCGGCCACGTGCCGGCCACATGTCCTCCGAAGTTGGGCCTCCGCAGTTAGGAGAGATTCTCTTCAGTCGCCATTCCACGGAAGCCCTTATAGTCAAAGCAGAGCACATTGCGTCCCCCGCCAGCGCCTCCACGGTGACCCGCGCGATGCCACGACGAAGTCTGCCCATTGGTATACCTGCTGGGGATCGGCCACTGCAGTCTTATTGCCGACGACGCGGAGTCCCAACCCTGCCAGCGTGCACGCTGCTTCGATGATCTCCCCGCGCTGTCCCCTGGCGATTGGACACGAATGCGACACGGCGCGGCAGTTCGGGCAGTGCCGTCCCAGAGACAGAGACGTAGGCATCTGCACCGAGAACGGGGATCTCCTCGTCAGGGATGACGCCGTGGCTCGTGAAGATCCGCTTTTCGATCCGTGCGTGCCGCAGAGCCTGCATGCTCGTCCAGTGGTTGATCAGCCCAATGTCGTACCTGGCACCGGCGTCAAACGGCGCTATCGCGTTTTCTATGCCGTCGCCCGAGTAGAGGTGTACCTCGTGGTCTCGTGAGAGGGGGGCGGTGCATCTGGCGGATCCAGGCTTGGGTACCGCCGGGGTAGGCCATGCCGCCGTTGGCGAGGAGGATGCGAAGGCGCATGGGTCGGGGCTTAAGCGAGCCGATTGCCCGCCGCAGGTCGCCCTGGACACGATATTGAACGGACCACTCAGTATCCTGTCATCATGCGCATCCTCGTCACCGGCGGCGCCGGGTTCATCGGCTCGAACTTCGTCCATCACGTCGTGCGCGAGACCCGGCACGACGTCGTCGTCCTGGACAAGCTCACCTACGCCGGCAACCGGGAGAACCTCGCCGGCCTGCCCGAGGGTCGCGTCACTCTCGAGGTGGGGGACATCTGCGACGCGGCCCTGGTGGACCGCCTGGTCGCCGAGTCGGACGCCGTCGTGCACTACGCGGCGGAGTCCCACAATGACAATTCGCTGAACGATCCCTCCCCGTTCATCCAGACGAACATCGTCGGAACCTTCGTCCTCCTGGAAGCGGTCCGCAAGCACGGCAAGCGCTTCCACCACGTGTCCACGGACGAGGTCTACGGCGACCTCGAGCTCGACGACCCGGCGAAGTTCACCGAGACCACCCCGTACAACCCCTCCAGCCCCTACTCGGCCTCGAAGGCCGGCTCGGACCACCTGGTGCGCGCGTGGGTCCGCTCCTTCGGAGTGCAGGCCACGCTGAGCAACTGCTCCAACAACTACGGGCCGTACCAGCACATCGAGAAGTTCATCCCGCGCCAGATCACCAACCTGATCGACGGCGTCCGCCCCCGCCTCTACGGCCAGGGCGTCAACGTCCGGGACTGGATCCACACAGAGGACCACTCCTCGGCCGTGCTGCGCATCCTCGAACGCGGCGAGATCGGTCGCACGTACCTGATCGGCTCGGACGGCGAGAGGAGCAACAAGGAGATCGTGGAGATCCTCCTCGAGCTCTTCGACCGCCCCGCGGACGACTACGACCTCGTGGCCGACCGCCCCGGCCACGACCTGCGCTACGCGATCGACAACACCGCGCTGCGCACCGAGCTCGGCTGGGAGCCGCAGTTCACGGACATCCGGGCCGGCCTGGCGGACACCGTCCGCTGGTACCGCGACAACGAGGCCTGGTGGCGCCCGGCCAAGGACGCCGTCGAGGCGAAGTACCGTGCCTTCGGTCAGTGAGGAGGCACCGCTGATGCAGATCACCGAGACCGCCATCCCCGGCCTGCTCGTCCTCGACCTCGACGTCCACGGGGACAACCGCGGCTGGTTCAAGGAGAACTGGCAGGGGGAGAAGATCCGCGCCCTCGCCGCCGAGCACCCCCGCCTGGCCTCGCTCGCCCCGGTGCAGAACAACATCTCCTTCAACGACGCCGTCGGCACCACCCGCGGCATCCACGCCGAGCCGTGGGACAAGTACGTGGCCGTCGCCCACGGCCGGATCTTCGGCGCCTGGGTGGACCTGCGCGAAGGGCCGTCCTTCGGCGCCGTCGCCACCGTGGAGCTCGGCCCGGAGAAGGCCGTCTTCGTGCCGCGCGGGGTGGGCAACTCCTACCAGACGCTCGAGCCGGACACCGCCTACACCTACCTGGTGAACGACCACTGGTCCGCCGACGCGCAGGGCCAGTACACGTTCCTCAACCTCGCGGACCCGACGGCGGCCATCGCCTGGCCCATCCCGCTCGAGGACGCCGAGCTCTCGGACAAGGACCGCGCCCACCCGATGCTCGCGGACGTCACCCCCATGCCGCCCGCGCCGATCCTCGTGCTCGGCGCCGGCGGGCAGCTCGGCCGCGCCCTCGTGGCCCGGGCCGAGGCGGCGGGCATCCCGGTGCAGGCCCACGGCCGGGACACCTGGGACATGACCGACCCGGCCTCATGGCCGCGGGAGCACTTCCGCGGCCTGCGCGCCGTGGTCAACGCGTCCGCCATGACCGCGGTGGACGCTGCCGAGACGCCCGAGGGCCGGGCCCAGGCCTGGGCCGTCAACGCGACCGCCGTCGCCGAGCTCGCCCGCCGCTGCGCCGAGGCCGGCGTCCCCCTGGCCCACGTCTCCACGGACTACGTGTTCGACGGCACCCTCCCCGTGGGGCAGGAGCACCCGGTGGACCACCCGCTCGCGCCACTGGGCGTCTACGGCCAGTCGAAGGCCGCCGGTGAGGCCGCGGTGCGCACCGTGCCGCGGCACTGGATCGTCCGCACCTCCTGGGTGATCGGGGAGGGGAAGAACTTCGTGGCCACCATGGCCTCCCTCGCCGAGCGCGGGATCGACCCGGCCGTCGTCGCCGACCAGCACGGCCGCCTCACCTTCGCCGACGACCTCGCCGACGCCCTGCTGCACCTGGTCACCACGGACGTGCCCACGGGCACGTTCCACATGACCAACAGTGGCGACGTGGTCACCTGGCACGACGTCGCCCGGTGGGTCTTCGAGGACACCGGCCACGACGCCGGGCGCGTCTCCGCCACGACCACCGCGGCGTACCTGGCCGGCAAGGAGGGCGTGGCCCCGCGGCCGACCAACAGCGCCCTCGACCTCGGGCCCCTGGCCGCCGTCGGCTACACCGCCCCGGACCAGCGTGGACGCCTGCGAGACCACCTGTCCTGAGCCGGTGATATCCTGTCCGGGTTGCCCAGGCGAGGGAGTGCACGCTCCGTGATCGACGAGGCCGCCGCGTCCGCGTGAGCCCAGCTCCGCGCGCGGCTCTCCAGACCCTTCCTGGCCACACCCGCCGCCCCGCCCGGGGAGGCGGCCGAGCACCAGAGGAGGACGAGAATGTCTGACGAGTTCAAGATCAAGGTCATCCGCCGCACCGACTTCGGCAAGGGCGCCGCCCGCCAGGCCCGCCGCGCCGGCATGATCCCCGCGGTCGTCTACGGCCATGGCGCCGACCCCATCCACCTGCTGCTGCCGGCCCAGGAGACCACCCTGGCCGTCCGCAACCCCAACGCCCTGATGCACGTGGTGAACGAGGCCGGCGAGGACCACATGGTGCTCCCCAAGGAGATCCAGCGCCACCCGCTGAAGCAGACCGTCGAGCACCTGGACCTGATCGAGGTCCGCCGCGGCGAGAAGGTCGTCGTGGACGTCCCGGTCGAGGTGGAGGGCGAGCTGTCCACCGAGGTGGACACCACCTATGTGCTGGACTACGCCACCGTGCCGGTCGAGGCCGAGGCCACCCACCTGCCCGAGTCGGTCACCATCTCCATCGAGGGCCGCGAGCCGGGCCAGCACGTGTACGCCACCGACGTGCAGCTGCCCGCCGGTGTCGTCCTGCAGCTCGAGGACGACATCGTCATCGCCACCGTCTCCGAGGTCGTGGAGCAGGACCTGGGCGACACCTCCACCCAGGAGGAGCAGGCCGCCGAGGGCGAGGAGACCGAGGCCGCCGAGGGCGAGGGCTCCGGCGAGGCCGCCGAGTCCGACGCCGAGGGCTCCGAGGACTGATCGGCCATGGCGGGGACCACGCTCGTCGTCGGGCTCGGGAATCCCGGGCCCGAGTACGAGCGCACCCGCCACAACATCGGCCAGATGGTGGTGGGTGAGCTCGCCTCCCGCATGGGGGGCGGGTTCACCCGCCACAAGGCCGGCGCCGTGGTGGCCACCGGCCGGCTCGGCATCGGCGGGCCCCGCGTGGTCCTGGCGATGTCCACGGGGTACATGAACACCTCCGGGCGCCCGGTCTCCGCCCTGGCGAAGTTCTACGACGTCGGCCCGGAGGACCTCGTGGTGGTCCACGACGAGCTGGACATCCCCTTCGACACCCTGCGGCTCAAGCGCGGCGGGGGAGAGGGCGGCCACAACGGGCTCAAGTCCATCACCGCGTCCCTGGGGACCAAGGACTACTTCCGCGTGCGCGCCGGCATCGGCCGCCCGCCCGGCCGCATGGACGTGGCCGACTTCGTGCTCAAGCCGTTCACCAAGGCCGAGCAGGACTTGCTGCCCCTCCACGTGGACCGCGCCGCGGACGCCGTGGAGGCCCTCGTGACCGACGGCCTCGAGGCCGCCCAGCAGCGGTTCAACTCCTGACGTTGCCCCGGGGCGGCCTCGCGGGCCCGCCGCTCCCGGCGGGAGGTCGGCGGGCCCGCGTCGGTGGTGCCCGGCAGGGTCAGGCCCGGCCCCCGCGCTCGATCCAGGCGGACACCTCGCGGCCGGCGCGGGCCACGACCTTGCCCACCATCGGCTCGGCCTTCTGGGCGACCTTGGAGCCCACCAGCGGGATCTTCACCTGCAGGTCGCCGTCCACGGCGTACTCCGTGCCGGCGGGCACGGCGGCCAGGCGCAGGGTCCCCTCCGCGGTGGCCTTCGCGGCGGGCACGGTGATGGTGGTGGTGCCGGTGCGGGAGCCGTCCGTGGCGGCGGCCGACCAGCGCTCGACCTGCTCGATCCGGGCGTTGCCGCCCACGATCTTGCGGGCCATCTCCGGCAGGCGGTCCGTGGGGCCCTGCCGGACGATGGTGAGGGTCACCTCGCCGTCGCCCTCACCGGTGCGGGTGAAGCTGACGAGGGAGCCGCCGAGGGACTCGGCCACGGAGCGGTGGAAGTCCTCGGAGAAGAGGGCCTCGGCCACGGCGGCCGGGGGGTGCGGGATGGTCTGCTGGGCGCTGAAGGCCATGGTCACTCCTGAGGGGGACGGGCGGCGCGGCGCAGGCTCGCGACGCGCCGTGCCGGCGGGCGGTGCCGGGTGTCAGGGGGTGACGGGGCCCGCCCGGGGGCACGGATCCCCAGCCTATATGCTGGACGGTGGCCCGCCGCCGGGCCGTGCCGCGGCGTCGCCGCCCCTGTCCCCGCCGGCCCGGGGCGCCGCCCGCTGTCCGCTTCCGAAAGGCGCGTGAACCATGTCCGCTCTCTGGGCCGTGGCCCTGATCATGCTCCTCAGCGGCGCCGCGAAGCTGCGCTCCCGCGAGGACGTGGGGGCCGTCTTCACCCGCCTGAAGGTGCCCCGTGCGCTGGCCGCGCCGTGGCTCGCTCGGGCGTTCCCCTGGCTCGAGCTGCTGCTCGGCCTGGCCCTCCTGCTGCCCTTCCCGGCGCTGCGCCCGCTCGTGGGGGCCGCCGCGGTGGCCCTGTTCACGGCGTTCCTGGTGCTCGTGGTGCGCGCCAAGGACGACGGCGTCTCGTGCGGGTGCTTCGGCGAGGCCTCGGCGGCCCCGATCTCCCGCTGGACGATCGTGCGCAACGTGCTCTTCCTCGCCCTGGCCGTGCTCGCCCTGGTCGAGGGGATCGTCTCCTTCCTCACGCACGACGCCGTGGCCTGGGTCCCGCTGACCGCGTTCGGCTCCGGCGCGTGGGCGTGGGCGCTCCTGGTGGCCCTGCTGCTGGCCGCGGCCGCGTTCCTCGTGGGGCGCGAGTCGGTGCCGCCGGCGGACGACCCCGACCCGTTCGACGCCGGTGCGCCCGCCGCCGCGACGGCCCCCGTGGCGGGTGCGCCCGCCGCCCCGGAGGGCGGTGACGAGCCCGAGCGTCGTCCGTTCCCCGCCGCCGTGGTGGTCTCGGACTCCTCGTACCGGTCCCTCCACGACGTCGTGGCCGAGGGTGCCGTGGTGGCCCTGCGCCTCTCGCCCGGCTGCGGCTCGTGCTCCTCCGTGATCGCGCAGCTGCCCGACTACGTGGACCGGCTCGGTCCGGTCCGGCCCCGCGTGCTGGTGCCCCGCTACGGCACCGCCGCGGAGCATGCCCCGCACCTGGGGCAGATCCCCGCGGAGCTGGTGCTGGAGGACCCCGGGGCGGGGGCGTGCCAGGGACTCGGCCTGAGCTCCTTCCCCAGCGCCGTCCTGCTCGGCACGGACCGCCTCACCGCCGGCGGCCCGGTCTTCGGCGCGGACGCCGTCCTGGAGTTCCTCGACGAGATCGCCGAGATCATGGCCGCCGAGCTCCCCGCCGCGCAGACCGATCACGACCATGGAGGACACCGCCCGTGAGCGCTCCCGCCCCCGCCCCCGCGACCGCCGAGGGGACGGTGCCCGTGCTCGCGCCGCTGCTGCCCGTGGTGGCCCGCGACCACGCCCTCGAGGCGGCCGCCGCCTCCGCCGGCCGCGCGCTGACCGCCCGCGGCGCCGAGCTAGAGGTGGGCCTGCCGGACGGCGCCCGCGCTCCGCTGTTCGCCCTGCTCGCGGACGCGGTGTCCACCGGTCACGGGCCGGGCGCCGCGGTGCTCGCGGTGACCGCCACCTCGCGCGAGGCCGAGGACCTGCTGGCCGACCTCGCCGCCTGGACGGACCCGGACCGGGTGGCCCTGTTCCCCTCGTGGGAGACCCTGCCGCACGAGCGCCTCTCGCCGCGCTCGGACACCGTGGGCGCCCGCCTGGCCGTGCTGCGCCGCCTGGCGCACCCGGGCGAGGAGGGGCGGGCGCCGCTGCGCGTCGTCGTCGCCCCCGTGCGCTCCGTGCTGCAGCCGATGGTCGCGGGCCTGGGCGAGCTGGCGCCCGTGCGGCTGGCGGTGGGGGAGGAGCGCGACTTCGACGCCGTGGTCCAGGCCCTGGCCGACGCCGCCTATGCCCGCGTGGACATGGTGTCCCGGCGCGGGGAGTTCGCGGTGCGCGGCGGGCTGATCGACGTGTTCCCGCCCACCGCCGCCCACCCCGTGCGCATCGAGTTCTTCGGGGACGAGGTGGAGCAGATGCGCTGGTTCTCCGTGGCGGACCAGCGCTCCCTGCAGGACACCACCGAGGACGGCACCGGCCACCCCACCGAGCTGTACGCGCCGCCGTGCCGGGAGCTGCTGCTGAGCGACTCCGTGCGCGAGCGCGCCCGCGCCCTGGCCGCCCGTCTGCCGGGCGCGGCGGACATGCTCGAGCGCCTCGCCGAGGGCGTGGCCGTGGAGGGCATGGAGTCCCTCTCCCCGCTGCTCGCGGACGGCATGACCTCGCTGGTGGAGCTGCTCCCCGAGGGGTCGCTGACGGTCCTCGTGGAGCCCGAGCGGATCCGCCACCGCGCGGACGACCTGCTCACCACCAACCAGGAGTTCCTGGCCGCCGCGTGGGCCGGCGCCGCTCAGGGCGCGGATGCCCCCGTGGACCTCGGCGCCGAGGACCAGTCCGCCGCGGGCGGCTTCCTCACCCTCACCGAGCTGCGGGAGGCCGCGCTCCAGCGCGGCCAGGGCCACTGGTCCACCACCGCGCTCTCCCCGGACGACGAGCTCCTCCCCGACGCCGCCACCCTGCGTTCCGGGCTGGGCTCGCCCACCACCTTCGGCGGCGACATGGACGCGATGGTCCGCTTCACCCGCGGCCGGCTCGAGGACGGCTGGTCCGTGGTGCTGCTGACGGACGGGCCCGGCTCGGCCCGCCGCCTCGCCGAGCTCCACGCCGACGCCGGCCTCACCGCCTCCGTCCTGACCGGCCCCGTGGACGCGGACCCGGCGCCGGGCCGGGTGCGCGTGGCGACCGCCGCCGTCGGGACCGGGTTCGTGGACCCCGCGCAGAAGCTGGCCGTGGTCACCGAGCAGGACCTGTTCGGCCGGCACCGCACCGCGGGCACCCGCGCGGCCGGGGCGCCGCTGGCCCGCAAGCGGCGCAACGCCGTGGACCCGCTGGCCCTGCAGCCGGGGGACCACGTGGTGCACTCCCAGCACGGGATCGCCCGGTTCGTGGAGCTGCAGCGCCGCCCCGTGGCCGGCGGCCCCCGCCGACGCCCGGGCGAGGAGGAGTCCTACCGCGAGTACCTGGTGCTCGAGTACGCACCGTCCAAGCGCGGCGCTCCCGGGGACCGGCTGTTCGTGCCCACGGACCAGCTGGACCTGATCTCGCAGTACGTGGGCGGGGAGAGCCCCGTGCTGTCCAAGATGGGCGGCTCGGACTGGGCGCAGACCAAGTCCAAGGCCAAGCGCGCCACCAAGGAGATCGCCGGCGAGCTCATCCGCCTCTACTCCGCCCGCATGGCCTCGCGGGGCCACTCCTTCGCCCCGGACACCCCCTGGCAGGCCGAGCTGGAGGAGGCCTTCCCGTACATCGAGACCCCGGACCAGCTGACCACCATCGAGGAGGTCAAGAGGGACATGGAGGCCACCGTCCCCATGGACCGCCTGGTCTCCGGGGACGTGGGCTTCGGCAAGACCGAGGTGGCCGTCCGCGCCGCGTTCAAGGCCGTGCAGGACGGCAAGCAGGTAGCGGTCCTGGTCCCGACGACGCTGCTCGCCCGCCAGCACCACCAGACCTTCACGGACCGGTTCGCCGGCTTCCCCGTGACCGTGGCCGCGCTCTCCCGCTTCCAGACCGTCAAGGAGTCCAAGGAGGTCGTCGAGGGCCTGGCCTCCGGCGAGGTGGACGTGATCGTCGGCACCCATCGCCTGCTCTCCCAGGAGGTCCAGTTCAAGGACCTGGGCCTCGTGATCGTGGACGAGGAGCAGCGCTTCGGCGTGGAGCACAAGGAGGCGCTGAAGAAGATGCGCACCAACGTGGACGTGCTCGCCATGTCCGCCACGCCCATCCCGCGCACCCTGGAGATGTCCCTCACCGGCATCCGCGAGACCTCCACGCTGGCCACCGCGCCCGAGGAGCGCCACCCCGTGCTCACCTCCGTGGGCCCGTACACGGACCAGCAGGTCACCGCCGCCATCCGCCGCGAGCTCATGCGCGAGGGCCAGGTGTTCTACGTGCACAACCGCGTGACCACCATCGACAAGGTGGCCAAGCGCATCGCCGAGCTGGTGCCGGAGGCGCGGATCGCCGTCGCCCACGGCAAGATGGGCGAGGCCCGGCTCGAGCAGATCATGGTGGACTTCTGGGAGCGGCGCTTCGACGTGCTGGTGTCCACCACCATCATCGAGACCGGCCTGGACATCGCCAACGCGAACACCCTGATCGTGGAGGACGCGCACCGCTACGGCCTGTCCCAGCTGCACCAGCTGCGCGGCCGCGTGGGCCGCGGACGCGAGCGCGCCTACGCCTACTTCCTCTACGACCCGCAGAGGCCCCTGGGCGAGGTGGCCATGGAGCGGCTCAAGGCCGTGGCCCAGCACAACGAGCTCGGCGCGGGTCTGCAGCTGGCCATGAAGGACCTCGAGATCCGCGGCGCCGGCAACCTGCTCGGCGGCGAGCAGTCCGGGCACATCGCCGGCGTGGGCTTCGACCTGTACCTGCGCATGGTGGGCGAGGCCGTGGCCGACTTCAAGGGCGAGGAGGACACCGCGCCCGCCGAGGTCAAGGTGGAGCTGCCCGTCAACGCCCACCTGCCGCACGACTACGTGCCGGGGGAGCGGCTGCGCCTGGAGATGTACCGGGCCCTGGCCACGGCCGTGGACGACGCCGCCGTGGACGCCGTGGTGGAGGAGATGCAGGACCGCTACGGGCCGCTGCCGGAGCCGGTGCAGGCCCTCGTGGCCGTGGCCCGGTTCCGCAACCGCGCCCGCGCGGCCGGGGTCACGGAGGTCATGCTGCTGGGGCAGAACGTGAAGTTCGGCCCTGCTGACGACCTGCCGGAGTCCCGCCAGATGCGCCTGCAGCGCATGTACAAGGGCGCCCAGGTCAAGCCGGCGCTCAACGCCGTGCTCATCCCGCGGCCCAAGACCAAGCCGGTCATGGGCCAGGATCTCGTGGACGCCCCGCTGCTCGCGTGGGCGGACCAGGTGGTGCAGGCGATCTTCGCGCCGGAGGGCTGAGACAGGTCAGGCCGTCGTCATGCGGACGAGGACGCCGTGCGCCTCGAGCATCTCGAGGAACGCGTGGACGTCGGCCGCGACGTCGGCGGGGGCGAGGCCGAACGCCTCCGCCACCTGGACCGTGACGTCCGTCGTCGACAGCGGCGCCGGTGGATCCGCGACCAGGTCGTCCTCCGGCGTGCGGCCGCCCACGAGGATGTCCCAGATCACGTCGCCCGAGGCGCTCAACAGCAGCGGCTGACCGGCCTCGAGCGTCATGACGGCGGCCTGGCCGCCGGCGGTGCGGGCCCACGCGATGTCGGGGGCGAGGGCCCAGCCCTCGGTGGTCTCAACGGTCACGGCGCACCGCCTTCGTCCAGGCCCAGCCGGCGAGTGCGCCGAGCCGGGCGCGCTGCTCGCGCCACAGGTCCGCGCGCGTGACAGGCCGGCCCAGGCGCATCTGCAGATGGGGGCGGTTGACCGGGATCGTGCGGGCCACGAGGACGGCCCGCTCCCGCGCCGTGGCGGTCGACTGCCACCGGGTGCGGAACAGCTCGAGACCGCTCTGGCTCTCGTGCAGCGCCGCGAAGAGGGTCAGCTGCCGGGTGTCGACGCCGTCGGCGGCCTCGCCCGTGGCGACGTGCCAGGCCGCGCCCGCGTCCAGCCGGTGGGCTTCCTCGCGCAGGGCTGCCCAGCTCTCGGCGGGGAGGGACTCCCGGATGTGCCGGACGTCGTGCGCGCCGCGATACGGGTCGCGGGCCGCGTGGACGATCACGACGAGCCGCTGATGGCGCGGGCTCGGCACCGGAACGGGCCGGCCGGCGATCACGAGGTGGACGTGCTCGCTCCACAGGGCGTCGAAGGCCGCCTCGGGGGACGCGCCGAGGCCGGGGAAGAGCCGATGCACGTCCACATATCCCAGCTGGTCGTGCCAGAGCGTGGCCGCGTGCTGGAAGATCGACCCCTCCGAGAAGGTGGCGACCGGTTCCCAGCCGTGGGAGCGCAGGAGTGCGATGACGGCGGCGGCATCGGCCGGATGGACCAGCAGGTCCACGTCCGAACTGCGGCGGTGCTCGGGGTAGACGCCGGGCTCGGTGGCATAGCCCTTGAGGTGCAGGCCCCGGATGCCGGCTCGGTCCAGCAGATGCGTGATGCGGGCGTGGGCGAGGCGGACGCGGACCTCGAGGTCCAGGGACGGCGGGGCGGCCGGTCGCGGTCCCGTCGCTCGTTCGCCCATGGCCGCGAGCTTAGTCGACCGAAAGAAGACCCTGTTGTCGACTGTGCTTGATACATTGTTGGGCGAGGGTGAACTTCGGGTGAATTCACGGACCGGTGGCATGAGATCCGCATGGCCCCGGGGGCCATGTCGCGGCGCGCCCGCCAGGAATGTTCGAGAGGGCTGGCAATGAGCTCTGCGGCCCGTCTACACTCACCTGGAGAGTTCCACAGCCGATGCTCACCGAGTAAGCCGCGGTGCTCCGTCCACTCGCGTGACCCCGTTCGGGCGCGAAAGCCACATCTCGACTCGAAACGAGTGAAGCCATGCAGAAGAACACCTCCACCCTCTCCCGTCGCAAGGTGACCGCCGGCATCGCGTGGTCCGTGCCCGCCGTGGCCGCCGTGGCCGCCGCCCCCTTCGCCGCGGCCTCGCCCACCGGCTGCGTCTCGGCCGTGCCGGGCACCGCGGTCAAGTTCCCCGGTGGCAGTGGCCCCGACGGCATCAAGCACGGCTACGGCTTCGAGGTGACGATCACCAACGACTCCCCGATCGCTGTGTACGTCAACCCCGGCACCGTGACCGTTGACTTCGAGAAGAGCAAGGATAAGAAAGGCGAGGCCCGCCTCTACGACAAGAATCCCGCCTGCAAGGACGCGGTGCGCCTCAAGGCGATGGACGAGGAGCTGCTCCTGCAGCCGGGTGAGTCCAAGACCTACTACTACGTGGTCAACATCACCGGCAACTCCGCCAAGGAGGCCGGTTGCGTCCTGGCCAAGCTGGCGCTCGCGCTGACCCCTACCGCTCCCGAGGGTGCGGACCTGTGCAACGACGGCGTCGTCGACCTGAAGCAGTGCTTCGGCACCACGCCGCCGGACGCCGGCTGCTGATCCTCAGTTCCCGATGACGAAGGGCCCCGCCGTCACACGGCGGGGCCCCTTCGTCTGTACGCCCGGCGCGGACGCTCAGCCGCGTCGTTCCTCGGCGACGGTGCTGCCCCGGGCCTCGGCTGCCGCGTCCGTGCCGGCGCCGTCGAGCGGAGCCTCCGCCTTCCGCGATTCTGCGGGGGCGCGGTAGTAGGCGTGGTACTCGTCTTCATGGGATCCGAGACCGCCGCCGTAGTAGTCGCTCCCCACGCCCGAGGCGGGGACGCCGTTGAGCACCACACCGAGCACGCGGGCGTGCACCCGGGCCAGCATGTCCCTCGCCACCTCCACGTGCTCCTTGCGCGTCGTGCCGTGGCGCACCACCAGGATGGTGCCGTCCACCGCGTTGGCCAGCAGCGTGGAGTCCGTCACCGGCAGCACCGGCGGGGCGTCCACCAGGATCATGTGCGTCTCCGAGAGGGCCTCGAGGAGCTCCCTCATCCGGGACGAGCCGAGCTGCTCGGACGGGTTCGGGGGCGTGCGCCCGGCCGGCAGCAGCACGAGGCCGTCCTCGAGGGTGATCAGGGCGTCCGCGAGGAACACGTCCCCGCTGAGCACCTCGGAGAGCCCCACGCGGCCGTCCACGCCGAACTGGCCGGCCTGGCGCGGGCGGCGGAGGTCGGCGTCGATCAGGATGACCGGCTGACCCGAGGCCGCGACAGCCTGGGCCAGACTGCCGATCACGGTGGACTTGCCCTCGCCCGGGTTGGAGCTGGTCACCATGACCACGCGGGGCGGATCATCCACCGCCGCGAAACGCAGGTTGGTGCGCAGCTGGCGCACGGCCTCCGCGGCGCGCGGGGACGGATCCCCAAGCCGGTCGGTGCGCTCGGCGGTCATCGTCTTGTCCTGCGGGATGGCCCCGAGCAGGCCGGCGCCGGAGGCCTGGGTGGCATCCGTGGTGGTGCGCACGTTCACGTCCAGGAGGCGCCGCAGGAAGGCTGCGGCGAGGGCGGCCAGGAGCCCGATGGACCCGCCGATCAGAGCGTTGCGCAGGTGGTCCGGGCTGGAGGGCGCCTGCGGGGGCAGGGCGTCCTCCATGGCCGTGACCTTGACATTGGATGCGGGGTCCAGCCCGTTGGCCACGTCAGCGGTGGCCACCAGGGCCGTGTTGGCCAGGGCGGCGGCCTGCTGGGCGTCCGGGGCGATCGCCGAGACCGTGATGAGGTTCGAGCCGGGGACCAGGGCGGCGCTGAGGCTCGCGCCGGCGGTGTCCACCCCGCCCTGGGAGATGCGCTCACGCACGGTGCGGCTGTTGATCAGCGGGACATAGGACTGCGCCCGGGTCTGCGCCGTCTCCGTGCCGGAGATGCTCGCCTCCCCCTGGACTGTCACGAACCCCGTGGAGGTGGCCGTGTACAGCGTGGGCTGCAGCAGGGAGTAGACAAGGCCGGCCACCACGCCGAGGACGATCCCGCCCAGCAGGAGCAGCTTGTTGTTGCGCAGCACGCGCAGGAAGTCGAGGAGGTTCATGGGATCCCTGAAGTCGGGGGACGGACGCTGACTGCACTCTATCGGTCAGGGCACAGGAACGGGTCTCCACTAGGCTGGACACAGCCCGGTGTCCGTCCGCCGCGGCGCCGCCGTCAGGAGGGAGCACACCATGGCCAGGAGCCTCTCCGGCCCGCGCGTCGAGGACCCCCGCTACCGGGAGGTGATGGCCGAGCGCACCAATCACGCCCACGAGCTCTCCCGCGGGGTCTCTGCGTGGAGCACGGGGGCCCTCGAACGGCACCCCCTGCGGCTGCCCGAGCTCGTGCTGGGCTTCCTGCTGGCCCTGGAGGTCTACCCCCTGCCGCTCGGCCCGTTCTCCGTGCCGGTCAACGAGGCCGCCATGATGACGCTGCTGGGGCTGGCGATCCTCCGCCGCAGCGCGCGGGACACCTCCCGCCTGGGGGTGACGGCACTGCTGGCCGGTGGGGTGCTCCTGTACCTGGCCGGCCTCTCCCTGGCCCAGGGCATCCCGGACGCCGACTGGCTCCGCCGACTGGTGCGCATGGCCGCCCTCACCGCGCTGGTGGGGTGCTTCGCGGGCCGACGCCTGTCCTTGCGCTCCGTGCTGGTGGGGCTGCTGACCGCCATGGCGGTGAATGTGCCCCTGTTCTACCTGGGCCTGGTGCCCGCCCCCTACGGGGGCTTCCTCACCGGCTTCCTCGCGGACAAGAACGTGGCCGGCCTGTACTACGCCGCCATCCCCGTGCTGGCGCTGCCCTACATCCGCACGCCCCAGCGGCGGCTCCTGGTGCTCCTCGCGGCGGCGGTGTGCCTCTTCCTCACCGGCTCCCGCACGTCCATGGCGGCCTTCGCGTGCGCCGTGGTGTGGGTCTGGCTGACCCCGCGGCTGGGTCCGGTCCTGCGCATCGGACTCCTCCTGGCCCTCGGCTGGGCCGTGGCGTACGCGGAGGACAACCTCGCCCGCATCGGGATCTTCTCAGACCGGGATGGCACCGACTGGTTCCGCGGCCGCATCCATGACGCCACCGCCCTCAAGGTGGAGGGCACCCCCTGGACGGGCCGCGGCCTGACGGAGGCCCATGTGACCCTCGACGAGGACGGCAGCTCGTGGCTCTTCCACAACTCGTACGCGGGCCTCTACGTGGAGGGCGGGGCCATCCTCTTCGGCGCCATGCTGCTGGCCTACGCGGTGTATGGCCTGCGCCTGACCAGCGGCCGGCTGCGCACCCCGCCGCGCGTGGCCGTGGAGGCGGCCGCCGTGGTCGTGCTGGTGACCGCCACCCAGCTGGGCGAGGTGTTCGTGACGATCCCCAGCATGTTGATCCTGGCGGCGGGCGTCGGACTGGCCCTCACCGAGGCGGAGACGGCGGCCGAGGAGCAGATCACGGACCGCCGCCGGGAGCAGATCCTGGAGCAGGCCCGGGCCCGCTTCGCCTGAGCGGCAGGCCTGGGCTCCGGCGCCTCACCGCCGCGTGAGCGCCCGCTCCACGGCCTCCACCGCGGCGTCCAACGCGGGGTTCAGGGCCGCGACCATGGCCGCATACCCGGCGGCCGGCCCGCGGAACGGGTCGGGCAGGTCCGCGGCCCGGTCCCGCAGCCGGCTCCGGGAGGCCTGCCCCCGGGCGAGCGCGTCCGCCAGCGCGCCGGGGCCTCCGCCCGGGGCCACGGCCTGGAGCTCGGCGAACAGCGCCCCGGCCCGCAGGAACGTGGCCGAGCGGCGCAGCGCGGCCGGAGCCTCCCGGACCACGGCGTCGCGGTGGGCCTCCGTGGCGGTGAGCACCAGGTCCTGGCCCTCCAGCACGCGCGCGGTGAGCAGCCGCGGCCGGTGCGCCTCCAGCGCCCCGCGCAGCGCCGCGTCCCCGCCGGCCAGGTCCAGCAGCTCGCGCGGCACCGAGAGCGCCTGGTTCGGGCCGGTGCCCGCGCTCGTCACCGCCGCCCCACCGGTCCCGAGGCGCTGGTCCAGGCGGGCCTGCAGCACGTGCTGGGCCCAGGCGGAGCGACAGATGTTGCCCGTGCACACGGTGAGGATGCGGATCCCGCCGGGGGCGCCGTCGCTGTCGTCGGTGCGCGGGGTGGGAGAGGCCTCCGGCGCGGCGAAGGGCGAGCGCAGCGGGGGACGGGAGAACCAGGTCATGGGCGGGCTCCTGCGGTGGACGGGCTGAGCGGGTGCCACTGCTGCGGCACGCCCGCCAGCGGACGGGACAGGGGGGTGGCCAGCAGGGCCAGGCCCACGGCCCAGCTCAGGCCGAGGGCCACCGTGAACTTCACCAGGTCGTCCTCCACGCCCAGGCGCATGACCTCCATGAGCACGAGGCCGTGGAGGAGCACCACCACGGTGCCGGTGCGGGTCAGGGCGGTGATGCCCGAGCGGAGGGCGTGTCCCGTGCCGGTGCGCCGGGCCAGCGTGCGCAGCTGGCGCTCTACGAACGCCCCGAACACCAGCACCATGCCCGCGGACATCACCACCCCCACCACGGGGGTGAGCAGGAACGTGCCGAACCCGCCGAACTTGATGTTGTGCGGCGGCAGGCCCAGCCGGACGGCCAGCATCCCCGCCAGGACCAGCGTGGTGCCCAGCACCGCCCGGTGCCGGCGCAGTCGGGGCACCACGTGGCGGCGGAAGGACTCCCCGCAGAGGACGTAGAACAGGCACGGCAGGGCCAGGCCCACGCCGAGCGGTGTGCGGGCCAGCCCCGACTCGGGGATCACGTGGGCGAGCACCAGACCCGTCAGGGCCACGGCCCATGCGATCCAGGAGGGCAGGTGCTCCAGCAGGCGCCGCAGCACGGTGACGAAGAACAGCACGGAGATGAACCAGAACGCCCACCATGGCGGGGGCTGGTCCGCGCCGCCGTACCAGCCGGCGGCCAGCAGGGAGCGCAGGTGCTCGCCGTCGAGCTGGTCCCGCCGGTTCCACTGCAGCACCACCGCGCTCATCAGCACGGACCACAGGAGGTAGGGGACCAGCAGGGCGCGGAAGCGGGCGCTCACGTCCGGGAGGACCGGGCGGCGCCGCGTCCAGAACCAGCCGGTGAGGAAGAAGAACAGCGGCATCCGCCAGATCTCGAGGTACGCGTTGAACCGCAGGTCCGCGAGGTAGGCGTGGCCCAACACCACGGCGGCGATGGACACCAGACGAAGGGCGTCCACTCCGGTGTTGCGAGTGGACGCCCTTCGCCGTGCGGCGCTCGGCCGCGGTGCGCCCGCGGGGCGCGGGGCTGTCGAGACGCTCAGTGGTGCAGGCGACCGGCCGCGTGGGAGGAGCCCACCTCGACCGGGTGCTGGGTGTGGATGGCCACGGTGTCCACGGTGTCGCTGCGGCCCAGGACGGCCTTCGGCAGTGCCATGGCCAGCGTGGCGAGCGTCATGGCGATCAGTCCGGGGAGCCACACGTTGTCGAAGGTCCACCAGCCCATGGCGTAGATCGCGCCCACGAGGGACGCGAAGGCCACCAGCCAGGCGATCAGGGAGCCCCACACGCCACCGTGGTTCGAGTGGTCGATGGCCTTGCCGTTGCGGATCACGTCAATCTCCTCTGTGCGGGATGTGCCCGGCGGTGCGAGCCGGCGTCAGTCGTCTCCCAGGATAGCAAGGGCGGAGCTGGCGCCGATGCGGGTGGCGCCGGCCTGGATCATGGTCAGCGCGTCCTGCCGGCTGCGCACCCCGCCGGAGGCCTTCACGCCGATCTCCGGGCCCACCGTGGCGCGCATCAGGGCCACGTGCTCGGCGGTGGCGCCGGCGGTGGAGAAGCCGGTGGAGGTCTTCACGAAGTCCGCGCCCGCGGCCACGGCGGCCTCGCAGGCCAGGACGATCGCGTCGTCGTCCAGCAGGGCCGTCTCCACGATCACCTTGACCAGGGCGCCGCCCTCGCCGGTCGGGCCCGAGGCGTGCGCGGCCTGGACCACGGCGTCGATGTCCTCCTCGAGGCGGGCGCGGTCCCCGGCGCGGGCCGCGGCGATGTCGATGACCATGTCCACCTCGTCCGCGCCGTCCGCGATGGCCTGGGTGGTCTCGAACGCCTTCACGGCCGAGGAGCTCGCCCCGAGCGGGAAGCCGATCACGGTGCAGGTCAGCACGTCCGAGCCCTCGAGGGCCGTGTGCACCTCGCGCACCCAGCGCGGGTTCACGCACACGCTCTTGACCTGGGCCTCGCGCGCCTCGGCGACGACGTTGAGGATGTCCTCGCGGGAGGCCTCCGGCCTGAGGAGGGTGTGGTCGATGTAGCGGGCGAGCTCGGCGGTGGACAGCTGCGGTGCGGAGTCGGTCATGCGCTCCAGCCTAGTGGGCCGGGCGGCGTCGGGACCCCGGTCTCAGCCGGCGACGAGCGCGGCCACCTCCGCCTCCAGGCGCGCCAGGCGCTCGGCGGCCACGGCCGGGTCCGCGTCCCGGGTGCCCAGGTAGCACTTGAGCTTGGGCTCGGTGCCGGAGGGCCGGACCAGCACGCGCGTCCCGGAGTCGGTGGCGAACAGCAGCGCGTCCGTGGCCGGCAGCGCGGCGGAGCCGGCGGCCAGGTCACGGCGCACGGTCACCGGCTCCCCGGCCAGGGTGGCCGGGCCGGCGGCCCGCAGGGCGGCCATGGTGTCCGTGATGATCGACAGGTCCGCCACGCGCACGGCCACCTGCGCGCTGGGCATGGCGCCCGTGACGGCGTCCGCGTCCGCGAGGGCGTCCAGCAGGGTGCGGCCCTGCGCGGCCAGGCGCGCGGCGAGCTCGGCCGCGGCCAGCGCCGCCGTCATCCCGTCCTTGTCCCGCACCAGGTCCGGGGCCACGCAGTACCCCAGGGCCTCCTCGTACCCGAAGCCCAGGTGCGGGGCGCGCGAGATCCACTTGAAGCCGGTGAGCGTGACGTGGTGCTCGACGCCGGCCGCCTCCGCCAGTGCCGCCAGCTGCGGGGCGGAGACCACGGAGTTGGCCGCGGAGCGGCCCTGCGCGGCCAGCCGGGGCAGCAGGTGCGCGCCGAGCAGCGTGCCCACCGCGTCCCCGGAGAGCATGCGCCAGACGGGCGCGGCGGCGTCGTTGGGGGAGGGGGCGGGCACGGCCAGGGCGAGGCGGTCGGCGTCGGGGTCGTTGGCGATCACCAGGTCCGCGCGGACCCGCGCGGCGAGGGCCAGGGCCAGGTCGATCGCGCCCGGCTCCTCCGGGTTGGGGAAAGCCACCGTGGGGAACGCCGGGTCCGGCTCGGCCTGCTCGGGGACCACGTGCACGTCCGTGAAGCCGGCCGCGGCGAGCAGCCCCGGCAGGACCTCCCCGCCCACCCCGTGCAGGGGGGTGTAGACGATCCGCAGGTCGCGGGCGGGGTCGGCCTCGTCGTCGAGCACGGACAGGGCCGCCTCGCGGTAGGCGTCCACGAGGTCCTCCCCGGCGGTCTCCCAGCCGTCCTCGGCCATCGGGACGTCCGCGACCCAGTCCGTGTGGCGGATCTGCGCGGCGATCTGCGCGTCCGCAGGGGAGACGATCTGCGCACCGCGCCCGGCCTCGTCCGTCATCCGGCCGCCGAGGTAGACCTTGTAGCCGTTGTCCGCCGGCGGGTTGTGGGACGCGGTGACCATGACGCCGGCATCCGCGTGCAGATGCCGCACCGCGAAGGCCAGCACGGGCGTGGGCAGCGGGCGGGGCAGGAGCACGACCTGCGCACCCGCGGCGGTGAGCACGGCGGCGGTGTCCCGGGCGAAGTCGGCGGATCCGCGGCGGGCGTCGTAGCCCACCGCCACGAGCGGGGCCGCGGCGTCCGCGCCCAGCTCCGCCCACAGGTGACGGCCCAGGCCCGCGGCGGTGCGGCGCACCACCAGCCGGTTCATGCGGGACTCGCCGGGCCCCTCCTCCGCGCGCAGCCCGGCCGTGCCGAACGCCAGCGGGCCGGCGAACCGGGACGCCAGCGACGCGCGGGCCGCCTCCGCCGCCGGGCCCTCGCCGCCGGCGGCGGCCAGCTCCGCGTCCAGCACGGCGCGGTGGGCGGGGTCCGGGTCCTCGCGGGACCACCGCCGCGCGAGGTCCAGCACCTGCGGGTCGAGGGCGGGGGTCGGGCTCATGGGACTGCTCCTGGGACGGGGGCGGGCGCGGGGAGGGGGCGGCGGGGCGGCGGCGACGTCGTGCGGGGGTGCCCGGCGTCGTCGTCGGCCGTGGTCAGAGGCGGGCGATGACGTCCGCGAGGACGCGCGAGATGCGGGGCCCGGCGGCCTGGCCGGCCTCCACGACCTCCTGGTGGGACAGCGGCGTCTCCTGGATGCCGGCGCCGTGGTTGGTCACCAGGGACATGCCGAAGACCTCGAGGCCGGCGTGGCGGGCGGCGATCGCGTCCAGGGCCGTGGACATGCCCACGAGGTCGCCGCCGAGGGCCTTGGCCATGCGCACCTCGGCGGGCGTCTCGTACTGCGGACCGGAGAACTGCACGTACACGCCCTCGGTGAGGGAGGGGTCGATCTCGCGGGCGATGTCCCGGATGCGCGGGGAGTACAGGTCCGTGAGGTCCACGAACGTGGCACCGACCAGGGGAGTCGCGCCGGTGAGGTTGAGGTGGTCGGCGATCAGCACGGGGGTGCCCGGGGCGATCTCCGGGTCCAGCCCGCCGCAGCCGTTGGTCAGCACCACGGTGCGCGCGCCCGCCGCGGCGGCGGTGCGGACCGTGTGCGCCACGGCCTGGGCGTCCCGGGACTCGTAGAAGTGGGTGCGGGAGCCGAACACCAGGGCGCGCGTGCCGTCCGGCAGCTCCACGGAGCGGATGACGGCGTTGTGGCCGGGGACCTTCGGGGCGTGGAAGCCCGGCACGTCCGCCAAATCCACGCGGGCCCGCTCGGTGCCGATCAGCTCCGCCGCCTCGCCCCAGCCGGAGCCCAGCACGACGGCGATCCGGTGCTCCGCCGCGCCCGTCGCCTCCGCGAGCACGGCGGCGGCGTCGCGGGCCTCCGCGAAGCCGGGATGGTCCCCGCGCAGGGGGGAGGAGTCGGCGTCGGACGCGGTCACGGGGGTGCTCTGCTCGTTCACGGCGCCAGTCTAGGCGCGCAGGACGGCTGGGACTTCGCGCGCCCAGCGGACACAATGGGGGCGTGACCGACGAGAACACCACCTTCCTCCCGTCCCTGACCATCATCGGCGGCGGCCCCGGCGGCTATGAGGCCGCCATGGTGGCCGCCAAGCTCGGCGCCACCGTGACCGTGATCGAGCGCCAGGGCCTGGGCGGTGCCGCCGTCCTGACGGACGTGGTGCCCTCCAAGACCCTGATCGCCACCGCCGACTCCATGCGCCGCGTGGACCTCGCCCGCGACCTCGGGGTGGACCTCGGCGACGCCGAGCCCCGGGCCTCCATGGCCGAGGTGGGCCGCCGCATCCTCGAGCTCGCCGGGGAGCAGTCCCGGGACATCCACCGGGCCCTCGAGAGGCGCGGCGTGCGCGTGATCCTCGGTGAGGCCACCGTGACCGGCCCGCACACCGTGGCCGTGCGCTCGCACGACGCCGCCGAGGGGGCCGAGCCGGAGACCATCACCTCGGACGCCATCCTCGTGGCCGTGGGCGCCAGCCCCCGCGAGCTGCCCACCGCGAAGCCGGACGGCGAGCGCATCTTCAACTGGAAGCAGGTGTACGCCCTCGAGGAGCTCCCCGAGCACCTGATCGTGGTGGGCTCCGGCGTCACCGGCGCCGAGTTCGCCTCCGCGTACAACCGCCTGGGGGCGCAGGTGACCCTGGTGTCCTCGCGCGACCGCGTGCTGCCCGGCGAGGACGCCGACGCCGCCCAGCTGCTCGAGCACGTCTTCCAGGAGCACGGCCTGGACGTGGCCGCCCGCTGCCGCGCCGAGTCCGTGGAGCGCACCGCGGACGGCGTGCGCGTGCACCTGTCCGGCGACGGCGCCGCCGACCGCCCGTACATCGACGGCTCCCACGCCCTCGTGGCCGTCGGCGGCGTGCCCAACACCGCCGGCCTGGGCCTCGAGGAGGTCGGCGTGGAGCTGACCGAGGCCGGCCACGTGAAGGTCGACGGCGTCTCCCGCACCACCGTGCCCTCGATCTACGCGGCCGGCGACTGCACCGGCCAGCTCGCGCTGGCCTCCGTGGCCGCGATGCAGGGGCGCATCGCCGTCGCCCACCTGCTCGGCGACGCCCTCAAGCCGCTGCGGCCGCACCTGCTGGCCTCCAACATCTTCACCTCCCCGGAGATCGCCACCGTGGGCGTCACCCAGGAGCAGGTGGACTCCGGCCGCTACCAGGCGGACGTCATCCGGCTGGACTTCGCCACCAACCCGCGCGCCAAGATGCAGGGCGTCAAGGAGGGCTTCGTCAAGATCTTCGCCCGTCAGGGCTCCGGCACCGTGATCGGCGGCGTCGTGGTGGCCCCGCGCGCCTCCGAGCTGATCTACGCGATCGCGCTGGCGGTGACCCACAAGCTGCACGTGGACGACCTCGCGGACACCTTCACCGTGTACCCGTCCATGTCCGGGTCGATCGCCGAAGCCGCGCGGCGCCTCCACGTGCGTCTCTGAGCCGGGGCGCCGTGCCCTGCCATGCCTGGGCGCAGTACTGCCACGTAGACCCGTGTCTACGTGGCAGTACTGCGCCCAGGCTGCGTTGCGGGCCCGGTGTCAGCGGGCAGCGGCGCGGCGCTCGCGCGCCGACGTGACCGTGTGCAGGTCGGCGTGCCGCGTCTCGGGCGCGAGGGCCAGCGCCACGAGCGTGATGAGCGACGCCGCCGCCAGGTAGTAGCCCACGAAGGACACGTCGAACCGCTGCACCAGCCACGCGGCGATGAACGGCGTGACCGCCGCGCCGATGATCGAGGCGACGTTGTAGGCGATGCCCGAGCCGGTGTACCGCGTGTTCGTGGGGAACATCTCCGGCAGCACGGCGGACATCGGGCCGAAGGTGAGGCCCATCAGGGCCATGCCGACGGCCAGGAAGACGATCATGCTCCCCACGTTGAACTCCGCGCCCTGCCCCATCGTCTCGGGGGCCAGCCAGAGGCCGAAGCTCAGGCCGAACACCACCATGAGGGCGGTGACGACAAGCAGCGTGGGCTTGCGCCCGAAGCGGTCCGCGAGCCACCCGGACACCGGGATGAAGGCGGCGAAGAACAGGATGCCCACGAGCTGCAGCACCAGGAACTCGCCGTAGGGGACGCCCAGGAAGCCGGACTCCTCCTTGCCGATCGCGTAGGAGAGGATCCACGTGGTCATCAGGTAGAACAGCACGTAGGTGGCGTACATGACGAACGTGCCGAGGATGAGCTCCCACCAGTTGCGCCGGAACACCTCGCCCAGCGGGGCCTTCACGCGCTGGTCCTGGTCCAGGGCGCGCTGGAAGACCGGGGTCTCCTCGAGCTTGAAGCGCACGTAGAGGCCGACGGCGACCATCACGATGGACAGCAGGAACGGCAGGCGCCACACCCAGGTGAGGAACGGGCCGTCCATGTCCGGGGCGGTGGAGTCGTGGCCCGTGACCATCACGAGGATCAGGTAGAGGCCGTTCGCCAGCAGGAAGCCGATGGGCGCGCCCAGCTGGGGCCACATGGCCGCCTGGGCTCGCTTGCCCTCCTGGGCGTACTCCGTGGCCAGCAGCGCCGCGCCGGACCACTCGCCGCCCAGGCCGAGGCCCTGGGCGAACCGCAGGATCGCGAGCATGGCCGGGGCCCAGAGGCCGATCTGGTAGTACGTGGGCAGCAGGCCGATGAGGAACGTGGCGATGCCCATGGTCAGGAGCGCGCCGATCAGGGTGGCCTTCCGACCCACGCGGTCGCCCAGGTGGCCGAACAGCACGGCGCCGATCGGCCGGCCGAAGAACGCGGCGCCGAAGGTGGCCATCGAGGCCAGGAGCGCCGCGTCGCCGTCGCCCTTGGCGAAGAAGATGAGCGGGAAGACGGAGACGGCGGCCGTGGCATAGGCGTAGAAGTCGTAGAACTCGATCGACGTGCCGATCAGCGAGGCCACGATCACGCGGGAGCGGGGCACGTCTCCGGCAGGGGAGGCCGCCGCGGGAGCGGCGGAGGGGGAGTGGGACATGCGACCTCCTGGGGGCGAGTGGACACCGCGGGCGCCGGATGCGACCACGATGTGAGACAGAGCGACCGCCAGTGTAGGAGCGTTGCCGGTGGGGGGGTCTCGTCATCTCCAGGCGTCCACGATGTGAGAAGAACGAGGGGTGTTCCCCACCGACCCGTGCGCGCGGGGATCCGGGCAGGACAGCGCCCCGGCGACGTTCCAGCGGTGCAGGACCGCTGGAACGTCGCCGGGGCGTTGTGTTCCGGGGCGCTGGGCCTCCGGGGCTCAGTCCTTCGACGCCTCCGCGTCCGCGATCGTGGCGATCACGGTCCCGGCGGAGACGGTCTCGCCCGCCTGCACGGTCAGCCCCGAGACCACGCCCGCCCTGTGGGCCGTGAGCGGCTGCTCCATCTTCATCGCCTCGAGGACCACGATCAGGTCGCCCTCGGCCACGGTCTCGCCGTCCTTGGCGGCCACCTTCACCACGGTGCCCTGCATGGGCGCGGTGAGGGCGTCCGTGCTCGCCGTGGCGGGAGCGGCCCCGGTCCGGCGCCCGCCGCGGGGACGACGCCGGCCCGCGCCGGCGCGTGCGGCCGCGTCCTGGAGCTGGTGCATGGCCGCACCCCACGTGGGCAGGGTGACGTCCACGCGCTTGCCGTTGACCTCCACGGTCACGGTGTGTCGCGCCTCGCGCTCGACCGGCTCGGCCGGCGTCACCTGCGCGGGGGCGATCTCGTGGGCGAACTCGGTCTCGATCCAGCGCGTGTGCACCGAGAACGGCGCCTCGGAGCCCTGCAGCTCGGGGGCGAACGCCGGGTCCGCCACCACGGCGCGGTGGAACGGCAGCACGGTGGGCATGCCGGCGATCTCGGCCTCCGCGAGGGCGCGGGCCGCACGCTGCAGGGCCTGGCGGCGGGTGGCGCCGGTGACGATCAGCTTCGCCACCATGGAGTCGAACGCGCCGGAGACGGTCTCGCCCTCCACCACGCCGGCGTCCACGCGCACGCCCGGGCCCGAGGGCATCCGGAACGTGCTCAGCGTGCCGGGGGCGGGCAGGAAGTTCCGGCCCGGGTCCTCCCCGTTGAGGCGGAACTCGAACGAGTGGCCGCGCACCTCCGGGTCCCCGTAGCCGAGGGCCTCGCCGCGCGCGAGCCGGAACTGCTCGCGCACCAGGTCGATCCCCGTGACCTCCTCGGTCACCGGGTGCTCCACCTGGAGGCGGGTGTTGACCTCGAGGAAGGACAGCGTGCCGTCCTGGCCCACGAGGAACTCGCACGTGCCCGCGCCCACGTAGCCGGCGGCCTTCAGGAGGGCCTTCGAGGACTCGACGAGTCGCGCGTTCTGCTCGTCGGTGAGGAACGGCGCCGGGGCCTCCTCCACGAGCTTCTGGTTGCGGCGCTGCAGGGAGCAGTCGCGCGTGGACACGACGACGACGTCGCCGTGGGCGTCCGCGAGGCACTGGGTCTCCACGTGGCGGGGGCGGTCCAGGAACCGCTCCACGAAGCACTCGCCGCGGCCGAACGCGGCGACGGCCTCGCGCACCGCGGACTCGTAGAGCTCGGGGATCTCCTCGCGCGTGCGGGCCACCTTGATGCCGCGGCCGCCGCCGCCGTAGGCGGCCTTGATGGCCACGGGCAGGCCGAACTCGTCCGCGAAGGCCACGACCTCGTCCGTGCCGTTGACGGGAGACGTGGTGCCGGGGGCCAGCGGGGCACCGACCTCGGTGGCGATCCGGCGGGCGGAGACCTTGTCCCCGAGGGCGTCGATCGCCTCCGGCGGCGGGCCGATCCACACCAGGCCGGCCGCCTCCACGGCGCGCGCGAAGTCCGCGTTCTCGGACAGGAAGCCGTAGCCGGGGTGGACGGCGTCCGCGCCGGAGCGCTCGGCGGCGTCGAGGATCTTCTGCATCAGGAGGTAGGAGTCCGCGGCGGTCTCCCCGCCGAGGGCCACGGCCTCGTCCGCGAGCTTCACGTGCAGCGCATCCCGGTCCGGCTCGGCGTACACGGCCACGGAGGTCAGGCCCTCGTCCTGGCAGGCCCGCACCACGCGCACGGCGATCTCCCCGCGGTTGGCGATCAGCACCCGGGAGAAGCGCCGGACCCTCCCGTCCGGAGAGGCGGGGGTGACCTGGGGGCCGCTGGTGGTGGTCATGGGGTCGGGGCTCCTGAAGACGGGGGCGGGGGTGCGGCCGCCGCGGGGTCCGGCCCGTCGCGCCGATCGGCCGACGCGGGACGGGCCGCCCGCACGGCGCCGCTGTTCACGTGCACTGTACTGCGGTGGTGGACCCCCGCACAGGCGTTCGCGGGGGTCCGGCGGTGCTCACCCGCCCGGGTTGGAGGAATCCCACAAGTCCGTGAACCGCAGGCCCAGCTCCGCGCACTGCGCGCGCAGCACCGCCACGGACAGGCCGATCACCGCGTTCGGGTCTCCGTCCACCGACTCCACGAGGGCGGCGCCGGCGCCGTCGATGGTGAACGCGCCAGCGCACTGCAGGGGTTCGCCCGTGGCCACGTACGCGCGCACCGTGTCCTCGTCCACGGCGGCGAAGTGCACGTCCGCGCTGATCGTGGTGCACGTCTCCGCATCCGGCACGGCGCCGTCGTCGCCCGGGGTCAGGAGGCCGACCCACTGGCCGGTGTGGAGGCGCCCGGTGCGCCCGGACTGCTCCCGCCAGCGCTCGACCGCGACCTCCGGCTCGTACGGCTTGCCGTGCGCCACGCCGTCGAGCTCGAACACGGAGTCGCAGCCCACCACCAGGGTGGGGCACTCGACGCCCTCCGCGGTCAACCGCTCCGCCACGTCGTACCCCTTCGCCCTCGCCAGGTGGAGGGCGAGCTCCTCCGGGGTCGCCTCGGGGCGCGCCGCCCCGAGGGCCTCCTCGTCCACGTCGGACACCACGACGCGGAACGGGAGGCGGGCGCGCCGCAGGATCTCGGCGCGGCCCGGCGAGGCCGAGCCCAGCACCAGGAGCGGGTGCCCGGGGCAGGGGCGGCCGCCGTCGTCGTCGGCAGGGGTCATGCGAGCGCCTCGCGCAGGGTGTCGAGGCCCATCGAGCCCAGGCGCAGGGCGCGGGTGTGGAAGGCCTTGAGGTCGAAGTCCTCGCCCTCGCGCGCCTCGTGCTCGGCGCGGATCTGCTCCCAGATCCGCTGGCCCACCTTGTAGGCAGGCGCCTGGCCCGGCCAGCCGAGGTAGCGGGTGAACTCGAACCGGCGCTGGCCCTCGGAGAGGATCAGGTGCTTCGAGAGGAAGTCGTAGCCCCGCTCCGGGGTCCACGCGCCGCCGCCCTCGGACTCCGGCATGGCGAAGCCGCAGTGGTAGCCGATGTCGAACACCACGCGGGCCGCGCGCATGCGCTGCATGTCCAGCATGCCCAGGTGGTCGCCGGCGTCCTCGAGGAAGCCGAGCTCGTCCATGAGGCGCTCCGCGTAGAGGGCCCAGCCCTCGCCGTGTCCGGAGGTCCAGCAGAAGCTGCGGCGCCACAGGTTCAGCTCGTCCCGCGCCATCATGGCCGTGGCGATCTGCAGGTGATGGCCCGGCACGCCCTCGTGGTAGACGGTGGTGGTCTCCGCCCACGTGGTGAACTCGTCCTCGCCCGCCGGCACGGACCACCACATGCGGCCCGGGCGGGAGAAGTCCTCGGACGGGCCGGTGTAGTAGATGCCGCCCTCCTGCGTGGGGGCGATCATGCACTCCACCCGGTCCATGGGTGCCGGGATGGCGAAGTGCTCCTTCATGGCCTCGATGGCCTCGTCCGAGAGCCCCTGCATCCAGTCCCGCAGCGCCTGCGTGCCCGTGAGCTTCCGGGCCGGGTCCGCGTCGAGGATCGCGCGGGCCTCCTCCACGGTGGCGCCGGGGCGGATGCGCTCGGCGTCCGCCTCCTGGGCGGCGACGATCCGGGCCAGCTCCTCCTGGCCCCAGCGGTAGGTCTCCTCGAGGTCGATCTCCGCGCCGAGGAACACGCGGGAGGCCAGGCGGTAGGCCTCGATCCCGACGGCGTCCTCCTCCGGGGCGTGCGGGCGCAACTCCTCGCGCAGGGCCGTGGCGAAGTCCCGGTAGGCCTGCACGCCGGCCTCGACGCCGGAGCGGATCCGCGCGGCCAGCGCGGGGGTCACGGCCTCCGCCGCGCCGGCCCGCTCCACGAGCCCGGGGAAGAACCCGCCGGGCGCCCCGTGCGCCTCGGCCTGCTCGATCACGATGTCCACCTGGCGCACCGCGGCCACGTGCCCGGCGTCCCGGGCGGCGAGCAGGGACGCGGTGTAGCCGGCCAGCGCCGCCGGCAGGTTCTCCAGGCGCCCGGCCACGTGCTCCCACTGCTCGGCGGTGTCCGTGGGCATGAGGTCGAACACGGCCCGGACGCCCTGGGCGGGGGAGGCGATGTTGTTCAGCTCCACGCGGCCGGTGGCGTGGATCTCCCGCTCCAGGCCCAGCCGCTCGCGCATCGCGGCGGCGGTCACGCGGTCCGCCTCGTCCGCCGGCTCGAGGCCCTCCAGCTCCGCCAGGGTCCGGGCGTTGAGCTCGTCGAGGGCGCGCAGCCCGGCGGGGGAGAGGTCGCCGTACTCGGTCTCGCCGCCGGGGAAGCCCATGGCGGTGGCCTCGTCCGGGCGCAGGCGGAGGTACTCGGCGACGTGTCGCTCGGCGAGAGCGTCGATGGCGGTGGGGGTGCGGGCGGCGCCCGTGACGGCGGCGGTGTCGGTCATGCACGGCACTCTAGGGGGTGTGACAGACGTCCTACCATCGCGGCCGGCCGGTGCGCGCCGCCGGAGGGGCGGACGACGCCGGCGGGGCCGGCCGGCGTCGTCCGCCCAGGTCAGCGCCAGCCTGCGGCACGGCGCCACTGATCCTGGCCGGGGCGGGCCCACAGGCCCAGGTCCCCGCGGCGCAGGAGGGTGCGGTCCGGGCGGCGCATCCGGCCGTGGCGGCCGGCCTGCGGCACCGCCGTGGCGCCCTGGGCGCGCATCTGCGCGAGCACCGCGGTGAGGGCGGCCATCTCCTCCGGCTCGAGCTGGGCGCCGTCCAGGCGCACGGGGTCGTTCTCCTCCTGGCCCTCGCCCGGATGGGGGGCCTGCTGTGCGGCGCTCACAGCGGCATGTTCCCGTGCTTCTTGGCGGGGCGCGCCTCGCGCTTGTGATGGGTGGCCCGCAGCGCGCGCACGAGCTGCGCGCGGGTCTGGCGCGGCGGGACCACCGCGTCCACGTAGCCCAGGTCCGCGGCCTGGTACGGGTTGAGCAGCTCCGCCTCGTAGTCCGCCACGATCTGCGCGCGGCGCGCCTCGACGTCCTCGCCGGCCTCCTCGGCGGCCTGCAGCTCCCGGCGGTACAGGATGTTGACGGCGCCCTGCGGGCCCATCACGCCGATCTGCGCGGACGGCCACGCGAGGTTCAGGTCCGCGCCGAGCTTCTTGGAGCCCATCACGATGTACGCGCCACCGAAGGCCTTGCGGGTGATCACGGTGAGCTTCGGCACCGAGGCCTCCGCGTACGCGTAGATGAGCTTGGCGCCGCGGCGGATGATCCCGTTGAACTCCTGGTCCGTGCCGGGCAGGAAGCCGGGGACGTCCACGAGGGTGAGGATCGGGATGTTGAAGGCGTCGCAGAAGCGCACGAACCGTGCGGCCTTCTCCGAGGCGGCGATGTCCAGCGTGCCGGCCAGCTGCTGCGGCTGGTTGGCCACCACGCCCACGCTCATCCCGTCCATGCGGGCCAGGCCGGTGATCACGTTGGGGGCGTACATCTCCTGCAGCTGCAGCAGCTGGCCGTCGTCCACCAGCGCGGAGACCACCTCGAGCATGTCGTACGGCTGGTTCGCCGAGTCCGGGACGATCGTGTCCAGCGCCTCGTCCTCCTCCGTCACCTCGAGGGAGGCCGGCTCGAACGCGGGGGCCTCGGCCAGGTTGTTCGAGGGCAGGAACTCCAGCAGGTCCTGGACGTAGGCGATCGCGTCCTCCTCGGAGGAGGCCATGTAGTGCGCGGTGCCGGAGGTGCTGTTGTGGGACCGGGCGCCGCCCAGGGTCTCCATGTCCACGTCCTCGCCCGTGACGGTCTTGATCACGTCCGGGCCCGTGATGAACATGTGCGAGGTCCGGTCCACCATCACGACGACGTCGGTCAGCGCCGGCGAGTACGCGGCGCCGCCGGCCGAGGGGCCCATGATCAGGGAGATCTGCGGGACCATGCCCGAGGCCAGCACGTTGTTGCGGAAGATGTCCGCGAACTGCGCCAGGGAGGCCACGCCCTCCTGGATGCGCGCGCCGCCGCCGTCGAGGATGCCGATCACCGGGCACCCGTTGCGCGCGGCGAACTCCTGCACCTTCACGATCTTCTGGCCGTTGCGCTCGGACAGCGATCCGCCGAACACGGTGAAGTCCTGCGAGTAGACGGCCACCTGGCGGCCGTCCACCGTGCCGAAGCCGGCCACCACGCCGTCGCCGGCCGGGTGCTTGGCGTCCATGCCGAACGCGGTGGTGCGGTGCGTGGACAGGGCGTCCAGCTCCACGAACGAGCCCTCGTCCAACAGCAGGTCCACGCGCTCGCGGGCGGTGTGCTTGCCGCGGGCGTGCTGACGCTGCACGGCGGCCTCCCCGCCGGGGGCCGCGGTGGCCTCGAGGCGGCGGTGCAGGTCGGCCAGCCGGCCGGCGGTGGTGCTGAGGTCGGGGTCGGTCACGCGGGGCTCCTCGGGGCGGGGGCGGCGGCCGGGCCCGGGCGGGCCCGTCGCAGGGCTCGGATGCGGCGGTCGGGTGCGGCCGTCAGTCTACGCGCGCGGCCCGCCGGCGCGCGGGGCGGGCGGGCAGGACGTCCTCGTCCCGGGCCATGACCTCCTGCTGCTCGGCGATCTCCTTGGCGAGGAAGTGGTTGAGCGCGGTCCGGATGGCGGCGATGGCCGCCAGACGCCCGATCATGTCCCACGTCGGCGCCACGGCGGTGGCCAGGACGTCCGCCGCCAGCTGGAACTCCAGGGCCAGCGCCAGGGCCCTGCCGAGCGCGACCCGCGCCCGCGTGATCCCGTGCCGGTCCCCGCCCAGCCAGCCGCGCACCAGCAGGACGACGGCGGCCACGGCGCCCACCGCCACGGCGGCCGCTCCCAGGGACTCCACCACCAGGATCACGACGCCGATCACGGCCTGGATGGTCTCCTCCACGGGGCACCCGCTTCCACTCGTCCGGCCCCCGCGCGGTCGCCCGGGGACGGGCCGAGGATACGCCCGTCTCACGGGGCCCCGGCGGGAGGGGCAGCGGCGCGGTCCGGCGTCGGCTATACCTGGAGGAATGGGACGACTCACATGGCTGGACACGGTGGACTCCACACAGGACGCCCTGCTGCGCCTGCTGAACGGGCCGGCGGGCCCGTCCGGGGCGGGGGGCACGACGCCGGCCCCCGCCCACGGCGATGTGCTCGCCACCGCGGACCAGCGCGCCGGGCGCGGACGCCACGGCCGGGTCTGGGAGGCCCCGCCCGGGTCCTCCCTGGCGCTGTCCGTACTGCTGCGCCCGGCGGGGCCCTCCGGCCCGCTGGCCCCGGCCCACTGGAGCTGGATCTCCCTCGTGGCCGCCTCGGCGGTGGCCGGGCTCCTGGCGGACCGGGGCGCCCCCACGCACGTCAAGTGGCCCAACGACGTGCTCGCCGAGGACGGCCGCAAGCTGTGCGGCGTGCTGGCCACCGTGGCCCCGGGCGGCGGCGTGGTGGTGGGCACGGGCGTGAACCTGGCCTTCCCGGGCGGGCCCCCGGCCCCCACCGCCACCGCGCTCGCGGACTGGGTCCCGGCCGCCGCCGTGCCCGCGCCGAGGGCGCTCGCGGAGGAGCTGCGCGCCGCCGTCGTCACCGCCGCGGACGCGTTCGCCGCGGCCCTGGACGGCGTGGCCGACCCCGTGGGCGGGACCCACCCCGCCGTGGCTCCCGTGGCGGCGCGGCTGAGCACTCCCGGCCGGTCCGTGCGGGCCGAGCTGCCGGACGGCACGGCGCTCGAGGGGGAGGCCGTGGGGCTGGGCCCCGGAGGGGTCCTGCGGGTCCGGACCGGCGGCGAGGGCCGTGAGATACTCGAGACCGAGATCAGCGCCGGCGACGTGGTCCACCTGCGGGGGGACGTGCGCCGGGGCCGGTGACGCCCCGCGGGCGCCCGGCACGGACAGTCCCGGAGGTGGACGAGGATGCGGCTCGAGCCCGGCGAGCAGGTGGTGGTGCGCACGCGCCGCCATCCCCGCGCGCTCCTCGGCGCCGCCTCCGCCCTGGTGGCCACCGCCTTCCTGCTCGGCCTGGGGCGGGGCGTGCTGGCCCGCCCGGGCCTGCCCGGCGTCGTGGACCGGGCCGCCCCGTGGCTGGACGCGCTCCTGTGGGCCGCGGCCGCGCTGGCCGTCCTGCTGGGCACCCTCCGTCCCCTGCTGGTCTGGCTGACCGGCCGCACCGTGCTCACCACCGCGCGCCTGATCCGCCGCACGGGCCTCGGCGGCGGACCGGACGGCGCCATGCCGCTGGTGGCCATCGCGGACGTGGAGCGCCGCGGCCGCGGCTCGGGCGCCGGCGACCTGCTGGTCCTGTTCCAGGAGCCGGTCCGTCAGGTGTACTGGCGCCTCGCCGACGTCCCCGAGGCCGCCCGCTTCGAGGAGCTGCTCGCCGAGACCACCCGCCGCGCCCGGACCGTCTCCTGGCCCGCCGCCGACCTGGGGGGAGGACCCCGATGACCCGCCACCGCCCCGACCCGGCCACCCCCGTCACCGCGCCCCTGCCCGTGGTGCCCCCGTCGGACGGGTCCCGACCCGACGCCGGGCGTCCCCGCCGCACGCCCGCGCCCGTCGCCCAGCCCGGCTGGACGAGCGCGATGCGCACGCTCGACGCCGGACTCGTGGCCGGTCCCCCCGCCATCTCCCGTCGGGAGGCGGCCCGCCGCCTCGGCATCACCGCCGGCGCCGCCCGCCGGATCTCCCGGGCCCTGGGCTACCCGGACGTGCCGGACGGGGAGACCGTGTTCTCCGAGGAGGACCTCAACGCGTTCGACGCCGTCCTCCAGCTGGTCCGCGAGGGCACCCTCAACGAGGACACGGCCGTGTCCCTGGCCCGCTCGGTGGGTCAGATGACGGACCGCATGGTGGTCTGGCAGATCGAGGCGCTGGTGGAGGACCAGATCTCCTCGGAGGGCCGGACGGACCCCGAGGCCCGCCGCGCCGCCGTCGACCTGCTGCCGCAGATCATCAGTCCGCTCGAGAAGGTCATGCAGGTGGTGTACCGGCGTCAGCTCAACAACGCGGTGCAGCGCCTGACGGTGCGCGTGGAGGCGGGGCTGGCCGCCTCGGAGCAGGGCCGGGACGGCTCGGAGGACGACGCGCCGCTCCCGCTGGCCCGCGCGGTGGGGTTCGCGGACATGGTCTCCTACACCACGCTCTCCCGGACCATGGACGAGCGGACGCTGGCCCGCACGGTCCAGCGGTTCGAGTCCAGGGCCGCGGAGATCATCGCCGCCGGCGGCGGCTGGCTCGTGAAGACCATCGGGGACGAGGTGCTGTTCAACGCGGAGACCCCGGAGGCCGGAGCGGAGATCGCGCTCGCGCTCTCCGAGGCCATGGCGGCGGACACGGAGCTGCCCTCGGCCCGGGTGTCCCTGGCGTGGGGGCGCGTGCTCTCCCGCCTGGGGGACATCTACGGGCCCACCGTGAACCTGGCCTCCCGGCTGACGTCCCTGGCGGATCCGGGTACCGTGCTCGTGGACGCCATGACCGCGGCCGCCCTCTCCGAGGACGAGCGCTTCGTGCTCGTCCCGCAGCCGCCGCGGATCGTCCGGGGGTTCGGAGAGGTCCGCCCCTCCCTCCTCATGAACGGCGCGGCGCAGCCCCTGATCACCGACTGAACCCGAGGACCCATGAGCGAGCAGCCGACCACCGGCGCGGCCGACCCCGCGCAGCCCGAGGCGGTGGCGGTGACCCACGTGGGAGCCGTCCGGGAGCTGAACGAGGACGCGTGGGCGATCGTCGGGGAGCCGCTGCTGCTGGCGGCGGTGGCGGACGGCATGGGCGGTCACGAGGCCGGGGAGGTGGCCTCGGCCGCCGCCGTCGAGCTGCTCGAGCACCGCGTCCCGGAGGTCCTCGCCCCGGGCGCGACGCACACCCCCCAGGAGCTCGGCGCGCTCGTCCACGAGGCCAACGCCGCCGTGATCGACTCCGGCGGGGGCCGCTCCGGAACCACCCTCACGGCCCTGGCGTGCCTGGACGTGGAGCGGGGCCGCTGGGCGATCGCCAACGTGGGGGACTCCCGCGCCTACCTGCGCCCCGTGGGCGCCCCCGTCCTGCAGCAGCTGACCGTGGACCACTCCGCCGTGCAGATGATGGTCGAGGCCGGGGAGCTGACGCCGGCCGAGGCCCGCGTGCACCCGCGCCGCAACGTCATCACCCGCGCGCTGGGTTCGAGCCACGCCCTCACGGTGGACGTCACCGAGATCGACGTCGCGCCCGGCGACCGGCTCCTGCTGTGCAGCGACGGCCTGACCGGCGAGCTGCTGGACGAGGAGATCCGCGCCATCCTCGACGACGCCGGCGCGCTCTCCGAGGCCGCCGAGCGTCTCGTGGAGGCCGCGCTGTGGCGCGGCGGCCGGGACAACATCACCGTGGTGCTGGTCGGCTTCCCCCGCCCCTGATGCCGTGTCCGGGGCCGCCGCTAGGCTGACCCGGTGAGCACCGCAGACCGCGCCCCCGCCGAGGGCCCCGACGACCACGTCCCCACCGAGGGGCAGATCCCCGAGCAGGGCGTGCGCGAGCGCCACGACGCGCTCGTGGAGCAGGTCCGCGCCGCGCGCGTGGCCTACTACCAGCACGACGCGCCCGAGCTCTCCGACGCCGAGTACGACCGCCTGTACCGCGAGCTCGAGGACCTCGAGGCGCTGCATCCGGAGCTGGTCTCGAACGACTCGCCCACCCAGGAGGTCGGCGGCGAGGCCTCCGAGGCGTTCGCCCCCGTCACCCACGGCGCGCGCATGTACTCGCTCGAGGACCTGTTCTCCCCGGAGGAGCTGGAGGTCTGGTTCCTGCGGGCCGCGGGCGCACTGACCGAGGTGCGCCCGGGGCGGGCCCCGCGCTGGCTCGTGGAGGTCAAGATCGACGGGCTCGCGGTGGCCCTGCGGTACCGCGGCGGGCGCCTGGTGCAGGCGGCCACCCGCGGCGACGGCGTCACGGGCGAGGACGTCACCCGCAACGTCATGACCATCCAGGACGTGCCCCAGCGCCTGTCCGGGGAGGGCTGGCCCGAGGAGTTCGAGGTGCGCGGCGAGGTGTTCATGCCGTCGCAGGCGTTCGCCGAGCTCAACGAGCGCCGCGCGGAGGAGGGGCTGCCGCCCTTCGCCAACCCGCGCAACGCCGCCGCCGGCGCGCTGCGCCAGAAGGACCCGGCTGTCACCGCGCAGCGCCCCTTGAGCATGTTCGTGCACGGCATCGGCTCGGTGGAGGCGTTCGGGCTGGACTCCCAGGAGGAGGCCTACCAGGCGCTGGCCGGCTGGGGGCTGCCCGTGAGCCCCTACACCCGCGTGGTGGAGGGGGCGGACGAGGCGGCGTTGGCCGGCGTCGTCGCGGTGATCGAGGAGTACGGCCAGAAGCGGCACCGCCTGGTGCACGAGATCGACGGGATCGTCCTGAAGGCGGACGCGTTCGCGGATCAGCGCTACCTGGGGCACACCTCCCGTGTGCCGCGCTGGGCCGCGGCGTACAAGTACCCGCCGGAGGAGGTGCACACCCGGCTGCTGGACATCACGGTCTCGGTGGGCCGGACCGGCCGCGTCACCCCGTTCGCGATGATGGAGCCCGCCCGGGTGGCCGGGTCCACCGTGGCCATGGCCACCCTCCACAACCAGGACGTGGTCAAGGCCAAGGGCGTGCTGATCGGGGACACGGTGGTGCTGCGCAAGGCCGGGGACGTCATCCCGGAGGTCGTGGGTCCGGTGCTGCCGATGCGCGAGCGGCTGCGGGCCGAGGGCGTGGAGCTGCGCGAGTTCGTCATGCCGTCCGAGTGCCCCTCGTGCGGCACCCCGTTGGCCCCGGCCAAGGAGGGCGACGTGGACCTGCGCTGCCCCAACGCGCGCAGCTGCCCCGCCCAGCTGGCCGGGCGCGTGGAGCACCTGGCCGGCCGCGGCGCGTTCGACGTCGAGGCGCTCGGCGAGGAGGCCGCCCGCTGGCTGGTGAACGGTCCCGGACCCGATCCGGCGGAGAACGAGGGGCGGGTGGTGCCCGAGGGTGCCGGGCCGATCACGGCCGAGGCGCAGGTGTTCGACCTGGCCTCCGGCACCCCCGAGGAGATCGTCGGCCCCCGCGGCGAGGACGGACTGACGGACGCCCAGCGCGCCCTGGGCGAGGTGCGCGTGTGGCGCGAGGGCCGGACCAAGGTGGACGGGCGCATGGTCCCGTCCGGCGTGTGGTCCCTCAAGCCGTACTTCTTCACGGCGGGCACCGCGAAGCGGCCCTCGTCGCCCACGGCCACCACCCTGCGCCTGTTCGACGAGCTGGAGAAGGCCAAGTCCCAGCCGCTGTGGCGCGTGCTCGTGGCGCTCTCCATCCGGCATGTCGGCCCGACGGCGGCGCGCTCCCTGGCCACCGCGTTCGGCTCCATGACGGCCCTGCGGGCGGCGGCCGAGGGCGGCGAGCGCGAGCGGCTCGCGGAGATCGACGGCGTGGGCCCGACCATCGCCGACGCCCTGATCGAGTGGTTCGCCCAGGACTGGCACCGCGAGATCGTGGACCGCTGGGCCGCGGCCGGGGTGCGCATGGAGGACGAGCGGGACGAGTCCGTCCCGCGCACCCTCGAGGGCGTCACCGTGGTGGTCACCGGCTCGCTCGAGGGCTTCTCCCGCGACTCCGCGAAGGAGGCCATCCTGGTGCGCGGCGGCAAGGCCTCCGGCTCCGTGTCCAAGAAGACGCACTTCCTGGTGGCGGGCGAGGCCGCGGGCTCGAAGCTGGACAAGGCGGAGTCGCTCGGCGTTCCGGTGCTGGACGAGGCCGGGTTCGTGCGGCTGCTCGCGGAGGGGCCGGAGGCGTTCGCCGGGGAGGACGAGGACGCCGAGGCGGAGGACGGCCCGGAGGCCCCCGGGGGCGCCGCGCCGGGCGCGGTGGAGCAGGCGTGAGCGCCGTCGGGACGACGCCGACCGGGCTGCTGGTGGTGGCCAAGGCCGCCGCGCGTGCCGGCGCGGACGTGCTCGGCGAGCGCTGGGCCGGCCATCACCCGGCGGTGCCGCTGACCCGGGGCCAGCTCGGCGCGGACACCAAGTCCTCCGGCTCGGACTGGGTCACGGACTACGACCGCCGCGCCGAGGACGTCGTGCGCCGCGTGCTCACCGCCTACCGGCCGCAGGACGAGATCACCGGCGAGGAGCACGGGGCCACCGTCCCCGCCGAGCCCTCCGGGTTCCGGTGGTCCATCGACCCGCTGGACGGCACCACCAACTTCATCCGCGGGCTGCCCCAGTTCTGCACCTCCGTGGCCGTGTGGGGACCGGACGCCCGCGGCGAGGAGCGCTGGCTGGCGGGCGCCGTCGTCGCGCCGGGGCTGGGGCGGACCTGGTACGCGTCCGCCGGCGGGGGCGCGTTCAGCACCGTGGACGCCTCCACCGCGGGCGTGCACGCGCCGGACCGCGGCGAGCCCGTGCGGCTGACCGGCCCCGTGCCGGGCCGCTCAGGACGCCTGCTGGCCACCGGCTTCGGGTATCGGCCGGAGCGGCGCCGGCTGCAGCTGGCCGCGCTCGAGGCGCTGCTGCCGGACTTCGGGGACGTGCGGCGGATCGGCTCGGCCGCGCTGGACCTGTGCATGGTGGCCGACGGCACCCTGGACGCCTACGCGGAGTACGGGACGCAGGAGTACGACTGGGCCGCCGGCGCGCTGATCGCCGAGGAGGCCGGCGTGCCCGTGACCCGGCCGCCGTCGGGCGACGGGACGGACCACCCCGACTGGATGGTGGCCGGGGACGTGGACGCGTCCGCCCTCGCCCGCGCGAAGGCGGCGACCGCATGAGGCGGCTGCTCGGCCACCCGTGGGCCTACCCCACGGCCTTCATCGCCGCGGGCCTCGCGTTCGCGCTCTGGGGCACGGCGCAGCGGAACGTCGCCGTGATCGTGTCCGCCGTGCTGATGGTCCTGCTGATGCTCCCGTCCCTGCGCGCCACCCGGGTGCGCTCCCGGCCCTACGCGCAGGCGCAGGGCACGGTGGACGCGGGCGGCGTCGTCGTGTTCTGGCGGCCGGGCTGTCGGTACTGCATGACCCTGATCAAGACCCTCACGCCTGAGGAGCGCGGGCGCGTGCACTGGGTCAACATCTGGCAGGAGCCGGAGGCGGCGGCCGCCCTCGAGGCGCTGCACGCTCGCCGGGACGGCCGCCCGCACCAGGCCGTGCCGACCGCCTGGACCCGCCGCCGCGACTGGATCGTGGCCTCGGAGGCGGACCGGGACCGGCTGCGCGAACGGCTGCGCCAGACGAGGGAGGCAGCGGGATGACGGCACAGGAGGAGACCACCGGGCGGGAGCACGGGGTCCGCATCCGCCGTCTGCGCCCCGAGGACCACGACGCCGTGTCGGAGCTGATCCTCGCCGCGTACGACGCCGGCGGCCACCTCGAGGAGGAGGACACCTACCGGGCGATCCTGGCCGACGTCGCCTCCCGGGCGGAGGTGGCCGAGATCCTCGTGGCCGAGGTGGACACCGACGCCGGGCCCCGGGTGGGCGGCAGCGTGGTGCTCGCCCCGCCCGGCTCGCCCCTGCAGGAGACCGCCCGCGAGGACGAGTACGAGTTCCGCATGCTCGCGGTGCACCCGGACCTGCACCGGCGGGGGATCGGCCGCGCGCTGCTGGCCGCCGTCGTCGAGCGGGCGCGGGCCATGGAGGGGGTGCGCGGCGTCGCGCTGACCACCATGGAGTCCATGGTCGAGGCACACCGCCTCTACGAGGCGGCGGGGTTCGTCCGCACGCCCGAGCGGGACTGGATGCTCTCCGCGCTGCTGCCGGGCCTGCCCCCGGAGGAGGACAAGGGCCCGTTCATCGTGTACGTGCTGCCCGTGGACTGAGGCCTCGTCCGGCCACTGTGGCCAGCGGCCAGTAGCTGGACCCGTCCCGCCTACCCCCCAATGCTCGCCTGGCCAGCAGGAGGAAGGTGCCCTGCCCGTCGCAGGACGGCATACGGATCGACCGACGAGTCGTACTTCTCCCGCAACGACGATTGGAGGCGGGCCAGCCAGGATCGGTGCTCCTCCGTCGGTATGTACCAACTGCCGCGCTTCTGCCCCTGACGTTCCAAGATCCCGGCGCGGCACAGCGCCCGCAGGTCGCGTGAAGCGGTTGTCGCAGTGACTCCCGCATCCTCTCGATAGCGAGCGTTGGTGAGGCGCCAACCACTGAGGGTCGACTCCAAAGCCGGTAATGAGCGCTCAGGAAGACCGTGACGCTCGAGCAGGTCGTCAGCACGTGCCGCGACATGGTTCATAATCTCCACCCTGCGCTGCACGGTGGTCGCCTGGCGGTAGTGGGCGGTCAGCATGAACTCGATCCAGGCATGGGCCGAACGATGCGGCTGCCACCGACCACCACCGACTTGGGCCAGCACGTCGTAGTACGCCAATGTATTGCGCCCCAGGTATTCCTCGACAGAGACGAACTCGGCTTCGGCCACCCGTTCCCGGTACAGGATCGCCGACTGCAGAATGCGCGAGAGACGCCCGTTGCCGTCCCGGAAGGGGTGGATCATCACCAGGTTAAGGTGAGCCATGGCCGCGACGACGAGGGGAGGCACGCCCGCGGACGTGCCGTCGAGATCATGCAGGAGTTCAGCGACGAGGTCGGGTACCGCGTCCGCGTCGGGACCCTCGTAGACGATGCGTCCGGTGTCCTCCTCCTCCACGTATACGTCTCGTTTGCGGAACTCCCCGGGCGATTTCGACAGGTCATGACCCTGGACCATGAAGTGCAACGAGAGCAACGTGGACATGTCCAGTGTCCTACCGGGGTCGCCTCCCAGGACGCGCGCGTAGGTCATGGCATCCGAATACCCCTTGACCGCGAGCCATACGTCGTCAACGGTGGTCAGTTCTTCCTCGTCGGCCTCAATAGCGAGGGCCTTCTCCTCCGAGACGTCGATGCCTTCGATCGAGTTGGACCCCCGGACGGCCCGAGCTCGGTGCTGGCGGGCAAGGGTACCGAACCAGCGATGGGTCGGGGCTAGATTGTGCCGCAGATCGAGCCTCAGCCGGTTGATCTCCTCCAGGACGGCACTGTCGTCCGCATTGAGGTCTGGGGCGTTGAAGAGCATGGCCGCCTCCATGGGGCAGATAGTGGTCGAATGTCGTTTAATAACTGACAATCCATCCTCATCGTACATGAGGCGAGAGCCGTCCCGCCGATAGACTCGGTCTGAAACCGGCGTCCCGCCCTGCCTGGAAGTGGCGCCCGAACTGTGCGAACCGAACTGTGCGAAGGAGATCCATGCCTGAGATCACCCGGGAGCAGGTGGAGCATCTGGCCCGCCTGGCCCACATCCGGATGACCGAGGAGGAGCTGGACGCGATGTCCGGCGACCTCGAGCAGATCCTGGAGCACGTCTCCCAGGTGCAGGCCGTGGCGGGCGAGGACGTGGCGCCCACCTCCCACCCCATCCCGCTGGAGAACGTGTTCCGCGCGGACGAGCCCACCGGCATGCTGACGCAGGACCAGGCGCTGGACCAGGCGCCGGACGCCGAGGACGGCATGTTCAAGGTCCCCGCGATCCTGGACGGAGAGTGATCGAGATGAGTGAGACCTTCGACGTGCACGCCCCGATCGAGGCGGACGGCCTCGTCCGCCTCACCGCCCTGCAGATGGCCGAGCGCCTGCGCGCCGGCACCACCACCTCCGTGGAGCTCGTGCAGGCCCACCTGGACCGCATCGCCGCGGTCGACGGCGACCCGCGCCAGGACGCCGACGCCGACGCCGGCGTGCGCGCCTACCTGCACGTGAACACGGAGGAGGCCCTGGCCGTGGCCGCCGAGGTGGACGCGATCCGCGCCGCCGGCGGCGCCGAGGCCGAGGCCCTGCACCCGCTGGCCGGCGTGCCCGTGGCGCTGAAGGACAACATCGTCACCGTGGGCCAGCCCACCACCGCGGCCTCGCGCATGCTGGACGGGTGGATGAGCCCGTACGACGCCCACGTGGTCGAGCGGATCCGTGCAGCCCGCCTGCCGATCCTCGGCAAGACCAACATGGACGAGTTCGCCATGGGCGGCTCCACCGAGCACTCCGCGTTCGGCGTGACCCGCAACCCGTGGGACGGGCAGCGCGTGCCCGGCGGCTCCGGCGGCGGCTCGGCCGCGGCGGTGGCGGCGTTCTGCGCGCCCTTCGCGCTCGGCTCGGACACGGGCGGCTCCATTCGCGAGCCCGCCGCGTTCACCGGCACCGTGGGCGTCAAGCCCACCTACGGCGCGGTGTCCCGCTACGGCGTGATCGCCATGGCCTCCTCGCTGGACCAGGTGGGCCCCGCGGCCCGCACCGTGGCGGACGCCGCGGCCCTGCAGCAGGTGATCGGCGGGCACGATGCGCGCGACTCCACCTCGCTGCCCGAGGGACAGGCGGACCTGGTGGCCGCGGCGGCCGGGCGCGACCTGGCGGGGCTGCGCGTCGGCGTCGTGACCGACCTGGACGCCGAGGGCCTGCACCCGGGCGTGAAGGAGGCCTTCGACCGGGACGTGCGGGCCCTGGCCGACGCGGGCGCGGAGATCGTGGAGGTCTCCTGCCCGCACTTCTCCGCGGCCCTGGGCGCGTACTACCTGATCATGCCCTCCGAGGTGTCCTCCAACCTGGCCCGCTACGACGGCGTCCGCTACGGCAACCGCGTGGTGCCGGACGGCGGCGGCACGATCGAGCAGGTCATGGGCGCCACCCGCGCCGCCGGCTTCGGCGACGAGGTCAAGCGCCGCATCATCCTGGGCACCTACGCCCTGTCCGCGGGCTACTACGACGCCTACTACGGCTCGGCGCAGAAGGTCCGCACCCTGGTGCAGCAGGACTTCGCCGCCGCGTTCGAGCAGGTGGACGTGCTGCTCACCCCCACCGCGCCGATCCCGGCGTTCCGCCTCGGGGAGCAGACCAAGGACCCGGTGACGATGTACCTGAACGACCTGTTCACCATCCCGGCGAACCTGGCCGGCGTGCCCGGCATCTCGGTGCCCGGCGGCCTCGTGGACGGCCTGCCCTACGGCCTGCAGTTCATGGCCCCGGCCCGCGAGGACGCGCGCCTGTACGCGGTGGGCGCCGCCGTCGAGAGGCTCGTGACCGAGCGCGAGGGCCACCCCGTGTGGGCGCAGGCCCCGGACCTTCAGAAGGGCGCCGAGCGCGCCGCCGCGACCCCCGCAGGAGGCAGCAAGTGAGCACCGCAGACGTGATGGACTTCGCGGAGGCGATGGAGCGCTTCGACCCCGTGCTCGGGTTCGAGGTGCACGTCGAGCTGAACACCGCGTCCAAGATCTTCTCCACCGGCGCCAACGCGTTCGGCGACGAGCCGAACACCAACGTGACCCCGCTGGACCTCGGCCTGCCCGGGACCCTGCCGGTGCTGAACAGGGGGGCCGTGGAGTCGGCGATCAAGCTGGGCCTGGCCCTGGACGCGCAGATCGCGCCGTCCTGCCGGTTCGCGCGGAAGAACTACTTCTACCCGGACACCCCCAAGAACTTCCAGACGTCCCAGTACGACGAGCCGATCGTGTTCGACGGCCACCTGGACGTGGAGCTGGAGGACGGCACGGTGTTCCGCGTGGAGATCGAGCGCGCGCACCTCGAGGACGACGCCGGCAAGCTCACCCACCAGGGCGGCTCCGGCCGCATCCAGGGCGCGTCGGCGTCGCTCGTGGACTACAACCGCGCCGGCGTGCCGCTGATCGAGATCGTCACCCGGCCGATCGTGGGCGCCGGGGAGCGCGCCCCGGAGATCGCCCGCGCCTACGTCACCGCGCTGCGGGACATCGTCAAGGCGATCGGCATCTCGGACGCCCGCATGGAGCACGGCAACGTGCGCTGCGACGCGAACGTGTCCCTCATGGAGAAGGGCGCGTCGGAGTTCGGCACGCGCACCGAGACCAAGAACGTGAGCTCCACGCGCGCCGTCCAGCACGCCGTGATGCATGAGATCCAGCGGCAGGCCGCGGTGCTCGCCGCGGGCGGGACCATCACGCAGGAGACCCGCCACTGGCACGAGGACACCCGGACCACCACGGCCGGCCGTCCGAAGTCGGACGCCGACGACTACCGCTACTTCCCCGAGCCGGACCTGCTGCCCGTCGTGGTGGACGAGGCCTGGATCGAGCGCGTGCGCGCCGAGCTGCCCGAGCTGCCGGCCGTGCGGAACAAGCGGCTCAAGGGCGAGTGGGGCTTCTCCGACGCGGAGTTCCGCGACGTGGTCAACGCCGGCGTGGCGGACCAGATCGCGGAGACCGTCGGAGCCGGGGCGACCCCCGCCGCCGCCCGCAAGTGGTGGATGGGCGAGATCGCCCGCCTGGCCAACGTGCAGGAGAAGGAGGTCGCCGAGCTCGGCGTCACCCCCGCGCACGTGGTGGAGATCGAGGAGCTGATCGCCGCGAAGACGATCAATGACAAGATCGCCAAGCAGGTGCTCGGCTTCGTGGCCGAGGGCGAGGGCACGCCGAAGGAGATCGTGGAGGCGCGCTCGCTGGCCGTGGTCTCCGACGACGGCGCCCTCACCGAGGCCGTCGACGCCGCGATCGCGGACAACCCGGACGTGGTCGAGAAGATCAAGGGCGGCAAGATGCAGGCCGTCGGCGCGCTGATCGGCCCCGTCATGAAGGCCACCCGCGGCCAGGCCGACGCCGGCCGCGTCCGCGAGATCGTGCTCGAGCGCCTCGGGGTGGGCTGAGCCGCACCCCTCCCCGACGAGGGGCCACGAACGGTGGGAATCCAGGCCGGATCCGAACCGTTCGTGGCCCCTCGTCTGAGGTGGGTGGGGCGACTCCTGCTCTACGGCGGCAGGACATGTACGTCACCCCAATGTTCACAGGTCGGTACTCGTCTCCGCTGTGATGACGTTCCGTCGGACGCCACACCGAGGAAGAGCAGTGGAGAGGCCGACCCCCATGAACGAGACCCGACACTGCGCCGGCCGGCGCGCCGTCGTCCATGGCCTGGCCTGGACCGCACCGGCGGTGGCCTTCGCCGCCGCCGCGCCCGCGATGGCCATCTCACCGGCATGCCTGCGGAGCGTCACCGTGGACTGGTCCACGGCGCGCTACACCCGCACCTCCGCCACTGCCGATACCGCCGGGGGAGCAGCCAACCCGCTGGTCCTCCATCAGTCCCCTCGGTCGGACAGCGACAAGCGCGACACCCGGACGAACGCCAACAAGACGGTGACGACCTTCACCTTCAGCAGGCCTGTCAGCGGTCTCGCCTTCACGATCACGGACATCGACTCGAAGACCGCCGACTTCGTGGACGCGGTGGGCATCCAGAGCGCCACGGTCTTCACGGCGACGAGGGCGAACACCACCACCGCGGGCGTCAGCGGGACCGGGACGCTGACGGACCCCCTCCGCGCCGCCGGCAGGAACACCGACGTCCAGGAGAGCGAGAGCCGGGGCAATGCGACGATCCGCTTCACCGGCGACGTGACCTCGTTCAACCTCCACTACTGGAACCAGGCCGCCACCGCGAGCACCACCATCGACGGGGACCAGCGCATCTTCCTCTCCGCCTTCCAGCTGACGTACAGCATCTGCCCCTGACCGGAGGCGGGCGGCGAGGGGTGGCAGGTCAGAGCGCCGCGGCCGCCCGCTCGATCCGCGGCAGCACCTTGCGCAACAGGCGCCCCCAGCGCGGGGCGCGGCCGGTCAGCTCCTGCCGTGCGGCAGCGTCGTCGAGGGAGTCCAGGCCGGCGGCGCCGAGCCACACGCGGGCGCGGAGGGCCTCCTCCGGCGTGCGGGCGATCGCCTCGATCCACTCCTCGCCGTGCCAGATCCCCAGGGAGGCCACGTTGCGCGCGGCGTCCCCGGCGTGCGCCAGGTCCCAGTCCAGGATCCCGGACGGCTCCCAGCGGACCTCGTGGCCGCCTTGGCCCGCCACCGGCAGCCAGTGCATGTTGTGCCCGGCCAGGTCGCCGTGCACGAGCGACGGGCCGTCCGGGGGAGCCGCGGCCCACGCGGTCACGGCCGCCGCGATCCGCCCGACGACGCCGGCCCAGTCCGCCGGCAGTGCGCTCGTGTGCTCGGCGGGCAGCGCCGCCCCGAGCCGTGCGACGCGGTCGATCCGCTCGGCGGTCCACGGGCCGCGGAACGCGAACGCCGGACCCAGCCCCGCGGCCACCGCCGGCGTGGTCACGTCCACCGCGTCGAGGGCGTCCACGATCCCGCGCAGGACGGCTGCGTCCCCCTCGTGGGGCGGATGCGGCTGGCCCGGCACGAACGCCTGGAGGACGGCCGTGGCGAGGGGGTGCCCGGCGTCGTCGTCCCGGCGGAGCACCGCGGACAGCGGACGCGGCACCGCGAAGGGCAGGCCCGCGGCGGCGAGGGCCTCGAGCAGGGCCATCCGGCGGGGCAGGTGCGCGGCGGGGGAGTCCTCCGGCGCCCAGGCCGCGCCGATCGGCGCCCCGGCCTCGCTCAGACGGGTCATCCGCAGCACGCCGACGTCCTCGAGCACCAGCACCCGGTGGAACTGGCCGGACTCCACCACGCGACCGCCGCCCCAGTCGGCGGAGCGGAGGCGGCCCGCGAGCGTGGCGGGCACGTCCGGCAGCAGACGGTCCAGGGCCTCGGCCGCCAGCTCGAGCTCGGACGCGGCGGGGGAGGAGGTCATGACCCCACGGTAACGCCCGCCCCGCCTGCACTGTCGCACGCGGAATCGGGGCTTCCGAGTCTCCGGGAGACGGCTGAAGGGCCGATTCCGCTTTCGAAAGTGAGAGAGGGGGAGGGGAGGAGGAGATACTGGCCCGCATGACCGGACCCGCCGCCCCCGTCCCCTCCGTGGCCGCCACCCGCCCGGGGCCCCAGGCCCTCCCCGCCCCGAGCGCGCGCGTGGTCCGGTGGGAGATCGCCATCGTGCTGGGCCTGTCCCTGGGCCGCAGCGCCGTCTACGCGATCGTCCAGCTGATCGACAAGGCCACCCGCGCCCCGCTCGGCGAGCAGACCACCGTGCTGAACCCGACCCTCAGCCCACGGTGGGGCTTCGACCTGACCTATCAGCTGCTGGACATCGGGTTCGCACTGGTCCCCGTGCTGCTCGTGCTGCACCTGACGTGGCTGCGGGGGCGCAACCCGTTCCGGGCGTTCGGCCTGGACCTGCGCCGTCCCGGCCGCGACCTCGCGTGGGGGTTCGCCCTCTTCCTCGGCATCGGCCTCGGCACACTGGGCGTGTACGCCGCCGGCCGCGCCGCCGGGATCACGACGGCGATCGTCGCCAACGCCCTCGACGACACCTGGTACCAGATCCCGGTGCTGCTGCTCTCCGCTGCGCGGCACGCCCTCGTCGAGGAGGTGATCGTGGGGGTGTGGCTCGTCGACCGGCTCGGGTGGCTGCAGCGGCTGCGCGCCGCCGGGGCCTCCGGGGTCCCCGCCCCCGCTGTCGAGGGGCCGGGCCTGATCCTGCCCGTGCGGGTCTGGATGGTGGTCCTGGCGCTCGCGGTGCTGCGCGGGGCCTACCACCTGTACCAGGGGGTGGGCCCGGGGATCGGCAACGCGCTCATGGGCGTGGTGTTCACGCTGGTGCTGCTGCGCACGCGTCGGGTCATGCCGCTGGTCCTGGCCCACTTCCTGCTGGACGCCGCCGGGTTCGTGGCGTACCCGCTGCTCCACCAGGCGGGACTCTTCGGCGGGTGAGGCCGCCCCCGCGGTACTTCCGGGGCGGAACCCGGTGCTGTCCCGCCCGGAAGGCACCAGATAGCGCCCCCACAGCGCAGGAGGAGGGGCAGCGCCCGGTCAGAGGGTGACCGTGCCCGCCGGCGTGGTGAAGGTGACCGAGACGATGCCCGGGGTGCCGGAGGGGGCGAGGTACTCGACGTCCACGTCCGCGACCCCGTCCGCCTCGTCCTCCTGCTCGCCGCCGAGCCACTCGATGAGGCGGTCCCGGGAGCCGGCGATGGACACCTTCTCGATCGCGGCCTGCGGCTCGGCCGCCTGGGAGGGATGCATGTCCTCCTGGCCGTCCGCCCAGCGCATGATGAACGGCAACTGCGGGTCGGCCAGGGTGCCCTTCACCCCGATCTGGCGCCAGGACAGCTCGCGGCCGTCGGGGAAGCGGCGGGCGCCGGGCACGGCCGCGCGGCCCAGATGGCGCTCGAAGCGGCCGATGTCCGTGGTGGAGACGGCCCAGCTCATCCAGCCGCCGCCCTGCTCGGAGCGGGCGCGCACCAGCTGGCCGAACGGGGCGGACAGGGAGGCCGGGTGGTCCAGGGCCTCGACGACCTCGAGGTACTGGCGGTTGGCCATGGGGAACAGGACGTTCTGCGTCCCGAAGCGCGGGTGCACCCCGCCCTTGATCCGCTCGACGCCGAGGGCGGCGGAGATCCGCTCCACCGTCGCGTCGAGGCCCTCGGGTCCGGCGGCGTAGGAGACGTGGTCCATGCGGCAGGTGTTCACGGCGCTGATCCTCTCGGTTCCCCGGCTCTCCCGAGGTCCTGGGCTGGTGCGAGCAGCGGTGCGAGCCGGGTCTTGACGGCGGCGCTCCCCCTGTGGTGGAAGCGTATCCGCGTGTGACACAGGTGACGAAATCGGGTCACCGGACGTCGCGATCCGGCCTCCCGCCGCCCCGGGGCGGCTACGATGGCGGCACGGTCACGAGAGTCAGCGCAAGGCCCCGGCGAGCTGACCGGCAACCCTCCTACCGCGGTGGGGTGCCCCGGGTGACGACCAGGCCGGCCCCCGCCCGGGGTGCCGGCAAGCGCGGGCCGCCCCACGGCGTCCCCTCCCTCGGTGCACGCCCGTCCGCGGCGGCGCCGCAGGGGTGGACGTCCGCGGCCCCTGATCCGTTCAGGAGGACCAGCCATGACCACCGACGCCGCCCCGCACTGGGGCTTCTCCACCACCCAGGTCCACGCGGGCGCCACCGAGCCGCACGCCTTCGGGGCCACGGCCCTGCCGCTCTACCAGACCACCTCGTACGACTTCCCGTCCGCCGAGGTCGCCGCCGACCGCTTCGCGCTCAAGGACCTCGGCCCGATCTACACCCGCATCGGCAACCCCACCCAGGAGGCCGTGGAGACCAAGATCGCCGCGCTCGAGGGCGGTGTCGGCGCGCTGCTGCTGGCCTCCGGCCAGGCCGCCACCACGTTCTCGATCCTCAACCTCGCCGGGGCCGGGGACCACGTCGTCGCCTCCGCCTCGCTGTACGGCGGCACGCAGAACCTGTTCAAGCACACCCTGGCCAAGGTGGGCGTGGAGACCACGTTCGTGCAGGACCCGGACGACCCCAAGCAGTGGCGCGCCGCCGTGCGCCCGAATACCAAGGCCTTCTTCGGGGAGGTCGTGGGCAACCCGCGCGGCGACGTCCTGGACATCGCCGCCGTCGCCGAGGCCGCCCACGACGCCGGCGTGCCGCTGATCGTGGACAGCACCCTGACCACCCCGTATCTCGTGCGGCCCATCGAGCACGGCGCGGACGTCGTCGTGCACTCGGCCACGAAGTACCTCGGCGGGCATGCCGCCGCGATGGCCGGCGTGATCGTGGACGCCGGCCGGTTCGACTACGCCCGCGACCCCGAGCGGTTCCCCGGGTTCAACGAGCCGGACGAGTCCTACCACGGCGTGGTCTACGCCCGGGACCTGGGCGTGGGCAGCCCGTTGGGCGCCAACCTGGCGTTCGTGCTCAAGGCCCGCGTGCAGCTGCTGCGCGACTACGGGTCGGCCATCTCCCCGTTCAACGCGTTCCTGGTGAACCTGGGCCTGGAGACCCTCTCCCTGCGCATGGAGCGCCAGGTGGCCACCGCGCTCGCGGTGGCCCGCCACCTCGAGGGGCACCCGCAGGTGGAGTCCGTCTCCCACCCGGGCCTGCAGTCCAGCCCGTGGCACGAGCGCGCGCAGCGCTACCTGCCCCGCGGGGCGTGCGCGTTCGTGTCCTTCGAGATCGCCGGCGGCGCGGCCGCGGGCGCGGCGTTCGTGGACGGCCTGGAGCTGCACCACCACGTGGCGAACATCGGCGACGTCCGCTCCCTCGTGGTGCACCCGGCCTCCACCACGCACTCCCAGCTCACCGAGGGCGAGCAGCGCGCCGCCGGCGTCACCCCCGGACTGGTGCGCCTGTCCCTGGGCGTGGAGGACCTCGACGACGTCCTCGCCGATCTGGAGGGCGGCTTCCTCGCCGCCGGTCGCGCCGTGGGTCCGCAGGATCAGGGCTGAGGCCAGTGATGACCATGACGACGACACGTCCGGCCCCGGCGCTCCGTGCTCCGCGCCTGCCCCACGGGACGCGGGGGAGCCTTTCCGTGGGGGAGCTGCACACCGAGACCGGCGGACACCTGCCGGACGTGCGGCTGGCCTACGAGACGTGGGGCACCCTGGACGCGGACGGGGCCAACGCCGTGCTCGTGCTGCACGCCCTCACCGGGGACGCGCACGTGGCCTCCCACCGTGCGGACCCCTCCGCGGGCTGGTGGGAGGAGCTCGTGGGCCCCGGCCGCGCGGTGGACACGGACCGCTGGTTCGTGGTGGCCCCGAACATGCTGGGCGGCTGCGACGGCTCCACGGGCCCGTCCTCGCCGGCCCCGGACGGCGCGCCCTGGGGCAGCCGCTTCCCGTTCGTCACCCTGCGCGACGCGGTCGAGACGGAGCGGCGGCTGGCGGAGCACCTCGGCGTCACCGCGTGGCAGGCCGTGATCGGCGGCTCGATGGGCGGGGCCCGGGCGCTCGAGTGGGCCGTGACCCACCCGGAGATGGTCCGCGGGGTGGCGGTGCTGGCCTCCACCGCGTGCTCCTCCGCCGAGCAGATCGCGTGGGCGCAGGCCCAGACCCAGGCCGTCCGCCTGGACCCGGACTGGGCCGGGGGCGACTACCACCCGGGCCCCGGTCCGGTGGTCGGGCTGGGCATCGCCCGGCGCATCGCGCACACCACCTACCGGTCCGCGGCGGAGCTGGAGGGCCGGTTCGGCCGCGCCGCCCAGGGCGCCGAGAACCCGTTCGGCACCGTCGCCGGGCCGCGGGCGGGCCGCTACCAGGTGGAGTCCTACCTGGACCACCAGGCCGCCAAGCTCGTGGACCGGTTCGACGCCGGCTCCTACGTCACCCTCACGGAGGCGCTCATGAGCCACGACGTCGGGCGCGGCCGGGGCGGGGTCGAGGCCGCGCTCGCCGGATACCCGGGGCGGGCGTTCGTGGCCGCCGTCGATTCGGACCGGCTGTACTTCCCGGCCGAGTCGGAGCGGCTGGCACGCCTGCTGCCCGGCGAGGTGCCGGTGCACACGATCGCCTCGCCGATCGGGCACGACGGGTTCCTCACCGAGTACGCGCAGGTGGCGGAGGAGCTGAAGGCCGCGCTCGAGCTGTGAGGCCCGGGGCCGGCGTGCGGACCTGCCGGGCCGGGGCCGGCGTCGTCCCGGGTCAGTCCCGGGCGTCCTCCGTGTGGTCGGAGCCGTGGGGCATGTCCGCCCCGAACAGCGGCGCGGGCAGCGGCCGCTTCGCCTCGATCCCGTCCCCTGAGGAGACGCCGCGCAGCCGGCGGCCCACCCACGGGGCGAGGTGCGTGCGCGCCCACCGCACGTCCGAGACGCGCGCCTGGCTCCACGTGCGCTCGACGGAGGGGCGGGGGACGAACGGGTTGAGATCGTGCTCGACGCCGAGCATGTCCAGGACCATGGCCGCGATGGTGTGGTGCCCGGCGGGAGAGAAGTGCAGGCGGTCCTCGGCCCACATCTCCGGGCGGGAGAGCTCCTTGAGGGACCACATGTCCGGCACGAGCGCCCCATGGCGGGCGGCCACGGTGCGGATGTTCTCGTTGAAGATCGCCACGCGACCGCGGATCCGCCCCAGCACGGGGGTGTCCCGGATGTCCGTGGCGTTGAACAGCAGGATCGTGGCGCCGCTCTCGGCCAGGCGGGCGACGGCGTCGTCGAGGCGCAGGGCGACGTCGTCCGGGTCGGCGCGGCGGAGGATGTCGTTGCCGCCGGCGCAGATGCTGATCAGGTCCGGTTCGAGCGCCACGGCGGGATCCACCTGGCCGGCGGCGATCTCGTCGATCAGGCGGCCGCGCACCGCGAGGTTGGCGTAGGAGAAGGGCTCGCCGGCCGGAGTGAGCCGGGAGAGCTCCTCCGCCACGCGGTCGGCCCAGCCGCGGTGGTAGTCGGGGTTCTCCGGGGTGGGGTCGGGATCGCCGATCCCCTCCGTGAAGGAGTCGCCGAGGGCCACGAAGCGGCGCCAGGGCTGTCCGAGGGCGGTGGCGGAGAAGTTGTCGATACCGGTCGTCTCACTCACATTGATCCATTGTGCCCGTCCTGTGCCCCCGGGGCCAGGGGAGACGACCAGTAGGGTGTCGCCGTGACCGAGACCTCCTCCGCCCCCGCCCCGTCCACCGTCCGCTGGTCCCGCCCGGAGGGCGAATGGACCGACGACCTGCTGATCCTGCTGCACGGCTACGGCGCCGACGAGCACGACCTCGTCGGTGTCGCCGCGCACCTGCCGGAGCACCTCACCGCGGTGTCCGTGCGCGCCCCGCTGGCGCTGTCCACCGGCGGGGCCGCCTGGTTCCCGCTCTCCCAGGACCCCGTCACCGGGGAGATCGGCGCCGACGCCGGCGCGGTCCGGTCCGCGGTCGAGGCACTGGACGCGTGGGTCCGTGAGATCCGCGCCGGGTTCCGCACCGTGTCGCTGCTGGGCTTCTCGCAGGGCATGGCCATGGCCACGTCCCTGCTGCGGCTCGACCCCGAGGCCTACGCGTGCACCGTCGCCCTGTCCGGGTTCGTCGTGGACCCGCGGCACGCGGAGGCGGGCCTGGAGGGGCTGTTCCCGGCGGACGAGACCGTCGCCGCGGCGAAGCCGAAGGTCTTCTGGGGCCGCGGTCAGGCCGACCCGATCATCTCCGAGCACCGCGTGGAGGAGTCCCACGCGTGGCTGACCGCGAACACCGACCTGACCAAGGTGGTCTACGCGGGCCTGGGCCACGCGATCAGCCCCCAGGAGCTGGGCCACGTGAAGGAGTACCTCGCGCACCACGTGCGCTGAGCCCGAGCCGGGCGCTCAGCCCTGGTCGGCCTCGATCACGATCTCCTCGCCGTTGAACCCGACGACGTCCCCGCCGTGCAGCTGCCGGCCGCGGCGGGTCTCCACCTCGCCGTTGACCGTGACCATCCCGTCCTGGACGACGTCCCGGGCCATGGCGCCGTCCTCCACGAGGGAGGCGAGCTTGAGGGCCTGGCCCAGGCGGATGGACGCGTCGCGGATCGGCAGCGGCTGGGCGTCGGGGGAGGGGGCGTCAGCAGAGGTCATGGGCTCCATTGTCCCCGGTAGGCTGGGCGCGTCGACCCGCCCGACGCCGGCCCGTGCCCCGCACGCGGACCGGGCGGCGTCGTCGTCGTGATCCCCACCTGCCCCCGATGTGTACGGAAGTGATGCCCCCATGGCTGCCAAGTCCCCCCTGGACAACGTGATCAACCTGGCCAAGCGCCGCGGATTCGTCTTCCAGGCCGGTGAGATCTACGGCGGCTCGCGCTCCGCGTGGGACTACGGGCCCCTCGGCGTGGAGCTGAAGGAGAACATCAAGGCCGAGTGGTGGCGGACCTTCGTCCGCTCCCGCGAGGACATGGTGGGCCTGGACTCCTCCATCATCCTGCCCCGGGACGTGTGGGAGGCCTCCGGCCACGTGGAGACCTTCACCGACCCGCTGGTCGAGTGCACCGCGTGCCACAAGCGCCACCGCCAGGACCACCTCGAGGAGGCGTTCGAGGCCAAGAAGGGCCGGGCGCCGGAGTCCATGGCCGAGGTCGTGTGCCCGGACTGCGGCACGCGCGGCGAGTTCACGGAGCCGCAGATGTTCTCCGGCCTGATGAAGACCTTCCTGGGCCCCGTGGACAACGAGGAGGGCCTGCACTACATGCGCCCGGAGACGGCGCAGGGCATCTTCGTGAACTTCCTCAACGTGCTGAGCGCATCCCGGAAGAAGCCGCCGTTCGGCATCGGCCAGATCGGCAAGGCGTTCCGCAATGAGATCACTCCCGGCAACTTCATCTTCCGCACGCGCGAGTTCGAGCAGATGGAGATCGAGTACTTCGTGCCGCCGGCGGAGGCGGGCGAGCACTTCGACCGCTGGGTGGAGGACTGCTGGAACTGGTTTGTGGATCTGGGCATCGACCCGGCGAACCTGCGCAAGTTCGACGTGCCCGCCGAGGAGCGCGCGCACTACTCGGACGGCACCATCGACCTGGAGTACCGGTTCGGGTTCGGCGGCGGCGAGGGCTGGGGCGAGCTGATGGGCGTGGCCAACCGCACCGACTTCGACCTCACCAGCCACACGAACGCCTCCGGCACGAAGCTGCAGTACTTCGACCAGGCCAACGACGTGCACTACACCCCCTACGTGATCGAGCCGTCCTTCGGCCTGACCCGCTCGATGATGGCGTTCCTCGTGGACGCGTACGCCGAGGACGAGGCCCCCAACGCCAAGGGCGGCGTGGACGTGCGCACCGTCCTGAAGCTGGACCCGCGCCTGGCCCCGGTCAAGGCCGCCGTGCTGCCGCTGTCCAAGAAGCCCGAGCTGCAGGAGCCCACCCGGGCCCTCGCCGCCGAGCTGCGCGGCCTGTGGAACATCGAGACGGACGACTCCGGCGCGATCGGCCGCCGCTACCGACGCCAGGACGAGATCGGCACCCCGTTCTGCATCACCGTGGACTTCGACACCCTCGAGGACCAGGCCGTCACCATCCGCGAGCGGGACACCATGTCCCAGGAGCGTGTGGCGCTGTCCCAGGTGAAGTCCTACCTGCTGGAGCGCCTGGTCAAGTGAGCGCCGAGCACAGCATGGACCTGCCCGCAGGCGTCACGCTGCGCCCGTGGGCGGAGGGCGACGACCTGCGCCTGCTCGAGGTGTGGGGGGACCCCGCCGACGTCCAGCAGCACCAGGACCGCGCCATGCTCGCCCCGGACGCGGACGCCCCGTGGCGGCGCACGCTCGTGGCCGAGGACGACGGCGTCCCGGTGGGTGCCGGCACCGTGTTCGCGCAGTCCCTGCACCCGCGCCGGCTGTGGCTCTACCTCGAGGTGGCGCCCACGGCCCGCCGCCGGGGCATCGGTTCGGCCCTGCTCGGGGCCCTGCGGGCCGCGGTGGAGCAGGCCCACGCCGCCGGCCGGGTGACGACGACGCAGCTCAAGACGCGCTTCGCCGTCGCCTCGCGTGTGCCCGTGGTGACGGGCCATGAGGCGGACGCCGCGGCGGAGTCCGGTGAGGGCGATGCTGCGGCGACCACCGCGGCTCTCGGCGAGGAAGCCGGGGAGGCCCACGCCGCGCAGGTGGCCGGTACCGAGGCGTTCCTCGTGGCCTCAGGGTTCACCCCCGTGCAGCGCTCGCGGCGGATCGCGGTGGCGCCGGGCTCGATCGCCCTGCCGCCGCTGCGGGACGAGGAGCACCCCGAGGGCGCGGTCCTCGAGGAGGCCGCCACCGGGTCGGTGGAGCTCACCCGCGCGGTGGCCTCGTTCTACGACGCCGTGCACGGCTGGGACCCCTCGCAGATGTCCGTGGGTGCCGCCCAGCAGCTGATCCTGGGCCCGCAGACGGGGGCGGCGGGCGCCGTCGTGCTCCGGGACACCCCGAAGGAGGAGGGCGGGACCATCCGCGCGTTCGCCGTGTCCTACACGGCCGAACGCCAGGACGCGCCCGCGGACGTGTTCCTCGGCTGGGACCCGCAGCTGCCGCTCGATCAGGCGCAGCTGGCAACCGGTCAGCTGCTGGCGATGCTCGTGGCGCAGCACCCCGTGCAGGTGGAGGTGGACGAGGCCATGGAGGCCCTCGAGCCGATCCTCGACGGGCTGATCGGGGCGAAGGCCGCGCTGACCCTCGTGGACACCCGCATCTGGGCCACGGATCCGACGTGAGCGGTCAGGAGACCGCCGACGCGGGCCGCGTGCGGTCCCTGCGCACCACCGTCCTCACGGTGGCGCTGCTGAACCTGGCCTACATGGTGGTGGAGATCGCGGTGGCGCTGTCCATCCGGTCCGTGGCGCTCGTGGCCGACTCGGTGGACTTCTTCGAGGACTTCGCGGTCAACCTGCTGATCTTCGTGGCCCTGGGCTGGTCCCTGGCCCGGCGGGCGAGGGTCGGCAAGGTCATGGCCGGGATCATCGTGCTCCCGGCGATCGCCGCGCTCGTCATGGCCGTGGTGAAGATCGGCGACCCCGAGCCGCCCGCTGCCGGGGCCCTGCTGTGGACGGCCGTCGGCGCGATCCTCGTGAACCTCGTGTGCGTGGGCCTGCTCTCGCGCTTCCGGGCCGACGGCGGTTCCCTCACCGCCGCCGCGTGGCTCGCCGCCCGGAACGACCTGATCGCGGGCGTCGTGCTGATCGCCCTGGCCGGGGCCACGGCGCTGACGGCCTCGGGCTGGGCCGACATCATCGTGGGCGTGCTGCTCGTGGTGCTCAACGGCTCCGCCGCCAAGGAGGTCTGGGAGGCCGCCACGGAGGAGGAGCTCGCGGCGAAGGCCCTGGCCGGCGAGTTCGACGACGACTGACACTCCCTTGGCACTTCCGGGGCGGAACACGTCGCCGTCACGGTGAGGAGGCGACGGGTTCCGCCCCCAAAGCGCCGTGCGCCGTGCTAGCCGTGCTCAGCGTGCGGCGGGCGTCGGCGCGCCGGTCCGGGGGCGTGCCGGCCGCTCGATGAGCAGAGAACAGACCAGCCCCAGTGCGGCGAGCGCGGGGAAGGCGGCCAGCGCCGCGGTCAGCGGCAGGCCCACGGCCAGCAGGCCCACGAGCGGGCTCAGCCCGATCGAGGCCAGCCGCATGAGCCAGCTCACCACCGCCAGGCCGGTCTGACGGGGCAGTCCCGGGATCTCGTCGCCGAGCGCGTACGCGGTGGGCACCACCACGGCGCAGCCGACGCCCGCCAGCGCGAGCCCCGCGGAGACCAGCGGCGTGGCCGGGGCCCCCAGCGCCAGCACCAGGCCCACCACCACGACGGCGAGGCTCGCCGTCAGCGTCCGCCGCCGGCCCAGTGCATGGAGGACGGCGTCGCCTCCCACGCGGCCGGCGAACTGCGCGAGCAGCAGGGTGGCGGCTCCGAGCCCGGCAAGCGCCGCGTCCAGCCCGCGCTCCGACTGCAGGTACAGGGACGTCCAGGAGTTGCCGAACTCCTCCACCGCGAACCCGCCCATCGCGATCACGGACACGAGCAGCAGCGGCGCCCCCGCGGCGCGCAGGCCGGTGGTGGGGAAGGCCGAGGCGTCCGCGGCGGGGGTGCCCGAGGGGGAGGCGGAATCGGAGGTCGGGTGAGGGCCGACGTCGTCGGGGACGAACCGGCCGACGGCGAGCGCGAGGATCACCGCGCACGCCAGCCCGTTGAGGCCCAGGTGGACGGCCACGGGCAGGCCGAGGGCGATGCTCAGCGCGCCGAGGCCCGCGCCGGCCGCGGCGCCGAGGCTCCACCCGGCGTGCATCGAGGTGAGGACGGGGCGGCCCAGCAGCGACTGCACGCGCAGGCCCTGGGCGTTCTGGGCAGTGTCCACGGCGGCGTCCGCTGCGCCGGCCACGAACAGGCATGCGGCGAACAGCCAGACGGCGCCGGGCCAGGCGCTGCCGGTCACCCCCATGTCGCCGTCGGCACGGGCGGCTGCCGCGACGTCGATCACCAACCCCGCGATCAGGGCGAGGGCGGCCACGAGCAGGCTGCCCAGCAGGACCACCCGGCGGCTGCCGCACCGGCGCAGCAGCGGCGCCGGCGTGGACCCGGCGGCCGCGGCGCCGAGGGCCAGGGTGATGACCAGCAGCCCGAACGCACCGGAGTCCAGGCCGAAGGCGGCCTTCGCCCCCGGATAGTGCGGGATCAGCGCGCCGAGCAGGGCGCCGTTGGTGAAGAACGCGGCGGTCGCGGCCCAGCGGGCGCGGTTGACGCCGGCCGTGGCGGGCGGAGAGGGCATGCCGGCCAGCCTCTCACGCCGGTCCAGGGCGGGCGCTCAGCGGTCCCAGCCGAGCAGCCGCCACACCTCCGCCCAGCCGGCGAAGATCTTGGCGTTGTACGCCGCGCCGAGCTGGTTCGGGTTGGCGAAGAGCACCCAGTCGGCGGCCTGCACCGCGGTGTCCGCAGCGAGTTTCTCCGCCACCTCCTCCGTGCTGCCCGCGTAGGTGGGGCCGGAGCGGGCGGCGCCGCCGTCGAGATGCCCGGCGGACTCCTGGGAGCGGCGCTCGCGGCCGAAGTACAGCTCGTCCTCGTCGTCCTGGATCACGAACGCCGAGCGCGTCACGGCCGTGCGGCCCGCTCCCGGCACGCCCGCCGCCGCGCGGGCATCCAGGTAGCGGGCGATCTGGTCGGCCTGCTGCACGTGGAAGGGGCGGCCGTCGTCCTGGAGGAGCAGGGTGGAGGAGAGCATGTGGTAGCCCTCCTGCGCCGCGCGCACCGCCGAGGCCGTGGACCCGCAGCCCCACCAGATCCGGTCCGCCAACCCCGGGGACTGCGGCTCCACCGGCATCTTCTGGGAGGTGTACGACCAGCCGGAGGAGGGGTCCGGCGTCGCCAGGCGGGCGCCGCGGATCGCCTCCAGGAACCGACGGCCGCGCTCCTGGGCGAGGTCGGCCCAGGTCTGGCCGTCGGCGGGGGCGTAGCCGAACTGGGCCTGCCCGTCGAGGGCGGCCTCGGGGGAGCCGCGCGAGATCCCCAGCTCGAGCCGGCCGCCGGAGAGCAGGTCCGTGGTGGCGGCGGCCTCGGCCATGGCCAGAGGGTTCTCGTAGCGCAGGTCGATCACGCCGGTGCCGAGGCTGATGCGCTCGGTGCGCGCCGCCATGGCGGCGAGGATCGGGAAGGGGCTGGAGAACATCCGCTGGAAGTGGTGGATGCGGATCCACGCGCCGTCCAGGCCCGCGGCCTCGGCATCCACCGCCATCTGCACGACGTCGTCCAGCGCGGCCTTCGCGTCCGGCTCGCCGCCGGGGATAGGGATCCAGTGCCCGAAGTTCAGGAATCCGAGGTGCTTCTTCGTCATGGGTGGTTCAACACTGAAGGACTTGAGGGTGTTCCCCGAGGTGCGGGTCCTGAGACCTCCCCGGTCAGAGCGGGGAACGGGAGACTGGCGGGCATGTCCGAGGCACCCCAGACCAGCCCCACCCGCGTCGACGAGGACGAGCTCGAGCTCGCCCGGCGGCTGTTCGACGCCGCCCGCCACGGACAGACCGGTCTCCTGGGCACGTTCCTGCGGCGCGGGGTCAGCCCGGACCTGCAGAACACCGGCGGGGACACGTTCCTGACCCTCGCCGCGTATCACCGCCGCCCCGAGACCGTGGCCATGCTCCTGGAGTTCGGCGCGGACCCGGCCCTCGCCAACGACCGCGGCCAGCTGCCCCTCGTGTGCGCCGTCTTCAAGCAGGACGCGCAGTCCGCGCGGCTGCTGCTGGCCGCCGGCGCCGACCCCGACGCCGGCACCCCGACCGCACGCGAGACCGCGCAGATGACCGGCTCGGCCGAGCTGCTCGCCCTCCTCGACGGCGCCGCGGGCGAGCCTCGGTGACGCGTCGCTCCGCCGGTGCGGCCGACGTCGACCGGCTCTATGACCGCCTCCGCACCGAGCTCCCCGGCCTCGCCGCGGAGCTGGAGGCGGGGCTCGGCCCCGGCTGGCGGGTGGCGGCGGACGTCGCCGGCCCGCATCCCACGGTGCGCCTCGAGCGGTCGCCCCCGGCCGGCAGTCGCGCGGTCGCGGCCTGGGTGACCCCCGTCCGTTGCCGCGCGGACCGCTTCCACGCCACGGCCGGCGTCGTCATGGCCCCCGGGGAGGTCACCGCGTCCCACCCCGAGGACGACGGCGCCGCCCCCGCCTGGATCGGCGCCCTGCGCCGCGTGAGCGAGGCGGCCGAGGCGGTGTGCGCCCCGGACGGCCCGGTGAGGATCTCCCGCAGCGCCGGCGGCGGGCGGATCGGGGCGGCGAAGGCCAAGGCGGACGCCGCGCGACGCCACGGGCTGCCGCTGCGGTGGGCCAAGGGCTGGCCGGAGGACGTGCTCGGCGTCCGGACCGAGCCGGTGGCGGGGGAGGAGCTGGCGTCGTTCCTGCGGGACCTGTGCCGGATCCTGCCTCAGCTGGCGGTCGTGGCGGATGGGAGGATCGCCCCATGAGCCTGTTCCCCGCCACCGACTGGTCCGGCACCTGCGGCTTCCGGATGTTCCCCACCGACGGCTTCGCCTCCGGCCCCTCGGCCGCCCGCCTCACGCCGGTCGCCGGGGGCGCCGCCCTCGCCCTGGACTACACGTGGGTCCACCCGGAGCAGGGGGAGCGGGCCGGCCATCTCGTGATCGGCCGCCCCGACGACGCCGGCCGCGTCACCGCGTCCCTCACCGACGACTTCCACCAGGCCCCCGAGATCCGCGTGTTGGAGGGGGTCGCCGAGGCGGGGTCTGCCGGGGAGGCCGCCCCGATCTCAACTGACCCGATCAGCACCCACCCGATCAGCGGCGAGGGCGTGGCGGTGTCCATGGAGTACTCCGGGTGGGGGTGGACCGTCGCGGTGCGGCTGCAGAACGGCACGCTCGCCATGGTCATGCAGAACGTGGTCCCGGAGGGCGTCGAGGGAGCGGAGCCCGGCCCGTATGACGTCATGCGCGCGGCCTGGACCCGGACGGACGGCTGAGCGCCGGCACAGAACACCAACGCCGTCGGCCCGTCGGCCCTGCACGTTGTGGTCACGACACGCCGCGGGCCCCCTGGCGGGCACGGCGTGTCATGATCACAACCGGTTCGGGGGCGGCGGTGCCACCCCTCGGCCGCCGCTGACACCTCACGGGCCGGCGTCCCTGGGGACGCCACCGTCGTCGGCTTGACCGCGATGGAAGAATGGCCCTTGACATGAGTGCTTCCCACACCCTTCCCGACGCCGCGCTGGCCATGCCCGGCGCCCCCGCCGTCGACGCCCCCGGCGTGGACCCGAACCACGCCCTCTACGCCAAGGCCGCCGGGGCGGGTCGCCGGATCGCCGACGACGACCAGCTCCACGAGGGCCGCCACGCCGCCCCCACCACGGACCGCCTCTCCCTGCCCCCGCTGCAGCTCGGGCCGATCACGGTGGACGTGCCCGTGGTGCTGGCGCCCATGGCGGGCATCACCAACACCGCGTTCCGCCGCCTGTGCCGCGAGTACGGCGGCGGCCTGTACGTCAACGAGATGGTGACGGCCCGCGCCCTGGTGGAGCGCAAGCCCGAGTCCATGCGGATCATCAAGCACGACCCGGACGAGGTCCCGCGCTCCGTGCAGCTGTACTCCGTGGACCCGGTGACCACGGGCGCGGCCGTGCGCATGCTCGTCGAGGAGGACCGCGCGGACCACATCGACCTGAACTTCGGCTGCCCCGTGCCCAAGGTCACCCGGCGCGGCGGGGGGGTCGGCCCTGCCGTGGAAGTCGGAGCTGTTCGCCTCCATCGTCAAGGCCGCCGTCACGGAGGCGTCGAGGAAGGACATCCCGGTGACGGTGAAGATGCGCCGCGGGATCGACGAGGACCACCTCACCTTCCTCGACGCCGGCCGCACCGCCCGCGACCTGGGCGTGGCCGCCGTCGCCCTGCACGGGCGCACCACCCGCCAGTTCTACTCGGGCACCGCCGTGTGGGAGGACATCGCGCGCCTGCGCGAGGCCCTGCCGGACATCCCGGTGCTGGGCAACGGGGACATCTGGTCCGCCGAGGACGCGATCGCGATGGTCGAGCAGACCGGCGTGGACGGCGTCGTGATCGGCCGCGGCTGCCAGGGCCGCCCGTGGCTGTTCGGCGACCTGCAGGCGGCCTTCGAGGGACGGCCGGACCGGTTCCACCCGAGCCTGGGCATGGTGGCGGACACGCTGTACCGGCACGCCGAGCTGCTCGTGGACACCTTCGAGGGGGACGAGCTCAAGGCCCTGCGGGACATCCGCAAGCACGTGGCCTGGTACTTCAAGGGCTACGCCGTCGGCTCCGAGATCCGCACCGCGCTGTCCACCGTGCCGGACCTGGCCACCCTCCGCGAGCTGCTGGACGGCGTGGACCGCGACGCCCCCTACCCGGGCGAGGCCGCCGAGGGCCCGCGCGGCCGGGCCGGCGCCCCGAAGCGTCCCCACCTGCCGGACGGCTGGCTCGACTCCCGCGAGCTCAACGCCGAGCAGAAGGCCATGATCGCCGCCGCCGAGCTGGACGTCTCCGGTGGCTGAGGCGGGGACGCCGTCGTCGTCCGCGGGGGCGGGCACGACGTCGGGCGGCGCCCCCGGTGCGCGCCGCGCCTCCCAGCCCGTGCTGTTCGGGCCCGAGGGGCGTCCGCCGTACGCGGGCCGGCCCGCCCTCACGCCCGGGTACTCCGCGTGGGACCGGCAGCGGTGGCTGGCCGAGCCGCCGAAGAACTCCTACCGCTCGGACTTCGAACGGGACCGCGCGCGTGTGCTCCACTCGGCGGCCCTGCGGCGGCTCGGGGCGAAGACGCAGGTCGTGGCCCCGGACGTGGACGACTTCTCCCGCACCCGGCTCACCCACTCGCTCGAGGTCGCGCAGGTCGGCCGCGAGCTCGGCCGGTCCCTGGGCTGCGACCCGGACCTCGTGGACACCGCGTGCCTGTCCCACGACCTCGGCCACCCTCCGTTCGGGCACAACGGGGAGAAGGCGCTGGACGCCGTGGCCGCCGAGTGCGGCGGCTTCGAGGGCAACGCCCAGACCCTGCGGCTGCTGGCCCGCCTGGAGCAGAAGAAGACCTTCGACGACGGCTCCTCCGCCGGGCTGAACCTCACCCGCGCCGCCCTGGACGCGGCGTGCAAGTACCCGTGGACCCGCGAAGACGCCCCGCTCAAGCCCAACGGGAAGCGCTCCAAGAAGTTCGGTGTCTACGCCGACGACCTGCCCGTCTTCCGCTGGTTCCGCGAGGGCGTGCCGGGAATGCGGAAGTCCATGGAGGCCCAGGTCATGGACCTCGCGGACGACATCTCCTACTCCGTGCACGACGTTGAGGACGGCGTGGTCAACACCGCGTTCCAGCTGCGCTGGGTCACCGAACACGCCGAGCACCGCCGCCGCGTGGTGGAGACCACCCGGGACTGGTACCTGCCCGGCGGGGACCTCGCGGAGATCGAGGCCGCCCTGGCGCGGCTCGAGTCCCTGGACGTGTGGGTCGCGGAGATGGACGGCACCCGCCGGGCGCTCGCGGCGATGAAGGACATGACCAGCCAGCTGATCGGCCGGTTCTGCGCGGCGGCCTTCGAGGCCACCCGCGAGGTCTTCGGCAACGAGCCGCTGACCCGGCACGGGGCCGACGTCGTGGTCCCCGCGGAGACCGAGCACGAGATCGCCGTGATGAAGGGCATCGCGGCGGCCTTCGTGATGACCGCGGAGCAGCGCCAGCCGCTCTACGCGCGGCAGCGCGAGCTGCTGGCCGAGCTGGTGGACCTGCTGCAGTCCACGGGGGACCGCTACCTGGACCCCATGTTCGCCGCGGACTGGCGGGAGGCCGATGACGACGCAGCCCGCGCCCGCGTGGTGATCGACCAGGTGGCCTCGCTGACGGACTCCACCGCGATCGAGTGGCACCGGACCCTCGTGCGCGGGGAGACGTTCCACCGCGAGTGGGTCTGAGCCGGCAGCCTCCCCTCGGAGCGTCCGGGGGCGCCGACCTCAGGCCAGCAGCGCCGGCAGCACGAGGCCGGCCGGCCCGGCGAGGCGGTGGGTCACGGCAGAGCTGAGCTCCGTGACGTCCGGGTTCACCTCCACCACCGGCGCCCCCGCGCCCAGCGCCACGAACGGCAGGGACGCGGCCGGCTGCACGAGCCCGGACGTGCCGACCACCACGCACAGGTCGCACGAGTCCAGTGCGGCGTAGGTCGCATCCCACGCGTCCGCGGGGAGCATCTCCCCGAACCACACGATGTCCGGGCGCACCCGGCCCGCCGCGCACGCCGTGCACACCGGCGGCTCGGTCCGCAGGAGCCCCTCGAGGTCGGCCTCCGAGCCGGGGGCGTGGCCGCCGTCGTGCGCAGCCGCCACGTCCACCTCGGCCGGCGCCTCGCACTCGGCGCAGCGAAACCGGAACAGGGAGCCGTGCAGGTGGGCCAGGACGTCCGCGCCGGCGCGCTCGTGGAGGTCGTCCACGTTCTGCGTGGCCACCACGAGCCCGGGCACCCGCGCCTGCCACGCGGCCACCGCGCGGTGCCCCGCGTTCGGCTCCACCCCGCGCACCATGCGCGCCCGCCACAGGTACCAGGACCACACGAGGCCCGGGTCCGCCAGGAACGCCTCCTCCGTGGCCAGCTGCTCAGGGGAGTAGCGCTCCCACAGGCCGGTCTGCGCGTCGCGGAACGTGGGCACCCCGGACTCGGCGGACATGCCCGCCCCGGTCAGGACGACGGGCCGCTCGGCCCGGGCCACGAGGTCACGGACGGCGTCGAGCTCGGGCAGGTCCAGGTCGGCTGCGGAGCGGTCAGGAGTCATGCGACCAGCGTACGGAGCGGGCGCCCCGCCTGACCTCAACCTTCCGTCAAGACCGCGTCCGTCGGTTCAGGTCCTGACGGAAAGCTCAGGTCGCGCGGCGGGGTGCGCCGTCGTCGGTCGCCTCGGCGACGCGCGCCATCGCCTGGCGCACGGACCGCGCCTTGAGCAGCACCTCGTCCGCCTCGGCGTCGGGGTCGGAGTCGAGCACCACGGCCCCGCCGGCCCCCACGCTCCACCGGCCCGCCGCGTCGCGGACGGCGGTGCGGATCACGATGCTCAGCTCCGTCCGCCCGTCGGCGCCGAGGAACCCCAGCGCCCCCGAGTACACCCCGCGCGGGGCGCCCTCCAGCCCGGCCAGCAGCTGCACCGACCGCAGCTTCGGGGCGCCCGTCATCGAGCCGCCGGGGAAGAGCGCCCGTACCACGTCCACGGGAGTCACGCCCGCGGCCGCCCGGCCGAGCACCGTGGACACCAGCTGGTGGACCGTGGCGTACGACTCCACCTGCATGAGCGCCGGCACGTGCACCGACCCCGGCTCGCACACGCGGCCGAGGTCGTTGCGCAGCAGGTCCACGATCATCAGGTTCTCCGCGAACGTCTTCGGGTCCGTGGTCAGGTGCTCGGCCGCCGCCGCGTCCGCCACGGGGTCCGCGTGCCGGGGCGTCGTCCCCTTGATGGGCTTCGTCGAGTACACGCCGCCGGCGCCGGAGAGGAACTGCTCCGGGGAGGCGCTCACGACGGCGAACCCGCCGTCCGCGTCCGTCTCGCCGGGGCCGGCGGCCACCTCGAGCAGCGCCGCATAGGGGGTCGGGGTCCGCTCGGTCAGCTCCAGGAACAGGGCGAGCGGGTCGACACGCTCTCCGACGCCCGGGTCCACGTCGAACCGGCTGGTCAGGCACAGCTCGTAGGACTCGCCGGCCGTGAGGGCGGACCGGCATCGCTCCACGAGACCCCGGTACTCGGCGCGATTGTGCCGCCAGGTCCCGGGGACCTCGAGGGGCTCGTCGCCGGCGTCCTCGCCGCGGGCGGCTGCCGCGTTCGGGGCCTCCGCGTCGTCCCCGGTGTGCGGCCTCTCTGCCGTGAGCGCCCCGCGCACCGCGGCGAGCCACGCGTCCAGGGCGCGGGCGGCGTCGTCGGGGTCCTGACCGGCGACGCACACGTGGAGCGTGCCGGCCGCGTGGTCGGCGGCCACCCAGCGGGCGGGCCGCGCCCACCACGCGTCGGGCAGGCCCGCCGGGCCGGCCGCGCGCGGCGGAGCCACCCCGAGGCCCGCCAGGCCCGCCTCGTAGCCGAGGAACCCGACGAGGCCGCCCCGGAAGGCCAGGCCCTCACCGCCGCGGACGGGACGGGGCGCGGCCGCGGCGGCGAGCGCGTCCCACAGGACCGCCGCGTGGTCCGCCGCGTCGGCGCGGTCCACGCGCAGCACCCGGGGGCGGCCGTCCGGGAGGACGTCCTCCGCGTCCCCGAGCACGGACCACCGGGCCGTGCCCACGTCCGTGCGGGCCGAGTCGAGCCAGAAGGACCCGGCCCCGCGGGTGAGCGCGCGGGCGTACACGGCGCGGCAGGCGGAGCGCAGATCGTGGCCGAGGGCGCGCAGGGCGTCCGGGTCGAGATCCTCGACGGCCACGTGCAGCGCCGGGCCGTCCGGGGCCGGCTCCCGTGAGATGGACCCCCGGGGATCCGGCCGGCTGCGCTCGTCGCGGTGATCCGGCCTCGTGCCCCCGGCCGGGGCGCTCCCCGGCCGCCGCCGCTCCACCTCCGCGAGGAACGCGTGCAGCATCGCCGCACCGTCCTCCGAGGCGATCGACTCCGGGTGGAACTGCACGCCCCACCACGGCGCACCCTCCACCGCCACGGCCTGCACCACGCCGTCCTCGCTCCAGGCGGTCGGCACGAGGCGCGGGTCGGCCCCGGGTCCGGGCGTCGCCGCGAGGGAGTGGTACCGGGTGACGCGGGTGCCCTGCGGCAGGCCTGCGAACGGGCCGGTGCCCGTGTGGCGCAGAGCGCTGATCCAGCCGTGCCGGGGCTCCGGGGCGGGGCCGACCTCCCACCCGAACCGCAGCGCTAGGCCCTGGTGGCCCAGGCACACCCCGAGCAGGGGCAGGGCGTCGGCGCCGTCCCCGCGGGCCAGGACGGCGTCGATCACCTCCCCGGACACGGCGAAGTCCCCGGGGCGTCCGGGGTGGCCGGGGCCGGGGGAGACCACGACGCCGGCCAGGCCCGGGTCCGCCAGGGCCGCCCGGGCCGCCGCCGGCTCGTCCGCGCCCACCACGACGACCTCGAGCCCCGGGTGGGCCTCGTGCGCCCGGGCGGACAGGATCTGCACGAGGTTGAACGTGTAGGAGTCGCGGTTGTCCACCACGAGCAGGCGGCGGGAGGGGGCGGGAGCGGTCACGGGCACCGGCACATCATGCCAGCCGTCCCCGCCGAGGCGGGCGGCCCTCAGTCCACGAGGGCGACGGCCCCGGTCAGGGACACCGTCACCACGGAGCCGGGGGCGGGAGCACGCAGACTCCGGGCCCGCACGGCGGTCCCGTCCGGCAGCTCCAGGGCCACCAGGTGCTCGTGCCCGCGGAACTCCACGTCCACCACCCGAGCCGTGACCCCCTCGCCACCCTGCGTGAGGCGCACGTGCTCGGGCCGGACGACGGCGCGCGTCCCGGTCCCGATCCCGGCCACCGCGCCGGCCGCGGTGCGGACACGGCCGTCCGGCGTCGTCCCCAGGACGGGCAGCAGGTCCGCCTCGCCCACGAACTGCGCCACCCATGCGTCCGACGGGCGGGCGTAGACCTCCTCGGGGGTGCCGACCTGCCGCAGGCGCCCGCCCTCCATGACGGCCACCCGGTCGGCGACGGACAGGGCCTCGGACTGGTCGTGGGTGACGAGCACCGCGGTGGCGCCGTCCTCCTTGAGCGCGCGGCGGACGGCCTGGCGCAGGTCGGTGCGCAGGGCGGCGTCGAGGGCGCCGAAGGGCTCGTCGAGCAGGATCAGCGGCGGCCGTGGGGCCATGGCGCGGGCCAGCGCCACCCGCTGCTGCTGTCCGCCGGAGAGCTGGTGGGGCATCCGCTCGCCCAGGCCCGCCAGGCCCACGAGGGCGAGGCACTCACGGATGCGGGCCACGCGCCCGGGGCGGCGGCGGCGGAGCCCGAAGCCCACGTTCTCCGCCACGGAGAGGTGGGGGAACAGCGCCCCCTCCTGCGGGACCACCGCCACCTGCCGGCGGTGCGCCGGCACGTGCACGCGGGGCAGCGCGACGACGTCGCCGGCCAGGCTGATGCGCCCGGCCTCGATGCGCTCGAACCCGGCCAGGCAGCGCAGCAGCGTGGTCTTGCCGCAGCCGGAGGGGCCGAGGACGGCGAGCAGCTCGCCGGTGGCGAGCTCGAAGTCGACGCCGGCCAGCACGGGCGCGGCGCCGTAGGAGGCACCGAGGTCGGCGACGGACACGGCGGACACGGCGGCGGCGGGCATGGTCCTCATGCTCGCACGCCCTCGGCCGGGACGACCCCCGTGCGGTGCACCACGACCCACGCCGGGATCGCCGCGAGCAGCACCAGCGTGAGCGCGTAGGGGGCGGCCTCGGCGTAGCGGCCCACGCCCGTGGCGCTCCACAGCCGGGTGGCCAGCGTGTCGGTCCCGGTGGGACGCAGCAGGAGCGTCGCGGGCAGCTCCTTCATGGCCGTCAGCATCACGAGGGCGGCGCCCGCGCCGAGCCCCGGCGCCGCCAGCGGGAGCGTCACCCGCCGGAGCACGACGCGCGGGGGCGCGCCCAGGGACCGGGCCGCCTCCTCGATCGCGGGGGAGGACTGCGCCACGGCGCCGCTCACCGCGGCGACGGCCAATGGCAGGAAGAGGGTGGCGTACGCGAAGGCGACCATCCACGTCGTCTGGTAGAGCGGGCGCGCCAGGGACGCGCCGAGGAAGACGAGTGAGAGGCCTACGACCACGCCGGGCAGGCCGTGGGCCAGGAACACCGCGTGCTCGACCCAGCGGGACACCCGCCCAGGGTGGCGCGCGGCGAGGACGCCGACCGGCAGGGCCAGGAGCATCGTCAGGAGCGTGCCCGCCAGGGCCAGGCTGAGCGAGCCCAGCACGGCCTCGAGCCAGCGGTCCGCGGCGGCGGACAGGGACGTGCCCGCGCCCATCCATCGGATGAGGCTCACGCCGGGCACCCCGAGGGCGGCCACGAGGACCGCGGCGAGCCCGGCGGCGGCCGGCCACCGCCAGGGACCCAGGCGCTGGGCGGGGGCGCGGCGGACGGTGCGGCCCGTGCGGACGGCGGGGATCGCGCGTCGGGTGCGCCCCTCACCCCACAGGATCACGAAGGTCAGCACCACGAGCACGGTGGCCAGCGCGAGGGCGAGCTGCCGGTTGAAGCCCACCTCGAGCGCGGTGAAGATCGCGCGGGTGAACGTGTCCAGGCGCAGGATCGCCACGGCGCCGAAGTCGGAGAGCGTGTAGAGCGCGGCGAGCAGCCCGCCGCCGGCGATCGAGAGCCTGGCCTGCGGCAGGGTCACCGTGAAGAACGTGCGCCACGGTCCCCGGCCGAGCGAGCGGGCCACGTCCTCCTGGGCCGGGTCGGTCCGGGAGAACGCCGCCGCCACGGGCAGGTAGACGTACGGGTACGTGTAGAGCGTCAGCACCAGGGCGGCGGCCCCGAATCCCTCGAGGCGGCCGCCGTCCACCCACGGCAGCAGGTCGGAGACGGACACCCATGTGAACGCGGCCACGAACGAGGGCACGGCCAGCGGCATGGCCAACACCACCGCCAGGAACCGCCGGCCGGGGGTGTCGGACCGCGTCACGAGCCATGCAGCGCCGACCCCGACCACCAGGCAGGCGGCGGTGACCACGGCTGTCAGGGCCAGGGACGTGGCGGCGAGCTCGGCCACCCGGGGCCGGGCGACGGCGTCGAGCCAGGCCGGCACGCCGCCCTCGGCCGCACGCAGGAACAGGTATCCCACCGGTACCAGCGCCGCCGCCGCGGCTACGAGGGCCGCGGCGGTCAGCGCCGGCGGGGTGCGGGACCCGCCGCGGCGGGCGGCGGGGCGGGGGAGTGGCCTCAGAGCAGACCCGACTCCTGGATCAGCTGGACGGAGGACTGCAGGTCGTCCAGGTCATTGAGGTCCACGTCCGGGGCCTCGAGGTCCTCGAGTGCGGGCAGGCCGGCCGGGGGCTCGACGCCCTCGATCATCGGGTACTCGAAGGTCTCCTCGACGAAGTACTGCTGGCCCTTCTCGGAGAGCAGGTAGTCCACGAGCTGCTGCGCGTCCGCGTCCTCCTGCTCGCCGACGAGGCCGATCCCGGAGACGTTCACGAGCGAGCCGAGGTCGCCGTCCTCGAAGAAGTGCAGGGAGGCCGTCATGTCCTCCGGGGCGACGCCCTTCTCCTTGGCCATCTCGTACAGGTAGTAGTGGTTGATCAGGCCGACGTCGATGGTGCCGGCGTCCACGTCGGAGAGGATCTCGCCGTTCTTCTCGCGGATCTGCGGGTTGTTCTCGGCCATGCCGGTGAGCCACTCGCGGGCGGCGTCCTCGCCCTCCACCACGTTCAGGGCGGTCACGAAGGTCTGGAACGAGGCGTTCGTGGGGGCGATGCCGACGCGGCCCTTCCACTCGTCCTCGGTCAGCTCGGACACGCTGTCCGGCAGGTCCTCCTGCGCCACGGCGTCCTCGTTGTAGGCGAGCACGCGGACGCGGCCGGTGAGGCCGACCCAGCGGCCCTCGTCGTCGCGGTACTGCTCCGGGATGGCCTCGAGGGTCTTCTCGTCCATCTCGGTGAGCACGCCCTCCTTCGCCGTGGCGCCGAGGGCGCCCGCGTCCTGGGCCAGGAAGACGTCGGCGGGGGAGGAGTCGCCCTCCTCGATGAGCTGCGCGGCCATGGCGGCGGTCTTGTCGTAGCGGACCTCCACCTCGATGCCGGTCTCCTCGGAGAACTGGTCCAGCACCGGCTGGACGAGGTTCTCGTCGCGGCCGGAGTAGAGGGTGACCTTGCCGTCGGACGCGTCGTCGCCGACCTGGGGGGCTGCGGAGGAGGCGGAGCCGGCGGCCGGCGCCGAGGAGGCGGCGGGGGTGCCGCCGTCGGCACACGCGGTGAGGCCGAGAAGCAGGGCGGCGGCGGTGCCGGTGAGGGCGAGGGGAGATCGTGCGATCACGGGGGGCTCCTGTGTCGAGGGACGCGGGGTGCGTCGTCGGCGGGCGGGGCTGCGCGGGTCGACGCTGCCGAGATGAGGTCTGGCTTACCTCAGTCGGGGACTGTACACGGCTTCGACCCATTCCGTCACAGCAGTATGACGTATTCCGATCGCGCTGGGGACGGCGGGCAGGGCGCCCGGTCGCCACGCCTAGACTGGCGGGCATGGCCGGACTGATCGTGCGCAAGGACATCGACCTCGTCCGCGAGCGCTCCGACCTCAAGGGCATCGTGGAGGAGTACGTCACCCTCCGCTCGGCCGGCGTGGGCTCGTTCAAGGGCCTGTGCCCGTTCCACGACGAGCGGACCCCCTCTTTCCACGTGCGCCCCGGCGTCGGGACCTACCACTGCTTCGGCTGCGGCGAGCACGGGGACGTGATCAGCTTCCTCATGGAGATGGAGCACACCTCCTTCACCGAGACGGTGGAGCGGCTGGCCTCCCGCGCGGGCGTGGAGCTGCACTACGAGGATGGCCAGGGCCCGGACCGGGCCGAGGTCGGCCGCCGCCAGCGGCTGCTGGAGGCCAATAAGATCGCGGACGAGTACTTCCGTGCCCAGCTCGCGACCCCCGAGGCCCAGACGGCGCGCGACTTCCTCACGGGCCGCGGCTTCACGCAGGAGCACGCGGTGCAGTTCTCGCTCGGCTACGCGCCGCAGGGCTGGTCGCACCTGCTGGAGCACCTGCGGTCCCAGGGGTTCCGGGACGACGAGCTGCTGCGCGCCTCCGGCCTGTTCTCCGAGGGGCAACGGGGGCTCTACGACCGCTTCCGTGGCCGGCTCCTCTGGCCCATCCGCGACATGACCGGCGCGACCATCGGCTTCGGCGCGCGCAAGCTGGACGACGACGACCCGGGCCCCAAGTACCTCAACACCCCCGAGACCGCGCTGTACAAGAAGTCGCAGGTGCTCTACGGCATCGACCTGGCCAAGCGGGCCATCGCCAAGGAACGACAGCTGGTCCTGGTGGAGGGCTACACGGACGTCATGGCCGCGCACCTGTCCGGGGTCGGCACGGCGGTGGCCACGTGCGGCACCGCCTTCGGCGCGGACCACATCAAGGTCGCCCGCCGCCTCATCACCGACGACGGCACGGGCGGTGAGGTGATCTTCACCTTCGACGGCGACGAGGCCGGGCAGAAGGCCGCGCTCAAGGCGTTCGACGAGGACCACCGGTTCCTGGCCAAGACCTTCGTGGCGGTGGAGCCCAGCGGCATGGACCCGTGCGACCTGCGCATGGCCAAGGGCGAGGAGGCGGTGCGCGCGCTGATCGCCTCCCGCCGCCCCCTGTTCGAGTTCGCCATCCGGGCCGGGCTGAAGGACCACGACCTCGACACGGTGGAGGGCCGCGCCGGGGCCCTCCGGCACGCCGCGCCGATCGTCGCCGGCATCAAGGACTCCGTGCTGCGCCCAGGCTACGAGCGGGAGCTGGCCGGATGGCTGGGCATGGACCCCAACGCCGTGCACCGGGCCGTCGCCCAGGCCGGCCGCGGGGCGGGCCGGGGCGAGCAGCGCCCCGACCCGGTCGGCCGGCCCGCACAGGACGAGCGGCCGGCGGCGCCGCGCCCGTCCATCGTGGTGCCCGTGGACCCGCGCGACCCGACTGCCCGGCGCGAGCGCGAGTCCCTCGAGGTCGTGCTCCAGCACCCCACGCTGCTCTCCGCCGAGCAATGGACGGCCCTGTACCAGGCGCGGTTCACCATCCCGCAGTACGCGGCCGTGCACCATGCGGTGAAGGTGGCCGGCTCCTCGGGGGCCACGCCCTCGCGGTGGGTGGACGCCGTGCGGGACGCCGTGCCGGAGGAGGTGGCCGGGACCGTCTCCGAACTGGCGGTCCGAGACCTGCCCGCGCGCACCGCCGAGGACGTGGACCGCTACTGCCGGGACATCATGAACCGGCTCTTCGCCCTGCAGATCGTGCACCGCAAGGAGGAGCTGCTCGGCCAGCTCCAGCGGCTCGGGCCCGAGGGGGACCACGACGAGTTCCTGCGCATCAACGGCGAGCTCATGGAGCTGGAGGCCAAGCGCCGCGCCCTGCGCGCGGACTGAGGCCGGCCGCGCGCGGCGAGGCGACCAGCACGACGGCGGCCCGCCTCCCTCAGGGGAGACGGGCCGCCGTCGACGTGGGGGCGGATCAGCCGTCGGTGGAGACGACCTCGCCGGTCTTGGCATCCACGAGGACCTCGTCGGCGTCCTGGCGATCCGCCTTGTCCAGGGAGATGTCCCAGGCGAGTCGGTCACCGTCCTCGTCCAGCTCCACCTCGTCGACGACCTGGCCGTCGCGGCCCTCGAGAGCGGCCTCGATCGCGGCGGTGACGTCCACCGTGGCGTCCTTCGCCTGGGCGACGTCCTCGTCGTCGGCGTCGTCGGTCTCCGACTCGGTGACGGTGCCGTCGGCGGCCACAGTCAGCTCCTTGACCTGGTCGTCGACGACGACGTCCACCTCCCAGCGCTCGTCCTCGTCGTCGTCGCGGTCCAGGGCCGTGACGGTGCCGCCCGCGTGCTGAGCCAGGACCGCGTCCACGGCGGCCTGGGCGTCCGGGTCGGCCACGGCGCCCGAGGACTCGTCGTCGTCGGTCATCTCGGAGGAGGCGGCGCCGGCGGCGGAGGTGGCGGCGCTCGCAGCACCCGAAGCGGCGCTCTGTGCACCCGAGGCGGCGTCCTGGGCGGCGCTCTGTGCACCCGAGGCGGCGTCCTCGGCGGCATTTTCGGCCTGCGTGCCGCAACCGGTGACGGCGGTGAGGGCGAGTAGCGCGCCCGCGGAGAGGGACAGGGTCCTCTTCAGGTCAGCCATCGGAGGGACTCCCTTCATCGGCGGTCTTCGTGTGCGTCGGTGCGGCGGGACGCATCCCACCGACCTGTCAACCCATGAGAACACTGTGCGGGAGTGCTGTGCCAGCGACGCCGGGCCGTTCAGCCCCTGGCATGACGCCGCCCCGCAGGGCAGGATGCCGTCCATGCAGCACCGCACCCCCGCCGACAGGCCCGCCGCCCGACCCACGCCCGCCTCGCTCTTCATGACGCCCGAACAGGAGTGGGCCTACCTGGACCAGGGCATGATCGACCCTGTGGAGCCCACCGACGGCGGCGTGGGCATCATGACCGACTCCGGTCCCCGGTGGTACCTCGACCGGCTCAAGGAGCGGCTCGAGGCCGAGGGTGCCCGCCCGGTCTGACACGGCCTGCGCCCCACCGCGGCGGTGTCCCGCGCCGACTTGGCGGCACACCGCCCCCTCTGCTAGCCTCTTCTCCGTTGCCCCGCGGGAAGCCGCAGGGCAACGCGTATTCCTCCGTAGCTCAATTGGCAGAGCATTCGACTGTTAATCGAAGGGTTGTTGGTTCGAGTCCAACCGGAGGAGCTTCTCAGAAGCTTCAGAAGCCCCTGCGCCGACCAGTTCGGTGCGGGGGCTTCGTCGTGTCCGCAGAATCTCCGGTCCCAAGAGGTCGGCGAGGGTGACGTCGAGCCACTCCGCAATCTCCATCAGCTCGACCAGCGTGAAGTCCCGAGCCCCGCTCATGCGAACACTTACGGCACTGCGTGCGATCCCGAGATGCCGGGCCAGGTCACCCTGGGTCAGTTTGCGTCGCGCGAGCCATGCGCGAATCTCGCTGGCGATGAGCTCTGATCGCTCGTCCGCCATCTCGTTGGCCCGGCGGGCCTCGGCGAGCTCACGCTTGAGGCGCTTGTTTTCCTCCTGCATGCTCTCGCCGGCAGGCACTGGTGCTGCCTGGTGGCCGTGGCGGTTGCACCACATCCGCAGGGTCTCCTCGCCAACGCCGACTTGCGGGGCGATGGCCCGGATCGAGTGTGAGCGAGGCCCTCCCTGGGTGGCTTGGCGTTCGAAGACCATCCGCACGGCGCGTTCACGCAGCTGAAGGGCTGTACTTCTTGGGCATGTTCCGATTCTCCTTCAGCTGGATCGGAACGAAACCCAGGGCGCTTCACAGCAGCGATTCGGTGGTGTTCCCGCCGTCCGTGGTGGACAGCACGGTCGAGCCGACGACCAGCAGTGCTTCGGTCTGCCCGTCGTCGGTGATGCCCGCTCCCAGGGCGGTGGCCGTGCCGACCAGGCGGTCGCTGGCGGTCCAGGTGTCGCCGGCGTCGGTGCTGGTCAGCAGGTGTCCCTCGGTGCCGGCGCCCACGGCGGTGGTGTCATCGGCCCAGGCGACCAGGTGCATCAGCTGGGGGGTGTCCAGGGTGGTCCAGGTCGCGCCGTGGTCGGTCGAGCGCAACATGCCGGTTTCGGTGGTGGCCAGCACGGTCCCGGTTTGGGGGGAGATCGCCAGCGATGCCGGGGCGACGGGGATCTCAAGGCTCTGCCAGGTGAGGCCGTCGGTGCTGGCGCGCAGTTGCCCATCGAAGCCGAGGACCCCGTTCGGGCCGGCGGCCAGGGCGTGGAAATCGGATGCGCCGCCGCGGGAGAGCACCGTCCAGCTCTGGCCCCGGTCGGTGGACTCGGCCAGGCCCAGCGGCTCGGGCAGGTCGGTGCCCGGCGCGGGGTGACCGGAGGCCAGATAACGGCCCTCGGGAGTCAGGGTGAAGCCCATGAAGTCCACGACCGGACCGACCTGGGTCAGCTCCCCGTCCTGGAGCCGGAACAGGCCCTGGTGGGTGGCCAGCAGCACCTCACCGGACTCGGGGTCCCGGGTGAGGGCGTGGACGTGGGTGATGGCCGTGCCGGTGCCCTGCGTGCCGGTGCCGGCCGCCGGGGATGTCGCGGGGTTCGGCGCGGCGCAGGCGGTGAGGGTGCCAGCGCCGAGCAGGGTCAGCCCGCCGGCGATCAGGGTTCTGCGGGTCAGGGGGGTCATGGAGCCTTTCCGCCCCGGGCCAAAAGGCGGGGCTTCTACCATTGTCGGCCGGTGACGCGCCGGGATGGGGCGGTTTGCCTTGAAGATTCGATGAAGATTCCCCGCCCCGGCACCGTTCTGAGCCGCCGGGGCGCGAGACAGAGCGAGACTGGACCCATGAACTCTGGCACTGGGACTGACACTGGGACTGGTCTGGCGGCCGGCCGGGTGTTGGTGGTCGATGACGAGAAGCCGCTGGCGCGCATGGTGGCCACCTACCTGGAGCGGGCCGGCTACGAGGTGGCTCTCACCCGCACCGGCCCGGCCGCAGTGCAGGCCGCCCGGGTTCACGAGCCCGACGTGATGGTCCTGGACCTGGGCCTGCCCGGGCTGGACGGGATCGAGGTGTGCCGGCGGGTGCGGGCCTTCTCCGAGTGCTATGTGCTGATGCTCACCGCCCGCGGCGATGAGCACCACCGGTTGGAGGGATTGGCGGTGGGGGCAGATGACTACATCACCAAACCCTTCAGCGTCCGGGAGCTGGTCGCCCGGGTGGGGGCGGTCATGCGCCGGCCGCGCACAACGGTGTCAGCCCCCGAACCGGAACGGGTCTGCGGTGACCTGGTCATCGACCTGGCCGCCCACGAGGCCCGCGTGTCGGGCCAGGTGGTGCAACTAACGCGCACGGAGTTCGACCTGCTGGCCGCCTTGTCGGGGCGCCCGCACCAGGCCTTCTCCCGGCGCCAGCTGATCGATATCGTCTGGGACCCGGCCTGGGTGGGCGATGAACGGCTCGTGGACGTGCACATCAAGAACCTGCGCCGCAAGCTCGACGCGGACCCGGCCCGCTATATCGACACCGTCCGCGGGGTCGGCTACCGGATGGCGGAGCAATGACCGGCCGGCGGCGCTACCAAGGATTAGCGGCCCGGTTCTTCCTCGCCCAGCTGCTGGTGGTGGGGGCCAGCGTGCTGGCCGCGGTGGTGGTGGCCTCCCTGGCCGGCCCACCACTGTTCCACGAGCACCTGGAACAGGCCGGGGCCGGACACGATGCAGCCCAGATGCTGCACGTGGAGCAGGCCTACCGGGACGCCAGTTTCTGGACCCTGGGCGTGGCCCTGGCCACGGCCTTGATCTGTTGTCTGGCATTGACCTGGCATGTCGCCCGCCGGATCCAGAGTCCGATCAACGCCCTGACCCAGGCGGCCAAGGCCATGGCCGGTGGACGGTACGACACCCGCGTGCCGGCCATGGGCGCCGGCACCGAGGTGGAGGAGCTGGCAGGGTCTTTCAACACCATGGCCGCACGGCTTCAGCGCACCGAGGACACCCGTCGACGGATGCTCTCGGACCTGGCCCACGAGCTGCGCACCCCCGTCTCCGTGCTGACCGTCTACCACGAGGCCCTGCAAGACGGGGTGTCCCACTGGGACGAGCCCACCGGTGAGCTGATGGGCGAGCAGCTGGCCCGGTTGACCCGGCTGGTGGAGGACATCAACGACGTCTCCCGCGCCGAGGAGGGCCGGATCGAACTGGACCGCAGCCCCCAAGGGGTCAGCGGGCTGCTGCATGCCGCGACCGAGGCCCACAAGGAGGCCTACGCCACCAAGGGCGTGGCCCTGACCATGGACGCCGATCCGGGCCTGGCCGTGGACGTGGACCGCCAGCGCATGGGCCAGGTCCTGGGCAACCTGCTCACCAACGCCCTGCGCCACACCCCGGCCGGGGGCCGGGTCACCCTCGAGGCCCGACAAAGCCCGTCCGGGGTTACGCTCAGCGTCACCGACACCGGGGAGGGGATCTCTCCCGAGCACCTGCCGCACGTCTTCGAACGCTTCTACCGCGGGGACACCGCCCGCGACCGTGACCACGGCGGCTCCGGGGTCGGCCTGGCCATCTCCCGAGCTCTCATCCAGACCCACGGCGGCACCTTGAGCGCCACCTCCACCACGGCCGGGGCGACGTTCACCATCGACCTGCCCACCAAGCAGCCCCCCGACCAGCCCACCTACCGGCGCACCCATTTATCCACCGTGAACACCGGCGCTCCACCCCTTGAATGATACCCCCGGTGGGTATATACCAAGAGGAGAGGCGCCGTCCGGCGCCGCCCTCAGACCCGAAGGAGACCGTCATGACCGAATCCGCCCGCACCCCGCTGCCGGGGGCCACCAACGGCTGCTCGTGCTGCGCCCCAGCCGCCGACGCCACCGCAGGGCGCCAGAGTGCCGACCCAACCGGGACGAGCGCCGGCGACGCGACCTACCAGGTGGAGGGCATGACCTGCGGACACTGCGTGGGCTCCGTCACCGAGGCCGTGAGCGCCCTGGACGGGGTGGACGATGTCCGGGTCGAACTGGTCGCCGGCGGGGCCTCCCCCGTCACCGTGACCGGGCCCGCCTCCGCGGACTCCGTGCGGACGGCCATCGAAGCGGCCGGCTACCGCGTCCGGATCTAACCGACCCATCCCCTCGAGGTCGGCGCCCCACCGCCGAGCCGGTCGCCGAACAGACCGCCGAGCAGAAGGAACACCATGAGCACCCCGCACCACCACGATCACCCCACCGACCAGACCGCCGAACACCCAGACCCGAACTCCCACGCCGGCCACGCCAACCACACCGACCATGCCGCCCACCACCCCGCGGACGCGGCCACCCACGGGCAGGCCATGCCCCAGGGCCACGCCCACTCGGCCCTGGACGAGGAGCACCAGGTCCATGACCACGGCAAGCACGCCGGGCATTCCACCGCGATGTTCAAGAACCGGTTCTGGGTCTCGCTGGTGCTGTCACTCCCGGTGGTGTTCTTCAGCCACATGGTCGGACAACTGCTGGGCTACCACGTCCCTGAGTTCCCCGGTTCGGCGTGGATCGCCCCGGTGCTGGGCACCGTGATCTACCTCTACGGCGGCGCCCCCTTCCTCAAGGGCGGACTCACCGAGGTGCGCTCCCGCCAGCCGGGGATGATGCTGCTGATCGCGATGGCCATCACCGTGGCCTTCGTCGCCTCCTGGATCACCTCCCTGGGCATCGGGGACCTGATGCTGGACTTCTGGTGGGAACTGGCCCTGCTAGTGACCATCATGCTGCTCGGGCACTGGATGGAGATGCGCGCCCTCGGCGCGGCATCCTCCGCCCTGGACGCCCTGGCCGCGCTGCTGCCGGAGAAGGCCGAGAAGATCGTGGACGGAGACACCGTGACCGTGCCCGTCGGCGAGCTGGCGGTCGGGGACACCGTGTTGGTGCGCTCCGGGGCCCGCGTGCCGGCCGACGGGACCATCCTGGAAGGCGCCGCGGAGTTCGACGAGTCGATGATCACCGGCGAATCCCGGGCCGTGGCCCGCACCGTCGGGGAGCGGGTGGTGGCCGGGACCGTGGCCACCGACAACACCGTGCGGGTGCGCATCGAGGCCGTCGGCGCCGACACCGCTCTGGCCGGGATCCAGCGGATGGTCGCCGACGCCCAGGAGTCCTCCTCCCGGGCCCAGGCGTTGGCGGACCGGGCCGCCGCGTTGCTGTTCTGGTTCGCCCTGGGGGCGGCGATCATCACCGCGATCGTGTGGACCGTGATCGGTCAGCCCACCGATGCGGTCACCCGCACCGTGACCGTGCTGGTGATCGCCTGCCCGCACGCCCTGGGCCTGGCCATCCCGCTGGTGATCGCGATCTCCACCGAACGCGCCGCCAAGGCCGGGCTGCTGATCAAGGACCGGATGGCCCTGGAGAAGATGCGGACCATCGACGTGGTGCTCTTTGACAAGACCGGCACCCTGACCGAGGGCGCCCATGCCGTCACCGGTGTCGCCGCGGCGCCCGGCATTTCCGAGGCCGAGCTGTTGGCCTACGCCGCCGCGGCCGAGGCCGACAGCGAGCACCCGGTGGCCCGGGCCATCGTCACCGCCGCCACCAGTCATGCCGAGGCCGCCCGGTTGGGCCTGCGCGGCACCGGATTCCAGGCCGCCACCGGCCGCGGGGTCACGGCCACCGTGGCCGGGGCCGAGGTCCTCGTCGGCGGGCCGAACATGCTGCGCGAGCTCACCCTGGACACCCCCGAGGCACTGGCCGCCGATGTCCGGGCCTGGACGGATCGGGGGGCCGGGGTGCTGCATGTGGTCCGCGACGGGTCCGTTATCGGCGCGGTCGCCGTGGAGGACAAGATCCGCCCCGAGTCCCGGGCCGCCGTGGCCGCCCTGCACGCCCGGGGGGTCAAGGTCGCGATGATCACCGGCGACGCCCGCCAGGTCGCCGAGGCCGTGGCGCGGGATCTGGGCATCGACGAGGTCTTCGCCGAGGTCCTTCCCCAGGACAAGGACACCAAGGTCACCGAACTGCAGGCCCGGGGCCTGTCCGTGGCCATGGTCGGGGACGGCGTGAACGACGCCCCGGCCCTGGCCCGGGCCGAGGTCGGCATCGCCATCGGCGCCGGCACCGACGTGGCCATGGAATCGGCCGGCGTGGTGCTGGCCGGCAATGACCCCCGTGCCGTGCTATCCATGATCCACCTGTCCAAGGCCAGTTACACTAAGATGATCCAGAACCTGGTCTGGGCCACCGGATACAACGTGTTCGCCGTCCCGCTGGCCGCCGGCGTGCTGGCCCCGATCGGCTTCGTGCTCTCCCCCGCGGTGGGCGCGATCCTGATGTCCGTCTCCACCATCGTGGTGGCCCTCAACGCCCAGCTGCTGCGCCGCACCGACCTGGACCCGGAGCACCTGGCTCCTCTCGAGCGCCCCCGGTCGCAGGCTGCCCTTCAGCCGGCTGCAGTTTCCTGATCTCGCCCCTTGGCGTGAACCCTCAACCCACCATGAAAGGACCCACCATGAAACGCACCATGACGCTGACCGCCCTGACCCTGGCCTCCGCCCTGACCTTGACCGCCTGCGGCACCGGGGCCCAGGACGAGAACGCCGGCGCTGAGGCCTCGGCCACCGCGACCGGCTCCGCCCCCGCCGCCACCCCCGCGGCTACGGACACCGCGACACCGTCCGCCACGGAATCGGCTACTAGCTCGGCCACCGGTTCGGCCGAGGAGGTCTCCGCCGAGCACAATGACGCGGACGTGATGTTCGCTCAGATGATGATCCCGCATCACCAGCAGGCGGTGGAGATGAGCGAGATGCTGCTGGCCAAGGATGAGATCCCGGCCGAGGTGGCCGAGTTCGCCCAGAAGGTCATCGACGCCCAGGGCCCGGAGATCGAGCGCATGAACGCCATGCTCACCGCCTGGGGTGAAGACCCCGTGGACATGGGAGACATGGGCGATATGGAGGGCATGGACCACGGCGGGATGTCCGGGATGATGTCCGAGGAGGACATGGCCGCCCTGGAGCAGGCCCAGGGCACCGAGGCCGCCCGGTTGTACCTGGAGCAGATGACCGCCCACCACAAGGGCGCCGTGGACATGGCCAAGGACGAGGCCAAGGACGGCCAGAACCCGCAGGCCGTGCAGCTCGCCGAGCAGGTCATCGCCGACCAGGAGGCCGAGATCACCGAGATGGAACAGATGCTTCAGGAGCTGCCCGCGACCTGACCGGCATCGCCGCACCACAATCCCAAGGAGGGCCCGTTCGGTGGACGGGCCGTCCTTGGAGGTGTGGTGCCGTCAGCGGATGATGGGCCGCCCTGGGTGAGGCCAGCCCCTGCTTCGACGGCAGGAGGGCCATCCCTTAGGGCTGGTTCGACGTGAAGCGCCCTGGGTTTCATTCCGAGGTCAGGACGCAACGGGCGCTGAATCCTGATCGTGAGTGTAGGCCGTCTCAACTTCTGCGGGAGTGCGGTAGCCGAGGGTCTCGTGGAGGCGAGTGGTGTTCCACCAGTGCACCCACCCCATGGTGGCCAGCTCGACCGCCTGCACGGACTCCCAGATCCGCTTGGAGTGGATGAGCTCGGCCTTGTAGAGCCCGTTCACGGTCTTAAGCCAGGGCGTTGTCGTAAGAGTCGCCCACGGTGCCCACCGAAGCGCTCACCCCCGCCGTGATGAGCGCATCCGAGTAGGCCAAGCTGACGTACTGGCTGCCGCGATCCGAGTGGTGCACCAGGCCTTGGCGGCCACGGCTTGCACCGGTGCCCACGAGGGCGTGCTCCAGGGCGAGCAACGGCAGCCCCGCGGTATCAAGGCTGCCCGAGACCGCCCATCCCACGATGCGACGGGTGAACACGTCAGTGATGAACGCGACGTAGCAGAACCGGCTCAGGATCCTCACGTAGGTGATGTCAGCGACCCACAACTGGTGCGGGCCTTCCGCGGTGAACCTGCGTTCGACCAGGTCAGGGCGGGTATCCGGCTCACCTGCCGGCCTCGTGGTGATCGGCTTGCGGCCACGGCGTACGCCTTCCACACCGGCGAGTTTCATCAGCCGCCCGACGTGGTCACGGCCAATCTCCCAGCCAGCACGCACGACCGCCTGATGCATCTTCCGTACCCCGTAGACCCCGTAGTTCTCGGCGTGGATCCGACGGACCTCGGGAACGAGGAGCTCGTCCTCCACGGCCCTGTCAGAGGGCGGCCGCCTCTTCGCGGCACGGTAGCTTACGTCGAGATGATGAACCCACACTGCGTCGCACTCAGCGTGCGGCAGATGGCCTCGACCCCGAACTGATCGCGGTGTTCGTCGATGAACGCGATCATCTCGTCGTGGGGCGGCCTGGCTCCGCTGCGAAAAAAGCCGAGGCCTTGCGCAGGATCTCGTTCGCGCGGCGCAGCTCGAGGTTCTCTCTGCGCAGCTTGGTGATCTCCTCGGCTTCAGCGGTGCTCAGCCCTGGAGCCTCGCCCTGATCGATGCGGTCCTGCTTCCACCAGTTCCGCAGGGTGTGCGGTGAGATCCCGCCGAGGGCTTCGCCCACGACAGTGCAGGCGACCCAGCCCGAGCACTGCTCGGCACGGACGCGTTCTTCGATGAGCTTCAGGGCACGGGCCTTGAACTCGGGGGTGTACTTCTGGGGCATGTTCCGATCCTCCTTGAGGAAGTAGGTCGGAACGAAACCCAGGGCGCTTCAGGTCGGGGTTGTTCAAGGTGCTGCATCACCGGGCGTGGGAGCGGGCCGGGCATACGGGTGGTTTCGATGATCGGGGTCCGGTGGTGTTGGACAGGCGTCGGGCGGTGGCGCCGAACACGCCGCAGGAGGACCCTGCCGCGTGATCCCCGCGGGGCTTCGTCGTCGTCGGGGGAGCGGCTCAGTCCCTCGCCTCCACCGAGCGCAGCACGCGCGGCCCCGTGGTCAGGAGCAGCCCGCCGAGGATGTTCAGGGGGATGACCCACCAGATCCACCCCAACCAGTCGAGGTAGTCGATGCCCGCGGCCCCGGAGTGGATGGCGCCGAACATGATTACCGAGTCCAGCACCGAGTGGAACAGCGAGCCGCCGCCGAGCACCACGGCGCCGGCCACGGCGGCCGCCACCCTCGTGGGTGCGTCCTCGGCGCCGGCCTGCATCCGGGTCATCAGGGTGATGGCCGTCCCCGCCAGCAGGGCAAACGCGGCGCCCTGCCAGCTCAGGCCGATCTCGAGGAAATGGTGGGTTGTCTCGGCCAGGTCCGGGTGGAGTTGGGGGAACACCAGAGCGATCAGCCCGACCGTGACCCAGCCGCCGAGCAGGTTCGTGGCGAGGGTGACGCCCCACAGCCGCAGCAGCTCGAGCCAGGTGCCCCGGCCGTCGACGATGGCCATGATCGGGTAGAAGAACCCCTCGGTGAACAGCTCGGCGTGCGCCAGGAACAGGGCGATGAACTCCACTGAGAGCGCCACGCCCGCCAGCAGGTGGCTGCCGGTCTCGTGCAGGGCGAGCGGGTACGCCAGCAGTCCGACGGTCATCTCCACCCCGCCGAGGAATCCGGTGGCCGGCAGGGCCGGCCACGATCGGTGCAGCCGGTCGGCACCCTCCTCGGAGGCCTCCCCGTAGGTCTTCTCGTCCGGCTCCTCGACGTCGTCGTCGGCCCGCTCGTGCTCCGTCCGGCCCTCACACCCGGTCCGCGGCGGTCATCGGGTGCCGCCCGAGCCAGTCGGCGACCTTCGCGTAGGCGTCCCGGCGGGCGCCCTCCCGGGAGAGGAACACGTCGTGACGCGCCCCGGGGACCTCGACGACCTCGACGTCCTTCCCCAGCGACGGCGCCCGCGCGGCGATCTGTGTGACGTCCAGGACGACGTCGGAGACGTCCGAGTCCTCCGAGCGGGTGCGGGAGAAGTGGCTGCGGTCGGAGTGCAGGACGAGCGTGGGGACCCCGACCTCGACGCCGCGGTGGACGCGGGCATGGCCGCGGCGGATCGCGCTCAGCCAGCCGGCGGTCACCGGGAAGGCGGCGTGGGGCTTCAGCTCCAGGTCGTAGTCCCACTCCCCGCCGTCGCCGACGTGCAGGGACTGCCCGTACACGGTGGCGGTCGTCGTGACGGGACGGAACGGCTTCACCCGGGCGAGGGCCCGCAGGCCGACCGTGAAGGCGGCGCTGCGCATGGCGGGGCGGCCCTGCAGGTCCAGCCAGGGGCTGTTGAGCACCAGGCCGGCGATCCGGCCGGTGCGCCGTTCGCGGCGGCGCCGGTCGAGCCAGAGGGGGGTGATGAGCCCGCCGGTGGAGTGCGCCACCACGAGGAGCGGCTTCTTGGGGTTCTCCAGGGTGATGACCTTGACGGCACGGTCAAGTTCGAGGTCGTACTGGCGCAGGTTCGAGGCGTAGTGGCCGTGCTGCTCGGCCACGCGGGCCCGGCCGCTCTTGCGCAGGTCCAGGGCGTAGAAGGCGAAGCCCCGGGCGGCGAAGAAGTCTGCCAGCTCGGTCTGGAAGAAGTAGTCGGCGAAGCCGTGCACGTACAGCACGGCTCCCTGCACCTCCTCGCCCGCCCGGGGGACGCGCCGCACCAGCACCGCGCGCACCTCGCCCTGACCGTCCGGGTCGGGGCCGAGCTCGAAGATCGTCTGCTCGTAGCCCTCGCCGAGGATGTCCGGCTGCCACTCGACTGCGGCGCTCATGCGCGGGCCCCCGATCCGGCGACCGCGAACTCCAGGTGCTCGTCCACGACGGGGCCGCGGCGCAGGGTCCGCACGTCCTGGAAGTAGTCCATCGACATCAGCCACGGGGCGGCGGTGCCCTGCCGGGGCATCGATTCCAGGGCGCGCTGCACGTACCCGGCACCGAAGTCCAGCAGTGGCCGCGTCTCCATGCCGGGGTCGGCCACTGCCCGCACGGCGTCCTGGCCGTGCTCGTCCATGTGGGTCAGGAGCCGGCAGAAGTACTCGCACACCAGGCCGATCTTCAACGTCCAGGACGAGTTCGTGTAGCCGATCGCCATGGCGAAGTTCGGGACGCCGCTGAGCATCATGCCGCGGTACGCCACGCTGTCGGTGACGTCCACGGGGCGCCCGTCGACGGTCAGGTCAAGGCCGCCGAGAAGCTGGATGGTCAGCCCGGTGGCCGTGACGATCACGTCCGCCTCCAGCTCCCGACCCGACTCCAGCAGGATGCCGGTCTCGGTGAACGTGACGATCCGGTCGGTGACCACGGAGGCGTCGCCGGTGCGGATGGCCCGGAAGAGGTCGCCGTCGGGGACGGCGCACAGCCGTTGGTCCCACGGGTCGTACGGCGGGTTGAAGTGCTCGTCCACGGGGAAGCCCGCGGGCAGGCGCTCCTCGTTGAACCGCCGGATGGTCCTGCGGGCCGCACCGGGGAACCGCTGGCAGAACCCCCAGATCGCCCGCTGCTTCAAGATGTTCTTGCGCCGGGCCAGGGCGTGGCCCCGCTCGTCACCGAACCGGCGGCGCAGGCGCAGGGCCAGCCTGTCCTCCCGGGGGATGGGCATGACGTAAGTGGGGGTCCGCTGCAGCATGGTGACGTGGGCGGCCTCGTCGGCCATCGAGGGCACCAGGGTGACGGCGGTGGCGCCGCTGCCGATCACCACGACCCTCTTGCCCGTCCAGTCCAGGTCCTCCGGCCAGTGCTGCGGGTGCACGATCCGCCCCTGGAAGCGGTCCCGTCCCTCGAAGTGAGGGGTGTGGCCGTGGGCGTAGTTGTAGTAGCCGCCCGCGGAGAACAGCCATCCCGCGCTGAAGAGCAGCTCCTCCCCGGTGTCCGTCCGCTCGACCGTCACCGTCCAGCGGGCGGTCTCCGAGGACCATGCCGCGCCCACGACCCGGTGGTGATAGCGGATGCGCCCCTCGAGGTCGTTCTCCTGGACGGTCTCGCGGAGGTACTCCAGGATCTGCGCGCCGTCCGCGATCGCCTCCCGCTGCCGCCAGGGCTTGAAGTCGTAGCCGAACGTCGTCAGGTCGGAGTCCGAGCGGATGCCGGGGTAGCGGAACAGGTCCCAGGTGCCCCCGGAGGAGCCGCGGCCCTCCAGGATGACGAAGCTCTTGTGGGGCAGCGTCCGCGTGAGCGAGGCGCCCACGCCGATGCCGGAGAGTCCGGCCCCGACGATCAGGACGTCGACGTGCTCGACGGCGTCGGGCACGGGGCTCGCGGCCTCGGTGGCGGAACGGTGCGGCATGGTCTCTCCTGGCGGTGCGGTGCGGGGCCCGGCGGGCCCCGAGGCGGTTCGGATGTGCTCGGTCCCACAGTCTCCCGGGGCGTCACGCCCGTTGATAGGGCGATCTGCACCTGACAGATACCTCCCATGATGCACACTGTCTCCATGGACGAACCGTGGCCCACCCCCTCGCCCGAGGCGCGCCGCCTCCTGCGCCGTGGGGCCGAGCTCGCGCTCCATCCCCGTCCGGAGTGGACGCTCGACGCCGCCGCCCTGGCCGGCACCCGCATGGAGGCCATCGCCGCCGACCCGGTCCTCGCGGAGGGCGTGCGCCGCACCACCACGGCCAACCTGCTGCACTGGGCCGCCGCGAACGTGAGGTCGCCCGGCCGCCGCGTCGCCCCCCACCTCGAGGCGAGCAGCCTCGAGACCGCACGCGACCTCGACCGCCGCGGCCTGGGACGCACCGCACTGGACAGCTACCGCACCGGCCAGGGCCTGGCCACACGACGGTGGATGGCCATCTGCTTCGAGCTCACCCAGGATCCGGCCCTCCTCCAGGAGCTGCTCGACGTGTCACTGCTGTCCATCGCCACCTTCATCGACGACACCATCGACGCCGTCTCCGCCGCCCTCGAGGAGGAGCGGGAACAGCTCCACGGCGGCAGCCACGCCGAGCGTCGGGCCCTCGTCGCCCGCATCCTCGAGGGGCAGCCCGTCAGCCGGGCGCGGGCCGAGGTCCGGCTCGGCCATCCCCTCACCGGCCCGCACGTCGCCGCCGTCGTGTGGACCGCTCTGGGGGCGGACCCTCTCGCACTGGAGGCGGCCGCCGACGCGCTGGCCCGGGCGGGCGGAGCCGACCGTCGGCTCGTCGTCGTCGCCAGCTCCGCGTCCCGCTGGCTGTGGCTGCCCATGGCCGACGTGCCCGCCGTGGCCGACCTCGCCGGGCGGCTGGCCGGACACCCCGAGGTGAGCATCGCCCTCGGACGGCCGGGCCGGGACCTCGAGGGCTTCCGCACCAGCCATCTCGAGGCCACCGCCGTCCAGCGGATGATGACCCGCGTGGCCTCGTCCCGGCGCATCGCCCGGTACGAGGACGTCCGTCTGGTCGACCTGCTCACCGCCGATCCCGCGCGCGCGGACGGGTACGTCGCCGACGTCCTGGGGGACCTCGCCGCCGCGCCGCCCGAGATCCACGACGCCGTCCTGACGTGCGTCCAGGAGAGGTTCAACACCTCCCGCACCGCCGAACGCCTCTACACCCACCGCAACACCGTCATCCGGCGCCTCGCCCGCGCGGACGACCTGCTCCCGCGGCCGCTGGCCGAGAACCCCGTCGACGTCGCCGCCGCCCTGCAGGTCCTGCAGTGGCGCGGGGCACGCTGAGCCGTCTCGGTCCGGTGCCCGTGGCCCGACGGGGGCTCCCGCCGCTGCGGCTACGCTCGGGGGCATGACCGCCGCCTCCACTCCGTCGCCGTCCCCGGTCGTCTGGCGCTTCCGCGGCCACATCCTCGGGGTGGGCACAGCGGAGGGCACGCGGGTCGTCGTCGGGACCTGGCCGGACTCGCCGCTGGGGGCCTTCAGCGACGTCATGGTCGAGCGCTCGGACGGCCACCGGCTCCTCCTCGCGCCCACCCCTCAGGTCGCCGACTTCGTGACCGCCACCTACCGCTTCGACGAGGTGCGCATCGCGCCCGTCACCGCGGACCTCACCGCCGGCGCCCTCACCGTCACGACGCCGTCGCTCACCCTGACAGCGCACCTGGGCCGACGCCGGCCGCTGGGCTGGGCGCTGCGCCTGGTCCCGGCGTCCGTGGCCTCCCATCCCGCGTTCTGCGCACTCTCGGACCCGATCGCCCGCGTGGTGATGCCCGGGGTCCGCACGCGCGGCACCGCGGGGCAGGGCCGGCGCGAGTTCTACGGAGCCACGGACGTGCGGGACGTCGTCGGCATCGGGGCCCGCTGGGAGGGGCAGGATCTCGGGGCGCTGGCTCCGGTGGACCCGCCCACGCGCTTCGGTTTCTCGTCCACGCCCCGCCGGCCCGCGCTCACCCGCGTGGTCACCACCATCCGCGGCGCCGCCGGCGGCGCGGGGCTACCCTCATGACCATGAGCACCACCGACGAATCCGTCCACGTCCGCCCGCTCCGCGCCGAGGACGCGGCCTGGGTCCAGCCCCTCTACGCCGCCAACAGCCGGGACGCGCTCACCCCGGAGCAGCGCGCCGAGCACGGCTTCGTCCAGGGCCGGATGAGCGCGCAGGCCCTGCGCGCCCGGCTGGACGGTCCCGGCAGCGTCGTCGCCGAGGTGGACGGCCGCCCTGCCGGGGTGCTGCTCACCTCGCCCGCCGAGAGCGCCCGGGGACGCGGGGTGCTGCGGGCCGTGGCCGAGCACGTGCTCACGCATGCCACCACCGGCACGGGAGCGTCGGCGTGAGGGCCGCGCTACCGGTCATCGCCATGGCGGTCGGTGCCGTCGCGTTCGTCCTGGCGGTCGTCCTCCGGGGAGGCGCGGGGGACGTGCTCTCCGTGCTCGGCCTCGTGCTCATCGGCGTGGGCGCCCTCGTGCTGTTCGGACGCCTGTTCCAGGACAAGTGGGACCGGGTCTCCGGCTCCGGCTCGGGCAGTCGGCACGAGATCTCCCGGGGCGGTGGTCTGTTCTGAGTGGCTCGTCCACCGGCCCTCAGCGCTCGGAGGGTGTCGTCGCCGTGTGGCATGACGATCAGGGGTGGGGCGTGCTCGACTCCCCGGACACCCCGGGCGGGTGCTGGGCGCACTTCTCCCACCTGCCCGACGCCGGCGGGTTCCGCGGCGCGGCCGTCGGTGCGCGGGTCTCGTTCACCTTCGAGACGCTCGCCGTGGGACAGGAGCAGGACGGCTTCCTCTTCCGCGCCGTGGCGGTGGAGCCGTCCTCCGCCTGATCCGGCTCGCAGGCCCGCCTACACTCGCCTCCCGTGACCGTCCCCGTCCCCGCCGCCACGCCACCCCGGCCCCGCCGCCGCCTCGCATGAGACCACGCGCGCCTGGGTGGATCGGCAGAGCTGGACGAAGAGGTGTCAGGGTGGCGTGTCACTTCTGCGCCACTGTGGAGTGAAGATCTGAGGGAGAGCGGCAGTCAGGCCGCCCGCTCTGACTCGCACGAGTGAGGCTGGGCCTTGAGGAGAGGACGACCTTGATGCCTGGTTCAGTTCCCATTCACGGGAGTGAGGACATCGCTCTCGAATGGTTGGGTCACCGGGGTGTCGACCTCGGCTCCTTCACCCCGAAGCAGACTTCTGTCTTCAGTGAGCGGTCGTTTGAACCCGGCGAGGCCGAACTGGCGGAGTGGTGGGATTCGGGTGCGCACGTCAGTTGGCTGGGAGGCCCTGCCGCCCTTCACGAGGCGTGGCCGAGGGATGCCTCCGGCAGGCCACTCGCCCATGTGGCAACGTTCCACTTGGCCGACGTCCATGCTGCCCTGGGTGAGCCCCAGGAGCGGACGTGGCCGGCGCGTGCTCGTGCTCTCCTGCCGAGTTCGGGCTACCTGCAGGTGTTCCATGACCTGCAGTCCTACGGGTATGACGCTGCAGACCCCGGAGGCCTCCCGTGGTGTGTCACCTTTACACCCGATGATCGCCCGAGCGATCGACCGGCACTCATGGAGAGTCCCGAGGACCTCGACGTCCCCCATGCCATCACCCAGGTGGGTCTCTTCCTGCCGGGGTGGTGCATCCCGTCGCCCTTGGATGTCCCAGGGCTCACGCAGCCGCGGTTCACTGCCGCGGATGAGGCGACTGCCACGCTGGATCTGGCATGGATGCGTCAGCGCCGGCCCGATGAGAGGCATCAGCACGCCATCCCGTCCACACGGATGCTGGGCTACAGCTCCTCCGGTGATGCGCTGGCGAAGAACGAAATCCTGCCGCATGTCCTCCCGATGTCAGACCATGGGGACGCGTACATCCTTCTCCTGGAGATCGAGTCGTGGACCACGTTGAACGGTTGGTTCGGAGACGCGTCGAGCCTGGAGGTGTGGATGCGCCTGAGTGACCTGAGGGGCAGGGCCTTCGACCAGGCGTGGTGTCTCATTCGGACTGACTGATCGCCGGCTCTCCGCTGGTCACCACGTCCCCTCTCCGTCGGTCGGACTCATCGTCGGGGGTGGAGGTGATCATCGCCTCCCAGCTGCGCGTGCCCTCGCTGGAGCGGTGTCCCGGAGACGCCCCTCGTCCGGCGCATCCGGTGCGATGTCCGTGCCATGCGTGTCCGCCGACGCCGACGGCGACCCGCGCCCCCGGCTACGCTCGCCCGCATGCACTCCGCCCCCTCCCGGCCCCGCCGCATCCTCGCGGACGTGGACACCGGCATCGACGACGCCTGCGCGCTGCTGCACCTCGCCGGCGCCGAACAGCTCGGCCTGGCGGAGATCGCGGCCGTCACCGTCACCGGCGGCAACGCCTCCGCGCGGGACTGCGCCCTCAACACCGCCGCCGTCCTGGACCTGGCCGGCCGCCCGGACGTGGAGGTGGCCGTCGGCGCCGAGGCCCCGTTGCGCCGCCCCGCGGTCACCACGCCGGAGACCCACGGCGAGCACGGCCTCGGCCACGCCCGCCTCGCCCGCCGTCCCGAGCGGATCAGCGCCCGCCCGGCGCTGGAGGTCTGGCTCGAGGAGCTGCACACGCATCCGGGGCAGACCACGATCCTGTGCACCGCGCCGCTGACGAACCTCGCCCTGGCCCTGCGGGCCGAGCCGGACCTGCCGGAGCTGGCGGCCGGCGTCGTGATCATGGGCGGCGCCTACTACCACCCGGGCAACACCACGCCCACCGCGGAGTGGAACACCTGGGTGGACCCGGACGCGGCCAAGGAGGTCTTCGCGGCCTTCGAGGGCCGCCCCGAGCATCAGCTGCCCCTCGTCTGCGCGCTCGAGACCACCGAACGGATCGAGTACACCCCGGCTCTGCTGGACGCGCTCCTGCACGACGCCGGCGCCCGCCCCGTTCGCTGGGACGTCGCCGCCCCGCGCGTCACCGGGCCCGCCGCGGACACGGGGAAGGCGGTCACGGACGCCCTCGCCGACGCCCTGCGGTTCTACTTCGAGTTCCACCACGACTACGACCAGGGGTACATCGCGCATCTGCACGACCTGGTCGCCGCGCAGGCGGCCACCGGCCAGGCGCGGCTGAGCACGCAGACCACCGTGGTGGACGTGGAGGCCGACTCCGAGCTGCTGCGCGGCACCACCGTGCACGACGACAGGGACATCTGGGGCCGTCGCCCGAACGCGCGGCGCGTCACGGGCAACGACCCCAGGGGAGTGTTCGCGGCCTTCGCTCAGGCGGTGGCCGCGGTGGCGGGACGCTCGACCTCGAACCCCGGCGCTCGGTAGGTGGGCTCATGCCGCTTGAGCACGCGGATCACGGCGAGGGTGACGGGCACGATCAGGATCTCGACCGCGGTCTTGTAGAGGAACCCGGTGATCGTGTAGTTCGCCAGTTCCAGCAGTGAGATCTCGCCGGCGAACGCGATGGTGCAGAAGATCAGCGTGTCGATGAACTGGCCGACCACCGTGGAGAGGATCAGGCGGAACGCCACATGGCGCTCCCGCATGCGCTCTTTGAGGCGCACCACGATGGTCGCGTTCACGAGCGAGCCCACGAGGAACGCGACGAAGCCGGCCACCGTGATGCGGAGCATCGGCGACAGCGCCTGGTCCCAGACCTCGAAGCCCTCGACGGGCGTGGTCCACGAGACGACCGTGTAGGTGAGCGCGGCGAGGACGAGCATCGCGAAGCCGAGGACGATTGCGCGGCGGGCCCGGCGCCAGCCGTACACCTCGGCCAGGATGTCGCCGATGATGTAGACGAACGGGAAGAGGAAGGCGCCGCCGTCGAAGATGAGGGGCCCGCCGCCGTAGAAGACGTCGGAGAGCACGGGGACGGTCGGCCCGTAGAAGAGCTTGGCGGCGGTGACGCCGGAGAGGATGAGGAGGGCGACGAAGACGCCCACGAAGATGTCGTAGTGGCTCGCGGGCACCCGGGCGTGGGCCGGGGTGCCCGGCCCAGACGTGGGCGACTCGGGGGACTGGGGTGCAGTGGTGGTGTTCACCGGGACATCCAATCATCCGACGTCCGTCCGGTGCCCTCGGCCCCGCCCGCGCGGGGAGGGGACGGACGGCGGGGTCACTCGCAGGCGACCCCGTCGTCGTCGCCGTCCATCCGCGGCCGGTAGCCGGGCTCGCCGCGCAGCAGCGGGGCGGCCCCGGCCGCGCGGGCCGCGTCGCAGTTCTTGTAGTACACGTCCGCGGCGGGGGCCTGCGGCTCCTCCGCCGGAGCGGGCGCGGCGGGCTCCGGCGCCGGGGGCGCCTCGATCTCGACGGGGGCCTGCGGGGTCGACTCGGCCGCCGGCTCCGCCTCGACCACCGGTTCGGCAGCCCCGCCGCCGGGCAGGCTCCCGGCCCGCCCCCGCGTGGGGACCTCCTGGTCCGGGCAGGCGGCGAGCACCCGGGCGATCGCGTCGCGCTCGGCGGCGGTCACCCACAGTCCGTACTCCGCCTTCACGGCCACCTGCCGGGCCACGAACGGGCAGCGGTAGGCCTTGTTCGGGGGCAGCCAGGTGGCGGCGTCGCCGTCGGACTTGGACTGGTTCGTGGGCCCGTCCACCGCCAGCAGGTTCAGGGGGTCGTTGGCGAACGCGGCGCGCTCGTCCGCGCTGAGCGACTGGGCGCCCTTCTGCCAGGCGTCGGACAGGGCCACCACGTGGTCGATCTGCACGTCCGCGGAGGTGTCCGGCCCGGAGACGAACGCGATGGTGGTCCCCGTGTATGGCCCGTGCAGGGTGCCGCGCAGGACCTTGCACCCGCCCGTGCCGGCCTTGAGGACCACGTCCACGAGGTCCCGGCGCAGGATGTCGTTGCGGGTGTCGCAGCCGTTGCGGTCTACGTCCGCCCAGCTCTGCCCGAACCGCTCCCGCTCGTAGCCCGTCTTCGGCGCCCGCCCCTTCACCTCCAGGGTGTCCAGCAGGGCCAGGGCGGTGCCGGCCCGCGCGGGGGCCGTCGCCGGTGCCGTGGGAACGGCCGGAGCGGACGACGACGGCGCCGCCTCGCGCTCGGGGCTCACCGCGGCCGCCGCGGGGGTGGTCGTGCGCGCCTCGGACGCCTCTCCGGCGGCGCCGCCCGCAGGGCCGGCAGGGCTCTGAGCATCAGAAGGGGAGGCCGGCGCGGGGGAGGGGGACGTCGTCGTCGGGGACGCGGCGGCACGCGGGCCGGACGGGGAAGCGCCGGTCCCGGCCGGAGGGAGGGGCTCGTCGACCGAGGCCGTGGCCGCCGGCCCGCCGCCGGCAGAGGACGAGGCGGAGCCGGCGGCGGGGGCCGGGTCCCCGGCGTCGCGCCCGAAGCCGCCGATCAGCAGCGCCAGCAGGAGGAGCCCGACCACGACGACCCCGAGGCACCCGCCGCACCCCGCCGTGCCCGTCCCGCGCCCGCCCGTGGCCTCCTCCGCTGAGGACTCGGCGGGGCGCGGGCGGGACGATCGGGGTGAGGGCATCCATCCACTGTAGTCAGGGGCGGGTCCCGAGCCCGGGAGGCCGGGCCGGACCCGTCGACCGCCCCCCGTCGCCGACCTCAGGCCAGGCGCAGCTCGGTGAGGCAGGTGGCCCCCGAGGGGCCCGAGTCGAACGGGCACGTGGCCGTCCGCCCGTCTGCCCGCACCTCCACCGTGCCGGTCAGGCCGCGAGGCACCCAGTGGCCGGTGAACCCGTTGGCCCCGGTGCGGGCCTCCTCGTCCACGAGGACCCGCCCGTCCGCGGCGGTCACCCGTACGCGCACGTCCGTGTCCGCGAGCTCCCCCTGGCAGCCACCGAGCGCGTGGAGCACGCAGTCGTGGGTCACGGTGCGGTACGGGGCCAGGGAGAGGTAGAACAGCCCCGCAGTCAGAGGCGCGGCGGCCTCGCCCTCGGCGTCCGCGAAGCGGACCTCGTCGGCGCGCACCTGGCCCTGGAACGCCAACGGGCGGGCCTGAGGCACCCGGTCCACCGCGGCCACGGCCTCCTCGGCCGTGGCGGCCTCCACCCCATGCCGGGCCAGGAGCGCGCGCGCCCCCTCGGGCAGCGCGGCGGCGGAGCCGGAGCCCGACGCCGGGGCCGTTACGCTCCGGGCCGGATCGCTGCCGGCGCCCCCGCGGCCGGGGCCGCACGCGCTCAGGACGGCCGCGCCGGCCGCGCCGAGCGCCCCCAGGAGCACACGGCGGCGGGCCGACTCGCCGCCGTGTGGGGCGGGGGCGGACACGGCGGGCATGGACGGGCGACGGGTCACGGGAAGCTCCTCTCCTGCCCGGACGGGGTCCGGGCGCACGGTTTCCCGCCAGTCTGGCCGCACCGCCTCGCCGTCGGGCAGGCATGGCGCGGCGTGACGTCCCCGCCCGCGTAGGCTCCCACGGGTGAATCGCACCGCCCGCTCCTCCGAGCCCGCCCCCGCCCTGCCCGAGGTCGACGCCGACCACCTCCGCTCCGACCTCGAGGAGGCCCTCGAGGCCGCCCGGTCCGAGCGCGACGGCGAGCCCTCGGACTACCTCGAGGACGTGCAGCACCACGGTGTGGACGGCCTGGCCGCGGCCGTGTGCACCACGGACGGCGAGGTCGCCGTGGCCGGCGACGCCGACGCCCGCTTCGCCCTGCAGTCCGTCTCCAAGGCGCTCACCTACGCCGTGGTCCTCGAGGAGGTCGGCCTGGACGAGACCCTCGAGCACGTGGGCGTCGAGCCCTCCGGCGAGGCGTTCAACCACCTCTCCCTCCACGACGACGGCCGCCCCTACAACCCGCTCATCAACGCCGGCGCCATCATGGCGCACGCCCTCGTCCCCGGTGACGACCCCGAGGCCCGGGTGCGGTTCCTCCTGGAGCGCTACTCGGCGCTCGCGGGCGAGGAGCTGGAGGTGGACCAGGACGTCGTGGACGCGGAGCAGGAGCGCGCCGACCGCAACCTCGGACTGGCGCACCTGCTGGCCGACGGCGGTCGGCTGCCGATCCCCGCGCGGGAGGCGGTCGAGGGCTACCTGGCCCAGTGCTCCGTGACGGTGGGGGCGGAGCAGCTGGCCGTCATGGGCGCCACCCTGGCCGCCGGCGGCGTCAACCCCCGCACGGGGGAGCGCGTGCTGCGCGAGGACGTGGCGCAGCAGGCCATGTCCGTGATGCTCACCTGCGGCATGTACAACGCCTCCGGCCAGTGGGTGGCCGAGGTGGGCATCCCCGCGAAGTCCGGGGTCTCCGGCGCGCTCCTGGGCGCCGTCCCCGGGGCCCTCGGGATCGCCACGTGGTCCCCGCGCCTGGACGAGCGCGGCAACTCGCTGCGGGGCATCGCCGTGTTCGAGGACCTCACCCGCCGTTGGGACCTGCACGTCCTGCAGCACCACACGGCGCTGCGCGGCCTGCGCGGCTGAGGGCCGCCCGCGCGTCACTCCTTGTCACGTGGGGGCGGGCGCCTCCTAGGGTCGAGTCCATGACTGAGCAGACGACGCAGAAGGACCAGCCGCGCCCCGACTCCGAGATCCCGGCGGAGACCTCCCAGCTGGCGCACGACGACCCCTCGACCCGCCACCCGGAGCAGGACGCCCCGATCCAGGACCAGCCCGAGCCGGGCCTGGACGTGGAGACCGATCCGGTACCGGACATCGGCCTGGACTCCTACAAGGGGCTCGGCCGCCTGCAGGGCCGCAAGGCCCTGATCACCGGCGGCGACTCGGGCATCGGCGCGGCCGTCGCCATCGCGTACGCCCGGGAGGGCGCGGACGTGGCCATCGCGTACCTGCCGCAGGAGCAGCGCGACGCCGACCGCGTCCTGGAGGCGATCCGCGAGGCCGGCCGCACCGCCGTGGCCCTGCCGGGCGACCTCATGGACGAGGACTACCGCACCAGCGTGGTGGACCGGGCCGCGGAGCAGCTCGGCGGCCTCGACATCCTGGTCAACAACGCCGGCAAGCAGGTCGTCAGCGAGTCCCTCGAGGAGCTCACCGACCAGCAGGTGTTCGAGACGTTCCAGGTGAACATCCTCTCCATGTACACGCTCTCCCGTGCCGCGCTGAAGCACATGGGCCCCGGCTCGACGATCGTGAACACCACGTCGATCCAGGCGTACAACCCCAACCCGATGCTGCTGGACTACGCGGCCACCAAGTCCGCCATCAACTCCTTCACCAAGGGCCTGGGCCAGCAGCTGGCCCCGAAGGGCATCCGCGTCAACGCCGTGGCGCCCGGCCCCGTGTGGACCGTCCTGCAGGTCTCCGACGGCCAGCCGAAGGAGAAGCTGCCGACGTTCGGCGAGGACACCCCCACCGGTCGGCCCGGCCAGCCCGTGGAGATGGCCCCGGCCTACGTGTTCCTGGCCTCGCCCGAGTCCAGCTACGTGGTCGGCGAGACCCTCAACGCCAACGGCGGCACGCCCACCCCGTGACCGCGGAGCGGGAATGAGCGGGCTCACACCGCGGTTGGCCCGCATCGAAGAACCAGCACCGTCCCCGAGCACCAGGAGCGCGCCCGCCATGACCATCTCCGTCCCGCAGACCCCGTTCCAGGACGGCCATGCCATCCCGCAGCTCGGCTACGGCGTGTGGCAGGTCGAGGACGAGGTGGCCGCCGACGTCGTCGGGCAGGCCATCCGTGCGGGCTACCGGCACATCGACACCGCCGCGATCTACGGCAACGAGGAGGGCGTGGGCCGCGCGATCGCCTCCGCCGGCGTGCCCCGCGAGGAGCTGTTCATCACCACCAAGGTGTGGAACTCGGACCAGGGGCACGACGCCGCCCTGGCCGCCCTCGACACCTCCCTCGCCAAGCTCGGCACCGACTACGTGGACCTCTACCTGATCCACTGGGCCAAGCCCGCCCAGGGCCTCTACGTGGACACGTGGAAGGCGCTGATCGAGGCGCAGGAGGCCGGCAAGGTGCGCTCCATCGGCGTCTCGAACTTCCCGGCCGAGCAGCTGGAGGAGATCATTGACGCCACCGGCGTCACCCCGGTGATCCACCAGGTGGAGACCCACCCGTACTGGCAGCAGCGGCAGCTGCGGGCGGTGGAGGAGCGCCACGGGATCGTCCACGAGTCCTGGTCCCCGCTCGGGCAGGGCGGCGAGGTCCTCGAGGACCCGGTGATCACGGCGATCGCCGAGGCCCACGGAGCCACGCCGGCCCAGGTCGTCATCGCGTGGCACCTCGCCGAGGGCTTCGTGGTCATCCCCAAGTCGGTCACCGCCGACCGGATCGTCTCGAACCTGGCCGCCGCCGAGCTCACCCTCGCGGAGGAGGAGCTGGAGCAGATCCGCGGCCTGGACCGCGAGGACGGCCGCATCGGACCGGACCCGGCCACGATCACCTTCTGAGCCGCGCCGGAGCGCGGGCGGCCGGCCCCGGACCCGCGGGGTGGCCGGTGATAGCGTGGCCCGGAAATCACCTCTGCGCGCGGCCCGAGCGGCTGCGTGACGACGATCACACGGAAGGCACGTCCCATGTCCCACGCCGCTCCCACGGGCACCGCGTCGCAGACCAGCACCGGTGCTCATCAGCAGCACCCGACGGGCGCGCACGCCCACGCAGGCGTGCGCGCGCCGCGTCCCACCACCCCGGTGACCACGCAGACGCGCGCCAGCTCGCTGTCCGACCTCCTGGGCGCCCTCGTGCGCCTGCTGCCGCTGCAGCTGAAGGACGAGCTGTCCCTGGCCAAGGGGCACCTCGCCTCCAAGGGCAAGAAGGTCGGCATCGGCGCGGCCCTCGCCGTCCTCGGCCTGGGCCTGCTGGCGCTCATGCTGGTGGCCCTGGTGGTCGCCCTGATCGGCGCCTTCGCGGATCCGACCTTCTGGTTCCCGGCGCTCATGGTGGCCCTCGTGTTCCTCGTGCTCGGCCTGGTCCTCGCCGGCGTCGGCGCGATGCAGATCAAGGGCGCCATGCCGCTCGTGCCGCAGGAGACCGTCCGGAACCTCGAGTACGACCTCGGCTACCTCAAGGAGGGCAACGACTTCGATCCGGCCGAGTACGACCGCCTGAAGGCCGAGCGCAAGGAGGCGCAGCGCATCGAGAAGCAGCGCGCGGCCGAGCGCAAGAAGATCGAGGAGGAGGAGAACAAGAAGGCCCGCAAGAACGGCCTCGCCGCTCCCCACCCGGACCAGGACGACGCCTCCGAGGACGAGGTGCGCCGGCGCGCCGAGCTGCGCCGCCGCCACCTCGGCGACATCCGCTCCGGCCTCGAGGAGCGCACCAGCGTCAAGGGCAACGTGGCCGCCTTCACCGCCCAGCGCAAGCTGCGCGGCGCCACGCCGGACACCGCCCACGCGACCGACCAGACCGCCCCGTACACCGGCGCCGCCCGAGCCGGCGAGCAGGTGGCCTCCGCGGAGGACTACGTCAAGGATCGCTGGCAGCCGCTCGCGCTGCTCGGCGCCTCCGGCACCGCGTTCGCCGTCCTGGCCTCCCGTCTGCGCGGCCGCCGCGACTGACCCCTGCGGCCGCCGCCGACGACGGCGCCCCGATCCGCTCCGGATCGGGGCGTCGTCGTCGTTAGGCTGGGGGAGGGGGGCAGGCCCGTGCGTGCGGCGCTCGTCTCCTCCGCCCGCTCCCGCCCGACGCTCCGTCCGCCCCCTGAGGAGACCATGTCCACCGCCGCCGGACCCGTTGCCGTACCGTGCCGCTGATCCCGGTCCTGTGCGCCCTCGCGGGCGCGGTGTTCCTGGCGCTCGGCAGCGAGCGCCAGGCCCGTGGCGTGCGCGCCCTCGAGGGACGGGCCCCCGCGGGGGCCGGGATGCTGGCCCTGCTGCGCTCCCCCGTCTGGCTCATGGGCGGGGCGCTCATGGTGGCGGGCATCGTCCTCAACGTCACCGCCCTGGCCCTGGCCCCGCTGAGCGTGATCCAGCCCCTCGGGGCGATCGCCGTGGCCGTGACCACGGTGCTGCACGCCCGCACCGCCGGCCTGCGCATCGACCGCGGCACGTGGGCTGCCATCGCCGCGTGCACCGTGGGGTCCGCCGCCTTCGTGCTCATCACCCTGGCCGCCACCCGGCAGAACCCGGTGCCCACGCCGGCGCAGGAGCGCGTCACGGTGGCGATCGCCTGGGCGGCCGTCCTCCTGGCCGTCCCGGCGGCACTGTGGCTGCGACGGCACGTCAGCGCGCTCGTGCCGATCCTGGCGGCGGGCGTGCTGTACGGGTTCGTGGCCGTGGCCGTCCGGCTCACCGCCGTGCGGCTGCTCGACGGGCGCGTCCCGGACGGGGACGTGATCGCCGTCGTCGCCGCGGCGGGCCTGCTGGGCGTGTGGTTCGTGCAGACCGCGTACCGGCACGGCCCCCCGGACCTGGTGGTCGCGGGCCTCACCGTGATCGACCCCATGGTGGGCGTCCTGATCGGCATCCTGGTGCTGGGTGAGCTGCGCCCGGACGTGCCGGGCTGGGTGGGGCCGGGGCTCGTGGCCGCGGCGCTGGTTGCTACCGTGGGGATCGTGCGGCTGGCCCGGAGCCATCCCGACGTGCTGGCCCGGAGGCAGGACGGCCGCGCCCCCGCCCCGACCTCAGGAGACACCCCCACGTGAGCCCACGAGAGCTCCCCGGCGCACCGCGTCCGCTGACCGTGATGATCGCCGCGGACACCTATCCGCCGGACGTCAACGGGGCCGCCACCTTCTGCTTCCGCCTGGCCACCGCGCTGCACGCCCGTGGGCACGAGGTGCACGTGGTGGCCGCCCGCACCGAGGACGGTCCGGACACCGTGGAGCACCGGCCCGAGGCCACCGTCCACCGGCTGCAGTCCTGGCACGCGCCGACCCACGAGTACTACCGGCTGGTGTTCCCCCCGCGTGCCCGCCGCTCCATGCGCCGGATCATGGCCCAGGTGGAGCCGGACGTGGTGCATGCCCAGTGCCACTACATGATCGGCGCGGCCGCCATCCGGGTGGCCGAGCAGCGCCGCATCCGGACGGTGTCCACCAACCACTTCATGCCCGAGAACCTCGAGCCGTTCCTGCCGTTCCCCCAGTGGATCCTGGACCGCTACTCCCGCTACTCGTGGTGGCAGATGGGCCGGCTCATGGGCAGGGGCGCCGCCGTGACCACCCCCACCGCGCTGGCCGCCCGCGCCATGGCGGAGCGGGCCGGGCTGGACCGGGTGCTGCCGATCTCGAACGGGATCGACGCCGCGGCCTACGAGCCCGCGCCCGGCGAGGTGGTCGAGCGCCCTGCGAACCCCACCGTCCTGTTCGTGGGCCGGCTGGCGGTGGAGAAGCACGTGGACGTGCTCGTCCGCGCCGTGGCCCACCTGGCGCGCACGCGGCCGGACCTGGACGTGCATGCGGAGATCGTGGGCGACGGCGAGCAGCGCGACGCGATCGACCGCGTCATCGCCGAGGAGGGCGTGGTGGACCGTGTGCACCGCCGCGGCCACGTGTCCGAGGAGGAGCTGCATCGGGCGTACCTGCGCGCGGACGTGTTCTGCCAGCCCGGCATCGCGGAGCTGCAGTCCCTGGTGTCCCTCGAGGCGATGAGCGCGTCCACGCCGGTGGTCCTCGCCGACGCCCTGGCCCTGCCCCACCTCGTGGACGAGGGCGTCAACGGCTGGCTCTTCCCGCCGGGGGACCCCGTGGCCCTCGCCGACCGGATCGCCCGTGTCCTGGACCTGCCCGACACCGAACGCGCCGCCATGGGCGAGGCCTCCCACGCCAAGGCGGCGCAGCACTCGGCGCACCGCACCGTGGACCTCTTCGAGCGCCTCTACCGCGGGGAGACCGCCGCACGCATCCGCGCCGAGCTCTGACGCGCACCGCTGGCTAGGATGGGCGGGTCCCGCGGGCGGCGTGCGCGCCGCGCGGGACGGGGGGCGTTAGCTCAGTCGGTCAGAGCAGGGGACTCATAATCCCTGGGTCGCGGGTTCAAGCCCCGCACGCCCTACAAGAACGGCCCCTGACCTGCCCTGTGCAGGGTCAGGGGCCGCTCCTGTCAGGCTTGATCAGGGCCATTCATCGGATACCCGCCGCATTCGTGCGGGCTGTTCAATGACTCGCTCTGGACCTGCGAGTGCATCTGGACCTCGGCGGTCGGATGCTTGTTTGGACCGCAAGGGGAATTTCATGGTCGCGGCTACCGGGAGGGCCACCAGACCCGTCATCTCCCATGCTGGCCGTTAAGAATTCAGGTTGCTGACACCGTCGACAATTGACCATCGGTGAGGTGTTCGCTGGGCCCATTGAGAACACCGACGTGCCGCTGGAACCCACGAAGGCTTAACCGGGTTCGGTTCGCACATCAAGGATCGCGAAGACCGGGAAGCCGTTTCCGCCAAGAGCGCCAACCTGGAGCAGGAATGAGTGGGGGCGGACGCTGGGTCCACAGAGCAGCGCCCCCCACAGCATCACCAACGACGCATAGCGGAGGCTGGGATGCCGCACCCTATTCCGGCGGCGGTCTAACGCCTTGGTGGTTGCCTGGGGATCACATGGCCCAGACCGCCAACGAGTCCACCGCGGCCACCATCCTCGAGATCGTCACCATGGCCGAGGACGCCTCCCGCTCCGCCGCCCTGGCCCAGCTCCAGCACCTCCCGACCCTGCCGTCCTGGGTGGCGCTCGACCTCACCGCCGCGGACGCGATCGTCGCCCGCACCACCCAGACGATCCACGCCCTGACCCTCCCCCTGCCGGACACCATGGTCCCCGTCATGCGCGCCCAGCTCCGCAACGGGATCGTTGTCGGGGCGACCCCGCGGCAGACGGCCCGACGCATCATGACTCAGCTCGAGGGCGCGTTCATGGGCGGCGCCGTCCGCGGTGAACGCATCGCCAGGACAGAACAGCTCGACGCCCACCGGGTGGCCCAGCACGCCGCCGAACAGAGCAACCGGGGGATCCTCAAGGGCTGGGTGTGGTACACCACGTTCGACAAGCGCACCTGCGTGTCGTGCCTCGTCAAGCACGGGACCGAGTACCCCGTCGACGAGTACGGGCCGAACGATCACCAGAACGGCCGCTGCACCCGCCTGCCGCTCACCAAGACCGCCGTCGAGCTCGGATTCCCCGGCAGCGTGGAGCCGCCCAGCACGATCCCTGACGCCCGCGCATGATTCGACGGCCTCACCGTGGAATCCCAGCGGAGGATCATGGGGCCCGACCGGTTCAAGCTCTACCAGGACGGCGCCGCGGCCTGGGAGGACATGACCACCAAGCACGAGACGCCGGCCTGGCGGGACTCGTGGCGCGTCACCACGGTGAAGCAGCTCAAAGGCGAGTAGCGGCAGCGGGACAAGGGCCCGCCCCGCGTCGTCCTCATCGTTCGTTCTTAGTGGGCGTTATGCTCGCGACCATGCCCGGTTCTTGCCGTGCCAACCTCACCGCGCACCCGGGCCTAAACCTGGCGGCCGGGAGGGAGTTGGACGTAGCGGGCGAGGAGAGCCAGTACGACGAGGGAGACCGCCATGCCGGAGACGACGCACTACGAGTTGCCCCATGGCGGGTATAACGGCGTCGAACTCGTGGGTGAGTTCGCATACAAGGAGGCCCTCCTGCGGGCGCTGCCACGCCTTCCGGCAGACGGTGCTCCGGCAGAGGCAACCGTGCCTGTGGAGATCGTGCCCGAGCCGGACAACCCCTATGACCGACGTGCAGTTTCGGTCCGAGCGGAGGGACAGGTCATCGGGTACCTCTCCCGTGAGCTAGCTGCGGATTACCACTTGCCGATCAAGCGGATCGTCGCGTCGGGAGCCGTGCTGCGCTCGAGCGCTCGTCTCTACGCGTACGTGGACTATCGGGGCGAGCTGGAGATCAGCGCCTGGGTCGGGTTGCCCGAGCCCGACTGGATGGCGCCGCTGAACGATGGCTACCCGGCCACGACCAGCGTCCTGCCGTACGGGCGACAGACCTACCAGGTGACGAAGGAAGACCAGCACTTCGAGCACCTGTTCAACTTCGTGCCCAAGTCGGGCAAGGGGCCAGTGCTGCTGACCCTGCACTCAGCGGACACGACGCTCCGCAATGGCAACGTGCGTCGAACCGTTGAAGTTCGCCTCGACGGGCAGAAAGCCGGCGAACTCACCACGGCAACGTCAGCCCACTACCTGCCCGTGATCGACCACGCCGACGGTATGGGGCGCGTCGTGGGCGTGTGGGGCACCATCACCGGATCCGGCCTCGCTGCAGAGCTGACGATCAAGGGCGCCAAGTCCACTGAGCTCACAGATCAATGGTTGCGGGACATGCCGCTTTTCCCGCGGCTTGTGCCCGAGGCCCACACCTACGACGTCCCGAACACCTACCAGGGGAAGCCCAAGGGCAAGGAGAACACCACTCGCCAGACGGGACCGCGCTCTGGGAGTTCCGCGATCGCACGAGCGGGCTATGCGGACGTGGCCGGTCTCCGTGCGGACGGCGGATCCGACCGCGTTCAGGGTGCCCCTGCCTCTCGGCCCGGAGCCACGTCGGCGGTGCCGGCTGCGCCGAAGAAGCGCACCGCACCCCAGCCTCCGGTCAACCCGCTGCCCGTCCGCCTTAGCGACACCGTCGTACGCCTCGGCGAAGGCTCCGGTCCGCGGCGACCGGTTTTCTACACGGTCAAGGGTAAGCAGGTGTTCGTTGACGATCGTGAACGCTCGAACGCGGGCAAGCACCCTCGGCGTACCGCCTGGATCGCACTGGTCAGCATCACACTTCTGGGCCTGCTGCTGGCCGGCATCCCAGGGATCGGACCGCTGTTGACCATCGCGGCCCTCGTCATCGTGTTCGTTGCTGGCCCGGACCAGCTTCGGAAAGCTTCCGCGCTCGAGGCTGACCGCGGCGGATCCGTTGCGGGTCCGCTCACACCTCGTGACCAGCAGGACCGGGAGTGGGGCGGCGTCGGCGAAGAGAACCAGGACCCGGGCGACGGAGAGGGCGCGTGAGCGAGTTCGGCGGCGCCCTCTTCTTCATGGTCGGAGACGGCCGGGCCCTCTACCCCAAGGAGACCGACCGTCGGCCCAAGGCGGCCCGCGTGCTGATCACGGTGAAGGCGACCCCGCAGCCGTCCCAGAAGTACGGGGACACAGTCTGCGTCGCCGGGATCCGCTTGCGCGAGGACACGGGGCCCGATTCGACCTAGATGGAACCGGCCTCAAACTAGTTCTCCGAAGAGACGAAACGGCTGCAATTCTACTGCGTGTTGTACGTAGATTCCATTATGAGGTGATGAATATTAACGAACGTGCGTCTGTTGCGCATATGGTAGATCGAAGGGTCCTCTCTAGGGAGCGGTCCAACCGCCTTTCTGCAACGGCCGTTGATGTCGCACCGAACTACTTTCCTTATGGCGTAAAGGGAAACTTTGATCCCATTCAAGTGGCATCGATTTATGAGATCCTAGGGGAAATGGAAGGGCAGATCAGCTGGGGTGGTGACCTGGCGGTTCCTGACGAGTCGCTGTTCTTTATGACGAGAAAAGCCTTGGGGGTTACGTCGAAGAAATTAGCGCAGAAGATTGTCAATAATGATAGGATAGATAGTGCCAAGGTTCCAGGCTCTGGAGAATCATTCTGACCCGGTCGTGAAAACTAGTCTAGGTGGGCAGAGAAAGCCTATTTACAGGCCAGTCGCTTATAGCGTTGCAGTAATCTGCGCCGTGGTCTTAGGATTTGTATATTGCAAATATTTTCACAAAACTGATTACGACAAGCGTGTAGCAGCATATTCGGAGGGTCAATTGATGCCCAGGTTGGTGGCCCAGCTTCACGATGATAGTGGCGACCATTCGGTAAAGAAGCTCAGTATTGGCGATTGGGCCTCATTCGAATTTGATCCAGGTTACTCCTGGGAAGTAGTTGATGTAGGTGAAGATAGTATAAGTATTCGAATCCATGCCGAATATGACAATGACGTGATTGACGATCGACCATACAAGGCAAATGCGTGTTTTACGGTGCCGAAGAATTCTGACGAAAGCACTTTTAAAAGTGAGGCGTGCCCATTATTCAGGTGAATGCATGAATGGTATGTGCATCTCTGTTTATCTGTCCAAGATATGCTGTGGCAAATCAAGAATATGACTGCGGGTGTGGCGTAGGGATGGCATCACGCGTGGCGTGAGTTATGGCGCGTGGGGGTGTGGAGCTGGGAGCTGCCGCCCCGCCCCCTGGCCCGCCGCCCGTCGGGGCCGGCTGGGGATGGAGGGGTTGCGTGGCCGCCTGCGGGCCGTTCGCGGCGCCGGTGGGCGCCTGTGTGGGGCGGGGGTGTCACAGGATGCACACGCTGCCGATGGGGGGCCGGTACCCGGATCAGTCTCGGTACTGGAACTAGTACTAGGGCGTGTCTGACAATAGTTTGGACCACGCGATCACCGCGTTCAGGATCACGGCAGCCCGGTAGACGATCGCGTACTTGTCGTACCGGGTCGCCAGACCCCGCCACTGCTTCAGGTGCGCGTACTGGCGCTCGATTACATTGCGCCCCTGGTAGGCGTCCGCGTCGAGGCCGACGGGTCGGCCGCCGCGGGTGCCGCGGCGTCTGCGGTGGCCCTGCTGGTCGGCCGGTTCGGGGATGACCGCCTTGATGTCGCGGGCACGTAGGTGGGTGCGGATCGCCCGGGAGGAGTAGGCCTTGTCGCCCAGCACCGCCTCGGGGCGGGTCCGGGGCCGGCCTGCCGGCCGGGCCACGCGCAGCTGCTCCAGAAGAGGAAGCAGCATCGGGGAGTCCCCTGCCTGGCCGGGGGTGATCAGGCTGACCAGCGGCCGCCCGGTCCCATCGACGAGCTGATGGATCTTCGTGCTCAGCCCGCCACGGGAGCGCCCGATGCCGTGATCGGCCGGCTCCTCACGCGGATTCTTGTAGTTCGATCCATCCCCCTGTGTGGCGGGTGATGTTCGTCGCGTGCTGGTGGGCGCGGGCGATCGTGGAGTCCACCGAGACCGACCAATCGATCAGGCCTTCGGCGTCAGCTGCGGCGGTCAGCGTGGCCAGCACCGTGTCCCATGTGCCTTTTTCGGCCAAGCGCCGATGCCAGGTCCACACGGTCTGCCAGGGCCCGTAGACCTCGGGCAGATCCCGCCAGGGGATCGAAGCACCTGTACCGGTAGATGATCGCCTCGACCATCGTGCGGGCATCGGCGAACGGCCGCCCCTGTCGGCCCGTCCTGGCTGGGAGCATCGGGGCGATCAGCTCCCACTGGGCATCGGAGAGCATCTGGAAACGAGACACGTCCTCCAGGGTGTCATCCGGCCCCTGGATTCATTCTCAGACACGCCCTAGGTGTACCCGGTCATGAGGTTGGTGGCACCCGGTTCATGGGCGGGTGTCCTCCGAGCGCGGCGTGACCCCGCTCAGTGTTGTAGTACTCCAACCACGGGGCAAGCGCGTCCTGTCGGCGAGCACTGGAGGTGAACACCTGCCGGTAGGCCCACTCGATCGCCAGCGTCCGGTTGAACCGCTCGATCTTGCCGTTCTGCCACGGGCAGTGCGGGCGGATGAACTTCTGCTTGGCCCTGAGCCCGGCCACCGCGGCCCGGAACGCTGCACTATGGCGATACGCGAACGCGTTGTCCGTGATGACACGCTCGATCCTCGTGATCCCCCGAGAGGCGAAGTACGCCGCGGCCCGCTGCAGGAATCCCGCGCACGTCTGCCCGGTCTCGTCGGCCAGGACCTCGGCGTAGGCCAGGCGGGAATGGTCATCGACCATCGCGTGCACGTAGTCGTATCCGATCTTGGGGCGCCGGCCTTTCTCAGCCTCGGTCGCCGCGCGTCCTCGTGCTCTCCAGCCCCCGCCCTCGGGGATCTTGCCCAGCTTCTTCACGTCCACGTGGACCAGCTCCCCGGGCCGGTCTCGTTCGTACCGGCGCGTGGTCGTCTTCGAAGAACGGATCACCTCCCCGGTGATCGGGTCGCATGCGGCCAGGCGGGGCACGTGATGACGATGCAGGATCCTGCCGATCGTGCGTGCTGGAACCCCGGTGAGCGGGGCAAGACGGTCCTGCCCGTACCGGTGCTCGGCGCGAGCGGTGAGCACCGCCTGCTCCGTGGCTGTAGAAGTTCTCGTGGGGCTGGTGTGGGGGCGGGAGGAACGCGTGGCCAGGCCTGCATCGCCCTCGCACGCGTACCGGTCGATCCAGGTCTTCACGCATTTTCGTGAGACCCCCATCGCGGCGGCGATGTGGGCTTGAGTTCATCCGGCTTGGTGGCGTTGGACGATGAGTCGACGACCGTGAACGGTTAGGCGGGCGCTACCGTGGGACATGAGAACCTCTGGGTTTGTGATGTGGGCCTTAGACAAGCCACATCCCACCCGGAGGTTCTCCTTTGTTCAAGCTCCCTCGTGCCACCAACGTCCTGACCGGGTACACCTAGGTGTGATGTCCAGGGAGGTTATTGAGCCTGGTGACAGGCGCGGCGCCGATCGCGGAGTGGACGCGATGATGATTGTAGAAGTGCAGCCATCCAGGCAACGCGGCCCTGCGCTGCGTCTCTGAGCTGTAGAACCGGGCGTAGGCCCACCCGTCAGCGAGCGTGCGATGGAACCGCTCAATCTTCCCGTTCGTCTGCGGCCGGTAGGGCCGAGTCCGCTTGGGCTTGATCCCGAGCTCGGTGCAGGCATCACGCCAGGCATGCGAGCGGTAGGCCGAGCCGTTGTCCGTCAGCACCCGCTCCACCTCCACGCCCAGGCGCGCGAAGTGGGCGACCGCGCGGCGCAACACCGCGATGGCCGTCTGGCTGCGTTCATCGGAGTGCATCTCCACATAGGCGAAGCGGGAGTGATCATCGATCACGGTGTGCAGAAAGCCCACCCCGAGCCGGGGCTGGTATCGGGCATCACGGGTTCCTTCGCGGTCCGAGGTCGCCGCGCGGTGCTTCAGGCCCTGCCGGCGCCCGACGAATCGGTGTCCGCCCCCGTCGGGGATGCGCCCGAACTTGGTGACGTCGACGTGGATCAGCGAGCCGGGGTGGGGGTGCTCGTAGCGGCGGATCGGCTCGCCGGTGACCCGGTCCAGACGGGCGAGGCGGTTGATTCGGCAGCGCACGAGCACGGCATGGACGGTGGAGGCCGGCATCCTGAGTTCTCCGGCGATCTGTGCCGGCCCGAGGCGTCGGCGCCATCGGGCGGCCACGATCTGTTTCACCACCGCCGGCGGTGTTCTGGTCGGCATCGTGGACGGCCGGCTGGACCGGTCTGCCATCCCTGCAGGTCCCTCGGCCCGGAAGCGTGTGGCCCATTTGCGTGCGGTGGGTGGGGAGACCATGAACATCTTGGCCGCGGTGGCGACCGGCCAGTGCTCCTCGACGATGAGCTTGGCCAGGCGTAGGCGGGCGCGAGGGGTCAGGGCGGCGTTAGCGTGGGACATGAAGGCCTTCTGTTCGCGTGAGCGGTTTCTCGACAACTCCACTCTCGCAACAGGAGGCCTTCGCCTGTCAGCTGTTCACGCAACAACGTCCCTGGACATCACACCTAGGCGGTCACGAGCTCACGCGCGGCGCCGACCGCCTTCACCCGCTCGAGCACCACCTGCCGATGGCAGCACCGCTCAGAGGCCTCGAAGCACAGCAACACGACGCGTTCGGATCTGGCCATGTCGGCCACTTCCTGAACAGCCTCCAGTGCGGCGTCCGCCCCGAGCAGCTCGCCGAACCGATGCACTGCCTGGGCGTGGTCGGCCGAGCCCGGGGCCCAGAAGCCGCCCCGGTTGTCCTTCGGGTTGCCCAGCTCCGGGCGATGCTCGTAGCGAATGCCGGCGTCCGTGAGCGCTGCCCGGAGAGCTGTCTTGGAGAAGCCCTTCTTCCGGGAGATCGCGTTGAGCCGGACGTCCACGACGACGTCCGCGCGCCAGGCGGAGAGGTCGGCGACGTACTGGGCGATCGTGCGCCCCTCGTACCCGTGGCCGACGATCCACATCTGTTCACGCATGCGTTCCATCGTCGCACACGCCCCTGGGCGGCCCCGGGACGCGGGGCAACATCTGCGAAGCGGGCGCCGCGTAACGTGTCGCACCTCACCGCTACGGTGCGCCCATGTTCCACCCGTGGAGGTCTCTGCGCGCGATAACGCACGTCGTCCCGAGGTGAGCCGGCCCGGACTTCCACCGCTACCGGAAGAGCGCGAGGCCAGCCGGGGAGCGTGGGCACGGCGTAGACCGGCACACTGCTCACCCAGTTGGTGCACCACCTAGGCTGGGCTCATGTCGCGCTTCGAAGCCCCCTCCCTCCTCGCACTCACCCTCTTCGGGAGTGGTGCCGCGCTCCTGACCGGCTGTGCCGCCGACGGTGGGACATCTTCTCCCACGGTCACGGTTACCCAGACGGTGACGGCATCACCGGGGGCGGCAATGTCGCCAGCCGCAGAGCCGGCGGCGCCTTCCGCGGCCTCGGCGTCGCCCACCACCGCTAGCGCCGCAACGGGATCCATCAGCCCGCGAGGTGCACTCGTGAAGCAGCCGGGAGAGATGGCAGGCCTGACGACCCCCGACGGTGAGAGCCTCATCGAGTTCACGATCAACGACATCTCTACCGAGGTCACCTGCACGGAGCCTGACCCCACCGCGCCCGAGAACGGCTCGCTGGTCGCTCTCGAGGCCGAGCTCGAGGTGTTCCCCGGCGCCGACGATCAGTACGTGGACGGGGAGATCCTCAACGGTGGCCGCTTCCGCTTCATCGGCGAGGACGGGGAGACATTCAGCGGTGACCTCGCCACGCTCGCCACCTACAGCTGCATCCCGATCGCGGACCTGCTCAAGACCGACATCGGAGAGGGGGAGAAGAGCAGCGGGGTCATCCTCCTGGACGTCCCCGCCGAGTCGGGCGTGCTGCTCCTCGAGGAGCCGATGAGCGGCAACAAGTGGGAGTGGGAACTCTGACGACTGCATGACCCGCTACATCCCCACCGCTTACCCACCGCTTTCAAGGCGTTGGGACGGCAAATGACGGCAGGGGAGAGGGCAGGGCAGGGCCCAGAATCGGCGTGCTGGTGCGGCTGACGCACACCATCGGATGGTGACGCGCACCAGGCCTCTTGAATCCCTGGGTCGCGGGTTCAAGCCCCGCACGCCCTACCCCGGCACGACGTCGGCCCCCGCCCTGACAGTCCAGGGCGGGGGCCGACATCGTCGCGGTGGGCGGCTCAGTAGCGGCCGACGACCGCCATGCGGTTGGAGGTCATGATGTCGATGCTCGTGACCACGAGGTCGTCGGTGGGGTTCAGGGCGTGGGCGATCTTGCCGTTCCCGAGGTAGATGGCCACGTGGTACATGCGGCCGGTGGACTGGTTGGACCAGAACACGAGGTCACCGGGCTGCGCGTCGGACAGCGAGTGGTAGGAGCGGGCGCCCATGTACTGGTCGTGCGAGGTGCGCGGGATCGTGATGCCCGCCTGCGCGAAGGCGGCCTTGGTCAGCCCGGAGCAGTCGTACCCGTACGGGCCGTTGCCGCCCCAGAGGTAGTAGGTGTTCGGATCGGCGACCTTGGCGAGCGCGAAGTCGATCGCGGCCTGCTTGCCGGAGGACTGGCGGATGACCGGGTCCGGGGCCGGAGCGGGGGCCGTGGTGGTGCCGGTGGTCTTCAGGACCATGCCGGGGTGCAGCATGGTGGAGGACGTCATGCCATTGCGCTGCTGCAGCGTGGACATCGAGGTGCCGGTGCGCTGGCTGATGATCCACCAGCCGTCACCCGGCTGCACCGTGTACGTGCCCGACGTCGTGGTCGAGGAGACGGCGCCCGAGGTCTTCAGGACCATGCCCGGGTGGAGCAGGTCGCTGGACGTCATGCCGTTGAGGAGCCTCAGCTGGGACGTGGACACGCCCGTGCGCTGGCTGATGATCCACCAGCCGTCACCGGCCTGGACCGTGTAGGTGGTCTCCGCGGCCTGGGCGGCGGGGGCGACCACGGCGGTGGCGGCGCCGGCGGTGGCGAGGGCGCTCGCGCCCAAGGCGAAGGCCAGGGTGGCCGAGGAGGTGCGGACGCGACGGGCGGGGGCGAGGGCGTGCTCGGTCAAGGTGGCTCCATGAGGTGAGGGGGGGGGCGGACGCGGCGCTCGGGGAGCGGTCACGGGGACGGAATGCCGGCCCACCGGGACGAGAGGTGATCGGGGCTGACCGGGCGACGGAGACGTCCGGCGAAGGGAAGAGTGGTCTCGGTCACGTGACCGAACCGTGACCTACCGTACCGGATCGTTACCGAAACGCAATGTGAACGGTCGCCGTTCGGAGGAAATCGCATGTCGAAGCGCAGAACCGCGCCCCCTCCGGCATGCGCCGGACCGGGCCGCCGCTGCGGAGGATTCGCTCCGTCGGCGGCGTGCGCGGCCGTTAGCGTGGGGGTGTGACCCGCCCCCTGCTGCTGCTCATGGACGCCCGCTACACCCGCGTGGACGTCCACGACGGCATCTCCCGCTACGGCGCCAGCCTGGTCGAGGCCGTCCACCGCACCGCGGACCCGGGCCGCGTGCGCGTGGAGATGCTGATCTCGGACGAGCGCCAGCTGCGGCTGCTGCCGGCCGGCGTCCCCTGGCACCGGATCTCCTCGCCGACCTCCGCCCGCGAGCCGTGGGTGGCGCGGCAGATCCGCCGGATCGACCCGGACGTGGTGTTCTCGCCCCTGCAGACCATGGGCTCGTGGGGCCGATGCCACGGACTCATCCTCACGCTGCACGACCTCATCTACCACGAGCACCCCACCCCGCCCGGGGACCTCCCCGAGCCGCTGCGCTGGCTGTGGCGGGCGTACCACCTGGCGTACACGCCGCAGCGGCTGCTCCTGGACCGCGCCGACGCCGTCGCCACCGTCTCGCAGACCACAGCGGACCTGATCGCCCGGCACCGCCTGACTCGGCGCCCCGTCCGGGTGGTGCCGAACGCCCCGCAGCCGGTGGCCGCACCGCGCGACCCGCTCCAGCCTCCGGCCCGGGAGATCCTCTACATGGGCTCGTTCATGCCCTACAAGGACGTCGAGTCCGTGCTCGATGCCGCCCCTCTCCTGCCCGGCTACACGCTGCACCTGCTCTCGCGGGTCGACGACGAGCGGCGTCGCGCCCTCGAGGCGCACCTGACCGCCGCCCGTGGCCGGCGCGGCGCGCACGGGGCGGAGGTGGTCTTCCACGACGGAGTCGAGGAGGCGGAGTACGTCCGGCTGCTGCGCCGCGCCACCGCGTCCGTGACCCTGTCCCGGGCTGAGGGGTTCGGCCTCCCCGTGGCGGAGGCCCAGGCGCACGGCACCCCGGTCGTGTGCTCCGAGCTGCCCGTGTTCTGCGAGGTGGCCGGCGCCGGCACCGCCGCATGGCGTGGCGTCCCCCTGCAGGGCGACCGCGGCGCCGCCCTCGCACGGCACGTCCGGGAGCTGGAGGACCCGGACGTCTTCTCCGCGGCCTCGCGGGCCTCCGTGGCCCAGGCCGCGCGGTTCACGTGGGACGCCTCGGCCGCCGCGCTGCTGGACCTCGCGGAGCAGGTGGCCCGGCGCCGGAGCGCCTAGGCCGGGGGATCTTGTGGCCACAGCACCGAGGGGCCGGACCATCCGAGGGCGATCAGCGGGTCGAGGTAGCGGTCGTAGCGCGCCGCACCCACCCGCCACGCATCCTCCCGGCGCAGTCCCCAGTGCACGCACCGCACGGGGCAGTGGACGGCGGCGGAGGCGGTGCCGATCTCCTGCCCCGCGGCCACGGCCTGGCCGACCACGAGGGACGAGTCGACCGGCTCGAACGAGCTCAGGGTCCCGTCCGGATGCTCGAGCGTCACCACGCCCCGTCCCACCACGGTGCCGACGAACCGCACCGTGCCGGGCGCCGGCGCCGTCACCCGCCCGCCCGGGGCGGCCACGTCCACGCCGCGGTGTCCCCGACCCCAGGGCCTCGCGGGGGCGGCGAAGCCCCGGAGGACGTCCTCGGGGCCCGCTCCCGGCACGGGCGGGAGCAGGGGTGCGGCGGGTCCCGAGGCCCCTGCGCGGGCGACGACGACGCGCGGCACGGTCTCCTCCGCCGGCCCCGCCGCGGGCGGGCCGGCAGGCCCTCCCGTCGCACCGGCCACCAGGGCGAGGCCGACGGTGAGCGCGAGCGGCGGCCCCCATCGGGAGCCGCGGGGACGCGTCCCCCGGGGCGCCGACGGGCCGGACGGGTGCGGGGGGTGCGGGCGGTGCGCGAGACGGTGGGGCATGGCCTCCACGGTGGGGTCCGGCGGTCCTCACCCGCCATCCGACCGCACGGGCCGGTGGAGGGCCGAGGGCCCCGCGCAGCCTGTGCAGGAGCGGCGGCGGTCCCGGCCTCCCCACCCGGCCGGGAGGCGGGGCAGGCGGGGGCCGGTGGGGTATGATCGCGGGAGCGGTGTCGTGCCACCGGCGCCCTGCCGTGCCATGACGCCGACTCCGCGCACCACGATGGTCCCGCCCGAGCGGGTCCAGCCCCCACGTCCGGTCCCCGTCCGCCCGCAAGGTCGGCCGGGGTGATCGTGGGGCCCGGCAGCCGCCGTCGTGATGCCAGGGGCCGCCATGGAGGCGGCCGCCAACCGTGAAACGCAACGACCGGCAGACCGCCCGCGCGCACCGCGCGGGGTCCCACGGCTGCCACAGAAGGGAACGCCATGTCCGTCGTGACCATGCGCAATCTGCTCGACTCCGGTGTCCACTTCGGCCACCAGACCCGCCGTTGGAACCCGAAGATGAAGCGCTTCATCCTTACCGAGCGCAACGGCATCTACATCATCGACCTGCAGCAGTCGCTGACCCACATCGACCGCGCCTACGAGTTCGTCAAGCAGACGGTCGCCCACGGCGGCACCATCCTGTTCGTCGGCACCAAGAAGCAGGCCCAGGAGGCCATCGCCGAGCAGGCCTCCCGCGTCGGCATGCCCTACGTGAACCACCGCTGGCTGGGCGGCATGCTCACCAACTTCCAGACCGTCTCCAAGCGCGTGCAGCGCATGAAGGAGCTCGAGGCGATCGACTTCGAGGACGTGGCGGGCTCGAACCACACCAAGAAGGAGCTCCTGCTCCTGAACCGCGAGCTGCAGAAGCTCCAGGGCAACCTGGGCGGCATCCGCGACATGTCCAAGACCCCCTCCGCCGTGTGGATCGTGGACACCAAGAAGGAGCACCTCGCCGTCGACGAGGCGCAGAAGCTGGGCATCCCCGTGGTGGCCATCCTCGACACCAACTGCGACCCGGACGAGGTCACCTACCCGATCCCGGGCAACGACGACGCGATCCGCTCCGTCGCCGTCCTCACCCGCATCGTGGCCGACGCCGTGGCCGAGGGCCTCATCGCCCGCCAGGGCGGCAAGTCCGGCGACGCCGCCGCCGAGCCGATGGCCGAGTGGGAGCGCGAGCTCCTGCAGCAGCACGAGGCCGAGCAGGGCCAGAAGGCCGAGCAGCCGGAGGTGACCCCGGCCCAGGAGGCCGCGTCGCCCACGGCCGCCCCCATGGCCGCCGAGCCCGCCGAGGCCCCGGTCGCCGAGCAGGCCGAGGTCTCCGCCGACGAGGCCGCCCCCGCCTCCGAGTGAGCCCCCGGGAGGGGCGGCACGCCCCGCCCCTCCCGCCCAGACCCCGCTAGACCCCAGACATCGGGAAGGACCGAACGAGCATGGCGAACTACACCGCTGCTGACATCAAGGCCCTGCGCGAGCGCACCGGCGCCGGCATGATGGACGTCAAGAAGGCCCTCGACGAGGCCAACGGCGACGCCGAGAAGGCGATCGAGATCATCCGCGTGAAGGGCCTCAAGGGCGCCACCAAGCGCGAGGGCCGCTCCGCCGCCGAGGGCCTGATCGCCGCGACCGTGGAGAACGGCGTCGGCGTGATGGTCGAGCTGAACTGCGAGACCGACTTCGTGGCCAAGGCCGAGAAGTTCATCACCCTGGGCGACGTGGTGCTGAAGGCCGCCGTGGCCTCCGGCGCCGCCGACGTCGACGCCCTGCTGGCCTCCGAGCATGAGGGCCGCACCCTGGGCGACCACGTGACCGAGGAGGGCGCGCTGCTGGGCGAGAAGGTGGTCGTGCGCCGCGTGGCCCGTGTCGAGGGCGCCACCGTGGACGCCTACCTGCACAAGACCTCCAAGGACCTGCCGGCCCAGGTGGGCGTGCTGCTCGCCGTCGACGCCGACTCCGCCGAGGCCAAGACCGCCGCGCACGACATCGCCGTGCACACCGCCGCGTACTCGCCGACCTACCTCTCCCGTGAGGACGTCCCGGCCGAGACCGTGGAGAACGAGCGTCGCATCGCCGACGAGACCGCGCGCGCCGAGGGCAAGCCGGAGCAGGCCCTGCCGAAGATCGTTGAGGGCCGCCTGACCGGCTTCTTCAAGGAGATCGTCCTCGAGGACCAGCCGTTCGCGAAGGACCCGAAGACCACCGTGGGCAAGGTCGCCTCCGACGCCGGCACCAAGGTCACCGGCTTCGCGCGCTTCCGCGTGGGCAACTGATCCCACCGCGGCCGCGGGGTCCCGCCCCGAGGCCGCACCCCGATGCCCCGTCCCCTCCCGTGCGGAGGGGGCGGGGCGTCGTCGTGGGCCGGGGGAGGGGCCGGTAGGATCGACGGCGACCCCAGCGGCGCCGGCCTCCCGGTGCGCGCCGTCCGCGAGCCCGAGGAGCACGAGCACCCATGAGCGTCACCCCGCACCCTGCGACCCCGTCCGTCGACTCCGAGGACACCGGCCGCCGGCGGGTCCTGCTCAAGCTCTCCGGCGAGGTCTTCGGCGGCGGCGCCGTGGGCGTCGACCCGCACACGGTCAGCGGCATCGCCGAGCAGATCGCGGCGGCCGCCGACCAGGTGGAGATCGCGATCGTGGTGGGCGGCGGCAACTTCTTCCGCGGCGCCGAGCTCTCCGAGAACGGCATGGACCGCCGCCGCGCGGACTACATGGGCATGCTCGGCACCGTGATGAACTGCCTGGCCCTGCAGGACTTCCTCATCCAGGCCGGGGTCTCCACCCGCGTGCAGTCCGCGATCCACATGGAGCAGGTGGCCGAGTCCTACATCCCGCTGCGCGCCATCCGTCACATGCAGAAGGGGCGCGTGGTGGTGTTCGGCGCCGGCACCGGCCTGCCGTACTTCTCCACCGACACCGTGGCGGCCCAGCGGGCCCTCGAGGTGGGCGCGGACGAGGTCCTCATGGCCAAGTCGGGCGTGGACGGCGTCTACACCGCCGACCCCAAGAAGGACCCCACGGCGGAGCGCCTCGACCACCTGACCTACGACGACGCCCTGCGCCGCGGCCTGCGCGTCATGGACCTGACCGCCATGACCATGTGCAAGGACAACGGCCTGAGCATGCGCGTCTTCGGCATGGAGGGGCCCGGGAACGTCACCCGCGCCCTGCTCGGCGAGCCGATCGGCACGTCCGTCACCCCCTGACCCCCGGGTGGCGCCGCCGCCCCCGGACCCGCCCGCCCGGCCACGTAGGATGGGCGCAGACCTGAACCCCCACCGAGGAGAGATCGTGATCCAGGACACCCTGAAGTCCGCCCAGGAGCAGATGGACCGCACCATCGACGCCACCCGTGAGGACTTCGCGTCCGTGCGGACCGGTCGCGCGAACCCGGGCCTGTACTCGAAGGTGATGGTGGACTACTACGGCGCCATGACCCCGCTGCAGCAGCTCGCGTCCTTCACCACCACGGACGCCCGCACCCTGCTCATCACGCCCTTCGACGTGTCCGCCCTGCGCAACATCGAGAAGGCCCTCTCCGAGTCCGAGGTCGGCGCCAACCCGTCCAACGACGGCAAGGTCATCCGCGTGGTCATGCCGGAGCTCACCGAGGAGCGCCGCAAGGAGTATGTGAAGCTGGTGAAGAACAAGGCCGAGGAGCACAAGGTCTCGGTGCGCAACGCCCGACGCAAGGCCAAGGAGGCCATCGACAAGGCCGTCAAGGACGGCGAGGTCGGCGAGGACGAGGGCACGCGCGGCGAGAAGGAGCTCGACGCCATGACCAAGAAGCACACCGACACGATCGAGGAGATGGCCAAGAAGAAGGAGGCCGAGCTCCTCGAGGTGTGAGCGCCCGCTTCGCCCGAGACGCTCGACGATGACGTCCTCCGTGCAGACCACCGCGCCCCCACGGGGCGGCCGAGACCTCAAGTCGGCCGTCCTCGTGGGGGTCGGTCTGCTGGTGACGGCCCTCGTCGGCCTCGTCTGGCTGCCCTGGCTGCTGGTGCTGCTGGTGGTGGCCCTGCTGATCGGCGGGGTCGGCGAGATCGCCCTGGCCGTCCGCCAGATCGGCATGGACGTGCCCCGCCCGCCCCTGTGGATCGGCGCGGCCGTCATGCCCCTGGCCGCATGGACGGGGGGCATCCCGGCCCTCTTCCTGGCCCTCATGGCCGCCATCCTGCTCATGTGCGCGTGGACGGCGGCCACGCGCCGGCGCCCCACCGGCCAGTTCATGCTGGCCGGGGTGTTCGTCCTCCTGTGGGCGCCCTTCCTGCTGTCCTTCGCGGTGGCCCTGCTGGACCAGCCGCGCGGGAACCTGATGGTCGCCTGCCTGCTGCTGATGGTCGTCTCCAACGACACCTTCGGCTACATCGTGGGCTACCGCTGGGGGCGCACCCCGATCGCCCCGCGAATCAGCCCCAAGAAGTCCTGGGAGGGGGCCCTGGGCTCCCTCGTCGGCTCGGTCGCCGTCGGCACCGTGCTGGTCCCCCTGCTGATCGGCCAGCCCTGGTGGTCGGGCGCGCTGCTCGGGGCCGCCACGGTGGCCGCCGCCACCGCCGGCGACTTCTCCGAGTCCATGGTCAAGCGCGAGCTCGGCATCAAGGACATGTCCTCCGCCCTGCCCGGGCACGGCGGCATCATGGACCGACTGGACTCCCTGGTCTTCGCGGCGCCCGTGGCCTACACGGTCCTCGCGCTGCCCCTGCTCTGACCCCACCACCCCGCGCCCCGCTCGGGGCCCGATCCGCTCAGGAGACGCCCATGACCACCTCCCACGACGCCCCCGGCTTCGACCACGTCGAGTCGGACGAGATCGGCTACGAGCCCAGCCATGTGGACGCCTTCCTCGACCGCGCCCGGCGCGCCGAGCGGGGCGAGGGCTCCCTCACGGCCGAGGACGTCCGCCAGGCCCGGTTCGCCACCGTCAACGGCGGCTACGCCGCGGACCAGGTCGACGACGAGCTGGACCGCCTCGAGGAGGCCCTCACCTCGCGTGAGCGCGAGTCCTCCCAGGACGACGAGGCCTGGTCCTCCGCCCTCGCGCAGGACAGCGCCGAACTGGTGGCACGGGCCGACCGCGCCCCGGCCGAGCGGTTCCGCCGGCCCTCCTCGGACGATGCGCAGAGCTACGACGTGGACCAGGTGGACGCCCTCCTGGACCGCCTGCGGGCCGCCCTCGACGGCGACGGCGACCTCACCGCGGACGACGTGCGCCGGGCGTCGTTCGGCTCGGCCGACGGGCGCGAGGGCTACGACGAGGCGCAGGTGGACGCCTACCTGGACGCCGCCGTCGACGTCCTGCTGCGCCGCGGCTGACCCCCTGCCCGGCCCGCCCGGGGCGGGCGGGCCGGGTGCACAGGCTCACACCCTCCCCTCCGCTGTGATTAGAATCACATCCAGTGCGCCCGGCACCAACCCGTCGGTGCGCGACCGCCTCGCCCCGCACCCGGGGGCGATCACCGGAAGGACCGTCGCATGACCGACGTCGACCTGAGCGCCGAGGCCGCCTCGCCGCCGACCTCCCCGCCGGACCAGCTCCAGGTGCTGGACGCCGAGGGCGTCCGCCGGCCCGAGCCGGAGCTGGACCCGTGGCTGGACGACGTGGACGAGGCCATGCTGGCCCGTCTGCACCGGGACATGACGGTGATCCGTCGCCTGGACACCGAGGCCACTCACCTGCAGCGCCAGGGCGAGCTGGCCCTGTGGCCCCCGCTGCTGGGCCAGGAGGCCTCCCAGGTCGGCTCGGCGGTGGCCCTGCGCGGGGATGACTTCGTGTTCCCCTCGTACCGGGAGAACGGCGTGGCCCTGCTGCGCGGCGTGGAGGCGCTGGACCTGCTGCGCGTGTGGCGCGGCTCCACGTTCTCCGGCTGGGACCCGGCCACCACCGGCGTGGCCACCCAGCAGATCATCATCGGCGCGCAGGCGCTGCATGCCGTGGGGTACGCCATGGGCGTCACCCGTGACCGCTCCGACGCCGCCACGATCGTCTACTTCGGCGACGGCGCCACGAGCCAGGGAGACGTCAACGAGGCCATGATCTTCGCGGCCTCCTATCAGGCGCCCGTGGTCTTCCTCTGTCAGAACAACCACTGGGCCATCTCCGAGCCGGTGCGGCTGCAGAGCCGTCGGCACATCGCGGACCGCCCGTGGGGCTTCGGCATCCCGTCGCTGCGCGTGGACGGCAACGACGTCCTGGCCGTGCTCGCCGCCACCCGGCGCGCCGTCGAGCGCGCGGCCGCCGGTGGCGGGCCGACCTTCATCGAGACGGTCACCTACCGCATGGGTCCGCACACCACGGCGGACGACCCCACCCGCTACCAGGCGCCCGAGGAGCTCGAGGCCTGGCGGCGCCGCGACCCGATCGACCGCCTGGAGGCGCATCTGTCGTCCCTCGGCGCGGACGTCGAGGCGGTGCGCGCGGAGTCGGCGACGGCGGCCGACGCCCTGGCCGCGGACGTCCGGGCGGCCCTGGCCCGGCTGACCGAGGCGGCGCCGGACTCGCTCTTCGAGCACGTGTACGCCGAGCCGCACCAGGAGCTCGAGCGCCAGCGGCGCGAGCTGGCCCTGCACCTGGCCCAGTTCGAGGGCGGTGATCAGGCGTGAGCGAGCGCATGACGTTCGGCCGCGCGATCAACCGCGGCCTGCACCGGGCCCTGACGGATGACCCCAAGGTCCTGCTCATGGGCGAGGACATCGGCGCCCTGGGCGGCGTCTTCCGCATCACGGACGGGCTGCAGGAGGAGTTCGGCCCTGAGCGCGTGGTGGACACCCCGCTCGCGGAGTCCGGGATCGTGGGCACGGCCGTGGGCCTGGCCATGCGCGGCTACCGGCCCGTCGTGGAGATCCAGTTCGACGGCTTCGTCTACCCGGCCTTCGACCAGATCGTGGCGAACCTCGCCAAGCTGCGGGCCCGCACCCAGGGCCGGGTGGCCATGCCGGTCACGATCCGCATCCCGTTCGGCGGCGGCATCGGCTCGCCGGAGCACCACTCGGAGTCGCCGGAGGCCTACTTCCTCCACACCCCGGGCCTGCGCGTGGTCTCCCCGTCCTCCCCGCAGGAGGGCCACGACATGATCCGCGCCGCCATCGCCTCGGACGACCCCGTGATCTACCTCGAGCCCAAGCGCCGCTACCACGACAAGGGCGAGGTCGACCTGGAGGCGGCCCCGCGGCCGCTGGCCACCGCGGCGGTGCTGCGCCCCGGGGCGCACGTGACGCTCGTCGCCTACGGGCCGATGGTCCGCACGGCGCTGCAGGCGGCCGAGGTGGCGGCGGAGGAGGGCGTGGAGGTCGAGCTGATCGACCTGCGCAGCCTCTCCCCGCTGGACATCGGCCTGGTCGAGTCCTCCGTGCGCCGCACGGGCCGCCTGGTGGTGGCCCACGAGGCCTCCCGCACCGGCGGCCTCGGCGCCGAGGTCGTGGCCACGGTGGCCGAACGGGCCTTCCACTGGCTCGAGGCCCCGCCCGTCCGGGTGACCGGCCTGGACATCCCGTACCCGCCCGCCAAGCTCGAGCACGTCCACCTGCCGGACCTGGACCGCGTCCTGGACGGCATCGACCGCGTGATGGGCCGGCCGAACGCGCTGGACTCCGTGGACGCCTTCGCGGCGCCGCAGACCGCCGAGCAGTTCCTCGCCGAGCACGCCGCAGGGAAGGGGGCCCGCTGATGGCCACGAAGGTCTTCCGACTGCCCGACCTGGGCGAGGGCCTCACCGAGTCCGAGGTGGTGGCCTGGCGCGTGAGCGCGGGCGACGCCGTCGCGGTGAACCAGATCCTCGCGGAGGTGGAGACGGCCAAGGCCGTCGTCGAGGTGTCCAGCCCGTTCGAGGGCACGGTCGCCGAACTGCACGCGGACGAGGGCACCACGCTCGACGTCGGCGCGCCCCTGGTGACCTTCGAGGTCGCCGCCGCCGAGGGGGAGGACGAGGCCGCCGGTCGCGTGCCCACCCTCGTGGGCTACGGCGCCGCGCCGGACTCCGGCGCCCCCGCCCGGCGCCGACGCGCCGGCCGTGGGGTCGCCCCCGCCACGGGCGAGACCGCCCCGTCCGCCCCGGAGTCGACCGCCGGCGAGCCGGCCCCCGCGGCCCCGGAGGCCGCGTCCGTCGAGACGCCCACCGCCGCGCCGACCTCGGACAGTCCCGTCGGCGAGCGTCCGCGCTCCACCCCGCCGGTGCGCCTGCTGGCCCGCCGGCTCGGCGTGGACCTGGAGACGGTCACCGGCTCCGGCGCCCACGGGGTCATCCTGCGCGAGGACGTCGAGCGCGCCGCGCAGGGCGGAGCCGCGGCGTCGCCCGCCGTGGTCGCCGGGACCTCTCCGGATGACGCCCCCGGCGCCGGCGAGGCCGCGGGAGCCGCAGGCGGGCGCACGCTCGGCGGGCGCCCGCGCGTCGAGGTGGAGCCGGTCCGCGGCGTCCGGAAGGCCACCGCGGCGGCCATGGTGCAGTCGGCGTTCACGGCGCCGCACGTCACCGAGTTCCTCACGGTGGACGTCACGGAGTCCCTCGAGCTCATCGACGAGCTGAAGCGGGACCGGGCGTTCCGGGACCTGAAGCTGACCCCCATGACGCTGGCGGCCCGCGCGTGCGTGCTGGCGATGGAGCGCACCCCGGAGGTCAACGCCCGCTGGGACGAGGCCTCCGGCAGCATCCACCGGCAGAACTTCGTGAACCTCGGGTTCGCCGCGGCCACGCCGCGCGGGCTCATGGTGCCCAACGTCAAGGACGCCCAGGGCATGGACCTGCGCGCCCTCGCGCAGGAGATCGCCGCGCTCACCGGCCGGGCCCGCGAGGGCGCCCTGACCCCGGGCGAGCTCACCGGTGGCACGTTCACGCTGACCAACGTGGGCGTGTTCGGCGTGGACACGGGCACCCCGATCATCAACCCGGGGGAGGCGGCCATCCTCTGCCTCGGCGCCGTGCGTCGTCAGCCGTGGGAGCACCGCGGTGAGATCGCCCTGCGGGACATGGTGACGCTGTCCCTGTCCTTCGACCACCGGCTCGTCGACGGCGAGCAGGGCTCCCGCTTCCTCGCGGACGTCGGGGCGCTGCTGCGCCGGCCGGGCATGACGCTCGCCCTGGTCTGACCGGCGCCCGCGGCGCAGGACGACGGCGGCCCCTCACCCCGACCGGGTGAGGGGCCGCCGTCGTCGTGCGGGGGAGGGGTCAGTCCCCGTCGAGCTCGAGGACGTGCTCGACGACGACCGCCGCGCGGGCGTTGGAGAACACCTTCTCCTCGCCGACCTTCTCGAAGCCGCGGCGGGTGAGGACCTTGATGGACCCGGCGTTGTCCTCGGGGACGTGGGCGCGGATCGGCCGGCGGGTGTGGGAGGCCAGGAACTCGTCCACGGCGGCGGTGGTCAGGCCGCGGCCCCAGAACTCGCGGGCGGTCCAGAAGGAGAGCTCGTCCACCCCGTCCACACGCGAGCACACGAGCGCGCCGGCGGCCCGGCCCTCGTGCTCGATGGTCTGCACGGTGGTGTCCGGGTCGCCCAGCAGGTGCGCCCAGTGGTAGTCGAACACGCCGCGGTCGGCGGGGTTGCGGGGCGCGAACGCGGACATGAGGTTGGCGCGCTCGTCCTGCTGGTGCAGGAAGAACTCGTCCAGGTCCGCGCTGCGGACGTCGCGGAGGGGCACGTCGATGGACCTCTCGTCGGTGGGCGGGCGCGCTCCCGTGGGGGCGCCCGGATGTGTCGGTCAGGCTACCACCGGGGCCGCCGGCCGCAGCGGGGCGGAGGCCGCCGCCCAGGCCATCGAGACCAGGGTCTGACGGCGCGCGCTGCGGTCCGACGGGGCGCGGCGGACCGAGTGCGGGGTGGAGTTGAGCAGTCCCAGCACGGCCTGCACGCGGAACACGGCGGTGGCGTGGTCCTCGTGCGGGTGCATGTGGCGCAGCTGGGCCGCCCACAGCTCGATGTACCGGCGCTGCACCCGCGCGATGGCGGTGCGGTCGGCGTCGGGCAGGGAGGACATGTCCCGGTCCTGCACGCGGATGACGTCCCGGTTGTCCACCGCGAAGTCCGTGTGGAACGCGATCAATGCGCGCAGGGACTCGGCGCCGGGAGCGAGGTCCCGGACGGCGTCGTGCCCGCCCTCGAGCAGGCCCGTGCTGGCGGTCTCCAGGATCTCCACGAGCACGGCGGCCTTGCCGGCGAAGTGGCGGTACACGGCCGGACCGCTCACTCCGGCGGCGGCCCCGATGTCCTCGAGTCGGGCCGCGTCGTACCCCCCGGCGGCGAACAGCCGGGCGGCGGCCGCCAGGAGGTCCGCCCGGCGGCGGGCCTTGGCACGCTCCCGGGCCGTGCGCGCGGGCGCGCGGCCGGGCGCGGCGGAGGTGACGGGGGCCTCGGACATGGGCCCCACTGTAGTGAGCCACCGGCGGAGCCGACCCGCGCATGGACACCTGTGACGTGGACCCCTATTGTGGCGCCTGACGATTCCGGTGAATCGCCATTCACTGAAAGGGAGGTCCGCGTGACGCTCGCATCGCAGGACAGCGCCGCCGCGGCGGCGGCCGACGACGCCCGTCCGGGCGGTCACGCCGCCGAGCACGCCCGTCTGGAGGCCGAGCTCGCCGAGCTCCTCGCCCGCACGGCCCGGGGCGGCCCCGAGCGCTCCCGCGAGCGCCACGTCGCCCGCGGCAAGCTGCTCGTGCGGGACCGGATCGACGCGCTCCTGGACGAGGGCTCACCCTTCCTCGAGGTCGGGGCGCTGGCCGCACACGGCCTGTACGACGGGGACAGCCCCGCCGCCGGCGTCGTCGCCGGGATCGGCCTGGTGCACGGGCGGCACGTGATGGTCGTGGGCAACGACGCCACCGTCAAGGGCGGCACCTACTACCCGATGACCGTCAAGAAGCACCTGCGTGCGCAGGAGATCGCCCTCGAGAACCGCCTGCCCTGCCTCTACCTCGTGGACTCCGGCGGCGCGTTCCTGCCGAAGCAGGACGAGGTCTTCCCGGACCGCGAGCACTTCGGCCGGATCTTCCGCAACCAGGCCCAGCTCTCCGCCCTCGGCATCCCGCAGATCGCCGCCGTGTGCGGCTCCTCCACCGCGGGCGGCGCCTACGTGCCCGCCATGTGCGACGAGACCGTGATCGTGCGCGAGCAGGGCACCATCTTCCTCGGCGGCCCGCCCCTGGTGAAGGCCGCGATCGGCGAGGACGTCACCCCCGAGGACCTCGGCGGCGGCGTCCTGCACACCGAGCAGTCGGGCGTGGCGGACCACCTGGCCGACGACGACGTCCACGCCATGCAGATCCTCCGGGACATCGTGGCGACCCTGCCCGCCCCGCAGGGCCCGGCCTGGACGGTGGCGCCGGCCGTGGAGCCCGCCGTGGACCCGGCGACGCTGACCGAGGTGGTGCCGGCCGACGTCGCCACCCCGTACGACGTGCGCGAGGTGATCGACCGGATCGTGGACGGCGGCTCCGTGCACGAGTTCAAGGCCCGCTACGGGACCACGCTGGTCACCGCGTTCGCGCGGGTCGACGGGCACCCCGTGGGGATCCTGGCGAACAACGGCATCCTGTTCGGCGACTCCGCACGCAAGGGCGCCCACTTCATCGAGCTGTGCGACCAGCGGGGGATCCCGCTGCTGTTCCTGCAGAACATCTCCGGGTTCATGGTGGGCCGGGACGCCGAGTCCGGCGGCATCGCCCGGGACGGGGCCAAGATGGTCACCGCCGTGGCCACCACGCGCGTGCCCAAGCTGACCGTGGTGGTCGGCGGCTCCTTCGGCGCCGGCAACTACGCCATGTGCGGCCGCGCGTACTCCCCGCGCTTCCTGTGGATGTGGCCGCACGCCCGCATCTCCGTCATGGGCGGCCCGCAGGCGGCCTCCGTCCTCACCCAGATCAAGCAGGACCAGATCGTCGCCGGCGGAGGCACCCCCCTGACCCCCGAGCAGGTCGAGGAGGCCGCCGCGCCCATCCGCGCCCAGTACGAGGACCAGGGCAACCCCCTGTACTCCACCGCCCGCCTCTGGGACGACGGGATCATCACGCCGGGGGACACCCGCCGCGTGCTCGCCCTCGCGCTCGACGTCGTCTCCCGAGCCCCGCTGCCGGAGCCCCGCTTCGGCCTGTTCCGGATGTGAGCCCCGCCGTGATCGCACCCCTCTTCGACACCGTCCTCGTGGCCAACCGCGGCGAGATCGCCGTGCGGGTCATCTGCACCCTGCGCCGCCTCGGCATCCGCTCGGTGGCCGTGTACTCCGACGCCGACGACGACGCCCGCCACGTGCGCGAGGCCGACCTCGCCGTGCGTCTCGGCCCCGCCCCCGCCCGCGAGTCCTACCTGGACATCGACGCGGTGGTGCGCGCCGCCGTCGACACCGGCGCCCAGGCCGTGCACCCCGGCTACGGGTTCCTCTCCGAGAACGCGGACTTCGCGCGCGCTCTCGAGGCGGCCGGCGTCGTGTTCGTGGGCCCGTCCGTGGCGTCCCTGGACGCGATGGCGGACAAGATCCGCGCGAAGGAGACCGTGTCCGCCCGGGGCGTGCCGGTGGTGCCGGGCATCGCCGATCCCACGCTGACCGACGAGCAGATCCTGGCCGAGGCCGAGCGCGTGGGCTTCCCGCTGCTGATCAAGCCCTCCGCGGGCGGCGGCGGCAAGGGCATGGTGGCCGTGCACGCCGCGGACGAGCTCCCGGCCGCGCTGGCCTCGGCCCGCCGCACCGCCCGCTCCGCGTTCGGGGACGACACGCTCCTGCTCGAGCGGCTCATCACGGCCCCGCGCCACATCGAGGTGCAGGTCTTCGCGGACACCCACGGGCACACCGTGCACCTGGGGGAGCGGGAGTGCTCCCTGCAGCGCCGCCACCAGAAGGTGATCGAGGAGGCCCCCGCGCCCCTGCTCACCGGACTGGCGCACGGTGCGGAGCTGCGCGAGCGGCTCGGGAAGGCCGCGGTGGACGCCGCAGAGTCCGTGGGCTACGTGGGTGCCGGCACCGTGGAGTTCCTCGTCTCGGACGAGAACCCGGACGAGTTCTTCTTCATAGAGATGAACACCCGCCTGCAGGTGGAGCACCCCGTCTCCGAGGAGGTCGTGCGCGTGCGCGGCGAGGACCTGGACTTCGTCGAGCTGCAGCTGCGGATCGCCGCCGGCCAGGCGCTCGGTTTCGCGCAGCAGGACGTGACCCTGGAGGGTGCCGCCGTCGAGGCCCGCGTGTACGCCGAGGACCCGGCGAACGGCTTCCTGCCCGACGCCGGGCCCGTGCTGCTGTGGGAGCCGCCCCAGGGGGAGGGCGTGCGGGTGGACACCCTGCTGTTCCCGCCCGCCCCCGACGGCGACGCCCCCGCCCAGCCCGCGGTCACCGGCCACTACGACCCCATGATCGCCAAGGTCATCGCCCGCGGTGAGGATCGCGCGCAGGCCCTCGACCGCCTCGACGCCGCGCTCGCGGAGACCGTCCTGTTCGGCGTCCGCTCCAACCTCGGCTGGCTGCGGCACCTCGCCGCCCGCGACGACGTCCGGGCCGGCCACCTGACGACCTCCCTGATCGACGAGGCGCCCGCGTGGGAGGCCCCGGCCCCCGGCGTGGAGGTGTGGGACGCCGCCGGCCGCGCCTTCGCTCCGGGCCCCTTCACCTCCTCGCTCACGATCCACGGGATCGACGAGGCGGCTGCGGCCGCGGCCGGCCTCCAGGCGCGGCCCGCCGGTGCGTGGCACCGCCAGGACGCCTGGCGCGCCGCCGGCGCCCCCGCCCCCGCGCTGCCGCTGCGCTGGGAGGACCTCTCCGTGCTGTGGCGCGGGTCCGGGTCGGTGGGCCCGGAGGGCTCGCCGACCACGCTGGACGAGGCGGAGCCCGCAGACGTGGGCGGCCGGTGGCTCCGCCACCCCTCGGACCCGGACGCCGTCTGGATCCACCACGACGGCGCCACCTGTCGCGTCGAGCGCCTGTCCCGTGCCGAGCGCGTGGCGGCGTCCCGCGCCGCGGCCGCCGCGCGTCGAGCCCCGGCCGGCGGCGGCTCCCCCGAGGCCCGCGCGCCCATGCCTGGCACGGTCGTGGCCGTGTCCGTGGCCACCGGGGAGCACGTCGAGGCCGGCGCCGAGCTCGCCGTCGTCGAGGCCATGAAGATGGAGCACCCCGTCACCGCTGGCGTCGCCGGCACCGTCACCGTCCACGTGGGCGTCGGCGACGCCGTCGCCGCCCGCTCCCTGATCGCCGTCGTCGACCCCGACGACGCCCCCGAGCATGCCACTGAAGGAGACCTCGCATGAGCATCGCCCACCGCACCCTGCCCGTCCTCGAGGAGGACTACCAGCTGCTCTCGGACACCGTCCGCGAGTTCGCCGACGAGGTCGTCGCCCCCGTCTCGGCCGAGCTGGACGCGAAGCACGAGTTCCCGTACGAGATCGTGGCCCAGATGGGGGAGATGGGCCTGTTCGGCCTGCCCTTCCCGGAGGAGTTCGGCGGCATGGGCGGGGACTACTTCGCCCTGTCCCTCGCGCTCGAGCAGCTGGCCCGCGTGAACCAGTCCGTGGCCATCACCCTCGAGGCCGGCGTCTCCCTCGGCGCCATGCCGATCCTCAAGTTCGGCACCCAGGAGCAGAAGGAGCGCTGGCTGCCCTCCCTGGCCGCGGGGGAGGCCCTGGCCGGCTTCGGCCTCACCGAGCCGGGCGCCGGCTCCGACGCCGGCAGCACCCAGACCACCGCGCGCCTCGAGGACGGGTCCTGGCGGGTCAACGGCGCCAAGGAGTTCATCACCAACTCCGGCACGGACATCACGCGGTTCGTCACCGTCACCGCGGTCACCGGCCAGGTGGAGGGGAAGACCGGCCCGGACGGCCGCCCCGCCAAGGAGATCTCCACGATCATCGTCCCCTCGGACACCCCCGGTTTCACGGTGGGCAAGGCCTACGACAAGGTCGGCTGGAACTCGTCGGACACCCACCCGCTGCACTTCAAGGACGCGATGGTCCCCGAGGAGAACCTGCTCGGCACCCGCGGCCTCGGCTACGCGAACTTCCTGTCCATCCTGGACGAGGGGCGCATCGCCATCGCGGCCCTGGCCACCGGCGCCGCCCAGGGCTGCGTGGACGCGTGCATCGCCTACGCGAAGCAGCGCACCTCCTTCGGCTCCCCGATCGCGAGCTTCCAGGCCGTGTCCTTCAAGATCGCCCGCATGCAGGCCCGCGCGCACGCCGCGCGCCTGGCCTACTACGAGGCGGCGCAGAAGATGCTCGCCGGCAAGCCGTTCAAGACCGAGGCCGCCCTGGCCAAGCTCATCTCCGGCGAGGCCGCCATGGACAACGCCCGCGACGCCACGCAGGTGTTCGGCGGCTACGGGTTCGTGAACGAGTCCCTCGTGGCCCGCCACTACCGCGACTCCAAGATCCTCGAGGTCGGCGAGGGCACCACCGAGGTGCAGCTCATGCTGATCGCGCGCGAGCTGGGGCTCTGAGCCGATGGTAGAGCCGATCGTCCAGCGCGGCCGCTACGCCGACGAGCTCGAGGTCGGGCAGGTGTACGTCCACCGCCCGGGGCGCACGCTCACCGAGGCGGACAACGTCGCGTTCACCACGCTCACCATGAACACCCAGGCGCTCCACCTGGACCACGCGTTCGCCGCGACGCAGACCTTCGGGCGCCCGTTGATGAACTCCATGCTCACCCTGTCCACCATGGTGGGCCAGTCCGTGGGGCAGCTGACCCAGGGCACGCTCGTGGCCCAGCTGGGTCTGGGGGAGATCGCCTTCCCCGCGCCCGTGTTCCACGGCGACACGCTCACCACCTCCACCGAGGTCGTCTCGATCCGGGAGTCCTCCTCGCGGCCGGGTCAGCGGATCGTGGTGTTCGCCCACACCGGGACCAACCAGGACGGCACGGTGGTGGCCCGCGCGCAGCGCACGTGCCTGATGTGGACCGCCGCCGCCCACCGGGAGGCGGGCGCATGAGCGCCGGGGCGCGCCTGGCGCACGGGCCGGCCGTGATGTTCACGCCCGCGGACCGGCCGGAGCGGTTCGCCGGCGGGCTGGCGAAGGCCGACGCCGTCATCCTCGACCTCGAGGACGCCGTCACCCCCGACGCGCGGCCGGCCGCCCGCCGCGCCGTGGCCGAGGCCTGGGCCACGCGTGAGGTCACCGGGCTGGACCCGGAACGCGTGCTCGTGCGCGTGAACCCCGCGGGCACCGCCGACCACGAGGCGGACCTGGCCGCGCTCGTCGAGACCGGCTGGCGCACCCTCATGCTCGCCAAGGCGGAGGACCCCGCCCAGGTGGACGGGATCGTCGCGGCCCTGGGGGAGGACGTGCGCGTGGCCGCCCTGTGCGAGACCGCCGCGGGGGTCCTCGCGGCGCCCGCGCTCGCGGCGCACCCGCACGTCGGCGCGCTGATGTGGGGGGCGGAGGACCTCGTCGCCTCGATGGGCGGGACGTCCTCGCGGCACGCCGACGGCGGCTATCGGGAACCGGTGCGCCACGCGCGCTCGGCCGTCCTGCTCGCCGCGGCGGCCCACGGCGTGGCCGCCTGGGACGCGGTCTTCCTGGATCTCGCGGACCGCGACGGCCTCGCGGCCGAGGCCGAGGACGCCGCCGCCCTCGGGTGCACCGCCACCGTGTGCCTGCATCCGCAGCAGGTATCGGTGGTGCGGTCTGCATACATGCCGGCGCCGGAGACGGTCGCGCGTGCCCGCCGGATCCTGGCGGCAGCGCGGGGTCGGCACGGCGCCTTCGCGCTGGACGGTGCGATGGTGGATGAAGTGGTGCTCGCGCAGGCGCGGGCGGTTCTGGCGCGGGCGGAGCGAATCGGCGACGCGCCGCCCTCGTGAGGGCACGGGGCACGGTGAGAGCGGAACGTCATACAGCCGTCATGCAGAGACGTGTATACATTTCCGCTTGACCCCGGGTCCCCCGAGGGCCCAGAGTGTGGTGAGCGCCACTGTGATCCCGGTCACGGCGTCCCCGCACCCACCCACCGGAGGCACCCATGTCATCCACCGAGCACGCTCCGCCGTCGTCGCCGACGGCCGAGCAGTTCCGCGCCGCACAGCGCTCCGAGGAGTTCGGCGAGCTCCGCCGCACCCACCGCTCCTTCGCCTTCCCCATGACCGTCGCGTTCTTCGTCTGGTACCTGCTGTTCGTGATCATGGGGGCGTTCTTCCCCCAGGTCATGGCGATCCGGGTGTACGACAACATCACGCTCGGGCTGGTGCTCGGGCTGCTCCAGTTCGTCACCACGTTCGCCATCACCTTCGCCTACGTTCGCTTCTCCAACCGCGTCCTCGACCCCCGCGCCACCGCGCTGCGTGAGCGCCTCGAGCGTGAGGCCGTCACCGGCCCCGAGACCCCGGAGGCCACCCGATGAACGTCGCGACGCCCCTGCTCCAGACCACGGCCACGGTGGGCAACCCCCTGGTCAACATCGGCATCTTCGTCGCCTTCGTGGTGGTCACCCTCGTGATCGTGATCCGCGCGTCGAAGACCAGCAACTCCTCCGCCGACTACTACGCCGGCGGCCGCGGCTTCTCCGGCACCCAGAACGGCACCGCCATCGCCGGCGACTACCTCTCCGCGGCCTCGTTCCTCGGCATCGTGGGCGCCATCGCCCTCTACGGCTACGACGGCTTCCTGTACTCGATCGGCTTCCTCGTGGCCTGGCTCGTCGCCCTGCTGCTCGTGGCCGAGCTGCTGCGCAACACCGGCCGGTTCACCATGGCCGACGTGCTCTCCTTCCGCCTGCGCCAGAGGCCGGTGCGCATCGCGGCGGCCTTCGGCACCATGGCCGTCTGCCTCTTCTACCTGCTGGCCCAGATGGCCGGCGCCGGCGGTCTCGTGGCCCTCCTGCTCAACATCACGGACGCGGCCGGCCAGGCGCTCGTGATCGTCGTCGTCGGCGTGCTCATGATCGTGTACGTGCTGATCGGCGGCATGAAGGGCACCACCTACGTCCAGATCATCAAGGCGATCCTGCTGATCGCCGCCGCGGCCGTCATGACCGTGTGGTCGCTGGCGCTGTTCGGCTTCGACTTCAACGGCATGCTGGGCGCCGCCGTGGACATCCACCCCAAGGGTGAGGCGATCCTCGAGCCCGGTCTGCAGTACGGCAAGAACTTCACCACGCGCCTGGACTTCCTGTCCCTCGGCCTGGCCCTCGTGCTCGGCACGGCCGGCCTGCCGCACGTGCTGATGCGCTTCTACACCGTGCCCACGGCCAAGGAGGCCCGCAAGTCGGTGGTGTGGGCGATCGTGCTCATCGGCGCGTTCTACCTCTTCACCCTCGTGCTCGGCACCGGCGCCGGCGCGCTGATCGGCCCCGAGCGCATCCTCGCGGCTCCCGGCGGCGTCAACTCGGCCGCTCCGCTGCTGGCCTTCGAGCTCGGCGGCTCCATTCTGCTGGGCCTGGTCTCCGCGGTGGCGTTCGCCACCATCCTCGCGGTGGTCGCGGGCCTGGCCATCACGGCGGCGGCGTCCTTCGCCCACGACGTGTACGGCTCGGTGATCGCGAAGAAGCCGCTCACCCCGCAGGAGGAGGTCCGCATCGGCAAGATCACCGTGGTGGTCATCGGCGTCCTCGCGATCGTCGGCGGCATCGCCGCGCAGGGCCAGAACGTCGCGTTCCTCGTGGCCCTCGCCTTCGCGGTGGCGGCCTCGGCGAACCTGCCGACCATCCTGTACTCGCTGTTCTGGAAAGGCTTCACCACGCGCGGCGCGGTGTGGTCCATGTACGGCGGCCTGATCTCCGCGATCGTCCTGATCGTCTTCTCCCCGGTGATGTCCGGGGCGGAGACCTCCATGATCCCGGGCGCCGACTTCGCGCTCTTCCCGCTGAAGAACCCGGGCATCGTGTCCATCCCGCTGGCCTTCCTCCTCGGCTGGCTGGGCTCCGTGACCTCCAAGGAGGCCGAGGACCCGGACAAGCAGGCGGAGATGGAGGTGCGCTCGCTCACCGGCGTCGGCGCCGAGAAGCCGGTCCAGCACTGATCCCGGCGCGTCCGTGACCGGACGCCCGACGACGGGCCCGCCCGTCCCGCCCCCACCGGCGGGACCGGCGGGCCCTCGCCGTCCCCGCCGCCGTGCCCCCCGGCGGGCGTCCAGGGCGCGCTGGCATGATGGCCCGGTGACCCACGGATCCCTCACCGACTTCACGCATCCCCGCCACGCCGCCGCGCCCGACGCCGACCCGGATCGGACGCCCCGCCGCGTCGCCCTGATCGGCTCGACCGGCTCGATCGGCACCCAGGGCCTGGACGTCATCGCCCGGTCCCCGGAGCGGTTCCGCGCCGTGGCCCTGGCCGGCGGCACGAACACCGCCCTGCTCGCGGAGCAGGCGGTGCGGTTCGGCGTCGAGGCGGTCGGCTCGGCCGCGGCCACGCCGGAGCAGCTGCGCACCGCCCTGGCCGACGCCGCCGCACGTCTGGACCGGCCGGACCCCCGCCCGCACGTGTTCACCGGCCCCGAGGCGGCCACGGAGATCGCCGCGTGGTCCGGCGCGGACACCGTGCTCAACGGCATCACCGGCTCGATCGGCCTGCGCCCCACCCTCGCCGCGCTCGCCGCCGGCCACCGGCTCGCCCTGGCCAACAAGGAGTCCCTCATCGTGGGCGGCGCCCTCGTGAAGGCCGCCGCGGCCCCCGGACAGCTGGTGCCCGTGGACTCGGAGCACTCCGCGCTCGCCCAGGCCCTGCGCGGCGGCACCGCGGAGGAGGTCCGCCGCCTCGTGCTCACCGCCTCCGGCGGACCGTTCCGCGGGTGCTCGCCCGCGCGGCTGCGCGAGGTCACCCCCGCCGAGGCCCTCGCCCACCCCACATGGGACATGGGCCGGGTGGTGACCACCAACTCGGCGTCCCTCGTGAACAAGGCCCTCGAGGTGGTGGAGGCGCACCTGCTCTTCGACGTCCCGCTCGAGCGGATCGACGTGGTGGTCCACCCCCAGTCCGTCGTCCACTCCATGGTGGAGTTCACGGACGGCTCCACCCTCGCGCAGGCCTCCCCGCCGGACATGCGCCTGCCGATCGCGCTCGGCCTCGGCTGGCCCGAGCGTGTGCCCGACGCCGCCCCCGGCTGCGACTGGACGCAGGCGGCCACCTGGACCTTCGAGCCCCTCGACGAGGAGGCGTTCCCCGCCGTCGCGCTGGCCAAGGAGGCCGCCGGCGCCTCGGCCACGCACATGGCCGTGTTCAACGCCGCCAACGAGGAGGCCGTGGACGCCTTCCACGACGGCGCGATCCGCTTCGACCGGATCCTCGGGACCGTGCGCGCGGTCCTGGGGGAGTACCGGCCCGAGGACGTCCTCGCCGCGGCCGGCCAGGACCCGGACGACCTCACGGTGGAGGCCGTGCTGGCCGCCGAGGACTGGGCCCGCCGCGCCGCGCGTGCCCGCTGGTGAGCCCCGTGGACGCCCTCTGGTCCGTGGCCGGCGTGCTCGTCGTCGCCCTCGGTCTCGCCCTGTCCATCGCCCTCCACGAGGTGGGGCACCTGGTCCCCGCCAAGGCCTTCGGGGTGCGCGTGACGCAGTACATGGTGGGGTTCGGCCCCACGGTGGCCTCGTGGCGGCGCGGGGAGACCGAGTACGGGGTCAAGGCGGTCCCGCTGGGCGGCTACGTCGCCATGGTGGGCATGCTCCCGCCCCCGAAGGGCGGGACGGTGGCGCGCACCGGGTCCACCGGCGTGCTCGCCCGGGCCGGACGCATGGCCGACGACGCCCGGGCCCAGGCGGCCGCCGAGCTGACGGCCGCCGACGAGGGCCGGCAGTTCATCCAGCTGCCGGTGTGGCAGCGGGTGGTGATCATGCTGGGCGGCCCGTTCATGAACCTGCTGATCGCCCTCGCCCTCACCGGCGTCCTGGTGAGCGCGTTCGGCGTCTCCCAGCCCTCCACGACGGCGGCCGAGGTGTACCGGTGCGTGGTCTCCGCCCCGGACCGACAGGCCCGTGAGGCCGCCGGGGAGGATCCGGGCGCCTGCCGGGAGGACGACCCGGTGGCCCCCGCCTACGAGGCGGGTCTGCGTCCGGGGGACACCGTGGTGTCCTTCGCCGGGCAGGAGATCCGGACGTGGGACCAGCTCTCCGCCGCGATCCGCGAGCGGGCGGGGCAGCCGACCCCGATCGCGTGGGAGCGGGAGGGGGAGCGCATCGAGTCGACCCTCACCCCGCGCCTCACGGAGCGCCCCGTGACGGACGCCCTGGGCGTCCCCGAGCGCGCCGCGGACGGCGGGGTCCGCACGGAGCCGGTCGGGTTCATCGGCCTCGGCTCGCAGCAGGAGACGGTGCGACTGCCGGCGTGGGAGGCCGTCCCCACCGTGGGCCGGCAGATCGCCGCCGTGGCGGACGTGATCCTGGTCCTGCCGCAGCGGCTGTGGGACACCGCCGTCGCCGTGGTGACCCCCGCTGAGCGGGACCCGAACGGGCCAATGTCCGTAGTGGGCGTCGGCCGGATCGCCGGGGAGGCCGCCGCCCTGGACTCCGTGGCGCTCGCGGACAAGGCGGCCCTGATGCTCTCGCTGGTGGCGGGGGTCAACGTGGCGCTCATGGTGTTCAACCTCATACCGCTGCTCCCGCTGGACGGCGGCCACGTGGCCGGAGCCCTCTACGAGGGGCTGCGCCGGTGGTGGGCGCGCCTGCGGGGTCGTCCGGATCCGGGGCCGTTCGACCTGGCCGTGATGCTGCCGCTGACGTACGCAGTGGGTGCGCTCATGCTGGGCATGGGAGTGCTGCTGATCGTGGCGGACGTGGTGGAGCCGGTGCGCCTGTTCTGAGTGCGCGGCGGGGCGACGGGGCGACGGGCCCCGGCGGCCCGCCCGATGACGGACCGTGACCGAGTCGTGACCTGCGTGCCATAGGTTTGGCTCATGTCATCATCGCCTTCCCTGCGTCCACGGGTCCCTGCCCTCTCCCGCCGATCGGCCCTGCTGGGCCTGGGCGGCCTGACCGCCGCGCTCGTGGGCTGCGGCGCGCAGGAGGAGTCCGCGGTGAAGGCGGGCCCGTCGGACGGCTCCGCTCCCTCCACGTCGGTGGGCTCCACCACGTCCACCTCCCCGCTGCCGACGGCCACGGCGACCCCCACCCCCGCGCAGGCCGAGCTGCCCGGCGGTGGCCGCCAGATGTTCCCCGCACGGCGACTGGTGGCCCTCTACGGCACTCCCGGGGTGCCCCAGCTGGGCGTGCTCGGCGAGCAGGACCTGCAGGCGAGCATCGAGCGGGCCAAGGACCTCGCGGCCTCCTACCAGCCCTTCTCTGAGGAGCCGGTGCAGCCGGCGTTCGAGATGATCACCACCATGGCCACCGCCGACCCCGGCCCGCAGGGGGCGTACTCGCGGCCGGTGGACAGGGAGCGGCTGGAGGAGTGGGTCACCGGGGCGGGCGAAGCCGGCGTCCACGTGGTGCTGGACCTGCAGACCGGGTTCGAGGACTTCCTCACCCAGGCCAAGCGCATCGAGGACCTGCTCGTCCAGCCCCATGTGGGCCTCGCCCTGGACCCGGAGTGGCGTCTGCGACCGGGCCAGAAGCACATGCGGGACATCGGCCAGGTCACCGCCGCCGAGGTCAACGCCACGAGCGCGTGGCTGGCGGACCTCGTGGCCCGCGAGTCGCTCCCGGAGAAGGTGTTCATGCTCCACCAGTTCCGGCTGACCATGATCGAGCAGCGCGAGCAGATCGTGGACCGCGAGGGGCTCGCGTTCGTCCTGCACGCGGACGGCCACGGCCATCCCGAAATGAAGTTCAACACCTGGGAGTGGCTCCTCAAGGAGCTGCCGGAGCACTTCTCCATGGGCTGGAAGAACTTCATCGACGAGGACACCCCCACGTTCACCCCCCAGGAGACCTTCGAGGTCGAGCCCAAGCCCTGGTTCGTGTCCTACCAGTGAGACCGACGCCGGGGGCCCGCCTGTGGGGGTGTGGCCCCCGGCGCCTAGACTGGGCGGGACGTCCGGCGGCCGCGCCGGAAGCCTCGACCCCCTCGTGAGGAGCACCCCGTGCCTGTGAGCCTTGGAATGCCGTCCGCCCCGCCGCCCGTGCTGGCCCCCCGCCGGCCCACCCGGCAGATCCAGGTGGGGCGCGTGGGCGTGGGCTCGCAGCACCAGGTCTCGGTGCAGTCCATGACCACCACCAAGACGCACGACATCGGCGCCACCCTCCAGCAGATCGCCGAGCTCACCGCCGCCGGCTGCGACATCGTCCGCGTGGCCTGCCCCACGGACAAGGACGCGGACGCGCTGAAGATCATCGCGCAGCAGTCCACCATCCCCGTGATCGCGGACATCCACTTCCAGCCGAAGTACGTGTTCGCCGCGATCGAGGCCGGCTGCGGCGCGGTGCGCGTGAACCCGGGCAACATCAAGAAGTTCGACGACAAGGTCAAGGAGATCGCGCAGGCGGCCACCGAGCACGGCACGTCGCTGCGCATCGGGGTCAACGCCGGGTCCCTGGACCCGCGCCTGCTGCAGAAGCACGGCAAGGCCACGCCGGAGGCCCTCGTGGAGTCGGCCGTGTGGGAGGCGTCGCTGTTCGAGGAGCACGGCTTCCAGGACTTCAAGATCTCGGTGAAGCACAACGACCCGGTGATCATGGCCCGCGCCTACGAGCTGCTGGCGGAGCAGGGCGACTGGCCGCTGCACCTCGGCGTGACCGAGGCCGGCCCCGCGTTCCAGGGCACCATCAAGTCCGCCACCGCGTTCGGCTACCTGCTCGGCAAGGGCATCGGGGACACCATCCGCGTGTCCCTCTCCGCCCCGCCGGTCGAGGAGATCAAGGTCGGCCTGCAGATCCTGCAGTCGCTGAACCTGCGGGAGCGCAAGCTGGAGATCGTGTCCTGCCCGTCGTGCGGCCGCGCCCAGGTGGACGTCTACACCCTGGCGGAGGAGGTCACGGAGGGCCTCAAGGACGTCACCGTCCCGCTGCGCGTGGCCGTCATGGGCTGCGTGGTGAACGGCCCGGGCGAGGCCCGCGAGGCGGACCTCGGCGTGGCCTCCGGCAACGGCAAGGGGCAGATCTTCGTCAAGGGCGAGGTCATCCGCACCGTGCCCGAAGACCAGATCGTGGACACCCTCGTCGAGGAGGCCCGCCGCATCGCGGCCGAGATGGGCCACCAGGAGGACGGCGGTGAGGCGCCTGCCGCCGGTGCCCCGACGGTCTCCGTCCACTGACCGGGACGTCCGCGCCGTCTCGGACGGCCGCGTCCGCCCGCTGACGGACGCGGACACCGCGGCGCTCGCCGCCCTCGCGGCGCGGGACCCGGTGTCCAACGTCTACGTCGAGTCCCTCCTCGAGGCCGGCCGCCTGGCCGGTCCCCGCGGCGGCGCGGACGGCACCCTGTTCCTCGGCGCGGAGGACCCGGCCCGGCCCGGTGAGCTGCGCTCCGCCGTGTGGGTGGGCTCCACCGTGGTCCCCGTGGCCGGGGACGACGACGACGCCCCGGCCCTCGCGGCCGCCGTCGCCGCCCTGCGCCGCCGGTTCGCCTCCGTGTACGGTCCGGCATCGGTGGTCCTGCCGATCGGTGCGGCGCTGCGCGCCGCCGGCCACCGCCCGCGCGCCGTCCGGGAGGACCAGCCCCTGCTCGTGCGGGGGGAGCGGGGTGCGCCTCTCCGGGACGAGGCGGCCCCGCGTGTCGGCGTCGTCCCCGCGACCCCGGAGGACCTGGACGCGGTCGTGCCGGCCAGCGCCGCGATGTTCGAGGAGGAGCTCGGCTTCTCCCCGTTCCTCACGGGAGCGGCCCAGTACCGGGACCGGGTCCGGCGCCTGGTGGCCGACGGCCGGGTGATGCACGCCCCGGGCCGCCCCGTGGACGGGGACCCCACCTCGGGGGTGCTGTTCAAGGCGGACATCGGCCTGCTGTCCTCCCGCTGCGCCCAGATCCAGGGCGTGTGGCTCCACCCGGGGCACCGCGGCCGCGGCCTGGCCGTGCCCGCCATGGCCGAGGCCGTCCGGCTGATCGCCCGCCGTGCGCCCCGGGTGAGCCTGTACGTGAACGCGTTCAACACCCCGGCGCTGCGCACGTACGCGCGGGTGGGGTTCGAGCAGCGGGGCACCTTCGCCACCGTCCTGTACTGACGGCCGATAGGATCGGGCCACCACGGCGCGGCCGCACGTCCGCCGCGCACCCCACCCGGCGCCCGAAGGAGGCCCACCCATGCCCCTGCGCATGTCCACCCTGTTCCTGCGGACCCTGCGGGACGACCCGGCCGACGCCGAGGTGGCCAGCCACCGGCTGCTGGTGCGCGCGGGCTACATCCGCCGAGCCGCCCCCGGCATCTACACCTGGCTGCCGCTGGGCCTGAAGGTGCTCGCGAAGGTGGAGGCCGTCATCCGCGAGGAGATGGACGCGATCGGCGGCCAGGAGGTCCACTTCCCGGCGCTGCTGCCCCGCGAGCCCTACGAGGCCACCGGCCGCTGGGACGAGTACGGGGACGGGCTGTTCCGCCTGCAGGACCGCAAGGAGAACGACTACCTCCTGGCGCCCACGCACGAGGAGATGTTCACCCTCCTCGTGAAGGACCTCTACTCGTCCTACAAGGACCTGCCCGCGTACCTGTACCAGATCCAGACGAAGTACCGGGACGAGGCCCGTCCGCGGGCCGGCCTGCTGCGCGGCCGGGAGTTCGTCATGAAGGACTCCTACTCCTTCACCGTGGACGACGCCGGCCTCGACGTCGCGTACGAGGCCCACCGCGCCGCCTACCTGCGCATCTTCGAGCGCCTCGGCCTCGAGGTCGTGCCGGTGAGGGCGACCTCCGGCGCCATGGGCGGCTCCCGCTCGGAGGAGTTCCTCCACCCCACCGAGGTCGGCGAGGACACCTTCGTGGAGTCCGACGGCGGCTACCGCGCCAACGTGGAGGCCGTCACCACCGTGGCCCCCGAGGCCCTCACCGAGGAGCAGATGGCGGCCCTGCCGGCCGCTGAGGTGAACGACACCCCGGACTCCACGACCATCGCCGCCCTCGTGGACGTGGCGAACTCCCTGCAGCCCCGCGAGGACCGCGCGTGGGAGGCCGCGGACACGCTCAAGTGCGTCGTCCTGACGGCGGTCGTCGACGGCGGCGAGCGCCGCCGGTTCGTCGTCGCCGTGCCCGGCGACCGCGAGGTGGACCTCAAGCGCCTCGAGGCGTCGGTGGGTCCGGCCCTCGGCGTCATCGGCGAGCCCACGCTCGAGGCCGCCACCGCCGAGGACCTCGCGAAGCACCCTGCGCTCGTCCGGGGTTACATCGGCCCGGGCGCCGCCGGCGCGGTGGAGGGCACCCCCGTGCTGGGGGCCGAGGGCTCGGTATCCGGCCTGCCGTTGTTCGTGGACCCGCGCGTCGCCCCCGGCACCGTGTGGATCACGGGCGCGAACGCCCCCCAGCAGCACGTGTTCGGCCTCGTCGCCGGCCGTGACTTCCACTGGGACGGCGTCCTGGAGGCCACCGCGGTGCGCGAAGGCGCCCCCGCGCCGGACGGCTCGGGCCCGCTGCGCGCGCGCCGCGGCATGGAGATGGGCCACATCTTCCAGCTGGGCCGCAAGTACGCCGAGGCCCTGGACCTGAAGGTCCTCGACGTCAACGGCAAGCAGGTCGTGGTGACCATGGGCTCGTACGGCATCGGCGTGACCCGCGCCGTGGCCGCGATCGCCGAGCGCTACCACGATGAGAAGGGCCTGGTCTGGCCCCGCGCGGTCGCGCCCGCGGACGTGCACGTGGTGGTGGCCACCAAGGGCGAGGACGGCGTGGCGGCCGCGCTCGCGCTGGCCGCCGAGCTGGAGGCCCATGGCCTGACGGTGCTCGTGGACGACCGCCCGAAGGTCAGCCCCGGCGTGAAGTTCAAGGACTTCGAGCTGATCGGCGTGCCCACGGCGGTGGTGGTCGGCCGCGGCCTGGCCGACGGGGAGCTCGAGCTCAAGGACCGCGCCACCGGGGAGGCCCGCCCGATCCGCGTGGACTCCGCCGCGGCCGAGGTTTTGGCCGTCGTCCGCCCCCGGGGCTGACCCGGACGCCCGCCGGCCATGGACCTCTTCGGGCCCGTCGAGCTCACCCTCGGCCTCGTGCTGCTGGTGCTGGTCGCGGGGTTCGCGGCCGGCTGGATCGACGCGGTGGTCGGCGGCGGCGGCCTGCTGCAGCTGCCGGTGATGCTCCTGGTGCCCGGGCTGAGCCCGGTCCAGGCGCTGGCCACCAACAAGATGGGCTCCGTCTTCGGAACGGCGGTGTCCGCGGCCACGTACACGCGCCGGGTGCGCCCGGACCTGCGCACGGCGCTGCCCATGGCCGGCGTCGCCCTGGTGTGCAGCCTGGGCGGCGCGGTGGTGGCCACGGTGCTCCCCGCCGCGGTGATCCGCCCGGTCATCCTCGTGGCACTCGTGGTGGTCCTGCTGGTCACGGCCCTGCGGCCGCAGATGGGTCTGACCCAGGGGCTGCGCCACACCGGTGCCGCCCATGCCGTGCGGGCCCTGGCGGTGGGCGCCGTCGTCGGCTTCTACGACGGCGTCCTCGGCCCCGGCACGGGCACGTTCCTCATCCTGGGCCTGGTGGGGGTGCTCGGCTACGACTTCCTGCAGGCCTCCGCGAAGGCCAAGATCGTGAACCTCGCCACCAACCTCGGGGCGCTGGCCTTCTTCCTCCCCGCCGGCCACGCGGTGCTCGGGCTGGGGCTCCTGCTCGGCCTCGCGAACCTCACCGGCGGCTACGTCGGCGCCCGCATGGCGATCGCCCGCGGCGCCGGCTTCATCCGCGTCGTGTTCCTGACGGTGGTCGCGGCGCTGATCGTACGCCTGGGCTGGGACGTGCTGGCCCCGCTGGCGGCCTGACGCCCCGCGCCGGCCCGCGTACAGTGGCCGTGCCGCGGACCGCGGCGCCCCGCCCCGCCCGACCCCGCCTGGAGGATCCATGGACCGCACGCCGGAGACCGCCCCCGCCGCCCCCGCCGAGCTGGAGGCCCTGATCGCGGACGCCCTCGCGCACCGGGGCGTCGTGGTGGAGTCCGTGCGCGTGGCGGGCGCCGCGGCCACGCCCACCGTGGAGGTCCTCCTGGACCGCGCGGAGGGCACGGAGGGGCTCAGCCTGGACGAGGTCGCCGAGCTCTCCGGACTGGTCTCCGCCGCCCTCGACGCCCAGGGCGCGCACGTGCCCGGCGTCGGCACGGGGGAGTACGTGCTGGAGGTGGGCACGGTCGGCGTCGACCGACCGCTGACCGAGCCGCGCCACTGGGCCCGGGCCGTGGGCCGCCTCGTGGAGGTGAGCGTCGACCGGGCGCTGCCCGTCACCGCGCGCGTGCTCGCCGTGGAGCCGGTGGGCGTCGAGCTGCAGACCGTCCGGGCCGGCGCCAAGAAGGGGATGCGGCCCAAGGTGCTGCCCGCCGAGCACGTGCCCTTCGACCGGCTCGGCCCCGGACGGGTCCAGGTAGAGTGGTCGACCGCCCAGGACGCCGACGGCTCCGGGGCATCGGACACGGCAGAGCACACGGAGGCCTGAGTTGGACATCGACATGAGCGCGCTGCGCATGCTGGTCGCGGAGCGGGACATCCCCCTGGACCGTCTCGTGCCGGCCATCGAGCAGGCCCTGCTGATGGCCTACCAGCGCACCCCCGGCGCCATCCGCGGCGCCCGCGTGGAGCTGGACCGCGCCACCGGCCACGTGACGGTGTGGGCGCCCGAGGTGGACGACGACGGCACGCGGGTGGGCGAGTTCGACGACACCCCCAACGGCTTCGGCCGCATCGCCGCCTCCACGGCGCGGCAGGTCATCTTCCAGCGCCTGCGGGACGCGGACGACGCGAAGGTGCTCGGCGAGTTCAAGGACCGCGAGGGCCAGCTCGTCTCCGGCGTGATCCAGCAGGGCACCCACCGGCACATGGTCCAGGTGGACCTCGGCACCCTCGAGGCGGTGCTGCCGCCGCCCGAGCAGGTCCCGGGCGAGGAGTACCGTCACGGCCGCCGCCTGCGCGCCGTGATCATCTCGGCCACCCGCGGCCCCAAGGGCCCTTCCGTCACGCTCTCCCGCTCGCACCCGGACCTCGTGCGCCGCCTGTTCGCCCTCGAGGTCCCGGAGATCGCCGAGGGGGTGGTGGAGATCACCGCCCTGGCCCGCGAGGCCGGACACCGCACCAAGATGGCGGTCCGGGCCACCCGCGCCGGCGTGAACCCCAAGGGCGCGGCGATCGGCGAGATGGGCACCCGCGTGCGGGCCGTGATGGCCGAGCTCGGCGGGGAGAAGATCGACATCGTGGAGCACTCGGACGACCCGGCCGAGATGATCGCCCACGCCCTGTCCCCGGCCCGGACCGTGTCGGTGGAGATCCTGGACGAGGCCCAGCACTCCGCCCGCGTGACCGTGCCCCAGCACCAGCTCTCCCTCGCCATCGGCAAGGAGGGGCAGAACGCCCGCCTGGCCGCCCGCCTGACCGGCTGGCGCATCGACATCGTGGGCGACGCCCCGCAGGGGGGCGGAGCCCCCGCCCCGGCCGCGCCCGAGCAGTCCTGAGACCTGCGGACCGGCGGACGCGCTAGGATGGCTGAGGTCCATTCTCGTTCCGGCGCCCGCAGGAGGCTGAACGCATGACGTCCAGGACGGTCGTGCGCACCTGCGTCGGGTGCCGAGCCGAGGTGGACCGGACAGAGCTGGTGCGCGTGGCGCTGGACCCGTCGACGGAACCCCCGTCCGTCGTCTGGGACCGGAGCCGACGCCGTCCCGGACGCGGTGCCTGGCTGCACCCCGGACCGGAGTGCCTGCAGCTCGCCCTGCGCCGTCGTGCGTTCCACCGGGCCTTCCGTGGCCCCGTGGATCCCGACGGACTCATGGCGGAGCCGCAGGCCACCCACGAGGCCCCGCAGGGGCCGGGCGGGACGGAGCACGCCGCGCCGGCTGACAGACCGACAGATGAAGGCGGGTCAGAGATCTGATGCGTACCCGATGAGCACTGAAGCATGAGTGCCCAGCGATGAACTTCACCCCCTGCTATCAGGCAGGCCGCGACGCGCACGCCCGGACGGCGGACGCGACGGCCTGGACAGACGTCAACGGTCTCGCGACGCGCTGACCGGCGCCCCACGGCTCCGGCGGCCCGCGAGGCCAGAACAGGAGAACCGTGGCAAAGGTCCGCGTCCATGAGCTCGCCAAGGAGCTCGGCATCACCTCGAAGGAGGCCTTGAGCACCCTCAAGGACATGGGGGAGTTCGTCTCCTCCGCCTCCTCCACCATCGAGCCCCCCGTGGTCAAGAAGCTGCGCGGCGCCTACGCCGGCGCCGCTAAGGGCTCTCCGACCTCCGGCGGCCCGGGCCAGGGCTCGCCGAAGTCCGGGGCCCCCACCCCGAAGGCCGGCCAGGGTCCCAAGCCCGGCCAGAAGGCCACCCCCACCCCCGGAGCGGCGCCCAAGCCGGGTCAGAAGCCGGCCCCCGCCCCGGCGGCGCCGGCCCAGCCGAAGGCCGAGACCCCGGCGCAGCCGAAGGCCGAGGCCCCGCGCCCCGCCGGTCCCGCCGCGCCCACGCCGGCGGCCGCCGCCCCCAAGCCCGGCGCAACCGCCCCGAAGCCGGGCGGTGCCAAGCCGGGCGCCCCGCGCCCGGGGAACAACCCGTTCACCTCCAAGGGCGCCGCCGGCGGCCAGGGCGGCCCCCGTCCGGGCGCCCGTCCCGGCGGACGTCCGGGCGGCGCGCGTCCGGGCAACAACCCGTTCGCCCCGTCCCAGGGCATGCGCCAGGGCCGTGAGGACCGCGCCCCCCGTCCGGGCGGTCCCCGTCCGGCCGCGGGTGCGGGCGGTCCCCGTCCCGCCGCCGGTGCCGGTGGCCCCCGTCCGGGCGGTCCCCGTCCGGCCGCGGGTGCGGGCGGTCCGCGCCCGAACCCGGGCATGATGCCCAAGCAGATCACCCCTGCTCCGGCCCCCGGCCGCGGCGGCGGCGGTCGCGGCCGTCCCGGCGGCGGCCCCGGCGGCGGCCCCGGCCGTCCGGGCGGCGGTCCGAACCGCGGTCGCGGCAACGCGCAGGGTGCGTTCGGCCGCGGCGGCGGCGGCGCGCGCAAGGGGCGCAAGTCCAAGCGCGCGAAGCGCCAGGAGTTCGAGCAGCAGCACACGCGTGAGATCGGCGGCGTCAAGGTCCCCAAGGGCGACGGCACCACGATCCTGCGCCTGCGCCGCGGCGCGTCCCTGGCCGACTTCGCCGAGAAGATCCGCGCGGACGTCGCGGACCTCGTGAAGGTCCTCTTCACCCTGGGCGAGATGGCCTCGGCCAACCAGTCCCTCGACGAGGACACCTTCCAGCTGCTCGGCGACGAGCTGGGCTACAAGGTCCAGGTCGTGTCCCCGGAGGACGAGGACAAGGAGCTCCTGGAGGCCTTCGACATCGACCTCGAGGCCGAGGAGGCCAACGAGGACGCCGACGACCTCGTCGCGCGCCCCGCGGTGGTCACCGTCATGGGCCACGTGGACCACGGCAAGACCCGCCTGCTGGACGCGATCCGCAAGTCCAACGTCATCGCGGGCGAGGCCGGCGGCATCACCCAGCACATCGGCGCCTACCAGGTGCCGGTGGAGCACGAGGGCGAGGAGCGCCGCCTGACCTTCATCGACACCCCGGGTCACGAGGCGTTCACCGCCATGCGTGCCCGCGGTGCGAAGGTCACGGACATCGCGGTCCTCGTGGTCGCGGCCGACGACGGCGTCATGCCGCAGACGGTCGAGGCGCTGAACCACGCGCAGTCGGCGGACGTGCCGATCGTCGTGGCGGTCAACAAGATCGACAAGGACGGCGCGCAGCCGGACAAGATCCGCGGCCAGCTCACCGAGTACGGCATCGTGCCCGAGGAGTACGGCGGCGAGACGATGTTCGTGGACGTCTCCGCCCGCAACGGCCTCAACATCGACCAGCTCCTGGAGTCGATCCTGCTGACGGCGGACGCGGCCCTCGAGCTGACGGCGAACCCGGACAAGGACGCCCGCGGCGTGGCCATCGAGGCGAACCTCGACAAGGGCCGCGGCGCCGTCGCCACCGTGCTGGTGCAGACCGGCACCCTGCGCGTGGGCGACACGATGGTGGTGGGCTCCGCCCACGGCCGCGTGCGCGCCATGTTCGACGAGAACGGCAACCCCGTGGAGGAGGCCGACCCGTCGCGCCCCGTCCAGGTGCTGGGCCTGTCCTCGGTGCCGCGCGCCGGCGACTCGTTCCTGGTGACCGACGACGAGCGCACCGCCCGTCAGATCGCCGAGAAGCGCGAGGCGGCCGACCGCAACGCACAGCTCGCGAAGCGCCGCAAGCGCATCACGCTCGAGGACTTCGACCAGGCCGTGGCCGAGGGCAAGCTCGACACGCTCAACCTCATCATCAAGGGCGACGCCGCCGGTCCGGTGGAGGCGCTCGAGGACTCGCTCCTCAAGATCGAGGTCGGCGAGGACGAGGTGCAGCTGCGCGTCATCCACCGTGGCGTCGGCGCGATCACCCAGAACGACGTCAACCTGGCCACCGTGGACAACGCCATCATCATCGGCTTCAACGTGCGTCCCGCCGAGCGGGTCGCCGACCTGGCCGACCGCGAGGGCGTGGACATGCGGTTCTACTCCGTCATCTACGACGCGATCGACGACATCGAGAACGCCCTCAAGGGCATGCTCAAGCCGGAGTACGAGGAGGTCGCGCTGGGCTCGGCCGAGGTGCGCGAGGTGTTCCGCTCCTCCAAGTGGGGCGCGATCGCCGGCTCGCTGGTGCGCTCGGGCCTCATCCGCCGCAACGCCCAGGCCCGCCTGGTGCGCGACGGCAGCGTGGTGGCCGACAACCTCAGGATCGAGTCCCTGCGCCGCTTCAAGGACGACGCCACCGAGGTGCGCGACGGCTACGAGTGCGGCATCGGCCTCGGCAACTTCAACGACATCAAGGAGGGCGACGTGATCGAGACCTTCGAGATGCAGGAGAAGCCACGCGCCTGAGCGTCCGACGACGGGGCGGGGCGCCGGTGACGGCGCCCCGCCCCGCGGACCCGGAAGCGTGGCACGGAAGGAGACTGACATGGCCGATCCGGCCCGCGCAGGCCGCCTGGCCCAGCGCATCAAGGTCCTCGTCGCGGAGGCGCTGCGGCGCGCCGTGAAGGACGACCGCGTGGAGCCCGTCACCGTGACGGAGGTCCGCGTGACCAACGACCTGCAGCATGCGAGCGTGTACTACACGGTCCTCGGGGACGAGGCCACCGTGGCCGCCGCCCACGAGGCGATCCAGGAGAACCGCGGCGTGCTGCGTCGCGAGGTGGGCCGTGGGCTCACCATCCGCCTGGTCCCGACCCTCGAGTTCGTGCCCGACACCGTCCCCGAGGCGGCCGCGCACCTCGAGGACGTGCTGCGCGCCGCCAAGGAGCGGGACGCCGAGCTGGCCCGTGCCCGCGAGGGCGCCCAGTACGCCGGCGAGGCGGACCCCTACCGGACGTCGGACGACGACGAGCAGGCGTGAGGCACGGCTGACATGACCGCACGCACCGCACACGGACCGACCCCCGACGCCCCGGGCACCGAGGCGTCGGGGGTCGTCCTCGTCGACAAGCCGGCCGGGTGGACCTCGCACGACGTCGTCGGGCGGGTCCGCAGGCTGGCCGGCACCCGCAAGGTCGGCCACGCCGGCACCCTCGACCCCATGGCCACGGGTCTGCTCGTGGTGGGGGTCAACAAGGCCACCCGCCTGCTCACCGCCATCACCGGCACGGACAAGGCCTACACGGCCACCATCCGGCTGGGGCAGTCCACCCTCACGGACGACGCCGAGGGCGAGGTGATCGCCACCCGCCTGGCGAACGCCGTCACCCCCGAGCGGGTGGCCGAGCAGGTCGCCGCGCTGACGGGCACCATCTCCCAGGTCCCCTCGGCCGTGTCCGCCGTCAAGGTGGGCGGGCGGAAGGCGTACGACCGCGTCCGCGCAGGCGAGGACGTGCAGCTGGCCCCCCGGGAGGTCACCGTGCACGCCTTCGACGTGGCGGACTTCCGGCGGCTCGACGACGGCCGCACCGTCGACCTGGACGTCACCGTCCGCTGCACCTCCGGCACGTACATCCGGGCCCTGGCCCGGGACCTCGGCGAGGCCCTGGACACCGGCGGGCACCTCACGGCGCTGCGCCGCACCGCCGTGGGCCCCTTCGACGTGGCCGACGCCGTGGGCCTGGACGCCCTGGCGGAGCGCTTCGTGATGACCGAGCTCTCCGACGCCGCGGCGGGGCTCTTCCCGGTCCGCGAGCTCACCGCCGACGAGGCCCGGGAGCTGTCCTTCGGCCGCGCGATCGCGCCGACCGGCACCGGCGGCGCGGCGCCCGCCGAGGGTGCGCCGTCGTCGTCGGGGAAGGCCCCCGCGGACCTCGTGGCCGGCCGCGCTCCGGACGGCACCGTGGTGGCCCTCCTGCAGGACGGCCGCCGTGCAGGACGGGACGTCGCCCGCCCGCACCTGGTGTTCGCGCCCGCGGAGGGCGAGGGGAAGGGAGGGGCGTCGTGATCCTCGACACCTGGTTCTGGGCCGGCACCGCGGTGGGGGTCCTCTCGCTGCTGGTGTGCCTGGCCATGACGGCGCTGCGCACGCACCCGGCGGACGCCTCCATCGTGTCCGTGGCGGCGGTGGAGCTGTTCCTGCTCGTCTACGGTGTGGTGGGGGCGTTCCGCCAGCTGGGGGGAGACCCCCTGAACGGTCCCGTGTGGGAGTTCTGGGGGTACGTGCTCACGGCGCTCGTGGTCCCGGTGATCGCGGTGCTCTGGGCGGCCTCGGACAGGACCCGGTGGGCGAACCTCGTGCTCGCGGTGGTCGGCCCCACGGTGGTGGTCATGCTCCACCGCATGCAGGTCATCTGGTACGGACAGTGGTGAGCCGGACAGCCCGGCAGGACGGAGAGGAGTCCGCGATGGCATCCAGCACGACGGCGACGCCGACGCGCCCCGCGCGCAACCAGGGGCTCGGCCGCATCCTCGTGATGGTCTACGCCGTGTTCGCGCTCTCCGCGTTCGCCCGCAGCCTGTTCCAGATCCTCAGCCAGTTCGACGTGGCCCCCGTGGCGTACCTGCTCTCCGCGTTCGCGGCGGTGGTCTACGTCGTGGCCACGCTGTCCCTGGCCCGCTCGGGGCCCGGCGCGTGGCGCGTGGCCCTGGCGGCCGTGCTGGTGGAGCTGGCCGGCGTCGTGGGCGTGGGCCTGTGGACCGTCCTGGACCCGGGACTGTTCGCGGACGAGACCGTGTGGTCCCGCTTCGGCGCGGGCTACGGGTACGTGCCGCTCGTGCTGCCGCTGGTGGGCCTGGCCTGGCTGCTGGCGCACCGTCCGGATCGATCGGACGCGGCCGCGTCCCGTGAGGAGCGCTGAATGCAGGTCTGGAACTCGATGACGGAGGTCCCGACGGACCTGCCCCGCACCGTCGTGGCGCTCGGCAACTTCGACGGCGTCCACCGCGGGCACCGGGCCGTGCTGAGGCGCGTGGTGGAGCTCGCCCGGGCCGAGGACGCCATGTCCGTGGCGGTGACCTTCACCCCGCACCCCCGGGTGGTGCACCAGCCGGACGCCCCGCACGAGGAGATCCTCAGCCCCGAGCAGCGCGCGGTGTTCCTCGCCGAGACCGGGATCGACGCGCTGTTCCTGCAGCGCTACACGCTGGACTTCGCCGCGCAGACGCCCGAGGAGTTCGTCCTCTCCCTGTTCGTGCGCGGCCTGCGGGCGTGCGCCGTGGTGGTGGGCCGGGACGTCCGGTTCGGGAAGGACAACGCCGGCGACTTCGCGGAGATGGTCCGCCTCGGCCGGGAGCACGGCTTCGCGGTGGCCGCCGTGGACGACCTGCCCGCGGAGGACGGCGACGGCGACGCGCGCCGCTGCTCCTCGACCTGGATCCGGGAGCTGCTGGCGGACGGGGAGGTGGCCCAGGCGGCCCACGTGCTCGGCCGCAACCACGTGGTGGCCGGCCAGGTGGTCCACGGGTTCGCCCGGGGCCGCGAGCTGGGCTTCCCCACGGCCAACCTCCAGACGGACGTGGCGGGCATGATCCCCGCGGACGGCGTGTACGCCGGCTGGCTGCACGACGCCGAGGGGACCGCCTGGCCGGCGGCCGTCTCGATCGGCTCCAACCCCACGTTCGAGGGCGTGGCCCGTGTGGTGGAGGCCCACGTGATCGACCGCCCCGTCGAGCGCGTGGAGGACTTCGACCTCTACGGCCAGCTGGTCGAGGTCGAGTTCGTGGCGCGCCTGCGCGGCATGGTGGCCTACGAGGGCGTCGAGAAGCTGGTCGCGCAGATGCATCAGGACGTGGACCAGGCACGCGCGATCCTGGACGCCGCGCCGCAGCCGCCCGGCCGTGCCTGAGCCCGCCCCGGACCGGCCGACCCCGAACCTGCCGCGCCGCACCGCCCGGCCGGACCGTGCCGCGCCCAACGCGTTCGGACTCGGCGGGGCGGCCGTGGGGGAGCACTACGACGCCGTCCGGCCGTCCTACCCCGCGGAGGCGGTGGACTGGGTGCTCGCGGGGATGCCCGGCGGGGAGTCCGACCGTGGCCGGGATGTCGTGGAGACGGGCGCAGGGACGGGGTTGTTCACCCGCCTGCTGGCGGCGTGCCCGGCCGAACGGGTGCGCACGGTGACAGCGGTGGAGCCCTCCTCGCCCATGCGCGCAGTCCTGGAGCGCGAGGTCGTCGCCGGCTCCGGCGGCCGCGTCCGCGCCGTCCCCGGCACGGGGGAGGCCACCGGCCTGCCGGCGGCGGGCGCCGACGTCGTGGTGGCGGCCCAGGCCTGGCACTGGATGGACCCGCGGGCGGCGTCCACGGAGGCCGCCCGGGTGCTGCGCCCGGGCGGACGCCTGGCGGCGGTGTGGAACCAGCTCGACGTCACGGTGCCGTGGGTGCACCGGCTCACCCGGATCATGCACGCCGGGGACGTGCACGCCGTGCACCCGGAGCGCCGCCGGTTCGCCGTGCCCTTCGGGACGGAGGAGCACGCCGCCTGGTCGTGGCAGGACACCACGACGCCGGCCGGGCTGCACGCCCTCATGGCCTCCCGCGCGTCCTGGCTGCGGGCGGACGAGCAGGTCCGCGCCCGGATGACGGCGAACCTGGCCTGGTATCTCCACGAGCACCTCGGCCACGGGGCGGACGAGCGGATCGCCCTGCCCTATGTGACCGTGGCGTGGCGGGCCGCCCGGCCCTGACGCGGGCTCAGGGGCGCGCGCCCACCGCGGCGGGCACCGTGCGCTCGACGCCGGCCCGCTTGGCCTGCCAGATCAGCAGCACGGTGGCGAGCGTGACCACGGCCGCGGAGAGCGCCGTGGCGAACGGGTCGCCCTGGGCGGAGTCCGTCACGTAGCTCTCCTTGTCCAGGCCGGTGAGCGAGCCGAACACGATGATCACGACGTTGTTCACCACGTGCAGGGCCACGGCCGCCTCGAGGCCGCCCGTGCGCCACGTGAGGATCACCGCGGCCACCGCGAAGACGGCCAGGTCCAGGAGGATCCACGGGTCCAGAGAGCCGTGGGCCAGGGCGAAGGCCACGGCGGACACCACGGCGGAGACCGCCACGGTCACCACGGGGCGGCGGATCCATGCGCCGATCGCCAGCATCACCCAGCCGCGGAAGAGGTACTCCTCGCCGGCGGCCTGGAAGGGTGTCAGCAGGAAGGCCATCACCAGCAGCCACACCCAGTCCTCGGCGCGGGGCAGGACGCGGGCGCCGTCGAGCAGCCACGCCCCCAGGATGTACACGACGAACAGCGGGAGCAGCACCAGGTGGGCGCGCAGCAGCCAGCGCCAGCGCACCCGCCCCTCCACGGAGTGCAGGAAGCGGGCCTGCACCGGGTGCGCCACCAGGACGGCGAGCAGCGCCACCCCGATCAGCGCGGCCAGCAGCAGGTTGTTGAGCAGCACCATGGGCGCGGAGAAGAACGCCAGCTCGAAGGCGGCCTCGGAGGGGCCGGCCTCGGACCACAGCTCCTCCGGATCCAGCTGGGCGAACAGCACGAGCGCCATGGGCACCAGGAGCAGGACCGACACCGCGGTGACGCCGGCCACGACCATCCCGAGGGACGCCAGCGGGTTCCACCAGCGGGCGCGCGGCGTGCGCATCAGCTCCGGGTAGGTGTGGCCGATCAGCGGCAGGTCCAGGGGCGCGGCGGGGGCGGAGGCCGGTGCGGGCCAGGGCGCGGGGGAGGGGGCGGGCGTGGGGAAGGCGGCCGGGGATGCCGGCGGCGGGGGAGGCGTCGTGGTCACGCACACAGACTAGGGACGGCCCGGGGAGATCGGCCTCCCCCGCAGGGATGAATCCGGCTCAGCTGATAGGATCACCCCTCAGGCCTCGCTGCAGTCCGCGGTGGAGAGGCCCCGTCGTGCGCCCTGCGGGGTGTGCGCGGCCCGTGTTCGCGGTACCACAGAGAAGGAGGCCTGCCATGGCCCTGGATCCCGCTGTGAAGCAGCAGATCATCAAGGAGTACGCCACCCACGAGGGCGACACCGGCTCCCCCGAGGTGCAGATCGCGGTCCTGTCGCGTCGCATCAAGGACCTGACCGAGCACCTCAAGGAGCACAAGCACGACCACCACACCCGCCGCGGTCTGATGGCCATGGTCGGTCGTCGTCGTCGCATGCTGGGCTACCTCAAGGACACCGACATCGAGCGCTACCGCTCGCTGATCGAGCGCCTCGGCCTGCGCAAGTGAGCCGGCCGGAGGGCGGCGCCCACGGCGGGGAGTGATCCCCGCGGGGCGCCGCCCTTCGTCTTCCCCGCCTCCGGTCGTTACCCTGGAGGAAGGCGCGCTGCTCCCGGCGGCGCGTCCACCACCGAACACCCGTTCCGCGCCGGACGCCGTCCGCGCGGGCACGCCGATCGCCCCGCCCCGTCGGATCGCGGTCCTCGACAGTGGCTCCCGGAGCCCCGCCATGCGCGGGGCCGTCCGAGGGCCTCGATCGAAGACCAGGTCGACGGCCTCGCACGCGGGTCGGTCCTGTCTGAAAAGGAGGGACCCCATGGAAGGTCCTGAGATCACGTTCGCCGAAGCCGTCATCGACAACGGCCGCCACGGCACCCGCACCGTCCGCTTCGAGACCGGCCGCCTCGCCCAGCAGGCCGCCGGCGCCGCCATGGTGTACATCGACGAGGAGACGTCGATGCTGTCCGCCACCACGGTGGGCAAGAGCCCCCGCGAGGGCTTCGACTTCTTCCCCCTGACGGTGGACGTCGAGGAGCGCATGTACGCCGCCGGCCGCATCCCCGGCTCCTTCTTCCGCCGCGAGGGCCGGCCGTCCACGGACGCCATCCTGACGTGCCGCCTGATCGACCGTCCGCTGCGCCCGGCCTTCACCAAGGGGATCCGCAACGAGGTCCAGGTCGTCGTGACCGTCACCTCGATCGCCCCGGACGAGATCTACGACACGGTGGCCATCAACGCCGCCTCGCTGTCCACGCAGCTCTCCGGCCTGCCGTTCTCCGGCCCCATCGGCGGCGTGCGCATGGCCCTGATCGACGACGGCTCCGGCCAGCGCCAGTGGGTCGCCTTCCCGAAGCACTCCCAGCTCGAGGACGCCGTGTTCAACATGGCCGTGGCCGGCCGCGTGGTGGGCGACGACGTCGCGATCATGATGGTCGAGGCCGAGGCGGGCGACAACGCGTGGGAGCTGATCAAGGACCGCGGCGCCCAGGCCCCCACCGAGGAGGTCGTGGCCGAGGGCCTCGAGGCCGCCAAGCCCTTCATCCGCACCCTGTGCGAGGCGCAGGCGGACCTGGTGTCCCGCGCCGGCAAGGACCCGGTGGAGGTGCCCGTCTTCACGGACTACGAGGATGACGCCTACGCGGCGGTGGAGAAGCTCGCCACGGACCGTCTGACCGAGATCTTCTCGATCGGCGATAAGCAGGAGCGCGAGGCCGCCTCGGACGCGTACCACCTCGAGGTCATCGAGGAGCTCGCGGGCGAGGGCAAGGAGTTCGCGGAGCGTCGCGGCGAGATCGCCAAGGCCTACGGCTCCCTGACCAAGCAGATCGTGCGCCGCCGCATCCTCAAGGACCAGGTGCGCATCGACGGCCGCGGCCTGACGGACATCCGCAAGCTGACCGCCGAGGTCGAGGTGCTGCCGCGCGTGCACGGCTCCGCGATCTTCGAGCGCGGCGAGACCCAGATCATGGGCGTGACCACGCTCAACATGCTCAAGATGGAGCAGCAGATCGACTCGCTGGCCCCCACGGAGTCCAAGCGGTACATGCACCACTACAACTTCCCGCCCTACTCCACGGGCGAGACCGGCCGCGTGGGCTCCCCGAAGCGCCGCGAGATCGGCCACGGCGCCCTCGCCGAGCGCGCCCTGGTGCCCGTGCTGCCCTCGCGTGAGGAGTTCCCCTACGCGATCCGCCAGGTCTCCGAGGCCCTCGGCTCCAACGGCTCCACGTCGATGGGCTCCGTGTGCGCCTCCACCCTGTCCCTCCTGAACGCGGGCGTGCCGCTGCGCGCCCACGTGGCCGGCATCGCCATGGGCCTGGTCTCCGCCGAGGTGGACGGCCAGACCCAGTACGCGGCGCTGACCGACATCCTCGGCGCCGAGGACGCGTTCGGCGACATGGACTTCAAGGTGGCCGGCACGTCCGAGTTCGTCACCGCCATCCAGCTGGACACCAAGCTGGACGGCATCCCCGCCTCCGTGCTGGCCGGTGCGCTGACCCAGGCCCGCGAGGCCCGGCTGCACATCCTCTCGGTCCTCGAGGCCGCGATCGACCAGCCGGACGAGCTCGCCCCCACCGCGCCGCGGATCATCTCCGTGCGCATCCCGGTGGACAAGATCGGCGCGGTCATCGGCCCCAAGGGCGCCATGATCAACCAGATCCAGGACGACACGGGCGCGGACATCACCATCGAGGACGACGGCACCGTGCTGATCGGCGCCACCGACGGCGCCTCGGCCGAGGCCGCGCGCTCCGCCGTGAACGCGATCGCCAACCCGCAGGTCCCCGAGGTCGGCGAGCGCTACCTCGGCACCGTGGTGAAGCTGACCTCGTTCGGCGCGTTCGTCTCGCTCACCCCGGGCAAGGACGGCCTCCTGCACATCTCGGAGCTGCGCAAGCTCAACGAGGGCCAGCGCGTGGAGGACGTCGAGGACGTGCTCGGCGTGGGCCAGAAGGTCCAGGTGGAGATCACCAAGATCGACGACCGCGGCAAGCTGTCGCTCGCCCCGGTGGTGGCGGACGACGACGCCGCCCAGGCCGAGACGGCCGACGCGCTGGAGTCCTCGGGCCTCGAGGCCTGATCCCGCCCGCCGCGGCGGCCCCACCCGCCCGGCACCGTACGGCGCCCCGTCCCTCCGCGTGAGGGGCGGGGCGCCGTCGTCGGTTCAGCGGCGGCGTGTGAGCAGAGCCAGGGCCGGACTCACGACGAGGGCGGGCACCCAGACGCCCGTGAGCATGAGCACGAAGAACGCGACGTCCCAGCCGAACCCCCATCCGCCCGTGCGGGTCGACTCGTCCAGCGCCATCAAGGCCAGGGCCAGGCCGGCGACGTAGGCGGCCAGGCCGACGAGCGTGCTGGTCAGCGGGTGCGCGCGCCGGCGGGGCAGCATGAGGACGGCCATGGCGACCGTCCAGCCGACGGGGCCGCCGAGAGAGACCGGATCCGCCCGGGGAACCACGTCGGCGGGTGAGTGGACGGCGGCCAGGCCGTCGTCGACGACGAGCGGTACCAGCCCCTGGGTCAGGAAGATGAGCAGGCCACCGAGCAGGATCAGGAGGGCGAGGACGGGTCGGGACGGGCGGGCGGACGCGGAGCCGGGGCGGTCGGGCCTCATGGGGTGGAGTCAACCGGGTGCTCCGCTGCTGACACAATGGCGGGCATGACTGTGCTCCGAGAGATCCCGCTGGACTTCGAGGGCGTGCTCGCCGCCGAGAGCGGGTCCGAGGTGCGCCGCTCCGTGCTGCCCGGCGGGGTGCGCGTGCTCACCGAGTCCATGCCGGACCAGCGCTCCGTGACCATCGGCTACTGGGTGGCCGTGGGCTCCCGGGACGAGTCGCCCGAGGGGTACGGCGCCACCCACTTCCTCGAGCACCTGCTGTTCAAGGGCACGCCCACGCGCAGCGCCATGGACATCGCCGTGGCGTTCGACCGGGTGGGCGGCGAGTCCAACGCCGGCACGGCCAAGGAGTCCACGGTCTACCACGCGCGCGTCCTGGACGAGGACCTGCCCATGGCCGTGGACGTGCTGACGGACATGGTCACCTCCTCCCTGATCGACCCGGACGAGCTCGAGACCGAGCGCGGGGTCATCCTCGAGGAGCTCGCGATGGACGCCGACGACCCGGTGGACGTGGCCCACGAGGAGCTGGCCGGCGTCGTGCTGGACGGGCACCCGCTGGGCCGGCCGATCGGCGGCACCCCGGAGACCATCCGCGCCGTCACGCGCGAGCATGTCATGGACCACTACCGGCGCTGGTACCGCCCGGACGAGCTGGTCATCACGGCCGCCGGCCACCTGGACCACGACGACGTCTGCCGCCTCGTGCTCTCCGCCCTCCAGCAGTCGGGCTGGGACCTGCGGCGGGGCGCGGTTCCCGCGCCCCGCCGGACCGTGGACACCGCCGCGGCCGCCGCGGCCCGCGTGCGCCCGGGCGTCCACACGGTGGAGAAGGCGGTGGAGCAGGCCAACGTGATCGTCGGCGGGCGCTCCCTGTCCACCACGGACCCGGACCGGTTCGCGCTCGGGGTCATGATGTCCGTGCTCGGCGGCGGCATGTCCTCCCGCCTGTTCCAGGAGGTCCGCGAGAAGCGCGGACTGGCGTACTCGACGTACGCGTTCTCCGCCGGCTACTCCGACGCCGGCTACTACGGGCTCTACGCCGGGTGCCAGCCCGAGCGCGTGGACGAGGTGGCCGCGCTCATGACGGCCGAGTTCGAGCGCATGGCGGTGGAGGAGGTCACCGGCGAGGAGCTCGAGCGCGCGCACGGGCAGATCTGCGGCGGCACCGTGCTCGGCATGGAGTCCACCGGCGCGCGCATGTCCCGGCTGGGCCGGGCCGAGCTGGTCACGGGGGAGTTCGTGGACCTGTCCGCCTCCCTCGCGCGGGTGCGCGCCGTGGACGCCGCGCAGGTCCGCGCGGTGGCCGCCCGCCTGGCCGAGGGGGAGCGGGCCCGCGTCGTCGTGGCCCCGGCCTGAGCCGCCCACGCGCGTAGGCTGAGCACATGAGCGAGACCACCCCCACCACCCCCGCGCCCGCGGACGCCGTGCCGCGCGTGGCGATCCTGGGCGCCGGCGGCAAGATGGGCCGCCACGCCGTGCCCGCCGTGCGCGAGGCCGCCGGGCTCGAGCTGGTCGCCGAGCTGGGCTCGCGGGACCCGCTGCAGGCCGTGCTCGACGCCGGTGCCACGCACCTCCTGGACCTCACCGTCCCGGACGCCTCCCCGGACAACGTGGCCTTCGCGGTGGAGCACGGCCTCCACGCGGTGGTGGGCACCTCCGGCTGGGGTGCCGAGCGCCGCCGGGCCCTCGAGGCGCAGCTGGCCGAGCACCCCGGGGTGGGCGTGCTGATCGCCCCGAACTTCTCGGTGGGCTCCGTGCTGGCCTCCGCGTTCGCGGCGAAGGCCGCCCGCTGGTTCGAGTCCGTGGAGGTGGTCGAGCTGCACCACCCCGCCAAGCTGGACGCCCCCTCGGGCACCGCGGTCCGCACCGCCGAGATGATCGGGGACGCCCGGGCCGCCGCCGGCGTGGACCCGTCCCCGGACGCCACCGAGCGGGACCCGGACGGGGCGCGCGGCGCCGTCGTGAACGGGGTCCACGTGCACGCGGTGCGCCTGCGCGGCCTCGAGGCCCACCAGGAGGTGCTGATGGGCGGGCCCGGCGAGCAGCTGACCGTCCGCCACGACGCCTTCGACCGCGGCGCCTACATGCCCGGCGTGGTCCTCGGCCTGCGCACCGTGGCCTCGCGCCCGGGGCTCACCTACGGTCTGGACGGCGTCCTTGAGCTCGACTGACCGCGCCGACGACGCCGGCACCGTGCCCGCCTCCCCGGCCGCCGGGGCGACCCTGCGCTCCAAGCTGTGGGTGGCGTTCGTCGTGCTGCTCACGCTGTTCTTCGCGTTCTTCGTGGTCCGCGCGGCCGTCGCCCTGATCGGGGCGGGCGGCGCGCTGCCCGTCGTCATCGGTGTGTCCGTCATCGTGGTGGTGGCGCTCGGCCTGGCACTGATCGGCCGCGAGCTGCTGTTCGGCCTGCAGACGGAGCGCCTCGCGGCGATCCTCGAGGCCGAGGGGGGACTCCCCGAGGACGACCTGCCGCGCTCGCCCGGCGGGCGGATCGACCGTGCCGCCGCCGACGCCCAGTTCGCGGGGTTCGCCGACGCCGTCCGCGCCGCGCCCCGGGACTGGCGCGCCCGCTACCGCCTCTCCCTGGCCTACGCGGCCGCAGGGGACCGCACGAGGGCCCGCGCCGCGGCCCGCGAGGCCGTCCGCCTGCACCGGGCCCGCTGACGCCCCGGGGCCGCGCTCAGTGCGGGCCCGGGGCGACGCCGGGGCGCGCGTCCTCCCCCCGGCGCACGAGCGAGCGCATGCCCGACTCGAGGGGTCCGTCCGCGCCCGTGCGCGCCGCCGCCCACCCGGCCGCGAGGAAGAGCATCCACAGCACGGCCGCCGCGGCGAGTCCGCGGAACGGGACACCGGCGGCCATGAGCGCCCCCAGCAGCACGAGGTGCCCCACGTAGAGGGTCAGGGAGAGGCGCCCGACGCCGGGCAGCACCCCGGCGCCCGGCGCGCGTCCGCGCCGACGGGACAGCAGCAGGCAGAGGCCCAGCACGGCCACGGCCCAGCCCAGCGCCCGGACGGCCTCGAGCGGGGACCCGCCGTGCGGGGTCGCGAGCGCCAGCCACAGCGGGTCGGGGATGAGCCACGCCAGCCGGTGCTCGCCCGTGAGCAGGGTCGTGTCCAGCTCCTCCGGGGCGGCGCCCGTCGCCGCCGCGATCCGCGCCACCACGCCGTCCGCCCCGCGCACGGCCGCCCCGACCCCGAGGGCCGCCGCCCCCGCCCCGACGCCCCCCACGGCCAGGAGAGCAGCCGTCCGCGGGGCGCGCAGGTCCAGCCGCCCGATCGCCAGGCCGGCCACCAGGAAGGCGCCCCAGGACAGGACCGGGTAGTAGCCGGTCACCAGGAGGTCGGTGAGCAGCAGGGCGGGGGTGGCCAGATCCGTCGGGGCGGGGGAGGTCCACAGGCGCGCCCCCTGCAGGAACTCCTCCCGGCCGAGCATCGCCTGACCGGCGGCCCGCAGCCCGAAGACGAGCACCGGCCCCAGGACCAGCCAGGCCCCCGCGAGGGCTGCGAGCGCCCCGCCGCGCAGCCGCAGCAGCGGCAGGGCGAGGAGGAAGAGGAGCGCGTAGTGGCACAGGATCACGGCGACCGGGGTGCCCAGCGCCCCGCACGCCAGCCCGAGCACGAACAGCACTCCGGCACGGCGGAGTGTGCGGCGGCGCAGCACGGCGGCCGCGGCGGCCGGCACGGGCTCGGGGCCGCCCGCGGCGAGGGCCAGGCCCACGCCGGCGAGCGTCACGAACAGGGCGGCCGCGCCGCCGGAGAACACGAGGTGCAGCGGATCGGGGTGGCCCGCCGCGGTCGCCGGATCGGTCACGTGGACGGCGGCGAGCCCCAGCAGGGCGACGCCGCGGGCGGCGTCGACCCCGGTCAGCCGGTGGGGGAGGACGGGCATGGAAACCTCGGGGGACGGGGCCGCGCCGGGCGCGGCGGGACGGAGGGCCGGGGGCGGGTCGCGACGTGTGGGGACGCCCGGCGTCGCAGGCCCGCCGCACACGGGGACGGGACCATCCTCGCAGGTAGGGTGTGCCCCATGACTGCCGCGCCTGGACCCGTGAACCCGTCCGACCTGCCCTTCGGCACCGTCGTGCCCGCCATGGTGACGCCGATGGACCGGGACGGCGCCGTCGATCTGGAGGCGGCCGCGGCCCTGGCCCGGCACCTCGTGGACGGCGGTGCGGACGGCCTCGTGGTCACCGGCACCACGGGCGAGACCTCCACGCTCACGGACGAGGAGAACCTCGCCATGTTCCGCACGGTGGTGGAGGCGGTGGGGGACCGGGCGAAGGTGATCGCGGGCACCGGCACGAACGACACGGCCCACTCCGTGGAGCTCTCCCGCCGGGCCGCCGAGACCGGCGTCGACGGCCTGCTGATCGTCACCCCGTACTACAACAAGCCCAACCAGGCCGGCATCCGCGCCCACTTCGAGGCGATCGCCGACGCGGCCGGGCTGCCCGTGATGGTGTACGACATCCCCGGCCGCTCCGTCATGCCGATCGAGCCGAAGACCCTGATCGCGCTCGCGGCGCACGAGAACATCGTGGCCCTCAAGGACGCCAAGGGCGACCTGCAGTCCACCACCACGGTGCTGGCCCACACGGACCTCCAGCTGTACTCGGGCGACGACGGCGCCACCCTGCCGCTCATGGCCCTGGGCGCCGTCGGCGTCGTGTCCGTGGCCGCCCACGTGGCCCCCGGCCTGTACCGCGAGCTCGTGGACGCCGTCCACGCTGGCGACCTCGCCGCGGCCCGGTCCGCGCACTACGCCCTCGACCCCGTGCAGCGCGGCATCATGGGCCATGTCCAGGGCGCGGTCGCCTCGAAGGCCGTCCTCGCCGCCCAGGGCGTCATCCCCACGGACACGGTGCGCCTGCCGCTCGTCCGCGCCACGGCGGCGGAGCTCGACGCCATCCGCGCCGACCTCGCGGAGGCCGGCATCCGGTTCTGACCGGTCGTGTGCCTCCGGCCGGGCCGCGCACGCCCCGCCCCCGTGCCCACCGTGTCCGGGGCGCACGGTACGTTGGATCCATGGCGACCCGTACTTCCCCCGCGCGGTCGTCGTCCTCCTCGTCGAAGCCCCGGTCCGGTTCCGCCCGGTCCGTGAAGGGCTCCTCCGGGAAGGGCGCGTCCGCCGCCACCTCCGACCGCGATCAGCAGCCCGCGTTCGTGCGCGCCCTGCGCACGGCGTGGATGGCCCTGGCCACCCCCGTGGGCGCCGCCGTGCGCAAGGCCGGACCCGACGTGCGCATCCCGCGGGAGGACCGCCGGGACGGCACCGGGCTCCTCCTGATCCTGATCGCCGCGCTCGTCGCCGCGATCGAGTGGTGGGGACTGCGGGACACGGCGGTGGGGCGCGTGGTCCACTCCGTGGTCGGCGGCACCGTCGGCTGGTTCGCCCTGCTCGTGCCGGTCGTGCTGACCGTGGTCGCGGTCCGCTGCTTCCGCCATCCGACCCGCCACCGGGACAACGGGCGCATCGTGATCGGCCTGCTGCTGGCCACCGTGGCCGGCAGCGGCATCGCCCACCTGGTGGGCGGCCTGCCCTCGGCGGCCGCGGCGTTCGAGGACGTCCTGCGCGCCGGCGGCATGGTGGGCTACTTCGCCACCGTCCCCCTGGCCTCCCTCCTGACGGCGGTGCCGGTGTGGATCCTGATGCTCGCGCTGGCGGTGTTCTCCCTGCTGGTGCTCACGGCCACCCCCGTGGGCTCCATCGGGTCCCGCCTCCGGGGGGCCTACGTCTGGCTCACGGGCCAGGACGCGGAGGGGGCGGAGCGCCGCCGACAGGAGCGGGCGGAGGCCCGCCGCGCCCGTCGTGAGGCCTCCGGCGCGGAGCACCGGGGCGATCAGCAGGACCTGGACCTGTTCTCCGAGGACCGCTCGCAGGGACGCACCCACCCGGACCACGACCAGTCCTACCTGGACACCCCGCGCACCGCCCACGGCGCGCACATCGCGCCGGCGCGGAGGGAGAGGAGGCCCGGGCTGCTGGCCCGCCTCCTCGGCCGCGGCGGAGACCGGGAGCAGCCCCCCGCCGCGCCCGTCCGCGGGACCCGCGCCTACGACACGGCCGTGATCGAGGAGGCCCCCGCGTCGGCGGACCCCTCCGCGGCCGGATCCCACGCCGCCGGGGACCAGCCCACCGAAATTCTCCCTGCCCCGTCGCCCCGGCGCCGCACCCGCCCGCGGCACGCGGCCGCGATGGACGTGTTCGACGCCGAGGCCGCCGCCGGCGGCCGCCGCCGTCCCGAGCCCGACGACGATTTCGACCCCTGGGTGGACGAGGACGGCGACGACGTCGACCGGGCCGACGACGCCGACGCCCAGCCGGCCGACGACGGGCCCGCCCTGCCGCCCGGCGTGCGGCGGCCCACCGCGGCCGACCGTGCGCTCGAGCAGGTCCGCGAGCACGCCCGCTCCGTGCGGGAGTCCGCGCAGCGCCAGGCGCCGCCCTCCGCCGACGGGAGCTCAGGCGAGTCCGACGAGGACCGTCCGCAGGCCTCGGCCCCCGCCGCGCCCGCCTCGACCGCCCCGGCCCCGGCTGAGCCCGAGCAGGAGGCTGAGCCCGCGCCGGCGGTGCCCTCGGTCAGCCGTCCCGAGCCCGTCCCGGAGGTCTTCCACGAACCCGCCCGCAGCGCCCAGGAGACCCTGGACGGGGAGGGCATCTACGACCTGCCGCAGTCCTCCCTGCTGCCGGCGGGCCCGCAGCCGAAGGAGCGCACCGAGTCCAACGACCGCGTGGTCCGCGCCCTGACCACCACGTTCACCGAGTTCAAGGTGGACGCGCAGGTCACCGGCTTCTCGCGGGGTCCCACGGTGACCCGCTACGAGGTGGAGGTCGCTCCGGGCACCAAAGTGGAGAAGGTCACCGCCCTGGAGAGGAACATCGCCTACGCGGTGGCCTCCTCCGAGGTCCGGATCCTCAGCCCCATCCCGGGCAAGCGTGCCATCGGCATCGAGATCCCGAACACGGACAAGGAGGTCGTCGCCCTCGGCGACGTCCTGCGCTCCCAGGCCGCCCAGCGCACCGACCACCCCATGGTCATGGGCGTCGGCAAGGACGTGGAGGGCGGGTACGTCGTCGCGAACCTGGCCAAGATGCCGCACCTGCTCGTGGCGGGTGCCACCGGCGCGGGCAAGTCCTCCTTCGTGAACTCGATGATCACCTCGATCCTCATGCGCGCGACGCCGGACGAGGTGCGCATGGTCATGGTGGACCCCAAGCGCGTGGAGCTCACCGCCTACGAGGGCGTGCCCCACCTGGTGACCCCCATCATCACGAGCCCCAAGAAGGCCGCGGAGGCCCTGCAGTGGGTGGTCAAGGAGATGGACACCCGGTACGACGATCTCGCCGCCTTCGGGTTCAAGCACGTGGACGACTTCAACCGCGCCGTCCGGGCCGGCCAGGTCACCCTGCCGCCGGACTCGAAGCGGGTGCTGCGCCCCTACCCGTACCTGCTGGTGATCGTGGACGAGCTCGCCGACCTGATGATGGTCGCCCCGCGGGACGTGGAGGACGCGATCGTGCGCATCACACAGCTGGCGCGTGCCGCCGGCATCCACCTGGTGCTCGCCACGCAGCGACCCTCCGTGGACGTGGTCACCGGCCTGATCAAGGCCAACGTCCCCTCCCGCATGGCGTTCGCCACCTCCTCGGTGACCGACTCCCGCGTGGTCCTCGACCAGCCCGGGGCGGAGAAGCTCCTCGGCCAGGGCGACGCGCTGTTCCTGCCCATGGGCAAGTCCAAGCCCATGCGCGTGCAGGGCGCCTGGGTCGACGAGTCCGAGATCCACGCCGTCGTGGAGCACGTGAAGACGCAGATGCAGGTCCAGTACCGCGACGACGTGGTGCCGGAGAAGTCCGAGAAGGTCATCGACGAGGACATCGGCGACGACCTCGACCTGCTGCTGCAGGCGGTCGAGCTCGTGGTCACCACCCAGTTCGGCTCCACGTCCATGCTGCAGCGCAAGCTCCGGGTGGGCTTCGCCAAGGCGGGCCGGCTCATGGACCTCATGGAGTCCCGAGCCGTGGTGGGCCCGTCCGAGGGCTCCAAGGCCCGGGACGTGCTGGTCAAGCCCGACGACCTCGCCGACGTGCTGGCCACCATCAGCGGCGACACCCCGCCCTCGCAGGCCGCCGCCCCTGCGGCACCGGCCGCGCCCGCCGCCACGGCCCCGACCGCCGGTGATGGTCCGGACCGGTGGTCCTCGGGCGACATGGTGGGGGACGACCTGGACTCCCGCCCCGCCGCGCGGAGCTGGAACGATGAGGACGACGACGAGGGATCGGAGGACGCGTGGCAGCTGACCGGACGCTGACCGGGGGAGGCGACCGCCCCGCGGGCACTCCTGCCGCGGCGGAGAAGACCTCCGAGTTCAACCTCCCCAACGTCCTCACGGGCCTGCGCATCGTCATGGTGCCGTTCTTCGTGTGGGCGATGTGGGCCGGCGGCCCGTGGGGGAGCGACTCCACCGCGGCGCGCTGGACCGCGGTGGTGCTCTTCGTCGTCGCCATGTACACGGACAAGCTCGACGGGGACATCGCCCGTGCCCGGGGCCTGGTGACGAACTTCGGCAAGATCGCGGACCCCATCGCGGACAAGCTGCTCACGGGGTCCGCGCTGGTGCTCTTCTCCCTGCTCGGCGAGCTGTGGTGGTGGGTCACCGCCGTGATCCTGGTGCGCGAGTGGGGCATCACGCTCATGCGGTTCGTGGTCATCCGGTACGGCGTCATGCCGGCCGGCCGGGGCGGCAAGCTCAAGACCGTCCTGCAGGCCGTGGGCATCGGCCTCCTCCTCATGCCCCTCACCCCCGTGGTGGGCGGCTGGTGGCCGTGGCTGGGCTGGACCGTGATCGGTGCCGCCACGGTGCTGACCGTGCTGACGGGCCTCGAGTACATGCGGGACGCGGTCCGGCTGCGTCGGGACTGGCTGGCCGCGCACGGGGGCGTGGGGTGACCGGCCCCGGCGGTGGGGCCGACCCGAGCGGGGCCGACGCGTCCGCCGCGGCTCGCGCCGTCGTCGCGCGTGGCACGGAGCTCGGCCTGACGGTGGCGACCGCGGAGTCCCTCACCGCGGGGATGGTGGCGGCCGCCCTGGCGGACGTCCCCGGCGCCTCCGCCGTGCTGCAGGGCGGTGTCGTGGCCTATCAGAACCATGTGAAGGCGGACCTGCTGGGCGTGGACGCGCAGCTGCTCGCCGCCCGCGGAGCCGTGGACCCGGAGGTGGCCCGTCAGATGGCCGCGGGCGCGAGGCGGGCCCTGCGCGCCGACGTCGGCGTGGCCACCACGGGGGTGGCCGGTCCCGAGCCGCACCAGGGGCGCTCCGTGGGGACCGTGATGCTCGGCCTCGCCGTGGCGCCCGCACTGGCTCCGGCCCTGCGGGCGCTCGCCGCCCCGGCCGAGCTGAGCGAGGACGACGAGGGTGCAGCGCTCGGCGTCGAGCTGCACCTGGCGGGGGACCGGGCAGCGGTGCGCGGCGGGACCGTGGAGCGCGCCATGACACTGCTGGAGGCGCTCCTGGCGGGTGTTCCTGGCCCCTGATCCGCCGGTCCCCTACGCTTGACGGGTGCCCTCCCACCCCGTCCCCGCCTCGTCGGACCGGGATGCCGGGCGTCACGGCGGCGTCGACGAACGGCGCGTCGGCCTGATCGCCGATCCCGGAGTCCCGTGGACGCTGGCCCAGGAGGTCGCCGAGACCCTGCCGGACCGCCTCGCGGAGCGGCATGAGGACGAGGTCCGATGGAGCGTGGAGGCCCGCCGGCAGGTGCTCCCCGTGAGCGCGGACGGACACCTCGTCCTGGACGGCGAGGCCGCACGCCTGGCCGAGGAGAACGACTGGGACACCGTCGTGGCCGTCGTCGACCTGCCACGGTTCGACGAGGGGCGCGGCGTGCTCGCCGACGTGCTGCCCGGACGTCGCGCCGCCTCCGTGTGCGTGCCGGCGCTCGGCGTCCTGCGGACGCGGTCGCGGCTCGAGGAGACGGTCGTGCGGGTGCTGGAGTACATGGACGCGGTGCCCGCGCCGGACGTGGAGATGGAGGTGTCCGAGTCCGACGGCGAGGCATCGGAGGGGGTCGGGCGAGAGCACATCACGCCCGTGCCGGACACGGAGCTCCACGGATCGGGTCGCCACCCGGATCTCTCCACGGTGTTCGTCAAGGGCCCTGGAGGCACGCTGCGACTCCTGCTGGGCATGGTGGCGGCCAACCGCCCCCTGCGCCTCGCGCGAGGCATGAAGTGGGCGGTGGCCTCCGCGGGCGCGGCGGGCGCCTACGGCGTGTTCTTCGGCTCCATCTGGAGCCTGTCGAACCAGATGTCCACCCCCCGCCTGACCGGGGTGAGCGCGCTGGCGGTCATCATGCTGGTCCTCTGGCTGACCACCACCAACGGCCTGTGGGTCCGCGGCGGGCGGCACGGCGGGCGTCCCGCCCTGGACAACCTCTCGACCCTGGCGACGGTGGGCCTCGCCTGCTCCGCCCTGTATGCCGCCCTGTTCGCCGTGCTCGCCGTGGTGGCGACCGTCATCATCCCGATGCCGTACCTCTCCGCCCAGCTGAACGAGGACGCCGGGTGGGCGGACATGATGCGGCTGGTGTGGCTGTCCACGTCGATGGGCACGATGGCGGGCGCCGTGGGCGCCGGCTTCGACGACGCCGAACGGATCCGCACGGCCACCTACTCCCGGCGTGAGCTGGAGCGGCGGCGTCTCGCCGACGACGGCGGGGACGACGGACCGGACGGATCAACCCCGCGGGAATGACCGCGGCCCCCGGTGCGTTGTCCTGAACGAGTCAAGATCATCGCGCGCCCGGGACCGGCGGGGGACACCCTCCCGCAGGACCGGTCGGCCAGCACCAGGAGCCCCGAGCACACATGATGCGACACCCCGTCCATGCCAACGGCGTCACCCGCTGGGTGAGCGACGAGCCCGTGCGCCGTCAGCCCGCCCCCGAGCTGAAGGAGCGCGCCGTGCCCATCCTCCGCCACGAGATCGGCGAGGTCCTCCGCGACGTCCGCCAGCGCCAGGGCCGCACGCTGCGCGAGGTCTCCCACGACGCCCGCGTCTCCCTCGGCTACCTGTCCGAGGTCGAGCGCGGCCAGAAGGAGGCGTCCTCAGAGCTGCTCGCCTCCATCTGCGAGGCCCTCGAGATCCCGATGTCCTTCCTGCTGCGCGAGGTCTCCGACCGGCTCGCAGACCAGGAGGGCGTGGCGATTCCGGACACCGTGCCGGCCGAGATGACGGCCGACGACGTCCCGCCGGTCGGGACCCTCGCCGCCCGGACGTGAGGGCCAGCGAGTTCCGCCGCCTGATGGAGGAGGAGTTCGGCCCCGCACGGGCGGGGCTCATGGCCGACACCCTCCACCTGCCGGGCTTCGACGCCACCGCCTCGGACGCCCTCGCGACCGGGGCGGACCCGCGCGAGGTGTGGCGGGAGATGTGCGACCTCAACGGCGTGCCCGAGTCCCGCCGTCTCGGGCGGGACATCCCACCGCGGCGCTGAACGGGGCGAGGCGCCGACGACAGTGCGCACCTCGAACACATGTTCGAATCTTGGGGTAGAGTCCTGCACAGGTGCCGGGAGGACTCGGCGATCCCCAGCCCGGCCGTCGGGACCCCTAACGTGTCCGCCGCGGCCCGTACTCTCCAGACATCAGGCAGCCGCGGGAGGACCCGCGCGAGCACGGATCAGACCCAGGAGTGAACCATGAGCAAGGCGACCGCCGCCGAGAAGGCGACCACGGATCGTGAGAAGGCACTGGATGCCGCCCTCGCGCAGATCGACAAGCAGTTCGGCAAGGGCTCCGTCATGCGTCTGGGGGAGCAGACCCAGGCGCCCGTCGAGGTCATCCCCACCGGCTCCGTGGCCATGGACGTCGCCCTCGGCATCGGCGGCCTGCCGCGCGGCCGCGTGGTGGAGATCTACGGCCCCGAGTCCTCCGGCAAGACCACCCTGGCCCTGCACGCGGTGGCCAACGCCCAGCGCAACGGCGGCATCGCCGCGTTCATCGACGCCGAGCACGCCCTGGATCCGGTCTACGCCCGCAAGCTCGGCGTGGACACGGACGCCCTGCTGGTGAGCCAGCCGGACACCGGCGAGCAGGCCCTTGAGATCATGGACATGCTCGTCTCCTCGGGCACGCTGGACATCGTGGTCATCGACTCCGTGGCCGCGCTGACCCCGCGGGCGGAGATCGAGGGCGAGATGGGCGACTCCCACGTCGGCCTCCAGGCCCGCCTCATGTCCCAGGCGCTGCGCAAGGTGACCGGCCGCCTGCACCAGACCAACACCACCGCCATCTTCATCAACCAGCTGCGCGAGAAGATCGGCGTGTTCTTCGGCTCCCCGGAGACCACCACCGGCGGCAAGGCCCTCAAGTTCTACGCCTCGGTCCGCATCGACGTGCGCCGCATCGAGACCCTCAAGGAGGGCGGCAACCCGGTCGGCAACCGCACCCGCGTGAAGATCGTCAAGAACAAGATGGCCCCGCCCTTCAAGCAGGCCGAGTTCGACATCCTCTACGGCGAGGGCATCTCCAAGGAGGGCAGCCTGATCGACATGGGCGTGGACGAGGGCATCGTCAAGAAGTCCGGCGCCTGGTTCACGTACGACGGGGACCAGCTCGGCCAGGGCAAGGAGAACGCCCGCCGGTTCCTCAAGGACAACCCGGACCTGGCCGTCGAGATCGAGCAGCGGATCTTCGCGAAGCTCGGCATCGGCGGGGCCGGCGAAGAGGACGAGCAGCAGGACGAGGCCCCGGCCCTGCAGGCCGTGGCCGGTGACGTCGCGGCCGGATGACCGCCGGCGCGGGACCTCGGGGACGGGGCCGTCCGTCCGAACGGCAGGACGCCGTGCGGACGGCCGGCCCCGTCTTCGATGACGCCCTCGACTCCGAGGTCGCCCGCCTGTGGCTCGACCTGGCCGGGGTGGAGACGGAGGACGTCGAACCCGAGGCCGCGGCCACGGAGGAACAGACCCCGCCGGCCGCCGCGGACCTCGGCGTCCTCCTGACCCGGGCGAGCGATCTGCCCGCCCCGGCGCGCCGCCCGCGGGACGCCGGGGACACGGGCGGTCCCGGCCCCGTGCCCCTGCCGTGGACCACGGTCCCCGGGACGGCCGGGAAGAGGATGAGGCGCACGGAGCGCGGTCCCCGGGGCGAGACCGCCCTGACCGGCTCTGCCGGATCCCGGACCCCGCGGAGGGCTCCCGCCGAGGCCGCGCCGGCCGAACCGGCCCCCCGGGTGATCGGGGGCGGTGCCCGGGACGAGCCGGCGGAGGGTGAGACCCGCCGTCGGCGCAGCCGCCGACCCGGCCCGGCGCCCCTGCCGGAGGAGCCCCGCGAGAGGGAGGAGGCCGCCCGCGAGGTCGTCCTGCGCCAGCTGGCCATGGGCCCGCGCTCCCGTGGCCAGCTCGAGCGCAAGCTCGCCGAGCGGCAGGCCGAGCCCGAGCTGATCGCGCGGGTCCTCGACCGGTTCGAGGAGGTCAGCCTGGTGGACGACGCCGCCTTCGCCGAGGTGTGGGTCCGCAGTCGCGCCCGTGGCAAGCGCCTGTCCCGGCGGGCCATCTCCCGCGAGCTGCACGAGAAGGGCGTGGCCAAGGACGTCGCGGAGGAGGCCCTCGCGACCATCGAGCCCGAGGACGAGCGGCAGGCGGCGCGCGAGCTGGTCCGTGCGAAGATGCGCGGGCGGCCCACCCCCGCCGCCGACGGGCCCGAGGGGAGGGCCGAACGGGACAAGGTCGTCCGCCGTCTCGTGGGGATGCTGGGACGCAAGGGCTACGGGCCGGGGCTTGCGTTCGGCGTCGTCAAGGAGGTCCTCGGGGAGCTCGACGGGTGACACCTAGAATGGTGCGGTGACTCTGACGGATCTCACCCTTCGCCCCCACGACGGCCTCACCTACGAGGTCCGCACCTTCGGGTGCCAGATGAACGTGCACGACTCCGAGCGCATCTCCGGCCTGCTCGAGTCCACGGGCTACGTCCCGGCCGAGGACGGGGCCCAGCCGGACCTCGTGGTGTTCAACACGTGCGCCGTGCGGGAGAACGCGGACAACCGGCTCTACGGCAACCTCGGCAACCTGCGCCCCGTGAAGGACGCCCACCCCGGGATGCAGATCGCCGTCGGCGGGTGCCTCGCCCAGAAGGACCAGGCCATCATCCAGAAGAAGGCGCCGTGGGTGGACGTCGTCTTCGGCACCCACAACATCGGCTCCCTGCCCGTGCTGCTCGAGCGCTCCCGGCACAACGCCGAGGCCGAGATCGAGATCCTGGAGTCCCTCGAGGTCTTCCCGTCCACGCTGCCCACCAAGCGGGACTCCACCCACTCCGGCTGGGTGTCCATCTCCGTGGGCTGCAACAACACGTGCACCTTCTGCATCGTCCCGAGCCTGCGCGGCAAGGAGAAGGACCGCCGCCCGGGGGAGATCCTCGCGGAGGTCCAGGCCCTCGTGGACGCCGGTGCCGTGGAGGTCACCCTGCTCGGCCAGAACGTGAACAGCTACGGCGTGGAGTTCGGGGACCGCGGCGCCTTCGCCAAGCTGCTGCGGGCCTGCGGGCAGATCGAGGGGCTCGAGCGCGTGCGCTTCACCAGCCCCCACCCGGCCATGTTCACCGACGACGTCATCGACGCGATGGCCGAGACCCCCAACGTCATGCCGCAGCTGCACATGCCGCTGCAGTCGGGCTCGGACAAGGTCCTCAAGGACATGCGCCGGTCCTACCGCTCGACCAAGTTCCTCGGCATCCTCGAGAAGGTCCGCGAGCGCATCCCGCACGCGGCAATCACCACGGACATCATCGTGGGCTTCCCGGGGGAGACGGAGGAGGACTTCCAGGAGACGATGCGCGTGGTGGAGGCCTCCCGCTTCTCCTCGGCCTTCACGTTCCAGTACTCCATCCGGCCCGGCACCCCGGCCGGGGAGATGGCGGACCAGGTGCCGAAGGCGGTGGTGCAGGAGCGGTTCGAGCGGCTCGTCGCCCTGCAGGACCGGATCTCCGCAGAGGAGATGCGCACGCTCGTCGGCACCCGCCAGGAGCTGCTCGTCACCGCCGACACCGGGTCCAAGGGCGCCGAGCGCGGCCGCCTGGCCGGCCGCGCCCCGGACAACCGCCTGGTGCACTTCTCCGTGCCGGCCGGGGCCGACACGCCCCGCCCGGGCGACGTCGTCACCGTCACCGTCACCGAGGCGCACCCGTACTTCGCGGTCGCCGACCCGGACCTCGCAGACTACCGCCTGCGCCGCTCCCGCGCCGGCGACGCGTGGGACCGCGCCCAGGCCGAGTCCTGCGGCGTGCCGTCCCCGGGCGGGCCCAGCGGCGCCGGCGCCACGAGCCTCGGCATGCCCACGCTGCGCCCGCGCGCCTGAGGACACCCCGCATGACCGCGACGCCGGGGCCCGCCCCCGCCTCCCGTGCCCACCCGGCCGGGAGCGCGCCCGTCGTCGCCGTGGTGGGGGCGACGGCGACCGGCAAGTCCGCGCTCGCCGTCGCGCTCGCGCACCGCGTGGACGGCGAGGTGGTGAACGCGGACGCGCTGCAGTTCTACCGGGGCATGGACGTGGGCACCGCGAAGGCCACCGTCGCCGAGCGCGAGGGCGTGGCGCACCACCTGCTGGACGTCATGGACGTCACCGAAGAGGCATCGGTGGCCCGGTTCCAGGCCGACGCGCGGGCGTGCTTCGCGGACATCCGCGCCCGGGGTCGCACGCCGATCCTCGTGGGCGGCTCGGGGCTGTACGTGCGCGCCGCGCTGGACGTGTTGGACTTCCCGCCCACGGACCCGGCCGTGCGCGCCGGGCTGGAGAGGGAGCTCGCCGAGCGCGGGGAGGCCGCGCTGCGGGCCGAGCTGGCCGACGTCGACCCGGCCTCCGCGGAGCGGGTCCAGGATGCCCGTCGCCTGGTGCGCGCCCTCGAGGTGCACCGGGTGACGGGGCGACCGTTCAGCACCTACATGCCGCAGCGCCGGACGCATCCGGACGTGTCTCCGGCGGTGCAGATCGGGCTGACGATCGACCGCGCCGTCCTGCACGAGCGGATCGCCGCGCGCGTGCACGCGATGGTGGCGGCCGGGTTCGCCGACGAGGTCCGGGCGCTGGCGGCGCGCGGCCTGCGGGAGGGGCCGACGGCCTCGCGCGCCATCGGGTACCGGGAGATGCTCGCCGTCCTGGACGGGGAGGTGACCGAGGCCGCGGCGATCGAGCAGACCATCGTGGCCACCCGCCGCTTCGCCCGCCGTCAGGAGACGTGGTTCGGGGCCGACCCGCGCGTGCACTGGCTGCCCGCGGACGCCCCCGACCTCGTGGACCGCGCGCTGGAGGCCGTGGTGCGGGGCGAGGCGACGCCGGGATCCGGTGCCGAGGACCCGGCGGACGGCGGCGCCTGCAGCGGCCGGGCCCGCCCCTAGACTGAGCCCCATGAGCACCGAGCCCTCCGCCGCGCGCGCCGAGACCGCCACCGACGACCGCCCGTCCGTGCCCTTCACCAAGGGCCACGGCACCGGCAACGACTTCGTGCTGGTCGCGGACCCGGACGGCAACGCCCAGCTGGACGCGGAGCGCGTGGCGCGGGTGGCGGACCGTCACCAGGGCGTGGGCGCCGACGGCGTCATCCGCGCCGTGCGCTCGGTGCACCTGCCCGAGGGGGAGGCCGTCCTGGCCGAGCACCCCGAGGCCGAGTGGTTCATGGACTACCGCAACGGGGACGGCTCGATCGCGGAGATGTGCGGCAACGGGGTGCGCGTGTTCGTGCACTTCCTGGTGGAGAAGGGCCTCGTGGACCTCGCCCCCGGTCAGTCACTGACGATCGGCACCCGGGCCGGAGCCAAGACCGTCACCCGGTACGAGGGTGGCTACTCGATCGACATGGGCCCGTGGCGCTTCCTCGAACCCGAGCTGGCGGAGGACGCGGCCTCGGACGCCATGGTCCTCACCGCCGGCCTGCCCGATCCTCGCCCGGCGCTGAGCGTGTCCCTGGGCAACCCGCACACCGTGGTGCCGCTGCAGTCCATGGCCGAGCTCGCGGACCTGGACCTCACCCGCGCCCCCGGCGTGGACCCGGAGCCGCCGCACGGCACCAACGTGGAGTTCGTGGCCGCGCATGAGCCGCTGATCCACGAGGGCGTGGGCCGCGTGCGGATGCGCGTGCACGAGCGCGGCGTGGGGGAGACCCAGTCCTGCGGCACCGGGGCGTGCGCTGTGGCCGTGGCCATGCGCGCGTGGGCCGGCCCGGAGGGCTCGGACTCTTGGCTCGTGGAGGTGCCCGGCGGCGTGCTGGGCATCGACTTCGTGCGCGCCGCCGACGGCGAGGAGCACGTGGTCCTGGCGGGCCCGGCCGAGCTGGTCTTCGACGGCGAGCTCATCGCCTGACCCCCTGACGTCGTCGTTCGGGAAACGGCTCCCGCCTCGGCGCCGTCGTTCGGGAAACGGCGCGTCAGTCTGTCCGGACCACCTTCAGGATCCGGAACCCCTTGACGCTGTCCGCCCGCCCGGCGGTGAAGGCGCCGGGGGCGCGCGCGTCGAGCATGCCCTGGATCCAGGGCAGCAGGGAGTCGGCGCCGAGGTTCTTCTGCACCACGAGCCAGGCCTGGCCTCCGGGGGCCAGCCGCGGCAGCCACCGCTCGAGCAGCTCGTGCAGGGCCGCCTTGCCGATCCGGATCGGCGGGTTCGACCAGATCAGGTCGAACTCCGCGTCCGCCGGCACGTCCTCGGGACGCAGCGCCGTGACGTTCGTCAGCCCCAGGTCCGCGGCGTTGTCCCGCGTGAGCTGGAGGGAGCGGTCGTTGACCTCGACGGCGGTCACCTCCGCCTCGGGCGAGTGCAGCGCCAGGGTGAGGGCGATCGGTCCCCAACCTGCCCCGACGTCGAGGAAGCGCCCGGAGGCCGGCGGCGCGGGGGCCGCGGCGAACAGAGCGGCGGTGCCCTTGTCCACGCCGTCGGGGGAGAAGATCCCGTTCGCCGTCTGCACGGCCACCTCGCGCCCGGCCAGGCGCACCGTCACGGTGCGCCGCCGTTCCGGGGCGGCGGGATCGTCGTCGAAGTAGTGCGATGCGGCGGGGGCGTTCTGGCTCACGCGGGCCATCGTAGTCAGCGGCGCGGACGCAGCTCGGCCAGGATCGCGCGCACCGCGTCCCGCCCGGCACGGTTGGCGCCCACCGTGGACTGGCTGGGCCCGTAGCCGATCAGGAACAGCCGCGGCTCGGCGACCGACCGCCCGCCGACGACCGCGATGCCCCCGTCCGGGGTGCGCAGGTGCAGGGGCGCCAGGTGCCGCATGGCAGGGCGGAAGCCGGCGCACCACAGGATGTCGTCAGCCGGCCACAGAGTCCCGTCCGGCAGTCGCACCCCCTCGGGCTCCACCGCCGTGAACATCGGGCGGCGCACCATCACGCCGCGGGCCTCGGCCTCCCGCACCCACGGCGCCCGGAACATCCCGGTGGCGCTGACCACCGACGCCGGCGGCAGGCCCGCCCGCGTGCGCTCGTCCACGCCCTGCACCGCCTCGGCCAGTCGTCCGGGGGCGGGGTCGTCGATCCAGTGCGGCTCCCGCCGGGTAGCCCACAGGGTGTCCGCGGCGACGGTGGAGATCTCCGCCAGCAGCTGCGTGGCCGAGACGCCCATCCCGACGACGACCACGCGCCGCGCGGCGAAGTCCTCCTTGGCGCGGTAGTCGTGGGTGTGGCTCTGCCGCCCCCGGAAGCTGCGCTGCCCCGGCACCGCGGGCCAGTGCGGGGAGGTCCAGGTGCCGGTGGCGTTGACGATCCAGTCGGCGTGCCAGTCGCCGCCGTCGGCGAGCACCCGGAAGCCGCCGCCCTCGGCATGCTCGACCCGGTGCACGGTCACTGGGCGGTGGACCGGCAGGTCGAACATCCGCTCGTACTCGGCGAAGTAGTCCGGGAGCACCCGGTTCGCCCGCGCTGCGGGGTCGGCCGGCGGGACGGGGTGGCCCGGCAGCTCGTGGATGTGGTTGACGGTGCCCATGGTGAGCGAGTCCCAGCGGTGCCGCCACGCCCCGCCGGGGGCGGCGTCGGCGTCGAGCACGGCGAACGTGCCGGGGACGGTGCCGCCGTCGGCGGAGGCGGAGGCGAAGACGGACGGGCCCAGCGGCAGGAAGCCTCGACGCTGCAGGTGGGAGGCGGCGGACAGTCCGGCCTGGCCGGCCCCGACGACGAGGACGGTCACGTGCCGGGACTGTCCGGCGTCGGGGAGGGGGGTGGGCGTCGAGGACTCCATGGGGGCAGGGTACGCACCTGGACGGGCGCGCCACGGGGACGAGCGGGGCAGGAGCGTCCGCCCACAGCGATCCCCTTCCCGCGCCGGGCCCTGACCGGTAGAGTCGGACGCATGTTCCTGCTGTTCGTCTGACGTCGCCCGCCGTCGAGCACCTGCTCCGGCCGCCGTCGTCTCAGCCCGCTCCCGTCGGGAAGCCGCCCTTGGGCGTGCCCGCGACCCGCTGACGAACATTCGAGGAACCCCCATGAGCATCACTGTGCGCCCCTGCACGCCCGCCGACGAGGAGGCGTGGCTCCGCTGCCGCGTGCTGTCCTTCCTGCACAGCGCGTACTTCGACGATGTCCGCACCGCCCACTCCGTGCCGGCGCCCGGCCTCCGCCCCGAGGACTCCCTCCAGTGGGTCGCCGAGGACGAGGCCGGGACGATCGTCGGCGTGCTGGACGTGGAGGCCGGCGCCGCCGGGACCGCGGAGGAGAACCTGGCGACGATCGACACGGTGGCGGTCCATCCCGACCACCGGGGCCGCGGGATCGCCGGGTCCCTCCTGGCCGCCCTGCTGCCGCACCTGCCCGCGCGGGTCACGACCCTGGACGCCTGGACGCGCGACGACGCCGCTGCGCACGCGTGGTACCGCGCAGAGGGCTTCGCCGTCGACCAGGTGTACCTGCACGTGTACGCGGACGACGCGCTCGACGACGCCGTGGCGCTGGAGGGGTTCACGACTCCGGAGGGCCTCTCCGTCCCGGTGAAGGCCTTCCTGCATGCACGCCTGGAGGACGAGACGGCCCTGCGCCGTCGCTTCCGCCGCGTCCACCGATGCCACCGCTTCGTCCGGGAGGTTGCCCGATGACGCAGCGCTGATCCCGGAACCGGCCTCACGGGAACCGGCGTGCCGTGGCCGGCCCGCCCGCGGACCCCTATCCGGTCTGCCCCACCCACTACCCTGACTACACCGGGCCGCCGACCGAGCGGGCCCAGAGGAGACCATGACTGAGAACACCCAGAACGACCGCGGCGCCACGCCCGAGACCGAGGACGAGATCCAGGCCGTGATCGACCGCATCCTCGCGGCCGACGACGCCCGTCGCCTCCGCACCGACGCGGAGGACGGCGACGGCCGGGGCGACCGCCTCGACGGCGAGGGAGCCGGCCACCGCTCGGTCCTCGAGGGCCGAGCCCTGGCCCTGGCCGAAGGCGGGGACGCTCACACCGAGGTGGACGGCGACCAGGACGAGCTGGCCGCCCGCCACTCGCTCACCCGTGTGCAGGGCCTGTCCACCGAGCTCGAGGACATGTCCGAGGTCGAGTACCGCCAGCTGCGTCTCGAGCGCGTCGTGCTGGCCGGTGTCTGGACCGAGGGCTCCGCCGAGGACGCGGAGAACTCCCTGCGGGAGCTCGCCGCGCTCGCGGAGACCGCCGGATCGGAGGTGCTCGACGGCGTCATCCAGCGCCGCGCCACCCCGGACCCCGCCACGTTCCTGGGCAAGGGCAAGGCCCGGGAGCTCGCGGAGGTCGTCGCGCTCACCGGCGCGGACACCGTGGTCGTCGACTCGGAGCTCGCCCCGTCCCAGCGCCGCGCGCTCGAGGACGTGGTGCGCGTGAAGGTGATCGACCGCACCGCCCTGATCCTGGACATCTTCGCGCAGCACGCCACCTCGCGTGAGGGCCGCGCGCAGGTGGAGCTCGCCCAGCTCGAGTACCTGCTGCCGCGCCTGCGCGGTTGGGGCGAGTCCATGTCCCGCCAGGCCGGCGGCCGCGCCGCCGGCGGTGAGGGCATCGGCTCCCGCGGCCCCGGCGAGACGAAGATCGAGCTGGACCGCCGCCGCATCCGCACGCGCATGGCCAAGCTGAAGAAGGACATCGCGGGCATGCAGCCGGCGCGCGAGGCCAAGCGGGCCAACCGGCGCCGCAACCGCGTGCCCTCCGTGGCGATCGCCGGGTACACCAACGCCGGCAAGTCCTCCCTGCTCAACCGCCTCACCCACGCGGGCGTCCTGGTGCAGAACGCGCTGTTCGCCACGCTGGACCCCACCGTGCGCAAGGCCGTGACCCCGGACGGGATCGGCTACACGCTCTCGGACACCGTGGGCTTCGTGCGCAACCTGCCCACACAGCTGGTGGAGGCCTTCCGCTCCACCCTGGAGGAGGTCGCGGACGCGGACCTCATCCTCCACGTGGTGGACGGCTCCCATCCGGACCCCGAGGGCCAGATCGCCGCGGTCCGCGGCGTCCTCGCCGAGGTGGACGCGCACCGTATCCCCGAGATCATCGTCCTGAACAAGGCGGACGCGGCCGAGCCGGCTGTGATCGCCCGCATCCGCTCCAAGGAGCCCCACACCGTGGTGGTGTCCGCCCGCACGGGCGAGGGGATCGACGAGCTCGAGCGGGCGATCGCCGCCACCATCCCGCGGCCGGACGTCCGCCTGGAGCTGCTCGTGCCGTTCACGGCCGGCCAGGTGGTCTCGCGCCTGCACTCCGTGGACGCCGAGATCCTCTCCGAGACGTACGAGGAGGGCGGCACGCGCCTATCGGTGCTCGTACGGCAGGACGTGGCCGCGGACCTGGAGCAGTACCGCGTGGACGCGCCGGGGGGCGTGGCGGAGGCCGCCTCGGCATGACGGGCACGGGGAGCGCGGAGGGGTCGAAGCCGGCGCGGGACGCCGTGCCGGCCACGGACCGGGAACGGGAGGCCCTGCGCCTGCTGGACACGGTGGTCGAGGCCACCGGCGGCCAGCAGCGCGCGGGTCAACGCGAGATGGTCCTGCAGGTGGCGCGCGCGCTGGAGTCGCGGCGCCACCTGCTGGTGCAGGCCGGCACGGGCACCGGCAAGTCGCTGGCCTACCTGATCCCCGCGCTCCAGCACGCCATGGACCAGGAGGACCCCGTCGTCGTCGCGACGGCCACCCTGGCCCTGCAGGCGCAGATCATGAAGCGGGACGCCCCGCGGCTGGTGGAGGCGCTTTCCGGGGAGCTGCCGCGCGAGCCCGTGGTGGCCCTCGTCAAGGGCCGCTCCAACTACCTGTGCCGCCACAAGGTGGACGGCGGCTATCCCGGGGACGAGGGGGAGGAGACCCTCTTCGAGGTCGCCGACGACGGCGGCCTGCTCGGCTCGGCCTCCGACGGGGACGCGGGGCCCACCTCGCTGCTCGGCAAGGAGGTCCTGTACCTGCGCGCGTGGGCCGATGAGACGGAGACGGGGGACCGGGACGACCTCGAGATCCCCGTGACCGACCGCGCGTGGCGGCAGGTGTCCGTGTCCGCCGTGGACTGCCTCGGCGCCTCGCGCTGCCCCATGGCGGAGGAGTGCTTCTCCGAGCGGGCCCGCGCGGACGCCGCCGACGCGGACGTGGTGGTGACCAACCACGCCATGCTCGCCATCAGCGCGTTCGAGGGGCTCGCCGTGCTGCCCGCGTACTCGGCCGTGATCGTCGACGAGGCCCACGAGCTGCAGGACCGTGTCACCGGCGCCGTCACCGGCCAGCTGTCCGGGTCGATCGTCCACGGGGCGGCCACCTCCCTGCGACGCCACACCTCCGTGGCCGTGGAGGACCTCGTGCAGGCCGCGGCGGGGGTGGACCGCGCCTTCGAGGGGGTCCCCTCCGGGCTGATCCAGGGCGGACCGGACGACGCGCAGGAGCGGGCGCTGACCGCCGTGCTGAGCGCGGCGCGGCAGTGCTTCTCCGACCTCGGCAAGGACACGGAAGGCGAGGCCGACGGCGGCCGGCAGATGGCCCGCTCGCGCCTGCTCGAGGTCGTCGAGGTCACCGAGCGGATGCTCGCGGCGCATCCCGAGGCCGACTTCCCGGAGGTCCTGTGGGCCACCCGTCCGGGACACTTCGAGCCCGGCGTGGGCTGGCAGCCCGGGGACGAGGCCGACCCCCCGCAGCTCTACGTGGCCCCGATCTCCGTGGCGGGCAAGCTCCGCGAGGGCCTCTTCGGGAAGGCCACCACCGTGCTCACCTCCGCCACCCTCACGGTGGGGCAGGGGGCCCGCCGGTTCGACTCGGTGGCCGGGGACGTGGGCCTGGCCGGCCCCGACGCGCCGAAGTACACCGCGCTCGACGTCGGCTCGCCCTTCGACTACCCCCGCCAGGGCGTCCTCTACGTGGCCCGGCACCTGCCCAAGCCGGGGCGCACCGCGTCCCCGGAGTCCCTCGACGAGCTCGAGGCGCTGCTGCGTGCCTCGAACGGCGGAGCGCTCGGCCTGTTCTCCTCCCGCCGCGCCGCCGAGGACGCGGCGGCCGAGATGCGCCGTCGCCTGGGGAAGAGGAGCACCGTGCTGTGCCAGGGGGACGCGACGCTCTCCGCCCTGGTCCGCCAGTTCGCGGAGGAGCCGGACACCTCCCTGTTCGGCACCATGAGCCTATGGCAGGGCGTGGACGTGCCGGGGCCGTCCTTGCGGCTCGTGGTGATCGACCGCATCCCGTTCCCCCGGCCGGACGATCCCCTCTCCCAGGCCCGCACCCGGGACGTGGCCCGCCACGGCGGGAACGGCTTCATGCGGGTCTCCGCCACCCACGCGGCCGTGCGCATGGCGCAGGGCGCCGGCCGTCTGGTGCGGGCGCAGGGGGACCGCGGAGTGGTGGCCGTGCTCGATCCCCGCCTGGCCACCGAGCGCTACGGCGGGTACATCACGAGCGCCCTGCCGGACTTCTGGCGGACCACGGACCGCGCCGTGGTCCGCGGCGTGCTGGCGCGTCTGGCCGAGGAGGCCTGACTCAGAGCGCGCGGAGCACGGTGACCACGCGGCCCATGATCTTCGCGTGGTCACCGAGGATCGGCTCGTAGGCCGTGTTCTGCGGCAGCAGCCAGGTGTGGCCGTCGCGCTGGCGGAACGTCTTGACCGTGGACTCGTCGTCCAGGAGGGCCGCCACGATGTCACCGTTGTCCGCGGTGTCCTGGCGGCGGACCACCACCCAGTCCCCGTCACAGATGGCGGCGTCGACCATGGAGTCGCCGGAGACGCGGAGCATGAACAGCTCCCCCTCGCCGGTCAGCCGGCGCGGGACGGCCATGACCTCCTCCACCTGCTGGTCCGCGAGGATCGGCCCGCCGGCCGCGATCCGCCCGACCCACGGCACGTCCACCGACTCGCCGCCCGCGGCTCCGGTGTGCCGGGCCGGGACCAGCGGCACGGGGGCCGCGACCGGCGCCTCTCCCGCGGGACGTCCGTCCGGGTCGAGGAGGACCTCGAGGGCGCGCGGCCTGCCCGGGTCCCGGCGCAGGTAGCCGAAGCGCTCCAGCTGGCCCAGCTGATGGGTCACGGAGGAGAGGGACGCCAGGCCCGCCGCATCGCCGATCTCCCGCATCGACGGCGGGTAGCCCTGCTCCGCGATGGCCTCCTGGATCGTGCGCACGATCCTGCGCTGCCGGTCCGTCAGGGGCTGCACGGCGGCGGACGGGGTCTGATCGGAGGAGGCCATGCGGACGGTCCGTTCTCTCGGAAGGCGGGGGCTTAACGTGTCCGGCTCCGGTGGTGCCATGGGTGCAGCCCCAGGAAATGTGCTGGTGAGAGCGACCCTAGTGGACCCCGAACCGCTCTTCAAAGATATGTTCGATCCCTCCTGGGCGAGTCTCGAACCGATGTGCTAGAAATGGGTTCGAACGAACTCGAACAGATGTTCGAACACCCGCAGCGGCGGGAGGAAGGCAGACAGCTCATGACCCCCGTCACCACTGCACTCTCCCGGACCCCCCGGCTCCTCGGGCGGTCCCGCTCCGGCCACGCTCCGGCGCGCCCGTCGGCCCCCCTGCGCCTGACGCGCCGCGGCCGTCTCCTGTTCCGCGGGCTGCCCCTCATGCTGTCGGTGGCGGCCCTGACCGCCACGGCGGCGTTCTTCGCCGGAGTGATGCTGTCTCCGCCGGCCGTCTCGGCGGACGTCGCCTCCGAGGACCTGGTCACGGTGACCGTGATGCCCGGGGACAGCCTGTGGTCCATCGCCCGGGACGCCGCCCCGGGGGTGGACCCCTACGTCACCATGGAGCGCATCGGTGAGCTCAACGCCCTCGAGGGGGGCGAGCTCGAGCTCGGCCAGGAGCTCTACCTGCCCCCGGTCCGCTGACCGGTCCCCGGCAGGGTCCCGTTCCGTCGCATGGGGGAAGCCGGCCCGGCCCGTTCCTAGGATGGGCGCCATGACCGACCTGAGCTCCCTGCCCCTGCGTGAGTCCCTCCGCGGCCAGAGCCCGTACGGCGCCCCCCAGCTGGACGTGCCGTACATGCTCAACACCAACGAGAACACGCATCCGGTCCCGCCGCAGGTGGCCGAGGCCATCACCGCACGGGTCGCGACGGTCGCCGGGGGGCTCAACCGCTATCCGGACCGGGAGTTCACCGCGCTGCGGGAGCGGCTGGCCGTCTACCTCGGCCACGGCATCACTCCGGACCAGGTCTGGGCCGGCAACGGCTCGAACGAGGTGCTCCAGCAGATCCTGCAGGCGTTCGCCGGGCCGGGCCGCACCCTCCTGAGCTTCCTGCCCTCGTACTCCATGTACCCCCTCCTGGCGGCCGGCACGGACACCGCCTTCGTGGACGGCGGCCGCGCCCCGGACCACACCCTCTCCGCCGACCACGCCGCGGAGCAGGTCCGCCGCCACCGCCCCCACGTGGTCTTCCTGGCCTCGCCCAACAACCCCACCGGCACCGCCCTCGGGCTCGAGACCATCGAGGCCGTGTACGCGGCGCAGGCCCGGAACGAGGCCGAGGGCGGCCACGGTGCCATGGTGGTGGTGGACGAGGCCTACGCCGAGTTCGCCCTCGAGGGCACGGCGTCCGCCCTCACCCTGCTGCCCGGCCGCGAGCGGCTGATCGTCACCCGGACCATGTCGAAGGCGTTCGCGCTGGCCGGCGCACGGCTCGGCTACCTCGCGGCGGACCCCGCCGTGACGGACGCCCTGCGGCTGGTGCGGCTCCCGTACCACCTGTCCGCCATCACGCAGGCCACCGCGATCGCCGCCCTCGAGCACGTCGACGCGCTGCTGGAGACCGTCGAGGACATCAAGGCCCAGCGGGACAGGATCGTGGACACCCTCCGCCGACTCGGCCTGAGCCCGTCCGTGTCCGACTCCAACTTCGTGTTCTTCGGCCGCCTCCGGGATGCCCACGCCGTGTGGGAGGCCCTCCTCACGCGCGGGGTGCTGGTGCGGGACGTGGGCATCCCCGAGCACCTGCGCGTCACCGCCGGCACGCAGGACGAGACCACCGCGTTCCTCGACGCCCTCGGCGAGGTCCTCCGCGAGGACCCGGCCGCCGTCGTGCGCGGCTGAGCCCCGGGTGCGACGGCGTCACGCCCGCCCCGCACCCCCGCGGCCCGCCTAGGATGGACCGAGCCCACCCCGCACCATCTGCCCAGGAGGACCCGTGCCCGCCGAGATCGTCTCCGGACGCCGTGCCCGCATGCAACGCACCACCAGCGAATCCGACGTCCGCGTCGAGCTGGACCTGGACGGCACCGGCGTCGCGGACATCTCCACCTCGGTGCCGTTCTACGACCACATGCTCACGGCCCTGGCCAAGCACTCCCAGATGGACCTCACGGTCCACGCCACCGGGGACACCCACATCGACGTCCACCACACCGTGGAGGACGTGGCCATCACCCTGGGCGAGGTGCTCAAGGCGGCACTCGGGGACAAGCGGGGCATCCGGCGCTTCGGCGAGGCCTCGGTGCCGCTGGACGAGGCGCTCGCGCGTGCCGTCGTCGACGTGTCCGGCCGTCCCTACCTGGTGCACGAGGGCGAGCCGGACGGGCAGCAGTACCACCTGATCGGCGGCCACTTCACCGGGTCCATGACCCGCCACGTCTTCGAGGCCATCACGTCCCACGCGGCCATCTGCCTGCACATGGACGTGGTGCGCGGCCGGGATCCGCACCACATCGTGGAGGCCCAGTTCAAGGCCTTCGCCCGCGCCCTGCGCGCGGCGTGCGAGGACGACCCCCGCGTCACCGACGTGCCCTCCACCAAGGGCGCCCTCTGATGGCCGCCCCCACGAGCGTCCCGGGGGTGCGGCCGCGCGTCGCCGTGCTGGACTACGGCTCGGGCAACGTACACTCCGCGGTCCGGGCGGTGGAGCGCGCCGGAGCGGAGGTGCAGCTGACCCGGGACCCGGACGCCGTGCTCGGCGCGGACGGACTGCTCGTGCCCGGCGTCGGAGCCTATGCCTCCGTGATGCGCGCGCTGACGGAGGTCGGCGGCACCCGCTGGATCGGGCGGCGCGTGGCCGGGGGACGGCCGGTGCTGGGCATCTGCGTGGGCCACCAGATCCTCTTCGACGCCGGCGTGGAGCACGGCGAGCGCACCGAGGGCATGGGCGAGTGGCCGGGCCTCGTGGAGGCGCTGCCGGCGGACGTGCTGCCCCACATGGGCTGGAACACCGTCCGCCCGCCCGAGGGATCCGCCCTGTTCGCCGGGATCGAGGACGAGCGGTTCTACTTCGTCCACTCCTACGGCGTGCTGCACTGGGAGTTCGACCAGTCGATCGCCGCCATGCGCCCGCCCCAGGTCACCTGGGCCCACCACGGCGCCGACTTCATCGCCGCCGTGGAGAACGGCCCGCTCTCCGCCACGCAGTTCCACCCCGAGAAGTCCGGGGACGCCGGCCTGCAGCTGCTGGCCAACTGGCTGGAGACCCTCTGATGCCGTACTGGTCCGTGCTGTACCTCGCCCTCGGCGGCCTCCTCCTCGGGGCCGCGTGGTCCCTGCGCACCCAGGACGCACCGCTCTGGGGCATCGTGATCGTCCTGACGCTCGCCGGCATGGCCATCGCCGCCTCCTTCCTGACCGTCTGACGCCCCGCGCGTCCGCCCCCGCCCGACCCGCCGAGAGGACCCCTCCCATGACCCCCACCCCCCGAGCCCTCGAGCTGCTGCCCGCCGTGGACGTGCAGGACGGCCAGGCCGTCCGCCTCGTCCAGGGCGAGGCCGGCTCCGCCACCTCCTACGGCGACCCGCTCTCGGCCGCGATGGATTGGCAGCGCGCCGGCGCCGAGTGGATCCACCTCGTGGACCTGGACGCCGCCTTCGGCCGCGGGGACAACCGGGACGTCCTGCGGCGCGTGGTGGACAGCATGGACGTGAAGGTGGAGCTCTCCGGCGGCATCCGGGACGACGCCTCGCTCGAGCACGCCCTCGAGATGGGCGCCGCCCGCGTGAACCTCGGCACCGCGGCCCTCGAGGACCCGGAGTGGACCGCCCGCGTGATCGAGCGCTTCGGGGACCGCGTGGCCGTCGGCCTGGACGTGCGCGGCACCACCCTGGCCGCCCGCGGCTGGACCCAGGAGGGCGGCGACCTGTGGGAGGTGCTGGAGCGCCTGGAGGCCGCCGGCTGCGCCCGCTACGTGGTCACCGACGTCACCAAGGACGGCACCCTGAAGGGTCCGAACACCGAGCTGCTCACGCAGATGTGCGACGCCACGGACAAGCCCGTGGTCGCCTCCGGCGGCATCTCCTCCCTCGAGGACGTCGCCGCGCTCGCGGCCATGGTCCCGCAGGGCGTCGAGGGCGCCATCATGGGAAAGGCCCTGTACGCCGGCCGCTTCTCCCTGGAGCAGGCGCTCGCGGTGGCCGCCGGCGCGTCCGTGGCGGAGGCGCGTGAACGTCACCCCTTCGCGGTGGCCGAGTGACCCCGGAGCCGCGCCCCGCCGCGCACGACGACGAGGCCCCCGTCCCGGTCACCGCACCCGGTGCCCGGGAGCTGCCCGGCCACATCCGCGCCGCCCTGGACCGCATGCGGGACAAGACCGCGGGGGACAACCTCGCCGACACCGCCGGCGTGCCGTGGGAGGGCCGCGACCTCTCCGGCCCCGGCGTGGACGGGTCCGCGAATCCGCTGCACGTGTTCGACCAGGACGACGGCACCAGCCCGGCCGGGTGGACCGCCGTCATGGAGCGCCTGACCACGGGCGCGGCGGACGAGGCCGAGGTGACCCGCGTGCTCGCCGGGATCCGGGTGTTCGCCGCCGTGGTCCCGACGCTGGCCGTGGACGAGGCGGACGTGCACGAGCGTGCCGACCACACCGGGCACGGGCATGCGGCCGACGTCGCCCACGGGGACAAGGCCGCGGACGTGGCGCTGGTGACCATGCGCGCCGGGGACGGCCGACAGGCCCTCCCCGTGTTCACGAGCGTGCCCGCGCTCACGGCGTGGAATCCGATCGCTCGGCCGGTGGCCGTGTGGCTGCCGCGCGCGTGTCTGTCGGCCGTGGACGAGGGGTGCGACCTCGTCGTCGTGGACGCGGGCGCCGAGCACACCTACGTGATCCGCCGCCCCGCGGTGTGGGCGCTGGCCCAGCAGCAGGAGTGGACGCCGGCCTACCAGGACGAGGAGATCGCCCGGGAGATCGCCCAGGTGGCGGACCTCGTGCCGAACCTGCTGAACCTCGGCCTGGCACCGGGCTCGGGCGTGCCCACCCGCACGGCCTCCGGCGCGGTGATGGCCGGGGGCGGCTCGGGCGTCGAGCTGCAGATCGTGGCCATGCCCCGGCGGGACGCCGACGCGGCCGGGGTGCGCCTCATGACGGCGACCCTGCGGATGCTCCTGGCCGACCTCCCGCTGCTCGCGGAGCGCGCGGATTCGGTGGAGATCATCGTCCGGCGTCCCTGACCTGGCGACAGGCCCATCGGCTACGGTAGTGGGGAAGGACGGGTGCATCCGACGCCGGTCCAGTGCCGGCCGTCCTCGGCCGGCGGCATCACCGACCGATGCAGAGGAAGAGGTCCATGAAGAAGACAACCCTGACCGGGTCCGCCACGGCGGCCCTCGGCGTGGTGGTCGTGGCCGGCGCCGGCCCCGCCCTCGCGGCGACGCCGCTCACCCAGGGCGCCGCGCTCTCGGTGCCCGCCGGCGACTGCAGCATCACGATCGTCGACGACGCCACCGCCTACACCGCCGCCCACTGCGGCGCCGGCGAGTGGACGATCGGCTCGCCGGTCAAGTCCGCCGACGGCACCGTGATCGGCACCGTCGCCGCCCTGCCGGGCGACTCCGGCGTGGACGCCGTGAAGATCGCGCTCGCCGACGACGTCGACGTGGTCGGCGAGTGGTCCGTGCGCGAGACCGCCACCGTCGAGCCGGGCGAGACCGTCTACACCCACGGCTCCTCCGTGCCGTTGGGCGAGCCCAACTCGATCTCCGAGCCCGAGACCTTCGACATCGGCGAGACCTGCGGGGACGTCTACACCGACCAGGTCGTCCTCGACGAGGCCACCACCCGCCGGGGCGACTCGGGCGGCGCGGTCTACGACGCCGAGCAGCGCGTGGTCGGCATCATCTCCGGCCTGGCGCCGGTGACCTACGACGCGGAGGGCAACGCCGTCCGCTGCGACGCGGACGAGATGTCCACGATCATCGTGCCCGTGGAGTCCCTCGACGAGGTCGACGGCACCACCCCCGTGCAGGCCCCCGCCGCACAGGCCGCCACCGTGGGCAAGCACGGCGTCGTGTCCCTGACCGAGTCCGAGCGCCGCGCGCTCGAGCTCGAGAAGGCCGAGGCCGCCGCGGAGGCGAAGGCCGAGAAGGAGGCGGTTGCAGAGAAGAAGGCCGCCGCGGAGGCGAAGGCCGAGAAGGCGGCTGCGGAGAAGAAGGCCGCCGCGGAGGCGAAGGCCGAGAAGGCGGCTGCGGAGAAGAAGGCCGCCGCCCCTGCCGAGCAGACGCTCGTCGTCGCGCCGGAGGACGGCATCGACTTCCGCACCCGCGTGGAGGCGAACACGGACCAGGGCGGCTTCAGCTACATGGCCGTGACCGCGTTCGACGCGGACGGCGAGCAGATCGGCCACCTCCATCTCCACTCGGACGGCCAGCCGATGACGTGGATCAACGTCCCGGCCGAGGTGCCGGCCGGCGGCCACATCGAGGTCGAGCTGACGGACGCCGCCGGTGAGCCCACGGACGCCGTCGTCACCCTCGGGGGCGTGCCGGTCAGCTGACCGCGCGTCGACCCCCGTCGCCGGTCCGACTCACCCGGCGGAGACACCGGAAGGCCCGGTGACCTGTGCAGGACAGGTCACCGGGCCTTCCGGCATGTGGGGCGCGGTGTCGGGGTCAGCAGTGCGCCTCGAGGGCGCACCCCACCCGCGAGAACACCCGGGCGAGCACCTCGGCCTCGCCGGGCTCCAGGCGGTCCAGGAACAGCTCGTCCACCTGCCGCGCGTGGAGCACGGCCGCGCGGCGGAAGGCCGAGCGGCCCGCGTCCGTGAGCACGGCTTCGTAGCCGCGGCGGTCCCGCTCCGCGGCGCGGCGCTCGATCAGCCCGCGGGCCACCAGTGACTTCACCTGGTAGGTCACGCGCGAGGGTGAGAAGACCATGCGGCTGGCGAGCTCGCCCAGCCGCAGGCGGCCCTCCTCGGACTCGGTGAGCAGCAGGAGGAGGTTGTAGTCGGGCAGCGTCATGCCGCACTCGGCCTTCAGCCGCCGCTCGAGCAGCTCCTCCAGCATCTGGGTGGCCTCGAAGTAGGCGCGCCAGGCGTGCTTCTCCACGTCCGCGGGGCGGTGGTCCGCCGTGGCGGAGCCGTACCAGCGGCCGGCGTCGGCCTTCGCCGGTCCGGCGAGGGGCTCAGGCGTCGGGGTTGAGGAGTCGGTCAAAGGGGATCACCTCCAGGTCGGCGGTCTGGCCCTCGGCGGCGGCGCGGGGGCGGGCGGGGAGCCGGGACAGGATATCGGCCAGCTCGGCGCCGGCCGCCCGGATGCGGGCGTCCAGGGGAGTGGTGCGGGTGGAGTCGGGCCGGCCGCCCGCCGCGCCCCAGTCGTCGGACGCGGCGAACACCGCCGTCGGGACGATCCAGGTCTTCAGGTAGGCGAAGAGCGGGCGCATCGCCTGGTCGATCATCAGCGAGTGCCGCGCGGTTCCGCCGGTGGCGCCGAGCAGCACCGGCACGCCCGCCAGGGACTCCTCCTCCAGGAGATCGAAGAACGCCTTGAACAGGCCCGAGTAGGACGCCTTGAAGGTCGGCGACACCGCGATCACGGCGTCGGCCTGCTCGACCTGCCGCAGGGCGGCCAGCAACGGCTCGCTCTTGGCGGTGGTCACCATCCCCTGGCCGATGTCCACCGAGAGCTCGCGCAGCGGGAGGGTGTGCACCTCGGGGACGATCCCGTGACCGGAGAGCCCGGCCGTGGCGGCATCGGCGAGGGCGTCGGCCAGCATGCGCGTCTGGGACGGCTCCCCGATGCCGCCCGAGACGACGGCGATGTGCCGGGCCTGGGGCGTGAACGGGTCGGTGGCCTCAAAGGCGGAGCCGGCCGGGCCGGCGTCGAGACGGAGGGACGTGAGGGAGGGCTCGGTCACCGGGACGCACCCGCCTCGGCCGACTCCTGCGCCGCCTTCTGCTCCCGCGCGGCCTGGCGGTCGGCGTGGGCCTTCGAGCCCTCCGCGCCGCCGGGCACGGGGGCCTCGCCGCGGCGGGCGCGCTCCACGAGGGACGCGTGGGTCGGGGCCTCGGGGACGTCGGCGGGCTTCAGGGTCTCGAACTCCTTCCGCAGCACGGGGAGCACCTCCTCGCCGAAGAGGTCGATCTGCCGCAGGACGGTGTCCGTGGGCAGGCCGGCATGGTCGATCAGGAACATCTGACGCTGGTAGTCGCCCACCCAGTCGCGGAAGGACAGGGTGCGCTCGATCACCTGCTGCGGGGAGCCGACGGTCAGCGGGGTCATCCGCGTGAACTCCTCGAGGGACGGGCCGTGGCCGTACACCGGGGCGTTGTCGAAGTACGGGCGGAACTCCCGGACCGCGTCCTGCGAGTTCTTGGCCATGTACGCCTGGCCGCCGAGGCCCACGTAGGCCTGGTGCGCCTTGCCGTGGCCGTAGTACTCGTAGCGCTGGCGGTAGAGGCGCACCATCTGGATGATGTGCTCCTTGTTCCAGAAGATGTTGTTGTGGAAGAAGCCGTCGCCGTAGTACGCGGCCTGCTCGGCGATCTCGGGGGAGCGGATGGAGCCGTGCCACACGAAGGGCGCGACGCCGTCGAGCGGCTGCGGGGTGAGCGTGAAGTTCTGCAGGGGGGTGCGGAACCTCCCGGACCAGTCCACGGTCTCCTCGTGCCACAGGCGGTACAGGAGGTGGTAGTTCTCCACCGCCAGCGGGATGCCCTGGCGGATGTCCTTGCCGAACCAGGGGTACACGGGGCCGGTGTTGCCGCGGCCCAGGGTGAGGTCCACGCGGCCGTCCGCCAGGTGCTGGAGGTAGGCGTAGTCCTCGGCCAGGCGCACCGGGTCCATGGTGGTGATCAGTGTGGTGGCGGTGGAGAGGGTCATCCTCTCCGTCACGGCCGCCAGGTAGGACAGCAGCGTGGGCGGGTTGCCGGGCGCCACGAAGGGCGGGTTGTGGTGCTGACCGGTGGCGAACACCTCGAAGCCCGCCTGCTCGGCGTGCCGGGCGATCCTGACGGTGTCCTTGATGCGCTGGTGCTCGGTGGGGACGGTGCCGTCCGTGGGGTCGGTGGTGATGTCGCCGATGGTGAAGACGCCGAACTGCATGCTCTGTGTTCCTCTCGCCGCGCGGGGGGCCGCGGTCTCGGGTGGGTGGCTGCGCCACCTTTCATTCAAAAATGAACAATACCGGACGGGGGAGGTGTCGTCACCCCTGTGGACGGACCCTGGGCCGCGGCGTGGCATGCGGCACACTGGCCGCATGCACGCCTTCGACGCCGGGCTCCTCGCCTCCGTGGACAGCCTCGCCCTCCAGCAGGTCAGCTCTCTGATGTCCAACGACATGCAGGTCCTGGGGCCGGACGGGGAGGTGGTCGCCGTCGTCGAGACCGTGGGCGGCGGTCTCGGCCGGATGCTGATGGGCAGCCGCAGCTTCGTGGTCCGGGACGGGGCCGACGGGCGCGTCCTGTTGCGGATCGAGGACATCGCCACGTTCGGCCGGGACCGCATGCAGATCCTCGACGCCGAGGGGCTCCCGCTGGCGAACCTGCGACGCGAGGTGGCGTTCTTCCGCACCTCCGTCAGCGTGGAGGTCGTCGACGGGACGGCCTTCACCGTGGAGGGCAACCTGTGGGACCACGACTACCGCATGCTCGCCGGGGACCGCGAGATCGCCCGCGCCACCGCCGAGTGGGGCGGGTTCATGAAGGCCCTCGCTGGGCTCTCACGGTACCGCCTCGCCCTCGACCCGGCCATGCCGCCCGTGGTGCGCTGCGCGGTGCTGGGCACCGCCGTGGGACTGGACCTGATCCGGGAGAAGGACCGCCGCCGGGACTGACCTCGGACCGCGGTCGGACGCCGGACGCCGAGCGCCTAGGATTCTCCGGTGGACTTCGGAGCGTACGGACGGCTGTTGAGGGACCCGCGGATCCGGAACCTGCTGGCCGTCGGGTTCATCGCGCGGTTCCCGCACACCGCGGCGGGCGTGGTGCTCACCCTGCACGTGGCGGTGACCCTGGGCCTGGGCTACGGCCAGGCCGGCCTGGCGGCGGCGGCCATGACGCTGGGCATCGCGTGCGGCTCGCCGTGGCGCGGCCGGGCGATCGACGCGAAGGGCCTGCGCCGGGCGCTGCTGCCCTCCGTGGTGGTCGAGGCCCTCGTGTGGCCGCTCGTGCCGTGGCTGCCGTTCGGCTGGATGCTGCTGGCCGTGTTCGTCGCGGGCCTGTTCGCCGTCCCGATCTTCTCCGTGGTCCGCCAGGGCCTGGGGGTGCTCACCCGCGGTCCGGAGCGGCAGACCGCGTTCGCGCTGGACTCGATCATCACGGAGACCATCTTCATGATGGGTCCGGCCCTGGGCGCGGTGGTGGCCGCCACGTGGTCGAGTGCGCTCGGGCTGACGATCATCGGGCTCTCCGGCGCGCTCGGCGGCGTCCTGCTGATGTGGTTCGACCCGCCCACGCGCTCCTCCCAGCTCGCCCCGGACGACCCCGCCGCGCAGGACCCGTACACCGCGGAGCAGGACCGCGAGCAGGCCGTGGCCCAGTCCGTGCACGCCGCCCCGATGCACCTGGACACCGCCGCCCCGGACCTGGCCACCGGGGCGATGCCGGTGGTCACGGACGCCCTGCCGATCGTCACCGGCGCGCTGCCGGTGATCGCGGCGGACGGGTCCGGCGTCGCCGGTGCGTCCCGCGCCCCCGGCGACGCCGGCGACCTCCCCTCCGTGGACGGGCGCCTCACCCGCGGTGAGCGCTGGCGCCTGTGGCGGACGCGCCACTTCGGCTGGGTCACCCGGGAGGCGCTGGGCGTCCTCCTGGTCTCGTTCGCGGCCGGGATCGGGCTCGTGGGCGCGGAGGTCACCATGGTGGCCGAGCTCGAACGGGCCGGTCAGGCCGCGTCGGTGGGACTGGTGTACGCGTTCTGGTGCGGGGCCTCGGCGATCGGCGGGCTCTTCTACGGGGCGTGGGGCCGCCAGCTGCCTCCGGCGCTGCTCATGGGCCTGTTCGCGGTGGCCCTGCTGCCGATGGCGTTCGTGGACGGGCTGTGGCCGCTCGCCCTGGCCTCCATCCCCTCGGGCCTGCTGACGGCGCCGGCGCTCGCCGCGGCGTCGTCGCGGCTGTCCCTGCTGGTGGCGGAGGAGCGGCGCGGCGAGGCGATGGGCTACTACGGCTCCGCCATGACCGCCGGCGCCGCCCTCGGCGCCCCCACGGTGGGCCTGGTGATCGACGCCGTGTCCCCGGCCGCCGGGTACGTCTACGCCGCCGCCGTCGGCGGGGTCCTCGTGGCCGTGGCCGGTGCGCTGACCGCGCTGCGGACCCGGCGCGCGCCCCGCTGACGGTCCCCGGACCCCGCGCCGTAGGGTGGCGCCACGGCCGGCCTCCGCCGGCCCCGCACCGCCCGTCCCCGGAGGCACCCATGGACCGCTATCCCACCCGCCGCAGCCCCGTGTACGGCGACGACGTCGTCGCCTCCTCCTCGCCCCTGGCCGCCACCGCGGCGCAGGACGTGCTCCGAGAGGGCGGCTCGGCCGCCGACGCCGCCGTGGCCGGGGCCATGGCCCTCACCGTGGTGGAGCCCACGAACAACGGGATCGGCGGGGACCTGCTGGCGCTCGTGTGGGACGGGGAGCGCCTGCACGCCCTCAACGCTTCCGGCCGCAGCCCGCGCGCGTGGACGCCCGAGCACTTCGCCGGCCGCACCGAGATGCCCCGCCGCGGCTGGGACTCGGTGACGGTGCCCGGGGCGGTGGCCGGGTGGCGGGCGCTGTCCGACCGGTTCGGACGGCTGCCCTTCGCCCGGCTCGGCGAGGCCGCCGTGGACCACGCCGAGCGGGGCTGGCTCGTGCCGACCATCGTGGCGCAGGACTGGGCGCGGGCCGCCACGGTGCTCGCGGACCAACCGGAGTTCGGGGCGACGTTCGCGCCCGGCGGCCGCGCCCCGGCCGAGGGGGAGCGGGTCCGCCTCCCGGACCACGCCGCCACCCTGCGGGAGATCGTGGTCACCGGCGGGGAGAGCTTCTACCGCGGCGCCCTGGCCGAGCAGATCGCCGCGCACGCCGCGGCCGGCGGAGGGCTGCTCACCGCGGAGGACCTCGCCGCGCACGAGGTCGAGTGGACCGAGCCAGTCTCCGCGTCCTGGGGCGGGCACGAGCTGTACGAGGTGCCCCCGAACAGCCAGGGCCTGGCGGCGCTGGTGGCCGCCGCCGTGCTCGAGGAGCTCGGCGCCGCGGACCTCGACCCGGACGCCCCCGCCACCGTGCACCTGCAGGTGGAGGCCATGAAGCAGGCGCTCGCGGTGCTGCATGCGGAGGTCGCGGATCCGGCCTGGATGCGCACCTCCGTCGAGGAGCTGCTGGCGCCGGAGCACGTGGCGGCGCTCGCGGCACGGGTGGACCCGGAGCGGGCCTCGGGCGCGGTGTCCCGCCCGCCCACGGCCGGCGGCACCGTGTACCTGAGCGTCGGAGACCGGCACGGGATGATGGTCTCCCTCATCCAGTCCAACTACTACGGCTTCGGCTCCGGTCTGGTGGTCCCGGGCACCGGGATCACCCTGAACGACCGCGGAGCGGGCTTCACCCTCCAGCCGGGCCATCCCAACGAGGTGGCCGGCGGCAAGCGGCCGCTGAACACGATCATCCCCGGCTTCCTCACCCGGGGTGGGGAGCCGGTGGCGGCGTTCGGCGTGATGGGCGGGCCCATGCAGCCGCAGGGGCACGTGCAGGTGATGCACCGGCTGATGGCGGGGCAGAGCGTGCAGGAGGCGCTGGACGCGCCCCGCTGGTTCGTGGAGGGCTCCGGGGAGCTGAAGCTGGAGGCGGGCTGGGGCGACGACGTCGCACACGCCGTGACGGCGATGGGTCACCCCGTGACGCGCACGCCGGTGGGGGACCGGACCTACGGGGGCGGGCAGGCGGTGCTGCGGCTGCCGGGCGGCGGCTACGCGGGCGGCTCCGACCCGCGCAAGGACGGGCACGCCGCGTCGCGGTGATGTCAGGCCGGGGGCTCCGCGCGCGGGGCGGAGGCGCGGGGGTCAGCGCTCGGCGGGCAGCGGCTCCGCGCGCAGCGCGTGGGCCAGAACGACCACGGCCACCAGGCCCGCCGCCCACGACGGGTGGAAGCGGTCCGAGAAGGAGGCGGCCGCCATGGCCGGGGCGCCCAGCATGAGCACCAGGCCCATCTCCGTCCAGTGGCGCAGCATGCCCAGCACGCCCAGGCCCACCACGACGCCGGTGCTCGCCAGGGCGTGGTCCGTCAGGTCGGTGCCGGTCACGCCCAGGAGGACGGCCACGAGACCCATCGCCAGCGCGGCGACGGCGAGGGGGAGGGAGGTGCGCACGAACGGCATGGCGGGGTCCCTTCGGACGGGCCGGCGGGGCCGGCGGAGGTGCCGGCCCGCAGTGCTGCTCACCGGCGGAGGATCGCTCCTCTTGACGCCGGAAGGTATGCCGTCGGGGAGGGCGGCCGCCACGGGGCAAAAGTACGGTTCGAGGCGGGCGGAGTCGGCACCTGCGGGCGACCCACAGGTAACCCTGTGACGGGCGGCGGGCGGGGAGGGCCCGCTCTTCAGCCGGTGCGGCCCGCCAGGGCGGCGATCGCCCCGCCGATCAGGAGACATCCGCCCAGGACCGAGAGTGCGGCGAGTCCGCCGAGCGCCAGCCACCCGCCCGCGTACGCGAGTGGCTCCGGGGTGAGGGAGCCGACGAGCAGGCCCACCGCCGTCGCCGCCAGGCAGACGGCCGCGAGGCCGGCCCAGGGCCCGCGCCGCGGGGAGGACCCGGTGGCGAGCACGGCGACGCCGGCGGCGGGCAGCAGCAGCACGGCCAGGACGAGGAAGACGGTCGAGGTCAGGACGGCGGCGGTGCTGTCCGGGACGGTGCTGGCCAGGCCCGGCACCGTGAGCGTGAGGAGCACCGGGAGCGTGACCGCGGGGGAGGCGAGCAGCGCACCGGCGGTCAGTGCTGTGCGGACGGAGGAGCGGGCCATGGCCGTCAGCGTGACACAGTGTGACGGCTCAGGCGCGCGCGGTGCGGCCCGCTCGGGTCCCGGCGAACGCCGTGACGGCCATGACCAGCGCGCCCGCTGCGGCGCCGAGGCCGCCGAGGAACGCCATCCACATGCCGGTGCCCGTGACGCCGAGGAAGGGGAAGATCGCGTCGGCCGGCTCGATGGGGGAGAACGGGAGGGCGAAGCCGCCGACGCAGAACACCACCAGGCCCAGGGCGACGACGGCGAGGCACGCCGTGGTGAAGCCGAGCGGTTTCCGCAGCAGCGGTCGTCGCTCCGCGCGGACCAGCAGGACGCCGACCGCCGAGACCAGAAGCGGCACGAGGACAGCCAGGGGAATCGTGGCGGCGGACTGTGCCCCCGGCGCGTCCTCCAGCAGGGTCCCGACGACGGACACGACTGGCAGCATCAGGATCGGGGCGGCCGTGAGGAGGATGCCGAGGGGCAGGCGGGCGGACACGGGGGCTCCTCTCAGGCCAGCAGCTCGACGACCCGCTGGACGACCACCTCGGTGAGCTCCGGGTCGTGGTCCTCGGTGGAGGAGTCCATGAACAGGTGCCGGTCCGTGGCGTACTCGAAGAGGTCGGCGGGGTTGTCCGGATGCTCGGCCGTGGCGGCGTAGGCGCGGGCGGCGGGCAGGTCCTCCTCCTTGACCCACGGGTCCTCGGCGGCGAGGTGGATCTGCAGGGCGGTGTGCGGCTGCCACAGCGGGGCGTACGCGTTGAGGGGCAGGGCGGCGGAGAGCGCGATGCACGCGCGGAAGCCCGGGGCGGTCTGCGCGGCCTTCCACGCGGGCATGACGCCCAGGCTGATGCCGGCGACGACGGACGCCTCCTTGTGCTCGGCGCAGGCCCGCATGGCACGGGTCATGAACTCGTCCCGGCCCATCTGCTCCACGTACGCCAGGCCCTCCTCGGCGGTGGCGAACACGTGTCCGTCGAACAGGTCCGGGGTGTGCACGGTGTGGCCGCCGGCGGCGGTGATCTGCTCGGCGAGGGCGCGTACGCCCTCGGTGAGGCCGCGGGCGTGGTGGAAGAGGATGATCTGTGCCATGGGTCATAGCGTAGGTCCGCACCGGCCGCCAGCGGGTGTCGTGGACGGCCCTTCCGGGTGCGGCACGGCCCGCCACCCCGGTGGGGTGACGGGCCGCCGTCGTGCATGAGGGTGCCTCGCCGGCGCCCGCGGGAGAAGCTCAGCCCTGGGTGCCCTTGCGGTTCTCGATGTTCCAGTCCTCCACCGGCCCGAGGTTGTTGCCGTCCTTGTCGTAGGAGTAGAAGCCCTTGCCCGCGCCGATGCCGGTGGTGCCGGCGTCGATGCCCTCCCGGAGGATCTCCGCGAACTTGCGCTTCGTGGGGTCGTCGGAGTTCTTGTTGATGTGGTATGCCACGTTGAAGCCCACCGTGTCGTACACCTCGAACGGGCCGCGCGGTGCGCCCGTGGCGGTGCGCCACACATTGTCGATGTCCGCCGGGTTGGCCACTTCGTTGGCGTACAGGGCGGCGCCCGCGCCGAGCCACGGGATGAGCAAGGAGTTCAGGACGTAGCCCGGCACCTCCTTGCGCACCGGCACCGGCAGCAGGCCGATCTCGTCGGAGAACTCGAGGACCATGTCGAAGTACTTCGGGTCGGTCTGGGCCGTGGCCATGACCTCGCCGGTGTTGTTCTTCCAGATGAAGTTCGCGAAGTGCAGCGCCAGGAAGCGCTCAGGGTGGCCGGTGGCGTCGGCGAAGGAGCTGGGCAGCAGGGAAGAGGTGTTCGTCAGCAGCACCGTGTGCTCCGGGACGGCGGCGCCGATCTTGGCCCACACGGACTTCTTGAGGTCGAGGTCCTCCGGGATGGCCTCGATGACGACGTCGGCGTCGGCCACGGCCTGCTCGATGTCCGAGGTGGTGGTGATCGACTCGATCGCACGGTCGAAGCGGGCCTCGTCGAAGTCGGGGAGATCGCGCCGGTAGAAGCCGCGCATCCACTCGTAGCGCTCGGGCAGTTTCGCCAGGACCTCGTCGGTGATGTCGTACGCGGTCACGTCCTTGCCGTGGTACGCGGCCTGCATGATGATCTGCGAGCCCAGCACGCCGGTGCCGAACACGGTGACCTTCTGGAGCGTCGTCATGATGTCCTTCCCCTCGTCGAACGATTGCCGGGACCGGGCGTCCCGGCATCCGCCACACTACTCGCCGGTCGGGCAGGGGCCACCCCCTGATCGCCCGTCAGGGTTCGGGAGCGGCACGGCGAGCTGGGCGGGCACGCCCTGCTCGGGCCCGTCCGGGTGCACGTGCACGGCGCGCCCCGGCACCGGTTCCACCTCGGTCAGGCGCGGCCAGACGAGGCGGTGCTCGGGGCTGGTCCCGGCCGGGACGAAGAACCGGTGCGGCAGGTGCAGCAGCAGTCGGGCGGAGGCGAGGTCGCGCCCGCCGACGGCGGCCACCCGGAGGGACCGTGCCTCAGCGCCGCCCAGGAGCCGGTGGACCTCCTCGTCCAGGGAGCGGTAGGTGTCCCCGACGCGCACCCCCGTCCACGTGGACCATCCGGTGATCACCGCGGTGCCCCCTGCCCGCGCGGTCTCCTCCAAGGCTGAGACGACCCGCGTCCCCAGGTCGTCCTCGTCCGCATCGGGGCGCAGGACGCGCAGCTCGGCTTCTGGATCCAGGCCGGCGACGGCGGGGGCCGCCTCGCCGCTGCCGTCCAGGACGAGGACGGGGCCGGGTCCCCGGACGGCGGTCTCGAGGACCACGCTGAGCACCGGCCCGCGTCCGCCGGCGGGCTCGATGATCCAGGCCCCGCTGCCCTCGGAGCCCGCGGGCCAGCGCCAGGGCACATGTCGGGCGCGGGCGGCGTCGTCGACCAGGGCCAGCACGTCCGCGTCCCGCCGGCGGGAGCGGTCGGGCGCGAAGACGGCGGGCAGGGACGGCGACACCACCGGGGCGGGGACCATCGGATCCACCGTGCGATACGCCGCGACGAGCTCGCCCACCACGCGCGCCCAGTCGGTGCCGGTGGCATGGGCCGGCGCGGGGTCGGTCCACCGTCGCCACACGGGGCCGGCCTCCGAACACACCCAGGGGGCGGCCCGCACGGTGAGCAGCGGCCGCCCGCCGCGGGCGAGGCAGACCGTCCCCGGGGCGGCCGGATCGATCCGCGCCGCGTCCCCGACGCCGATCAGGTCCCACGACTCCTGCTCGCTGGCCGTGCGCAGGGCGAGGGTGGAGCCCAGGTTGGAGCGGACGTCGGAGCTCACGGCGCCGGTCGCCCGCTGGGTGGCGAGCACCAGGTGGAAGCCCAGCGAGCGGCCGGTGGCGGCGAGGCGCTGCAGCACCGCGTTCGCCGCCGGATGGTCGTCCACCAGCATTCGCAGCTCGTCCACCGCGACGACGAGCCGCGGCAGCGTCTCGTCGGGCCTGGCCGCCCGGAAGGCCGGGTAGTCCGGCACCCCGGCGTGCGCGAACAGGGCCTCCCGGCGGCGGAGCTCGGCGCTGATGGCGTCCAGCGCCCGCAGGGAGGCCGCCCCCACGTGGTTGGTCTCCAGGCTCATGGTGTGCGGCAGGCCGGCCAGCGGCCCGAAGGAGGCCCCGCCCTTGAAGTCCAGCAGCACGAAGGACAGCTCCGCGGGGGCGTGGTGGGCGGCCAGGCCCACCAGCAGGGAGAGCAGCAGGTCGGACTTGCCCGAGCCGGTGGTGCCGGCGATCAGCACGTGCGGGCCGTCGTCGGCCAGGTCCAGGACGACGCCCGGACCGCCGCCGGGCGAGTCCGGCGTCATGTGTGCCCGCACGTGGCGGGCGGCGGAGGCACGGCCCACCGCGTCGGGCACGCGGAGCGGGAGTGCGTCGGCGCCGCCCGGGCCGAGTCCGAGGCGGGCGACGTCGTCGGCCAGCTCCTGCAGCCACCAGTGCAGGGTCGACGGGCTGATCCCGGTGGCGTGCAGGTCCCGCAGGTCCAGGCGCTGGGAGGGGCTGTGCAGGACCCGTGCGTCGAGGTCGAGGGCGTCCGCGTCACGTGCGCCGGGCGCGCCCGGGGCGCCCGTGCCCAGCCGCACGACGGCGGACGACGTCCTCCCCGGGGTGTCGGCGGTCGGTGGCAGGTCGGGGAGGCCGGCGGCCGAGCGCCACACCCGCAGGGCCGCGGGGAGCCACGGGGCGTCGGGCAGCTCCAGCAGCGTCTTCGCCTCGGGCGCCGAGGGGCCCCACCACGTCTGGACACGATCCCCGGAGGCGACCCGCAGACTCGTCCCCGTGGCCACCGCGTGACGCAGGAGCTGGAACAGGGCCCAGCGGCCGGCCGCCTGGATCAGTCGGCTCCCGCCGGTCACGGTGACCACGGAGCCGCCGGGGCAGGGTGTCGCCCCCGGCTGAGCGACGTCGACGGACGCGTCCCAGCGGCCGGTCTCCTCGTTGCGGGTGAAGGGCAGCACCCCCGTCCCCTCCCCCCACCACAGCAGGGGCGGGGGCGCGTCGGTCCGCGCCGGGAGGAGGCCGAACCGATCGGCCGCGCGCGAGCGGACGGCCCGGCTCACGGTCGCCGGGGTGAGCTCCTGGTCCCGCCTGCGCGTGACGACCTCGGCCGCGCGCGCCGCCAGCAGGGCGCTGTGACGCCGGCGGGCGGCCCGTTGAAGCCCGAGCATGACGCCGACGCCGAGCACCGAGACCAGACCGAAGAGCAGGAACAGCCAGGTGCGCATGGTCACGGCGAGCACCGCTCCGATCGCGAGGGGGCCGACCGCCATGACCACCGGCAGCACCGCGGAGTGCTCCGCGGGGGCGTGGCCCAGTTCGACCTCCGCTGGGATCAGCACCTCGGGAGGGCGCAGCGGCGCCGACGACCCGCGCACCAGGGACAGCGTCGTCCCGCCGACGCGGAGACCCTCCTCGGCGGTCCACCGGGTGGGGTGGCCGACTCCCGGTCGGTCCACCCTCACCCCGTCCGCCTCCAGGAGGATCCGGGTCGGCTCGGACGGGACGAGCGGGTCGTCCAGGACGAGCCGACTGCCGCCGCGGCCCACGGTGAGCCCGCCCCCGGCCAAGGGGGCGAGCCGGCCGGCGTCGGGCCCGTCCGATGTGAGCACGCCGACCTCGGGGCCGGCTGCCTCCACGGCCGCACCCCGCCGCGTTCCCGGCCGGGCCACGTAGGTGACGCAGGAACCGTGCGTGGCGACGCGGGTCAGGGCATCGCACCCCAGACGGCGGCGCACCTCGGCGTCCTGGGCGGACACCGACTCGGGCAGCCCGCGCACGGCCCAGTCGTGCGGCCCGGCCAGGCCGAACACCCGGATCCGCCAGGACATCCTGACTCCTCTCGCGAGATGGTCCCCGCCGTCCGGCGGACCAGGCCAGGGTCGCAGGCCCGGGACGGCCGCTGTCGCGGGGGCACCTCGTGCTGTGGACAACCCCCCCTCGCCGTCCACTGTGCGTCTGTTGTCCACAGAGTGGGAGGGGGGTGTTCCGCCAGCTGTGCGCCGCCGTTATGGTCGGGGCATCACGTGAGGGCGCAGGGATCGCGCCCATGGGGGCACAGGAGGGTGCATGGACGCCGTGCGCATGCTGGAGGGCGAGCTGCGGGAGCTCGTCCGTCGACAGGGGGTGGACCCCCAGCGGGAGGGCGAGCGCGTCCGGGCCCTGATCGACGAGGCCACGGCGGACTACGAGGCCCGGTCCCTCGTCAGCTCCCTGCCACGGCTGGAGGACCCCGAGGGGGCGTCGCAGGAGCTCTTCGACCGGATCGCGGGCCTGGGGCCCCTGCAGCGCCTGATGGACGACCCCTCGGTCGAGGAGATCTGGATCAACGCTCCGGACGAGGTGTACTGCGCGCGGTCCGGACGCTCCGAGCTGACCGGCATCCTCCTGACCGAGGAGGGCGTCCGAGACCTCGTCGAGCTCATGCTCAAGTCCTCGGGCCGGCGTCTCGACCTCTCGATGCCCTTCGTGGACGCCGCCCTGCCGGACGGCTCGCGTCTGCACGTGGCCATCCCGGACATCACGCGGCGGCACTGGAGCGTGAACATCCGCAAGTTCGTGAGTCGCGCGCAGCGACTCGAGGATCTGGTGCGCTCCGGCTCCCTCACGCCCGCCGCGGCCCGATTCCTCGACGCGGCGGTCGACGCCGGCATGAACGTCCTGGTCTCGGGTGCCACCCAGGCCGGCAAGACCACGATGCTCAACTGCCTGGCCGCCTCGATCGGCGCACGCGAGCGGGTCATCACGGTGGAGGAGATCTTCGAGCTGCAGATCCCCGTCCGGGACGTCGTCGGCCTGCAGTGCCGGCAGCCGAATCTCGAGGGCCACGGGGAGATCCCGCTGCGGCGGCTCGTCAAGGAGGCCCTGCGCATGCGCCCGGATCGCCTGATCGTGGGCGAGGTCCGGGAGGCCGAGGCCCTGGACATGCTCGTCGCGCTGAACTCCGGACTGGCCGGGATGTGCACCATCCACGCGAACTCCGCCGCCGATGCGCTGACCAAGCTCTGCACGCTGCCCCTGCTCGCAGGGGAGAACATCTCGAGGAACTTCGTGGTCCCCACCGTCGCCACGTGCATCGACGTGGTGGTGCACTGCGAGCGGGACCGGGACGGACGCCGTCGTGTCCGAGAGGTCCTCACGGTCGGATCCCGCGTGGAGAACGGCGTCATCGAGACCTCCGCCCTCTTCCGCAGGGACACCGAGGGCGACCTCGTCCTCAACACCGCTGCGAGCCTCGAGTTCGAGGCCTTCGCGCGCCGGGGCATCGACCCCCGTGACGTCCTGGGGGTGCGCTGATGCCCCTGGTCCTCGGCCTGGCCCTCGGGGCGGGTCTGTTCCTGATCTGGTGGGCGTGCTGGTCCGAGCCGTCGGTGCGGGCCGCCGTGGACCGCGGCCCCTCACGGCTGAGCACGCTGATCGCCCGCTCGGGCATCACCCGGCTGACTCCGGCAGGGGTGGTCTCGGCCATGCTCGCGGGCGGGCTGGTGATGGGCCTGATCGTGCTGGCGCTGACCCGGACGTGGACGATCGCCGCGTGCTTCGCGGTGTTCGGCGCGGGGCTGCCGTGGACGATCCTCTCCTGGCAGGCCACCCGCCGCAGCGTGGCCCTGCGCGATCTCTGGCCGGATGCGGTCGATCACGTGCGGTCGGCGGTCCGGGCCGGACTGACCCTGCCGGAGGCCCTGATCCAGCTCGGGGACAGCGGTCCGGAGGGGCTGCGGGAGCCGTTCCGGGAGTTCGCCCGCGACTACCGGGCGGGGGCGCGTTTCGTGGACGCCCTGGACAGGCTCAAAGCGCGCATGGCCGACCCGGTGGCGGATCGGCTGGTGGTGTCCCTGCGGCTCACCCGGGAAGTCGGTGGCGCAGACATCGGCCTGCTGCTGCAGACCCTCTCCGAGTTCCTCCGACAGGATGCCCGCATCCGCTCCGAGCTGGAGGCGCGCCAGTCCTGGACGGTCAACGCCGCCCGACTGGCCGTCTGCGCCCCATGGATCGTCCTGCTCCTGCTGGGCACCCAGCCGGTCGCCGTCGAGGCGTACCGCTCCGCCGCCGGCGGGCTGGTCCTCATCGGGGGGCTCGTGACGTCGGCGGTGTGCTACCGGATCATGCGGCGCATCGGCTCGCTGCCGCCGGACCGGAGGGTCTTCGCATGAGCGCCGCACTGGCCGTCGGCCTCGGACTCGGCACGCTCCTGGGCGTGGGCCTGTGGCTCATCGTCCTCGCCCAGCCCCTGGGCTGGCGCCCCACCCTGGAGCAGCGTCTGGAGCCGCAGCTGCGGCACCACGTTCCCGCGTCGCGACTCCTGGATGGGGAGGCGGCGGCCACCTCGCCCTGGGGAGCGTGGGGACGCCTGCTCGGACCGCCTCTGGGGGCGGCGACCCGGCTGCTGCAGAACCTCAGCCCGGCAGGCGAGACGCTGTCCCGGCGGCTCGAGGCCGCGGGGTCCCCGCTCACCCCGGTGGACTACCACGCCCAGCAGGTCCTCTGGGCCTGCCTGGGGGTGGCGGCCGGCACCGCGGCGGCCCTCACCCTGGCGGTCTCCGGGGCCGTGCCCGTGTTCACGGCGGCCGCTCTGGTGGTGGCCGCCGGGCTGGGCGGGTACATGCTGCGGGATCAGGCGCTCGGATGGGCCATCACCCGTCGGCGGGCCTCCATCCTGACGGAGTTCCCCTCCGTGGCCGAGCTCTTCGCGCTGTCCGTCAGCGCGGGGGAGAGCACCACCGGCGCCCTGGAACGGGTCGCCACGACGGCCCGCGGCGAGCTCGCCCGGGAGTTCGCCGCCGCACTGGCGGACATGCGCGCCGGGGCCTCCCTCGCCGTCGCTCTGAAGGCCATGGGCCGGCGGATCCAGCTCGCTCCGGTGGAGCGGTTCATCGCCGGCATCCTGATCGCCCTGGACCGCGGCACCCCGCTGGCCGACGTGCTCCGCGCCCAGGCGCAGGACGTGCGCGAAATGGGCCGTCGCGAGCTGATGGAGGCCGCCGGCCGCAAGGAGATCCAGATGATGGTGCCCCTCGTGTTCGGGATCCTCCCGCTCACCGTGGTGTTCGCCGTCTTCCCCGGCATCTCGCTCATGCGTCTCGGCTTCTAGCCGGCGCCCACAGACCCACAACTGAATAGTCCACCCGTCCCGACGACCCGTACACCATCACTCCCGGCCCCGCGCCGCCACACCTGGAGGGGAACCCTTGTTCTACCGCATCAGCCTCACCGTCCTGTCCATCCTGACCTCCGTCCTCCACGACGACGTCCGCGACGAGCGCGGCGACGTCCCGGGCTGGGTGATGATCACCCTGATGTCCGCCGTGCTGGTGGCCGGCCTCCTGGCCCTCGCGCTGCCCGCGCTCCAGGAGATGTTCAACAGCGCCATCGCCCGCGTCAACGGCGCCGGCTGAGGCCGCCCATGACCTCCGCAGCCGCCCCGGCGCGCCCGGGCCCATCCGCCCGTGCCCGCTGGGGCGACGAGCGGGGGTCCGTGGTCGCCGAGAACGCGCTCGTCACGGCCCTGATCGTGCTGCTCTTCGCGGCCCTGCTGCAGGCCGGCATCGTCATCCACACCCGCAACGTCCTGATCGATGCCGCCTCCGCCGGCGCCCGCTACGGGGCGCTCGCGGACCGTGACCCCGCCGACGGCGCAGCCCGTGCCCGGCAGGTCCTGACCGTTGCCCTGCCGGGGCAGGCGGACGCCCAGGTCAGCGCCGAGACGATCGACCTCGACGGCGCCCCGACGGTCCGGGTCACCGTGTCCACGAGCCTGCCGGGCCTGGGCTTCCTGCCCGGGCCGATCCCCGTGGAGGTGCACGGCCATGCCCACCGGTTCTGACGCTCGTCAGCGGCGCGGGCGCCTGGCCGCCGAGGACGGATCCGCGAGCGTCGAGTTCCTGGCGCTCAGCGTGATCCTGCTGGTGCCGCTGGTCTACCTCATGGTCTTCGCTGCGCAGATCCAGGCCGCCGCCTTCGGCGCGGTGGCCGCCGCCGACCAGGCGGCCCGCGTCGTGGTCTCCGCCGACGGCGGCCGCCCCGGTCCGGCGGAGGGCGCGATCCGCCTGACCCTGGGGGACTACGGGGTCGCCGCCGATGCGTACGACGCGTCCTTGGCCTGCGACATCGGCGGGTGCGGCAGCCTCGAGTCCGGCGAGGTGGTGGAGGTGCGGGTGGCCGTCGAGCTCACTCCGCCGCTCGTGCCCGGATCCTGGCTGCCCCAGGGCCTGGTCACCGTCGACTCCAGCGCTCGCGCGCGGATGCCGAGGTACTGATGTCCGCGCCCCTCTGCGGCTCCTGCCCGCCGCGCCACCGCATCCGCCCGTCCGCCGACGACGGCCAGACCACCGTGCTGACCATCGGGCTCACCGCCGTGGTGGTCGCGCTGCTGCTCGTCCTGTTCGCCGCCACCGGCGTGCTCATCCAGGCGCGGAAGGTGCAGTCCTTCGCGGACGGCGCCGCCCTGGCCGGGGCGGAGCAGCTGGCCTTCGAGCTCGACGCCGACCCGCGCGTCGTCCTCGATCCCGCCTCCGTCCAGGGTTCGGTGGGGGAGTACCTGGCCGCCGTGGGCGCGCAGGAAGCGGTCCCCGGGATCGCTGCCGTGTCCTCGGGGGTGGCCGAGGACGGCGCCACCGTGGTGGTGCGGATCGAGGCGCAGGTCTCCCTGGTCCCGCCGTCGGGCGGATGGGCCGCCGGGCTGTTCCCCGCCACCGTGCCGGTCAGCGCGGAGGGCAGTTCGCGGACGGTCCTCACCCGCTGACCGGGCGCACCGGTCGGCGGGCTCTGTGGGGTCAGCGCGGACGGGTCAGCGCCGCCGGACCACCACCACGGTGTCCTCCAGGGCCGCCGCCTGACCGTCAGGCCCGGTCACCTCACGAGTCCGCACCTCGGCGGTCGCCACGTCCCAGCGCTCGTCGCCGCACACGGTCACGCCGAGGACGGTCAGCTCGTCCGCAGGGGAGGGGAAGTGTCCCCGCGCGGCGAACTCGGCCGGCGCCCACGGCGGGGGCGCCGCATGGGACACCAGCACCAGGCGCCCGCCCGGAGCCAGCAGGGTCAGCGCGTGGCGCAGGATCCGCTCGCGGTCCAGGGCCACGGGGGACTGCAGGAAGGACGCGGTGACCAGATCGAACCCGGGTGCGCCGGCGTCGTCGGGAAGGCCCCAGCCGGAGCCCGTGTCCGTCAGGTCCGCCGCCATGAAGTGGGTCCGCTCCGCCACGCCCCGCTTGTGCGCCGCCCGCCGGGCGCGGGTCACCGCGGCCTCGGCGAGGTCCACGCCCGTGGCATCCCAGCCGGCCTCGGCCAGGTGGATCACGTCACCGCCCTCGCCGCAGCCCAGGTCCAGCGCCCGGCCCGGCGGCAGGTCCGCCGTCAGCGCGGCCGTGGCGGCGTTGACCTTCCCGGACCACACCTGGTCCCCGCCGTAGCGGGCCTCCCAGAACGCGCGCGGATCCTCGGAGACGGGGGCGTTGGGGTGCTCGTAGTGCGGGGACATGGCTCTCCTGGGGCTCGGGCGGGGCGGCCAGGTGCCGCCCGGTCGGGCAACGGCGTCAGCGCGGTCGGCATTCCGGAGCATCGGCCCGCCCCCGCCCCGATCACAGCTCCCGCGCCGCGTCCTCCGCCCAGTTCTGCACCATCGCGCCGACGGCCGCCTCCTGATCCAGGTGCACGTTGTGGCCGGTGCGGTCCAGCATCGCCAGGGTCAGGCGCGGGAAGTGCTCCGCCAGCGCCAGCTGGTCCTTCCAGCCGACCTTGTCGTCCTGCCGGCCGGTGACGATCAGCGTGGGCCGGTCGAACGTGCCGAACCGCTGCTCGGGCAGCGGGCCCTCCAGCGCATAGTCCTTCTCCAGGTTCTCCACCGCGTCCTTATCGAGGGCACGCACGCCGGGCAGCACATGCTCGCGGAAGTTCTCCCACACCGGGCGCGTCTGGATGACGGCCATGTCCAGGAACGGCTCGGCGTCGTCCTCATCCAGCTCGGCGAGCAGCGCCTCGTCCGTGTCCAGTACCACGCGCTCGGGCACGTCCCGCTGCTCCGGGTCCGGATCCACCACGGGGGCGATCAGCGCGAGGCCCGCCACCTGGCCCTGGCGCCGGGCGAGCACCTCGCGCACCAGCAGACCGCCCAGGGAGTTGCCCAGGAGGGCGAACCGCGCGTCGCCCACCAGGTCGCCGACCGCGGCGTCCAGCCAGTCCGCCAGCTCCGGCAGGCCGCCGGGGGCGGGCAGGGCGGGGGTCCCGCCGAAGCCGGGCAGGTCCAGGTAGATGCGCTCCCAGCCGCCGGCGGCCTCGAGGGCGGCGTCCAGGGGCAGGAGCAGGCGGTGGTCCACGCCCATGCCGTGCACGAGGATCAGCGGGGCGCCGGAACCGCGGCGCACGATGTGGGGGGCGGGCTGTGACATGCGCCGATGCTAACCCGGTCGGCGCCGTCGTTGGACCTCACGCTGTGCGCGGGACCGCGTCATCGGGACGCGGTCCCGCGCACATCCGGCGGTCCGGCGACCTCACCCGCCGGCTCACCCGCCCCCTCCGGACCTCGCGCCGCCCCCGGACCCAGGGCGGTAGGCTGGGCGGACCATGGCTGACACTGACTTCTCCGCAGAGATCGACGCTCTGCGCCACACCCTGGCCTCCATCGAGCAGGTCTCCGACGTCGAGAAGATGACGGCGGAGGTGGCCGAGCTCGAGGCGCAGGCCTCCGCGCCCGACCTCTGGGACGACCCCGAGGCCGCGCAGAAGGTCACGTCCAAGCTCTCCCACCGGCAGGCAGACCTCAAGCGCATCAAGTCGCTCGCGGACCGCATCGACGACCTCGAGACCATGGTGGAGCTGGCCGCCGAGGAGGACGAGCCCTCCCTGCTGGACGACGCGAACGTGGAGCTGACCTCCATCCGCAAGGCCCTCGACGAGCTCGAGGTGGTCACCCTCCTCAGCGGCGAGTACGACCAGCGCGACGCCGTCATCACCATCCGCGCCGGTGCCGGCGGCGTGGACGCGGCCGACTTCGCCGAGACCCTCATGCGCATGTACCTGCGCTGGGCCGAGCAGAAGGGCTGGTCCTCGAAGGTCATGGACACTTCCTACGCGGAGGAGGCCGGCCTGAAGTCCGCGACGTTCGAGATCAACGCACCGTTCGCGTTCGGCACCCTGTCCGTGGAGGCCGGCACCCACCGCCTGGTCCGCATCAGCCCCTTCGACAACCAGGGCCGCCGCCAGACCTCCTTCGCGGCGGTCGAGGTGGTCCCGCTGATCGAGTCGGACGACTCCATCGAGATCCCCGAGAACGAGATCAAGGTGGACGTGTTCCGCTCCTCGGGCCCCGGCGGCCAGTCCGTGAACACCACGGACTCCGCCGTGCGCATGACGCACATCCCCACGGGCATCGTCGTGTCCATGCAGAACGAGAAGTCCCAGATCCAGAACCGCGCCGCCGCCCTCCGCGTGCTCCAGTCCCGCCTGCTCCTGCAGCGCAAGGCCGAGGAGGACGCGAAGAAGAAGGAGATGGCCGGCGACGTCAAGGCCTCCTGGGGCGACCAGATGCGCTCCTACGTGCTGAACCCGTACCAGATGGTCAAGGACCTGCGCACGGGCCACGAGGAGGGCAACCCCTCCGCCGTGTTCGACGGCGCCATCGACGACTTCATCGACGCCGGCATCCGCTGGCGCGCCGAGCAGGCCAAGGAGGCCGCCGCGGAGGCCGAGGCCGACAAGGGCTGACCCTGCCTGCCCGCCGCCCACGACGCCGGCCCGCACCCTCCGCGCGAGGGTGCGGGCCGGCGTCGTCGTGGGCCCGACGGCGGGGGGACATGAGGGCGGGAGTCCCACATGCCGGATGTAGGGTTGGAGGCGTCCCGGGGCCGCCTCAGGGCTCGGGTCCTCTCCCACGAGAGTTGCCACGCCATAGGAGGAAGACCCCATGACCATGCGCGCAGCCCGCTGGCACGGTGAGAAGGACATCCGCATCGAAGAGATCGAGGCGCCCACGGCCGGACCCGGCCAGGTGCTGATCGACGTCGCCTGGTGCGGCATCTGCGGCACCGACCTGCACGAGTACCTCGAGGGTCCCATCTTCATCCCGCCGCACGGCCACCCCCACCCGATCTCCGGGGACTCCGCCCCGGTCACCCTCGGGCACGAGATGTCCGGCACCGTGGCCGCCCTCGGCGAGGGCGTGGAGGACCTCACGGTGGGCCAGAAGGTCGTGGTGGAGCCCTACATCATCCGCCCGGAGGACCAGAACGACGAGCAGTACAACCTGGCCCCGGACATGAACTTCATCGGCCTCGGCGGCAACGGCGGCGGCCTCGCCGAGCAGATCGCCGTGGAGCGCCGCTGGGTCCACCCGGTGGCCGACTCCGTGCCCCTGGACGAGGCGGCCCTCATCGAGCCCCTCTCCGTGGCCCACCACGCGTGGGTGCGTGCCGGCTCCCCGACCTCCGGCACGGCACTGATCGGCGGTGCGGGCCCCATCGGCGCCCTCACTGCCGCCGTGCTCAAGGGCAAGGGCCTCACGGTCTACGTCTCCGAGCTCTCCGAGCTGCGCCGCCAGAAGGTGGTGGACGCGGGCGTCGTGGACGAGGCCTTCGACCCCCGCGAGGTCGACGTGGCCGCCCGCGTGCGCGAGCTCACGGACGGGCGGGGCGTGGACGTCGCCTTCGAGTGCACCTCGGTAGACGTGGTCCTGGACCTGCTGCTGGACGCCGTGCGTCCAGGCGGCGTGATCGTCAACGAGTCCATCTGGGGGCACGAGCCGAAGGTCGCGCTGCACAAGCTGGTCATGAAGGAGATCGACCTGCGCGGCACCATCGCCTACGCCCACGACCACGCCGACACGGTGCGCATGGTCGAGGCCGGGGAGGTGGACCTGAAGCCGTTCATCACCGGGAGGATCGGCCTGGACGAGATCGTGGAGAAGGGCTTCGACACCCTCATCAACCATAACGAGACCGCGGTGAAGATCCTGGTCTCGCCCTCCGGCAAGGGCCTCTGAGCGCTCGGCTCGGCCGCCCACGACGCCGGCCCGCACCCTCCGCGCGAGGGTGCGGGCCGGCGTCGTCGTGGGCGGGTGGTCCCGTGGCGGGGGTTCCCTGCGGGGGAGGCACCGGCCAGGATGGCCCCATGACCGAGATCGAGGAGACCACCAAGCCCGCCACGCCGCCGCCCGTGAGCGCCGAGGAGACCGTGGCCGCCCCCGCGGCCGCCCTGTTCGCGCTGCTCGCGGACCCGGCCCGGCACCCCGAGATCGACGGCGGGACCAACGTCGCCGCGCCCGTCGACCCCGCTCCGATCTGCGGCGTGGGGGACAGGTTCCGGATGGACCTGGCCCACGGCGTCCGTGTGGAGTGCGTGGTCCACCGGTTCGAGCGGGACCGCGTGATCGCCTGGGAGCCCGGGAGGCTGGGGGAGGCGCCGAGCGGCCAGCTGTGGACGTGGGAGCTCGAGCCGGTCTCGGAGGAGTCCACCCGGGTGCGCGTGACGTACGACGGCACCCGGATCGCCCCGGACCAGGAGAAGCGCCTCGCCCGCGCATGGGCCCTGATCGAGGAGAAGCTCGTCGGCTCCATCCGGCGGCTGGGGGCGGCGGCAGACCGGACCGCCCGCTGAGACGCGCCCACGCATGGGTCCACCCGCGGCCGACGCGGTGCAACGCACCGTCGGATCTGTGACGGTCGTCATAGGATGGGTGTGAGTGACTCGGCGCGCCCGTGCGCCGCCCACCGACCCAGGAGGACCGCCATGACCGCCTCGACCCCCCAGCCGCAGCCCACCGACGCCGTCATCGTCGGCGGCGCCCGCACACCCTTCACCCGACTCCTCGGCCAGCAGGCCGGCCTGCAGGCCGTGGAGCTCGGCGCCCATGCGATCCGGCACGCCCTGGAGCGGTCCGGCGTCCCGGCCGAGGATGTGGACATGGTCTACCTGGGCCAGGTCGTGCAGGCCGGCGCCGGTCAGAACCCGGCCCGTCAGGCCGCGCTCGCCGCCGGCATCGGGTGGGACGTCCCCGCCATGACCCTGAACAAGGTGTGCCTCTCCGGCCTCGTGGCCGTCACCGATGCCGCCCGCCTCATCCGCCTCGGCGAGGCGCGGGTCGTGGTGGCCGGGGGACAGGAGTCGATGACGAACGCCCCGCACCTGATGCCGAAGGCGCGCAAGGGCTTCAAGTACGGCCAGGCGACCCTCCTGGACTCTGTGGAGTGGGACGGCCTCACCGACACCCTGAGCCATGAGGCGATGGGCGAGCTGACCGAGTCCGGCAACGCCGAGCGAGGCCTCAGCCGCGCGGAGCAGGACGAGGTCGCCGCCGCCTCCCACCAGCGCGCCGCGCAGGCCCAGGCCGACGGTGTCTTCGACGCCGAGATCGCGTCCGTCGAGATCCCGCAGCGCAAGGGTGAGCCCCTCGTGGTGTCCCAGGACGAGGGCGTCCGTCCGGACGCCACCGTCGAGTCCCTCGGGGGCCTGCGCCCGGCCTTCACGGCGGACGGGACCATCACCGCAGGCAACTCCTCGCCCCTGTCGGACGGCGCCGCCGCCCTCGTCGTGACCTCGCGCGCGTACGCCGAGGAGAGGGGTCTGCCGGTGCTCGCCACCGTCGGCGCCGCGGGTCAGACCGCCGGACCGGACAGCTCGCAGCTCCACTCGCAGCCCGCGGACGCGGTCAAGGAGGCCCTCCGCAAGCAGGGCTGGGACGTGGCCGACCTCGACTTCGTGGAGATCAACGAGGCCTTCGGCGCCGTGGCCGTCCAGTCCCTCCGCGATCTGGACTACCCGCTCGAGAAGACGAACATCCACGGCGGTGCGATCGCCCTCGGCCACCCCATCGGCGCCTCCGGAGCCCGTCTCGCGCTGCACGCCGCCCTGGAGCTGGATCGCCGCGGCGGCGGACGCGCCGCGGTCTCGCTGTGCGGCGGCGGCGGTCAGGGCGAGGCCCTCATCCTCTTCCGCTGATCCCCACCAGAAGAAGGGACGAGGACATGGCACTCGACAAGACCGTCGCCACCGCCGCCGAGGCGGTCGCGGACATCCCCCGCGGGGCCTCGCTCGCCGTCGGAGGCTTCGGCCTCTCCGGCAACCCGGTCCAGCTCATCGAGGCCCTGCTCGAGCAGGGCGCCGGGGACCTGTCCGTGGTCTCCAACAACTGCGGCGTGGACGGCTGGGGCCTGGGCGTGCTGCTCGCCGCCCGTCGGATCCGGAAGATGACCTCCTCCTACGTGGGGGAGAACAAGGAGTTCGCCCGGCAGTACCTGGAGGGCGAGCTCGAGGTGGAGCTCGTCCCCCAGGGCACCCTGGCGGAGAAGCTGCGCGCCGGCGGCGCGGGCATCCCCGCGTTCTACACCCGGTCCGGTGTCGGCACGCAGGTCGCCGAGGGCGGCCTGCCGATGCGCTATGACGCCGAGGGGAACGTGGCGAAGGCCTCCGCCGCCAAGCCCACGGCCGAGTTCACCCTGGGCGCCGACTACCTCTCCGAGCCCGGCGAGGCGGAGACCTACGTCCTGGAGGAGTCGATCGTCACGGACTTCTCCCTCGTGCACGCCTGGAAGGGCGACCGGCACGGCAACCTTGTGTTCCGCAAGGCCACCCGCCAGTTCTCCCCGCCGGCCGCCATGGCGGGCCGCGTGTGCATCGCCCAGGTGGAGCACCTCGTGGAGCCCGGCGAGCTGGACCCGGACGAGGTGCACCTGCCCGGCGTGTTCGTCCACCGGGTCCTCGAGGTGGGCCCGGACATCGAGAAGCGGATCGAGAAGCGCTCCTTCCGCGCGGCGGGGGAGGAGTCCCGATGAGCGAGCAGACCAGCACCCGGACCGCCGAGGCCCCGCAGGGCCTCACCCGCGACCAGATGGCGGCCCGCGCCGCCCAGGAGCTGCCGGACGGCGCCTACGTGAACCTCGGCATCGGCATGCCTACGCTGATCCCCAACCACATCCCGGCCGGGCGCACCGTGGTGCTCCAGTCGGAGAACGGCATCCTCGGCACCGGCCCGCACCCCGCCGAGGACCAGGTGGACCCGGACCTGATCAACGCCGGCAAGGAGACCGTCACCGTGAACCCGGGGGCGTCCTTCTTCGACTCGGCGCTGAGCTTCGGCATGATCCGCGGCGGGAAGATCGACGTCGCCGTCCTCGGCGGCATGGAGGTCTCCGCCGCCGGTGACCTGGCCAACTGGATGGTGCCGGGGAAGATGGTCAAGGGCATGGGCGGGGCCATGGACCTCGTCCACGGCGCCGGCCGCGTGATCGTCATGATGGACCACGTCTCCAAAGACGGCACCCCCAAGATCGTCGAGCGGTGCACGCTGCCGCTGACGGGCCGCGCCGTGGTGGACCGGATCATCACGGACCTGGCGGTGATCGACGTCGTCGGCACCCCGGAGGAGCCCGCCCTGCGGCTCGTCGAGTGCGCCCCGGGCGTCAGTGAGGAGCAGGTCCGGGCGCTCACCGGCGCCCCGCTCGCCTGAGCCCGCCCACCACGACGACGCCTCCCGCCGCGCCGTCGACCGAGGCCGGTCCGCCCCCGCTCCCCGCGCGGGCGGGCCGGCCGTCGCGTAGGATGGTGCATCCTGTGCTGAGCGCGGATCGAGGACGGAAGGAGCGAGCACCATGGGGAAGAACGCGAAGGACAAGACGGCCAAGCAGCCGGCCCCCGGCGAGCGCATGGTGATCGCCAACAACAAGAAGGCGCGGCACGACTACACGATCCTCGACACCTACGAGGCCGGCCTGGTCCTGCAGGGCACGGAGGTGAAGTCGCTGCGCGAGGGCAAGGCGTCCCTCGTGGACGGGTTCGCCGTGTTCTACCGGGACGAGCTGTGGCTCGAGCAGATCTACATCCCGGAGTACCTCAACGGCTCGTGGACCAACCACGCCGCCCGGCGGCGCCGCAAGCTGCTGCTGCACCGCGCGGAGCTGGTCAAGATCAGCCGTCAGATCCAGGACCCGGGTCTGACCATCGTCCCGCTGTCCCTGTACTTCCTGAACGGGCGCGTGAAGGTGGAGATCGGCGTCGCCCGCGGCAACCGCGAGTACGACAAGCGCCACAAGCTCCGGGAGAAGCAGGACAACCGCGAGGCCCAGCGCGCCATGCGCATCCGCAACCGCCGCGCCGGCGTCGTCTGAGCCGCCCGCGCCGCAGGCCCGCCCCTGGGGAATAGCCCGCGGCTCTGGTAGGTTGGACTCCTCGCAGGGCCGGTTCCAGGACCGGCGGGCGCACGCCCTCCGCCTGCCGTGGTGATTGACAACCTCATAGTGAGTGTGTCGACCCCTCCAGGGGCCGATCGGTTTCGACGATGTGAGTCGCGACAGGAGAAGCGGGCCGAGGATGCAGAGTCATCTCGTCAAACGCTCTCTGCACACCAATAAGTGCCGAATCCAAGCGCACTGACTTCGCTCTCGCTGCCTGATCAGTGATCGAGTCCGTCACCCCGGGGTCGCTGTCGCCCCGGACCGTGGCGTCAGCTAGATAGCCACTGGGCATCACCCTCGCCGGGGGTCGTGATGCCGACATCAATCCGGCTGGGCCCGGGTTGTCCGCCCGTCTGCGGGACGGACAGGGCCGAGCAACACCCACAGCAGACTGCGCCCGGAGAAGACCTGGCAACACCACATCGGACGCGGGTTCAATTCCCGCCGGCTCCACTCACCACACCACGACGACGCCCCGGCGCCCTCCTCACGGAGGGCGCCGGGGCGTCGTCGTGCGTGAGGCGCTCATGACAGCCGTGGCGGCGCCCCGCGGTAGTAGCGTGGAGCCATGAGCGACATGATCTACAACCGTCTCGGATCCTCCGGCCTCCAGGTCTCACAGTTCAGCTTCGGCTCCTGGGTGACCTTCGGCAACCAGGTCGACGTGGGCCTGGCCAAGGACCAGCTGGCCGCCGCCAAGGAGGGCGGGGTCAACTTCTTCGACAACGCCGAGGTGTACGCCGGCGGCGAGTCCGAGTCCATCATGGGCCGTGCCATCTCCGAGCTCGGCTGGAAGCGCCACGAGTACGTCGTCTCCACGAAGCTGTTCTGGGGCATCAACGGCGACATGGTGAACATGAAGAACACCCTGAACCGCAAGTACCTGATGCAGGGCATCGACGGCTCCCTCGAGCGGCTGGGCCTGGACTTCGTGGACCTGGTGTTCTGCCATCGCCCGGACCCGCACACGCCGATCGAGGAGACCGTGTGGGCGATGAGCGACATGATCAGCCAGGGCAAGGCCCTGTACTGGGGCACCTCCGAGTGGAGTGCGGACGAGATCCGTGCCGCCTGGAACATCGCCGAGCGCCACCACCTGCACAAGCCCGTGATGGAGCAGCCGCAGTACAACCTCCTGCACCGGACCAAGGTGGAGAAGGAGTTCGCCCGCCTCTACGAGGACATCGGCCTGGGCCTGACCACCTGGAGCCCGCTGGCCTCCGGCATCCTCTCCGGCAAGTATGTGGACGGCATCCCGGAGGGCTCCCGCGGCGCGCTGGAGGGCTACGACTTCGTGAAGGACTCGATCGCCGACCAGGAGATCACCGCGAAGGTCCGTCAGCTCGTGGACCTGGCCGCCGAGCTGGACGTGACCCCGGCGCAGCTGGCGTTGGCGTGGACGGCGTCGAACCCGCATGTCTCCACCGTGATCCTCGGGGCCTCGAGCGTGGACCAGGTCCAGGAGAACCTGAAGGCCCTGGACGTGATCGAGCTGGTGACCACGCAGGTGCGCGAGCGCCTGGAGGCCATCTTCGCCTGACGGTCCCGCCCGGCCGCGGCCCGCACACAGGTGCCCGCGGTCGCGCCCGGCGAGTGTGCTGAAGCGGGCGGAAAGCAGCGCGCGCGTGCGTCGCTTTCCGCCCGCAGGCGCACACTCGGCACGCGGATGCGGCTCAGGAGCCCCCGCCGCCGATCACCTCGCCAGCGCGAGGCCGGCCACGCCGCCCACGACGGCCGCCACGAGGCCCCCGCCCACGTGCGCCCCCCACACGGCCGCGGCCCGCGCCCACCGCCCCGCGAGGACGGCGTCGGCGGCGCGCGCGGCCACGGTGGACCACGTGCCCAGGCCGAGGGTGAACCCCCCGGCGGAGATCAGCAGTGCGCCGAGCACCGGTGTGGCCGCGACCAGCCCGGAGCCGACCAGCAGTCCCGACAGCAGGCAGGCCAGCACGTTGGCGGTCAGCACGCCGCGGCAGCGAGGCACGCGGACGTCCACCATGTGCCGGACGGTCGCACCCAGGGCGCCGCCGACCGCCACCAGGACCACGACCAGGGGGACGAGGTTCACCGTCGCGCCCCCGTTCTCAGACCCGCAGCAGCGGCGGCCGTGCCGAGCAGGATCATGGCCGCGAGCACGGTCAGCCCGGGGGAGACGTGCACCAGCACGTCCACCGCCGTCCCGAACGGGCTGAGTCCGCTCCGGAGCCCGCCCGAGCCGAGCCACGTGGGCACCTCCGCCGTCCACACCAGCGCCAGGCTGATCGAGGTGAACGAGCCCAGGAAGCCGGTGCCCAGGGCGGGCACCCACCGCGGATCCCACGTGCGCCGCGACGGATCCGCCGCGGCCGCCCGGGACGCGCCCCACAGCAGGCCGAGCAGGAACGCGCCGAGCGTGTTCACCGCCACCAGGGGCAGCAGCGGCAGGACCTCGCCCAGGAACCAGTCGCCGCCGTCCCCACCCCTGATCCAGGGCCCCACGAGGACCGCGCCCGCGGTCAGCACCAGCCAGCCGGTCGCGGCACCGGCGGCGCCGCCGAGCGCCACCCACGGCACCACGGCAGGGCCCCTCGCCGGGACCTCGCCCGCTCCCGCCCGCTCGGCCGCCACGGGGTCAGCCCCGACGCGGGGTCAGCCGCTCGAGGACCTCGTCGTGCAGGAGCCCGTTGGTGGCCAGGGCATTGCCGCCGAAGGGCCCGTCCTCGCCGTCGAGGGAGGTGAACCGGCCGCCGGCCTCCCGGACGATCGGCACGAGCGCCGCCATGTCGTGCAGCGCCAGCTCGGGCTCGCACGCCACGTCCACCGCGCCCTCCGCCACGAGCATGTAGGACCAGAAGTCGCCGAACCCGCGCACCCGCCACACGTCCGAGGTCAGCTGCAGGAACTCCCGGATGTTCCCGCGTTCGCGCCATCCCTCGATCGAGGAGAAGGACAGGGAGGCGTCCGCCACGCGGTCCACCTGCGAGACCCCGATCCGCTGGGCGCGCGTCAGGGACGTCCCCGCGAACGCGCCCTGGCCCGCCGCGGCCCACCACCGGCGGTGCAGGGCGGGGGCGGAGACGACGCCGACCACCGGATCGCCGTCGATCAGCAGCGCGATCAGGGTGGCCCACACCGGCACGCCCCGCACGAAGTTCTTGGTCCCGTCGATCGGGTCCACCACCCACTGGCGGCCGGACCGGGTGAGCTCCCCGCCGAACTCCTCGCCCAAGATCCGGTCGCGCGCCCGTGCGCGGGACAGGGTGCCGCGGATGGACTCCTCGGCGGCCCGGTCGGCGTCGGAGACGGGGGTGAGGTCCGGCTTCGTGCTCACCTCGAGGTCCTGCGCCTTGAAGCGGGCCATCGTGAGGGAGTCCACGTTGTCCGCGAGCATGTGCGCCAGCCGCAGGTCCTCGGTGAGGTCGCGGGCGGGGCGGCGGGCGGCGTCGTCGGCGGGGGCGGTGCTGGGCGTGGGCTCGGCGTGCTCGGTGGGCTCCATGGGGCTCACGCTATACCGGGCGCGGCCGGTCAGTCCTCCGACGACGCCGAGCCGCCCGCCTCCGCGGCCGTGCGGTTGCCGAGCAGTCGCCGCAGGGACGCCAGGCGCGCGGGACCGGCGTCGCCGGCGTGCCCCTGCGTCACCCATGCGTCGAGCCCGCAGCCGGGGGAGTCGGCCAGGTGGGTGCACCCGCGGGGGCAGTCGGCGAGGGCGCCGGCGAGGTCCTCGAACGCCTCCACCACGCGGTCCGGCTCCACCCAGCCCAGCCCGAAGGAGCGGATGCCGGGGGTGTCCATCACCCACGTGTCCGGGAGGGGATCGCCGTCGGGACCGGGCAACGGCATGGCCAGCGCGGAGGACGAGGTGTGGCGGCCGCGGCCGGTGACGGCGTTGACGTGGCCCGTGGCGCGCTCGGCGCCGGTGAGCGCGTTGAGCAGCGTGGACTTGCCCACACCGGAGGGGCCGACGAACGCGGCGGTGTGCCCGGCCAGGCGGTCGGCCACGCGGTCCACGAGTCCGCCGTCCAGGTCCGTGTCCCCGCTTGCGGCCTCGAAGCGCGCGGCCCCCGAGGTCATCACCTCGAGGTCCAGGGCCTCGTAGTGGGCCACGAGGTCCGCGGGGTCCCGCAGGTCCGTCTTGGTGATCAGCAGGACGGGGTGGATGCCGGCGTCGTAGCAGGCGACGAGGGCGCGGTCGATGAAGCCGGTGCGCGGCTCGGGGTTGGCGGCGGCCACCATCACCACGAGGGTGTCCGCGTTGGCCACCACCACGCGCTCCACCTCGTCCGAGTCGTCGGCGGAGCGGCGCAGCACGGTGTCCCGCTCCCGGACGCGCACGATCCGGCCCAGGGTGCCCTCGTCCCCGGAGAGGTCGCCGACCACGTCCACGCGGTCCCCGGTGGCGATCGGCGTGCGACGCAGCTCGCGGGCGCGCATGGCGGTGACGGGGGCGTCCGTGCGCCCGGGCAGCACCACGGTGTACCGGCCGCGGTCCACCGTGGTCACCAGGCCGGTCTGCGCGTCCGCGTGCTTGGGGCGCTCCTTGGTGCGCGGCCGGGTGCCGCGCTTGGACGGGCGCACGCGCACGTCCGACTCGTCCCAGGCCGAGGGGTCCACTCGTCGTCCCATCAGGCGTCCTCTCCTCGGTCGGCCGCGCCCGCGGACGGGGCCACGAGCCCCTCCCACAGCGCGGGGAAGTCCGGCATGGTCTTGGCGGTGGTGGCCACGTCCCGCACCGTGGTGCCGGGGGCGCACAGCCCCACGACGGCGGCGAAGGTGGCCATCCGGTGGTCCTCGTACGTGTGCGCCTGGGCGGCGGACGGCGCCCCGCCGGCGGCGGTGCCGGGGAAGTCCAGGGCGTCCGGTCCCTCGGCCACGTCCACCCCGAACCGCGCCGCCTCGGCGGCCAGCGCGGCGAGCCGGTCCGTCTCGTGCCCCCGCAGGTGCCCGATGCCGCTCAGGCGCGTGGGCCCCGCCGCCAGCAGCGCGAGCGCGGCCACCGTGGGGGCGAGCTCGGCGGTGTCCGCCACCTCCCCGGCGCCGGCTACCCGGGGGCGGCCCCCGCCGTCGACGCCGCCGGTCACCGTCAGCGTGCCCCGCGCGGGGTCGCCGGGATCGGGGGAGAAGGTCACCTCCGCGCCGAAGGCCGGCAGGATCCGGCGCCAGCGGTCCCCGATCTGCGTGGTCGACGCGGGCCAGTCCGGCACGGACACCTCGCCGCCGGTCACCGCGGCCGCCGCCAGGAAGGGCCCGGCGTTGGACAGGTCCGGCTCCACGTGCGCCTCGAACGCGGGCACCGGCCCCGGGTGCACCCGCCACACGCCCGGGGCGGGCTCGTCCACCCGCACCCCATGTCCGCGCAGGAACGCCACGGTCATGGCCACGTGCTCTGGGCTGGGCACGCGCTCGCCCGTGTGGCGGACGGTGAGTCCGTCGGGGCGCCGGGCGGCGGTGAGCAGCAGGCCGGAGAGGAACTGGGAGGAGCCCGAGGCGTCCACGGCGGCCGTGTCCCCGAGCGCGCCGCCGGTCGTCAGCCGCACCGGCAGGAATCCGGGCTCGCCCAGGTGCTCCACGCGCGTGCCGGTCTGCTCCAGGCCCGCCAGCAGCGGGGCCATCGGCCGGACCCGCGCGCCCGGGTCCCCGTCCACCACCACGACGCCGGGCCGCAGCGCCGCCAGGGCCGGCACGAACCGCATCACGGTCCCCGCGAGGCCGCAGTCCACAGGGACCTCGCCCGTCAGCGGCTCGCCCACGGGCAGCGGGGTCACCATGAGGGCTCCGTCCGCGCGGTCCTCGCACCGGGCGCCGAGCGCCTCGAGCGCCCCGCGCATCAGCGCGGTGTCCCGGGAGGCCAGGGCGCCGTGCAGCACGCACGGGCCGTCCGCCACGGCGGCCAGCACGAGGAGCCGGTTCGTCAGGGACTTCGAGCCGGGCAGCCGCACGGTCCCCCGGACCGGCCCGGCGGCCGCGGGCGCGGGCCACGGGTCGGCGGGCGCGGGCCGGGAGGCGGCGGCCGGCGTCGTCCTGGGGGTGCGGTGCGCGGTCATCCGCCCAGCCTACCGAGGTCCCCGGGGGCCACGGCGGGGAATACCCGGCACGAGGCGGGCGCTGTGAGCGGTGCGGGCGGAACGCCCCGTCGGCGGCCTCGACGGCCGCCGGGCCACGCAGTGCACTGCCGAGCGGAGGAGGCGGATCGACCATGACGGCGACCCTGCTGGACGTGCGTCCCGCCCCCGTAGACTGGCCGACGATGAGCACTCAGAACAGCATGCCGGAGATCGCCCGGCCCGCGGACGCCCCTGAGCACGACCTGCCCGGCATCGACGTCGAGGGGGAGAGCGAGACGGAGCGTCGGGCCCGGTTCGAACGGGACGCGCTCGAGTTCGTGGACCAGCTCTACTCGGCGGCCATGCGCATGACGCGCAACCCGCAGGACGCGGAGGACCTGGTCCAGGAGGCGTACACCAAGGCGTACTCCTCCTTCCACCAGTACCGGCCGGGCACGAACCTCAAGGCGTGGCTGTACCGCATCCTCACGAACACGTACATCAACCTGTACCGCAAGCGGCAGCGCCAGCCCCTCGAGGCGGACACGGACCAGGTGGAGGACTGGCAGATGGCCCGCGCGGCCGAGCACACCTCCACCGGGCTGCGCTCCGCCGAGACCGAGGCCCTGGACCACCTGCCGGACTCCGAGGTGAAGGAGGCCCTCCAGGCGATCCCGGAGGAGTTCCGCCTGGCGGTGTACTTCGCGGACGTCGAGGGCTACGCCTACAAGGAGATCGCTGAGATCCTCGACATCCCGATCGGCACCGTCATGTCCCGGCTGCACCGCGGCCGCAAGCAGCTGCGGGAGCGGCTGACGGACTACGCGGGGGAGCGCGGCATGGGTCCCAAGGGCCGCGCGGCACAGGAGCAGACCACGAAGGAGGCCGGCCGATGACCACGGACCAGGACTGCCCCGACTGCTCGGACGGCGGAGAGCGCCTCGAGCAGCTCTACCGGTACCTCGACGGCGCGCTGACGGCCGAGGACATCGAGCAGGTCCGCGCTCATGTGGCCGAGTGCCCCGACTGCCACCACCAGCAGGAGCTCGAGCTGCTCATCCGCTCCGCCGTGCGTCGTTCCTGCCAGGAGAAGGCCCCCGCGCAGCTGCGGGCCACCATCATGACCCGCATCACCCAGATCTCCACCACCGTCCGCCGCGGCTGACCGACGCCGCGCGCGACGACGGGCCGGTCCCCCCGGGGGGACCGGCCCGTCGTCGTGTCTGCGGGTGCTGAACCCGGCGTGTCGCCACGCTGAGCGGGGCTCAGGCGTTGGGACGCTTGCCGTGGTTCGCGCCGCCCTTCTTGCGGTCGCGGCGCTTGCGGGCACGCTTGCTCATGGGCGTCTCCTCTCCGGGGAAGCGGACGATGGTCAGTGAGCCATTCTGTCACATCAGGCGGTCGGCTCGGGCACGCCGAGCCACTGGTACCAGCCGCGGTGGAGCACCAGCCAGGCGATCAGCCCGTGGCCCGCCTGGCCCGGCAGGCCCCCGCCGGCGGCCAGGTCCGCGCGCCACTGCTCGTGGTCCCGCAGCGGGGTGAACGCGTCCACGTAGACCTGACCGCGGCGGTCCGCCACGTCCAGGTATGCCGCGTTGAGCTCGGCCAGGCGCTGGTTGCGGGACTCGTCCAGCGAGGGGGTCGGGCCGAGCACCAGCACGGGGATGCCCCGCTGGGACGCCGTGTCCAGCACGTTGGCCAGGTTCAGGCGGGAGCGGGCGCTGGAGGACGCGTCGAGGTCCAGGTCGGCGTCGGAGAGGGCCACCACGAGGCGGTTCTCGCCGGACTCCGAGAAGCGCCGGGAGGCCTCGCCCCACCAGCGGGCCCCGAGCTCCTCCGTGGTCTCGTGGGGCACGGCGAGGACGTAGTTCTCGAGGGCCACGTCCGGCGCGGAGGTGCGGGCCAGGACCCGACCCCACCAGCCGACGGCGCGGGGGTCGCCCGCCCCGGCCAGGATGTGGTCGCCGACGGCGGCGATCCGGATCTGGCGGTTCTGCACGGTGAATCCTTTCGTCGGGAGGCGCCGGGCCCGCGGCGGCATGCCGCCGCCGCGGACCCGTTCCTCACCCGCGGTGTCAGGCGCCGAACGCCTGGTCCAGCAGGGTGGCCAGCTCCTGGTCGTGACGGCCCTTGGTGCCCGCGGACGTGGCCGCGAGCGCCGGGCGGGACACGAGGCGAACCTCGCGGTCCAGCTCCGGGAGGAGGTTGAGCGCCATGAAGGGCCACGGACCCTGGTTGGCGGGCTCGTCCTGCACCCACAGCACCTCGGCGTCGGGGTACTGCGCCAGCTGCTCGCGGACCTCATCCGTGGGCAGCGGGTACAGCTGCTCCACGCGCACGATCGCGGTCGAGGTGTCCCCCGTCTTGTCCCGGCGGGCGGCCAGGTCGTAGTACAGACGGCCGGAGACCAGCAGCACGCGCTGCACGTCCGAGGCCTGCACCGAGGCGTCCGGGATCACCGGCTGGAAGCGGCCCTGCGTGAAGTCCTCCACCGCGTTGGCGGCGGCCTTCAGGCGCAGCAGCTGCTTCGGGGTGAAGACGATCAGCGGCTTGCGCGGACGGGCGTAGGCCTGCTCGCGCAGCAGGTGGAAGTGGTTGGCGCCGTTGGACGGGTTCACCACGCGCATGTTGTCCTCGGCGCACAGCTGCAGGAAGCGCTCGATGCGGGCGGAGGAGTGGTCCGGACCCTGGCCCTCGTAGCCGTGGGGCAGCAGCAGCACCACGGACGAGTTCTGCGACCACTTCTGCTCGGCCGAGGAGATGAACTCGTCGATCATGGTCTGCGCGCCGTTGACGAAGTCTCCGAACTGCGCCTCCCACAGGACCAGCGCGTCCGAGCGCTCCACGGAATAGCCGTACTCGAAGCCGAGGGCGGCGTACTCGGAGAGCAGCGAGTTGTAGACCCAGAACGGGGCCTCGTCCTCGGACAGGTGCTCGAGCGGGGTCCAGGTCTGATCCGTGACCCGGTCGTGGAACACCGAGTGGCGCTGGGTGAACGTGCCGCGCTGCGAGTCCTGGCCGGACAGGCGCACCGGCACGCCCTCCATGAGGAGGGAGCCGAAGGCGGCCAGCTCGGCGAAGCCCCAGTCGATGCCGCCGTCGACGGCCATCTTGGCGCGGCGCTCGAGGAGCTGCTCCAGCTTGGGGTGGACGGTGAAGTCCTCCGGCACGGCGAGGTGGGCGTCGCCGATCCGGCGCAGGGTCTCCGAGGAGATCGCCGTGCCCTCCGGGGCCTGGAGCGCGCGGTCGCGCGCGGCCGCCGGCTCGAGGCCGCCGCCCTGCTCGCCCTTGCCGGACTCGGCCGCGTGGATCTCCGCGAAGACGCGCTCCAGCTGCTGCTGGTAGTCCTTGAGCGCGGAGTCCGCCTCCTCCTGCGTGATATCGCCGCGGCCCACCAGGGACTCGACGTACAGCTTGCGGGTGGAGCGCTTCTGCTCGATCAGCGTGTACATGCGCGGCTGGGTCATCGAGGGGTCGTCGCCCTCGTTGTGCCCGCGGCGGCGGTAGCAGATCAGGTCGATGACGATGTCCTTGTGGAACCGCTGGCGGTACTCGTACGCCAGCTGCGCCACGCGCAGCACCGACTCGGGGTCGTCGCCGTTGACGTGGAGGATCGGCGACTGGGTCGTCTTGGCCACGTCCGTGGCGTAGACGGAGGAGCGCGCGTCCGCCGGGGACGTGGTGAAGCCGACCTGGTTGTTCACGATGACGTGGATCGTGCCGCCGGTGCGGTAGCCGGGCAGCTGCGAGAGCATCAGGACCTCGGTCACCACGCCCTGACCGGCGAACGCGGCGTCGCCGTGCACCAGGATCGGCAGCACGGGGAAGGACTCGCCGCCGTCGCCCTCGCCCGCCAGGCGGTCCTGCTTAGCGCGGGTGACGCCCTCGAGGACCGGGTCCACGGCCTCGAGGTGCGAGGGGTTGGCCGCGAGGTACACCCGCGTGGAGTTGCCGGCGTCGGACACGAACGTGCCCTCGGTGCCCATGTGGTACTTCACGTCGCCGGAGCCGGAGGCGCCGCCGGGGGTGGCTCCCTCGAACTCGCGGAAGACCTGGCTGTAGGTCTTGCCGGCGATGTTCGTCAGCACGTTCAGGCGGCCGCGGTGGGCCATGCCGATGGTGACCTCGTCGAGGCCCTCGTCCGCGGCGTCGCCGATGATCGAGTCGAGCAGCGGGATCAGGGACTCGCCGCCCTCGAGGGAGAAGCGCTTCTGACCGATGTACTTGGTCTGCAGGAACGTCTCGAACGCCTCGGCGGCGTTGAGGCGGCCGAGCACGCGCAGCTGCTCCTCACGGGTCGGCTTGTTGTAGGGGCGCTCCAGCTTCTCCTGGAACCAGGCGCGCTCGGCCGGGTTCTGGATATGCATGTACTCGATGCCCACGGTGCGGCAGTAGGCGTCGCGGAGCACGCCCAGGATCCGGCGCAGGCTCAGCGTGGTCTCGCCGCCGAAGCCGCCCGTGGGCCACTGGCGGTCCAGGTCCCACAGGGTCAGGCCGTGCTCGCGGATGTCGAGGTCCGGGTGGTAGGGCATCCGGTACTCCAGCGGGTCCACGTCCGCCAGCAGGTGGCCGCGGTCGCGGTAGGCGTGGATGAGCTGCTGGATGCGGGCGACCTTGCCCACCTGCTCGTCCGGATTGACCTGCACGTCCTGGGCCCAGCGCACGGGCTCGTAGGGGATGCGCAGGTCGCGGAAGACCTCGTCGTAGAAGTCTCCCTCGCCCAGCAGCAGGCCGTGCACGATCTTCAGGAACTCGCCGGAGGCGGCGCCCTGGATCACGCGGTGGTCGTACGTGGAGGTCAGCGTGATGGTCTTGGAGATCGCCAGATCGTTCAGCGTGGTCTCGGCCGCGCCCTGGAAGGCCGCGGGGTAGGTCAGCGCGCCGACGCCGATGATGGAGGCCTGGCCCTTGGACAGGCGCGGCACGGAGTGGACGGTGCCGATGCCGCCCGGGTTCGTCAGGGAGACGGTGGTGCCGGCGTAGTCGTCCATCGTGAGCTTGTTGTCCCGGGCGCGCTTGACGAGGTCGTCGTAGGCCTCCCAGAAGCCGCGGAAGGACAGGGTCTCGGCGGCCTTGATGTTCGGCACCACGAGGGCGCGGGTGCCGTCCGGCTTGGGCAGGTCGATGGCCAGGCCGAAGTTCACGTGGGCGGGCTCCACCATGGTGGGCTTGCCGTCGCGCTCCTCGTACGTGGTGTTCATGGCGGGCATCGCCGTGAGGGCCTTCACCACGGCGTAGCCGATCAGGTGGGTGAAGGAGACCTTGCCGCCGCGGGTGCGGGCCAGGTGGGAGTTGATCACGGTGCGGTTGTCGATCAGCACCTTGGCCGGCAGGTCGCGCACGGTGGTGGCCGTGGGCATGGACAGCGAGGCGTCCATGTTCGTGGCGACCGCCTTGGCCATGCCCTTGAGGACGGTGGCCTTCTCCTTCTTCTCCTCGGCGGCGGCCTCGTCCGCGGCGGCCGGCTCGGAGGGCACGGCGGCGGCGTGGGAGCGCGCGGCCTTGGGGTCGGCGGACTTCGGCGCGGCGGACCTCTTGGCGGCCTTCGGCTCGCCCGGCTCGACGGGACGCTCGGTGACGGTCTCCTTCACGGGGCCGCCGGTGCCCTTCGCCGGGGCGGCGGGGGACGTCGTCGCGGGGGCCTGCGGCGCCGCCGTCTCCTCCCTCTTCGCCGGGGCCGCGGGGGCCGTCTCCGGCTGCGAGGCCTCGAGGCGGGCGAAGATCTGGGCCCACTGCCGGTCGACGGCGCCCTTGTCCTCGCGGTACTTCCGGTAGATCTCGGCGACGAGCTGTTCGTTGCCCGGGAACTCCTGCGAGAGCCGGTCGGACGTGAGTTCTGGCACTGTGAAACGCCTCTTCCTGAACCTTGGGTGAGCGATGGGCCGCGGGGCCGCCGCGGGCGGTGGCGACCCCGCCGAGGACTGCGCGCCCCGTCGCCCGGGCCTCCGAGCGGGTGCACGTCCGCGCACGGGTCTGCGCGGGCGCGGGAACGCCTCAGGACAGCATAGGCGTTCGGGCCTGTCGGCGGCAGGCTCAGGGGGTGCTCGGATGCCGCCCGCTGTGACGCGGGGCACGCCCGGGTCCTGCCGCTCTGCGAGACTGGCGGCATGCGACTGCTCAGCCGGCCCACCGTGGACCTCACCTACGACGACGTGTTCCTCGTGCCCGCCCGCTCCGAGGTGGCCAGCCGCGCGGACGTGCGCCTGGCGCCCGACGACGGCACCCACGGCTCCCTTCCGGTGGTGGCCGCGAACATGACGGCGGTGACCGGGCGCCGGATGGCGGAGACGATCGCGCGGCGCGGCGGCCTCGGCGTCCTGCCGCAGGACCTGCCCCTCGAGGTGATGACCGGGGTGGTGTCCGACGTCAAGGCGGCCCCCGTCGACCGGGACACCGCCGTCACGGTCGGGCCGCAGGCCACCGTCCTGGACGTGCTGCACCGCGTGGACCGGCGCGCCCACGGGATGGTGTGCGTGGTGGACGACGCCGGCGCCCTCCTGGGAGTGGTGGGCCCCGAGGACTGCGGTGACGTGGACCGGTTCGCCTCCGCCGTCTCGGTGCTCCGTCCGCCCGCGGTGACGCTCACGCCGGCGGAGCTGGCCGGCCCCGACGGTCCCCGCCTCGCCCATGCCCGCCTGCACGAGGTGCGCTGCGCGGCGGCGCCGGTGGTGGAGGACGGCGTCCTCGTGGGCGTCGCCACGGCCGCCGGGCTCGTGCGCGCCGCCCTGGACGCGCCGGCCGTGGACCCGCGAGGCCGTCTGCAGGTGGGGGCCGCCATCGGGATCAACGGGGACGTCACCGGGCGCGCCCGCGCCCTCCTCGAGGCCGGGGTGGACGTGCTCGTGGTGGACACCGCGCACGGGCACCAGCGACGGATGCTCGACGCGCTCGAGGCGGTCCGCGCCCTCGGCCCGGACGTGCCCGTGGTGGCGGGCAACGTGGTGACCGCGGAGGGGGTGCGGGACCTCGTGGCGGCCGGCGCCGACGTCGTGAAGGTGGGCGTGGGCCCCGGTGCCATGTGCACCACGCGCATGCAGACCGCCGTGGGCCGGCCCCAGTTCTCCGCCGTCCTGGAGTGCGCCGCGGAGGCGCGGCGCCTCGGGGCGCGGGTCTGGGCCGACGGCGGCGTGAAGCATCCCCGGGACGTGGCGCTCGCGCTCGCGGCCGGGGCGAGCCAGGTGATGGTCGGGTCCTGGTTCGCGGGGACGCTCGAGTCCCCGGGGGACCTGGTCCAGGGCTCCGACGGGCGACGGTACAAGGAGAGCTTCGGGATGGCCTCGGCCCGTGCCGTGGAGCAGCGCACCCGGCACGAGGACGCGTTCGAGCGCGCCCGCAAGGCGATGTTCGAGGAGGGCGTGTCCGGGGCCCGCATGTACCTGGACCCGGACCGACCCTCGGTGGCGGACCTGGTCGACTCCATCGCCGCCGGCGTGCGCTCCTCGCTGGCCTACGCGGGCGCCGAGGACCTCGCGGGGTTCCGCGAGCGGGCCGTGGTGGGGCTGCAGTCCGCCGCCGGGTACGCGGAGGGGCGGGCGGTCTCCCGGTCCTGGTGAGGCGGGGGCCTCCGTATACTGACCGGACTATGGACCACGCTGACACTGCTGTGCCAGATCGCCCGTCCGCCCGTGCGGACGTGGCCGGATCGGAGCCCTCCAGTCCCCGTCCCCTGACCGGCCCGTGCGGCCGTCGCCGCGCGGCGGGGGGTGACACCGCGTGGAGTGGCTCCTGCTGATCGTCGGGCTGCTCCTGATCCTGGGCACGGGCTTCTTCGTGATGGTGGAGTTCTCCATGATCGCGATCGACGTGCCCACCGTGCAGCGCATGGTGGACTCGGGGGACCGCGGTGCGGATCCGCTGCTCAAGTGCCTCAAGTCCCTCTCCACGCAGCTCTCCGCGTGCCAGCTCGGCATCACCCTGACCACACTCCTGACCGGCTACGTGATGGACCCGGCCATCGGCCGGCTCGTCGACCCCCTGCTCATCACGTGGGGGATGTCCGAGGGCGCGGCTGACAGCCTCTCCCTGGTCCTGGCCATGGCGCTGGCGACGCTGCTGTCCATGCTGATCGGTGAGCTGATCCCGAAGAACATGGCGATCGCCGAGCCCCTGCGCCTGGGGCGCGCGCTGGCCCGCCCCATGCTCCTGTTCTCGGCCGTGTTCAAGCCGGCCATCGTGGTGCTCAACGGATTCTCCAACGGCCTGCTGCACCGCATGGGCCTGGAGGCCAAGGAGGAGATCTCCGGCGCCCGCAGCCCGGAGGAGCTGTCCTCCCTGGTCCGCCGCTCCGCCCAGATGGGCACGCTGGACGAGCAGACCGCCACGTTCCTGGACCGCACCCTGCGCTTCTCCGAGCGCACCGCGGTGGACGTGATGACCCCCCGCATCCGCATGGAGACCGTGGGGGAGGACGAGCCGCTGCCCGAGGTGGTGGAGCTCGCCCGCCGCACCGGCTACTCCCGCTTCCCCGTGATCGGCGAGTCCCCGGACGACGTCCTGGGCGTCGTCCACCTGAAGAAGGTCGTGGCGGTGCCCCTCGAGCGCCGGGCCGACCTCTCGGCGGGCGCCCTGAAGTCCGAGGTGATCCGGGTCCCCGAGACCGTGCACCTCGACCAGCTCCTGGCCGAGCTGCGCGAGGCGAACCTGCAGCTCGCCATCGTGGTGGACGAGTACGGCGGCACGGCCGGCGTCGTGACGCTCGAGGACGTGGTCGAGGAGATCGTGGGCGAGGTGGCCGACGAGCACGACCGGGTGACCCCGGGCGTCCTCCAGACCGCCTCCGGCCGCTGGTACCTGCCGGCGGACCTGCGACCGGACGAGGCGCACGCCCAGATCGGCACGCTCGACGTGCCCGAGGACGGCGCGTACGAGACCATCGGCGGCTTCGTCATGGCCCGGCTCGGCCGGATCCCCGCCGTCGGGGACGTCGTGGACGTCGACGGCGGCCGGATCTCGGTCGAGCGCATGGACGGGCGCCGGGTGGAGCGCGTGCGCTTCGACCCGGCCCCCGCGGATCGGAAGGAGGCGATCGCATGAGCGAGGACGTCGTCGGACTGCTGTGGCTGGTCGTGCTCCTGGCGGCCAACGCGTTCTTCGTGGCGGGCGAGTTCGCCGTCATGGGTGCGCGCCGCTCCCAGATCGAGCCGCGCGCCGAGGCCGGGTCCCGGCGGGCCCGCGTGGCGCTGTTCGCGATGGAGCACGTCTCGGACATGCTCGCGGTGTGCCAGCTGGGCATCACCGTGTGCTCCCTGCTGATCCTCAACGTCTCCGAGCCCGCGCTGCACCACCTGCTGGTGGTCCCCATGGAGGCCCTCGGGCTGTCCGTGGCGGTCGCGGACGTGGTGGCGTTCATGCTGGCGCTGCTCGTGGTGACCTTCCTGCACGTCACCTTGGGCGAGATGGTGCCGAAGAACGCCGCGGTGTCCTTCGCGGACCGTGCCGTCATGCTCCTCGCCCAGCCGCTCGTGTGGCTCTCCCGGCTGCTGCACCCCATCATCGTGAGCCTGAACTGGATCGCGAACCTGGTGCTGCGCGCCTTCGGGTTCGAGCCCAAGGACGAGGTCGCGTCCTCGTTCACCCTCGAGGAGGTGCAGTCCATCGTCGCCGAGTCCACGCGCTCGGGCACCCTCGAGGACGAGTCGGGCGTGCTCCACTCGGCGCTCGAGTTCTCCGCCTACACCGCCGGCGACGTCATGGTGCCGGTCGACGCCGTGGTGACCGTCCCCGAGGACGTCACGCCGCAGCAGGTGGAGTGGGCCGTGGGACGCACGGGCTACTCGCGGTTCGTGGTGGACGACCCGCAGGGCGGCTATGCCGGCTACCTGCATCTCAAGGACGTGCTCGCCATGGGCGCCACCCGCTACACGGAGCCGGTGCCCGTCACCCGGGTCCGCTCGCTCGCCAACGTCCGCACCGGCGACGAGGTGGAGGACGCCCTCGCGCTCATGCAGCGCACCGGTTCGCACCTCGCGCGCGTGATCGCGGACGACGGCGCCACGGTGGGCGTGCTCTTCCTCGAGGACGTGCTGGAGGAGCTGGTGGGCGAGATCAACGACGTCACCCAGTCCCCGCGCCGCCAGCGCTCCGTGGCCGGATCGCACGCCGCCGGGACGGGCGGGTCCGGGGGTCCGGTGGTGCAGACGCCCAGTCGCTGACCCGTTCCGGCGGGGCCGTGCGGTTCGGGTGCTAGAGTGAGAATCGTTAGCATCTGACGGGCGAGCGCGTCCGTGCCGCACCGCCCCAGGAGGACCCTCCATGCCCCGTCCGCACCGCCTCGCCGCCCCGGCCGCCCTCTCCGCCGCCCTGGTGCTCGCGATCACCGGCTGCTCGGCGGGGGACGACTCGGCGCCGGCCGGATCCTCCGCGCCCGCCGGCTCCGCGGCGGACGCGGACGCCCCCGTGGTGGCGGTGGCCGCCACCACGCAGCTCGGCGCGGTCCTGGACCGCGTGGCCCGGTGCGCCGGCGGCGCCGCGGTGTCCGTCATGGGCCCCGGCGACGACCCCCACGACTTCTCGGCCTCCTCCGAGCAGGTGGCCCAGATGGTCCGCTCCGGCCTGGTCTTCGCCAACGGCCTCGGCCTCGAGGGCGGCATGGAGTCGGCCCTGGCCAACGCGCAGCAGGACGGCGCCGAGGTGGTCGAGGTCGCCCCCGAGCTCGACCCCCTGCCCTTCGGCGCGGGCGCGCACGACGACCACGAGGGGGAGACCGCCGAGGAGCACGCCGGGCACGACCACGGCTCCCTGGACCCCCACGTGTGGATGGACGTCGCCCGCATGGCCGACGCCGCCGCCCTCATGGGGCAGTCCCTGGCCGAGCACACCGGCGAGCAGCGGTACGCCGAGTGCGGCCGCACCGTCCAGCAGGAGCTGGACGCCACGGACGCCGAGATCCAGCGGATCCTGGCGGAGGTCCCCGAGGATCGCCGGACCCTGGTGGCGGACCACGACGCCTACGGCTACTTCGCCGACGCCTACGGGTTCGAGGTGTCCGGCGTGGTCATCCCGGGCGGATCCACGGACGCCGAGCCCTCCTCGCAGGAGCTCGCGGACCTGGCCCGCGGCATGCGCGAGGACGGCGTGGATGCGATCGTGACGTCCGTGGCCTCGCAGAACGCCCTCGTGGAGACCGTGGCCGGCGAGGCCGGGGACGTCGCCGTCGTCGAGCTCTACGAGTCCGGCGTGGGCCCGGCCGGCACGCCCGAGGCGGACTACGCCGAGGCCATGCTCCACAACGCCCGCACGCTCGCCGACGCGCTGACGGACTGAGCCCGCCGTGGACTGGCTGACCGACCCCTTCCTGCTGGGCTTCCAGCAGCGCGCCCTGATCGGCGGACTGATCGCGGCCGTGATGTGCTCCGTGGTGGGCACCTGGCTGGTGCTGCGCGGCATGAGCTTCTTCGGCGACGCCTTCGTGCACGGCGTGCTGCCGGGCATCGCCCTCGCGGTGGTGCTCGGCGGCAGTCCCCACGTCGGCGCCGCGGTCGCGGCGGTCGTCATGATGGCCGGCATCTCCCTGGTGCACCGGGCCACCACCCTGAAGGAGGACACGGCCATCGGACTGCTCTTCGTGGGGATGATGGCCCTGGGCGTGGTGATCATCTCCCTGTCCGACTCCTACACGGGCTCGCTCACGGCGATCCTCTTCGGCGACGTGCTGGGCGTGAGCACGGAGGGCCTGCGCGTGCAGGCCGCGATCGCCGTCGTGGTGGTCCTGTTGGCGCTCGTGCTGTACCGCCCGCTGCTGGCGCTGAGCTTCTCCGAGGCCAAGGCCGGCGTGCTGGGCATGCGGCCCCGCCTGACCCACACCCTGCTGCTGGTCATGATCGGCGCGGCCGTGATCGGCTCCTTCCAGGCCGTGGGCACCGTCCTGGTGTTCGGCCTGCTCGTGGGGCCGCCGGCCACCGCGGCGCTGGTCACCCGCACCGTGCCCCGGATGATGGCCGTGGCCGCGCTGCTGGGCGCCGCGTCCGTGGTGGTGGGCCTGATGCTGAGCTTCCACTGGGGGACCGCCGGCTCGGCCACCATGGCGCTGGTGCCGATCGTCCTCTTCTTCACCGTCCTGCTGGTCCGCGCGGGTCTGCAGGCCGCCCGCGGCCGGCACGTCCGCGCCGTGCCCGCCGTGGACGGCCCGCACGCCCACCACGGGCACGACGCCGAGGGGGGCCTGCCCCGATGACCTCCCGTCCCGCCCCGCCCGCCGAGCCGCGGACCGGCGGCCCCGGCGCCGCCCCCCTCGCGGAGGCCCGCGGCCTCGAGCTGCGCCGCGGCACCCACCTCGCCGTCGCGGCCTCGGACCTGACCCTGCCGGCCGGCCGGCTGGTGGCCGTGATCGGCCCCAACGGGTCCGGCAAGTCCACGCTGCTCCACGCCCTCGCCGGCACGCTGCCCCCCAGCGCCGGGACCCTCACCGTGCGGGGCGAGTCGCCCGCACGGCACGCCCGGCGCACGGCCTTCGTCATGCAGACCGTGGAGGTGCCGCGCGGTGTGCCGCTCACGGTGCGCGACGTCGTCACCATGGGGCGCTACCCCAGCACCGGCTGGTTCCGCCGGATGCGTGCCGCGGACCGGGCGGCCGTGCAGGCCGCGATGGACCGGATGGACGTGACGGACCTGGCCGGGCGCCACCTGGACGAGCTGTCCGGCGGTCAGCGCCAGCGGGCCTACGTGGCCCAGGGGATCGCCCAGGAGCACGACGTCCTGCTGCTGGACGAGCCGGTCACGGGCCTGGACCTGGTCTCCGCGCGGACGATCGACCACCTGCTGCACGAGGAGCCGGAGCGCGGGGTGTCCGTGGTGTACACCACCCATGACCTCGACGAGGCCGCCGCGGCGGACCACGTGGTGCTGATGGCCGGCCGCGTGGTGGCCTCCGGGACCCCCGCGGAGGTGCTCACGGAGGCCCACCTGGAGACGGCGTACGGACGGGGCGCCCTGCACCGGCCGGCGACGCCGTCCGCGGGGGCCGCCGTGCCGTTCCTGGACGACCCGGTGGACGGGGCGGGCCGCCGCTGAGGGCAGGGTTCAGGCCCGGCCGGCCGCGGCGCAGTCGGCGCACACGCCCGTGACCTCCACCGTGTGCCGGGGGGAGGAGAAGCCGTGCTCCGCGGCCACGCGGGCGGCCCAGTCCTCGACCGGGTCCGCGGTGACCTCCACGGCCGTCCAGCACACGCGGCACACCAGGTGGTGGTGGTGCGCGTCCACGGCGCACCGCCGGTACACGGCCTCGCCGTCCTCGCGACGCAGGGTGTCCACATCGCCGTCCTCGAGCCGCTGCTGCAGGGTCCGGTAGACCGTGGCCAGGGACACGCGCTCCCCGGCCTCCTTCAGGTGAGCATGCAGCTCCTGGGCGCTGACGAAGTCCTCGATCCGCTCCAGCGCCGCGTCCACCGCGGCCTTCTGCCGCGTGCTGCGCACGCGGGGGGCGGGGGAGCCCGCGGCCTCAGGAGAGGGGCTGCTCACGCTGGGGTGCTCCTTCTGGCGGGGTCCGGGGGCGGTCGGCCGTGCGGGACCCGTGGGCCCCGGTGCCTGGTGCTCCAGGCTATCAGCGCCCCGTCCCGCCGACGCGGCCAGTAGGGTGGGGCCCGTGCAGACCCCAGGACCGGACACATCCCCCCGGCGTGAGGGCTCCCGCGAGCCCGTCGAGGACCCCGCCGAGCGCGCCGCCCGTGCGGCCGTGGGCCCCGCGGCCGTGGAGCCGGACCCCTCCGGTGACGGTCCCGATCCGGCCGCCGCGGAACCGCCCTCGCTGGTCGCCGTCGACGTGCTGGCCCGCTGGCTCGGCCTCGCCGCCGGCCCGGACGCCGACGCCGGCCAGCCCGCCCCCGCCTTCGACGCCCGGAAGGACCCCGGCCGTCTCGTGCTGCTGGACGTGCGGTACTCGATGGCCGGCGGCGGGTCCGGGCACGAGGAGTACCTCCACGGCCACCTGCCCGGCGCCGTCTTCGTCTCCCTGCCCAACCAGCTCGCCGGCCACGCCGGGCCGCGCCAGGGCCGGCACCCCCTGCCCGCCCCGGACCAGTTCGCGGAGTCGGTGCGCCTGTGGGGCGTGGACGACGGGGACACGGTGGTGGTGTACGACGACGACCGCGGACTCGCCGCCGCCCGCGCCTGGTGGCTGCTGCGCCATGCCGGCATCCGGGACTCCGTCCTGCTCGACGGCGGCCTCGGCGCGTGGCGGGAGGCCGGACTCCCGCTGCAGCCGGGGGAGGTGATCCCCGTGCCGGGCACGGCCCGTCCCTCGTGGGGGCGCATGCCGGTGGTGGACTCCGCCGGAGCCGAGGCGATCGCCGCCGGCGGGCTGCTGCTCGACGCCCGCGCGGCGGAGCGCTACTGCGGCGAGGTCGAGCCCCTGGACCCGGTGGCCGGCCACATCCCGGGGGCGCGCAGCCTGCCCACTGCGGAGAGCGTCGGCCCGGACGGACGCCTGCGCCCGGTGGACGAGATCGCCGCACGCTTCGAGGCGGTGGGCCTGACGGACGACGTCCCCGCCGCCGTGTACTGCGGCTCCGGCGTCACCGCGGCCCATCAGATCCTCACGCTCGCCGCGGCGGGTCGCCACGGTGTGGCGCTCTACCCGGGTTCGTGGTCAGCATGGATCCAGGACCCGGACAACCCCGTGGCCACCGGACCCGAGCCCGGCGGCCGCTGAGGCTCCGAGCCGCCCCCCTCGACCCCACCCCCCAGGAGGAGACCATGGCCACCGTGTTCAGCAGGATCATCGCCGGAGAGCTGCCCGCACGCTTCGTGTGGCAGGACGAGCGCTGTGTGGCGTTCCTCTCCGCCGGCCCGCTCGCCACGGGCCACACCCTCGTGGTGCCCCGGGAGGAGGTCGACCAGTGGGTGGACGCCGATCCGGACCTGGTGGCCCATCTGACCCGGGTGGCCCAGGCGATCGGCCGCGTCCAGGTCCGCGCGTTCGGCGCGTCCCGCGCCGGCCTGATGGTGGCCGGCTACGAGATCCCGCACCTGCACGTGCACGTGTGGCCGTCCAACTCGATGTCCGACTTCGACATGTCCCGCGTGGACAACTCCCCGGAGGCGGACGAGATGGACGCGGCCGCCGAGGCCCTCCGCGCCGGCCTGCGCGAGGACGGCCACGGCGAGCGCGTGCCCGCCGCCTGACCCGTCCGCCCCGACCGCCGCCGCCGTCGTCCGCCTCAGCGGGCGGCGGCGGCGCGCTGCAGCGCCTGGCGGACCCGCTTCTCCGAGACGGACACGGCCGTGCCCAGCTCCTGGGCGAAGAAGGACACCCGCAGCTCCTCGATCAGCCAGCGCACCCGGTCGAGCTCGGCGGGCACCGGCGTGTCCGGGAAGCGGGCGCGGTGCGCGGCCACGGCGGCGTCGAACTCGTCCTCGAGGCCCTGCACCACGGCCATGGCCTGGCCGTCGCGCTGGAGGTGGCCGCCGGCGTCGAGCCGGTCCAGCCGCGTGAGCATGCCCTGCACGTAGCGGGGCAGGTGCTGCAGCTGCTGCCAGCCCGTGGCGGCCACGAACCCGTCGAAGACGAGCTGCTCGAGGTGCGCCTTCACGTCCGACATCGCCGGGGCCACCGCGAGGGACACGGTGCCCTTGAGGCGGCGGCGCACCTCGGCGGCGCCGCCGAGCACCTGCGCCACGAGCGCGGTCACGGCGAACACCGTGTCGATCAGGTCCGCGCGGACCCGGTCGAACAGGGCGCGGAACTCCGCCTCCGTGAAGGGCAGCTCCGGGCCCACCAGCCGGTCCACGGCCGCGTGCGTGCTGTCCCGCACGAGCGACTCGACCGACCCGTGCGGATTCTGCGTGAAGGTCAGCTTCTCCCGGTTGTCCAGGTGGTCCACCACGTAGCGGTGGGTGCTGGGCAGGGTGGCCATGAGCAGGGAGATCACGCCCGCCCGGTGCCACGCGGCCTGGTCCTCGGCCGAGCGCGCGACGACGAGGCCCGCCGCCGGCGCGCCGTCCGGCGTGGTCTCCGGCACCAGGGCGGGGTAGCCGGTGATGGCCGGGCCGCGGCTGGAGGGATCCGTGGTGATCTTCCGGGGGACCTCACCGACCGACCACGAGGTCAGCCCGTGGCGCTCGCGGAAGCCGCCGGGCCCCGCGGCGGGGGCCGCCGCGGGCGCGGCGCGACCGGCGTCGTCGGACCCCTGACCGCGACCCCTGCCCCGGCCGCGTCCGCGGGCGGGGCCCGGGCGGGCGTTCGCGGGGTCGTCGTCGCCGGCCAGGCGCGCGGCGATCGCCGAGCGGTTGGCCTGGGCCAGCCGGGTCTGCAGCACCGCGAGGTCCTGCCCGGCGCCCATGACGGCGCCGCGGGCGTCCACCACGCGGTAGTCCATGCGCAGGTGGTCCGGCACGTCCTGCGGCCGCCACAGCTCGGGTTCGACCACGGTGCCGCGCACGCGACGCACCGCCGCGGACAGCGCCTGGGGGAGGTCGTCCCGCAGCGGATCGGCGTGGGAGTCGAGGTCGGCCACGAGCGCGCGGGCCACGTCCGGGGCGGGGACGAGGGTCTTGCGCACGGCCTTCGGGAGGGCCTTGATCAGGGCCGTCACCAGCTCGACGCGCAGCCCGGGCACGAGCCACGCGAACCGGTCCGGGTCCACCTCGCCCAGCAGGAGCACGGGAACGGACACCGTGATGCCGTCCGTGCCGGAGGCGCCCGTGGGGTCGTACGTGTAGTCCAGGTGCAGGTCCACGTCCCCCCCGGACATCGGGTGGCGGAACGCGGTGGGGAACGCGTCCGTGTCCAGCTGGTCCGCGTCCTCGGTGAGCAGCGACTCGACGTCCAGGTCGAGCAGGTCCGGCGTCTCGTGGCGCGCCTTCTTCCACCACGCGTCGAAGTGCCGCTCGGAGACCACGTTCGCGGGGACCCGCGCGTCGTAGAACGCGTAGAGGTCCTCGTCCCCGATCCTCAGGTCGCGCCGGCGCAGGCGCGTCTCGAGGGCGTCGACCTCCTCGAGGGCCTTCCGGTTCCGGGCGAAGAACCGGTGGCGGGTGCGCCAGTCGCCCTCCACGAGGGCGTGGCGCAGGAACAGCTCGCGGGAGAGCACCGGGTCGATCCGCCCGTACCGCACGGTGCGCTCGGGGACGATCGTCACCCCGAACAGCGTCACCTTCTCCTTCGCGACGGCGGCGCCCGCGTTCCGGGACCAGTGCGGCTCGCTGTACGAGCGGGTCACCAGGCCCCCGGCGACCTCCTCGAGCCACTCCGGCTCGACGCGCGCCACCGTGCGCGCCCACAGCCGGGAGGTCTCCACGAGCTCGGCGGCCATGACGAAGGGGTGGCGCTTCTTGAACAGCGCCGAGCCGGGGAACACCGCGAACCGGGTGCCGCGGGCGCCCTGGTAGTCCCGCCGGCGCTCGTCGTACGCGCCGATCTGGGAGAGCAGGCCCGTCAGCAGGGCCTTGTGGACGGCGTCGTGCTGGCCCACGGGGTCCACCGGGCCGGCCTGCACGGACACGCCGACGTCCTTGGCGAGCTGGCGCAGCTGGCGGACCAGGTCCTGCCACTCGTGCACGCGCAGCCAGTTGATGTGCTCGCGGCGGCACATCTTGCGGAACTGGGAGCCGGAGAGCTCCTTCTGCCGTTCGCGCAGGTACTGCCAGAGGTTGAGGTAGGCGGAGAAGTCGGAGCGGTCGTCCGCGAACCGGGCGTGCATCTCGTCCGCGGCCTGACGCTGCTCGGTGGGGCGCTCGCGGGGGTCCTGGATGGTCAGGGCCGCGGCCAGCACCATGACCTCGCGCGTGCAGCCCCGCTCGCCGGACTCCAGGATCATGCGGCCCAGGCGGGGGTCCACGGGCAGGCGCGCCAGGCGCCGACCGATCGTCGTGATGGTGCCCGCGGCCGCCGCGCGGCCCCCGGACTTCGTGCGCGGCCCGGACCCGTCGGCGTGGAGCGCGCCGAGCTCGGTGAGGGTGGCGGCGCCGTCGGTCACCTGGCGGCGGTCCGGCGGCTGCACGAACGGGAAGTCCATCACCTCGCGCGGCGTCTCCGCCACGCCCAGGGAGAGCATCTGCAGGATCACGGACGCCAGCGACGTGCGCAGGATCTCCGGGTCCGTGAACTCGGGGCGGGAGAGGAAGTCCTCCTCCGAGTACAGCCGGATGGCGATGCCCGGGCTCGTGCGGCCCGAGCGGCCCGAGCGCTGGTTGGCGCTGGCCTGGGAGATCCGCTCGATCGGCAGGCGCTGGACCTTGGTGCGGTGCGAGTAGCGCGAGATGCGGGCCGTGCCCGTGTCGATCACGTACCTGATGCCCGGCACCGTCAGCGAGGTCTCGGCCACGTTGGTGGCCAGCACGATCCGCCGCCGCACGCCGGACTGGGCCCGGCCGAACACGCGATGCTGCTCGGCCATGGACAGCCGGCCGAACAGCGGCAGGATCTCCGTGCCCGCCAGGCGCGGGGAGGAGGCGACGACGCCGGCCAGGTGGTCGGCGGCGTCGCGGATCTCCCGCTCGCCCGGGAAGAACACCAGGATGTCGCCGGGCGCCTCGCCGGCGAGCTCGAGCACCGCGTCCCCGACGGCCTCGAGCGGGTCGCGGGTCTCCGCGTTGTCGTCGGCGTCGTCGTCCGGGTCATCCGGCTCGGGCTCGGCGGTCAGCGGCCGGTAGCGGATCTCCACGGGGTAGGTGCGCCCGGAGACCTCGATGATCGGGGCGGGCACCACGCGGCCGCCGTCGTCGGCCTCCACCGCGTCCGCGTGCTCCTCACCCTCGGCCAGGGGCCGGCCGAAGTGCCGGGCGAAGCGCTCCGGGTCGATGGTGGCCGAGGTGATGATCACCTTGAGGTCCGGGCGGCGGGGGAGCAGCCGCTTGAGGTAGCCCAGGAGGAAGTCGATGTTGAGGCTGCGCTCGTGGGCCTCGTCGATGATGATCGCCGAGTAGCGCCGCAGGTCCGGGTCGTGGGGGATCTCGGCCAGCAGGATGCCGTCCGTCATCACCTTCACGCGCGTGGCCCTCGAGGTCTCCGCCGTGAACCGCACCTGGTAGCCGACGGTCTCGCCGATGCCCTGGCCCAGCTCCTCGGCGATGCGCTCGGCCACCGAGCGCGCGGCCAGGCGCCGGGGCTGGGTGTGGCCGATCACGCCGGCCTCGCCCAGGCCGAGGGCCAGCAGCATCTTGGGCAGCTGGGTGGTCTTGCCGGAGCCGGTCTCGCCGGCCACGATCACCACCTGGTGATCGCGGACCGCCGCCATGATCTCGTCGCGGCGCTCGGCGACCGGCAGGTGCTCGGGGAAGGTGATGGCGGGAGCGGCGCCGGCCTCCGGGGAGGGCGCGGCCGCGGGCGGAGGAGTCTGCGTCATGTCGCGGACCAGCCTAGTGGTCGGCGGCGAACGGCGGTCCGGTGTGGTTCCCTGGTCCGCATGGACCAGAACACCTCCTTCCTGATCGTGGCGATCGGGCTCTACTTCGCGGCGATGATCGCGATCGGCCTCTACGCCGCCCGCAAGAACGCGGACCTGGACGACTACATGCTCGCGGGCCGCGACATGAAGCCGTCCGTGGCGGCCCTGTCCGCCGGCGCCTCGGACATGTCCGGCTGGCTGCTGATGGGCCTGCCCGGGGCGATCTACGCCTCCGGGCTCGTCGAGGGCTGGATGGCCGTCGGCCTGACCGTGGGCGCGTGGGTCAACTGGAAGGTCGTGGCCCCGCGTCTGCGCGCCTACACGGAAATCGCGGGCGACTCGATCACCATCCCGTCCTTCCTGGAGCACCGGTTCCAGGACCGCACCCACGTCCTGCGGATCGTGGCCGGCCTGATCATCCTCGTGTTCTTCACCTTCTACGTCTCATCGGGCATGGTGGCCGGCGGCAAGTTCGTCGAGTCCACGTTCGGTCCCGACTCCTTCTACGCCCAGGGCATCAGCATCAACTACCTCACCGGCATGGTGGTGGTCGCGGGCATCACGGTGCTCTACACCCTGTTCGGCGGCTTCCTCGGCGCCTCGCTGACGGACGTGGCCCAGGGCATCCTCATGTTCCTCTCCCTGCTGCTCGTGCCCATCGTGGTGGTCCTGACCATGGGCGGCTGGGACGCCGTCGTCGAGGGCATCCGCGCCGCCGACGCCGCCGGCGGCGGAGTGAACCACTTCTCGATGTTCGAGAACGCGACACTGATCGGCGTCCTGTCCTCCCTCGCCTGGGGCCTGGGCTACTTCGGCCAGCCGCACATCATCGTCCGCTTCATGGCCCTGCGCACCCCGCACGACGCGGCCGTCGCCCGGCGCGTCGGCATCGGCTGGATGGCGCTGTCCGTGTTCGGCGCCGTGATGGTGGCCCTTGTGGGCATCGCCTACTTCCAGGCCAACCCCGGCACCACGCTCGAGGACCCGGAGACCGTATTCCTCGTGCTGGCCTCGATCCTGTTCCACCCGTTCGTGGCCGGCCTGGTGCTGGCCGCCGTCCTCGCCGCGATCATGTCCACGCTCTCCTCGCAGCTGATCGTGTGCTCCTCCGCCCTGGTGGAGGACCTCTACATGCTGCGCGGGCGCACCGGGTCCCCGAGGTTCACCCTGTGGCTCGGCCGCATCGGCGTACTGGTGGTGGCGCTCGTGGCGGGTCTGCTCGCCCTCAACCCGGACTCCTCCGTGCTCGAGCTCGTCTCCTTCGCGTGGGCCGGCTTCGGTGCCGCCTTCGGCCCCGTGATCCTGCTCGCCCTGTACTGGCCGCGGTTCACCTCGTGGGGGGCGATGGCCGCCATGGTCACCGGTGCCGCCGTCGCCTGGGTCTGGTCCGAGGCCAGTGCCGAGACGTGGGAGTGGTTCGGCCTGTACGAGCTGCTGCCGGGCTTCGTCGCCGCCCTCGTGGTGGGTGTGGTGGTGTCCCTCGTGACCCAGCGCTCGCGCCGGGTGCAGCGGCGGATCGACGCCGAGTTCACCGGCGCGATCGACATCGTGGCCGGCCGCGAGCCGCACCCGGACGTGGCCCCGGCCGCCATGACGCGGAACGCCGCCGGGGGCTCGACCGCAGCCGCCGCGGATCCGCACACGCAGGTGTGAGGCTCTTCCTCGCGATCCGTCCGCCGAGGGCCGCGCTCGACCACCTCGAGCCGGCCCTCGACGGCGTCCGGGACCCAGCCGGACGCGCGCTGCGCTGGACCGAGCCGGAGCAGCGGCACCTGACGCTGGCGTTCCACCCGGAAGTGCCCGCCGGGGCCGTGGACGGCGTCGTCGCCGACGCCGGCCGCATCGCGGCGGGACACGCCCCGCTGGACCTGCACCTGGCCGGGGCGGGGGAGTTCTCCCACCGCACACTCTGGGTGGGGGTGGGCGGGCAGGTCCGGCAGCTCGGCGCGCTCCTGGCGGAGCCCTGGCTCGCCGACGACGACGGCCGGGACCGCCGGCGTGCCCACCTCACCGTGGCGCGGGTCTCGGGCGCCGCGCCCCGACCTCGGGGTCGGAGGCGGGGCGAGCCCCGTCCGCCGGCACCGGCCACCGTCCTGCTGGCCGAGGCCGTGCACGCGCTCACGGTGTACCGCGGGCCGCAGTGGACCGCCGACGAGGTCGAGGTCGTGGCGTCCCGGCTCGGCGAGGGCCGCTCCGGCGGGCCGCTGCACGAGGTGCTGGCGACCGTCCCGCTGCGCGGCTGAGGGGCCGACGAGCAGGCCCGAACGAGCAGAGTGGTCACGACATGCCGCCACCGGACTCCGGTGACGGCATGTCGTGACCACTCGGTGTGCCTCAGGCGGCCGGCGGGTCGGCCGGAGCGGGGGACCCGTCCGGCCGACCCGGGGTCAGCCCTCCAGCGGGCCCTGCACCGCGTACAGGCGCTTGTTGGCGAACTCGTCCAGGGCCAGGGGGCCGAGCTCGCGGCCGAAGCCCGAGCGCTTCACGCCGCCGAACGGCAGGTTCGCACCGGCGGCGGAGGCGAGGTTCACGTTCGCCATGCCCACCTCGAGCTGGTCGGCCACGCGCTTGGCCTCGTCCAGGTCCGTGGAGAACACGGCGCCGCCGAGACCGTACTGCGAGTCGTTGGCCAGGGCCACGGCCTCCTCGGCCGAGGACACCTTGTAGACCACGGAGGCCATGCCGAACAGCTCCTGCGAGTAGGCGGGGTTCTCCTGGTCCACGTCCGTGATCACGGCCGGGGAGACGTAGAAGCCCTCGCCCTCGGGGGCGGAGACGCGCTCGCCGCCCACGTGGACGGTGGCGCCGGCCTCCTTGGCCGCGGCGATCTGCTCGGCGAGCCCGTCGGCCGCGGACTCGGAGGACAGCGGGCCGTAGACGTCGGCGTCGCGCGAGGTCGGGTCACCGGGCTTCATCGCCGAGGAGCGCTGGACCAGCTCGTCCACGAAGTCGTCGTAGAGGTCCTCCATGACGATCATGCGCTTGTTCGAGTTGCAGGCCTGGCCCCAGTTGCCCAGCCGGGTGGCCAGTGCGTCGCGGGCGGCGGCGCGGGCGTCCGGTGCGGAGAGCACGATGTACGGATCGGAGCCGCCGAGCTCGAGGACGACCTTCTTGAGGTGCCGGCCGGCCTGCTCGGCGACGGCGGCGCCGGCCCGCTCCGAACCGGTGAGGGACACGCCCTGCACGCGCGGATCGGCGATGATCGTGGAGATCTGGTCGTGGGTGGCGAACAGGTTCTGGTAGACGCCCTCCGGCAGTCCGGCCTCGGTGAAGAGCTCTTCCAGCAGCTGCGCCACCTGCGGGTTGATCTCGGCGTGCTTGAGCAGGATGGTGTTGCCGAGCACGAGGTTCGGCGCCACGAATCGGGCCACCTGATACACCGGGAAGTTCCACGGCATGATCCCCAGCAGCGGGCCGATCGGCAGCCGCTGGACGAACGCCTCCTGCCCGGAGAACTGCTTGATCGGCTGGTCCGCGAGCAGCTCCTCGGCCTCGTCCGCGTAGTACCCGAAGATCTGGGCGCCGTAGCGCACCTCGCCGACTGCAGCGCCGAGGGACTTGCCCATCTCCATGGTGATCAGCGCGGCGATGTCCTTGGAGCGCTCGGCCAGCAGCTCGGAGATCCGCTTCACGACGGCGGCGCGCTCGGCCACCGACTTCTGGGACCACTGCTCGTAGGCGGCCTGCGACGCGTCGAGGGCGTCGGCGATCTGCTGATCCGTGGCGTTGTCGAAGGACTTCAGCAGCTCCCCGGTGGCCGGGTTGATCGTGCGGTAGCCCTGAGAGGCGGAGGTGGTGGTCATCAGTCGTCACCCTTTCGTGTGGACGTCCTGCGTTGAGCTCCCCATCCTGCCGGAGGCCCCCGTTCACTCCCAGATCCCGGACGCCCCTCTTCGCCACGAGCCGAGAAGGTGGGTGTCCACGATCCCGGCGGCCTCCATCAGGGCGAAGCACGTGGTCGGTCCCACGAAGCGGCAGCCGTGCGCCTTCAGCGCCCTCGCGAGCGCGCGCGACTCGTCCGAGGCCGAGGGGACCTGCGCCACCGTCTCCGGCCGGGGGGTCGCGGCAGGCTGGTGAGCCCAGACCAGCCCCGGCAGGCCGGTGGCCGGCCGGTCGCCGTCGCCGTGCCAGGCGGGGCCCGCGCCGGGGGAGCCCGGGTGCAGCGGGGCGAACCGCTCGCCGCGCATCTCGACGACGGCTTGTGCGTTCGCGACCGCGGCCTCGATCTTGCGCCGGTTCCGGATGATGCCGGGGTCCGCCAGCAGCGCCTCGACCTCCGCGTCCCCGAACGCCGCGACGGCGTCCGGGTCGAAGCCCGCGAACACCTCCCGGAACCGCGGCCGCTTGGCCAGGACGGTCCGCCAGCTCAGGCCCGACTGGAACGCCTCGAGCACGAGGCGCTCGAACAGGCCCTGGTCGTCCATGACGGGCAGGCCCCACTCCGTGTCGTAGTACTCCCGCAGCAGCGGATCCCGTGCCGCCCACGGCGGGCGGGCTCGCCCGTCCTCGCCCACGACGACGCCACTCGGCGGCGCCTGTCGCCCGCCCACCGGTGGATCCTCGGCGAGGGTGGAGACGGGGGTGGGGAGGCCGTCGTCGGCGTGGTGCGCGCTCATGCACCGAGCCTAGGAGCGGCCCCGGACATCCGGAGCCGGAACGCGACGCCCGGGGACGCCACGCCGTCTGCGGACACCTGTGCAGGAGGCACGGCCGGACCTCGTCACTCGAGCCGCCCGGCCCGCAGCGGCACGTGCGGCGAAGGAGGAGATGCTGGGGACGACCGCGGTCGGGGCGACGCCATCCGGGAGCACGCCCAGGGCAGGCCGGCCAGCGAAGCGGCACGGACCGCTCAGTCCCTCGCGAGCACCGCGTCCCCCTCAGGCCGGCGCAGGCTCGGCTCCGGCAGGTACACGGACCCGCCCGCGGCCCGGAACTCCGCGGACTTGGCGGCCATGCCAGCCTCGGCGATCCGCGCCTGCTCGGACGCGCCGCCGAACTCGCTGCGGATGTCCTGGCTGATGCGCATGGAGCAGAACTTCGGACCGCACATCGAGCAGAAGTGGGCGGTCTTGGCGGGCTCGGCCGGCAGCGTCTCGTCGTGGTACTCCTCGGCGAGCTGGGGGTCCAGGCCGAGGCCGAACTGGTCGCGCCAGCGGAACTCGAAGCGCGCCTTGGACAGCGCGTCGTCGCGGTCGCGGGCGCCGGGGTGGCCCTTGGCGACGTCGGCGGCGTGCGCGGCGATCTTGTAGGTGATCACGCCCGTCTTCACGTCGTCCCGGTTCGGCAGGCCCAGATGCTCCTTGGGCGTGACGTAGCAGAGCATCGCGGTGCCGTAGCGGGCGATCTCGGTGGCGCCGATGGCCGAGGTGATGTGGTCGTACGCCGGGGCGATGTCCGTGACGAGGGGGCCGAGCGTGTAGAACGGGGCACCCTTGCACAGCTCCTGCTGGCGCTCCACGTTCTCCCGCACCAGGTGCAGCGGGATGTGGCCGGGGCCCTCCACCATCACCTGGACGTCGTACGCCCACGCCCGCTCCGTCAGCTCGGCGAGGGTGTCCAGCTCGGCGAACTGGGCGGCGTCGTTGGCGTCCGCCACGGAGCCCGGGCGGAGCCCGTCGCCGAGGGAGAACGCCACGTCGTAGCGCGCGAAGATCTCGCAGAGCTCGTCGTAGTGCTCGTAGAGGAAGTTCTCCTGATGGTGCCCCAGGCACCAGCCGGCCATGATCGAGCCGCCGCGGGAGACGATGCCCGTCACGCGGTCGGCGGAGAGGGGGACGTGGCGCAGCAGCACGCCCGCGTGGACCGTCATGTAGTCCACGCCCTGCTCGCACTGCTCGATCACGGTGTCCCGGAAGACCTCCCAGGTCAGCGCCTGGTGGTCGCCGCCGACCTTCTCCAGGGCCTGGTAGATGGGCACGGTGCCGATCGGCACGGGGGAGTTGCGCAGGATCCACTCACGGGTGGTGTGGATGTCGTCGCCCGTCGAGAGGTCCATGACGGTGTCCGCGCCCCACCGGGTGGCCCACTCCAGCTTGGCCACCTCCTCGGCGATCGAGCTCGTCACCGCCGAGTTGCCGATGTTCGCGTTGACCTTCACGGCGAACGCCCGGCCGATGATCATCGGCTCCGCCTCGGGGTGGTTCACGTTCGCGGGGATGATGGCGCGCCCGGCGGCCACCTCCGAGCGGACCAGCTCCACGTCCACGCCCTCGCGCAGCGCCACGAAGCGCATCTCCGGCGTGATCTCGCCGCGGCGGGCGTAGTGCATCTGGGTCACGCGCGCGCCGTCCGCGGCGCGCAGCGGAGCGCGCCGCTCGCCCCGCCAGTCCTGCGTGGACGCGCCGCGGCGCACGGCCGAGCGGCCGTCGTCGAGCAGGTCGCGCTCGCGGCCCTCGTACTCCTCGACGTCGCCGCGCGCCCGGATCCAGTCCGCGCGCAGCGGCGGCAGGCCGCGGGTGGGGTCGGCCCCCGGCCCCATGGTCCGGTACACGCGGAACGGCTCGTTGGGCGACCCGTCCGGGGAGGCGTCCTGGTGCACCTCGGTCACCGGCACCCGGATGCCGTGCTCGGCGTCCTCGAGCCAGGCGAGGCGGTGGGTCGGGTAGTTCTCCTCCCGGGGGGCGGGCGCCTCCGCGACGGGGACGGCAGGGGTGTGCTCAGGCAGGGACATGTGTCCGCGCTCCTTCTTCCTTCGCCGGCATGACCCGGACAGGTTCGGACGGTGTCGGACGGCGTCGGTCCGGTCTCAGCCCCTTCGCCAGGGGCCCCCGTGGGATGTCCCGGACGCTAGCCCACCCGCCCCGGCCGTGTCGAGCGGTCCCCGTGCACCCTCACCCCTCCGGCCCCGCGGCCCGGGCGCGCCCCGTCGTTCCGGCCGCGCGGCCGAGGTGGCACGCTGGGCGCATGAGCCCCGTGACGCCCCTCCGTCCCCCCGCCCGCGTCCTCGCCGTCGCCGGGTCCGACTCCGGCGGCGGCGCCGGCATCCAGGCGGACCTGGCCACGATCGGCGCCTGGGGCGGCTACGGCATGACCGCCGTCACCGCCGTGACCGCGCAGAACACGCAGGGTGTGCAGGCGGTGCACGTGCTGCCCGCCGACGTCGTCACCGCGCAGCTCGAGGCCGTCGGGGCGGACATCGGCGTCGACGCCGTCACGATCGGCATGCTCGGCTCCGTCCCGGTGATGCACGCCGTCGCGGACTGGCTCGAGGCCGCCCGGCCGCCGCGCGTCGTGCTGGACCCGGTCATGGTGGCCTCGAGCGGCGACCGCCTCACGGACGCCGCCGGCGAGGACGCTGAGGCGGCGTGGGCCCGCCTGCTGTCCCTCGCGGACCTGGTGACGCCCAACGTGCCGGAGCTCGCGGCGCTGACGGGGCGGACCCTGGACGAGGAGGACGATCCGGCGCGGGCGCTGGCCGCCGCCGTGGCCGCCGCACGCGGCCTGGTCGCCGCGGACGGCCCGGTCGGGCGCGGTGGGACCGTCCTCGTGAAGGGCGGCCACCTGCCTGCGGACGCCGAGGGATGCCTGACGGACGTGCTCGTGGGGCCGCAGGGGGAGACGGCGGTGACGGCGCCGCGCGTCGGGACGCGGGCCACCCACGGCACGGGGTGCACGCTCTCCTCCGCGCTCGCGGTGCTCGCGGCCGGGGGCCGGTCCTGGGAGGAGGCCCTGCGCGCCGCCCGTCCGTGGCTGACGCGGGCCCTGCGGGGCGCCGACGGCCTCGGGGTCGGGGACCGGTCCCGGCCGACCTGGCACGGTCCGCTCGACTGGCGGGTGCCCACGGACGACGACGGCCGGCGCGCCTGAGGCGTGCCGGCCGTGGTGCTGTCTCCAGCGGTGGTGCCCCCGGCAGGATTCGAACCTGCGGCCTTCTGCTCCGGAGGCAGACGCTCTATCCCCTGAGCTACGGAGGCGGGGATCCGACGGGGGTGGAGCCCCGGCGGACTCGACGACTCTACACCATCGGCGGCGGCACCGGCCCGCCCCGGTCAGGGGCGGGGCAGGCCCGCGCGCAGCGCCCGGGCGGCCGCCGCGGGGTCGGCGGCCGCGGTGACTGCGCGCACCACCACGATCCGCTCGGCGCCCGCCTCCCGGACCCGGGGCAGGCGCTCGGCGTCGATCCCGCCGATCGCGAACCACGTCCGGCCGGCCGCCGGCGCCCCCGGGGCGGTGACGGCGGCGGCGTGGCGGGGCAGGTCGAGGCCGACGGCGGCCCGCCCCGGTTTCGTGGGGGTGGGCCAGACTGGGCCGGTGCAGAAGTAGTCCAGTCCCGGGTCCGCGGCCGCGGCGTCCACCTGCTCCGGCGTGTGGCACGAGCGGCCGAGGACGACGTCCGGGCCCAGCAGGGCGCGCATCTGCGCAGTGGTCAGGTCCGTCTGGCCCCCGTGGAACACGTCCGTCCCGGCCAGGGCCGCGACGTCGGCGCGGTCGTTCGCCGCCGGGCTCGGCCACGGGGCGCTGGGCGGGGCGCCGGCCGCCGTGCCGCTGCCGCTGCGGCCGGTCCACGGGGACATCCTCCGGCTGCACGTGCCGCCGCGGCTGCTGGGCCCCGGAGAGGACCGCCTGCTGCCGGGCCCCGTGCGCTCGCTCGTGCACGGCCGGTCCGTGTACCTCGTGCCGCGGGCGGACGGCGGCCTCGTGGTGGGCGCGACCGTGCGGGAGGACGGTGTGGCCGCCACCCCGGCCGGCGCCGTGCTGGACCTGCTGGCCGCCCCCGCCGCCCAGGCGCCGGACGAGGGGATGACGCTCGTGGTGCTGTGCGCCGCCGGAGTCCGCTCGGCGCGCGCGCGGGACGCCGTCCGGGCGGCGGCCCCGGCCGCGGCCGGGCGGGTCCTCTCCCTCGCGGGGGGCCTGCGGGCGTGGGGGGCCCGCGGGGAGGCGGCGCGTCCCGCGTGTTCCGTAGACTCTCCCGGGTGAAGCCCGAAGAACTCTCCGCCCTCATCCATGCCCAGCTGCTGGCCGCCGTCGACGCCGGGGAGCTGCCCGCCGCCCTGCGCGAGGAGCTCACCGCGGACCGCGTGCGAGTGGAGCGACCCCGCAGCCGCGAGCACGGGGACTGGGCCACCAACGTGGCGCTGCAGTTCGCCAAGAAGGCGGGCATGGACCCGCGGGAGTTCGCGGCCGTGCTCACCGCGCGCGTGGGGGAGCAGGAGGGCGTGGCGCAGGTGGACATCGCCGGGCCCGGGTTCCTCAACATCACCCTGGACGCCGCCGCCGCGGGTGAGCTGGCCCGCACCATCGTGGAGGCCGGCGAGGCCTACGGCCGCAACGACGCCCTGGCCGGCCGCACCGTGAACATGGAGTTCGTCTCCGCCAACCCCACGGGCCCCCTGCACATCGGCCACACCCGCTGGGCCGCCCTCGGCGACGCGATCGCCCGCCTGCTGCGCGCCTCCGGGGCGCAGGTCACGGCCGAGTACTACATCAACGACGCCGGCAACCAGATGAACGTGTTCGCCGACTCCGTCCTCGCCCGCCTCCACGGCCGCGACGTCCCCGAGGGCGGCTACCCGGGTGCCTACGTCCAGGAGCTCGCCGACCAGGTGGAGAAGGACCACCCGGACGTGCGCGAGCTGACGGACGAGGCCGCCCGCCCGGTGGTCCGCGAGGCCGCGTACCGGCTCCAGATGCAGGACATCAAGGACACCCTCGCCGCGTTCGACGTGCACTTCGACGTGTTCACCCCCGAGACCCGCCTGCACGAGTCCGGCGCCATCCAGCAGGCCGTGGACACCCTGCGGGACCAGGGTCATGTGGCGGACCGCGACGGCGCCGTGTGGCTCACGACCACCGACTTCGGGGACGACAAGGACCGCGTGCTCGTCCGCGCCAACGGCGAGCCCACCTACTTCGCCGCCGACGCCGCCTACTACCTCCACAAGCGCGACCGCGGCTTCGAGGAGAAGGTGTACCTGCTCGGCGCCGACCACCACGGCTACGTGAACCGCCTCAAGGCGATCGCCGCCGCCGCCGGCGACGACCCGGCGACGAACATCGAGATCCTCATCGGCCAGCTCATCTCGGTCAACGGCGCGAAGCTCTCCAAGCGCGCCGGCAACATCATCGAGCTCAAGGACCTCGTCCAGTGGCTGGGCAAGGACGCGCTGCGCTACGACCTGGCGCGCTACCCCGCGGACTCGCCCATCACCATCGACCCGGAGCTGCTGCGCTCGCAGTCCAACGACAACCCGGTCTACTACGTGCAGTACGCCCACGCCCGGGCGTGCGGCGCCGCCCGCACGGCCGAGGCCTTCGGCGTGGACCGCTCCGCGTTCGACGGGTCCCTGCTCACCGACCCCACCGAGTCCGAGCTGCTGGCCCAGCTGGCCGAGTTCCCCTCCGTCGTGGCCTCCGCCGCCCGGCTGCGCGAGCCGCACCGGGTGGCCCGCCACCTCGAGGTCGTCGCCGGCGCGTACCACTCCTGGTACGCCGCCTGCCGCATCACCCCCGTGCCGGCCGAGGACGGGGCCCCGGGCGCGGTCGAGGACCTGCACCGCACCCGCCTGTGGCTGAACACCGCCGCGGCCCAGGTGCTCCGCAACGGCCTCGACCTGCTGGGCGTGTCCGCTCCGGAGAAGATGTGAGGGAGCCGGACATGACGACGCCGACCCCCGCCTCCCCGCTCGCCCCGGCCTGGCTGCCGGCGCCGACGGACCCGGACGCCCTGGACCCGAAGGTCTGGTCCGCCGGGACGGCCCGCGCCGACGACGGCGGGCTCGCCGTCCAGGGCGTCTCCGCCGCCGCGCTCGCGGCCGAGTTCGGCACGCCGCTGCTCGTGATGGACGAGGACGACTTCCGCGCCCGGGCCCGGTCCTTCCGGGAGGGCTTCGACTCGACGTTCAGGGACCTCTGCGGCGGCGCGGACGTCTACTTCGCCGGCAAGTCGATGCTCACCCTGTCCACGGCCCGGTGGGCCGCGGAGGAGGGGCTGCGCGTGGACACCGCCTCCGGCGGCGAGCTGGCCGTCGCCCTGCGCGCCGGCGTCGACCCGGCGCACATCGGCCTGCACGGCAACAACAAGTCCGTGGCCGAACTCGCCGCCGCCCTCGATGCGGGCGTCGGCCGGATCATCGTGGACTCCGTGGACGAGCTCGTGTTCCTGGCGGCGTTCGCCGCCGAGCGCGGGCAGGTGGCGCCCGTGATGCTGCGCCTGACCCCGGGCGTGCACGCGCACACCCACGACTTCATCGCCACCGCGCACGAGGACCAGAAGTTCGGCCTGTCCCTCGCCCCGTCCTCCGAGGGGCGCGACGGCGGGATCGCGGGCGTGTCCCCGGCCGCCGTGGCCGTGCGGATTGCCCTTCAGGCGGACTCGATCGAGCTGCTGGGCGTGCACTGCCACATCGGCTCGCAGATCTTCGAGGCCGACGGCTTCGGGCTGGCCGCCGAGCGCGTCCTGGGCTTCCTCGCCGAGGTCGAGGCCGAGCACGGGGTCGCGCTGCCCGAGCTGGACCTCGGCGGCGGCCACGGCATCGCCTACACCTCCGTGGACGAGCCGCGCCCGGCCGCCGAGATCGCCGCCGCTCTCGCGGCCGACGTCCGCAAGGCCGTCGAGCGGCTGGGACTGACGTGCCCGCGCATCTCGATCGAGCCCGGTCGCGCGATCTCCGGGCCCGCCGGCCTTACCCTCTACACCGTGGGCGTGACCAAGACCGTGGACGCGGACGCCCCGGACGGCTCCACCGCTTCCCGCCGCTACGTGGCCGTGGACGGGGGCATGTCGGACAACCCGCGCCCCGTGCTGTACGACGCGGACTACACCGCCGTGCTCGCCTCGCGCACCTCGGACGCGGCGCCCGCGCTCTCCCGCGTGGTGGGCAAGCACTGCGAGTCCGGGGACATCCTGGTCCGCGACGTGTGGCTGCCCGTGGACGTCACGCGGGGCGACCTGCTGGCCGTGCCCGCCACCGGGGCCTACACGCACGTGATGGCGTCGAACTACAACGCCCTGACCCGGCCCGCCGTCGTCGCCGTGCGGGAGGGGGAGGCGCGGGTGATCATCCGCCGCGAGACGGTCGAGGACCTGCTGCGCCGCGAGGTCGACCCGCAGAACCCCTCCTGAGCGGCCCCGGACGCCCACCGTCCCGCATGCCGGTCACGGCCCGTCGTCCGGGACCCGGTCCCGCGCCGGGCCGATAGATTGGAGGTCGCCCGCACCATCCCCAGCACCGACCCCACGGAGGACCATGCCCGAGCTCACCGCACCCGCAGCGCAGGACGTCGCCCCCGCCACGGAGGGCCTCACCGTGGCGCTGCTCGGCGGCGGCACCGTGGGGTCCCAGGTGGCGCGGATCCTCACCGAGGACGCCGCCGTCCTCCACGACCGTGTCGGAGCCCCCCTGACGCTCGGCGGCATCGCCGTGCGCACCCTGGACGCGGAGCGCGACTGGCAGGCGGACCCCGCCCGCTACACGCGGGACGCCGAGGCGCTGGTGGACGGCGCGGACATCGTGGTGGAGCTCATGGGCGGCATCGAGCCGGCCCGCTCCCTGATCCTGCGCGCCCTCGAGGCCGGCACCGCCGTGGTCACCGGCAACAAGGCGCTGCTGGCCGCGCACGGCGCCGAGCTCTACGAGGCCGCCTCCCGCTCCGGGGCGCAGCTGAGCTTCGAGGCCTCCGTGGCCGGGGCCATCCCGATCCTCCGTCCGCTGCGCGACTCCCTCTCCGGTGACACCGTGCACCGCGTCATGGGGATCGCCAACGGCACCACCAACTTCATCCTGGACCGCATGGACGCCGAGGGCGCCTCCTTCGAGGAGGCTCTGGCCGAGGCCCAGCGCCTGGGCTACGCGGAGGCGGACCCCACCGCCGACGTCGGGGGCCTGGACGCGGCCGCGAAGGCGGCCATCCTGGCCACCCTGGCCTTCGGCTCCGCCTACACACTGGACCAGGTGTCCGTGGAGGGCATCACGGGGATCACGGCCGAGGACAACGCCGCGGCCGCGGACGCCGGGTACGTCGTCAAGCTGCTGGCGATCGCCGAGCGCGGCACCGCCGAGGACGGCACGCAGGGCGCCGTGCTGCGCGTGCACCCCACGCTCATCCCGCGCGAGCACCCGCTGGCCTCCGTCCGCGGCGCGTTCAACGCCGTGTTCGTCGAGGCCGAGAACGCCGGCGAGCTGATGTTCTACGGCCCCGGCGCCGGCGGCGCCCCCACCGCGTCGGCCGTGATGGGCGACGTCGTCGCGATCGCCCAGCGCATCGTCCGCGGCGGCCCCGCCCGCCTGCGCACCCCGGTCGCCGCCCTGCCCGCTCTCGACCCGGCCGAGGCGCGCACCTCCTCCCTGGTGGTCCTGCGCGTCGCCGACCAGCCCGGCGTCCTGCGCCGCGTGGCCGCCGTGTTCGAGCAGCACGCCGTCTCCATCGAGACCCTGCGGCAGGTCCGGGACGACGACGCCGAGATCCCCGGAGCGTCCCTGCGCCTGATCACCCACCGGGCCCGGCAGCGCGACCTCGACGCGGTCGTCGCCGACCTCACCGCCCTGGACGCCGTGCACGAGGTGGCGTCCGTCCTCCGAGTCGAAGGGAACTGACCCATGGCCCACGTCTGGCGCGGCGTCATCCGCGAGTACGCCGACCGCCTGCCCGTCACCGAGGACACCCGCGTGGTCACCCTCGGCGAGGGCGGCACCCCCCTCATCCGCGCCCCGCACCTGTCCGAGCTGGTCCGCGGGGACGTCCACGTCAAGTTCGAGGGCATGAACCCCACCGGGTCCTTCAAGGACCGCGGCATGACCATGGCCATCACCGCCGCCGTGGAGAACGGCGCCGAGGCCGTCGTGTGCGCCTCCACGGGCAACACCTCCGCCTCCGCCGCCGCGTACGCCGCGCAGGCCGGGCTGACCTGCGCCGTGCTGGTGCCCGAGGGCAAGATCTCGCTGGGGAAGATGTCCCAGGCCGTGGCCCACGGCGCCGAGATCCTGCAGGTGCAGGGCAACTTCGACGACTGCCTCGACATCGCGCGCAAGCTCTCCGAGAACTACCCCGTGTTCCTCGTGAACTCCGTGAACCCGGCCCGCATCGAGGGGCAGAAGACCGGCGCGTTCGAGGTCGTGGACACCCTCGGCGACGCCCCGGACTACCACCTGCTGCCCGTGGGCAACGCCGGCAACATCACCGGCTACTGGAAGGGCTACCAGGAGTACGCCCGGCCGTATGTGAACCCGCACCCGGGCACCTCGGACGAGGAGCTGCCGACGGTGGCCACGAGGACCCCGGTCATGTGGGGCTTCCAGGCCGCGGGCGCCGCGCCGATCGTCCTCGGCCACCCCGTCACGGACCCGGACACCATCGCCACCGCCATCCGCATCGGCAACCCCGCCTCCTGGGACCTGGCCACGGCCGCCCGGGACGCCTCCGGCGGCATGATCGACTCCGTCACCGACGAGGAGATCCTCGAGGCCCACCGCTGGCTGTCCTCGAAGGAGGGCGTGTTCGTGGAGCCGGCCTCCGCCGCGGGCGTCGCCGGCTTGATCAAGCACCACGCGGCCGGGAACGTGCCCGAGGGCAAGACGTGGGTCATCACCGTCACCGGCCACGGCCTCAAGGACCCCCAGTGGGCCCTGAAGAACGCCGACGGCGACGAGATCTCCCCGCGCTCGGTGCCGTTCGACGTGGTGACCGTGGCCGAGGCCCTCGGGCTGGCCTGATCCTGTGCGCGAGATCCGAGACCTGAACCCCGGGGCTGCCGTGCGCGTGGCGGCCCCGGCCACCTCCGCGAACCTCGGCCCCGGCTTCGACGCCATGGGCCTGGCCCTCGAGCTGCGGGACGAGGTGGAGCTCGCCGTCGTCGACGGACCGGACACGGCCCGCGTCGAGGGGGAGGGGGCGGAGGCCCTGCCCACGGACGGGGACCACCTGATCCTGCGGCTCGCGCACGCCCACCTCACCCGCCGCGGCTTCCGCGCCCCGGGCCTGGCCCTGCGCGCGGTGAACCGCATCCCGCACGCCCGCGGCCTCGGGTCCTCCGCCGCGGCCGTGGTGACCGCGGTCCTCGGCGCCGAGGGCCTGCTGCCCGTGGCGGAGCGGCTCGCCCCGGAGGAGCTGCTCGACGCCACCGCCCGGCGCGAGGGGCATCCGGACAACGTCGCCCCCGCCCTCGTCGGCGGCGCCACCGTCTCGTGGGCCCGTGAGGGCGGTCGCGGCTGGGCCACCGCCCCGCTGGCGCTGCACCCGGACGTCACCCCCGTCGTCGCGATCCCGGACACCACCCTGTCCACGCGCACCGCACGCTCCGTGCTGCCCGCGTCCGTCGCCCACGCCGTGGCGGCCGAGCAGGCCGGACGCGCCGCGCTGCTCACGCTCGCCCTCACCGCGCGCCCGGACCTGCTCCTGCCGGCCACCCGGGACCGTCTCCACCAGGACGCGCGCGCCGAGGCCATGCCGTCCTCCGCCGCGCTGGTGGCCGGACTCCGAGCGGCCGGGCACGCCGCGGTCGTCTCCGGCGCCGGTCCCACCGTGCTGGTCCTCGCCCCGGGGGAGGAGGCCGCGCGTCGCGCCGTCGACGCCGTGGGCGGGCTCACCGGCGGGGACGGAACGGCCTGGCGCGTGCTCACCCCGGGCGTGGCCGCCGAGGGTGCTAGGGTGGACTCGCTCCACCACGGCTGATCCGGACCGCCTCGCGGACCGGCACGGACGGTGACCAGCCGGTCCCGTCCCGCACGCCGTCGGCCCGGTGACCCGCACGCGGCACGTCTCGCGCGGAGCGTCACCGCTTCCCGGCCCGGTCGAGTTCCGGGGCCTCCGCTCCGCCACGCAGTGACTGCGCGCGAGCCGGGGAGGCGCCGAGTCATCAGGGAAGACCAGACCTTCCGGTCCTCAGGGACGCCGTTGTGCGTCCCGGCCGGGCGCACATCCCAGCCCGCCGCGCGTGACGCGCCGCAGGGCTGCTGACGAGGGAGAAGGAACCTTCGTGACCGAATCCACCGAACAGCCCACCACGGCCGGGGGCGGCCTCGCCTCCCTCAAGCTGGCCCAGCTGCAGGCGCTCGCCGCCCAGCTCGGCATCCGGGGCGGCTCGCGCATGCGCAAGACGGACCTCGTGGCGGCCATCTCGGACCACCAGCGCGGCGGCTCCGTCGCCGACCGCGACGCCGCGGCCCGTCAGGCCCCGGCCCCGCAGGCCGAGGAGGCCGCGCCCGCCGAGGACGCGTCGCAGCCCCGCGGCCGCCGGCGCTCCCGCCGTGCCGACTCCGACGGGGCCGTGGCCGAGCAGCCCGCCCCCGCCGGACAGGAGGCCCCGGCCGCCGAGCAGGAGCCCGAGCGCACCCAGGAGGACTCCGGCCAGGACCGCCGCTCCGGCGGCCGCGGCGAGCGCTCCGGCGAGGGCGAGTCCGGCTCCGGCCGCTCGCGCCGCCGCCGGGGCGCGGACCGGTCCGAGGACCCGCGGGCCGAGCGCGGCCAGACGGACTCCGCCCAGGACGGCTCCGCCCCCGAGGCCCGGACCGAGCGGTCCGACGATGACGCCACGGGCGAGGACGACCGCTCCGGCGAGGGTCGTGGACGCAGCCGCCAGCGGGGACGCTCCGGCGAGCGCGGCGAGGACCGTGGCGGCCGGGAGGACGACCGTCCGGACCGTGGCGACGGGTCCGACCGCGGCGACCGCGGTGAGAAGTCCGACCGCGGGGACCGCGGCGGGCGCCAGCGTCGCGAGGACCGGGACGAGGAGGGCGGCCGCGGCCGTCGCAACCGCCGCAACCGCAACGAGCGCGGGCGCAACCGGCGCACCCGCGGTCCCGAGGTGGACGACACCGAGCTGACCGAGGACGACGTCCTGCAGCCCGTGGCCGGCATCCTCGACGTGCTGGACAACTACGCCTTCGTGCGGACCTCCGGATACCTGCCCGGCGAGAAGGACGTCTACGTCTCCCTGGCCATGGTGAAGCGCTTCGGCCTGCGCAAGGGCGACGCCGTCGTCGGCGCCATCCGCGCCCCGCGCGAGGGCGAGAAGCCGCACACCGGCTCCGGCCGCAACCAGAAGTTCAATGCCCTGGTCAAGGTGACCACGGTCAACGGCCAGCCCGCCGAGGAGAGCCCGCAGCGCGTCGAGTTCAACAAGCTCGTGCCGCTGTACCCCACGGAGCGCCTGCGCCTGGAGACGGACCACAAGCTCGTGGGCCCCCGCGTGATCGACCTGGTCAGCCCGATCGGCAAGGGCCAGCGCGGCCTGATCGTCTCCCCGCCCAAGGCGGGCAAGACGATGATCCTGCAGTCGATCGCCAACGCGATCACGCAGAACAACCCCGAGGTCCACCTCATGATGGTGCTCGTGGACGAGCGCCCCGAGGAGGTCACCGACATGCAGCGCTCGGTGGCCGGCGAGGTCATCGCCTCGACCTTCGACCGCCCCGCGGACGACCACACCACGGTGGCCGAGCTCGCCATCGAGCGCGCCAAGCGCCTCGTGGAGATGGGGCGCGACGTCGTCGTGCTGCTGGACTCCATGACCCGTCTGGGCCGCGCGTACAACCTGGCCGCCCCGGCGTCAGGCCGCATCCTCTCCGGCGGCGTGGACTCGGCGGCGCTGTACCCGCCGAAGAAGTTCTTCGGAGCAGCCCGCAACATCGAGAACGGCGGCTCGCTGACCATCCTCGCCACGGCGCTCGTGGAGACCGGCTCGCGCATGGACGAGGTGATCTTCGAGGAGTTCAAGGGCACCGGCAACATGGAGCTGCGCCTGTCCCGGCAGCTCGCCGAGCGCCGCATCTTCCCGGCCGTGGACGTCAACGCGTCCGGCACCCGCCGTGAGGAGGTCCTGCTCTCCGCCGAGGAGGTCAAGATCATGTGGAAGCTGCGTCGCGTGCTCTCGGGCCTGGACACGCAGCAGGCGCTCGAGCTGCTGACCAACAAGATCAAGGACACCGCCTCCAACGCGGAGTTCCTCATGCTGGTCTCCAAGACCACGCTGGGCGCCAAGGGCGAGGACTGACCCGTCCCGCTCGCGGCCCCGCCGCCGGACCCCACGGTCCGGGGGCGGGGCCGCTCCCGTCTGAGACTCACCACCAGGGAGGTGCCGACGTGTTCGACTCGGTCGACCGTCTGATCGCCGAGCACCGGGATCTCGCCCGGCAGCTCTCCGACCCCGCCGTGCACGCCGACGCCGGCCGCGCGCGGCGGGTCGGCCGGCGCTACGCCGAGCTCGGGCAGGTGGTGGCCGCCCACGAGGCGTGGACCGCCGCCGTCGCCGACCGCGACGACGCCCGCGAGCTCGCCGCCGCCCCGGGGGAGGACGGAGAGGCGTTCGCCGCCGAGCTGCCGGCCCTGGAGGCCGCGTTGGACCAGGCGGCCGAGCGCCTGCGCCGGGTGCTCATCCCGCGCGACCCCGACGACGGCCGGGACGTGATCCTCGAGGTCAAGGGCGGGGAGGGCGGTGAGGAGGCCGCACTGTTCGCCGGGGACCTGCTGCGGATGTACCTGCGCTACGCGGAGTCGCGGGGCTGGCGCACCGAGGTGCTCTCGAGCACGCCGTCGGACCTGGGCGGGGTCAAGGACGCGCAGGTCGCGGTCCGGGGCTCCGGCACGGACCCGTCCCAGGGGGTGTACGCGGCCCTGAAGTACGAGGGCGGCGTGCACCGCGTCCAGCGCGTGCCGGTGACCGAGTCCCAGGGCCGCATCCACACCTCCGCGGCCGGCGTCCTGGTGCTCCCCGAGGTGGACGAGCCGGACGAGGTGCCCCTCGACCCGAACGAGGTGAAGGTGGATGTCTTCCGCTCCTCGGGCCCGGGCGGGCAGTCCGTCAACACCACGGACTCGGCGGTGCGCCTGACGCACCTGCCCACGGGGATCGTGGTGTCCATGCAGAACGAGAAGTCCCAGATCCAGAACCGGGAGGCCGCGATGCGGGTGCTGCGCTCGCGGCTGCTGCAACGACGGCGCGAGCAGCAGGACGCCCAGGACGCGGCGGCCCGGCACGCCCAGGTGAGGACGATGGATCGGGCCGAGCGGATCCGCACCTACAACTTCCCGGAGAACCGGGTGGCCGACCATCGGACCGGCTACAAGGCCCACAACCTGGACGCTGTGCTCGACGGTGACCTCTCCGCCGTGATCGCCTCCTGCACCGAGCTCGACGAGCAGCGCCGGCTGGCCGCTCTCGGCGAGGAGCCGGTGTGAGCGGCGCGCCGAGCCCGGCCCGGCCGGAGCCGGCCGACTGGTCGCGGCTGGTCCGCGCCGCCGTCGGGACCCTCGCCGAAGCCGGGGTGGAGGCGCCCCGCGTCGACGCCGAGCTGCTCGCGGCCCACGTGCTCGGCCAGGACCGGGGCTCCGCCCTGGCGCGGATCCTCGCCGGCGCCCGGCCGGGACCGGGCGAGGCCGAGGAGTTCGCGGCGCTCGTGGGCCGACGCGCGGCGCGGGAGCCGCTCCAGCACGTGACCGGCGCCGCCCCCTTCCACGGCCTCGACCTGGCCGTGGGTCCCGGGGTGTTCGTGCCGCGGCCGGAGACCGAGACGCTCGTGGACGAGGCCCTGCGGCGGGGAGCCGTCCGGGCGCGGCAGGGGCGGAGGCCGCTCGTCGTCCTGGACCTGTGCACCGGTTCCGGGGCCATCGCCGCGGCCGTGGCGGTGGGGCTGCGGGAGCGGGGCATCCCGGCGCAGGTGACGGCGGTGGAGCTCGACCCCGTCGCCGCCGGCTGGGCCGAGCGCAACCTGACCCCTCACGGCGTGGCACTCCGACAAGCAGACGCCCTTGTCGCGGGGGAGGATCTCGCAGGGTCCGTCGACCTCGTCCTGTCCAATCCGCCCTACGTGCCCGACGCCGAGGAGCCCCCGCAGGAGGAGGCGCGTCGCGATCCGTCCCTCGCCCTGTACGGGGGCGGCGAGCGCGGACTGGACGTGCCGCTGGGGATCCTGCGGCGGGCCGCGGTCCTGCTGCGCCCGGGCGGCTCCGTGCTGATGGAGCACCACGAGACGCAGGGGGAGGAGCTGTCGGCAGCCGCCAGCGCCTCGGGGGCGTTCGCGGACGTGCGCGTCCTGCCCGACCCCGCCGGCCGTGACCGGTTCCTGGCGGCGCGTCGGGCCCCGGCGGCGGACGCGCCCGGGGTGGATGGGACAATGTCCCCGTGAGTGAGTTCATCGACGTCTCCGACCCCTCCGACCTGAGCGGTGCGATCGAGCGCGCCCGCGCCGTGCTGGCCGACCGCGGCTGCGTGGTCCTGCCGACGGACACCGTCTACGGCATCGGCGCGGACGCGTTCTCCCCGCTGGCCGTGGCCGTCCTGCTGGCGGCCAAGGGCCGCGGACGGACCATGCCCCCGCCCGTGCTGATCTCCGACCGCTCCGTCATGGCGGGCCTGGCCTACGACGTCCCGGACGCGGCTGAGGAGCTCGCCCGCCGCTTCTGGCCCGGAGCGCTCACGCTGATCCTCAAGTCCCAGCCCACCCTCACCTGGGACCTCGGCGAGACGCGGGGCACGGTGGCCCTGCGCGTGCCCGCCGACCCGGCCACGCGCGAGCTCCTCTACGCCGTGGGCCCCATGGCCGTCTCCAGCGCCAACCGCACCGGCATGGCCGCCGCCACCACGGCCCGGGAGGCCGAGGAGATGCTCGGCGAGTCCGTGGCCCTCTACCTCGACGGCGGGGAGCGGTCCTCGCGCGCGCCCTCCACGATCGTGGACTGCACCGTCACGCCGTTCCGGGTGGCGCGCCAGGGCGCGGTGCCGCTCGAGGAGCTCCGCGAGGTCGTCCCGGACCTGCTGGCCGAGGGGGAGGAGCCGCCGGTGCCGGAGGCGCTGACCGACCCGGACCCCGGGGAGCGCTGACCGGCCCCCCATGCGCGCCTACCTCCTGGTCGTGCTCGTCACGACGCTCGCCTGCGTGTCGCTGACCCCGCTCCTGCGGGAGGTCGGCCGGCGTGCCGGCGCGTGGACGCCGCTGCGCGACCGGGACGTGCACGGCCGGCCCGTGCCCAAGTTCGGCGGCGTGGCGATGGTGGCGGCCGTCCTCATCGGGCTGGCCCTGGCGGGCACGGTGCCCTTCTTCTCGGGCATCTTCACGGACCTGAAACCCGTGCACGGCCTCCTGACGGCGTTGGTCGTCATCCTCGTGGTGGGCGCCGTGGACGACCTCGTCGACCTGCCGTGGTGGGCCAAGCTCGTGGGCCAGTGCGGTGCCGCCCTCGCCGTGGCACTGGGGGGCATCCGCATCGAGGCCATGCCCGTGGGGTGGGTCCCGGTGGGCAGCGAGCCGGTGCAGATCCTGCTGACGGTGTTCGTCGTGGTCCTGACGATGAACGCGATCAACTTCGTCGACGGACTGGACGGCCTGGCGGCGGGCATCGCCCTGATCGGCGGCTCCGCCTTCTTCGTCTACACCTACCTGCTCACCCGCACCATCCACCAGTTCGACTACTCGAACCTCGCCACGCTGCTGATGGCGCTGCTGATCGGGGCGTGCGCGGGGTTCCTGCCGTACAACCGCCACCCGGCCACGGTGTTCATGGGGGAGTGCGGGGCACTGCTGCTGGGGCTGCTGCTGTCCACGGCGGCGGTGGCCGTCACCGCGGACCTCAGCGCGCTCGAGGGCTTCCGCTTCCGCAACGTCCCGGCCTACATGCCCGTGCTGCTGTCCGTGGCGGTGGTGGCCCTGCCGCTCGCCGACCTCGTCACCTCGGTCCTGCGCCGCACCGCCCGGGGCGCCAGCCCGTTCACGGCGGACCGCGGCCACCTGCACCACCGCCTCGTGGACGGCGGCTTCACCCAGCCGCAGGCCGTCGCGGTGCTGTGGCTGTGGGCGTTCATCGTGGCGTGGGGAACGCTGTCCCTGAACTTCGTGCACACGGCCGCGGCCCTGCCCGTGGCGGCGCTCGTGCTGGTCATCGCGGCCTGGGTCACCCTGCGCCCGCTGCTGCGGCACCGCCGACACGAGGGCCAGGACGCACGGCCGGCCGCGACCGGATCGGGAGGTCGGCATGGGCGCCCGTGACGCCGGCTCCGTCGGCGCCGGGCGCCGCCGTCGTCGGCGCTGGGAGAACCGTGCCGGGTGGTGGGGGATCCTGCGCTGGAGTGCGGGCGCGACCGCGGTGGCCCTGCTCCTGGTGACGGCCGCCGCCGGCCTGCTCCACGGGTCCGCCGCGGCGCTCTCGGCACTCCTCGGCGGGGGAGTGGTCCTGGTCCTCTCGGCCCTGACGGGGGCGACGACGGCGCTCGCGTGGGACCACGCCCGCGAGCTCGCCCTGCCGCTGGCCATGGGGGCACTCGTGGCGAAGCTGGCGCTGTACGCCGTGCTGCTCGCGGCGGTGCCGCCGCCGTCCTGGGCCCAGGTCCTCCCGACCGCCGCCGGAGCGCTCGTCGCGGTGGCCGTGTGGCAGGTCGTGGAGGTGCTCGTGTTCGCGCGGACGCGCCGCGCCGTGTACGGGCCCTGAGACCCGGCCTCGACCGCGGCGCCATGCGGATGTGCGCGGCACGGAGGGCCGCCCCCGTTTGATATCGTCTACAGCGAACACATCCACGGCACCGCGTGCCGCTCCGTGACCTCATCTCGCCCGCCCCGCACCGCCGCGGGGCCGCGCGCGTCCGAGCCGGGGCACCCGGTCGTCGGCGCACCACTTCGGAGAGGACCCGCGTGCTACCCCTCGTGCTGGCCAACGCAGAATTCGTGCCCCCGTCCGTCTCGGACGCCCACCTGCCGGATCTCCTGCCGTGGGGCGCCCACTACGGGACGGGCTTCGGCAAGCAGATGCTGCTGGTGCTGCTCTCCGTCGTGCTCATCACGGCGTTCTTCGCGTGGGCCATGCGCCGCCCGCAGCTGGTCCCCGGCCGGGCCCAGTGGCTCGCCGAGTCCGGCTACGCGTTCGTGCGCAACGGCATCGGCCGGGACGTCATGGGAGAGCGGAACTTCAAGCAGTGGGTCCCCCTGCTGTTCGCGATCTTCTTCTTCGTCCTCGTGAACAACCTCTTTGGGGCCATCCCGGGGTTCCAGCTGCCGTCCTTCTCGCACGCGGGCTCCGCCTATGCGATCGCCCTGATCGTGTACGCGATCTGGATCGGCGTGGGCCTCAAGCACCATGGACCGAAGTACCTCAAGCTCGCCGTCGTGCCCTCCGGCGTCCCCGGCTGGATCCTGCCGCTGCTCGTGCCGCTGGAGATCATCTCCAACTTCATCGTGCGTCCGCTGACCCACTCCCTTCGACTGATGGCCGTCATGCTCGCCGGCCACATGATCGTGATGCTCGCCGGCGCCGGCGCCGCGTTCCTGATCACCCAGACGGGCAACCCGCTCCTGGCGGGCACCGGCGTCCTCGTGATCCTGGCCTCGGTGGCCCTCTACCTCCTCGAGATCCTGCTCATGTACCTGCAGGCCTTCGTGTTCACGCTCCTGACCGCCCTGTACATCCAGGGCGCGATCGACGCGAACGACCACTGATCTCCCCGCACCGCCGGCCCCGGTCGGCGGTGACGGGTCCGACGGCACCGCCGTCACCAGACTTCCCGGCCCTCCGCTCGGAGGAACCACTCCGGGAGGACCTCCTCCCCCCAACCCGGCCGGACCACCCGGCCCCGTGAAAGGAAGCACCATGGAAATCTCCGGCTCCCTCAACATGATCGGCTACGGCCTCGCCGCCATCGGCTCCGCGATCGGCGTGGGCCTCATCTTCGCCGCCTACATCAACGGCGTCGCCCGTCAGCCCGAGGCCCAGCGCATCCTGCAGCCGATCGCCCTCCTGGGCTTCGCGCTCGCCGAGGCCCTCGCCATCCTCGGCCTGGTCTTCGCCTTCGTCATCAACTGATCCTGTCCGTGCCAGGGCCGGCCGCCGTGTCCGCGGCGGCCCGGCCCACGCCTGACAGGACACCCGATCGAAGGATGGTTAGAAGATGATCAGCAACGGACTGATCCTCGCGGCGGCGGAGGGGGCCAACCCCCTGATCCCGAACCCGTGGGAGATCCTCGTCACCACGGTGGGCTTCGCCGTGCTGATGTTCATCGTCGTCAAGTTCATCGTCCCGGCCCTCGAGAAGTCCTACACGGACCGCGTCGAGGCGATCGAGGGCGGTCTCGCCAAGGCAGAGAAGGCCCAGGCCGAGGCGAACGCGATGATGGCGGACTACGAGAGCCAGCTGGCGGACGCCCGCCAGGAGGCCAACCGCATCCGCGAGGAGGCCCGCACCGAGGGCGCCCAGATCGTGGCCGAGGCGCGCGAGCGCGCCGCGTCCGAGTCGGCGCGCATCACGGAGCAGGCCCAGGCCCAGATCGCCGCGGACCGCGCCCAGGCCGCCGCGCAGCTCAAGGGTGAGGTCGGCACGCTGGCCACCACCCTCGCGAGCAAGATCGTGGGCGAGTCCCTCGAGGACGACGCCCGCTCCCAGCGTGTGGTGGACCGCTTCCTCGCTGACCTCGACCGGCACCAGAGCGCAGGTGTGTCCGAATGACCACGGGCGCATCGAGGGACTCGCTGGCCGCCTCCCTGAAGGAGGTCGGCACGGTGCTGGACGAGGGCGGCGTCGCCCTGGCACGCGAGCTGTTCGCGGCGCTGGACGTCGTGGACCAGCAGGGCGGGCTGCGGCGCGCCCTCACGGACCCCGCCTGGAGCACCGAGCGCCGTTCCGGCGTCGTGGACTCCCTGTTCGGCAGTCGGGTGGGCCCCGGTGCGCTGCAGGTCCTCAAGGACCTCGCGGGTCGGCGCTGGTCGACCGAGCGTGACTTCGGGGACGCCCTCGAGACGGCGGCCGCCCACGCGGCCGCCGGCGAGGCGGCCCGTGGCGGGCACGACGGCCTGGCCGCCCTCTCGGGGGAGCTCCTGGCCTTCAACCGCGTGGCCGAGGAGTCGCACGACGTGCAGCGCGCGCTGACCGACCAGCGCGCCCCCGCCTCCGCGCGGGCGCAGCTGGCCACGCGCCTCCTGGGGCCGCAGGCCTCCGAGGCCGGCCGTCTGCTCGTCGAGCGCGCGGTGGCCTCCCCGCGCGGCGTCAAGCCCTTCGCCGCGGTGCGTCAGCACGCGGACGTCGTGGCGGAGCGCCAGCGCCAGTGGATCGCCGAGGTGACGGTCGCCCGTCCGCTCGACGCCGGTCAGCAGGAGCGGCTCGCCGCGGGCCTGCGCCGGGCCTTCGGCCGGGACCTCGTGCTCGATGTGACCGTGGACCCCTCCGTGGTGGGGGGCATCCGCGTGCAGGTCGGGGACGACGTCGTCGACGGGTCCATGGCCAGCCGGCTCAACGACCTCCAGCGCCGCATGGCGGCCTGACCGGCGCGTGCCGGCCAGGCCGCCCACGGCCCATCCACGAACATCCGCATCATCGTCACGTCGATGATCACCAAGCACAGAGAGCAGGGACTGCAGATGGCCGAACTGACCATCAACGCCGACGATGTCCGCAATGCCTTGAACGACTTCGCGGCATCGTACGAACCGTCGGACACCGAGCGCACCGAGGTGGGCCGCGTCATCTCCGCGGCGGACGGCATCGCCCGGGTGGAGGGCCTCCCCTCCGTCATGGCGAACGAGCTGCTGCGCTTCGAGAACGGCATCCTCGGCCTGGCCCAGAACCTCGACGCCCGTGAGATCGGCGTCGTGGTGCTCGGCGAGTTCCAGGAGATCCGCGAGGGCATGGAGGTCCAGCGCACGGGGGAGATCCTCTCCGTGCCCGTGGGCGACGGCTTCCTGGGCCGCGTCGTGGACCCGCTGGGCCAGCCGCTGGACGACATGGGCCCGATCGAGGCCGAGGGCCGCCGCGCCCTCGAGCTGCAGGCGCCCACCGTGACCCAGCGCAAGTCGGTGCACGAGCCGCTGCAGACCGGCATCAAGGCGATCGACGCCATGATCCCGATCGGCCGCGGCCAGCGCCAGCTGATCATCGGTGACCGCCAGACCGGCAAGACGGCCATCGCCGTCGACACCATCCTGAACCAGAAGGCGAACTGGGAGTCGGGCGACGTGGACAAGCAGGTCCGCTGCGTCTACGTGGCCGTGGGCCAGAAGGCCTCCACGATCGCCGGCGTCCGCGCGACCCTCGAGGAGCACGGCGCCCTGGAGTACACCACGATCGTGGCCTCCCCGGCCTCCGACCCGGCCGGCTTCAAGTACCTCGCCCCCTACGCCGGCTCGGCCATCGGCCAGCACTGGATGTACGGCGGCAAGCACGTCCTGATCATCTTCGACGACCTGTCGAAGCAGGCCGAGGCCTACCGCGCCGTGTCCCTGCTGCTGCGCCGTCCCCCGGGACGCGAGGCCTACCCGGGCGACGTCTTCTACCTCCACTCCCGGCTCCTCGAGCGCTGCGCCAAGCTCTCGGACGAGATGGGCGCGGGCTCGATGACCGGCCTGCCGCTGATCGAGACCAAGGCGAACGACGTGTCGGCCTACATCCCGACCAACGTCATCTCCATCACCGACGGCCAGATCTTCCTGCAGTCGGACCTGTTCAACGCCAACCAGCGTCCGGCCGTGGACGTGGGCATCTCGGTGTCCCGCGTGGGCGGCGCCGCGCAGGTGAAGGCCATGAAGAAGGTCTCCGGCACGCTGAAGCTCGACCTGGCGCAGTACCGCGACCAGCAGGCGTTCTCCATGTTCGCCTCCGACCTGGACCCGGCCACCCGCCGCCAGCTCGCCCGAGGTGAGCGCCTGATGGAGCTGCTCAAGCAGCCGCAGTACTCGCCGTACCCGGTCGAGGAGCAGGTCGTGTCCATCTGGGCCGGCTCCAAGGGCCACCTCGACGAGGTCTCGGTGGAGGACGTGCTGCGCTTCGAGCGCGAGTTCATCGACCACCTGCGCCGCAAGGACGTCGCCCTCGCGGCGATCGGCTCGACCGGCAAGCTCGAGGACGACACGGTCGCCGCGCTGGAGCGCGAGATCGAGGCGTTCAAGAAGGGCTTCCAGGCCACCGGCCACGACGGTGTCGTCCCCGGCCACGAGGAGCACCGCGCGATCGGTCAGGACCAGGTCGCGCAGGAGCAGATCACCAAGCAGAAGCGCTGACCGACGGTCGGTGAGGAAGTGATCCGGCGTCGGACCCCACGGGGACGACGCCGGGCCGCCCTCCCGCCAGGGAAAGGACCACCATGGGAGCCCAGATCCGGGTCTACCGCCAGAAGATCGCCTCGACGACGTCGATGCGCAAGATCTTCAAGGCGATGGAGCTGATCGCCACGTCCCGCATCACGAAGGCACGCGAGCGGGTCAACCAGTCGCTGCCCTACGCGAACGCGATCACGCGGGCCGTCAGCGCCGTCTCCAGCCAGCACGACATCGAGCACGTGCTCACCACCGAGCGCGAGAACCCCACGCGGGCCGCCGTGCTCATCATGTCCTCCGACCGCGGCCTGGCCGGCGCGTACTCGGCCAACGTCCTGCGCAAGGCCGAGCAGCTGCTCACCGCCCTCCACGAGCAGGGCAGGGACGTGGACGTCTACGTGCTGGGCCGCAAGGCGCAGACGTACTTCGACTTCCGCGGCCGCGAGTACGTCGAGCTGTGGACGGGCCAGACGGACGCCCCCAAGGCCGAGCGCGCCAAGGAGATCGGCCGCACCCTCGTGGACGCCTTCCTCAAGGACACCGCGGCGGGCGGCGTGGACGAGATCCACGTGGTCTTCACCGAGTTCGAGTCGCTCGTGAAGCAGACCCCGCGCGTCATCCGGCTGCTGCCGCTCGAGGTCGTCGAGGAGGTCTCGGCCACCGCCGAGGACGTCCTCCCGCTCTACGAGTTCGAGCCGGACGCCGAGGAGGTCCTCGACGCCCTCCTGCCGAAGTACATCGAGTCGCGCATCTTCAACGCCATGCTCCAGTCGGCCGCCTCCGAGCTGGCCAACCGTCAGCGGGCCATGAAGTCGGCCGGTGACAACGCCACGAGCCTCATCAAGGAGTACACGCTCCTGATGAACAACGCCCGTCAGGCGGAGATCACCCAGGAGCTCACCGAGCTCATCGCGGGCGCGGACGCGCTCAACAACTCCTGAGCCCCTCGACTCATCCGACCCGCCATCCACACACGATAGAAGTGAGAGAGATGACTGCCACCTTCACCGACCAGGGCGCGGCACCCACCGCCGGCGCCACCGGGCGCGTCGCCCGCGTCATCGGCCCCGTGATCGACGCCGAGTTCCCGGCGAACGCCATGCCGGAGGTCTACAACGCGCTGACCACGCAGGTCACGCTCGCCGGCCAGACCCGCACCATCACCTTCGAGGTCGCCCAGCACCTCGGCGACAACATGGTGCGCGCCATCTCGCTGCAGTCGACCGACGGCCTCGTCCGCGGCGCCGACGTGCAGGACACCGGCGCCCCGATCTCCGTGCCCGTCGGCGACGTGGTCAAGGGCCACATCTTCAACGTGCTCGGCGAGAGCCTGGACATGCCGATCTCCGAGCTGGGCGTCCAGGAGCGCTGGCCGATCCACCGGCCCGCCCCGAGCTTCGCCTCCCTGGAGGGCTCCACCGAGATGCTGGAGACCGGCATCAAGGTGATCGACCTGCTGACCCCGTACATCAAGGGCGGCAAGATCGGCCTGTTCGGCGGCGCCGGCGTGGGCAAGACCGTGCTCATCCAGGAGATGATCACCCGCGTGGCCCGCAACTTCGGCGGCACCTCCGTGTTCGCCGGCGTGGGCGAGCGCACCCGTGAGGGCAACGACCTGTGGGTCGAGATGGACGAGGCGGACGTCCTCAAGGACACCGCCCTCGTGTTCGGCCAGATGGACGAGCCGCCGGGAACGCGTCTGCGCGTGGCCCTGTCCGCGCTGACCATGGCGGAGTACTTCCGCGATGTGCAGAACCAGGACGTGCTGCTGTTCATCGACAACATCTTCCGCTTCTCGCAGGCCGGCTCCGAGGTCTCCACGCTGCTGGGCCGCATGCCCTCCGCGGTGGGCTACCAGCCGAACCTGGCGGACGAGATGGGCGTCCTGCAGGAGCGCATCACCTCGACCCGCGGCCACTCCATCACCTCGATGCAGGCCGTCTACGTCCCCGCGGACGACTACACGGACCCGGCCCCGGCCAACGTGTTCGCCCACCTGGACGCCACGACCAACCTGACCCGTGACCTCGCGTCCCGCGGTCTGTACCCGGCGGTGGATCCGCTGGCGTCGACCTCGCGCATCCTCGACCCGCAGTACGTGGGCCAGGACCACTACGACACCGCCATCCGCGTGAAGCAGATCCTGCAGAAGAACAAGGAGCTGCAGGACATCATCGCGATCCTCGGCGTGGACGAGCTCTCCGAGGAGGACAAGATCACCGTGGGCCGCGCCCGCAAGATCGAGCAGTTCCTCTCGCAGAACACCTACACCGCCAAGCAGTTCACCGGCGTGGAGGGCTCCACCGTGCCGATCAAGGACACGGTGGAGGGCTTCAAGGCGATCGCCGACGGCGACGTGGACCACATCGCCGAGCAGGCCTTCTACAACGTCGGCGGCATGGACGACGTCGAGCGCGAGTGGGCCAAGATCCAGGCCGAGGGCTGATCCATGGCTGAGCTCGCAGTGGAGATCGTCTCCGAGGAGAAGGCCATCTGGTCCGGGTCGGCGTCCGCCGTCTCGGCGCGCACGATCAACGGCGAGATCGGCATCCTCCCCGGCCACACCCCGATGCTCGCCGTGCTCGGCGACGGCGAGGTCGTGGTCCGCACCACCGACGGCGGGACCGTCACCGCGCAGGCCCAGGGAGGCTTCTTCTCCGTGGACCACGACCGCGTGGTGATCGCGGCCTCTGCCGCCCAGCTGGGCGGTGCCGCGGCCTGACGCCGCGGACCGGCCGCTCGATCATGCAGGGTCCGGTGCTGCTTCTCGTGGCGGCGTCGGCAGTGCTCGCACTGCTGGCGCTGGCCGCCTGGATGCGGCACCGGACCCTCATGTCGTCTCCGGGGGCGTTCGACGGCGTCGTCGTGGGCGAGGGCGGCCGACGCCGTCGGGTGGTGGGGCGCTACGGGGAGGACCGGCTGTCCCTCGCGTCCCGGTGGCTGCCCGAGCGGACGTGCTGGTCGGCGCGTCGCTGGGACCTCGAGATCACCCGGGCGCCCGCGGAGACCGCCGGTCGCACGCGCCTGGAGATCGGCACCGCCGGCGCCGCGGTGACCCTCGAGGTGGAGGACGCCGTCGCCGGCGCGCTGCGCGCATGGTCCGAGTCCGGTCCCTCCCAGGCCGGGCACTCCTGGTGGCATCCGCCGGGCCGGGCCTGAGGGCCGAGCCGGCCACGGGTCACCCGGCCCGCCGCGCCCCCTCCGGAACGGTGAGGACCCGCACCCGCCCGCCGGCGGCAGGCCGACCGCGCCGCCGGCCAGGGCGGGGGAGTCACCGGCGTCCAGGCGGGGCGCGTCCGCCGCGGCGCGCACGGGCACCCGTGGCCGCCACGGCGGCGGAGACCAGGAGGATGCGGGGCGCCAGCCCGGGGTCCTCGAGGAGCTCCGCCAGCACCTCGTCGGCCACGTGCACGCCGTCGGCGATCAGCTCGAGGCGCGCCCGACCCTGACGGGCGGCGGCCAGGAGCGCGGGCAGGGGTCCCGGGTCGCGGTGATGGAAGGGGCGCATCGCGTTGAACAGGTGCGTCACCACGGGGGTGGGGTCGCCCGCGCCTCGGACGGCGTCGATCACGGCCTGGATCCGCCGGCCCGCCGCGGAGTCGGGCGGGCAGAGGACCTCCGGGGCGTGGGCCCCCGCGCGGGCGGGGGAGAGGAAGGGGCCCTCGAGGTGCGCCCCGGCCAGCAGCCCCCGCTCCCAGGGTCCGCGCAGCCGCTCGAGGGCCTCGGCCAGCGCCTCCGGGCCCAGGGCGGGCAGCGAGGCCAGGGTGCGGCCCACGCCGGCGGACCGCAGGGACCGCAGCCATCGGACCACCGCGTCCGGGTCGGCGGTGGCCGCGTCCACGCCTGTGCCCCCGTGGACGTGGTGGTCCATCAGGGTGGAGCTCAGACGCAGGGCGGGCACGGGGCGGGCACGGACCAGCAGGGCGCGGGATGCACGGTCCGCCGGGCCGGACCACACGAGGACGTCTTCGGCCCCGTCCTCCTCCGCCCACACGGCCGTCCACGGGACGGGGTCGGCTCCGGGGTCCGGGCCCACGAGCGGCGCGGTGGCGGCGACCAGCCCGTCCGGCGGCTCAGAACAGGCGGGACTCGGCATCGTCGACGCCGCGCATCGCGTCGTAGTCGAGGGTCACGCAGCGGATCCCGCGGTCCTCGGCCAGGGTGCGGGCCTGCGGCTTGATCTGCTGTGCGGCGAACACGCCGGTGACCGGCGCCAGCAGCGGGTCCCGGTTCATCAGCTCGAGGTACCGGGTGAGCTGCTCGACACCGTCGATGTCTCCGCGGCGCTTGAGCTCCACCGCCACCGCGTGCCCGCCCGGGCCCTTGGCGAGGATGTCCACGGGGCCGATCGCCGTCATGTACTCGCGCCGGACCAGGGTGTGGCCGTCCCCGAGGAGGCCGATCTGCTCGGCGAGCAGGCGCTGCAGGTCCGCCTCCACGCCGTCCTTCACCAGGCCCGGGTCCACGCCGAGATCATGGCTGGTGTCCGAGAGGACCTCCTCGAGGAGCACGGTGAGCCGGTCGTCCGACTTCTTCGCCTGCACCCGCCACACCTGCGCCACGCCCTGCGCGGCCTGCTCCTCGGAGGGCTCCTCGACGTGCAGCGTGGCGGGCGGGGACATCCAGTTCAGGGGCTTGTACGAGCCGCCGTCCGAGTGCACGAGGACGGACCCGTCCGCCTTGACCATCAGCAGGCGCGTGGCGGTGGGCAGGTGGGCGTTGAGGCGGCCCTCATAGGTGACGGAGCAGCGGGCGATGACGAGACGCACCGCCCCAGTCTAGGTGTACTGACCGGAGACGTTGATCGAGGATCGGCCGGTGACGCGAGATACTCGCTGCATGGGCGAGCTGCAGGTTGAAGAGGTCAGCGCAGACTTCGCGCGCCGATGGTGGAAGTCCCTGATGGCGAACGCGGTGGCGCTTGTGGAGGATGCCCACGCCCTGGCGGCCCGGGGCAGTGCCGGCCGGGCTCAGGCGCTCCTGGTGCTCGCGATGGAGGAAGTGGCGAAGGCACGCTGGCTTTACGAGGCCGCCGAGTGGGAGTGGAGTGCACCTTTGGGCCTCTACGGGGTGCAGCCTCACGAACCTGGCCTGGTTCGGGTTCCGGACGGCCTACGCACCACCCGCGCACCACATGCAGAAAAGCTGCAGGTGGCGGAGCAGTTTGCGTCAGGTCTGGGTGGCTTCTGGGACCCAGACCGTCGGATCGCGTACTACCAGTTGCCGGACTTGGAGACGTTCCATGGGTTGGCGCGGCAGCGGAACCTCGACAAGCAGGCTGGCTTCTATGTCGACCGTGCAGCCGACCGGATCTCCTCGCCGCTGGACATACCCGCCGGGGGGATCGTGGAGCAGATTCGTCGAGCGGCCAAGGTAGTTCAGATGCATCTGATCCAGGACCACACCCGCCAACAAGACGCCTCCGTTCCTAGCCGGATCGACTCGGCGGGGGATCTCCACTGGACGATCCTTCCCTACTCGGACCCCGAGTTCTTCACCCAGGAGCCGCCCGGCGTGGGCGTCGAAGCCGCCGAAGAGTAGCCAGCCGCTCTGAGTTTGGTGAGTGGCGGCTGGTTACCGCACGCGGTATGCGGTCGCACTTCGTTGTAGTGCCCCAGCCACGGCTCGAGCGCGTCGCGGCGTTCTTGCTCGCTGGTGTAGCAGCGGGCGTAGGCCCACCCGTCGGCCATCGTCCGGTGGAAGCGCTCCACCTTCCCATTGGTCTGCGGGCGGTACGGGCGGGTCCGTTTCGGCGTGATCGACAGGCCATGGCAGGTATCGCGCCACAGGTGCGAGCGGTACGCCCCACCGTTGTCCGACAGCACCCGCTCGATGGTGACGCCATGGCCGGCGAACCACTGCACCGCCCGGCGAAGGACGGCGACGGCAGTGATGGCGGTCTCGTCGTCGTGGACCTCGGTGTATGCGACGCGGGAGTGGTCGTCGATGACGGTGTGGACGAACGCGTACCCGAGTTTCAGGCCGCCGTACTGGTTGCGCGGCTTGCCTGGGGTGGCGGCGCGGTTCTTCTCGCCTTGGCGGCGGCCGACGTAGCGCCAACCGCCACCGTCAGGGATGTTCCCGACCTTCTTCACGTCCACGTGAACCAGCGACCCGGGGTGAGGGTGCTCGTACCGGCGGACGGGCTCACCGGTGGTGCAATCCACGTAGGACAACCGGTTCAGGCGCGCCGTGGTGAGGATGCGATGCACGGTGGACGGTGCGATGTCGAGTCGGGAAGCGATCTGAACGGGCCCTTCCCGCAGTCGCATTCGAAGGCTCACGCACCGCTTTGACACCGTCTTCGCGGTCTTGTTCGGCGACGTTCTTGGGCGTGACGACCGGTCCTGCATCGACTCGCCGGCCAGGTACCGGTCGACCCATCGCTTCACGGTCGGCCAGGACACCTGGAAGCGGGCGGCGACCTCGTTGATCGGCCACCCGTCCTCAAGAACGAGACGGGCGACCTTCAGGCGGTGACGTGGTGTCAGAGCCGCGTTGGCGTGGCTGATAAGTCCTCCTCAGAGCGGGAAGGCAGGCCACCCGAAGTGGCCTGCATCCCGGGCAATTCATGACGCGACTGCGAACGTGGAGCGGTCCGCCGCTGAGGGCTGGCCTGAACGACTCCGCCCAGTCGATGAACACAGCCGACTGTTCGACGCCGGTCAGTGGTCGACCTGAAATCCCGGCTGACCTGCATAGTCCTGCTGGCGTTGATCGAGGACCATGCGGATCTGGTCGGCGGCCCCCTCACCGAGGACCAGCCGCAGGGGTCCTTCCGATGCTGTGACGTGGGCAAGGATCCCCTCGGCGATGGCCTCCGGCGACGACCCGCCGCCCGTGGCCCCAGGCTCGCTTGGCCATGGCACGACAGCGGTTCCGAAGAGTCGTTCGCGCAGCTCGTCATACGCGGGAATTGGTGCACTGAACTGCATCCCCGAGGTGGCCCACTGGGTATTCATAGCACCGACCTCAACGAGGGTGACTCGCACACCCATCGAGCTCACCTCGCCCGCCAAGGATTCGGTAAACCCCTCGAGACCCCACTTCGCGGCGTTGTAGAGCCCGAGCAGGGGCATGGCACCGACTCCGCCGGTCGACGAGATCTGAACGATGTGACCACTGCCCTGGGCACGCATCAGCGGAAGAGCAGCCTGCGTGAGCCACAAGGGGCCGAGAAGGTCGACGTTGAGGATGGCCCTCGCTTCCTCCTCGCTGACTTCCTCAGTGGCACCGACGAGGCCATAGCCCGCGTTGTTCACCAAGACGTCTAGACAGCCCGCGGTCTCGTGACCTTTCAGAATGGCCCGCCGGCACTCATCCCGGTCGGCCGGGTTGAGCCGCACCACGCTCAGAGACGGGTGCTGCACAGGGAGCACGCCCCGCCGGCTCGTTGCAACGACGCGATCACCCACAGCCAGCACCCGGCGGGTCAACGCAAGGCCGAGGCCGCTGCTCGCACCGGTGATGAACCAGGTCTTCGGTGTGGTCATAGGCCCATTCAAGCACGTTACGAGACGGTGCGTCTCGTTTCTATACTGCTGGCATGGCCCGCCCTGCCACCGCCGCTCGCGTTCTTTCCGCCGTCCTGCGCCTCGCAGAGCGCGGCGGCCCGAACGCACTCACCATGGAAGGCGTCGCGGCCGAAGCCGGTGTCGGCAAGCAAACGCTCTACCGCACATGGCCATCGATCCATGCACTCCTGTTCGACGCCCTGGCGACGGAATCTGCCGTGTCCGAACCCGCCAGCAACTACCCCGAGCTCGTCGAGGCGCTGAAGGCGACCAGCGCCGAACTCGCGTCAGAACCGCGAGCCTCGCTGCTACGGATGCTGGCCGCCGCAGTCCAGAGCGACGCGGTGATCGCACGTCAGTTCCACACCGCACTTCTTCAGCGCCAGCAGCAGCAGTTCGCGCGGGTGGTTGCTGCCGACGGACTCGACAATCCCGAGCGAGCCACAGAGCTTCTGCTGGCCCCCCTCCTGTACCGATGGTTCCTCCGACTGCCCCCTCTCACCGACGGCGAGCTGGCAGACCACGTCGAATCCGTTCGACGCCTTCACCGGCCCGATTGATCAACATCCCCGGTCAGTACATCTAGGGGCGGGGTGCAGCGCGGCCCGTGTGCCAGCATGGGTGGCATGCCCCGCTCGAACCGCCCCCGCCGCCCCTCGGCCCCGCGCCGCGGGGGGCGCGCGGACGGCGGCACGCCGCGCCGGTCCCGCCTCGGTCCCGGCCGCGCCGACCCGCTCGAGCAGGCCCTGGGCTGGGACAGCGGGTACTCGCACCAGACGGGCGGCGACGGCGGCTGGCACGTCCGTGACATCCCCGCCTGGCGAGCCGTAAAGGACTACACGTGCCCGGGCTGCGGGCGGACCATCCGCCAGGGCCAGGCGCACCTGGTGGCGTGGCGCTCCGACTGGATCATGGGCGACGAGGACGCCGGGGCGGACCGTCGCCACTGGCATCCGGTGTGCTGGCGCACCCGCGCCTCCCGCTGAGGGGCCGGGGTCAGCGCTCGTCCTGGCGCGGGATGAGGACCTCGCGGACCAGGAGCAGGATCGCCGCCGCCGTCGGGATGCCCATGATGGCGCCCAGGGGGCCGAGCAGTGCGCCGCCGGCGATCACGGCGATCACGGCCACCGATGCGGGCACCGCCACGGTGCGGGCCATGACGCGGGGGGAGACGACGTACGCCTCGACCTGCAGGTAGAGGAAGTAGATCGCGGCGAACACGGCCGCGCTCTGCCACGACTCCAGCAGGCTCATCAGGGTCAACAGTGTGCCGCCGAGGACCGCGCCGACGAGCGGGATGAAGGCGAGGATCGCGGCGGCGAACGCCAGGAGCGCTGCGAACGGCGTGCCGGCGATCGACATCGCCAGGAAGGCGACCGTGCCGTTGAGCACCGCCACCACCGTCTGCCCCATCACGTAGTAGCCCACGGACGAGCTGATCTCCTCGCCGAGCACCTCGACCCGCCCGCGCTTCGAGCGCGGCGCCATGCGGTACACCCAGGACTTCACCTGCGGCAGGGAGGCGAGGAAGTACAGGGAGAGCACGACGACGATCAGCACCGAGAACGCACCGTTCAGCAACGTCTGGCCGAGCGCGACCAGGTCGCTGAACAGGGCGGCGCCGTCCGAGGTGATCCCCTCGACCTGCTGGTTCATGGCGTCCCGGATCCGGAACTGGCGGTCGAGCTGCTGGAACCACGGGGTCCCCATGACGTCCTCGACCGTCGCGGGCAGGCCGGTCACGAGCTGGGTCGACTGCTCCACGACCGTCGGCACGAGCAGGGCCACGATCGCGCCGGCCACGGCCGCCAGGCCCAGCGCCGCGGCGAGGACCCCCGCCCATCGGGGCGCGCCCCAGCGCTCGATGCGCCGCACCACCGGGTCGAGGCCGAGGGCGATGAACAGGGCGGCGGCGATCCACACGAGCAGCTGGCCGTTGGTCTGCAGCACCCACACCACGCTCAGCGCAAGCATCACCCCGGTAGCCAGCAGGAACCCCGTCGCCACGGGGGCGCGGACGGTCACGACGGGGGTGTCCTCGGCCGGCGGTGGGGCCGTGGGGTCGTCCGCGGGCTCGGCGGGCAGCCATGTGGTGTCGCGACGACGTACGAGCCCGCCCCAGCGCAGCCGTCGCCCCAGGCGCGCCGACAGGCCCGTCGGGCGGGTGCCCGGGCGGGACGAGGCCGGGCCGTCCATCGACACCGGGGCCGGCGGGACCTGCGTGGTCGCCGGGTCCGGGGCCGCGGGCTCCGGGCGGGGGGCCGCCGTCGACCCGGGGGCGCGGGCGGCGGTGTCCTCGGACGGCGCGGCGGAGCGCGAAGCGGGGCTGGTGGGGCGCTGACCTGGCTGCACGGCGCCAGACTACGCGAGGGGCCCGCGCACGCCGCGGGCGACCGGCGGCGCGGGGGACTACCGTGGTGACCTGGGACCGGGCCCGCATGCGGGCGCCTCGCCCGCCCGGGGCCCGAGACATCGCCTCCCGAGAGACAAGGAGCTCCTCGTGACCACTCAGCCCCCTTCGGCCCCCTCGCTGCGCGGCGCGGTGGATCTGTCCGCCCTGCGCACGCCGCAGCCCGCCGCCGACCCCGCCGTGCCCGCGGGCGCTCCGGCGTCGAACGCTCCGGGGGCCCCGCACGGCGCCGAGGGCGGCTCGTGGGTGATCCTCGACGCCGACCCGTCGCTCCTGCAGCAGCTCGTGCAGCTCTCGGCGCAGGTGCCGGTGCTGTTCCACCTGCACGTGCCCGGGGACGAGGTCTCCGAGGCCCTGTCCACGCAGTTCGCCGAGGCCGTGGACGCGCAGGCCGGCCGTCTCGTGATGGCCCGGCTCGACGTGGCGGCCGAGCCCCAGGTGCTGGCCGCGTTCGGCCTCGGCGCCGGCCCCGCCGTGGTCGCGGTGGTCGCGGGTCAGCCGGTCCCGCTCGTCAACCAGGAGGTGCCGGCCGAGACCCTCGACCGGCTCCTGGGGGAGCTGTTCGAGGTGGCGCGCCAGAACGGGGTGGCGGGCCAGGTGCCCGCCGTCGCCCCCGCCCGTGCCGCCGGCGGCGACGCCGCTCCCGCCGCCCCGACTGTGCCGGCCCGGCACCGCCCCGCGCACGACGCGCTCGCGGCGGGCGACCTGCCCGGCGCGGTGGCCGCATGGCAGGCCGCCCTGGACGAGAGCCCCGCGGACGACGTCGCCCGGCAGGGCCTGGCGGCGGCCCAGCTGATGCTGCGGACGCAGGACGCGGACGCCGCCGCCGTGCGCACCGCCGCGGCCGAGGCCCCGGACGACGTCGCCGCCCAGACTGCCGTGGCGGACCTGGACGTGCTCGGCGGCCACGTGGAGGACGCCTTCGCCCGTCTGGTGCGGTTCGTGGCCGCGCACCCGGGCGAGGACCGCGACGCCGCCCGCGCCCATCTGGTGGAGCTCTACACCGTGGTGGGCGGGGACGACCCGCGCGTGCAGGCCTCCCGTCGGAAGCTCGCCGCCGCCCTGTTCTGAGCAGGCGCGGGACGGGTCGCCCGCGGCGGGATCGGGCCACCGCGGATCTCCCCCGCACGGGGGAGGCCCCGGCACAGCCGGTTCTGTACCGTGGTGCCCATGCGTGCACAGGACTCCCCGGACCCGGACCTCGCCCTCGTCACCCGCGGGCTCGCCAAGCGCTACGGGGAGAAGGTGGCCCTCGCCGGGCTCGACCTCGAGGTCCCCGCGGGCTCGTTCTACGGCGTGGTCGGCCCCAACGGCGCCGGCAAGACCACGGCCCTGTCCATGGCCACCGGCATGCTCCGGCCCGACGCCGGGCGCGTGTGGCTGCACGGCGTGGACGTGTGGGCGGACCCGCTGGCGGCGAAGTCCCGCGTCGGCGTCCTCGCGGACGGCGTGCGCACCTTCGACCGGCTCACCGGCGCCCAGCTGATCACCTACGCGGGCCTGCTGCACGGGCTGGACCGGGCCGTGGTGGACGAGCGCACCGCGGACCTGCTGCGGGTCATGGACCTCGAGGACGCCGGGCGGAAGCTCGTGGTCGACTACTCGGCCGGCATGACCAAGAAGGTCACCCTGGCCGCCGCCATGGTGCACGCCCCGGACGTGCTGGTCCTGGACGAGCCGTTCGAGGCCGTGGACCCCGTCTCCGCCGCCAACATCCGCGACATCCTGCACGACTACGTGGGCCGCGGCGGCACCGTGATCGTCTCGAGCCACGTGATGGACCTGGTCCAGCGCATGTGCACCCATGTGGCCGTCATCTCCGACGGCGTCCTGCGGGCCGCCGGCACCCTCGAGGAGGTCCGCGCCGGGCGCGACCTCGAGGAGCGCTTCGTGGACCTCGTCGGCGGCCGGCACACCGGGGAGGGGCTGGCATGGCTCTGATCCTCACCCGCCTGCGCTGGGCGCTCACCGTCAACGGGTGGCGGAAGTCCACCCTGACGCTCGTGTTCTCCGTGATCGGCACCCTGTACTTCGCCGCCCTGGCGGCCCTCCTCGTCGCCGGCCTGGTCATGGGCCTGCCCGAGCTGGACACCGCCACGCGGGGGATCGTCACGGTGCTCGTCGGCTCCGCCGTCGTGCTCCTGTGGACGGTGCTGCCGTCCCTGGTCACCGGCGTGGACGCGACCCTGGACCCGTCCAGCTTCGTGCTCTTCCCCGTGCCCGCGCGCACGCTGGTGGCGGGGCTGCTCCTGTCCACCTTCACGACGCCGGTCGGCGCGCTCACGCTGCTGGTGCTGCTGGGCACGGCCGCCTCCTGGTGGGACACCCCCGCCGCGTTCGCCGTGGGAGCCGTGGGGGCGGTGCTGTCCGCGGTGACGGCGGTGGCGCTCGGCTACGGCGTGACCGGCCTGCTGAGCTCCTTCACGGGGCGACGCCGGGTGCGCGAGGCCCTCTCGCTCGTGGTGCTCGTGCCCCTGATGCTCGGCGGCGTGGCGTTCCTGCAGGTGATGGAGTCGATCGAGGACCTGTTCTGGCTCGGTCCGATCCTGGCCCGCGCCGCCGCGTGGAGCCCGTTCGGGTCGGGCCTGGCCGTCGGGGCGGCCGCGGCCGAGGGGGCGTGGGGCACGGTGCTGCTGCGCCTCGCGGTGGCCGCGGTGTGGGCCGTCCTGGCCCTGGCCCTGTGGCACCTCGCGATCCGCCGCACCGTGGAGCCGCGGGCCGCGGCCGGCTCGGCCGCACCGGCCCGTCGCGGCGGGCGCCCGGCGGACCTGCGGTGGCTGGGCCGGCCGGCCACCAGCGCCCGCACGGCCATCGCGGCCCGCTGCCAGCACTACTGGTTCGCCGACCCGCGGTACCTGGCCAGCCTGATGATCATCCCGCTGCTCCTCGTGCTGTTCTGGTTCATGTCCACCACGGTGGGCGGGGACGGCCTGGGCCTGCTCCTGCTCATGGGCCCGGTCACCGCGTGGGCCCTGGGCTACTCGCTCTCGGCGGACATCGGCTACGACCACACCGCCTTCCACCACCACGTGCTGGCCGGTGTCCGGGGCGCGGACGACCGCTGGGGCCGCGTCCTCGGCCTCTTCGGCTGGGGGCTGCCGCTCGTCGTCGTGGTGACCGTGGCCACCCTGGCCGCGGACGGCGACTGGGCGCTGCTGCCCGCGATGCTGGGCGCCTCGCTGGGCCTGCTCGGCGCGTGCACCGGGCTGTCCAGCCTGATCTCGGCCCGGTGGGTCTACCCCGTGCCGAAGCCGGGCGACAGCCCGCTGAAGACCCCGCAGGGCGCCGCGGCGCGCACGGCCATCGTGCAGGGCGTCTCCCTGGTGGCCACCGGCGTGCTCGCCGTGCCGATGGCCGTGCCGCTCATCGCCTTCCTGGCCACCCGGGCGAGCGTGTGGTCCTGGGTGACCCTCGTCGTCGGCGTGGCGTGGGGCGTGCTCGCCCTGGGGCTGGGCGTCCGTTGGGGCGCGGCCTGGTACGACCGCGTGCAGGCGGAGACCCTGCAGGCCGTGAAGGCGTGGTGAGGGGTCGGTAGGATCGGGGGCATGAGCATCTCCGATCCCCTCCAGGCCGATCCGCTGTCCCCCTCCGGCGGGGGCACCTCCGTGCTGGAGCGCGCAGAGCAGCTCCAGGACGTCGAGCCCGGGGACCACGAGCGCTTCGCGCACTACGTCCGCAAGGAGAAGATCATGGAGTCGGCGCTGTCCGGCGAGCCCGTGATCGCCCTGTGCGGCAAGGTGTGGGTGCCGGGCCGGGACCCGAACAAGTTCCCCGTCTGCCCCCTGTGCCAGGAGATCTACGACGGCCTGCGCGACCCCCAGGACGGCGACGACGCCGGCTCCGGCGGCGGCAGGCGCGGCGGGTTCTTCGGTCGCGGTCGTGGCTGAGGGCCGCTCCGAAACGAGCGGCGCCCCCACCCCGGACGGCATCCAGCCGGACCTGTTCCACGTCGGCGAGGACCTCCCGCCGGCGTTGCCCGAGCGCGCCGCGTGGGGCACCGCCCCCAAGCTGCGGCAGTGGCAGCAGGAGGCCCTGGAGAAGTACCTGCAGGAGGCCCCCCAGGACTTCCTCGCGGTGGCCACCCCGGGCGCGGGCAAGACCACCTTCGCGCTGCGCGTGGCGAAGATCCTGATGGACTCCGGGGTGGTGCAGCGGCTCACCGTGGTGGCCCCCACGGACCACCTCAAGCGGCAGTGGGCGGACAACGCCGCCCGCGTGGGCCTGGCGATCGACCCGAACTTCAAGAACGCCGACGGGCGCCACGGGGCAGAGTACCGCGGGGTCGCCCTGACGTACGCGCAGGTGGCGAACAAGCCCGTGCTGCACCGCAACCGCACCGAGGCCGCCAAGACGCTCGTGATCCTGGACGAGATCCACCACGGCGGCGACGCCCGCAGCTGGGGCGAGGGCATCCGCGAGGCGTTCGAGCCGGCCACGCGGCGGCTGTCCCTCACGGGCACCCCGTTCCGCTCGGACGACGCCTACATCCCGTTCGTCCGCTACGAGCGCGGCGAGGACGGCTTCGAGCGCTCGACGGCCGACTACACGTACGGTTACGGCCCGGCCCTGCGGGACCACGTGGTGCGGCCCGTCATCTTCCTGGCCTACTCCGGCCAGATGCGGTGGAAGACCTCCACCGGCGAGGTCATGGAGGCCCAGCTCGGCGAGGCCGCCACCAAGGACATCACCGCCTCGGCCTGGCGCACCGCGCTGGACCCGGCGGGCGAGTGGATCCCCTCGGTGCTGCGCGCCGCGGACCGGCGGCTCACCGAGATCCGCCGCGGCATCCCCGACGCCGGCGCCCTCGTCATCGCCTCCGACCACGAGGACGCCCGCGCCTACGCGGCCCAGCTGCAGGCGCTCACGGGCCAGGCGCCGGCCGTGATCCTCTCGGACGACAAGGGCGCCTCGGACCGGATCGAGGAGTTCGCCGCCTCGGACGAGCGGTGGATGGTGGCGGTGCGCATGGTGTCCGAGGGCGTGGACGTGCCCCGGCTGTGCGTGGGCGTCTACGCCACGAGCACCTCCACCCCGCTGTTCTTCGCCCAGGCCGTGGGACGCTTCGTGCGCTCGCGGCGGCGCGGCGAGGTGGCCTCCATGTTCCTGCCCTCCGTGCCGCAGCTGATGCTGCTGGCCAACGAGATGGAGCTCGAGCGGGACCACGCCCTGGACCGCCGCGAGGGCGCGGTCGCGGTGGAGGAGCTCGAGGACCTCTCGCAGGCCCCCGAGGAGGACCTGATCGCGGAGGCCAACCGGGCCGAGCGCGGATCGGAGACCCTCACGCGGGCCTCGTTCGAGGCCCTCGAGTCCCGCGCCAGCTTCGACAAGGTCCTCTTCGACGGTGGCGAGTTCGGCCTCGGCGGGGACGTGGGCTCGGACGAGGAGCTGGACTTCCTCGGCATCCCCGGCCTGCTGGACGCCGAGCAGGTCTCGGAGCTGCTGCGCCAGCGCCAGGACGAGCAGATCCGTCGCAAGCCCGCCGCCGCCCCGCAGGAGGGCCGCGACGTCGTCGACCACCGGCGCATGAAGGAGCTGCGGGCCGAGCTGTCCAAGACGGTCTCCGCGTGGTCCGCGCGCTCCGGCCAGCCGCACGGGGTGATCCACAACCGGCTGCGCGAGGTCTCCGGCGGCCCCGCCGTGGCCCAGGCGTCGAAGGAGCAGCTGGAGAAGCGCCTGGAGACGCTGCGCGGGTGGTTCGTCGGGCGCCGGTGAGGGCGGCGGGCCGTCCGGCGCCCGCCGGGCTCAGTCGCCCGCGCGCAGCAGCGCGCCGGCGGCCTCCATCTCGTGCAGGGCGGCCTGGGAGGCGGCCTCGTCGACGCCGGCCACCAGGTCCGTGCGCACGGTCACCTCGTAGCCGGCCTCGAGGGCGTCGAGCACGGTGGCGCGCACGCAGTGGTCGGTGGCCAGGCCCACCACGGTGAGGGCGTCCACGTCGGCCTCGCGCAGCCAGTCGTCCAGGGAGGCGCCGTCGTCGGCCGCGTGCGCGGCCCCGCGGGTGGCGCCGTACGGGCCGGCCGGAGCGGAGTCCTCCTCGCCGGAGCGGACGGTGTCCGGATCGCCCTCGGCGCCGTCGAAGCCGGAGTAGCCGTCGGCGTGCTGGCCCTTGAGGAACTCCGCGTCGATCTCGAGGTCCTCCGCGGACAGGTCCGGGTGCAGCTCGGCGCCCGGGGTGCCGGCCACGCAGTGCACGGGCCAGGAGCGCACGTAGTCCGGCGCGGCGTCGCGGTCCTCGAGGGAGGCGGCGGCGAAGTGCCCGGCCGGGTCCACGTGCCAGTCGCGCGTGGCGACCACGGCGGTGTACCGGTCGCGGGCCTCGTTGACATGGTCGGCGATCGCGGCGGCGACGGCGGCGCCGCCGGTCACCGCGAGGGCGCCGCCCTCGCAGAAGTCGTTCTGCACGTCCACGATCACGAGGGCGTGGTTCTGCTCGGTCATGTCAGTCCTCCTGGAAGATCGTCGGGATGAGGGCCTCGCCGGGCTGCAGACGGGCGGCGGCCCGCGGCAGCTCGGCCAGGGAGGCGGCGTGGCGCTCCGCGGCGCGGGTGACGGCCTCCGGTCCGGTCCAGCCCTCCAGCAGCTCGCCGTCCTGGACGAAGGTGTGCAGCAGGGGGCGGTCGTCGGCGTCGGCCTCGGGGGAGCGGTTGACGCCCACCAGCTCGGCCACGGCGCGCCCGCGGGCGTCGCGGCGGCGGACGGCGTCCTTGCGGCCGCCGTGGGACGTCTTGCCCGAAGAGGCCTTGGCCACGTCCACCCAGGCGCCGTCGTCGCCCTGGCGGGCCACGAGCTTGTAGACCATGGAGGCGGTGGGGGCGCCGGAACCGGTGACCAGACGGGTTCCCACGCCGTAGGAGGCCACGGGGGCCGAGCGCAGGGACGCGATCGCGTACTCGTCCAGGTCGGAGGTGACCATGATGCCGGTCTCCGTGTTCCCCAGGGAGTCGAGCAGCTCGCGGACCTCGTGGGCCTGCTGGACGAGGTCGCCGGAGTCCAGGCGCACGTTGCGCAGCTCGGGGCCGGCCACCTCGACGGCGGTGCGCACGCCCTGCTCGATGTCGTAGGTGTCCACGAGGAGGGTGGTGTCCCGGCCCAGCGCGGCGACCTGAGCCTCGAACGCCGCGCGCTCGGAGTCATGCAGGAGGGTGAAGGAGTGGGCGGCGGTGCCGACCGTCTTCACGCCGTACCGGCGGCCGGCCTCCAGGTTGGAGGTGGCGGCGAACCCGGCGATGACGGCGGCGCGGGCGGCGGCCACGGCGGCCTCCTCGTGGATGCGGCGGGCGCCCATCTCGATGCACGGGCGGCCCTGCGCCGCGGAGGTCATGCGGGAGGCCGCGGAGGCCACGGCGGAGTCATAGTTGAGGATGGAGAGCAGGTACGTCTCCAGGATGCAGGCCTCCGCGAAGGTGGACTCGACCTGCAGGACGGGGGAGTGCGGGAAGTAGGCCTCGCCCTCGGCGTAGCCCAGGATGTCCCCGGAGAAGCGGAAGTCCGCGAGCCACTGCAGCGTGGCGTCGTCCACCACGGAGTGGTCGGCGAGGAAGTCGATCTCCGGGGTGGAGAACCGGAACCGGGAGAGGCCCTCGAGCGCGCGGCCCGTCCCGGCCACCACGCCGTACCGGCGGCCCTCGGGCAGGCGCCGCGTGAACAGCTCGAACCGGCTGCGCCGCCGGGCCGTGCCCGCCCGCAGGGCCGCCTGCAGCATGGTCAGCTCGTAGTGGTCGGTCATCAGCGCCGTCGGGATGCGCCAGTCGTCGGCGCATGCGTCCGCGGCGGGGGAGGTGCGGGGGGTGGTCTCGGTCACCGCGCCAGGCTATCGGACGGGTCATGCGACGTCAGGCCCGCTCCGCTTCCGTATGCTGGACCGCATGTCCCGCCCGTCCGCCCGCGCAGCCGCCCGTCCGTGGACCGTCCTGGCCTCACACGGGGCGGAGGAGTCCGGGGGCACGGACACCGCCCTGCTGGAGCGTCCGCGCGAGGACCACGGGCTCGCCCGTCCCTGGCACGTGGTGGTGTGGAACGACCCGGTGAACCTGATGAGCTACGTGGCGTACGTGTTCCGCTCCCACTTCGGCTACTCCGCCGCCCGCGCGAAGACCCTCATGCTCGAGGTGCACGAGAGAGGCCGGTCCGTGGTGTTCACCGGCGGGCGCGAGGTGGCCGAGGGGCACGTGAACGCGATGCACGGCTACGGCCTGTGGGCCACCCTCGAGCAGGCCGAGGACTGAGGGGGCCGAGGATGGCACAGCGATTCCGCTGGACGCGGCGCGGCTATGTGGCGGAGCTCGAGAAGGCCGAGGTGCGCCTGCTGCGCGGCCTCGTCAAGGACGTGGTGACCCTCCTGGAGAACCGGCAGGACGAGGTCCTCCCGGAGACGCCCGCGCCGGCCGAGGACGCGGTCGGCCCGGCGTCGGAGCCGCAGGGCGACGTCGCCCCCCGCCCGGACGCGCCGGCCGAGGACGGCCACGACGCCGCGTTCTGGGCCCTCGTGGGCGGGATGGAGCTGGGCGCGGAGTCCGCCGAGGAGCGTCCGGCGCCGCAGGACCCGGCGGTGGCGCGGCTGCTGCCGGACTCCATGCCCCACGCGGACGAGCACGAGCGGGCCCGGCAGCGCGCCCTCACCGAGGACGCCCTCACCGCGGCCAAGCTCGACGACGCCCGCCGCGCCCTGGAGGCGCTGCGCTCCACGCGGGTCACCGTGCCCCATGACCAGGCCCCCTCCTTCGGGCGGGCCCTGAACGACGTGCGCCTCGTGCTGGCCGTGCGCCTCGGGATCGAGACGGACGACGACGCCCGCCGCGTGCACGCGGTGGACGACTGGCGCCACGCGCAGGACGTGGAGACCACCATGGCGCTGCTGTACAACTTCACCACCTGGCTGCAGGAGACCCTGATGGACGAGATGCTGTCCGAGCTGCCCGAGGACCCCCGGGACACGGGCGCGGAGGGGCCGGACGCATGAGCGGCCCGACCTCCCCCCCGGCCACCGGGGCCACGGCGGCCTCGCCGATCGGCATCTTCGACTCCGGCGTCGGCGGCCTCACCGTGGCGCGCGCGATCATGGACCAGCTGCCCCACGAGCCCGTGATGTACGTGGGGGACACCGCCCATGCACCGTACGGGCCGCGCCCGATCGCCCAGGTCCGGGCGCTCGCGCTCGGGATCATGGACGAGCTCGTGGAGGCCGGCGTCAAGGCGCTCGTGATCGCGTGCAACTCCGCCTCGGCGGCCGTGCTGCGCGACGCGCGGGAGCGCTACACCGGCCGGCTCGGCATCCCCGTCGTCGAGGTCATCCAGCCGGCCGTGCGCCGGGCCGTGGCGGCCACGCGCAACGGGCGGATCGGCGTGATCGGCACCCAGGCCACCGTGGGCTCCCGCGCGTACGAGGACTCGTTCTCCGCGGCCCCGCACCTGCAGGTGGTCTCCGCCGCGTGCCCGCGCTTCGTGGAGTTCGTGGAGGCCGGGATCACCACCGGCCCCGAGCTGCTGGAGACCGCCGAGGAGTACGTGGCCCCGCTCCAGGCGGCGGGCGTGGACACCCTGGTCCTGGGCTGCACCCACTATCCGCTGCTCACCGGCGCCCTGTCCCTGGTGATGGGCGACGACGTCACCCTCGTCTCCTCCGCCGAGGAGACCGCGAAGGACCTGTACCGGGCGCTCGTGCGGCACGGCCTGGAGCACCCGCACTCGGCCGCCGGGTCCGCCGCGGCCCCGCAGCACCGGTTCGCCGCCACGGGCGACCCCGAGCACTTCCAGGCGCTCGCCCGCCGGTTCCTCGGACCCGAGGTCGGGCGGGTGCAGCGGATCGACACGGTGCGGGAGCGGTACCCCACCGCGGCGCTGACGGCGCTGACCCCGGACGTGCTGGCCCGGCTGCGGGCCGAGATGGAGCAGGAGGGCGCCCAGTGAAGCTGACCGTCATCGGGGCCTCGGGCTCCTTCCCCGGGCCGGGCTCGCCCGCCTCGTGCTACCTCGTCACCGCCGACGGGCCGGACGGCGACGGCGGCACCCGCCCCTGGCGTGTCCTGCTGGACCTGGGCAACGGATCGCTCGGCGTGCTCCAGCGGTACATCGACCTCGAGCAGCTCGACGGGATCCTGCTCTCCCACCTGCATCCGGACCACTGCATGGACCTGTGCGGCCTGCACGTGGCCGTGCGGTGGAACCCCGCCGGCTGGCACGCCGGCCGGATCCCCGTGTACGGGCCCGCCGCCACCGCCACGCGGATCGCCGAGGCGTACGGGATGGAGCCCGAGCCCGGCATGCACCCGGACTTCGACTTCCGCACGTGGCGGCCGGGCCGCACGGAGCGGCTCGGCCCGTTCCGGATCACCCCCCACTCCGTGCGCCACCCCATCGACGAGGCCTACGCGCTGCGCCTCGAGGTGGACGAGCCCGGGGAGGACGGCGCCCCCGTCCCGCGCGTGCTGACCTACTCCGGGGACACGGACACGTGCGAGGGCCTCGTGGCGGCCGCCCGGGGGGCGGACGTGTTCCTCTGCGAGGCCGCCTTCCAGGAGGGCCGGGACGACCACATCGACGGCGTCCACCTCACCGGCCTGCGCGCCGGCCGGATGGCCGCGCAGGCGGGGGCGAGGAAGCTGTTGCTGACCCACCTGCCGGTCTGGAACGACCCCCAGCAGGCGGCCCTCGAGGCGCGCCGCGCGTACGAGGGGCCGCTCGCCGTCGCCGTGGCCGGGCTGAGCTACGGCGTCTGAGGCCACGCCTAGACTGGCGGCATGACCGACGCCTCGCTGAGCCCCCGCACGCCCGTGACCCGTCAGGACGGCCGCGCCGTCGACGAGCTGCGTCCCATCACCGTCACCCGCGGGTTCTCCCGCCAGGCCGAGGGCTCCGCCCTGGTGGAGTTCGGCGGGACCCGCGTGCTGTGCACCGCCTCCTTCACGCAGGGCGTCCCGCGCTGGCTCAAGGGCGAGGGCACCGGCTGGGTCACCGCCGAGTACGCCATGCTCCCGCGTGCCACCTCCGAGCGGAACCAGCGCGAGTCCGTGAAGGGGAGGATCGGCGGCCGCACGCACGAGATCTCCCGGCTGATCGGCCGCTCCCTGCGCGCCGTGATCGACCTCGCGGCGCTGGGGGAGAACACCATCGTGCTGGACTGCGACGTCCTGGACGCCGACGGCGGCACCCGCACCGCCTCCATCACCGGCGCCTACGTGGCCCTCGCCGAGGCCGTGGCCTGGGCCCGCCGCGAGAGCGTGCTGAAGAAGGACGCGCAGGTGCTCACCGACTCGGTGGCCGCCGTGTCCGTGGGGATCGTGGACGGCGTCGCCATGCTGGACCTGCCCTATGTGGAGGACGTGCGCGCCGAGACGGACATGAATGTCGTGGTCACCGGCTCCGGTCGGTTCGTCGAGGTGCAGGGCACCGCCGAGGGCGCCCCCTTCGACCGCGCCGAGCTGGACGCCCTCCTGGACCTCGCCCTGGCCGGCACCGCCGAGCTCGCCCGCATCCAGGCCGAGACCCTCGCGGGGGACGCCGAGGGACGCGCATGAGCGCCGGGGGCCGGATCCCGGCCGGTGCCCGGGTGGTGCTGGCCACGCACAACCAGGGCAAGGTGCGCGAGCTGCGCGCCCTGCTCGCGGACGCGCTGCCGGACCTGGACGTGGAGACGGCCGTGGTGGACGCCGGCGCCGTGGGCGCCCCGGACGTGGTCGAGGACGGCGTCACCTTCGAGGCCAACGCGCTGAAGAAGGCGAGGGCGGTCGCCGAGCACACCGGCCTGGTGGCCGTGGCCGACGACTCCGGCCTGGCCGTGGACGTCCTGGGCGGCGCGCCCGGGATCTTCTCCGCCCGCTGGGCCGGGCGCCACGGTGACGACCACGCCAACCTCGAGCTGCTGCTCGCGCAGCTGCAGGACGTCCCGGACGAGCACCGTTCGGCCGCCTTCGTGTGCGCCGCCGCGCTCGCGGTCCCGGCGGGGGCCTCCGGCCCGGCGCGCGAGCACGTGGAGCTGGGCCGCATGCCCGGCACCCTGCTGCGCGAGCCCGTGGGCGTGGGCGGGTTCGGCTACGACCCGATCCTGCGGCCCGAGGGCGAGGAGCGCTCCACCGCGCAGCTGAGTGCGGCCGAGAAGAACGCGATCAGCCACCGGGGCCGGGCATTCCGAGCCCTGCTGCCCCACCTCGTGGCGGCGCTCGAGTCGCGCCTGTGACCGCGGGGCCCGGTCCGGCGTCGCCGTGGGGGCCGGCGGCGCAGCCGGGCCTGGACTTCACGGCGATCGACTTCGAGACCGCCAACGGCTTCCGCGGCTCGGCCTGCGCGGTGGGCCTAGTGCGCGTGCGGGACGGGCGCATGGCGGAGCGGGCGGTGTGGCTGATGCGTCCCCCGGCCGGGTTCGACCGGTTCGACCCGCGCAACACCCGCATCCACGGCATCCGCGCCGAGCAGGTGGCGGACGCGCCGCGGTTCGCGGAGGTCCACGAGCGGATCGCGGACTTCGTGGGCTCGGACGTGCTCGTGGCGCACAACGCGGCCTTCGACGTCGGCGTGATCGAGTCCGGCCTGGAGGTCTCCGGGCGGGACGTGCCCGCCTACGACTACACCTGCAGCCTCACGCTCGCCCGCCGCGTGTACCGCCTGGCCTCGTACGCCCTGCCGTCCGCCGCGCGGGAGGCCGGCTTCACGCCGGGGCGGCACCACGACGCGCTGGCCGACGCCGAGGCGTGCGCCGCCATCCTGATCGACATCGCGGCCCGGACCTGCGCCCCTGGTGAGGCCTCCGTGGACGCCGTCCTGGCCGTCCAGGGGATGCGCCGCAGCACCCTGCCGGCACGCGGCGCGGGACAGGGACGGGAGTCCCGCGCCACCCGGCAGGCCCGCCTGCAGCCGGGACTGTTCGACGCCACCGTGCCGCTCGCGGACGAGCGCGACCTGCCGGACCTCATGCGGTGGCCCGACGAGGGCGTGAACCCGGAACCGGACGTCGACGCCGACCCCACCCACCCCCTGTACGGACAGACCGTGGTGTTCACCGGCGGGATCGGGATGTCCCGCCAGGAGGCCAAGCTCCGGGCCGCGGCGCGAGGCGCCCGCACCGCCAACCGCGTCAACGCCCGCACCACCGTGCTCGTGGTGGGGGACGGGCTCTCCGCGGCGGACCTGGCGGAGGCCGCGCGCCAGGAGCCAGCGGGGTCGGTCGGAGCGGTCCGGGCGGCGGGGCCGCGCGCCGAGTGGGTCAGCTCCGCGCTGGCGCACCGCAAGACCCGTGAGGCCCTGGCCCGCCGCGCGCGCGGGCAGGCGCTGTCCCTGGTGCCCGAGGAGGAGTTCCTGCGGATGGTGGGGGACGACGGCCCGGCCGGTGCCGGGCCCGGGGCCGCCGACTGAGTCCGAGCCCGCCGGCGGGCCCCGGCTCAGGACGTGGCGCCCACCCAGCGGCGCACGGCCTCCGCCAGCACCTCCCGCTCGCGGATCCAGGCCGGCACGGCGGCGGTGGCCTCCGCGGCGTCCCCGGCGTCGACCCCGAGGACCGCCATGCCGTGGAGGGCGCCCAGCAGCTGCCCGGCCAGCGAGGCGGTGGAGTCGGAGTCCCCGCGGTGGTTGGCGCCGATCCGCAGCGCCAGCGCCAGCGCCGCGGTCGGGTCCGCGGCCCGCGCCTGCCCCACGAGCGCGGCGTACACGGCGATCCCCAGGGCCTCCTCGGCCACCCAGCCCTCGCCGAGGGCGGCCGGCAGCGTGCCGGGGGCGCCGACGTCGTCCGGGGCCTGGGCGGCCGCCGCCAGGGCCGCGTCCAGGGCGGCGGCCGTCTCCGCCCCGTCCGCACCGACCGTGTCGAGCCACGCCCGGGCATGGGCCACGGCGTCCGGCAGCCCGAGGCCGCGGAGCACCGCGGAGACGGTCAGGGCGTACGCGGCGGCCGCCGTCCACGCGGTGGGGTGGCCGTGGGTGAGCACGGCACCCTGACGGGCCAGAGACACCACGTGGTGGTCCTCCAGGCCGGGGACCATCCCGTAGGGCGCCGAGCGCATGACGGTGCCGCAGCCCTTGGAGTCGGGGTTCTTCGGGTCGCCGGGCAGGCCCATGCCCGGGCTCGCCAGCCCGGACAGGCACGCGTTCCCCGGGGCGCGGCGGGCGTGCAGCTCCGCGTGGGCGTCGATCCAGCGGTCCGGGGCCGGCGGGGCCCCCTCGGGCAGGACGCCCGTCTGCGTCCGGTGCCAGCGCAGGCACGCCAGCCACACGCACGCGGCCGGGTCCGCGGCCTGGCCGTCGTTCTGCCACTCGATCCACTCGAGCAGCCCGTCCAGGACGAAGAGGGTCATCTGGGTGTCGTCCGAGACGGGCAGGTCGGCGAGACCCGTCGCGGCGAGCAGCGCGGCGGCGTCCGTGACGCCGTCGGCGCCCAGCCGGGCACGGATCGCGGCGTCGTCGTCGAACTCCACCGCGTAGCCCAGGGCGTCGCCCGCGGCGCCGGCCGCGAGCAGGCCCGCCACGCGGGAAGGATAGGGGACGGCGGGGGCGGGGGAGTCGGTCATGGGCACCATCGTAGGGACGGCGCGGACACGGCACCGGGGTGGGCCGACGCGCCTGTCGTGTCCGGGGTGTTCCTAGAGTGGGGCCATGCTCCTGCTGCACACCTCCGACTGGCACATCGGCCGCTCGTTCCACGGCACCGGCCTGCTCGAGTCCCAGCGCGCAGTGCTGGACCAGCTCGTGGCCACCGTCCGCGAGCGCGGTGTGGACGCCGTCCTCCTGGCCGGGGACGTCTACGACCGCGCCCTGCCCCCGGCCGACGCCGTGCGTCTGCTGGACGGGACCCTCGCCGCGATCCGGGCCGCGGGGGCGCAGGTGGTGATGACCAGCGGCAACCACGACTCCGCGGTGCGCCTCGGATTCGGCGGCGCCCTGATGGCCGGCTCCGGCGTGCACCTGCGCACGGACCCGGACCGTCTCGCCGAGCCCGTGCTCCTGGAGGGCCGGGACGGGGAGCGCGCGGCGGTCTACGGCATCCCCTACCTGGAGCCGCGCCACCTGGGGCAGGCGTGGGGCGTGGACCCGCACCACACCCCGGTGATGCGGGAGGCCGTGCGCCGCGTCCGGGAGGACCTCGACGCGCGGCGGGCGGATCCCGACGCCGGTCCCCTCGCCTCGATCGTCCTGGCCCACCTCTTCGCGGCCGGCGGCGCCGGGAGCGAGGGGGAGCGGGACATCGGCGAGGGCGAGCACCTCGACGGCACGGGGCAGGACCCCGAGGCGCTCGTGGGCACCCTCGGGCAGGTGCCGGTGAGCGTGTTCGACGGGCTGGACTACGTGGCCCTGGGCCACCTGCACGGGCGGCAGACCATGGCCGAGTACGTCCGCTACTCCGGCTCCCCGCTGCCCTACTCCTTCGGGGAGTGGCGGCAGGAGAAGGGCGGCTGGCTCGTGCACGTCGCCGACGGCGCGGTGACCGGGGTGGAGGCGGTCGACTGGCCCGGCGGCCGGCAGCTCGCCGTGCTGGCCGGCCCGATCGCCGAGCTGCTCGGGTCCGCCGAGCACGCCTGGGCGGAGGACCGCTGGGTCCAGGTCACCGTCACGGACGACGAGCGCCCGGAGAAGGCGCTCGAGCGCCTGCGCTCCCGGTTCCCGCACGTCCTGGTGTTCCGGCACGAGCCCGCCGGCGGCCGGAGGGAGCGGGAGCGGACCTACGCCCAGGCGCTGCGGGAGGCCCCGTCCGACCTGGCTCTCACCACCGGCTTCGTGCACCACGTGCGCGAGCGCGCCGCCACCGAGGAGGAGGCCGCCCTGCTGGACGAGGCCCTCAGCGCCGCCCGAGGGCAGGAGGCCCGGGCATGAGGATCCACCGCATCCGTCTGACGGGCATCGGCCCCTACGCCGAGACCCAGGACGTCGACTTCGACGCGCTCAACAGCGCGGGCCTGTTCCTGCTGGACGGACCCACCGGCGCCGGCAAGTCTACCGTCCTCGCCGCGCTCTGCTACGCCCTCTACGGCTCCGTGCCGGGCGGACGCTCGCCGGAGTCCCTCGTGACCACGCTGCGGCCGCCCGGCTCGGTGGTGCCGGAGGTGCTCGTCGAGTTCACCGTGCAGGGCCGCCGCTTCGAGGTCCTCCGCTCGCCCCGCCACGCCCGTCCGAAGAAGCGGGGCGCGGGCACCACCACCACCCAGGCCGCCGTGTCCCTGCGCGAGCGGCAGGACGGGGGCTGGGGCGCCCCGCTGACCCGCGCCGACGAGGTCGGCCAGCAGATCGCCGACGTCCTGCACCTGGATGCCGAGCAGTTCATGCAGGTCGTCATGCTGCCCCAGGGCCAGTTCGCCCGGTTCCTGACGGCGTCCTCGGAGGAGCGGCGCCGGCTGCTGCGCCGCCTGTTCGGCACCCAGCGCTTCGACGGCGTCGAGGAGCACCTCAAGGCCGAGTCCGCCCGCCTGGACACGCGGGTGGCCGCCGACGCGCGCGTCGCCCAGAGCGCCCGCGACCAGCTGCGCGAGGCCGCCCGGGAGGAGCTCGGGGAGGACTGGCACGAGCCCGCCCCGTACCCCGAGGAGGACGAGGCGCTCCTGGCCCTCGTCGTCGACCGCGCCGAGGCCGCCCACGCCGCCGCGACGGCGCGGCAGGCCGAGGCCGAGGCCGCCGAGACGGCGGCGCGGACGGGGCTCGAGCAGCTGCACCGGACGGCGCAGGCGCTGCAGGCCGCCGCGGGCTGGGCCGAGCGCGAGACCGCCCACCGGGCCACGGCCGAGGCCACCGCCGCGGACCGTGCCGCGGTGGAGGGCCACCGCCGGGCCGAGGCCGTGGTGACCGCCGCCGTCCGGGCCGAGGAGGCGACCGCCGCCGCCGCGGCCGCCGAGGGAGACGCGCGCGGGGCGCGGGACCGGACCGAGGCCGACACCACGGCCGCCGGGTGGCTCACCGCCGCCCTGGCCGAGCACGCCGACGAGCAGCGGGCCGTCCGTGCCGCGCTCCAGGCCGGGGGCTCGGCCGCGGAGTCGATCGCCGCGGCCGTGCGGGACCGCGACCGCAGCGCCGGGCTGCAGGCGCAGCAGCAGGCCGCCGCGCAGCGCCGGGCGGCCATCGTGGGCGAGCGCCGGACGGCCGAGGAGGAGCACACCGCCTGCGCCGAGGAGGTGGCGGCGCTTCGTGGGGAGGTCGAGGCCGGAGCGGCCCGTCTCGGCGCCCAGGAGTCCGTGGAGGCCGAGCTGGCCGCCGCACGCGGCCGCCTGACGGCCGCCGAGACCGCCGCCGCCCGGGCGGCCGAGGTCGAGGCGGCGGAGCAGGCCCACCGGAAGGCCGGGGCCGCCGAGGAGAGGGCCGTGCGGAAGCGGCTGGACCTGCTCCGGGCCCGCTACGAGCAGGCCGCCTCCGAGCTGGCCGCGCAGCTCGAGGACGGCGAGCCGTGCCCGGTGTGCGGCGCGGTGGAGCACCCGCGGCCGGCTGCACCGGCGGACGGGGACGCGCAGGTCACCGAGGCCGCCGTCCAGCGGGCGGAGAAGGCCCTGGACACGGCCGCCGCCGCCACGGCCGCGGCCGCCGCCGAGCTGAGCGGGGGGCAGGCCCGCCTGCAGGAGGCCCGCACCGCCGCCGGAGGCCTGGACCCGGAGCAGGCCGCCGCCGCCGTCGAGACGGCCGAGGCGGCGACGGCGGAGCTGGCCCGCGCGCAGCGGGAGCTGGCCGCCACGCGCCGTCGGCTCACCGCCGCCCAGACGCGGCAGGAGGCCGCCGCCGCACGGCTGGCCGCACTCACCACGGAGGACGGCCGGCTCGAGGAGCAGTCCGTCCAGCGCGCCGAACGCATCGCCGAGCTCGAGGAGGCCGTCGCCGCGGCCGCCGGCGGGGCCGAGGACCTGGAGGCCCGCCGGGACGCCGTCGACGCCGCCCGCCCCCTCCTCGAGGCCCTGGACGAGGCCCTCACCCGTCGCGCCTCCGCGGCGACGCTGGCGGCCCAGGCCGACGAGGCCCTGCAGGCCACCCTCGCGGAGAAGGGCTTCCCGGACGTGGCCGCGGCCCGCGGCGCACGGCTCGAGGCCGGGCAGGTCGCCGCGCGGGAGGAGACCGTCCAGGCCTTCGACCGCGAGGCCTCGGCCCTGGCCGCGCTCGCCGCGACCGCGCTCGTCCAGGACGGGCGCGCCCTGCGCGAGGCGGAGACCCCGGCCCCGGACGAGGAGCGGCTCTCCGAGGCCGAGCGGCGGCTCGAGGCCGCCGAGGCCCTCGCCCGCGAGCGGGGCGCCGCCGTCGGGTCCCGTGCCGCCCTCGTGGCGGCGGTGCGCCGCCAGTCCGCCGCCCTGAGGGAGGTCCTCGACCGGGCCGCGGACCTGATCGCCGAGCACGAGCGGGTCGCCGGCCTGCTCGCCCTGGTGCGGGGCGCGGGGGAGAACCGCCTGAGGATGCCGCTGACCAGCTACGTGCTGGCCGGCCGGCTCGAGGAGGTCGCCGCCGCGGCCACCGAGCGACTGCTGCGGATGACCGACGACCGCTACTCCCTGGAGTACGCGGACGAGGTGGGCGGACGCGGCACCAAGGGCCTGGAGCTCGTCGTCCGGGACCACTACGTGGACGAGGTGCGGCACCCCAGCAGCCTCTCGGGCGGGGAGACCTTCATGGCCTCGCTGTCCCTCGCGCTCGGCCTCGCCGACACCGTGCAGGCCGAGTCCGGGGGCATCGAGCTGGACACGCTCTTCGTGGACGAGGGCTTCGGGTCCCTGGACTCGCAGACCCTGGACGTGGTCATGGGCGTGGTGGACTCGCTGCGCAGCGGCGGCCGCACCGTCGGCCTGGTCAGCCACGTGGAGCGCATGAGGAACGACGTCCCCACCCGCCTGGCCGTCACCAAGGACCGCCGTGGCTCCACCCTGGCCGTCCATGACGGCGACTGACCCCCTCCGCCGCGTCGGCTCAGGCGCGGCGGAGGCGGCTCCGCATCGCGGTGCCCGCCCGGGAGATCCGGCCGCGCAGACCGGATCGGACGGGCCGCGCCGCGGCGGCCCCGGTGCCCGTCGTCGACTCGGGGACCGCGGCGGAGGGACCGGCCGCGGCGCGCTCGGCCGCCTCCCGCTCGAGCCGCTCCCGCTCCGCGCGGGCGGCCTCCTCGCGCTCGGCCTGGAGGCGACGCTCCCCCCGGGCCTCGGTGAGCCGGTACAGCACCGGCACGAGCACCAGGGTGAGGAGGGTGGAGGACACCAGGCCGCCCACCACGGCCACGGCCAGCGGCTGGGAGATGAACCCACCCTGACCCGTGACACCCAGGGCCATCGGCAGCATGGCCAGCACGGTGGCCAGCGCGGTCATCACCACGGGGCGCACGCGGTTCAGGGCGCCCAGCTCGATCGCCTCGTCCAGCCCCAGGCCGCGGTGGCGCCGGTACTGGTTGATCAGGTCGATCAGCACGATCGCGTTGGTCACCACGATGCCGACCAGCATGAGCACGCCGATCAGGGTGGCCACGCCCAGCGCCGTGCCGGTGAGCAGCAGCGCCAGGAAGACGCCGGTGGCGGCGAACGGGATGGACACGAGCAGCACGAACGGCTGGCGCAGCGAGTTGAACGTCGCCACCATCACCACGTAGACCGCGGCGATCGCGGCCAGCAGCGCCAGGCCCAGGTCGCGGAACGTCTCCTGCTGCTGGGTGGCGGCGCCGCCCACGGTGGCGGTCACGCCGTCCGGCAGCTCCAGGCCCTCGACGACGTCGGACACCCGCCCGGCGACCGCGCCCAGGTCGTCCGAGGCCGGGGTCACGGTGACCTCCGCGGTGCGCTCGCCGTTCGAGGAGGTCACCTGGGACGGCACGTCCTCCTGGCTGACCTCGGCCAGCGTCTCGAGCGCCACCGGACCGGACGGGGTCTGGACCGGGACCTCCCGCAGCTGCTGCAGGCTGGTCACGGGGGAGGGGTCGCCGAGGCGGACGGTGAACTCCTCGAAGCCGAAGCGCACGTCCCCGATCGGCACGGCCTGCAGGGCGGCGGCCACCTGGCCGGAGACCGCCTCCTCGGTGAGGCCCGCCTCGGCGGCGGCCTGCGTGTCCACGTCCACCTGGAACGTGGGACGCGTGCGCGCGGCCGCGGTGGAGACCTCACGGGCGCCCTCGACGCCGCGCAGCTGCGCCGCCACGGACTCCGCCGCGGCGTCCAGCGACTCCGGGTCCGGGGCGGTGACCTGGACGGTCACGTCCTGCTCGCCGCTGGGGCCCTGCTGGGCGGAGACCTCCACGGTCCCCACGTCCTGCAGGGCCTCGAGGCGTCCGCGGACGCCGTCGCGCAGGGCCTCCTGGTCGGCGTCGGGGTCCGTGGTCACGGTGAACTGGGCCTCGTCCGAGGACTGGCCGCCGAAGCCGCCGAGGAAGCCGCCCGCGCTGCCCGCGGTGAACTGCACCGTATCCACGCCCTCGGTGGACAGGAGCACCTCCTCGATGCGCTCCGCGGCCCGCGAGGTGGTCTCGAGGGACGTGCCGGAGGGCTGCTGGGCCGTCACCACGAACGAGTTCTGCCCGGAGTCGCCGAGCAGGTTGGTCGGGATCAGCGGGATGAGCGCCGCGGTGCCGGCCAGCAGGGCCACGGAGGCCGCGAGGGTGGCCACGGCGTGGCGTTGGGTCCAGCGCAGCACCGGACGGTAGGCGCGCGCCAGGCGGTCGTCGGCCGCGCGCGGCCGGTCGGCCTCGCCCACGGCGTGCTCGGCGGTCCGCGGCGCGCGCAGGAACCACCAGCACAGCACCGGGACGATGGTCAGGGCCACCAGCAGGGACGCGAGCAGCGCGATCGTAGTGGTCACGGCGAAGGGCCGGAACAGCTCGCCGGCGAGCCCGCCCACGAACGCGATCGGCAGGAACACCGCCACCGAGACGAGGGTGGAGGCGGTGATGGCCGTGGCCACCTCGCCGGTGCCGGTGAGGATGGCGGTGCGCTTGTCCTCGCCCAGCCCCATGTGGCGGCGGATGTTCTCGACCACCACGATCGAGTCGTCCACCACGCGGCCGATCGAGATGGTCAGCGCGCCCAGGGTGAGCGTGTTGAGGGAGTAGCCGAAGGCCGCAACGCCGATCAGGGCGGTGAGCAGGGACAGCGGGATGGACACCGCGGTCACCAGGGTGGAGCGGGCCGAGAGCAGGAACACCGCGATCACGAGGACCGCCATGCCCAGGCCCAGCAGGCCCTCCACGAAGAGGGTGTCGATGGACTGCTCGATGAACGGGGCCTGGTCGAACACCACAGAGAGACGGGCGCCGTCCCCGGCCAGGGACTCGAGCTCCGGCAGGATCTCCTGCACGGCGGTGGAGACGGCCACGAGGTCCGCGTCCGGGGTCGCGGTGACGCTCACCGACAGCGTCTCGACGCCGTCGGTGCGGGTCACGGAGGCGGGGTCGGCGGCGCCGAGGGAGACCTCGGCGACGTCGCCGAGCCGCTGCGGCGCGGGCGCGGGCGTCCCGGGACCGCCCCCGCCGGCGTCGGCCGGGGCCGAGGCGGCGTCCTCGGCCGGGACCACCGTCACCGCGCGCAGGTCGTCCAGGTCCTCGACGGGCGCGCCCGCCTGGACGGGGTAGGTGACCTCGTCCGCGGTGACCTGGCCGATGGGGAACAGGCCCGCGTTCTCCTCGAGCGCGGTGGTGATGTCCTGGGCGGTGAGGCCCGCGGCGGCCAGGGCCGCCTGGTCCGGGACCACCGAGACGAACTCCTCGGTGCCGCCGATCACCTGGGCACCGCGCACCCCGTCCACCTTCTGCAGGCGGGGGACGAGCACGTCCTCGGCGCGGCGGCGCAGCTCGTTGAGGTCGGCGTCGCCGGAGAGGGCGAGGAAGACCACGGGGAAGTCGGAGACGGAGCCGGCGAACGACGTCGTCTCGGCCTCCTCCGGCAGCTGCGCCTGGAGGTTGGAGATCACGCGGTCCACCTGGGACCGGGCGCGGGTGAGGTCGGTGCCGTACTCGAACTCGAGCGTGACGCTGTTGAACGAGGACGCGGAGGTGGAGCGGGACGACTCGAGCCCCTCGACCGCCTGCAGGGCGGTCTCGAGGGGCTCGCCGACCTGGGCGTCCACCACCTCCGGGCTCGCGCCCGGGTAGGTGGTGGACACCGAGATCACCGGCAGCTCGAGCGAGGGGATGAGCTCCCGCTTGAGCTGACCGGCGGAGAGGACGCCGAACACCGCGATGAACACGGTGACGAGCGCCACGAGCGCCCGCCGGGACAGGGAGGACCGAGAGAGAGCACCCATGGAGGGCTCAGCCGAGCTGGAGCGCGGCGTCGGTGGCGGCACGCACGTCCGAGAGCAGCCGGGGATCGTCGTTGAGCGTGCGGCCCAGTGAGGGGATGAGCTCCTTCAGGCGGGGCTCCCAGGCGGCCGACTTGGCCGGGAAGCAGCGCTCGAGCAGCGTCACCATGATCGGGGCCGCGGTGGAGGCGCCCGGGGAGGCGCCGAGCAGGCCGGCGATCGATCCGTCGGCGTGGCTGACGACCTCGGTGCCGAACTGCAGCACGCCGCCGAACTTCCCCTTCTTCTTCATGACCTGCACGCGCTGGCCCGCGGTGATGAGCTCCCACTCCGAGCCGTCGGCGGCCGGGTAGAACTCCTGCAGGGTGTCCACCTTCTTCTCGTTGGACTTCAGCACCTCGGTGATCAGGTACTTGGTCAGGTCCATGTTGTCCTTGGCCACGTTCAGCATGGTGGGCAGGTTGTGCGGGCGCACGGACAGCGGCAGGTCCAGGTAGGAGCCGGACTTGAGGAAGTTCGTGGAGAACCCGGCGTACGGGCCGAAGAGCAGGGAGCGCTTGCCGTTGACGAAGCGGGTGTCCAGGTGCGGCACGGACATGGGCGGGGCGCCCACGGCGGCCTGACCGTAGACCTTGGCCAGGTGGCGGTCCACCACGGCCTCGTCGGTGCAGCGCAGGAACTGGCCGGAGACGGGGAAGCCGCCGAAGCCCTTGATCTCCGGGATGCCGGAGTTCTGCAGCAGGCCCAGGGCGCCGCCGCCGGCGCCCACGAACACGAAGCGGGCGCGGTCGGTCACGGAGGTGCCGGCCGCCTTGTTCTTCACGGTGACCTCCCAGCGGCCGTCCGTGCCGCGCGCCAGGCCGGTCACCTTGTGGCCGAAGCGCACGTCGGCGCCGCCAGCGGACAGGGCGGTGACCAGCTGGCGGGTCAGGGCGCCGAAGTCCACGTCCGTGCCGGAGGCGACGCGGGAGGCGGCCACTCGCTCGTCGGCGCCGCGGCCGTCCATCAGCAGCGGGGCCCACTCGTTGATCCGGGCGTGGTCCTCGGTGTGCTCCATGTCCGCGAACAGCGGCTCGGCGGACATCGCCTCGTAGCGCTTGCGGAGGTACTCGGCGTGGTCGTCCCCGCGCACGAAGGACATGTGCGGCAGCGGGTTGATGAAGCCCTTGGGGTCCTTCAGCACGCCCTCGGTCACGAGGGAGGACCAGAACTGGCGGGAGACCCAGAACTGCTCGTTGATGCCCTTGGCCTTCGCGGTGTCCACGCGGCCGTCCTTGCCCATGGGCGAGTAGTTCAGCTCGCACAGGGCCGCGTGGCCGGTGCCGGCGTTGTTCCACGGGTCGGAGGACTCGAGGCCGGCCTGGTCGAGGTTCTCGTACAGGGCGATGGACCAGGTGGGCTCCAGCTTCTGGAGCATGACGCCGAGGGTGGCGCTCATGACGCCGCCGCCGATCAGGACGACGTCGTGGGTGGAGGACGAGGGGGTGGGCACGGTCTGCTCCTGGGGCTCGACGGCGAGGGCGGTGCACCGGCGGATCCCGTCCGGGCGGGGTCTCGCACGCCGGTGCCTCGGGGCTCCACTCTACTCCGCGCGTGCGGTGCCCGATGTGCCGGGACGACGTGCGTCCCCGGCCGGGTCGGCGACGCTCAGATCCGCAGATCGATGCGGTCGAAGGGTTCGTCGAGCTGGGGGGAGCTGGGGTACGACCCGACGCGCGGGCCGGTGGCCAGTGCGGAGATGGGGTGCACGAGCGGCAGGGCGGGCAGGTCCAGCAGCAGCGCCCGGTGGGCCCGCCGGTGCAGCTCGCGACGGCGCTCGTCGTCGAGCTCGGAGGCGGCGGCGTCGACGTCCTCGACCACCCGGGGATTCAGGTAGCGGGTCTCGGCGCGGCCCGAGCGGGCGAACGGCTCGAGGAAGGCGTGGGCGTCCCGATACAGGCCGTCCCGGCCGCGCAGGTGGAGCGCGCGCGAGCCGCGCTCGACGACGGCGCGCAGGTAGTCCTGGTCCGGGGGCACGGGCACGGGGCGCACGTGGATCCCGACGACGCCCAGGTCCTCGGCCACCATCGCCGCCACCCGCTCGGGCTCGGGCAGGCAGGGCCAGGCCACGCCGGCGGGGTGCATCAGCTCGAGCGGCTCGTCCTCATAGCCGGCCTGCTCGAGCAGCCGGCCCGCCCGCTCGGGGTTGATCTCGTACCGCGGCGCGTCCTCGACGCCCACGCCCAGCGCCGGCGGGACGAGGCCGTCGGCGATCGCGGTGCCCTGCAGGAACACGTCCGAGCGGGCCAGCCGCGGACGGTCCACCGCGAAGGCCACGGCCTGGCGCAGGTAGAGCGAGGACATCAGCGGGTGGTCCACGTTGAACCCGAGGTACAGCACGGAGAACGGGTCGCGGGGCAGCACCTGCGTGCCGGCCTCCACGAGCGGGCGCAGCTGGCCGGGGGCCACCACGTCGATCACGTCCGCGTGGCCGCGGCGCAGCTCCCGCAGCCGGGTGCTCGCCCGGCCCCACGCCGGCACTGCCGCCACGGGCAGGCCCGGCAGGTTCCGGCGGTGCTCCGGGTTGGGTGCCAGCACGGTGGTCTCGCCGGGCATGTGCAGGGCCTCGACGACGGCGGCCGCCTCCGCGTCGTCCGCGAACCGGTACGGGCCGGTGCCGGCGGGGGAGACGCCGTCCGCGTCCGCGGCGGCCCAGGAGGCGGGCGAGGATACCGCGAAGGCCGGGGAGCCGAGGGCGGCCGGCAGGTGCCGCAGCGGCCGGGACAGGTGGATGCGGACGGTGCGGTCGTCGTCGGCCTCCACGGCGGCGAACGCGGAGTCGGGGTCCGCGATGCCGCCGCCGAAGGCCGCGACGAACGCGGAGGGCAGCGGGTCGCCGTCGGCGGCCTCGGACCAGCGCCCCACGTTGGCCACCACCGCGGCGGCGTCGCACGGAGTGCCGTCGGAGAAGCGCAGCCCGCGCTGCAGGGTGAGCGTGTGGGTCAGGGCGTCCTCGGACAGGGCGTGCTCGGCGAGCTTGAGGGTGGGCGCGCCGGTGTCCGGGTCCACGCCCAGCAGCGGCTCCAGCACCTGGCGGAGCACCCGGAAGGTCTCCGAGTCCCAGGCGCGGACGGGGTCGCGGGTCAGCACCCGGGAGGGCGCGCCGACCACGAGGGGCCGCGGGGCCGCCGACGGCGAGGGGGAGACGGCCGTGGAGGATGGGGCCGCCGGGGTCGTGGTGGGCGGCGCGCCGCACGCGGACAGCCCCGAGCCGAGCCCGGCCAGGCCGAGGGCCAGGAACGTGCGACGGCTGGCGTCCAAGGGCTCCTCCTGGGGGCGGACGGGGGTGCGGCGGGCGACCGGCGGCAGGGGTGCGGGCGGGGGGACTCGAACCCCCACGTCCGTGGACACTGGAACCTAAATCCAGCGCGTCTGCCAGTTCCGCCACGCCCGCGCGCCCCGTGGGCCGGGGCGGTGCCCGATCCTACCGCCCGCGCGCGCCGGGCGTCCGGGTGCTCAGTCCTCCAGGCCCAGGGTGCGGCGCAGCCGGGCGACGTGCCCGGTGGCCTTGACGTTGTACTGGGCGTGGGTGACGCGGCCGTCCGGGCCGACCACCACGGTGGATCGGATGAGGCCCTCGTAGGTCTTGCCGTAGTTCTTCTTCTCACCCCAGGCCCCGTAGGCCTCGGCCACGGCGTGGTCCTCGTCGGAGAGGAGCGGGAACGTCAGGGACTCCTTCTGGGCGAACCGGATGATCTTGCCGATCGGGTCGGGGGAGATCCCCAGGACCCGGTACCCCGCGGCGGTCAGGGAGGCCAGGCTGTCGCGGAAGTCGCAGGCCTGCGCGGTGCAGCCGGGGGTGGCGGCGGCCGGGTAGAAGTACACGATCGTGCTCTTGCCCGCGGAGTCGCGCAGGGACACGGGGCGCCCGTCCTGGTCCTGCAGGGTGAACTCGGGGGCCGTGTTTCCGGGCTCGAGGCGGCGCGGGGCGGGGGAGGCGGTGTTCTCGGTCATGCCCCCACGATAGGCGGCGGCCCGTCGCTCCGGTCCTGCCGCGCCCCACCCGGCGGGCGCCGGAGACGGATCAGGCCCCGCCACCGGTCGGTGGCGGGGCCCGCGCTGTGCACCCCCCGGGACTTGAACCCGGAACCTGCTGATTAAGAGTCAGATGCTCTGCCAATTGAGCTAGAGGTGCAGGTGCCGCAGTGGCCGTCCGGATCGCTCCTCGGGCCGTTGCAACGAGGTGAGACTCTACACGCCCTCTCCGGGGCCGTGCAAATCGGGGTCGGGGCGGACCTCGTAGAGGCGGTCCAGCTCGTCCATGAAGGCCGTCATGAAGCCGTGGAAGTCCGCGGCGTCGCCGGCCTGGTCGAGCTCGGCCGTGCCGTCCTCGGAGGCCGAGCCGACCGGCACCCGCGGGTGGTCGACCACCTCGAACCAGGTGCGGAATCCGGTCACCGTCTCGACCTGGTACCCGGTGCCGGTGTCGGCGACCGTGGCCACATTGGCCAGGGCCACGCTCACCACGCCGGGCAGGGTGCCGGTGGCCGGGTCCGCGAGCGCGTCCGCCGCGTCCTCCGTCAGGTCGGCGGCGACGGCGTCCACCGGGTCCACGGGGCACAGCAGCATCTCCAGCGGGGAGTGACGGTAGCCGATCACGTGGGGCAGGGAGCCGCCGGAGGGCTGGGCGTAGACCAGGTTGTAGTCGCCGTGGTTGAACACCCGCGCGTCGAACACGCCGCGCAGGCGCCGCTGGAGGGTGGGCGAGTCCATGGCCATGCCTCCAACGTACTGGCGGGCCCCGGCGGCTGTCAGGGGGCGCGCGGCCGCGGTCCGTCACGGTCCGTCGTCCCGGTCTCGGCGTGAGGACCGGTCACTAGACTGCGCCCCATGCAGACTCCCCCCGCTGACCGCTCCGCCCAGGACGCCACCACAGGACCCGACATGAAGCCGCGCTCGCGCGATGTCACCGACGGGATGGAGCGCACGGCCGCGCGCGGCATGCTGCGTGCCGTGGGCATGGGGGACGAGGACTTCGACAAGCCGCAGATCGGCATCGCGTCGTCCTGGAACGAGATCACGCCGTGCAACCTCTCCCTGGACCGGCTGGCCCAGGCCTCGAAGGAGGGCGTGCACGCTGCCGGGGGCTTCCCCCTCGAGTTCGGCACGGTGTCCGTCTCGGACGGCATCTCCATGGGGCATGAGGGGATGCACTTCTCCCTCGTCTCCCGCGAGGTGATCGCGGACTCCGTGGAGACCGTCATGATGGCCGAGCGCCTCGACGGCTCGGTGCTGCTGGCCGGGTGCGACAAGTCCCTCCCCGGCATGCTCATGGCCGCCGCACGCCTGGACCTGGCCTCCGTGTTCGTCTACGCCGGGTCGATCATGCCGGGCGTGGCCCGCCTGACGGACGGCACGGAGAAGCAGGTCACCATCATCGACGCGTTCGAGGCGGTCGGCGCGTGCGCGCGCGGCCTGATGTCCGAGGAGGACCTGCTGCGCATCGAGAAGGCCATCGCCCCGGGCGAGGGCGCGTGCGGCGGCATGTACACCGCCAACACCATGGCCTCGATCGGCGAGGCCCTGGGCATGTCCCTGCCGGGATCGGCCGCGGCCCCCTCGGCCGACCGTCGTCGTGACGCCTTCGCCCGACGCTCCGGCGAGGCCGTGGTCGGGATGCTGCGCCAGGGCATCACGGCTCGGGACGTCATGACCAAGCCGGCGTTCGAGAACGCGATCGCCGTAACCATGGCGTTCGGCGGCTCGACCAACGCCGTGCTCCACCTGCTCGCCATCGCCCGCGAGGCCGGGGTGGACCTGCAGCTGTCCGACTTCAACCGCATCGCGGACCGGGTCCCGCACATCGCGGACCTCAAGCCCTTCGGCCGGTATGTGATGACGGACGTGGACCGGGTCGGCGGGGTCCCGGTGGTGATGAAGGCCCTGCTGGACGAGGGCCTGCTGCACGGCGACGCCCTCACGGTGACCGGCAGGACCCTCGCGGAGAACCTGGCGGACCTCGCCCCGGATCCGGTGGACGGCACCGTCATCCGGGAGATGCACGACCCCCTGCACCCCAACGGCGGCATCGCCATCCTGCACGGCTCGCTGGCCCCCGAGGGCGCCGTCGTGAAGTCCGCGGGCTTCGACGCCGACGTCTTCGAGGGGACCGCGCGCGTCTTCGACCGGGAGCGGGCCGCGATGGACGCCCTCGAGGACGGCACCATCCGGGCGGGCGACGTCGTCGTGATCCGCTACGAGGGCCCGAAGGGCGGTCCGGGCATGCGCGAGATGCTGGCGATCACCGGCGCCATCAAGGGGGCCGGCCTGGGCAGGGACGTCCTGCTGATCACGGACGGCCGCTTCTCCGGCGGCACCACGGGACTGTGCATCGGCCACATCGCACCGGAGGCCGCGGAGGGCGGCCCGATCGGGCTGGTGCAGGACGGCGACCGCATCCGCGTGGACATCGCGCGCCGCACGATGGACCTGCTGGTGGACGAGGCCGAGCTCGCCGCCCGCCGCGCGGCCTGGGAGCCGGTGGCGCCGAAGTTCACCACCGGCGTGCTCGGCAAGTACGCCAAGCTCGTCCACTCGGCCGCCGAGGGCGCCTACCTCGGCTGAGGCGCACGGAAGACCCCGCGCCCCGGCCGGCGGTGCGGGGTCTCACCATCTGGTGAGCGCTCTCACATGATGAGACGGGGCGGACGCGGATGGAGCGGCCGCGTCGGCGGCGACCATACTGAGAGCACCCCCCGAGGATCCGGCGGTCCGCGTTCCCACCTCAGACCGGCCACGCCCGACGATCCGTCCCCGCGGCACACGACCCCGCCGGCCCGGACGGATCCCCGGCATCGACGTCGACCGCCCCCGAGGCGGCCGGCCCAGCAGCGAACGCAGTGAGGTGCACCATGAGCACGACCCCCCGCGCCACCGCTCCGGCGGCGCCCACCGGACGGGACCAGCGCGGCCCCGCCCGCCCCGAGACCGTGGAGCCCCGCGTGCCCGGCCCCCGCGCCGAGGTCCCGCCCACCGTCATGGCCGGCTCCGCGGCCGTCATCCGCTCACTCGAGGAGCTCGGTGTCACCGACGTCTTCGGGCTCCCGGGCGGCGCGATCCTGCCCACCTACGACCCGCTGATGGACTCCGAGCGGATCCGGCACATCCTCGTGCGCCACGAGCAGGGCGCCGGCCACGCCGCCCAGGGGTACCACCTGGCCACCGGTCGGGTCGGGGTGGCGATCGCCACCTCGGGCCCCGGCGCCACGAACCTCGTGACCGCGATCGCGGACGCCCACATGGACTCCCAGGCGGTCGTGTTCATCACCGGCCAGGTCAGCTCGGCGGCCATCGGCTCGGACGCCTTCCAGGAGGCGGACATCGTGGGGATCACGATGCCCATCACCAAACACTCCCGCCTGGTCACGAGGGCCGAGGACATCCCCGCCGCCCTGGCGGAGGCGTTCCACATCGCGGGCACCGGCCGACCCGGCCCCGTGCTGGTCGACATCACCAAGGACGCGCAGCAGGCCGAGCTCGAGTTCTCCTGGCCGCCGCGGATCGACCTGCCCGGCTACCGGCCGGTGCTGCGCGGACACCCCCGTCAGGTGCGCGAGGCCGCCCGGCTCGTCCGCGAGGCCCGGCGCCCCGTGCTGTACGTGGGCGGCGGCGTGGCCCGCGGCGACGCCCACGAGGAGCTCGCCGAGCTGGCGGAGCTCACGGGCGCACCCGTGGTCACCACGCTCACCGCCCGCGGCGTCTTCCCGGACTCGCACCCGCAGAACCTCGGCATGCCCGGCATGCACGGCGGGGTCCCCGCCGTGGCCGCACTGCAGCAGGCCGACCTGCTCATCACCCTGGGCGCCCGCTTCGACGACCGCGTGACCGGCCACCTGGCCTCCTTCGCGCCGGGCGCCAAGGTCATCCACGCGGACATCGACCCCGCCGAGATCTCGAAGAACCGGATCGCCGACGTGCCGATCGTGGGCTCGGTGAAGGAGATCATCCCGGACCTCGTGGCCGAGCTGCGCGCCCAGTCGCGGCAGGCACCGCTGCCGGACCTGTCCGCGTGGTGGTCCACCCTCGACCGGCTGCGGAGGACCTATCCGCTGGGGTTCACCCCCACGGAGGACGGGCTCATGGCCCCCCAGCAGGTGATCTCGCGGATCTCGGCGCTGTCCGGGCCGGAGGCCACCTACGTCTCCGGCGTGGGCCAGCACCAGATGTGGGCCAGCCACTTCGTCGAGTACGAGCGTCCGCGCCAGTGGCTGAACTCCTCGGGCCTGGGCACCATGGGCTTCGCCGTGCCGGCCGCCATGGGCGCCCAGGTCGCCGAGCCGCAGCGCACCGTGTGGGCGATCGACGGCGACGGCTGCTTCCAGATGACCAACCAGGAGCTGGCCACCTGTGTGATCAACGGCATCCCGATCAAGGTCGCCGTGATCAACAACTCCTCCCTCGGCATGGTCCGCCAGTGGCAGACGCTGTTCTACGAGCAGCGGTACTCCAACACGGACCTGGACACCGGCCACGGCACCCGTCGCGTGCCCGACTTCGTCAAGCTCGCCGACGCATACGGGGCCGCCGGCCTGCGCTGCGAGCGGGAGGCGGACCTGGACGCCACCATCCAGGAGGCCCTCGCGGTCCGGGACCGGCCCGTCGTCGTCGACTTCGTGGTCTCCCGCGATGCGATGGTGTGGCCCATGGTGCCCGCCGGCGTGAGCAACGACGCGATCCAGATCGCCCGGGGCATGACCCCCGATTGGGACCAGGAAGACTGAGGAGGGCCACGATGGAACGCCACACCCTGTCCGTGCTCGTCGAGGACGTGCCCGGCACTCTGACCCGCGTGGCCGGCCTGTTCGCCCGGCGCGCCTTCAACATCCACTCGCTCGCCGTGGGCGTCACCGAGGTGCCCGGCATCTCGCGGATGACCGTGGTGGTGGACGCGGACCCGCACCTGCTGGAGCAGGTGACCAAGCAGCTGAACAAGCTCATCAACGTCATCAAGGTGGTCGAGCTCACCGCCGACTCCTCCGTCCAGCGGGACCACCTGCTGGTCAAGGTGCGCGCGGACGCGAGCGTGCGCGGCCAGGTGGTCCAGGCGGCCGACCTGTTCCGCGCGCACGTGGTGGACGTCTCCCCGGACTCGCTCACGCTCGAGGCCACCGGCACCCGGGACAAGCTCGCCGCGTTCCTGGAGATGATGGAGCCCTACGGCATCCGCGAGCTCGTCCGCTCCGGCACCCTCGCGCTGGCCCGCGGCCCGCGCTCCATGACCGACCGGGCCCTCGCGCGCTGAGCCGCGGACCCGACCGACCCCCGACCCCCGACACGCCAAGGAGAACACCATGCCCGTGAAGAAGTTCTACGACGACGACGCCGACCTCTCGATCATCCAGGGCCGCACCGTGGCCGTGATCGGCTACGGCTCCCAGGGCCACGCCCACTCGCTCTCGCTGCGCGACTCCGGCGTGGACGTGCGCATCGGTCTCGCCGAGGGCTCCGTGTCCCGTGCCAAGGCCGAGGCCGAGGGCCTGCGCGTGGTGGACGTCGCCACCGCGGCCGCCGAGGCGGACCTGATCATGATCCTCACCCCGGACCAGGTCCAGGCGCAGGTCTACCAGGAGCACATCGCCCCGAACCTGCAGGAGGGCGACGCCCTGTTCTTCGCTCACGGGTTCAACGTGCGGTTCGGCTACATCGAGGCCCCCGAGGGCGTCGACGTCGCCCTGGTGGCACCCAAGGGCCCGGGTCACGTGGTCCGCCGCGAGTTCGAGGCCGGCCGCGGCGTGCCGGCGCTGATCGCCGTGGAGCAGGACGCCTCCGGCCAGGCCCATGCCCTCGCCCTGTCCTACGCCAAGGCCATCGGCGGCACCCGCGCCGGCGTCATCGAGACCACCTTCGCCGAGGAGACCGAGACCGACCTGTTCGGCGAGCAGGCCGTGCTCTGCGGCGGCGCCTCCCAGCTGGTGCAGTACGGCTTCGAGACCCTCACTGAGGCCGGCTACCAGCCGGAGATCGCCTACTTCGAGGTGCTGCACGAGCTGAAGCTCATCGTCGACCTCATGGTCGAGGGCGGCATCGCCAAGCAGCGCTGGTCCGTCTCCGACACCGCCGAGTACGGCGACTACGTCTCCGGCCCGCGCGTCATCACCCCCGACGTGAAGGAGAACATGAAGGCCGTGCTGGCCGACATCCAGTCCGGCGCCTTCGCGCAGCGCTTCATGGAGGACCAGGCCGCCGGCGGCCCCGAGTTCACGGAGCTGCGCGCGAAGGGCGAGCAGCACCCGATCGAGAAGACCGGCCGCGAGCTGCGCCAGATGTTCGCCTGGCTCAAGGACTCCGACGACGACTACACCGAGGGCACCGCCGCCCGCTGACCCGGACCCCGGCCCCGCCCTCCCGCCGCGCGGAGCCCCCGGACCCCGACGGCGCCGGTCACCCCGCGAGGTGACCGGCGCCGTCGTCGTATTCGCACCCCTGCATATCCATGCGGCTAGGCTCGGAGCACCGACCTGGCCCCCGCCCCCTCACCGAAGGAAGTGCCGTGAGCGCTGCCCAGCCCGTCGTCCTGATCGCCGAAGAGCTCTCTCCCGCCACCGTCGAGGCCCTGGGCCCCGACTTCGAGATCCGCCACACCGACGGCGCCGACCGCGCCCGCCTGCTGGCGGACCTGCCCGGCGCCTCCGCGGTGCTCGTCCGCTCCGCCACGCAGATGGACGCCGAGGCGATCGCCGCCGCCCCGGACCTGAAGGTGATCGCGCGCGCGGGCGTGGGCCTGGACAACGTGGACGTCGCCGCCGCCACCGAGGCCGGCGTCATGGTGGTCAACGCGCCCACGTCCAACATCATCTCGGCGGCCGAGCTGACCTGCGGCCACATCCTCTCCGCCGCGCGCAACATCGCCCCGGCCAACCGCGCCTTGAAGGCGGGGGAGTGGAAGCGCTCCAAGTACGCCGGCGTGGAGCTGTTCGGGAAGCGCCTCGGCGTGATCGGCCTCGGCCGGATCGGCGCGCTCGTGGCCGAGCGCATGCGCGCGTTCGGCATGGAGATCCTGGCCTACGACCCGTACATCAGCGCGGCCCGCGCCCAGCAGCTGGGCGCCACGCTCGTGGACCTGGACACCCTGCTCGAGCGCGCGGACTTCGTGACGATCCACATGCCCAAGACCCCCGAGACGGTCGGCATGATCTCGGACGCGCAGCTCGCCCGCATGAAGGACACCGCGTTCGTCGTCAACGTGGCCCGCGGCGGCCTGATCGACGAGGACGCCCTCGACCGCGCGCTGGCCTCCGGCACGATCGCCGGTGCCGGCGTGGACGTGTTCTCCTCCGAGCCCGCCACGGACCTGCCGTTCTTCCGTCACGACTCCGCCGTGGTGACCCCCCATCTGGGCGCCTCCACCGCCGAGGCGCAGGAGAAGGCCGGCGTGTCCGTGGCGAAGTCCGTGCGGCTCGCGCTGGCCGGCGAGCTCGTGCCGGACGCCGTGAACGTGGCCGGCGGCGTCATCCACGAGGATGTGCGCCCGGGCCTGCCGCTGGCGGAGAAGCTCGGTCGCGTCCTCTCCGCCCTCGTGGGGGAGCAGTCGCTGTCCGCGGTCGAGGTCGAGGTGGCCGGGGAGATCGCGTCCCTCGACGTGTCCGCACTGCGCCTGGCCGCCCTCAAGGGGGTCTTCACGGACATCGTCTCGGAGCAGGTGTCCTACGTGAACGCCCCGCTGCTCGCCGAGCAGCGCGGCGTCGAGGCGCGCCTGAGCACCACTGAGCAGGCCGAGTCCTACCGGAACACCATCACGGTGCGCGCGGCCACGGCCCAGGGCGGGCAGACCTCCGTGACCGGCACCCTGACCGGTCCCCGGCAGGTGCAGAAGCTCGTGGGCGTGGACCGTCACGAGGTGGAGGTGCCGCTGGCCGACCACCTGCTGATCTTCTCCTACGCCGACCGTCCCGGCGTGATCGGCTCGCTCGGCCAGGCGCTGGGCGCCCAGCAGGTGAACATCGCCGGCATGGACGTCTCCCGGGACGAGGACGGCACCGCTCTGGCCGTGCTGACGCTCGACGCCGGCCTCCAGCCCGGGACCGCCGAGGCCCTGGGCGGGGCCATCGGCGCCTCGCGGGCCGCCGAGGTGGACCTGTCCCGCTGAGCCTGGGCCGAGCCGGGCGGGCGTGGGCGGATGCCCCGCCGGCCCGGTCTCACGTGCGCGCCTCACCTGGATGTGTTCAGATGGTGTCCACGCCCGCTTCACCGTCCTCTCCGGTCCTCCCGCCGTCCGACCCGGTGCTCGACGCCGACGGGGCGGCCCGCCGGCCGCGCGCCGTCCAGGGCCGGTGGGCCCGCCGGGTCGCGGCCACGCTGATCGGGGTGAGCCTGCTGCTCACCCTCTGGTCCTGGGCCCTCCCGTTCGTCTTCGGCTTCGGTGTGCGGCAGATGCCGTGGTGGCGCAGCTTCTTCGAGGTCAACCACGAGGTGAACCTCGCGGCGTGGTGGAGCGCGGGGCTGCTGCTGCTCGGCGCCGTCGGGTTCACCGTCGTCGGGCTGGTCCGGCGGTCGCTGCGGGCGGACCGGCGCTGGGGACTGCTGGCCTGGCTCACCCCGTCGGCGCTGCTGGCCGCCATGAGCCTGGACGAGTTCACGCAGATCCACGAGCGCGCCGGAGACGTGTGGGACACGCTGCCCTTCACGGGGGAGAACCCGCTGCACGCCTTCCAGTGGCTCATCCTCGGCGCCCCCGTGGCGGTCCTGGTGATCGGGCTGCTCGCCCTCAGCGCGGTGCGCCTGCCGCGCTGCACGCGCGCCCTGACGGTCAGCGGCATCACGGTGTTCTTCCTCGGGGCGATCATCCTGGAGTCCCTGCCCCTGCTGTTCGGCATCGGACGCAGCACGTGGACGTACCACGCCGTGACCCACGCCGAGGAGCTCGTGGAGATGATCGGCTCCTCCCTGCTGGTCGTGGCGCCCTGGGCGCACCTGCACCTGCGTCGCGCTCCCGGCAGCCTCCTGGTGACCACCGACGGCGCCCCCGACGCCCACCCGGACCCGTCCGCGGCCGACGTCGTGCCCCGCCCGGCCGCCGGGGCCACCGGTAGACTCGGGGACCGTGACTGACGAGCGTGCGCCCTACTACCTGACCACCGCGATCCACTACCCCAACGGCGAGCCGCACATCGGCCACGCCTACGAGATGGTGGGTGCGGACGCGATGGCGCGCTTCGCCCGGCTGGACGGCCGGGACGTCCGCTTCCTCACCGGCACGGACGAGCACGGCCAGAAGATGGCCCAGACCGCCGAGCGCGAGGGCGTGACCCCGCTCGAGCTGGCCACGCGCAACTCCGCCGCGTTCCAGCGGATGGACGACGAGGTCCTGGACGTCTCCTACGACCGGTTCATCCGCACCACGGACGCCGACCACCACGCCGCCGCCCAGGAGCTGTGGCGTCGGATGGAGGCCAACGGGGACATCTACCTGGACCGGTACGCCGGCTGGTACTCCGTGCGCGACGAGCGCTTCTTCGCCGAGGACGAGACCGAGGTCCGCGAGGACGGCACGCGCGTGGCGGTGGAGACCGGCACCGAGGTCACGTGGACCGAGGAGGAGTCCTACTTCTTCCGCCTCTCGAAGTACCAGGAGCCGCTGCTGGCCCACTACCGGGAGCACCCGGACTTCGCCGCGCCGCGCTCGCGGTTCAACGAGGTCATCCGCTTCGTGGAGGGCGGGCTCGAGGACCTGTCCATCTCGCGCACCTCGTTCGACTGGGGCATCGCCCTGCCGCCGGCCGCCGAGGGCGCCGACGACGCGGGGTCCCGCGGCGATCACGTCATGTACGTCTGGGTGGACGCCCTGACCAACTACCTCACCGGCGCCGGCTGGCCCGAGCAGGACACCGACGCGTTCGCACGCTTCTGGCCCGCGGACGTCCACATCATCGGCAAGGACATCTCCCGCTTCCACTGCGTCTTCTGGCCCGCGTTCCTGATGTCCGCGGGGGTGGAGCTGCCGAAGCGCGTGATGATCCACGGCTTCCTGAACAACGACGGCGAGAAGATGTCCAAGTCCCTGGGCAACGTCGTCGCCCCGGCGGAGTGGGTCGCCCGCTACGGCCTGGACGCCGTGCGCTTCTTCCTGCTGCGCGAGTTCCCGTTCGGCGCGGACGGCTCCTACAGCCACGACGCCGTCGTGGGCCGCAAGAACGCCGACCTGGCCAACAACCTCGGCAACCTCGCCCAGCGCTCCCTCTCCATGGTGGCCAAGAACTGCGACGCCGCCGTGCCGGAGCCGGGCGCGCTCACCGAAGCCGACGCAGCGATCCTCGCGCAGGTGGACGCGCTGCTCGAGCGCACCCGCTCCGCCTACGCGGTGCAGGACTTCCACGACGCGCTCGAGGAGACGTGGCGCGTGCTGGGCGAGGTCAACGCGTACTTCGCGGACCAGGCCCCGTGGGTGCTGAAGAAGACCGACGAGTCCCGCATGCGCACCGTCCTCTACGTGACCCTGCAGGCCGTGCGTCGAGTCGCCCTGCTGGTCCAGCCGGTGATGCCCGCCTCCGCCTCCCGGCTGCTGGACCTGGTGGGCGTGCCCGCCGAGGGCGACGCCGGCCGCACCGGCGCCTCGGGCACCGGCGCGCGGTCCTTCGCGGCCTTCGCCGAGGACCTCGTGCCCGGCACGGCCCTGCCGAAGCCGGTGGGCGTGTTCCCCCGCCACGAGGAGCCCGCCGAGGGCTGAGCCGCCCGCCCCGACCTGGTCCGGCCCCCTGGCCCGGTCCAGGATCCGAGACCGACCGTCCGGATCCTGGCCGCGCGAGGGGGCCGCTCCTATCCTGGCTCGCATGCCCGCACAGCCGAACACCCCCGCCGCGTCCCCGTCCGAGCCCCTGGACATCGCCGTGATCGGCGGTGACGGCATCGGCCCGGAGGTCACCGAGCAGGCCGTGGCCGTGCTCGAGGCCGCCCTGGCCGCCGAGGGCCGCCCCGCGCCCCGCCTGACGGAGTACGCGCTCGGCGCGGAGCACTGGCTCGCCACCGGCGAGGCCCTCACGGACGAGACGCTCGAGGCGTTGCGGGGCCACGACGCGATCCTCTTCGGGGCCGTCGGCGCCGCCCCGGGGGACACCCGGATCCCCTCCGGGCTGATCGAGCGCGGCATGCTGCTGAAGCTGCGCTTCGCGCTCGACCACGGCGTGAACCTGCGCCCGGCCCGGCTCTACCCGGGCACCACGAGCCCCCTGGCCGACCCGGGTGAGGTCGCGTTCACCGTGGTCCGCGAGGGCACCGAGGGCCCGTACGTGGGCAACGGCGGTGCCATCCGCACCGGCACCGATCACGAGATCGCCACCGAGGTGTCCGTCAACACCGCCCACGGCGTGCGCCGCGTGGTGCGGGACGCCTTCCGCCGCGCGGCGGCGGGGGAGCGCAAGCGCCTCACCCTCGTGCACAAGCACAACGTCCTCGTCCACGCCGGCCACCTGTGGCGGCGCACGTTCGAGGAGGTCGCGGCCGAGTTCCCCGAGGTGACCACGGACTACATGCACGTGGACGCCGCCACGATCTTCCTCACCACGGACCCCGCCCGCTTCGACGTGATCGTCACGGACAACCTGTTCGGGGACATCCTCACGGACCTCGCCGGCGCCATCACCGGGGGCATCGGCCTGGCGGCCTCCGCCAACATCAACGTCGAGCGCACCGCCCCCTCCATGTTCGAGCCCGTCCACGGCTCCGCCCCGGACATCGCCGGGCAGGGGATCGCCGACCCGGTGGCCGCGATCCTCTCCGCGGGCCTGCTGCTCGAGCACGTGGGGGAGCAGGGCGCGGCGGAGCGCCTGACCCGCGCCGTCTGGGCGCACCTGGCCGAGCGCGGCGCCGAGCGCGGGTCCACGGCCGAGGTGGGGGCCGACGTCGTCGCCCGGCTCTGAGAGGCGCGCCACAGCGGCGGGTCTACCATGGTCCCAGCCCCGCACGCCCATCCTGAGGAGAGCCCCGTGACCGAGACCGTGTTCACGCGTCAGCCGCACCTGTCCCCGCTGTCCGACGCCGAGCGCGCCGAGATCCTGGAGAACCCGGGCTTCGGCGACGTGTTCACGGACCACATGGTCTCGATCGACTGGACGTGGGACGAGGACGGCGGCCGCTGGCACGACGCGCGGGTCGAGCCGTACGGGCTGCTCTCCCTGGACCCGTCCGCCGCGGTGCTGCACTACGGCCAGGAGATCTTCGAGGGCCTCAAGGCCTACCGCCACGCGGACGGGTCCGTGTGGACGTTCCGGCCGGAGGCCAACGCCGCCCGCCTGAACCGCTCCGCGCAGCGTCTCGCGCTCCCCGAGCTGCCGGAGGAGCTGTTCCTCGACTCGCTGCGGGAGATCGTGGCGGCGGACCGGGACTGGGTGCCCTCCGGGGACGGCCAGTCCCTGTACCTGCGCCCGTTCATGTTCGCCTCCGAGGCGTTCCTGGGGGTGCGGCCCGCCAAGCAGGTGCGGTACATGGTGATCGCCTCGCCGGCCGGCAACTACTTCGGCGGCGAGCTCAAGCCGGTGAGCATCTGGGTCTCCCGCGAGTACGCGCGCGCCGGCCGCGGCGGCATGGGCGCGGCCAAGACCGGCGGCAACTACGCCGCCTCGCTGCTGCCGCAGCTGCAGGCCGCCCAGCAGGGCGCAGACCAGGTGGTGTTCCTGGACCAGTACCACGACGACTCCGTCGAGGAGCTTGGCGGCATGAACGTGTTCTTCGTGTTCCGGGACGGGCGGATCGTCACCCCGGAGCTCACCGGCACCATCCTCGAGGGCGTCACCCGCTCCTCCATCCTGCAGCTGGCCCGGGACATGGGCCTGGCGGTCGAGGAGCGGCGCATCACCCTGGCCGAGTGGGCCGAGGGCGTGCGCTCCGGCGAGATCGCCGAGGTCTTCGCGTGCGGCACGGCCGCCGTGGTCACCCCCATCGGCCGCCTCCTGGACGGCGACGACGTCATCGAGTCCGCCGGCGGCACCGAGGTCACCCTGCGCATCCGCCGGGAGCTGCTCGGCATCCAGACGGGCGCCGTCGAGGACCGGCACGGCTGGCTGCGCCGCCTCGTCTGACCCCTTCATCCCCCCTTACCGAACGGAGACCCCTGTGAGCTCGCATCGCTCCCGGGTGACCGCGGACGGGCCGGTCGACCCGCAGGTCGACCGGCCCGTCGGGCACCCCGACGACCTGCCCCCCACTGAGGCGGTCCACACCCCGCGCTGGACACCCTGACGATCGCCGTGTGGGCGGTGATCGCCCTGATCGGCGGCGTCGCCTGGACCATGCTGGCCCTGCACCGCGGGGAGACCATCAACGCGATCTGGTTCGTATTCGCCGCCGTGGCGACGTTCCTGATCGGCTACCGTTTCTACTCGAAGTACGTCGAGCGCACGATCGTCCGCCCGGACGACACCCGCGCCACCCCTGCGGAGTACCGGGCCGACGGGCGCGACTACGTGGCCACCGACCGCCGGGTGCTCTACGGGCACCACTTCGCGGCCATCGCCGGCGCCGGACCGCTCGTCGGGCCCGTGCTCGCCGCGCAGATGGGCTACCTGCCCGGCACCGTCTGGATCATCGTGGGCGTCATCCTCGCCGGCGCGGTGCAGGACTACCTCGTCCTGTTCTTCTCCATGCGCCGCGGCGGCCGCTCCCTGGGCCAGATGGCCCGCGACGAGCTGGGCCGCGTGGGCGGCACCGCCGCGATCATCGCCACACTGCTGATCATGGTGATCATCACGGCCATCCTGGCCCTCGTCGTCGTCAACGCCCTCGGCGAGTCGCCGTGGGGCGTGTTCTCCGTGGCCATGACCATCCCGATCGCCCTGTTCATGGGGGTCTACCTGCGCTGGCTGCGCCCGGGCCGGATCGCCGAGGTGTCCCTCATCGGCTTCGTGCTGCTGATGGCCGCCATCATCGGCGGCGGCTGGATCGCCGAGACCGAGTGGGGCGCGGCGATGTTCACCCTGGACCGCACCACGATCGCCTGGGGGATCATCGTGTACGGCTTCGTGGCCGCCGTCCTTCCGGTGTGGCTGCTGCTGGCCCCGCGCGACTACCTCTCCACGTTCATGAAGATCGGCGTGATCGCCGGCCTCGCGGTGGCCATCGTGATCGTGCAGCCGCGCGTGTCCGCCCCGGCGTTCTCCGAGTTCGCCGGCGGCCAGACCGGCCCGGTGTGGCCCGGCTCGCTGTTCCCGTTCCTGTTCGTGACCATCGCCTGCGGCGCCCTCTCCGGCTTCCACGCGCTGATCTCCTCCGGCACCACCCCCAAGATGGTGGAGAAGGAGCGGCAGACCCGGTTCATCGGCTACGGCGGCATGCTCATGGAGGCCTTCGTGGCCGTCATGGCGCTCGTGGCGGCCGTCACCCTGGACCGCGGCATCTACTTCGCCATGAACTCCCCGGCGGCCCTCACCGGAGGCACCCCGGAGTCCGCGGCCACGTGGGTGATGTCCCTGGGCCTGGCCGGCGTCGACGTGTCCGCCCAGGACCTGACGGGCCTGGCGGCCCTGGTGGGGGAGGAGTCCGTGGTGTCCCGCACCGGCGGCGCCCCCACGCTCGCGGTGGGACTGTCCATGATCATGGGGCAGCTGATCGGCGGGGAGTCCCTGATGGGCTTCTGGTACCACTTCGCCATCATGTTCGAGGCGCTGTTCATCCTCACCGCGGTGGACGCCGGCACGCGCGTGGCCCGCTTCATGCTCCAGGACTCCCTGGGCAACGTGATCCCGAAGTTCCGGGACCACCAGTGGAAGCCGGGCGCCTGGCTGGCCACCGCAGTCATGGTGGCGGCGTGGGGTGCGGTGCTGATCATGGGCGTGACCGACCCGCTGGGCGGCATCAACACGCTGTTCCCGCTGTTCGGCATCGCCAACCAGCTCCTGGCCTCGATCGCGCTCGCGGTGGTCCTGGCGATCGTGGCCAAGCGCCGGCACTTCGGTGGGCTGTGGATCGTGGCGCTGCCGCTGGCGTTCATCACCGTGGTGACCACGGTGGCCAGCTTCCACAAGATCTTCTCCCCGGTGCCCGCGGTGGGCTACTGGGCCCAGCACACCGCGTTCAAGGACGCGCTGGCCGCCGGGCAGACGAGCTTCGGGGCAGCGAAGTCTGTGCCGGCCATGGAGGCCGTGGTCCGCAACACCTTCATCCAGGGCACGCTGTCCGTGGTCTTCCTGACGCTGGCGCTGATCGTCATCACGACGTCGGTGCTCGCCACGGTGCGCGCCTTCCGCGGCACCGAGGTCATCGACCACCAGGACCCGTACGTGCCCTCGCGGCGCTTCGCCCCGGCCGGGCTGTTCGCCACGGCCGAGGAGAAGGAGCTGCAGCGGCAGTGGGACGCGCTGCCGGCGGACCGGCAGCCGGTGCGGGGTCACTGACGTGACCTCCGACGTCGGCGCCTCCCGGAGCGCCTCCGCCGCGCCGCTGGCCCGCGCCTGGGGCGCGGTCCGGTGGTGGGTGCGCGGCGTGAACGGGGAGGCCAAGTACGATGCCTACCTGGCCCACCACCGGGCCCACCACCCGGGGGAGGAGCCCCTGACGGAGCGGCAGTTCTGGCGCGCCGAGTACGCCCGCCAGGACGCCAACCCCGGCAGCCGCTGCTGCTGAGGACGCCGACGACGGCCCGTCGCCCGCACCCCGCGGGCGGCGGGCCGTCGTCGTGCCCGGGCACTAGGCTGGCCCCCATGCGCATCGCCCGTTTCGTGGACCAGGCCGAACCGACCTACGGCATCGTGGAGGGCCCGGCGGACGCTGACCTCTCCGAGCTGAGCATCACCGCCCTGCAGGGCGACCCGTTCTTCCACGGGATCCAGCCCACCGGCACCACCCACCGTCTCGAGGACGTGCGGCTCGTGGCGCCGATCATCCCGCGCTCCAAGATCGTGGGCGTCGGACGCAACTGGGCGGACCATGCGAAGGAGCTCGGCAACGAGGTCCCCACCTCGCCGCAGTTCTTCCTCAAGCCCAACACCTCGGTGGTCGGCCCGAACGAGCCCGTGACCCTGCCCAGCTGGTCGGAGGAGGTCTCCTACGAGGCCGAGCTCGCCGTCGTGATCGGCACCATCTGCAAGGACGTGCCCGTCTCCCGCGTCGACGACGTGGTGTTCGGCTACACCGTGGCCAACGACCTCACCGCCCGCGACGCCCAGCGCACCGACCTGCAGTGGGCCCGCGCCAAGGGCTTCGACGGCGCCTGCCCGCTGGGCCCGTGGATCGAGACCGAGCTGGACGTGGAGGCCGCCGGCGGCCTGGCCGTGCGCTCCCGCCTCGACGGCGAGCTCCGCCAGGACGGCACCACGGCGGACATGGTGTTCGGTGTCAAGGAGCTGGTCGCCGCAATCTCCGAGGCGTTCACCCTCCTGCCCGGCGACGTGATCCTCACCGGCACGCCCTCCGGCGTCGGCACGGTGGAGGCCGGCCAGCGGGTGGAGTGCGAGGTCGAGGGCATCGGCACCCTGCTCACGCACCTGCGCCGCTGAGGCGCCCCCCGCGTAGACTCGGGGGCACCATGACTGACGCCACCTCTCCCGTGTCCGAGAACGCCCCCGCCCCCTTCGCCGATGTGCCCCAGGTGGACGCCGACACCCCGGTGCGGGTGCGCTTCTGCCCCTCGCCGACCGGCACCCCCCACGTGGGCCTGATCCGCACCGCCCTGTTCAACTGGGGCTGGGCGCGGCACACCGGCGGGACGCTCGTGTTCCGCATCGAGGACACGGACGCCAAGCGCGACTCGGAGGAGTCCTACCAGCAGCTGCTCGAGGCCATGCGCTGGCTCGGCATCGACTGGGACGAGGGCGTCGAGGTCGGCGGCCCGCACGAGCCGTACCGGCAGTCCCAGCGCGGGGAGATCTACGCCGAGGTCATCGAGAAGCTCAAGGCCGGCGGCCACATCTACCCGTCCTACTCCTCCCCGGAGGAGACGGAGGCCCGCCACCGGGCCGCCGGTCGGGACCCCAAGCTCGGCTACGACGGCGCCGACCGGGACCTGACGGACGAGCAGGTCGCCGCGTTCGAGGCCGAGGGCCGCCAGCCGGTCTGGCGCCTACGCATGCCGGACGAGGACATCACCTTCACCGACCTGGTGCGCGGGGAGATCACCTTCAAGGCCGGCTCCGTGCCGGACTTCGTGGTGGTCCGCGCGGACGGCTCGCCGCTCTACACCCTGGTGAACCCGGTGGACGACGCCCTCATGGGCATCACCCACGTGCTGCGCGGGGAGGACCTGCTCTCCTCCACCCCGCGTCAGATCGCCCTCTACCGCGCCCTGCACGCCGTCGGCGTCGCGCAGTACATGCCGGTGTTCGGCCACCTGCCCTACGTCATGGGGGAGGGCAACAAGAAGCTCTCCAAGCGCGACCCGCAGGCCAACCTCTTCCTGCACCGCGACCACGGGTTCATCCCGGAGGGCCTGCTGAACTACCTGGCGCTGCTGGGCTGGTCCCTCTCCGCGGACGAGGACATCTTCACGCCCGAGCAGTTCGTGGAGCACTTCGACATCCACAAGGTGCTCGCCAATCCGGCCCGGTTCGACGAGAAGAAGGCCACCGCCATCAACGGCACGCACATCCGCCTGCTCGAGCCGGCCGACTTCCGCGACCGCCTGGTCCCGTACCTGCGCGAGGCCGGCCTGGTGGGGGAGGAGCTGACCGAGCGCGAGTCCGCGATCCTCGACGCCGCCGCGCCCCTGGTGCAGGAGCGCGTCGCCCTGCTGGGCGAGGCCGTGGACATGCTCGCCTTCCTCTTCACCCCGGACGGGCAGATCACGACGGCGGAGGGCGCCCTCAAGGGCATGCCCGCCGACCTGCCAGGCGCCGTCGCCGCCGCGCGCGAGGCCCTCGCGGGCCTGGGCGAGGACGAGTTCACCACGGAGAGGATCGAGGAGGCCCTGCGCGCCGCCCTCATCGACGGCCTGGGCCTGAAGCCCCGCCAGGCGTTCGGCCCCGTGCGCGTGGCCGTGACCGGCAAGAAGGTCTCCCCGCCGCTGTTCGAGTCCCTCGAGATCCTCGGCAAGGACTCGGCCCTGGCCCGCCTGGACCGCTTCGCCGCCGAGCAGACCGCGGCCTGAGCCGTCCAGCCATGATCGAGTCCGTGGACGGCGCCCCCTCCCACGCCCCGGTGGAGGGGGTGCTGTTCGACCTCGACGACACCCTCCTGGATCTGCGCGCAGCGCAGCTGCCCGCGTTCGCTGAGACCGTGCGGGCCCAGTGGCCGCAGGCGCCCGAGGAGGGGTCCGCCGCGTTCCGCGACGCGGCCGAGCACTTCGCCGCGGACCTCGGCGGCCACTATCCGCGCTACCTGGCCGGGGAGCTGGACTTCCCGGGTCAGCGCCTGGCCCGCGCCCGGGACGCCCTGGCCCTGCTCGGAGCTCCGGCGGGCCGCACCGAACCGGACGCCGCCCTCTGGACGGACGGGTACGAGGAACGGGTGCGGTCGCACTGGCGCGTGTTCGACGACGTCGTCGCCGCCCTGGCGGGGCTGCGGGCGGCCGGCGTCGGCGTCGGGATCGTGACCAACAACGTGGAGGCGTACCAGCGCGACAAGGCGGACGCGATCGGCCTGGCCGATGTGGCCGTGCTGGTGGGTTCGGACACCGCGGGTGCTCCGAAGCCGGACCCGGCGCCGTTCCTGGAGGGGTGCCGGCGGCTCGGCCTGGCCCCGGAGCGGGTGGCGTGCGTGGGCGACAGCCTCGAGAGCGACGTGCGCGGCGCGCAGGCGGCCGGGCTCGTGCCCGTGTGGCTGCGTCGGACGGCACACGGGCAGACCCCCGGGGCCGGGGACGCGGCGGTGCGGGGGCCGGCGTGGGACGCGTCGGAGCGGACCTGGTGGATCGACGGTCTGGGCGCGCTGGCGGCCTGGTTCCCGGCCGCGGGGACGGATTTGGCGTCTGCCGGGGACGCCGTGTAGAGTTCTTTCTCGTTGCCGGGGAGACCCGGGAACACCGACAACTGAAGAGCACTGACGTCGAGATCATCTCTTGACACATCAGTGGGGTATGGTGTAATTGGCAACACAACGGTTTCTGGTACCGTCATTCTAGGTTCGAGTCCTGGTACCCCAGCGGATCACCTCGCCGCGCATGCGGCGGCACGAGTGATCCAGGGCGTCCGCTCGGACGTCCGGGACGGCCCCATCGTATAGCGGCCTAGTACGCCGCCCTCTCACGGCGGTAACGCGGGTTCGAATCCCGCTGGGGTCACGGTGAGAACGCAGGCTCGGTCCATCGCGGACCGGGCCTGCGGCGTCTCCCGCCACGGGCGTCACGGCCCTCGTGTTGCAGTGTGCCATAAACCCTGGTACGCTTTCCGAGTCGTCCACCGGGGAATCCCGGAACGACACCTGCTCCGGCAGTACGGCCCCATCGTATAGCGGCCTAGTACGCCGCCCTCTCACGGCGGTAACGCGGGTTCGAATCCCGCTGGGGTCACAGTGAGAACGCAGGCCCGGTCCACCACGGACCGGGCCTTCGTCCTCCCCGGGCACGGTCGTGCGCTCACCTCCCGGAGGGGTCCCGGCAGCCGCGGCGCCCGCACGATCCGCGCGGCCCGCCCGTGAGACGATGACCCCGTGGAATCCACCGACCCGTACACCGCACCGGCCGAGCCCGTCACGGGCATCGGCGTCGACACCGCTGTGCGCCGCGTGCGCGCGCACCTGGACGCCGTCGAGCTGCCCTTCGCCACCCCCACCGCCGAGGCGGACCGGGCCGAGCGCGAGCGCACCCGGCACCAGATCGACGACTACGTCCTGCCCCGCCTGGACTCCCTCGACGCTCCGCTGCTCGCGGTGGTCGGCGGATCCACCGGCGCCGGCAAGTCCACGCTGGTGAACGCCCTCGTGGGGCACGAGGTGTCCCGCTCCTCCGCCCTGCGCCCCACCACGCGCCAGCCGCTGCTGCTGCACCACCCCGATGACGCCCACTGGTTCACCGGCCCGCGCGTGCTCCCGGACCTCGCCCGCGTCACGGTGCACCGCACCGAGGCCGCCGGCCCCGTGGAGCCGGACTCCGGCGCCATGGACACCGTGGCGCTGGTGGCCGAGCCGTTCCTGCCCGCCGGCATCGCGATCGTGGACGCCCCGGACATCGACTCCGTGGCGGACGCCAACCGCGCCCTGTCCCGCCAGCTGCTGGAGGCTGCGGACCTGTGGATCTTCACCACCACCGCCCACCGCTATGCGGACGCCGTGCCGTGGGAGCTGCTGGACCAGGCCGCCGCCCGCGACATCACCGTGGCCGTGGTCCTCGGCCGCGTCCCGGACGGCGCCGAGAAGGACATCGAGCCGGACCTGCGCCGCATGCTCACCGCCCACGGGCTGCCGGACGCCCGCATCCACGTGATCCCGGAGACCCGGTTCGACGAGCGCGGCCTGCTCCCCGACGAGCACGTGGCCGGCCTGCGCACGTGGCTCACGGCCCTGGGCGAGGACGCCCAGGCGCGCGGCGCCGTCGCCCGCCGCACCGTGGACGGCGTGCTGGCCCAGCTGGCCGGGCGCGTGGAGCAGATCGCCGAGGCCGAGCGCGCCCAACAGGAGACCGCCGCCCGCCTGGCCGCGATCGTGGCGGACGCCACCGAGCACGCCGCGGAGACGGTGCACCGGTCCACCTCGGACGGCACCCTGCTGCGCGGCGAGGTCCTGGCCCGCTGGCAGGACTTCGTGGGCACGGGGGAGTTCTTCCGCGGCCTGGAGACCGCGATCGGCCGGGTGCGCGACCGGGTGGGCGCCCTCGTGCGCGGCCGGCCGGCCCCGCCCGAGGAGGTCGAGGACGCCCTCGAGACCGGTCTGCACGCCGTGCTCGTGGAGTCCGCCGCGTCCGCCGCGGAGCAGATCGAGCGCCGCTGGCGCGCCGAGCCCGCCGGCCGGGTGCTCGTCACCGGGCGTGACCTGGGCTCCCTGCCCGCCGACACCTCGGACCGCGCCGCCGCCCTCGTGCGGGACTGGCAGTCGGACGTGCTCGCCCTGATCCAGGAGGAGGGCGAGGGCCGCCGCACGCGGGCCCGCCTCGCCGCGTTCGGCGTCAACGGCGCGGCGGTGGCCCTCATGGTGATCTCCTTCGCCTCCACCGGCGGGCTCATCGGGCTCGAGGTCGGGATCGCCGGCGGCACCGCCGTCGTCGGGCAGAAGCTCCTCGAGTCGATCTTCGGCGAGGACGCGGTGCGCCGCATGGCCCGCAGCGCGAGCGAGCTGCTCGACGAGCGGGTGCGCGCCCTGCTCGAGGACGTCCTCGGCGGCCGCTTCCTGCCCCTGCTGTCCCTCGAGCGCGGGCCCGAGGAGACCGCCGCCCTGCGCGGCCTCGTGCCCGTCCTGCGCCACGGCGTCGACGCCGGCCTGGACGGCCCGGTCGAGCCGACCCGGACCCAGGAGCCCGCGGCCCCGGCCGCCGACCGCCCCGCCGACCGCACCGAGGACGAGGAGCAGACCCGATGAGCCGCACCGCCGCCCCCTCCCTCGCCGAGCGCCTCGATGCCCTCGGCACCGCGGCCGAGCTCGCCCAGGACCGCCTGCCGGACCCCGTGGTGGCGGACGCCGCCGCGGCCGTCCGCGCCGCGGGGGAGCGCCAGAGCCTCTCGGCGGAGCACACCGTGGTGGGCTTCTTCGGCGCCACCGGCTCCGGCAAGTCCTCCCTGTTCAACGCCCTCACCGGGCGTGAGCTGGCCGGTGTCGCCGCGACCCGCCCCACCACGTCCGAGCCGCTGGCCGCGGTGTGGGGCGTGGGTCGCGGCGAGGGCCGCGACGGCGAGGGCGGCGGCGCCGCCGCCCTGCTGGACTGGCTGGGCGTGCCCCGACGGCACCTGCTGGACGACGCGCCCGTGCTCGACGGCGGCCGCAGGGGCTTCCTGGGCTTCGGCCGCACGGACGGCGCGGACGCCACGGGCCTGATCCTGCTCGACCTGCCGGACATCGACTCCGTGCAGCGCTCCCACCGGGACGTCACCGCCCGCCTGGCCGGCCACGTGGACGTGCTCGTGTGGGTGGTGGACCCGGAGAAGTACGCCGACGCCGTCATCCACCGCGACTTCCTCGCCACCATGGCCTCCCATGCCGCGGTGACCCTCGTGCTGCTGAATCAGGTGGACCGCCTCACGGTGCAGGACCGCGACTCCGTCCTGGCCTCCCTGCGCCGCATGCTCTCCGGCCACGGCCTCGGCGACGTGCGCGTGCTGCCCGTCTCCGCCCGCACGGAGGAGGGCCTCGAGGAGGTCGGGCGGCAGATCGCCGCGATCGTCTCCTCCCGCGGGGCCGCCGCCGAGCGCCTCGGCGCGGACGTCACGGCCCGCGCCCGGGCCCTCGAGGAGGCCTCCGGCCCGGGTGGGCCCGCCGGCGTGGGCGACGACGACGCCCGCCGCCTCGGCCGCGACCTCGCCACGGCCGGCGGCGTGCCCGCCGTGGTCCGGGCCGTGGAGGGCTCCTACCGGCTGCGCTCGGCCAAGCGGACCAGCTGGCCCGTGCTGCGCTGGATGCACTCGTTCCGCGCCGACCCGCTGCGCCGGCTGCACCTGCTGCCCGAGCGCGCCGTCGGGCGCCGGGACCGGGACCCCGTGCAGCGCGATCCCGACCTGCACCGCACGTCGCTGCCCGAGCGCACGCAGACCCAGCGCGCCGTCGTCGAGGGCGCTGTCCGGACCCTCGTCACCTCCGCGTCGGCGGGCGCGTCCGAGCCGTGGGCGGCCTCGGTGCGCCGGGCCGGCCGCGCGCACCTGGACGAGCTGCCCGCCGCCGTCGACCGCGCGATCGCCGGCACCGACCTGGGCGCCGCGAAGGGCAGCTGGTGGTGGCCCGTGCTGGACGTGCTGCAGTGGCTCGCGCTGGCCACGGCCGTGGTCGGCGCCGGATGGCTCGGTGTGCTCGCCCTGGCCGCGTACCTGCAGTTCCCCCTGCCGCCGGCCCCCGCCGTGGAGGGCTTCCCGATCCCCACCCTGCTGCTCGTGGGCGGCCTGGCCCTCGGGCTGCTGCTGGCCCTGCTCGCGATCCCGCTCACCCGCCTCACGGCGGCCTCCCGGGGAAAGCGGGCGCGCCGCCGCCTCGAGGAGTCGACGACCGCCGCCGGCCGCGAGCTCGTGGTGGATCCGGTCCGTGCCGAGATCGAGCGTCACGCGCGCTTCCGCGACGCCCTCGCCCGGGCCACGGGCGCCGGCGTCCGGGCGCGCTCGCGGCGGTGACGTCCGCGGGCGCCGTCGTCGGGGACCTGGCCGAGGAGCAGCTCCTCGAGCTCATCCAGGCCCGCCTGGCCCCCGTGGCCCGGGACGCGGCGTGGCCGGCGGGCACCGTCCCGCCCGGCGACGATGCCGCCGTGCTGCCCGCCCCGCGCGGCACCGTGGCCGTGTCCACGGACGCCATGGGGGAGGGCACGGACTTCCTGATGACCTGGCCAGCGGGCGTGCGCACCCGCGGGCACGACGTCGGCTGGAAGGCCGCCGCCCAGAACCTCTCCGACGTCAACGCCATGGGGGCCGCCCCCAGCGGGCTGGTCACCGCGCTCACCCTGCCGCGGGACACCCCGGTGACCTGGGTGACCGCCCTCGCCGGCGGGTTCACCGCGGCCATCCGCGTGCTCGGTGCGGGCGACTGCCGGGTGGCCGGGGGGGACCTCGGCGAGGGGGACCGCGTGCACGTGGCCGTGACCGCCCTCGGGGACCCGCCGGCCGCCGGGGTCGTGCGTCGCGTGCCCGCCCCCCAGGTGCGCGCGCGGATGCTCGCCGAGGGCGCCGTGCTCGTCCACGCCTCGGGCCCGCAGGGGTCCGGCTGGGGCACGCCCGGACCCGGCTGGGCGGCGGCGGGGCTGGCGCTGCTGCTGACCGACCGGAAGCGCCTGCTCGAGCGCGCCGCGTCCCTGGACCCCGCCGACCGCCCGGGCGCCCGTGAGCTGGCCCACGCCGTGCGTGCGCAGCTGCGCCCCCGGCCGCCCCTGGCCCTCGGCCCTGCGGCGGCGGGGTCGGGGATCGCCGCCATGATGGACGTGTCCGACGGCGTCGGACGCGACGCGCACCGGCTCGCCCGCGCCACGGGCACTCCGGACGACCCCCTCACCCCGTGGGTGGACGAGGCGTGGCTGGCCCGGGCCGCCGCGCCGCTGGCCCGCGTGGCCGCGCTGAGCCGACGGGAGCCCGAGGAGTTCGTGCTGGCCGGCGGCGAGGACTACGGGCTCCTCGGCCTCGTGGCGGTCGGGGCGACGGTCCCCGCGGGGTTCGAGCGCATCGGGCGGCTCGAGCCCGCGGGGCGCCGTCCCGCCGGCCACCGTCCCCTGCCGGAACGGGGCTGGGACCACTTCGGCGCCGTCCGCTGAGGGGCGCCGGTCAGGCCAGGGACGCCGCGTCGAAGCGGTGGCCCAGGCCCACCACGGTCCAGCCGGCCTCGCCCCACGCCGCCACGTCGAGGACGTTGCGCCCGTCGATCAGCAGGCGCGCGGCGACCCGGCGCCCGGCCTCCTCCGGGTCCAGCGCCCGGAACTCGGCCCATTCCGTGAGCAGCAGCACGAGCTCGGCGTCCTCGAGGGCGGCGTCGGCCGAGCCCACGTACTCCAGGCGGGGGAAGCGGGCGGCCGCGTTGGCGTTGCCCTCGGGGTCGTAGACGCGCACGTCCGCGCCCGCGGTGAACAGCCGGTTCGCCACGTCCAGGGCGGGGGAGTCGCGGACGTCGTCCGAGTCGGGCTTGAACGTCACCCCGAGCACGGCGATCCGCTTGCCCTGGAGCACCTGACGGTCCGGGCCCGTCGTCTTGCCGCCGCGGGGGGCCGGGGCGTCCGCCTCCGTCCCGTGGGCCGCACTGAGCATCTGCACCGCGAGGTCCACCACGCGGTCCCGACGGCGGAGGTTGATGTCGTCCACCTCGGCGAGGAAGCGCATGGTGCGGTCCAGGCCCAGCTCGGAGACCCGGGCCTGCAGCGCGCGGATGTCCTTGGGCAGGCAGCCGCCGCCGAAGCCGACGCCGGCGTTGAGGAACCGGCGGCCGATGCGGGTGTCGTGACCGATCGCGTCGGCGAGCGTGCGGATGTCCCCGCCCACGGTCTCGGTGATCTCGGAGAACGCGTTGATGAAGGAGATCTTGGTGGCCAGGAACGCGTTGGCGGCGACTTTCACCAGCTCGGCGGTCTCCAGGTCCGTGCAGATCCACGGGGTGTCGGCGGCCAGCTGGGCGGCGTAGACCTCGCGCAGCAGCGGCTCGGCCCGCGGCCCCGCCACGCCCACCACGAGCCGGTCCGGCGTCAGGGTGTCCTGCACGGCGAAGCCCTCCCGCAGGAACTCCGGGTTCCAGGCCAGCTCCACCTGCCCGGGCAGGCCCTGCTCGGCTCGGATCTCCGCGACGCGCCCGGACAGCCGGCGCGCGGTGCCCACCGGCACGGTGGACTTGCCCACGATCAGCGCGTCCCGGTCGATCGCGCGCGCCAGGGACTCGACCGCGGCGTCCACGTAGGTCAGGTCGGCCGCGGCCTCGCCCACCTTCTGGGGCGTGCCGACGCCGATGAAGTGCACGTCCGCCCACCGTGCGGCCTCGGCCACGTCCGTGGTGAAGCGCAGCCGGCCCGAGGCCACGTGGGTCCGCAGCAGCTCCGGCAGCCCGGGCTCGTGGAAGGGCACCTCGCCGCGCGAGAGCCGCGCGATCTTCGCCGGGTCCACGTCCACGCCGAGGACCTCGAACCCGAGCTCCGCCATGCAGGCGGCGTGCGTGGCGCCCAGGTACCCCGTGCCGATCACCGACAGGCGGGGTCGACCGTCCCCGGTGGATCCGGCGGACGCGGCGTCCTGCTCGGACGGGGTGGCGGGGGAGGCGGCGATCTCGGTCACTTCGGGCTCCTCGGAGGGTCGGCGGACGGGCAGGTGCGGGTCACCACGCTAGGGCACGGGCGTGAACGTCCGCCGGACGTCCGGCGGACGGCCCGTGCCCGGCGTGCCCGGGGTGGCCGCGCCGCGGCGGGCGGCCGGGCCGCTCAGGCATCACCGGCGCGGATGAGCTCGGTGAGGCGGCCCGCGGCGGCCACCACGGACTCGGCGTGCATCCGCCCGGGCTGGCGGGACAGCCGCTCGAGGGGCCCCGAGATGGACACCGCGGCGATCACGCGGCCGTTGGGCCCGCGGACCGGGGCGGACACGGACGCGACGCCGGACTCGCGCTCCGCGAGGGACTGGGCCCAGCCCCGGCGGCGGACAGCCGCCAGGACCGTGGGGGTGAACACGGCGCCGGCCAGGCCCTCGACGAGCCGGTCGTGGTCCTCCCATGCGAGCAGCACCTGCGCGGCGGAGCCGGCCTTCATGGACATGCGGGTGCCCACCGGGATGGTGTCCCGCAGGCCCCATGGGCGCTCGGCGCTCGCGACGCACACGCGGGCGTCCGCCTGGCGTCGGAACACCTGCGCGGACTCGCCGCACGCGTCGCGCAGCCACTGCAGCACGGGGCCGGCCGCGGACGTGAGCCGGTCCTCCCCGGCCGCGGAGGCCAGCTCCGCCAGGCGCGAGCCGAGCACGTAGCGACCCTGGAGGTCCTTGGCCACCAGGCGGTGGTGCGTCAGCGCGGCGGCGAGCCGGTGCAGCGTCGGCCGGGCGATCCCGGTGGCCGCGACGAGCTGGGCGAGGGTGGCGGGGCCGGACTCGAGTGCGTCCAGGATGGCGACGGACTTGTCCACCACCCCCACCCCGCTCGGGTGGGCGTGCAGGGCGGGGGCGAGCTCCCCGGCGTCCGGACTGTGAGAGGTGCGCATGCGCAGATCGTAGCGTTCGCCGGTCCCGTCGTCAGCGGGGCCACGCGCCTGGCCGGGGTCGGCCGGGGGGCGCGGCGGCGGGCGCACACCCGCGGCGGCGTCTCACTGCATGAGACGAAGCGGGGTGCGGATCGTGGGTCATCCGCCCCGGCGGCACAGTGGTGGCAGGAAGCGCGCGGGCCGCATCGGCGGCGCGGCGCGAGGATCGAAGAGGGAGGACGGCGCATGAGCACGCAGACGCCGGGCCCGCGTCCCCGGACGCTGGCCGAGAAGGTCTGGGACGAGCACGTGGTGGTCCGCGGCTCGGGCGAGGGGCAGACCCGGACGCCCGACCTGCTGTACATCGACCTGCACCTGGTCCACGAGGTCACCAGCCCGCAGGCGTTCGAGGGCCTGCGCCTGGCCGGTCGACCGGTCGCCCGCCCGGACCTGACGATCGCCACGGAGGATCACAACACCCCCACGCAGGACATCGACCTCCCGATCGCCGACGCCACCAGTCGCACCCAGATCGAGACGCTGCGCGCCAACGCCGCCGAGTTCGGGGTGCGCCTGCACCCGCTCGGGGACAAGGAGCAGGGCATCGTCCACGTGGTGGGCCCGCAGCTCGGCCTCACCCAGCCCGGGCTCACGGTGGTCTGCGGCGACTCCCACACCTCCACCCACGGCGCCTTCGGCGCGCTCGCGTTCGGCATCGGCACCTCCGAGGTGGAGCACGTGCTGGCCACCCAGACCCTGCGCCTCAAGCCGTTCAAGACCATGGCGGTCACCGTGGACGGCACGCTGCGCCCGGGCGTGACGGCCAAGGACATCATCCTGGCGGTCATCGCGAAGATCGGCACCGGCGGCGGCCAGGGGTACGTCCTGGAGTACCGCGGCGAGGCCATCCGGGCGCTCTCCATGGAGGGCCGCATGACCATCTGCAACATGTCCATCGAGGCCGGCGCCCGCGCCGGCATGGTGGCCCCGGACGAGACCACGTTCGCGTACTTGAAGGGCCGCCCGCACGCTCCGCAGGGCGCCGACTGGGACGCCGCGCTCGAGCACTGGCGCACCCTGCGCACGGACGAGGGCGCCGAGTTCGACGCCGAGGTGGTGATCGACGCCGACACCCTCGAGCCGTTCGTCACGTGGGGCACCAACCCCGGCCAGGGCGTGCCCCTGAACGCGGCCGTGCCGGCCCCGGAGGACTTCGACGACCCCACCGCCCAGGAGTCGGCCCGCAAGGCGCTCGCCTACATGGACCTCACGCCCGGCACGCCCATGAAGGAGGTGGCCGTGGACACCGTCTTCATGGGCTCGTGCACGAACTCGCGCATCGAGGACCTGCGGGCGTTCGCCTCCGTCATCGCGGGCCGCCGCAAGGCCGAGGGGGTGCGCGTGATGGTGGTGCCCGGCTCCGCCCGCGTGCGCCTGCAGGCCATGGAGGAGGGCCTGGACCGCGTGTTCGAGGACTTCGGCGCGGAGTGGCGGTTCGCGGGCTGCTCCATGTGCCTGGGCATGAACCCGGACCAGCTCGTGCCGGGCGAGCGCTGCGCGTCCACCTCGAACCGCAACTTCGAGGGGCGCCAGGGCAAGGGCGGGCGCACCCACCTGGTCTCGCCCGTCGTCGCCGCGGCCACCGCCGTGCTGGGCCGCCTGGCGAGCCCCTCCGACCTGCCCGCCCTCGAGCCCCAGGAGGCCTGAGCCATGGAGAAGTTCACCACCCACACGGGCATCGGCGTGCCGCTGCGCGCCTCCAACGTGGACACCGACCAGATCATCCCGGCCGTGTACCTCAAGCGCATCTCGCGGACCGGCTTCGAGGACGCCCTGTTCGCCGGCTGGCGTCAGGACCCGGAGTTCGTCCTCAACATCGAGCCCTACAGCGCCGGCTCGGTGCTGGTGGCCGGCGCCGACTTCGGCACCGGATCCTCCCGCGAACACGCGGTGTGGGCCCTCAAGGACTACGGGTTCCGGGCCGTGGTGTCGTCCCGGTTCGCGGACATCTTCCGGGGCAACTCGGCCAAGCAGGGCCTCGTGGCCGCGCAGGTGGAGCAGCAGGACGTCGAGCGCATCTGGAAGGAGCTGGAGAACCAGCCGGGCGCCGTCGTGACCGTGGACCTCGAGGCCCGCACGGTGGTGTGCGGCGACGTCACGGCGCCGTTCACGATCGACGAGGACGCCCGGCACCGGCTGCTGCACGGGCTCGACGACATCGCCATCACCCTGGACCACGCGGACGAGATCGCCGCGTACGAGGCGCGTCGTCCGGCGCACAAGCCCACCACGCTGCCGGCCCGCACCGCCGACTGAGCCCCTGCGCGGCCCGTCGTCTCCTCGGCGGCCGGCTCGGGCGGCCGGCGTTGCGAGCGGCTGGAACCGACGCCCTATGCTGGGGGCGATTCGCGGGACGTCCCGTCCGCCCTCCAGGGCGGCGGGCCGGGTCCGCACCGACACCCCCCCCCGTCCCGGCCCGGGACGGACGCGACGGGCGCTCGACGCGTCCCGCGAGGAAGGACACGAGACATGGCGAAGCTGCTGACGATCCACGGAGGCAAGCCCCTGGACGGCGAGGTGACCGTCCGCGGCGCCAAGAACCTGGTCCCGAAGGCCATGGTCGCGGCCCTCCTCGGCTCCACCCCCTCCGTGCTGCGCAGCATCCCGGAGATCAAGGACGTGGACGTCGTCAGCTCGCTGCTCGAGATCCACGGCGTCACCGTGGACTGGGACAAGGAGTCCGGCACCATCACCATGGACCCGGCCGGGGTGAAGTCCGCCCTCACCGCGGAGATCGACGCCCACGCCGGTGACTCCCGCATCCCGATCCTGTTCTGCGGTCCGCTCATGCACGCCATCGGCGAGGCGTTCATCCCCGATCTCGGCGGCTGCAAGATCGGCGACCGCCCGATCGACTACCACCTGGCCGTGCTGCGCAACTTCGGCGCCGTGGTGGACAAGCGTCCCGGCGGCATCTCCATCTCCGCCCCCAAGGGCCTGCACGGCGCCAAGCTGGAGCTGCCCTACCCGTCCGTGGGCGCCACCGAGCAGGTGCTCCTGACCGCGGTCAAGGCCGAGGGCATCACCGAGCTCAAGGGCGCCGCCGTGGAGCCGGAGATCCACGACCTCATCCACGTGCTCCAGAAGATGGGCGCCATCATCACGGTACAGACGGACCGCACCATCCGCATCGAGGGCGTGAGCGAGATGCGCGGCTACACCCATGTGGCCCTGCCGGACCGCAACGAGTCCGCGTCGTGGGCCTCGGCGGCCCTGGCCACCGGCGGCGACATCTTCGTGCGCAACGCGTCCCAGCGGGACCTCACCGCGTTCCTGAACACGTACCGCAAGATCGGCGGCGAGTTCGACGTCACCGATGAGGGCATCCGGTTCTGGCACGCCGGCGGGGACCTGAACCCCCTCGTGCTCGAGACGGACGTGCACCCGGGCTTCATGACCGACTGGCAGCAGCCGCTCGTGGTGGCCCTCACCCAGGCCAAGGGCGTGTCGATCGTCCACGAGACCGTGTACGAGAACCGCTTCGGCTTCACGGACGCACTCGTGCGCATGGGCGCCTCCATCCAGCTGCACCGCGAGTGCCTGGGCTCCGTGCCCTGCCGTTTCGGCCAGCGCAACTTCCTGCACTCGGCCGTCATCTCGGGCCCGACGCCGCTGAGCGGCGTGGACTTCGACGTCCCGGACCTGCGCGGCGGCTTCTCCCACCTCATCGCCGCGCTCGCGGCCGAGGGCACCTCGCACGCCACGGGGCTGGAGATCATCAACCGCGGCTACGAGAAGTTCATGGACAAGCTGCAGGGGCTCGGTGCCGACGTCGAGCTGACCGAGCGGCAGCGGTGACACCCGTGGGTCCCCGGTCCGACGCCGGCCGCCCGACCCGGACGGAGCGCCTCGGCTACGTGGCGCCCGCCGCGGTGGTCCGTCCGGCGATGCGCGCGCTCGTGCGGCAGGAGTGGGAGCACACGGAGCGCCTGCCGCGGGACGGCGCGATCCTGGCGGTCAACCACATCTCCGAGATCGACCCGCTCTCGGTGGCCCACATGGTCTACAACCAGGGGCTGCTGCCCACCATCATGGCCAAGGCCGAGCTCTGGAAGGTGCCCGTCCTCCGGCAGGCCCTCCAGGCCACCCACATGATCCCGGTGGAGCGCACCCGCGACGGCGGCCGCTCGCTCGAGGCCGCCCGGCAGGCCCTGGCCTCGGGCCGCGTGATCGTCGTCTACCCCGAGGGGACGGTGACGCGCGACCCCGAGGGGTGGCCGATGACCGCGCGCACCGGCGCCGTGCGCTTGGCCCTGCAGACGGGCGCCCCGCTGGTCCCCGTGGGCCAGTGGGGCATCCAGGAGCTGCTGCCGTACCCGAGCCGCTCCCTGAAGCCGTTCCCGCGCACGACGGCACGGATGCGGGTCGGGCATCCGGTGGACCTGGACGATCTGCGCGCGCGGCCGATGAGGGCCTCCGTGCTGCGCACGGGCACCGACCGCATGATGGACGCCATCACGCAGCTGGTCGCCGAGCTGCGCGGCGAGCCCGCCCCGGCCGGCCGCTGGGACCCGCGCTCCGGGCGTCGGGAGGGCGCGTCGTCATGAGCGACCCGCGCACCGTGGCGGTCCTCGGCGCCGGCAGCTGGGGCACCGCCTTCGCCCGCGTGATGGCCACGGCCACCGGGGAGGAGCAGGACCGCGCCCGCGACATCGTGGTGTGGTCCCGTCGCCCCGAGGTGGCGGAGGCGATCAACCGCGACCACGCCAACCCCCAGTACCTGCCGGGGATCGTGCTCCCGGAGAGCGTGCGCGCCGTGACCGACGCCCGCGCGGCCGTGGCCGGCGCCGGCGTCGTGGTGGTGGCCCTGCCCGCCCAGCACGCCCGCGCGGCCCTGCGGGAGCTTGCGGACGCCGTGGCGCGGGATGCGGTCGTGGTGTCCCTGATGAAGGGCCTCGAGCGGGGCACCGACGCGCGCCCCTCGCAGGTGTGCACCGAGGAGCTCGGGCTCACTCCGGACCGCTTCGCCGTGGTCTCCGGGCCCAACCTCGCCCTCGAGATCGCGCGCGGCGAGCCCACCGCCACGGTGGTGGCCTCGGCCTCCGCGGCCACCGCGGAGCGCGTGGCCGCGCTCGTGGCCGGCCGCACGTTCCGCCCCTACACCAACACGGACGTGGTGGGCGTGGAGATCGGCGGCATCGTGAAGAACGTGATCGCCCTGGCCGTGGGCATCTGCGACGGCCAGGGCCTCGGGGACAACTCGAAGGCCTCCGTCATCACGCGCGGGCTCGCCGAGACCACCCGCCTGGCCGTGGCCCTGGGCGCGGAGCCGGCCACGCTCGCGGGACTGGCGGGCCTGGGCGACCTCGTGGCCACGTGCGCCTCGCCGCTGTCCCGCAACCGCTCCGCCGGACGCCTCATGGGCACCGGCCTGTCGGCGGACGAGGCGGTGGCCGCCATGAGCCAGACCGCCGAGGGCATCAAGTCCGTGTCCGCCGTCGTGCACGTCGCCCGGGCCCACGGCGTCGAGATGCCCATCAGCGAGGCCATGGACCGCCTCGTGGCCGGAGAGCTGGACGTGCACCGTCTGGCCGGCCTGCTCCTGGCCCGTGACCTGAAGTCGGAAGGACGACACGCATGACCCGGACCATCCCCACCGCCGCGGGCCGCCGGCCCCGTGTGCTGCTGCTGTTCGGCGGGCGCTCGAGCGAGCACCCCATCAGCTGCATCACGGCCGCGGGCGTGCTGCACGCCGCCGACCCCGAGCGCTGGGACGTGGTGCCCGTCGGCGTCGCCCCCTCCGGGCTGTGGTCCCACGGCGAGGTGGACGCGGCCGCGTTCGCCCTCGACGGCGGCGAGCTCCCCGCCGTGCCCGAGCCGGAGCGCCCGGTGTCGCTGCGCGCCCGTCCGGACGGCGCGGTCGAGCTCGTGGGCGGGGACGGGGAGGACCTGGGCGCGGTGGACGTGGTGTTCCCGCTCCTGCACGGCCCGTGGGGCGAGGACGGCACGCTGCAGGGCATGTTCGAGACCCTCGGCCTGCCGTACGTGGGGTGCGGGGTGCTCTCCTCCGCCGTCGGCATGGACAAGCACTTCATGAAGGTCGCGTTCGAGGCCGCCGGCCTCGAGGTGGGCCCGTGGGAGACCGTCACCGACCGCCAGTGGCGGCGCGACCCCGAGGCGGCCCTCGCCCGCGCGGGCGCCCTCGCGTACCCGCTGTTCGTCAAGCCCGCCCGCGGCGGCTCCTCCTTCGGCATCACCAAGGTGGAGTCCCCCGAGGACCTGCGCGCCGCGGTCGAGGAGGCCCGCCGCTTCGACCCGAAGGTCGTGGTGGAGGCCGGCATCCTCGGCCGGGAGATCGAGTGCGCCGTGCTGGACGGCCGCGCCGGGGACGCCCCGCGGGCGTCCCTGCCCGGGGAGATCGTGGTGAAGGGGGCCGACGCCGGCCACCAGTTCTACGACTTCGAGGCCAAGTACCAGGACCGGGAGGCCGCCCAGCTCTCCTGCCCGGCGGAGCTGCCGGAGGAGGAGATCGAGCGTCTGCGCTCCCTCGCGGTGCGCGCGTTCGAGGCGGTGGACGGCGCGGGCCTGGGCCGCTGCGACTTCTTCTTCACGCCGGACGGGCGCTGGGTGGTCAACGAGATCAACACCATGCCGGGGTTCACCCCCATCAGCATGTACCCGGCCATGTGGGAGCGGACCGGGATCGCCTACCCCGAGCTGATCACCGAGCTGCTCGAGCTCGCCCTCGAGCGGGGCGTCGGCCTGCACTGAGCCGGCGCCCCGGCCCGCGGGCCTCAGCCCACGGGCGTTGCGTCGGCGAGGCTGACGCAGCCGCGCTCGGCGGGGATCTGCTCCACGGCCGAGCCGAGCGCCGTCATCACGGTGTCGGAGCTCGTCCCGGTCTTGGTGAACAGCACCTCGACGGCGGGGTCGCGGCCGTAGGTGGTCAGGCGCCAGTTCTCCGCCTCGTCCCGCACCACCCAGTCCACCCCCTCCACGGACACGCACCGGTCCGTGGTGGGCCCCGGCACCGGCACGCCGCACCGGAGCACGACGGCGGCCGGCTCGCCCCACGCGGCCGTGGCCTGGCTGTCCGTGGCGCGCAGGGCGTGGTCACCGATCGCGTCCGGCATCGCCACCATGGCGGGGGCGCAGGCCGGGTCCGCGGCGTGCGGGGCGGCCTCCACCGTCACGGTGCCCACACCGCAGGCGGTCAGGAGGACGGCGGCGGCGCCCAGGAGCGCGGCAACCGGGCCGCGCCGGGCCGGGGAAGGGGAGGCGGGGGAGTGCATCGTCCCAGGATAGGCGGGCCCCGCGGCGGCTAGCATGGGCGGGACCCCGTCGGCCCGTGCGCCGCGTCCCCGTCCCAGGAGTCATGCCCATGTCCCGTGCCGCCGCCCGCGCGCACCGCCCCCGCCGTCGTCGAAGCCCCGTCCTGGTGGTGCTCGCCGTGCTGCTGGCCCTCCTGCTGGCCCTGGCCGTGGCCGCGGCCGTGTGGATCATGGGCCTGGGCCGCTCCGTGGACCAGGGCGTGCAGCGGTTCGACCAGAACGCGTTCCCCGAGGAGAGCCTCCGTCCGGCCGAGCCGGGCGCGGCCGCCGCCGGCGCCGGCGCAGCCGGAGCCGGCCGCGGGTCCGTCTTCTCGCCCACCGCCCCGCCGCCCGGCCCGGTGCCGGCGGGCGTGGACCCGCAGGCCGCCCTCGCCGGACCGCAGGCGCCCGCCGCGGACGAGGTCGTGGACGGCGAGGCGGTGGACTTCCTCCTCGTCGGTGAGGACTCCGGCACCGAGGGCCGTGACCCCTCGGGCCGCTCGGACGCCCTCATGTGGGTGCACGTGCCGGGGGACCGGCAGGACGTGCAGGTCATGTCCATCATGCGCGACACCTGGGTGCCGATCCCCGGCCATGGGGACGCGAAGGTCAACGCCGCCTACCAGTACGGGGGCATCCCGCTGACCGTGGCCACCGTGGAGAACATGTTCCAGGCGCGCGTGGACCACGTGGTGGCGGTGGACATGGCCGGCTTCCAGGGCCTCGTGGACGCACTCGGCGGGGTCACCGTGGACAACCCGGTGGCGTTCACCGCGAGCAACGGCCAGGAGTTCCCGCAGGGGGCCGTGGAGATGGACGGCGCCGACGCGCTCGTCTACGCCCGCGAGCGCTACAACCTGCCCCGCAGCGACTTCGACCGCGTGGAGAACCAGCAGCGCCTCGTGAAGGCGATCGTGGCCAAGGCGCTCTCCCTCGACACCCTCTCCAGCCCGGCCCGGGTCCAGGAGTCGGTGGAGCGCTTCTCCCCGTACCTGACCTTCGACGACTCCCTCGGCTCCGCTGACCTGGCCGCCCTGGCCTGGTCCCTGCGGGACGTGCGCGGCGGGGACATCCGCACGTCCACGGCCCCGACGGCCGGCGTCGGCGACACCCCGGACGGGCAGGACGTCGTGTGGCCCGACTGGGCCGGCATCGCCGAGGTCGGCCGCCAGATCCGCACCGGTCAGGGGGGCGGGGGACGGTGAGCCCCGCCGGGGGCGCCGTCGTGCGCTGGCTGGCCCGCGCCGAGGCCCTCCTGGGGGCCGCGGCGCCGCGTCTGGACGCCCTCAACCTGTTCCCCGTCCCCGACGCGGACACGGGCACCAACATGCACGCCACCCTGCTGGCGGCCCTGCGGGCCGTGGAGGCGGAGGCTCCCGGGGCCGACCTGGCGGAGACCGTGGCCCACGCGGGCACCGCGGCCCTCGACGCCGCCCGCGGCAACTCGGGGACCCTGCTCGCGGTGGCGCTCACGGGCGCCGCCGAGCCGCTGCGCGGAGTCACCCAGGCCCACCCGGCGGCCCTCGCGCGGGCGATGCGTGGCGCCGATCGGGCCGCCCGGGCCGCCCTGTCCGATCCGCGCGAGGGCACCATCCTCTCCGTGCTCTCCGCCGCTGCCGACTCGCTCGAGGCGAGCGCGGCCGCCCCGGCGCGGGAGCCGGACCCGGCCGAGCGGCTGTCCGCGGCCGTCACCGCCATGGTGGGCGACGCCCGTCGTGCCGTCGAGGAGACGGAGAGCCGCCTGGCGCCGCTGACGCGGGCGCGCGTGGTGGACGCCGGCGCCGTGGGCGCCCTGTGGGTCCTGGAGGCGCTGCGCGCCGAGGTCGTGGGCGGGGGAGCGGACCTGGACATCGCCGCCGCCCTGCACGGCTACGCGGACGGGCCGGGCGACGCGGACGCGGCGGCCCCGGCGCCGGCGTCGGAGGCCGGGGGCGCCGCCGTGGAGGTGATGTGCACCCTGGAGCTCGCGCCGCTGCAGGCGGCGCTGCTCCGCCAGCGGCTCGAGGAGGTGGGCGACTCCGTGATCCTCGCGCCGGTGACGCGCACGCCGGACGACGCCGGGCGGCTGCCGTGGCGCGTGCACGTGCACGTGCGCCGGGCCGAGGACGCCCTCGACGTGCTGCACGCCGACGCGGAGCCGCGCGGGGTCACCGTGGCCGACCTCCGCGCGGGCCACGCCCACCCGGAGCGGTCCGCCGCGGAGCCCTCCTGCGGCGAGGGGCCCGGCTCCCCGGAGCGCCATGCCGGCTGAGTCGGTCCTGGACACCCCGCTGGAGGAGGTGCTCTCCGGCCGGCTGCCGGCGCGGCTGGCCGCGGAGCTGTCCCTGACCACGGTGGGGGAGCTGCTGGACCACACCCCGCGTCGGTGGGTGGAGCGCGGCGAGCTCACCCCGATCGCCGCGTTGCCGGTGGACGCCGAGGTCACGGTGGTGGCCCGCGTGGAGTCGGTGGGCACGCGCCGCATGCGCAGCCGCGCCGGGTTCATCGTGGACGTCACCGTGGCGGACCCCTCGGTCGAGGGGGTGGCGGGGGCGAGCCTGTCCATGGCGTTCTTCAACGGCCACGACGCGAAGCGCCGCCTGGCCCCCGGGGTCACCGCGATGTTCCAGGGGCGCACCACGCTCTACCGCGGTGCGGTCACCCTGAACAACCCGGACTTCGCCCTGCTGGACGACGACGTCGCCCCCGGCGAGGTCGACGTGCGCCCCGTGCCGCTGTACCGGGCCACGGGGAAGCTGCCCAGCTGGACGGTGCGCTCCGCCGTCGCGCGCGTCCTCGCGGACGTGGACCTCGACGCGGTGCCGGAGCTGCTGACCCCGTCGATCCGGGAGCGCGCCGCCCGCGTGCTGGACCTGCCGGCGCCGCTGCCCTCCACGGCGGACGCCTACCGGTCCCTGCACGCCCCGGAGGACCTCGCACAGACCGGACCGGCACGCACCGCCCTGGCCCTGCGCGAGGCCCTCGTGGCCCAGGCGGCCCTGGCCTGGCGCCGCGCCCGGGAGCGGGAGCGGGCCGCCGTCGCCCGCCCGCGCCTGGCCGGCGGGCTGCTGGACGCGCTCGACGCGCGCCTGCCGTTCGCGCTCACCCCCGGCCAGGTGGCGGTGGGCGAGGAGCTCGCCGCGGAGCTCGCCGGCACCGCACCCATGAGCCGGCTGCTGCAGGGGGACGTGGGCGCGGGCAAGACCCTCGTGGCGCTGCGGGCCATGCTCCAGGCCGTGGACGCCGGCGGCCAGGCGGCGCTCGTGGCGCCCACCGAGGTGCTCGCCGCCCAGCACCACCGGGCGCTGCTGGCGCTGCTGGGCCCGCTCGCGCGGGACGCCGGGATCCTGTCCTCCGCGGCCGGGGAGGGGCCGGCGGTGGACGTGGTCCTGGTGACCGGCTCCCAGCGCACGCCCGCGCGTCGGGAGGCGCTGCTGAAGCTGGCCTCCGGGCAGGCCGGGATCGCCGTCGGCACCCACGCGCTGCTCTCGGAGAAGGTCGCCTTCGCCGACCTGGCCCTGGCCGTGGTGGACGAGCAGCACCGGTTCGGCGTGGACCAGCGCGAGGCGCTGCGCCGGGCCAACCCCGGCACGCATCTGCTGGTCATGTCCGCCACCCCCATCCCACGGTCGGTGGCGATGACCGTGTTCGGGGACCTGGACCTCTCCGTCCTCGAGGGCCTGCCCTCCGGCCGCCAGCCCGTGGCCACGCACGTGGCCCGCATGGCCCACGGGCCGCGCGTGATCGCCCGCGTGTGGGAGGTGATCGCCGAGCACGTGGCCGCCGGGCACCAGGCGTTCGTGGTGTGCCCGCGCATCGACCCCGACGACGCCGACCCCGGCCACGCCAACGTCGAGGAGATGGCGCCCCGCCTGCGCGCGCTGCCCGGCCTGGCGGGCCTGCGGATCGGCACGGTCCACGGGCGCATGGACCAGGCCGAGCAGGACGCCGCGATGCGCGCCTTCGCCGCCGGGGAGCTGGACGTCCTCGTGGCCACCACCGTGGTGGAGGTCGGCGTGGACGTGCCCAACGCCACGGTCATGGCGGTGCTGGACGCGGACGACTTCGGCCTGTCCACCCTCCACCAGCTGCGCGGGCGCGTGGGCCGCGGCCCCGGTGCCGCGATCTGCCTGCTGGCCACCCGCCTGCCGGACGGGCACCCCTCCCTGCGCCGGCTCGAGGTCCTCGAGGCCACGCAGGACGGGATGCGGATCGCCCAGGCCGACCTCGCCCAGCGCGGGGTGGGCGACGTCCTCGGCGCCGCCCAATCGGGACTGGCCTCCGGCCTCACGCACGTGGACGTCCTCGCCGATGCGCCCCTGATCGCCCTCGCGGCCGACGTCGTCGCGGACGTCATGGCCGCCGGCGACGGGCTCTCGGCCCACCCGGCGCTCGCGGCCGAGGTGACCCGCTGGGAGGCCGAGCACCTGACCGCCGCCGACTACCTCGAGAAGGGCTGAGCCATGTCCCGGATCATCGCCGGCGCCGCCGCCGGCCGCCCCCTGCGCCCGGTGCCCGGCACCGGCACCCGCCCGACCACCGACCGCACCAAGGAGGCCCTGTTCTCCTGGCTCGAGGCGCGGGACTGGCTGGACGGCACGCGCGTGCTGGACCTCTACGCCGGGTCCGGGGCGCTGGGCTGCGAGGCCGCTAGCCGCGGCGCCGCGCACGTCGTCCTCGTGGAGCGGGCCCGCCGCGCCGTGGAGGCGTGCCGGGCCAACGCCGACGCGCTCAACCGCGTGCTGGGCTCCCGCGTGGTGGAGGTCCGCGCGTCGTCCGTGGAGCAGGCGCTCGCGGCCGGCGGCGAGCCGGTGGACCTGATCCTGGCGGACCCGCCCTATCCCGAGTCCGGCGAGGCGTTCCACGCCGTGCTGGCGGCGGCCGCGGCGAGGCTGGTCCCGGGGGGCCTGATGGTGCTCGAGCGCTCCGCGCGGGACGCGGCCCCCCGCCGTCCGGCCGGGCTCGAGGAGGTGGACGTGCGCGTCTACGGGGAGACCGCCCTGCACCTGTGGCAGGACGAGCGCTGACGACCCCGCCGTCCGGTGTCGGGTGGGGCGCCGGTCGGCAGGGCGGAGCTCAGCGGGCGCGCAGCCGGTCGGCGTGGGCCCCCAGGCGCTCCACGGCCCGGTCGATCTCGGCGGGGGACTTGCAGAAGGCCAGCCGCAGCCACGAGCGCAGGTGCCCGCCGTCGGGGCGGCACAGCGCCGAGACCGGGATGCCCGCCACCCCGGCCTCGCGCGGCCAGTCCCGGGCGGCCTGCGCGGCGTCCGCCACGCCCCACGGGGCCAGGTCCACCACCGTGAAGTAGCCCGCGGCCGGGACCACCGGGTCCAGGCCCACCCCGCGCAGCCCCGCCACGAGCGCGTCGCGCGAGGTGCGGTACCGCTCCCGCTGCTCCGCCAGGTGCGGCTCGGCGTCGGGCAGGAAGGCGGCCACGGCCTGCTGGTAGGCGGGGCCGGAGGAGTAGGTCAGGAACTGCTTGACCCCGCGGACCGCGGCCACCAGGTCCGCCGGGCCCGTCAGCCAGCCCACCTTCCAGCCGGTCACCGCGAAGGACTTGCCCGCGCTCGACGTCGTCAGGGCGATGTCCTCAGCGCCCGCCACGGAGCGCAGGGTGACGTGCTCGCCGTCGTAGACCAGGTGCTCGTAGACCTCGTCCGAGAGCAGCAGGACGCCCCGGGCGGCGCACGCGGCCACGATCTCCTCGAGCAGGGCCCGGGGGTAGACCGCCCCGGAGGGGTTGTGCGGCGTGTTCAGGATCAGCAGGCGGGTGCGGTCCGTCAGGGCCGCGGCCACCACCGCGGGGTCCGGCAGGAAGTCGGGGGCGTGCACGGGCACCGTGACGTGCCGCGCCCCGGCCAGCGCGATCGTGGCGGCGTGGGAGTCGTAGAACGGCTCCACGGTCACCACCTCGTCCCCGGGGGAGACCAGCGCCAGCACGACGGCGGCGATCGCCTCGGTGGCGCCCGTGGTGGCGAGCACCTGGGTGGCCGGGTCCTCGTGCACCCCGTGGCGGCGTGCGCGGTCGGCGGCGACGGCCTCGCGCAGGTCGGCACGCCCTGAGCCGGGGGCGTACTGGTGGGGCCCGGCCAGGACGACGTCCGCGGCGAGGGACAGGAGCGCCGCCGGCCCGTCGGCGTCGGGGAAGCCCTGGCCCAGGTTCACGGCGTCGTGGCGGAGCGCCCGCGCCGTCGTCTCCTCGAAGACCGTGGGGGTCGGCTCGCCGTCCCGCAGCAGGCCGGCGGCGGCCGAGGCCGCCCGCCAGGGGCCTGCGAGGCGGGCGTCGGGGGCGTGGCGGGCGGGTGCGGGGGTGGGGGCGTCCATGGGCGCACTGTAGCCAGGGCAGGCCGGTGTCCGCGCGGTCCCCGCCCCCGTGAGGGGGCATGGCCGGACGGCGGCGGAGGCCCGGGGTGGGATAGGGTCGCGCCATGCGCCGTGCCGTGTGTCCCGGTTCCTTCGACCCCCTCCACAAGGGCCACCTGGAGGTGATCGCGCGCGCCGCCAACCTCTTCGACGAGGTGATCGTGGCGGTCTCCGACAACCCCGCCAAGCGGTACCGGTTCAGCACCGAGCGCCGCCTGGAGCTGATCCGCGCCACCGTCTCCGGCCTGGCGGGCGTGAGCGCGCAGGCCATGGGCCCGGGCCTGCTCGCCGAGTTCTGCCGCGAGGTGGGTGCCGGCGCCATCGTCAAGGGGCTGCGGAACGGCCCGGACCTCGAGTTCGAGACGCCGATGGCGGCGATGAACCGTCACCTCACCGGCGTGGAGACGGTGTTCCTGCCGGCCGACGCCCGCTACGTCCACCTGTCCTCCTCCCTGATCAAGGAGGTCCACGGCCTCGGCGGCGACATCTCGGAGATGGTGCCCACCGCCGTGCTCTCCGCCCTGCGCGCCACCGGCCCCGGCGGACCGTGACCGCTCTCCGGCCGTCCCTCGACCCACCCCTGCGACCACCCCGTCCCCGCCCCCAGGAGCACCACCCGATGAGCGAGCAGTCCCCGCGCCCCCGCACCCGCAAGGCGGTCGTCCCCGCCGCCGGCCTCGGCACCCGTTTCCTGCCGGCCACCAAGGCCATGCCGAAGGAGATGCTGCCGGTCGTGGACCGGCCGGCCATCGAGTACGTCGTGACCGAGGCCATGGATGCCGGCCTCACCGACGTCCTCATGATCACCGGCCGCAACAAGCGGGCCCTCGAGGACCACTTCGACCGGCACCCCGGCCTCGAGCAGACCCTGGCGGCCAAGGGCGACACCCGGCGGATCGAGGCCATCCGGGCGTCGGACCTGGTGGGCCACCTGCACTACGTCCGTCAGGGCGAGGCCCTGGGCCTGGGCCACGCGGTGAGCTGCGGGCGTCGGCACGTGGGCGACGAACCCTTCGCGGTGCTGCTCGGCGACGACCTCATCGGCGCGCAGGAGAGCCTGCTCTCGGACATGATCGACGTCCAGCAGCGCCTGGGCGGCTCCGTGGTGGCCCTCATGGAGGTGCCGGAGGAGTCCGTCTCGGCGTACGGCGTGGCCGCCGTCGAGCCCGTGGCGGGCGAGGACCCGTCCGTGGTCCGCGTGACCGGCCTCGTCGAGAAGCCCGCACGGGAGGACGCCCCCTCCACCCTGGCGGTCATCGGCCGCTACGTGCTGGCACCGCAGGTGTTCGACGTCCTGGAGCGGACGGCACCCGGGCGCGGCGGGGAGATCCAGCTGACGGACGCCCTCCAGACCCTCGCCACGGGCGAGGGCGAGGGGTACGGCGTGCACGCCGTGGTGTTCGACGGCCGCCGCTACGACACGGGCGACAAGCTCGGGTACCTGCAGGCGGTCCTGGAGCTCGGGGTGGAGCACCCCGAGCTCGGTGCCGACCTGCGCGCCTGGGTCAAGGACTTCGCGGCCGGACTCTGAGGCGACGCGCTGGCCCGCCGCCCGCATTGGACAGCGGGCCGCGACCCGGTAGGATGGGTCGTCGGTCCCGCCGTGCGGACACCCGTGCCCGCCGCCGACCGACCGTCCCGCTCGGGACGACCACCCCCGCCCGCCCGACGAAGAGGAGCCGTGATGGACACGACCGTGCCCCGTGACCGGACCTCCGGATGGGTGCTCTCCGTGCGCGACCTCGCGCGCGGTGCGGGACTCCAGCGTGAGCTGACCACGCGGCTGCCCGCCCCGGCGGCCGTGTCCCTGCCCCTGCTGGGCATCCCCGAGGGCGACCCCGTGGACCTCGAGCTGCGCCTCGAGGCCGTCCACGAGGGCGTGCTCGTCACGGGCACCGCGCACGCGGACCTGACGGGCGAGTGCAGCCGGTGCCTGCTGCCGCTGCACGAGGGGATCACCGTGGACCTGCAGGAGCTGTACCTCGCCGCGCCGCCCGCCGAGGGGGCCGACGAGCAGCCGCTCGTGGAGCATGAGACCGTGGACCTGGAACCCGTGTTCCGGGACGCCGTGGTGACCGCCCTGCCGTTCCGTCCGCTGTGCCGGCCGGACTGCGAGGGGCTGTGCGCCGACTGCGGCATCCGGCTCGAGGACGCGCCCGCCGGGCACGGCCACGAGCGGGTGGACCCGCGCTGGGCCGCGCTCGCCGGCCTCGCGGGCACCCGAGAGACCTCCAACACCGAGACAGAAGAGAGATAACCGTGGCAGTCCCGAAGCGGAAGATGTCCCGTTCCAACACCCGTTCCCGCCGCTCCCAGTGGAAGGCGGAGGCCCCCGCCCTCGTCAAGACCGTGGAGAACGGCCGCGTGTCCTACCGCATGCCGCACCAGGCGGAGCTGAAGACCGACGCCGCCGGCACTCCCCTGTTCTTCGAGTACAAGGGCCGCAAGGTCGCCGACGCCTGAGATGGCGTCCTCCCAGAGCCGGCGGGCTCCGGCCTCGCCGGAGCCCGCCGAGCTGTTCGAGCGTCTCGGGGTGCACATCACCCCCGGGACGCTCGAGCGCGCTCTGACCCATCGCTCCTACGCCTACGAGCACGGGGGGCTGCCCACCAACGAACGCCTCGAGTTCCTCGGCGACTCGGTGCTGGGCTTCGTGGTCACCGACCACCTCTTCTCCGTGCACCCGGACCTGAGCGAGGGCGACCTCGCCCGTCGGCGCGCCGCCGTCGTGTCCACCCGGGCCCTGGCGAAGGTCGCCCGCCGCATCGGGGTGGGGCGCTTCGTGCGCCTGGGCGCCGGTGAGGCCCGCAGCGGCGGCGCGGACAAGGACTCGATCCTCGCGGACACCCTCGAGGCCCTGATCGGCGCCGTGTACCGCGACCACGGGTCCGTCGCCGCGGCCGCTCTGGTCCACCGGCACGTGATGCCGCTGCTGGACGAGCCGGACCTGATGCGGGAGAGCACCGACTGGAAGACCGTGGTGGCCGAGGCCGCCTCGCGGCACGGCCTGGGTGAGGTCCGGTACGTGATCGAGGGCCGCGGCCCCGCCCACGACCCCCGCTTCCAGGCGACCCTCACGGTGGGCGGCCGCACGTACGGCTCCGCCGTGTCCAGCTCGAAGAAGCAGGCCGAGCGGGACGCCGCCGCCGAGGGCTGGCCCGCCCTCGAGGCCACGCTGCCCGTGCGGCGGGGCTGAGCCGCCGTGCCCGAGCTGCCCGAGGCCGAGGTGGTCCGCCGCGGCATGGCCCGGTGGGCCGCCGGGGCGACCGCCGGCGAGCTCGCGGTCCTGGATCCGCGCTCCGTGCGCCGCAGCCCCGGCGGTGCCGGCGCCCTGCGGGAGCGGCTGGCCGGCGCGGAGCTCGCCGAACCCGCGCGGCGTGGCAAGTTCCTGTGGCTGCCGCTGGCCGGGGGCGAGGACGCCGTGGTGGTGCACCTGGGCATGTCCGGGCAGGTCCGGGTGGACGATCCCGGCGCGCCCGACCAGCGTCACCTGCGCCTGCGGCTGCCCGTGCGCTCCGCGGACGGCTCGGCCCACGAGCTGCGGTTCGTGGACCAGCGGATCTTCGGCGGCTGGTGGCTGGACCCCGTGGTGCAGGACCCGGCCTCGGGGGACGCGGTCCCCGCCTCCGCGGCGCACATCGCCCTGGACCCGCTGCACCCGCTCTTCGACGCCGACGAGGTCCACCGTCGCCTCGTCCGACGCCGTTCCACCCTCAAGCGGGCCCTGCTCGACCAGACGCTGGTCTCCGGGATCGGCAACATCTACGCGGACGAGGCACTGTGGGCCGCGCGCCTGCACCCGGAGCGGCCCACCGAGCGCATGACCCGTCCCCAGACCCGCGCCGTGCTCGCCGCCGTCCAGGACGTCATGCGCCGGGCGCTGGCGGTGGGCGGCACCAGCTTCGACGCCCTGTACGTCAACGTGGACGGGCGCTCCGGGTACTTCGCCCGCTCGCTCGAGGCCTACGGCCGCACCGGACAAGCGTGCCGGCGGTGCGCCGCCGAGGGCCGGGAGGGCGTGATCGTCCGGGAGCCGTTCATGAACCGGGCCTCCCACCTGTGCCCACGGTGCCAGCCCCGCCCGCGCCGCTCGACCCGGACCGTCACCGGCTGAACCGCGTCGGAAGCCCCCGCCCCGATCCCTACACTGGTCGGGACCGACCGACCAGGAGTTCCGCGTGACCCAGCCCCCGCATCCACCGTGGATCCCTCCGGAGCGCCCGGACGCGCCCGACCCCGCCGGGAGCCTGCAGGGCGGCCTCGGCTCCCGTCGCGAGCGCCGCGCGGCCCGCCCCCGGCGCCGCCGCTGGCCGATCGTGGCGGCGGTCCTCGCCTCCCTGCTGGTGATCGCGCTCGGACTCGGCGCCATGTACGCGGTGTTCCTCGGCCAGACCTACGACGAGAACCGCCAGACCGTGGACGCCGGGGCGCTCCCGGAGGTCGACGGCGGCCCGATCGACGTCCTGCTGCTGGGCTCCGACTCCCGCGAGGGGGAGGGTGAGGCGGACATCGGCCAGCGCTCCGACACGATGATGCTGGTGCACATCCCCGCCGACCGGCAGGAGGTGTTCGTCATCTCCATCCTGCGGGACTCGCTCGTGGACATCCCCGGCCACGGACGGACCAAGGTCAACGCGGCCTTCGACATCGGCGGCTACCCGCTCGCGGTGGACACCGTGGAGCAGCTCCTGGGCGCCGAGGTGAACCACCTGGTGGAGATCGACTTCCAGGGCTTCCGCGGCCTCACCCAGGCGCTCGGGGGCGTGCGGGTGTGCAATCCGCAGGCCTTCTCCTCCGGCCAGGTCAACCCCTCCTACTATCCCCGGGGTCCGATCCTGCTCACGGACACCGCGGCGCTGCGCTACGTGCGCGAACGGCACGCCTTCGCCGCCGGGGACGTCGTCCGGGTGCAGAACCAGCAGCGGTTCGTGGCCGCGGCGATGGACCGGTTCCTCAGCCCGGGCATCCTGGGCAACCCCGCCCGCACCGGCGAGGTGGTCACGGCGCTGTCCGAGCACGTGAGCGCGGACGACTCGCTCACCTCCGGCGAGGTCGTGTCCCTGGCCTGGCAGCTGCGCGGCGTGGACTCCGAGGACCTGTACATGACCACGGTCGCCCGGGAGGGCTTCGGCACCGGCCCGAACGGGGAGGACGTGGTGCTCCTGGACGAGGCGAAGCTGAGCGACCTGGTGGACGCCCTGGCGCGCGACGACGTCGCCTCCTACCTGCGCGAGCACGACCCCGAGGCGCTGGGCCTCAAGGAGGAGCCGGCCGCCGCCGGGGCGCCCGGCACGGCCGTGGTCCCCGCCGCCGTCCTGCCCGCCCGCGCCGTGTCCGGCGTGATCGCCGCCACCGGGCAGCAGAACCCCGCCGAGCAGGCATCCGACGGACCGGCGCCGGCGCTGGGGGAGGACGTCTGTGACGGCTGACCCAGGGACCCGACGGACCGGTCGCGCCCCCCGTGCGCTCCTGGTCACGCACTCGTACCGCCCCGACCGGACCCCGCCGGCGCGGCGCTGGGCCGCCGTGGTGGCCGCCCTGCGCGCGGACGGCTGGGAGGTGGACGTGGTCACCCCGGGCGGGGTGCGCACCGTGCTCGGCGAGGACGGGGAGCGGCTGCGCCGGACTCCCGCGCTGCTGCCCGGGGAGGGCGGCCGCAACGGCCGGTTCGCCGCCGCGGCGATCCACGCCGTCCTGGCCGTCCCGCGCGGCCTGGCGGCGCCTCGTCCGGACGTGGTGGTGGCCACCCTGCCCGCACTGCCCACCATCGTGGCCGGCCGCGCCCTGGCGCTGCTGCTCCGCCGCCCGCTCGTGGTGGAGATGCGGGACGCGTGGCCGGACCTGGCCCACGAGGCCGGGGTCCACCAGGGGCTGCTCGGCACCGCGATGGAGGCCGTGGTGACGGGCGGGCAGCGGGCGGCCGACGTCGTCGTGACGGTGACGGAGGGCTTCGCTGAGACCCTCCGCGGCCGGGGCATGCGCCGGGTCGTGGCGCTCGCCAACGGCGTGGACGTGCACCGGGTGCCCGTGGCCCCGCCGCGGGACCGCGCCCCCGGCGAGCTGCGCGTGCTGTACCTGGGCAACCTGGGGGAGAGCCAGGGCCTCGAGCGCCTCGTGGCGGCCGCGGCCCGACTGCGCCGCACCCATCCGGGGGTCCGCGTGCGGATCGTGGGCGGGGGCACCCGACAGACCGCCCTGCAGGCCCTCGACGCGCGGCTGGACGCCGGCGTGGAGTTCCTCGACGCCGTGCCGGGCTCGGGCGTGTCCGAGCACTACGCGTGGGCGGACACCCTCGTGGTGTGCCTGCGCCCGGACTGGGCGAGCTTCCGCCACACCGTCCCCTCGAAGACGTACGAGGTCCTGGCCTCGGGCCGGCACGTCACCGGACAGGTGGCCGGCGAGGCGGCGCGCATCCTCCAGGACGCGGGTGGGGCCGACGTCGTGGGCCCCGGGTCCGACGACCTCGCCGAGCACCTGGCGGCGCTGGCCGCCGACCCCGCCCGCACCCGGGTGGGCCAGGGGGGCCGGGCCTGGGTGGCCGCGCACGGCCATCTGCCTGCGCTCGCCCGACGGTACGCGGCGCTGCTGCGCTCCCTCGTGCGCTGACATGCGAGACTGGACGGGACGACGGGTCGGCCCCGGCCGCGGCACGGACGCCGCGTCCGCGGCCGGCCCCGCGAGCGAAGGGAACGGAATGAGCGAGATCTCGAGCGTGGCCGTGATCGGCCTGGGCTACATCGGGCTGCCGACCGCGGCGATCCTGGCGGAGAACGGCGTGCGCGTCCACGGCGTGGACGTGTCGGACCGCACGGTGGACGCCGTCAACGCCGGCCGGGTGCCGTTCGTCGAGCCGGACCTCGGGGAGTTCGTGGAGCGCGCCGTGGGGAAGGGTCTGCTGACCGCGTCCAAGGAGACGCCGAAGGCCGACGCCTACATCGTGGCCGTGCCCACCCCGTTCAAGGACGACCACGCCCCGGACCTGTCCTACATCGAGGCCGCAGCGAGGGGCCTGGCCCCGCAGCTCACCGGCGATGAGCTCGTCATCCTCGAGTCCACCTCGCCCCCCGGCGCCACCGAGCACATGGCCGAGGTGATCTACGGCGAGCGCCCGGACCTGCGGGAGGCCGGCCTGGACTTCGCCCACTGCCCGGAGCGCGTGCTCCCGGGGCGCGTGATGATCGAGCTGGTGACGAACGACCGCATCGTCGGCGGCTCCACCCCCGAGGCCGCCGCGCGCACGGAGCGGCTCTACCGCACGTTCTGCGAGGGCCAGATCCTGCTCACCGACTGCCGCACCGCGGAGATGGCCAAGCTCGTGGAGAACTCCTTCCGGGACGTGAACATCGCGTTCGCCAACGAGCTGTCCGTGATCTGCTCCGAGCAGGGCATCGACGTGTGGGAGCTCATCGAGCTGGCCAACCACCATCCGCGCGTGAACATCCTCCAGCCCGGCCCGGGCGTGGGCGGCCACTGCATCGCCGTGGACCCGTGGTTCATCGTGGACGCCGCCCCGCAGACCGCGCGCCTGATCCGCGCCGCCCGTGAGATCAACGACGCCAAGCCGCAGTGGGTCATCAACCAGGTGAAGGCCGCCGCCTTCGACGTGCAGCAACAGACCGGCCGGGCCCCCGTGGTGGCCGCCCTGGGCCTGGCGTTCAAGCCGAACATCGACGACCTGCGCGAGTCCCCGGCCCTGACCATCGCCCACGACCTCGCGGACCAGTTCTCCGGCTCCGACGTGCTCGTGGTCGAGCCCCACGTCGAGGAGCTGCCGGCGAAGCTCGCGGGCAACGCCAACGTCCGCCTGGTCACGGCCGAGGAGGCGGTGGAGCGTGCGGACATCGTCCTGCTGCTGGTGGACCACGACGCCTTCGCCCACCTCGGCCCGGCGGTGCAGGGCAAGCGCGTGGTGGACACCCGCGGGCAGTGGCGCGCGGACGCGGAGTCCTGATCCGTGGGTGCCGCGTCCCCCGTCCCGTGGCGGGCCAACCTCGGCGTGCTCGCCCAGACCGTGGCCGAGCACGCCGTGGACGACCCGGTGCTGCTGGCGCTGCAGGGATCCCGGCGTCTGCCGGACCGGCTGAGCGCCCCGGCTGCGCGGGCACTGGCGGCCCTGGGGCCCGTGGCCGGCGGCGTGCCGGCCGCCGTGGGACTGCACATGGCGGGGGACGCCCGGGCCGCCCATGACCGCCTCGCGACCGCGTCCGGCCCCCGGTCCGCGCCGGCACGCGCGGACGTGCTCGTGCACCTGGCGGCGTTCGACGACGCGGCCGCCGTCCTGGAGGCGGTCCCGCCGGCCCGCCGGGGCGCCGCCTGGCACGCCGCGGCCGCCCGTCTCGCGCACCACACCGGGGACCTCGACGGCGCCGTGCGTCACGCCCGCGTCCACCGCCGCAACCGCGCGCTGGCCGCCCGCATGGCAGGGGAGCGGGAGGCCCTGATCGGCGACTGGCCCACGCTGCCCCGCGAGCCCGGATACCTGCCCCGCCCCGGGCACGTGCTGCACGTGCTCACCAACTCCCTGCCCCACACCCGTTCGGGCTATGCCCAGCGCAGCCACGCGATCCTGCGCGCCCAGGCCGACGCCGGACTCCACGTGTCCGCCGTGACCCGCCCCGGCTACCCTGTGCAGGTGGGCGTGCCGTGGGCGCGGGCGGTCGACGTCGTGGACGGGATCACGTACCGACGCCTGACGCCGTCCCGTCTGGCCCAGGGCCAGGCGGCCCGGGTGCGCCAGCACGCGGACCTGCTGCTGGAGCTGGTGCGCGCGGAGCGGCCGGCGCTGCTGCACACCACCACGCACTACGTGAACGCGATGGCCGTGCGCGCGGTGGCCGAGGCCTGCGGCATCCCGTGGGTCTACGAGGTCCGCGGCCGGCTCGCCGACACGTGGGCCTCCACCCGGGGCCCGGCCGCGGCCGGGTCCGCGCGCCACGCCGCCTTCACGTCCCGGGAGGCCGAGGCCGCCCGCGCCGCGGACGCCGTCGTCACCCTGGGTGAGGGCATGCGGGACGCGCTGATCGCCGAGGGCGTGGACCGGGAGCGGATCGTGCTGGCCCCCAACGCAGTGGACGCCCGCTTCGAGGCGGAGCCGCCCTCCCGCGCGGACGCCCGAGCGCGCCTCGGTCTGGACCCGGACGCCCAGTATGTCGGCACCGTGTCCTCGATCGTCGACTACGAGGGCCTGGACCTGCTCCTGCGCGCCGTGGCCCGCCTCGCCCCGAACCACCCTCGGCTGCGCCTGCGGATCGCCGGCGACGGCGTCGCGCTCCCCGGCCTGCGCGTGCTCGCCGAGCGCCTGGGGATCGCCGGGATCTGCGACGTCCCCGGACGGGTGGCGCGCGAGGACGTCCTGTGGCACCACGCCGCGCTGGACGTGTTCTGCGTGCCGCGGCGGGACCTCGCCGTCACCCGCACGGTGACGCCCATGAAGTCCGTGGAGGCCTCCGCCGTCGGCCGTCCCGTGGTGGCCTCGGACCTGCCCGCGCTCGCGGAGCTGGTCGAGGACGGCGTCACGGGCCGCCTGTTCCGCGCCGAGGACCTCGACGCTCTCGTCGAGGTCCTGGCCGACCTGCTGGCCCGGCCGGCGGAGGCCGACCGCCTGGGCCGCGCCGGCCGGGACTGGGCCCTGGCCACCCGCACCTGGACCGGCAACGCCGCCCGATACCGCGACCTGTACTCGTCCCTGGGAGTGACCGATGCCTGAGAAGCCGCTGCCCCGCCGTGTCGTGAGCGCCGGCGGGCGCGTCCTGCGCGCCGCCCGCCGCCGCGTGGAGCCCGAGCTGAGCCCGGAGGTGCGCCGCCGCGTGGCCCGCGCGGTCCGCGCCCTCCCGGAGCCGGTCTCCGTGCGCGTGCGGGCCGCCGCCCGCATCGCCCCGCGCAACCCGAACGCCCCCCGGGGTCGGGGCCGAGGCCGCGGGCGGGGACGGCCCGCGCCGGCCATGGACCCGCTCGACCTGCTGGTCGAGGCCAAGGCCGAGGGCGTGAAGGTCGCCGGCCGTGCCGCGGCGAGCGTCCGGGACGACGCCGGCGCCGCCGCCCGCCTGGACCGCGCCCTGCACGGGGCGCACCCGGACCGGTCCCGTCCGGCCGGCGGGGGGCGGCGGGTGGCGGTCCTCGCGCGCCCCGCCCTCGAGGCGGCCCTCATCGCCGCCGGACACGCCGTGGAGCCGCTCGTGCCCGGCACGGCGCGGGCCGTGATGGGCCGCGTGGAGGTCGCCGTCCTGGACCTCGAGGGGTTCACCGGCGTGTGGGGCGGCGCCCTGGACGCCGAGGGCGTGGGGCTGCTGCGCGAGGTGATGGCCGCCGTCGAGGAGGGGGCCGCCCGCGGCGTCACCACGTGGCTGGCGGCCGGCACGGGTCGGCGCAGCCACCTCGGCGCCCCGACACTGCTGGCGCACCCCGACGTCCAGGCGCTCGACGTCCTGGACCCGGCCCCGCCGATCCACTACACCGAGGACCCCACGGACGCGCCGCGGGGCGTCGCGGACGTGGTCCTGGCGGTCCTCCACGACGCCGAGCCCGCCCTCCGTCCCACCACCCGGGAGGACCACGCATGAGCACCGCATTCGACCCGACCCCCCTGGACGACCAGACGGCGCCGGACGCCTCGGCCGAGACGGGTCCGCCGTCCTCACCGCGTGCGGGGGAGGGCCCCGTGGTCCTCCTGTACGGGGACGTCGACCTGAACGTCCTGGACGGCTCCGCCGTGTGGCTGGGCTCGATGGCCGAGACCTGGGTGGCCGCCGGCGCCGAGGTCCACGTCCAGCTCAAGGCGCACGAGCGCCGCGACGTGCTGACCGCGGGCCTGCGTGCGCTCGCCGGGGTCACTCTGCACGAGGCCCGCCCTGAACCGGGGAAGGACCAGATGGACCGCCCCCGCGCCGTCGAGGTCCTCGAGGAGCTCGCCGAGCGGGTGCACCCGGACGTGGTGATGGTGCGCGGCATCCACCTGTGCGCCGAGGCCGCTCGACGCGGCGCGTTCCCGGGCCGGCTGTGGTCCTACGTCACCGAGCTCGGCTACCCGGCCACGTCCGCGGCCCCCGTCAAATTGAAGACCGTCCGCGAGATCGCCGCCGCGAGCCGTGTGATGCTCGCCCAGACCGAGGACGCCCGCGCCGTGCTGGAAGCCTTCGTGCCGGAGGCGGCCGGGCGCACGCTCGTGCTCACCCCGATGATCCCGGACGCGCTCGTCTCCTCCGCCGCCCAGGCCCGGGCCCACGGCGAGGCCGCCGCGCACTCCGACGCCGGCCGTCCCCTGCAGCTGGTCTACACCGGCAAGTTCGCCCGCGATTGGCGGACCGATCTGATGCCGGCCCTCGTGCCCGCCCTCGCGGGCCACGGCGTCCCCGCGCACCTGACGATGGTGGGGGACAAGGTCCACCATGAGAAGGCGGACCCCACGTTCAACGGACGCATGCACGCCCTCATGGAGGCTCCGGACGCCGGCGTGACCTGGACCGGCGGGGTGCCGCGGGCAGAGGCGCTGGACCGCACCGCCCGGGCCGATGTGGCCCTGAGCTGGCGGTCCCCGGCCCTGGACGTGAGCCTCGAGATGTCCACCAAGGTCCTGGAGTCCTGCGCCCTCGGCGTCCCCCCGGTGCTCAACCGCACCGCGGCGCACGAACGCCTGCTCGGGGCGGACTGGCCGCTGTTCGTGGACCCGCACACCGACTCCGTCGAGGGCGTGGCCCGGCTCCTGGCGCAGGCCCGGCCGCGCCTGGGCGCGCTCGCCGAGCGTGCCGTGGCCGCCGCCGCTCCGTACCGGGTCTCGGCCCGCGCTGAGGTGCTGCGAGGCTACCTCGAGCGCGTCGTGCCGGGTGCTGCGCCGGGCGCTGCTCCTGCGGCGCGAGGCGCGGCGGGGGGCCGCCCGCTGCGCGTGCTGGTGGCGGGTCACGACCTCAAGTTCGCCGGCGAGCTGCTCGACCTGCTCCGCGCGCATCCGGGCGTGGAGCTGAGGATCGACGCGTGGGCGGGTCTGCACCGGCATGACGAGTCCGCCTCCCGGGAGCACGTCGCGTGGGCGGACGTGGTGCTGTGCGAGTGGGCCGGACCCAACGCGGTGTGGTACGCCCGGCACAAGCGCGCGGGGCAGCGCCTCGCGGTCCGCCTCCACATGTTCGAGCTGCGCGGCGCATGGCTGCGGGATCTGGACCTGGACGCGGTGGACACCCTGATCACCGTGTCGGACCACTACCGGGACCTGACCGTGGCGGCTCTCGGTGCGGACCCGGCGCGCGTGCGGGTGATCCCCAACGCCGTCTCCGTGGCGGACCTGTCCCGCGAGCCGTTGGCGGGCGCGGAGTTCCGCCTGGGTCTGGTGGGGATCGTGCCCCTGCGCAAGCGCCTGGACCGTGCCCTGGACCTGCTGCGCACCCTGCGGGCGGAGGACGATCGGTTCACCCTGCACGTGCGCGGCCGCATGCCCTGGGAGTACCGGCACGAGTGGCACAAGCCCCTCCAGAGGGAGGGGTACCTGGACCTGTTCGCCCGGCTCGGGGCGGAGGACCTCCACCGGTCCGTGGCGTTCGAGCCGTTCGGCGCGGACATGGGCACGTGGCTGCGGCGCATGGGGTGGGTCCTCTCGCCCAGCTCCGTGGAGAGCTTCCACCTGGCCCCGGCCGAGGGGATGGCCGCCGGGGCGATCCCGGTGATCTGGGACCGGCCGGGCGCCGCCGGCGTGTTCGGGGCGGACCTCGTCCATCCGGACAGCGAGGCCGCCGCCCGGTGGATCCTGGAGTTGACCCAGGACGCTCAGCGGAGGCTGGAGTGGTCCGAGCGCATGCGCGAGCGCGTGCTCGCGTTCGACGAGCGCTCCGTGGCCCGCGCGTGGGCGGAGGCGCTCGGCCTGGGTTGAGCCCGGTCGGGATCGCCCCGCCGCCGACGGCGGTCGGGGCATTCCGGGCCGAGCGCGGTAGGGTCTGTGCCGGGCGTCCTCATGTCGTCAATCATCGACGGCGGGGACGTCCGGACATCGGCCCGCCCCGGGCCCGCCGCCACATGGAAGGATCCTGGCCCAGGATGAAGATCGCCGTCGTCGCCCTCGGGAAGATCGGCCTGCCGCTCGCGGTGCAGTTCGCGAGCAAGGGGCACGAGGTGGTGGGGGTGGATGTCAACGCCGCCGTCGTGGACCTCGTCAACGCGGGGACCGAGCCGTTCCCGGGCGAGGCCCACCTGCAGGAGAAGCTGTCCACGGCCGTGTCCGACGGCCGGCTGCGCGCCACCACCGAGTACGGGGACGCGATCCCGGGCGCCGACGCCGTGGTGCTCGTGGTCCCGCTGTTCGTGGACGATGACGCGCGTCCGGACTTCGGCTGGATGGACGGCGCCACGGCGGAGCTCGCGAAGCACCTGACCCCCGGGACGCTGGTCTCCTACGAGACCACCCTGCCCGTGGGCACCACCCGCACCCGCTGGAAGCCCATGCTGGAGGAGCGCTCGGGACTGACCGAGGGCGAGGACTTCCATCTCGTGTTCTCCCCGGAGCGCGTGCTGACCGGCCGGGTGTTCGAGGACCTGCGCCGGTACCCGAAGCTGATCGGCGGGCTCTCGGCCGCCGGCGCCGAGCGGGCGCGCGAGTTCTACGAGGCTGTCCTGGACTTCGATGAGCGTCCGGACCTGCAGCGCCCCAACGGCGTGTGGGACCTGGGCTCGGCCGAGGCCTCCGAGATGGCCAAGCTGGCCGAGACCACCTACCGCGACGTGAACATCGGCCTGGCCAACGAGTTCGCCCGCTACGCCGGCGCGAACGGGATCGACATCTACCAGGTGATCGAGGCCTCCAACTCCCAGCCGTTCAGCCACATCCACCGCCCGGGCATCGCGGTCGGCGGCCACTGCATCCCGGTCTACCCGCGCCTGTACCTGTGGAATGACCCGGCGGCGGACATCGTCCGCACGGCCCGCGCGGTCAACGCCGGCATGCCCTCCTACGCCGTCCAGCTGCTGGCCGAGTCCCACGGGGACCTCGCCGGCCAGCGCGTCGTGGTCCTCGGCGCCGCCTATCGCGGCGGGGTGAAGGAGACCGCCTTCTCCGGCGTGTTCGCCACCGTGCAGGCCCTGACCGAGGCGGGCGCCGACGTCGCCGTCCACGACCCGATGTACGAGGACGCCGAGCTGGCGACGCTGGGCTTCGCCCCGTACCACCTCGGCACGGAGGTGGACGCGGCGGTCATCCAGTCCGACCACGCCGAGTACCGCACGCTCTCCCCGGCGGACCTGCCGGGCGTGCGCACCCTCGTGGACGGGCGCAACATCACCGACGCGCGGACCTGGGACGGCGTGACCCGCCGTGTCATCGGCCTGCCGCACGCGAGCACCGAGGCTTGAGGGAAGACGCCATGACGCGGCAGGACGTGTTCGTCGCCCCCGGGGCGGACGTCTCGGACGCCGCCCGGATCGGGGCCGGCTCGAAGATCTGGCACCTCGCACAGGTGCGCGAGGACGCGCGGCTGGGGGAGCGGACCATCGTGGGGCGCTCGGCCTACATCGGCACCGGCGTGACGATGGGCGACGACTGCAAGGTCCAGAACCTCGCGCTCGTGTACGAGCCGGCCACGCTGGGCCGCGGCGTGTTCATCGGCCCCGCGGTGGTGCTGACCAACGACACCTACCCCCGCGCCGTCAACCCGGACCTGTCCCAGAAGTCCGCCTCGGACTGGGACGCGGTGGGCGTGGACATCGGCGACGGGGCCGCGATCGGCGCCCGTTCCGTGTGTGTGGCCCCCGTGCGCATCGGCGCGTGGGCACTCGTGGCCGCCGGGTCCGTGGTGACCCGCGACGTGCCGGACTTCGGTCTCGTGGCCGGGGTCCCCGCGCGTCGGATCGGCTGGGTGGGCCGGACCGGCCGCCGGCTCGAGGAGAAGGACGGAGCCTGGGTCTGCCCGGACACGTCCGAGACGTTCATCGAGGTCGACGGCGTGCTGCGCCCGGCCGAGGATCAGGAGGACACCCGTGGCTGAGTTCATCCCGCCCGCCAAGCCCATCATCGGCGACGAGGAACGCGCCGCCGTCGACCGCGTGCTCCGCTCGGGCATGGTCGCCCAGGGCCCGGAGGTCAAGGCCTTCGAGGAGGAGTTCGGCCGAGTCCTCGTGGAGGGCTGGGACTGCGTGGCCGTGAACTCCGGCACCTCGGGGCAGCACCTTGGGTTGCTGGCCTCCGGGATCGGCCCCGGGGACGAGGTGATCGTCCCCGCCTTCACCTTCGCCGCCACGGGCAACGCCGTCGCCCTGACCGGAGCGACCCCGGTGTTCGCGGACATCGACCTGGACACCTACACCCTGGACCCCGACGACGTGCGCGCCAAGGTCACCGAGCGCACCCGCGGCATCATGCCGGTGCACCTCTACGGGCACCCGGCGCCGATGGACCGGCTGCAGGAGATCGCCGACGAGTACGGCCTGGAGATCTACGAGGACGCCGCCCAGGCGCACGGCGCCCGGCTGCACGGCCGCCGCGTGGGCACGTTCGGGGCGTGGGCCATGTTCAGCCTCTACCCCACGAAGAACATGACCTCCGGCGAGGGCGGCATGGTGTCCGTCAAGGACCCGGAGCTCGGCCGGCGCATGCGCATGCTGCGCAACCAGGGCATGAAAGTGCAGTACCAGAACGAGCTGGTCGGCCTGAACAACCGCATGACGGACATCCACGCCGCCATCGGCCGGGTGCAGCTGACGAAGGTGCTGGACTGGACTGAGCGACGCCGGCAGATCGCCGCCCGCTTCGACGCCGAGCTGCGCGGAGTGGCCGTTCCCGTGGTGGCCGAGGGCGCCGAGCACGTGTACCACCAGTACACCGTGCGCCTGCCCGAAACCCTGGCCGGAGCGCGGGACGCGATCCGCGACCGCCTCAAGGACGAGTTCGGCGTGGGCACGGGCGTGTACTACCCGGTGCCCACCAATGAGCTGCCCTCGTTCCGGATCGAGGCGGATCTGCCGAACACGCGGACCGCCGCCGCCACCGTGTTCTCCCTCCCGGTGCACCCCTCCCTCACGGACGAGGATGTGGCCCGCGTGGTGGAGGCCGTGAACACCGTCGTCGAGGAGGCCGCGGCATGAGCCTGCGCACCGGACTGATCGGCCTGGGGATGATGGGCCGCCACCACGCGCGCGTGATGCGCTCGATCGAGGGCACCGAGCTGGTGGCCGTGGCGGACGCGATGGGCGACCCGCACGGCGCCGCCGGGGACCTCCCCCTGTACGACTCCGTGCAGGGCCTGATCGAGCACGGCATGGACGCCGTGGTGTGCGCCGTGCCCACCGGACTGCACGAGGAGGTCGGCCTGGCGCTGGCCGAGGCCGGCGTGCACGTGATGGTCGAGAAGCCCATCGCCCACTCGGTCGAGGCCGGCCAGCGCCTCGTGGACGCGTTCGCTGCGGCGGGCCTGGTGGGCGCCGTCGGCCACATCGAGCGCTTCAACCCGGCCCTGCAGCAGCTGCGCCAGCGCCTGCAGGCGGGCGAGCTCGGCGAGGTCTACCAGATCTCCACCCTCCGCCAGGGCGGGTTCCCGGCCCGGATCGCGGATGTGGGCGTGGTCAAGGACCTGGGCACGCACGACATCGACCTCACCGCGTGGCTAGCCCGCAGCCCCTACGCGCGCGTAGCCGCGGAGACCCTCACGGCCTCCGGCCGCCCGCACGAGGACATGGTGGTGGCCACCGGCCGGCTCGAGTCGGGCGTCATCACGCACCACGCCGTGAACTGGCTCTCCCCGGAGAAGATCCGCCGGACCACCGTCACCGGCGAGCGCGGCTCGCTCGTGGCGGACACCGTCACGGCGGACCTGGTGTTCCACGCCAACGGCTCCGTGCCCACGCAGTGGGACCAGGTGGCCAGCTTCCGCGGCGTGTCCGAGGGCGACGTGATCCGCTACGCCTTCCCGAAGGCGGAGCCCCTGCGCACCGAGCACGAGGCCTTCCGGGACGCGATCCTCGGCGAGGGCCAGGACCACGTCTCCCTCGAGGAGGGCCTGGCGACGCTGCGCGTGGCCGAGGCCCTGATCGCCTCGGGCGAGCGCGGGGAGTACGTGGAGCTGTGAGCGCGCGGCGGAAGCGGACCTGGAAGCAGCAGGTGCGGCACACCCTGCGGGACGGTGCCCGCTGGACGCAGGGGCTCCCGGGCCCCGCCGGCGCCGCGATCGGCGGCGCGTTCCGCGCGCTGCCGGAGAGCACCCCGGGCAAGGCGCGGCTGCGCCGCATCCTGGCCGACTACGCATCGGTGGCCTCTCCCAGCGGGGACCAGGTGCCGGCCCCGACGGCGCCCACCGTAGGTCGCAGTGCTGCCCCGAACGCCTACCGAGGGTTCCTGCACATCGCGGATGTCGGCGACACCTACACCGAGCGGGAGGCGGTCACCCTCCTCCAGCTGGAGAACGCCGTCCTGAAGCGGCGCCTCTTCCGTGAGCCGCTGGAGCCCCTGCCGCCCACCCCTCACGAGGACGACGACCGCGACCAGGCTCCCGAGCGCGTCGCCCGCTACCTTGATTTGGCCACGTCGGAGCAAGGCGAGGAAGGCCCGTTGCACCTGGTGGTGCTGGCGGCGTACCCCTCCGCGGATAACGCCTACGGCAACGGGTTCGTCCACCGGCGGGTCATGTACTTCCGCCGCGCCGGAGTGCGAGTGCACGTCGCGGTGGTGTCGGCCTCCTCCGAGCCGGGCACCTACGTCCACGAGGGGGTGCCCGTGATCGTCGGGCGGGGGGAGGAGCTGCGTCACCTGCTGGACACCCAGTCCTATGCCTCCGTGGGCGTGCACTTCCTGGACCGGTTCCAATGGGAGCGGATGCGTGACCACGTGTCCGGTCATCGGCTGTTCGCCTTCATGCACGGCTACGAGTCCCGGCGCTGGATCCGCACCGTGCGCAACCACCGGACCCAGCAGCAGCTCGACGACGCCGTGGAGCACTCGATCACGCTGCAGCGGTTCTGGAGGGAGGTCCTGGCACACCCCCACGGGCCGGAGCGGTTCGTCTTCGTCTCCCGGTGGTGGCGGCGCGCCGCCCAGGAGGACCTGGAGCTCGTGTTCCCCGGCCGCCGCACCGCGATCGTGCACAACGTGATCGACACGGACCTGTTCCGCTACATGCCCAAAGACGCCGAGCAGCGGTTCAAGGTGCTGTGGGTGCGCTCGGCCGCGAACCTGAACTACGGGCCGGATTTGGCCGTCGCCGCGCTGCAGCGGCTCCGCGAGACCCCGTGGTGGGATCGGGTCCAGGTGCGCGTCATCGGTGACGGCAAGCACTTCGGGCTGTTCGAAGAAGCGTTCGCGGGGGACGCCAACGTGGCGGTCGAGCGCCGGTTCGCGGATCAGGCCGAGATCGCCCGGTTGCATCGTGAGTACGGGATCTTCCTCGTGCCCACCCGCGCCGATTCCCAGGGTGTCTCCCGTGACGAGGCGATGGCGTCGGGACTGGTGCCGGTCACCAACCGCGCCGCTGCGATCCCCGAGTTCACGGACGAGGGCTGCGCTGTGGTCGCCGGGTATGAGGACGTCGGGGGTCTGACGGACGGCATGGTCCGCCTCATGGCCGACCCTGCGCTGTTCACGCGGATGTCGGCCGCCGCGGCCGCACGCGTTCGCACGCAGAGCTCGCCCGAGCACACCGTGGCACGGGAGATGCGCATGATGGGCTTGACGCCCGAGGGGGAGGTGGGCGCATGAGGGCGCTGCTGATGACCACGGGGGCTGGTCCCGCGGAGGGACGACTCCTGCAGGACGCCGAGCTGCACGGACACGAGGTGGACGTCCTCGACGTCGGCGGACACCGGTGGCTTCGCCGCACGCCCGGCCTGCCGTCGGCACCGATCTACTCCTGGACCGGTGCCCCTGCGCTGCACGCGGCGGGCAACCAGATCGCCCGCTCACTGCGACGGGTGATGGCGGCGGGGCGGTACGACATCGTGCTGGCCTCCGGTCTGGGCGCCTGCGCCTTCGCCTCCCGGTTCGTGGAGGAGGAGTTCGTCCCGTTGCTGTGGCGCGGGGATCTGGACTTCACTGCCGCCCGTGAGCACGCCACTGCAGACGTCCTCCGCGTGGCGTCCTCCGTGGACCGGTTGTTCCTGGAGGACGAGTGGGAGTTCGACAAGGCGCTGTCGAAGGGATCGCGCGCGGCGCACTTGCTCCACCCGCGGCCCGCCCCGGTCGCGCTCGCCGGCGACGGTGAGGACATCACGCCGTTGTTGGAGACCCCCGCGCCCGCGCCGCAGGTGCTGCTCCTCCACCCGGAGCGGCATGACCTGGACCGCCTGGCCGCCCAAGAGAGGGCGTTGCGAGCCGCGGTGACGGATCTGCCCTCTGCCGGAATTGACAGTGCCTCGGCGTCCTCGCTCCTGCGTGCCCGGGACCTTCTCGCTGACCGCGACCTGCGGCACGTGGCCCGCACCCGGCTTCGGGGGGCCAGCCACGTGGTCCTCGTGGGCTCTTCCCGAGACCACGCGGCGGTCGCCGACCTTCTGGTGGACGCGGGCCATGCGGACCGTCTGGTGATCGAGGACGTCCTCGGCATGCACGACTGGCTGCGTCTGCACCCGCATGTGCGATCGGGACGGGGCCTTCGCCTCGCGGCGGAGCTGCGCGCCTGCTTGGCGGGCGAGCCGGCCACGGGGCCGGCACCCCACCCGGCGCTCGTGCGGGAGCCGGCGTCGGACCTGCTGGGAGCTTATGCAGCGGCCATGCAGCGTCCCGTGGAGCCACTCCACGAGGACCTCGCCGCCCTCCGGCATGACGGCCCACTCGAGGTGTTCTTCGCGACCACGCCGCTGGAGGACCGCACCGACGGTGCCCGCCCGTTGCGGGTGCGTGCCATGGCCGAAGCCATGGACGCGTCGGCGCCTGCGGTGCGGATCTCCTCCGTGCCGGCCGTGTTCGCAAGGCGAGCGGCCCTGGTGCGGCGAGCCCTCGACGCCGGACGGCCCGCGGGCCTGTTGTACGGGGAGAACTCGACCTCCCCGATCGCGGATCCGACCGTGGCAGAGGGCCTCGCGGACCTCCTGGGCCGCGTGCGTGCGGCGGGCGGGCGCAGCATGTGGTTCGTTCGGGACCTCCATTGGCTCGATGACCTGGAGGGGTACCTGGACGACGACGCACAGCGCGAGCAGGTGCGCTCGGCCGGGTTGAGGGAGCTGGAGCTGATGGCCGGGGCGGCGGACGCCCTGGCTGCCCCCTCGACGGAGTCCGGAATGCTGTTCGATGACCTGATCCGTCGGCACGGCCGCGGAGGTCACGCCTGGGTTGCGGTGCCGCCTGGCGTCGAACCGCGGGCGGTGGTCGACGCCGCAGACGCCTTCCCCGCCGAGGACGGGGTCACCCTGCTGTACGCCGGCGGCGTGAGCAGCGTCTACGGGCTGGACCTCTACCTCGAGGCCGCCGCGGGTCTCGAGGCGGACGTGCGGCTGGACTTCGTGGTGCGGGTGGGCGAACGCGCGCACCTCGAGGAGCTGTTGGAGCGGCACGGGCTCGCCGACCGATCTGGGGTCCGGATCACCACCGTGCCGCTCGAGTGGCACGTGCCGCTGACACGCTCCGTTGTCGGATCGGTCCTCCTGGGCTCCGGGTACGCGGCCCTGGCGTTCCCGTTCAAGACGATGAGCCTCGTGGAGCGCAGCCACCCGATCCTCTGCTTCTCGGACATGGCGATCGCCGATCTCGTGCAAGGGGAGGGCCTCGGCACGGCCGTCGAGCGTGACGTCGCCTCTGTCCGGGCGGGCCTGCAGCGGCTGGTCGCCGAGGGGGCACCCGGGATGGCCGCGGCACAGCGGGCCCATTCCTGGGGGATGCGCATGGCCGCGGTGCGCGCAGCCGTGGGGCTCGAGAAGTCCGACTGACCGTGCGGGTCGGTGCCGTCGTCGCGGCGCTGTCCCACCGCCCGCGGGCTGCACGGCGGCTCCTCGGGTCGGGGTGCGGGGGAGTGGGGACGGGGAACGGTCAGCGGACGCCGAGCACGGCGTCGGCGAGGGCGGGCAGGACGAGGTCCTCGGCGTAGGTGCGGGCGACGAAGGACCGGGCCGCGTGCACGGACGCCGTCCATGCCTCGGGGTCCCGCACCGCGTCCCGGACTGCGGCGGCAAGCCCCGCGGTGTCCGGGGCGAGCCAGTCCGCCGGGTAGAGCAGGTCCGCGCCAGCCCAGGCCAACGAGCGCGGCAGGCGGCCGTGCGCGGCGCCGTCGGGCAGGGTGAAGTGGAAGGACTCGAAGTCCGAGGTGGACAGCACCGTGCCGACGGACGCGTACCAGCGGTCCATGTCCGGTCCGTGCGGGTCCCACTCCACCGCGCCCGCGAGCAGCGGGTCCTCGGCCATCCGCCGCCGCTGGGCCGCGTAGTACGCCCGGGCCGCGGGGCGCTCCCGCACCCAGGCGAGGTCCTCCGGGCGGTGCCCGCGGATCCGGAGCCGGAAGTGGGGGTCCTCGGCGCGCAGCAGGGCCAGCACGTCCAGGGCGCGGTCCAGCCCCTTGCGCTCCGGCAGGGCCCCCACGAGGCCCAGGGTGAAGCGCTGCGTGGGATCCACGGGGTGGGCTGCGGACCACTCCGACCCCGGCAGGCGAACGGCATTGGGGATCCAGCGGGTGCGGGCGGGGTCCAGGCCGGTGTCCCGCACGAGCTGGGCCCGCACGTGCTCGGCCACGAACACCCAGGCGTCCACCGCCTCGCGGCGCACCCGTGCCGGGAAGTCCGTGGCGGCCTCCTGCAGGTGGGTGCGCGCCGTCAGCCGTGTCCCCGGGCGGCGGTGACGCGAATGCCACACCAGGTTCCCCAGGGACCACTCGCAGTGCACGACGTCGGCCCACGCCGCCAGCGCGCGGCTCGCCTCGGCGTCGTGGCGGGCGTGGCCGGTCCACGCGTCCACTCGGACCTCGTGGCCCTGGGCCCGCAGCTCGGCGATCAGCCCGTCCGCGAACTTCAGGTCGTGGCCGGCCACGACGACGCGCCGCGGCTCCCGCCGCACGCTCAGGGACGCCCGGGGTGCGTCGGGCCAGTCGCCCGGCACGGCGTCCGACGCGCGGACCAGGTCGAGGCGGGCGGCCCGGCCGCGATCGGCGAGCTCGGTCGCGGGGGTGTCCGCGTCCGCCGGGCCGACGACGGCCCGGCCGGCGGCGGCCGCGAGCCGGGCCAGGGCCGGCTCGCACCGGGAGGCGTCGGGGACCAGCACGGCGTCCGCGAGCCCCAGCGCGGCGGCCAGGCGCCCGGCGGCGGGGGAGCCGTCCGGGGGCACCGCGCCCGAGGCGACCAGCACGCCCGGAACCCGCCCGCCCGCGGCTCGGCGCACGGCCCGCGCGAGCGACCGCTCGCCGCCGGGGACCGTGAGCACCACCGAGTGCAGGAGGTCTCCGCCCGGCCGCCGGGAGCGGCGGGCCAGCAGTGCGGCTGCGGCGTCGGGCTCCCAGGACCCCGCTGCAAGCTGTCCCACGGGCACCAGGAGCACGCCCGGCTCGTCGGCGGGCCGGGGTCCCAGGGGGGCCCACGCGTCCAAGGAGGGGCGCGGAAGGCCTGTCAGCGCCCGGTGCAGCGCGGCCGGGGCCGGCAGGGGGACCAGGACGCGCCACGCCGGCGGACGGGCGTTCGGGGCGGGCCCGCGCCACGCCGCCGTCCAGACGACAGCGGGCAGGGTGCTGACGCCGAGCGCCGCCCGACCGGCCCGCGCGGCGCCCCTCCCCGCCGCGGTGGCCCGGTCCATGGCCCGGCGGCCGACCACGCGGGCGCGCCCGGCCCCGCGTCGCACGGTCGGCCCGAGCCCCCGGGCTCCCGCCCCGGTCCCGCTCACCCCTGGGTCGTCCCTGTCGGGGGTGTGCCGTCCGCCCAGGCGATCCGGCGGCGGACGACCTCCGCCTGCTTCTCCGCGAGCAGCTCGCGGCCCTCGTCCTCACGCCCGTCGGACATGCGCCGTGTGTACCGCCGGTAGGTCCGCGTCACCCGTTCAGGATCACCGTCCATCGTCAGGACGCCGCGCTCGATCCAGATCGCCCGCGAGCACATCTCCTGGATGGTGCTCAGGGAGTGGCTCACGAGGAAGACGCAGCCGGCCTGCTCGCGCAGCTCGTCCAGCCGGGCCCGCGTGCGCGCCCGGAACTGGGCGTCGCCCGTGTTCAGGGCCTCGTCGATCACCAGGATGTCCGGGTCCACCGAGGTCGCGATGGCGAACTGGAGTCGCGAGGCCATGCCGGAGGAATAGGCCTTCAGGGGCATCTCGAGCGCCTTGTCGTCCAGGCCGGAGAGGGCGGCGACGGCGTCGCGCTTCTCCCGCGCCTGCCGGCGGCTCATCCCCATGGCCAGGCACCCGAGCATGATGTTGTCCTCGCCGGAGACCTGACGCACCAGGGCGGCGTTCACCCCCAGCATCACGGGGGTGCTGGTGGCGTAGACGCGTCCGGAGGTGGGCTGCAGCTGGCCGGTGACCAGCTTCATCAGCGTGGACTTGCCGGAGCCGTTGGTGCCGATCACGCCCACGGACTCGCCCCGCTCCACCGCGAAGGTCAGCGGCTTGAGGGCCTCCACCACGGTGGTCCGGACGCCGCTGGAGGCCCTCCGGCCGCCCTGGACGGCGTCCGCCGAGCGGACGGTGTAGGTCATCGCCGCCTCGTCCACCACCACGGACGGGCGCGTCACTTCGAGGGCGTCGGCGTGCGGCTGCATGCTCATCGCTCCTCCCCGTAGGACTCCTCGGCGTCCCAGAACACCAGGGTGCCCAGCGCCAGGAGGGCGACGGTCCAGGCGATCAGGACGATCCAGCGCAGCGGGTCGGCGTCGGTGCCGTACAGCAGCGACTGCCGGGCGATGTCCAGCACGCAGTACATCGGGTTGAGGTGCATGGCGGTCACCAGCGGCGGGATGTGCTCGAAGCGCTCGACGCTGAAGAACACCGCCGAGAGGTACAGCCAGATGCGGGTGCCGAAGGAGATCAGGTTGGCGACGTCCGCCCACCTGGCCACCACGCGGGCCAGCAGCAGGGACAGGCCCAGGTTGAAGAGGGTCTGCAGGGCCAGGAGGGGGAGGAGCAGCAGCCAGCGCCACGTGATGTCCTCCAGCGGCGGGATGGCCAGGATCAGGACGACCATCACGGCCAGCGTCGGGAGGAAGAGCAGGAGCTCGCGCAGATTGGTGGCGATCGGCAGCGTGGCCCGCGGGAACTGGAAGGCCCGCACGATGGACAGGTTCGACGAGATCGACCGGGAGCCGTTCGTGATGGCCTGGGAGGTGTAGCGGAAGAGGAACACGCCCACGATCAGGTAGGCGATGAAGTTCTCGATCCCGCGGCCGGTCTGCAGGAGGAGGCCGAACACCAGGAAGTACGCCCCGCCGTCGAGGATCGGGTTCAGGATCATCCAGATCCGCCCCAGGGCGTTCGTCGAGGTGGCCCCCGCGATCCGGGAGCGCGAGTCGAAGAGGATGAAGGAACGGTAGTCCCACAGCGAGGCCACGTAGCGGCCCAGGCCCGGTCGGGCGCCCACGCGGCCCAGGCCCGTGCCGTCGACGCGCAGGACTTCCGAGGCGGGCGCCCCGCGCTGCTCGGCCTCAGCGGACTCGGCCATGCGGATCCACCCTCTCTCGATGGGTCAGGGGAACGTCGGCGGCCGGTGTCGGTCGCGCCCCGGGAGTCTAGCAAGGCGTCCCGTGGAGACGGGCCCTGCGCCCGGCCCGTGCGTAGAGTAGGGGTGGCCGGGGCCCGCCCGGTCAGTGCCGTGCCCGGGTCCTGGCGCGGCTGGACGATGAGACCCTTCAGGAGTGCACCGTGCCCAAGGTCATGCCCATCTACGGAACACGCCCGGAGGCCATCAAGGTGGCCCCGATCGTGAAGGCGCTCCAGGCCGACGACCGGTTCGAGTGCGTCGTCACCGTCACGGGCCAGCATCGGGAGATGCTCGACCAGGTCAACGAGCTGTTCGGCATCGACCCGGCGCATGACCTCAACATCATCCAGCCGCGGCAGACGCTCAACGGGGTCTTCGCCCGCACCCTCGACGGGCTTGACGCCGTCCTCGAGCAGGAGCGGCCGGACGCCGTCGTGGTGCAGGGGGACACGACCACCTCGACGGCGGCCGCCGTCGCCGCCTTCAACCGCGGCGTCAAGGTGGTCCATGCCGAGGCCGGGCTGCGCTCCTTCGACATCCTCTCTCCGTTCCCTGAGGAGGCGAACCGCAGGATCACCAGCCAGATCGCCGCCCTGCACCTTCCGCCCACCCGGGTCAGCCGGGACAACCTGCTGCGGGAGGCGGTCCGCGCGGAGGACGTGTACGTCACGGGCAACACCGTGATCGACGCCCTGCTGGAGGCCGTGGCCGCGCAGGTGCCCTTCGAGGACGAGCGCCTGGCCGCGCTGGAGGCCTCGGGCCGTCGCGTGGTGCTGGTGACCACCCACCGGCGCGAGAACCAGGGGGACGCCATGCGCGGCGTCGGACGGGCGCTGGCCCGCCTGGCCCGGGCCCACGACGACGTCACGTTCGTCCTCCCGGCGCACCGCAACCCGGTGGTCCGCGAGGCCGTCCTGCCCGCCCTTGAGGGGCTCGGGAACGTCCTGGTCACCGAACCCCTGGCGTACGGCGAGTTCACCCACCTGCTCTCGGTGGCGCACGTCGTGCTCACGGACTCGGGCGGCGTGCAGGAGGAGGCCCCCTCGCTCGGCAAGCCCGTCCTGGTGATGCGGGAGAACACCGAGCGCCCCGAGGCCGTCACCGCGGGCACCGTGCGCCTGATTGGCACGGACGAGCAGGTGGTGGTCGACGAGGTCACCCGCCTGCTCACGGAGGAGGCCGCGTACACCGCGATGTCCCAGGCCGTGAACCCCTACGGCGACGGCCGCGCGGCGGAGCGCACGGTCTCGGCGATCGCCGAGCTGCTCGGCGTGGGCGAGCGGCTGTCGGCCTTCGACGGGGGGGATCCGGCGTGACCGAGTTCCTCCTCGCCGTCCCGCGTCGGCCCCGCCGGGATCTCACCCTCGACCTCACCCGGAGTCGCCTGCGCGCCGTCGCTGACGGTTACGCACCGTTCGTGGGCCCGGCCTACGACCAGGAGCCTGTGATCTTGGAGCCCTCCGTCACGACAGTCGCCCTCGTTTTCCAGCGCACTGGTGGCCCAGCGCTTGCCGCTGCCGAGGCGGACCGGTGGGCCGTCACCGGCGGCCATCCCGTGTGGGATGAGCTGATCCGGAATGTCCGCCGGGTCGGCTCCCGCCTCGGGTACGACCGCCCTGTATGGGGTCAGTACGCGGCCGTGATGGTGGAACGCCACGTGGACCGGGTGACCGCGTGGGCCACCGTGCCCGCTTTCGACGGTCTCTACTGGGCACAGGACTCGGAACACGTGTACGTCTCCAACCGGCCGTTACTGCCGGCCCTGGCGCTGGCCGGTGGCCGCCGGGCGGGGGTGCGGCGCGACGAGGGATACCTCGCCCACTACCTCTATTCCGGGTACAGCCTCGAGGAGGTCAGTCCGTTCGCGGGAGTGAGCCGCCTGCCCGTCGATCGGTCGTTGGAGATCGTCCAAGGCCGGGCCCGGCTGGGTGTCGTCCCGCCGGGGCTCCGATCGACGCTGACCGAGGACCATACGCCGGAGGAGGGTGCTGAGGCGGCGGCCGAAGCGATGCTGGGGGCGATGGATCGGGTGGAGGCCGTACTCGACGGTCGGCCGGTGCAGCTGCGACTGTCCGGAGGCAAGGACTCTCGCACCCTGTTGGCGCTGCTCAAGGGCAGAGACATGGAGGTTCATGCCGTCACCTTCGGTGAGGAGCACGAGCCGGATCCGCTCGTAGCTCGCATGATGACGGACCGTTTGGGGATGCCACTGACGGTCACCCAGCCCACCCCCATTGATGCGACCGGCGAACGGGAGCGGATCCTGACCACCCTGTTCCAGTCGGGTGGCCAGCCACTGTCAGAGGCCCACACCGCTCGCTATGTGGGATCGAACCCGCGCACCCCGGGGGAGGGCATCATGTTGGGACAGTGGCCGCTCCTCAAGGGCGGCATGGCCCAGAGGCTTCGCTACACCACGGACGATGCCCTGCGCCGGGTGCGCGCGCGGTCCAACCCCGACCTGCTGGTGGAGTCGCGCAGACGACCTCTCGAGGAGGCGTTGACGCGCTGGTTCCACGAGGTGCCGGCCCAGGACCGAGCAGAGAAGTTGTATCTCTACGCTCGGCAGTTCCGCTCAGGAACGTACCTGCACGCCCATATCGCCCACTACGGCCGGGACGCAACGATCGCCTACCCACTCGGTGACGCCGAGGTGACCGCCGTGGCTGACGCGCTGACCATGGGGGAAAAGGTGTCCCACCGAGCTCTCTTCGGTGCTCTGGCGCGGATCTGGCCTGAGGTGATGGCCGTGCCGCTGGGCAACAATTCCTGGGGTTTCGAGCAGAAGGGCCCGGATCCCACATGGTCGGGACCCTTCTACGCCGAGCGGACCGCTCCGCTGCCGGATCTCGAGCCAGCCCCACGGACCGGACCGGCACGAATTGGTGAGTACTCACCCCGAACTCTGGTGGAGCTCAGCCGGATCCTTGTAGAGAGCCCGAACCAGGAGGTCCTACAGGATCACCTTCCGGAACCATTGCTCTTCGCAGTGGCTGCCACGGCCCTTTCGGGATCCGTCTCCCTGCCGGACGGCATGGATCGGCGGCGCTATGCCAAGGACTTGTGGCGTGTGACTGTGGCTGACCTCTGGTATGGCTGGGACTGGATGCCGGCCTGAGCCTCCCGACGACGACGTCCCCGGACCTGGACAGGTCCGGGGACGTCGTCGTTCCGTGGGCGCCGGTGCTCAGCCGAGCTCGCGCCCCTCGACCCGGCGCGAGTCCACGCCCGGGTCGACCTTTGGCAGGGAACCGGTCCGCGGTCCGCCGGGGGCGACCGGCAGGTTGGTCTCCGGGGCCCGGGCCCAGGCGAGGGCGCCGACGGCGATCACCGCCCCCGTCACCACGAAGCCCCAGCCGTAGCCGGCCGCGTCCACCACGAGGCCCACGAGCAGCGGGCCCAGGATGGCGCCCAGGTCTCCCGACATCTGGCCCGTGGACATCACGGGTCCGGCCCGGCGGCCCTGGCCCACCAGGTCCGCCACGGCGGCCTGCTGGGGGGAGTTGAGGGTGCCGGTGCCCGCGCCGGCCAGCGCGCACGAGACGAGGAACAGCAGCGGCGACTCCATCCAGCCGATGGCCCCCGTGAACACGGCCATCACGACCAGGCCGATCAGGATCAGCGGCTTGCGTCCGTGGACGTCGGAGAGTCGGGAGCTGAAGGTCACCGCCAGGACGTTGCCGGCGGCGAACACGGACAGGGCGAGCCCGGCCATGAGCTGGCGGTTCTCCTCTGTGATGCCCCACCCCAGCAGCGCCGTCCCGGTGAACGCGCTCGCGGCGAACAGGGGGGTGATCGCGTTGCGCACGCCGAAGGTCGCCCACCCGTTGGCGAACATCGAGATCAGCGCGGCACGGTAGGCGCCGTGGCCCAGCGCCTCCCGCAGCGGCATCACCGGACGGGACTCGCCGCGGGCGCGGTCCTGCACGCGGGTGTCCCGCAGCATGACGAACACGATGCCCGCGGCGATCACCAGTGAGGTGCCGTAGATCAGGAACGGGACCCGGAAGCCGAACACGGCCAGCACGGAGCCCACGATCGGCCCGACGATGTTGCCGATCAGGAACGCAGAGGCGTAGGCGCCCGAGACCCGCCCGCGGATGGTGGGCGGGGCCTTGGCGGCCAGGAACGCCATGGCGGAGACCGTGAACAGCGTGGAGCCGATGCCGCCGAGGGCGCGGTAGAGCAGCAGCTGCGTGTAGTCCTGCGCGAACGCGATGAGGAACATGGAGGCCGCCACGATCAGCACGCCCGTCATGTAGACGGGGGTCTCGCCGAGCCGGTTGGTGAGCCGTCCGGAGACGGGGGCGAACAGCAGGCGGGTGAGCCCGAACGCGGAGACCACGGCGGCGACGGCGGTGGCCGGATTGGCGAAGTCGGACGCGAACAGCTCCGCGTACTGCGGCAGCAGGGGCGCGATGATGCCGAAGCCGATCGCGATCACGAACGCCGCCGCGACCATCACCTTGATCTCGGGCGGCAGGGGCACGCGTGCGGCCGGAGGGGAGGAGGGCATGGCCGCCATCCTCCCACGTCACACGATCCACGGCAGTGGCAGGATGGCGGCATGAGCCGTCCCCGTGGATTCCGTGTCCTCCCCCGTGCGCGTGCCCGGTCCGCGGCGCTCGCGGTCACCCTGGGCGCCGGTCTCGTGCTGACCGGCTGCACGGCTCCCGACGGGGTCGAGGAGCCGCGGGAGCCCCCCACGGTGACCGCGTCCCCGGCGCCGCCGTCGGCCGCGCCGACGGCCTCGGGGGCCGCGGCGCCGGCCGATCCCGCCTCGGCCTCGGCGAGCACCGCCGAGCTGGCCCGCGCCGAGCTCTACCCCTGCCAGGGCTACGGCCGGGTGCCCCGGCACAACACCGTGGAGTCCAACGCCCGGGACGTGTACGCCTGGCACGTCTTCGAGCCGGTGGCCGTGGGCGACGGGCACGGCGACGTCGACTGGGACGCGGACCCCTACGAGGACGAGGGGTGGCGCCTGTGGCTGGCCTCCCTGCGGTGGATCGGCCCCAGCATCGAGGCCGCCCGCGAGGGGGATGAGGAGGCCTTCGCGGTGGCCGAGCGACTCATCGCGGACTGGGCCGCCGACCATGAGCAGGGCTGGGCGGAGGACCACGACGACCTCGAGGCGAACACGCACCGGCTCAACGTGCTCCTCTGCTTCCGAAGCGTGGTCCTGCAGCGCGAGGGCGGGACGGTGCCGGAGGAGTACGCGTGGGTGGACGAGCTGATCGGCCGCCACGCGGACCAGAACATGGCCCGGTACTCGGCCCGGCACAACCACGGCTCCATGGAGAACCGGGGCCTGCTGGGGGCCGGCTGCGTCCTGGACCGTCCGGACTGGATGGCGCACGCCATGGCCCGGGCGGAGGAGGACGTCCCGCACCAGGTGGACGCCGAGGGGCTGAGCAACGAGGCCTCGCCGCACTACGCCCGGTTCAACAGGGAGCTGTTCCACGAGATCGACCAGCTCTCCCGCACCTGCGGGGTGCCCTCGGCCGCGTTCTCCGAGCGGGTCGATCTCATGGGCCGGGCCATCCCGCACACCGTGGACTCCACCGGCCGCTTCTGGCAGTACGGGGACACCTCGGAGTACCGGCTCGAGCCGCGGGAGGACCACTCCCCGCAGATGCGCTATGCAGGGACGGACGGGGCCGAGGGGACGGCGCCCGCCGAGCGCATCCGGGCGTTCGAGGCCGGCCCGGTGTTCGGCCGCTCCTCGTGGGGCACGCGGGAGGAGGGCTTCCGTGAGGAGGCGTCCTGGATGATGCGCGGCGGCACCGGGCAGGAGACCAAGGCGCACCGCGGCGACCTGATGCAGCTGCTCTACGTCACCCGCGGGCGGCCCGTGGTCGTGGACGGCAGCCATCCCGGCGTGGTCGAGGACTCCTGGCGGCCCTGGGGCTTCGGACCCACGGCGCACAACGTCATCCACATCCCCACCCTCGAGGACGACTTCCCCGGCGAGGGGCCGGCGGTCCTGGAGGAGCTGGTGGAGTCCTCGGACGGGGCCGCCGACGTCGTCGCCATGAGCCAGCCGCTCGAGGTCGGCGGTGAACGCGCCCGCACCGCGCTGCTGCTGCGTGAGCCGGACGCCGCCGTCGTGGTGGACCGGACCCGCGTCCAGGACGGCCGGGACGGGCACCGCGTGGAGACGCTGTGGAACCTGCCCACCTCCTACGAGGCCGAGCGCCTGGGCGCGGACACCGTGCGCGCCGTCGACGAGGAGGCGGGGGAGGCCACCACCCTCGTGCAGATCCGCCTCGACGGCGCGGCGATCGCCGAGGACGGGATCACCCTGCACCGCGGCGAGCTGGACCCCGAGCCCGGGGGCCACCGCCACCGGGGGTTCTACTTCCCCGACGGCCAGGTGCGCGAGGAGACCGTCCAGGTCGCCTTCGGCTCGCCGGGCCCCGCCGCCGGGATCGTCTCGGTCCTGATCCCGGCCGGGTCCGAGGACGAGGTCGGCGTCGAGGTCGAGCACCACGACGACGGCACGCTCACCCTGGTGGTCCGCGGCGCCGAGGGCACGGCGCGGGTGGGGATCGACGCGGACGGGACGCCGACCCGGCTGCCGTGAGCCCCGGGCCGGGCCCGGGGGATCCCCCCGGGGCCGGTGATGACCCGTGTGCGAGACTGGGCGCGTGGAAATCGTGCTCATCATCTCCCTGGTCCTGGCCCTGCTGCTCGGCGCCGTGCTGGTCGGTCTGCTCGACCGCCCCGTCGCCCCGCCGAAGGGCACCTACACCGAGCTGCGCGACGACGACGACCCGGCACTCGCCCCGGGCGGCCTCGTGGCCGACCCGGCCTCCGCCGACGCCCCCTCGTCCCGCCCCGCGCCCCGCCACGCCGCCGAGGCCCCGACGGTCGAGGAGGAGGCCCCGAAGGCGGAGGTCGTCGAGACCGCCCCGCAGCTGGACCGCCCCGAGGCCGCCGGCACCCGCCTGCAGCGCCTGCGCGCGCGCCTGCTGAAGTCCAACAACGTGTTCGGCCAGGGCCTGCTGGCCCTGCTCTCCCGTGACCGCATCGACGACGACGTCTGGGACGAGATCGAGGAGACCCTCCTCATGGCGGACCTGGGCACCGAGCCCACCATGGAGCTCGTGGACCGCCTCAAGGCCCGCGTCACCGTGGACGGGACCCGCGACCCCGACGCGCTGCGCGCGCTGCTGCGCGAGGAGCTGCTCGCCATGGTGGACCCGTCCATGGACCGCCGCCTGGCCGCCACCCGCAAGGACGGCAAGCCAGCCGTCACCCTCGTGGTGGGCGTCAACGGCGTGGGCAAGACCACCACCGTGGGCAAGCTCGCCCGCGTGCTCGTGGCCGAGGACCGCGAGGTCGTCCTCGGCGCCGCGGACACCTTCCGCGCCGCCGCCGCCGAGCAGCTCGCCACCTGGGGCGCCCGCGTGGGCGTGGTCACCGTCCGCTCCGAGACGGAGGGCGCGGACCCGGCGTCGGTGGCCTTCGAGGCCGTGAAGACCGGCATCGAGGAGGAGGCGGACGTGGTCCTCGTGGACACCGCCGGCCGCCTGCAGAACAAGGCCAACCTCATGGACGAGCTGGGCAAGATCAAGCGCGTGATCGAGAAGCAGGCCCCGGTGGAGGAGGTCCTGCTGGTCCTCGACGCCACCACCGGCCAGAACGGCCTCATGCAGGCCAAGGTGTTCGCCGAGGTCGTGGACGTCACCGGCATCGTCCTGACCAAGCTGGACGGCACCGCCAAGGGCGGCATCGTGGTGGCCATCCAGCGCCAGCTCGGCGTGCCGGTCAAGCTGATCGGTCTGGGCGAGGGCGCCGACGACCTCGCCCCGTTCTCCGCCGAGGGCTTCGTGGACGCGCTGTTGGCCGAGTGATCCCCGCCGGGCCCGTCCGGGCCCCGGCACCCGCACGACGACGGGCCGTCCCCTCGCACGAGGGGGCGGCCCCTCGTCGTCGGAATGCGGAGGCGTGACGGGACCGCAACGCGTGTTCACACGCCGGAAACACCTCCGTGCCGTGACGGGAAACACGTCCTCGGCAGACTCGGGCGCATCGACGCCCCCGTGCCGGGCGGGCGTCCCGATGAGTGGAGGACCACCCCATGGACCCGCAGCTGACACCTCTGGACCCCGGGGCGGTGTGGACGATGGTCTGTGCCGGCCTCGTCCTCCTGATGACCCCCGGCCTGGCCTTCTTCTACGGCGGCATGACCCGGGCCAAGGCGTCCGTGAACATGATGATGATGTCCTTCGTGGCCATGGGTCTGGTGGGCGTGGTGTGGGTGCTGTGGGGGTACAGCATGACCGGCGGTGACGGCATCCTCGGGGTCGTCGGGGACCCCCTGCAGGATCCGGGGCTGTTCCAGGCCGTCGGCACCACGGACTTGGCCACGATCGGCTTCGGTGCCACCTTCGCCGTCATCTCGGTGGCGCTGATCTCCGGCGCCGTGGCCGACCGCGCGAAGTTCAGCACCTGGTGCGTGTTCGTCCCGGCCTGGATCACCCTCGTGTACTGCCCCATGGCGTTCATGGTCTGGGGCGGGGGCCTGCTCACCGCGGACGGCGCCATCGGCTCCGTGGTCGGCGAGGCCGTGGACTTCGCCGGCGGCCTGGTCATCCACATCGCCGCCGGCGTCGCCGCCCTGGTGCTCGCCGTGATGATGGGCAAGCGTGAGGGCTTCGGTGTGGACCCGGGCCACCGCCCGCACAACATCCCCTTCGTCATGCTCGGCGCCGCCCTGCTGTGGTTCGGCTGGTTCGGCTTCAACGGCGGCGCGGCCTCGGACGTGGAGACCGCCGGCCTGATCTGGGTGAACACCCTGGCAGCACCCGCCGCCGCCATGCTCGGCTGGATGCTCGTGGAGGTCGTCCGCCACGGACGGCCCACCTCGATCGGCACGGCCTCCGGCATCGTCGCCGGTCTCGTGGCCATCACCCCGGCCTGCGCCTTCGTGGACCCCGTGGGCTCCGTGGCCATCGGCGTCGTCGCCGGCGTGGCCGCCGCCTTGGCGGTGAACCTGAAGTTCAAGCTCGGCTTCGACGACTCCCTCGACGTGGTCGGCGTGCACCTCGTGGCCGGCGTGGTGGGCACCGTGATGATCGGCCTGTTCGGCCGCCCCGAGCTGGTGACCGAGGAGGGGATGGCCGGCCTGTTCTACGGCGGCGGTCCCCGCCTGCTGGTGGCCCAGGTCGTGGCGACGGTCTTCACCGTGGTCTTCGCCGGCGTCGTCACCGCGCTGATCGCCCTGGTCCTGAAGGCGGTCATGGGGCTGCGCGTCTCGCCACAGGACGAGCTGCGCGGTGTGGACCGCGCCCTCCACGCGGAGTCCGCGTACGACTACGGGCTCGGCACCGCGTACGGCGACGAGCCGCAGGACGCGGAACGGCACCGGGGGGAGGCCCAGCCCGTCCGCTGAGCCGGCACCGGTCGGTTGCTAGTCTGGTCAGGCGTCGTCGCCGGCGGGACGTCCCTGCGGGGGGTCCGAGCCGGGGCGGCGCCTGACCCAGCGACCTCCTCTTTCCTCTTCGCGAAGGATCCCACCCGCCGTGTTCACCTCCCTGTCCGACCGCCTCACAGCCACCTTCCGCAGCCTCAAGGGCAAGGGACGGCTCACCGAGGCGGACATCGACGCCACCGCACGCGAGATCCGCCGCGCCCTCCTCGACGCGGACGTCGCCGTGCCCGTGGTCCGCCAGTTCATCGCGCGGATCAAGGAGCGCGCCCTCGGCGAGGAGGTCTCGCAGGCCCTGAACCCGGGCCAGCAGGTGGTCAAGATCGTCAACGAGGAGCTCGTCGAGATCCTCGGCGGCGAGACCCGGCGCATCCGCCACGCCAAGACCGGCACCACGGTGATCATGCTGGTGGGCCTGCAGGGCGCCGGCAAGACGACCCTGGCCGGCAAGCTCGCCCACCTGCTGAAGTCCCAGGGCCACACGCCGCTGCTCGTGGCGTGCGACCTCCAGCGTCCCAACGCTGTCAAGCAGCTGCAGGTGGGCGGTGAGCGCGCCGGCGTGCCGGTGTTCGCCCCGCACCCCGGCGTGTCCTCCGAGTTCGAGGCCGCCACGGGCGACCCGGTGGAGGTGGCCCAGGCCGGCATCCGCGAGGCCAACACCAAGTACCACGACGTGGTCATCATCGACACGGCCGGCCGCCTCGGCGTGGACCACGAGCTGATGCAGCAGGCCGCGGACATCCGCCAGGCCGTGCAGCCGGACGAGGTCCTCTTCGTGATCGACGCGATGATCGGCCAGGACGCCGTCGCCACCGCGCAGGCGTTCAACGAGGGCGTGGGCTTCACGGGCGTGGTCCTCACCAAGCTCGACGGCGACGCGCGCGGCGGCGCCGCCCTGTCCGTCCGCCACGTGACCGGCAAGCCGATCATGTTCGCGTCCACCGGCGAGGGCCTGAAGGACTTCGAGGTCTTCCACCCGGACCGCATGGCCTCCCGCATCCTCGACATGGGCGACGTCCTGTCCCTGATCGAGCAGGCGGAGCAGAGCTGGGACCGCGCCGACGCGGAGAAGATGGCGCGGAAGTTCGCCGACCAGGAGGACTTCACCCTCGACGACTTCCTCCAGCAGATGCAGCAGCTCAAGAAGATGGGCTCGCTGAAGAAGATGCTCATGATGATGCCGGGCGCCCAGGGGATGCGGCAGCAGCTCGAGCAGTTCGACGAGTCCTCGATCGGCCGCGTCGAGGCGATCATCCACTCGATGACACCCCACGAGCGCGTGGCCCCGAAGATCATCAACGGCTCCCGCCGTGCGCGCATCGCCCGCGGCTCGGGCGTGCAGGTGACCGAGGTCAACCAGCTCCTGGAGCGCTTCGCCGAGGCCCAGAAGATGATGAAGAAGCTCGCCGCCGGCGGAGGCATGCCCGGCATGCCGGGCATGGGCCACGGCGGGACCCCGCGCAAGGCCAAGGGCAAGAACGCGAAGAAGGGCAAGGTGAAGTCCGGCAACCCCGCGAAGGCGTCCGCCGAGCGCCAGGCCCTCGAGGAGCGCCGGTCCCGCGCCGGCGGCGGGGTCTTCGGCCCCGGCGGCATGCCGGACCTGGCCGACTTCGACCCCTCGCAGCTCGACCTGCCGGCCGGGTTCGAGAAGTACCTCAAGGACCGCTGAGCTCTCCGGGCGTCCACGCCCGGGCCGGAGGCGGCCCCGCCCGCGCGCCGAGGTGCGCGCGGGCGGGGCCGTCTGGCAGAATGGGCGGGCACTGAGCGTGAGCCCGGACGACCCTCTATCCTCCGCGCGCTCCGTTCCGTTCGTCGGACTGCCGGCCCGCTGCCCCCACGCGTGGCCGTCGCCCGACCCCCTGATCCCCTGAAGGAGAACCACACACGTGGCTGTCAAGATCCGTCTGAAGCGCTTCGGCAAGATCCGCGCCCCCTACTACCGCGTCGTCGTCATGGACTCGCGCACCCGCCGCGATGGCCGTGCCATCGAGGAGATCGGCAAGTACCACCCCACCGAGGAGCCCTCGTTCATCGAGATCGACTCGGAGCGCGCGCAGTACTGGCTGTCCGTCGGCGCCCAGCCGACCGAGCAGGTGGCCGCCCTCCTGAAGATCACCGGCGACTGGCAGAAGTTCACGGGCGAGGCCGGCGCCGAGGGCACCCTGAAGACCAAGGGCGAGAAGGAGGCCTTCGTGGCCCCGGACAAGGGCTCGGTCATCCTGCCCGAGGAGCCGAAGAAGGAGGAGGCCCCGGCCGAGTCCGCTGAGGAGACCGCCGAGGCCGAGACCCCGGCCGAGGACGCCGAGAAGGCCGAGTGAGCATGCTGGCCGAGGCCCTCGCGCACCTCGTCCGCGGCATCGTGGACACCCCGGACGCCGTCCGCGTCGACTCGCGCCCCCAGCGGCGCGGGGAGATGCTGGAGGTCCGGGTGGCGCCCGAGGACCTCGGCCGTGTGATCGGCCGCCAGGGCCGCACGGCCACCGCGCTGCGCACGGTGCTCGACGCCCTGGCAGGCCACCCCGTCCGCGTGGACGTCGTGGAGACCGACCGCGGCCGCTGAGCCCGCCGGTCACCCCCGCGCACCCCGTCGAGAACGGCCCGCCGCCCGCACAGGTCGGCGGGCCGTTCCCGTCCCGCCCCCACCCCAGGAGAGCCCATGAGCCCTGCACCCCAGCCCGCCGAGACCGAGGGCCTCGTCCGTGTCGCCCGGATCGGCAAGCCCCACGGCATCCGCGGCGAGGTCACCGTCCAGGTGTTCACCGACGACCCCGACGCGCGCTTCGCCCCGGGGGAGGCCCTCGAGCTGCGCGGGGCTCCGGCCGGCGCCCCCGCCGAGCTCACCGTGACCCGCAGCCGGTGGAACAAGACCGTCCTGGTGGTGGCGTTCGCGTCCGTGGCGGACCGCAACGCCGCCGAGGCCCTGCGCGGCGCCCAGCTGTTCGCCGCCCCCTCCGCCCCCGCCGACGACGACGCCTGGTACGAGGACGACCTGCTCGGCCTGGCCGTCCACGTGGACGGCGCCCGCGTGGGCGAGGTCGCCGGCCTGACCACCGGCACGGTCCAGGACCTGCTCGTGGTGCGCCTGGACGGCGGCGGGCAGGACGCCCTCGTCCCGTTCGTCGAGGAGATCGTGCCCGAGGTGGACCAGGAGGCCGGCGTCGTGGTCCTCACCCCGCCGCCGGGTCTGCTCGAGCTCGCCGCGGACGAGCCCGGGGCCCCCGAGGGCCCGGAGACCCCCGCGGACCTCGGCCCCGACGTGCTCGGGCGCCCCACGGGCGCGGGCGGGGGGCGCTGAGCGGTGCGCTTCGACGTCGTCACCATCTTCCCGGAGTACATGGGCGTGCTGGACGTGTCCCTGCTGGGGCGCGCCCGGCGGGAGGGGCTCGTGGACGTGCACGTGCACGATCTGCGGGACTTCACCTCCGACCGGCACCGCACGGTGGACGACACGCCCTACGGCGGCGGTGCGGGCATGGTCATGAAGCCGGAGCCGTGGGCCCTGGCCCTCGAGGCGGTCGCCGGGCTCGGCCCCGCCGCCGCCCGCCCCGTGCTGATGGTCCCCACCCCCTCCGGTGCCCCGTTCACCCAGGCCACGGCGCGGGCCCTGGCGCAGGAGGAGCACGTGGTCTTCGCGTGCGGACGGTACGAGGGCATCGACGAGCGCGTGTTCGGCTGGGCCGAGGAGCTGTACGACGTGCGGCTGTTCTCCCTGGGCGACTACGTCCTCAACGGCGGCGAGGTCGCCGCCCTGGCGGTGATCGAGGCCGTGGGGCGCCTGGTGCCGGGCGTGGTCGGCAACCCCGCCTCCCTCGTGGAGGAGTCCCACGAGGACGGCCTGCTGGAGTACCCCGTCTACACCAAGCCCTCCGTGTGGCGGGAGCGCGAGGTCCCGCCCGTGCTCCTCTCCGGCGACCACGGCCGTGTGGCGGCGTGGCGCCGTGCGCAGCAGGAGGAGCGCACCCGCGCCCGCCGCCCGGACCTGTGGGCCGCGCACGCCGGGCGCGCCGAGGAGGCCTGACCCCCGCCGTTCCGCCGGATGTGGCACAATGGACCCTCGTGTCCACCGGACGCGCGGCCTGCCACAGGGGGCGCACGTCGACGGCACGGACCACCGGACCCCGCGCTCGCGGCCGTGTCCGGCTCACACTTCGGGGCCCGGCGTCCCGCTCCGCCCGTGCCGGGCGGCGCCCGCCGTGCCCGCCGACCACGTGGATGACCTGTGGCGTCCACCAGGAGATCAGAGCATGCACATCCTCGATTCCTTCGACAAGGCCACCCTGCGCGACGACGTGCCGGACTTCGGCCCCGGCGACACCGTCAAGGTGCACGTCAACATCATCGAGGGCAAGACCGCCCGTGTGCAGGTCTTCCAGGGCTACGTCATGGGCCGTCAGGGCCACGGCGTGCGCGAGACCTTCCGCGTCCGCAAGGTGTCCTTCGGCGTGGGCGTGGAGCGCGTCTTCCCGGTGCACTCCCCGGTGATCGACAAGATCGAGGTCGTCACCAAGGGTGACGTCCGCCGCGCGAAGCTGTACTACATGCGCGACCGCCACGGCAAGGCCGCTCGCATCCGCGAGAAGCGCGCCGACGCCAAGTGATCGCCGGTCGGCCCTGCGCCGACCGCTGACCGCCATGCGCACACCGGAGCCCCGTGACCCCCGCAGGCCACGGGGCTCCGTCGCGCCCGGGTGGTCCGACCAGGACGGGCCGCGCTGGTGGCCGTGGCTGCTGCTCACGCTGGCCGCCGCCGTCGTCGCCGCGGCCGTGCTGCGGGCGCTCACCGGGCCGGTCCTGCTGGTGCCCTCCGGCTCGATGGAGCCGACGCTGCGCCCCGGCGAGCGCCTCCTCGTGGACGAGGCCGCCGCGGGCGGTGCGGGCCTGACGCACGGGGACGTGGTGGTCTTCGACGGCGCCGGCAGCCTCGCCCCCTACCGCTCCCGGAGCTCCCTCGAGCGCGGCCTGACGGACGTGGCGGCGTGGTGGGGCGTGGGCGGCACCGGGGACGTGTTCGTCAAGCGCGTGCTGGCCCTGCCGGGGGACACCCTCACGTGCTGCGCCGCCGACGGGCGGCTGGTGCGCAACGGCGCCCCCGTGGACGAGCCGTACCTCGGCCGGCCGGTGTCCGCCGCCGACCCCGCCTCGGACTCCCGCTGGGAGTTCGAGGTCCCCGCCGGACGCATGGTGGTGCTCGGGGACCATCGGGACGCCTCCCGCGACTCGCGGGCGCTGCTCGGCGCCCCGGGCGGCGGCCTCATCCCGCTGGAGTCCGTGATCGGCACCGCGGAGCAGGTGGTGTGGCCGCTCGGCGCGCGCCGGGACCTGGAGCCCGCCGATGGCTGAGTCCTCCGTGCCGTCCGGGGCAGGCTCCCACGCCGACCTCGCCGTGCCCTCGCCCACGGACCGCGCCGCCCGTCCCCGCGACGACGGCGGCCCCCACCCGGTGCGCGCGGCCGCCCTGGCCGTGGCGCTCACCCTCGCCCTCCTGGTGCTGGCCCAGGTGTTCTTCGTGCGCATGTTCCACGTCCCGTCGGCCTCGATGGAGCCGACCCTGCAGCCGGGCGACCGCGTGGCCGTCGGGCTGTGGGCCCCCGGACCGCTCGCGCTCGAGCGCGGGGACGTCGTCGTCTTCGAGGACACCCAGGCGTGGCTGGCGGGGGCCGAGGCGGTCCAGGCGGACCCGCTGCACGCCGCGCTGCAGGTGGTCTCCCCGGGCTCCGGTGAGGGCCACCTGGTCAAGCGCGTGGTCGGACTGCCCGGGGACACGGTGGCGTGGCGGCCCGGCTGGGACCACGTGGAGGTGGACGGCCGGCCCCTGCCGGAGCCGTACCTGGCCGGCGCCCCCGCCCAGGAGGCGTTCGAGGTGACCGTGCCGGAGGGCCGCCTGTTCGTCCTCGGCGACCACCGGGAGGCCTCCCAGGACTCCCGCCAGCACGGGGACGGTCCGGGCGGCGGCTTCGTGGCGGTCGACGACGTGGTGGGCAGGGTCGAGGCCGTGGTATGGCCACCTGCCCGCATCGGCACGATGCCGGACGTGACCGAGGAGGGCCGGTGAGCCCGCGGCCTCCGGCGGTGCGCGCCGGGCTGGACGTCGAGGCCGCCCTCGCCGCCGAGGAAGAGCCGACCGCCCCCGTCCTCGTCGCGGGCATGGACGAGGTGGGGCGCGGGGCGCTGGCGGGGCCCGTCGTCGTGGGCGTCTGCGCCGCGCGCGTGCCCGCCGCTGGGGAGATCCCGGCCGTGCGCGACTCCAAGGCGCTCACCGACCGGCGCCGCCGCCTTCTGGTGCCCGAGATCCGCGCCTGGGCCGCCGGGCACGCCCTGGGCGAGGCCGGTCCGGACGAGGTGGACCGCCACGGGATCACCGGGGCGCTCGCGCTCGCCGGGGCGCGGGCCTGGGCGGTGCTGGTGGCGGAACTGCGGGAGGCGCCCGTCGTCCTGATCCTGGACGGGTCCGACGACTGGCTGCGCCACGCCCGCACCGGGATGGTGGCGGGTCTCGTCCCGGGCCCGGTGCCGCCCGAGCCGCACCTGATGGTGAAGGCCGAGGACCGCTGCGCCACCGTGGCGGCCGCCTCCATCCTGGCCAAGGTGGGCCGGGACGACACGATGACCGCCCTCGACGCGGACCACCCCGCCTACGGCTGGGCGGGCAACAAGGGCTACGGCGCGGCCGCCCACCGGCGCGCGATCCTCGAGCGCGGCGCCACCGAGCACCACCGCCGCTCGTGGAACCTCGGCCTGCCCGCGCCGGAGCGGACGGCCGGGGACGACGACGCCCCGCCCACGCTGTTCGACTGAGCCGGCGCTGCGCGTTCGACGCCGCGGCGTGCGCGGGGCAGGATGGTGCGGTGCCCCGGCGAGCGTCGGGGCCGCACCCACGGGACAGGAGAGCCAGAGCATGAGCACGGACGACGTCGAGGACTTCGAGGCCGAGTCGGAGCTGCTCCTGTACCGGGAGTACCGGGACGTCGTCGGCCTGTTCCGCTACGTGGTGGAGACGGAGCGCCGGTTCTACCTGGCCAACGCCGTCACGCTGACGCCGCACCAGACCGACGGCGAGGTGTTCTTCGAGCTGACCCTCGAGGACGCGTGGGTGTGGGACGTGTACCGCACGCAGCGGTTCATCAAGCGCGTGCGCGTGCTGACGTTCAAGGACGTGAACATCGAGGAGCTGCCGCGGGACGAGCTGCAGGTCCCCGAGGGCGACGCGCTGGGAAGCTGAACCGGCCGCGAGGGCACCGCCGGCCGCCCTCCCGCCTGGCCGCCCTCCCGCCTGGACGGCTCCTGCACAGGGCGCCGCCGCGCGGACCGCCCCCCACATCCGGCCCGCCGGCGCCCGCGGCGCCCGCCCTCCCGACCACCCTGGGTCCAGGAGGTGGTCCCCATGGACGAGAGCACGAGCACGCGACGGCGGGGCAGCACGGCCCACACGGCGCTGGGCCGGTACGGGGAGGACGCCGCGGCCCGATGGCTCGCCGCCCGCGGCTACGAGATCGTGGACCGCAACTGGCGCGGCGAGGGCGGGGAGCTGGACCTGGTGGCGCGCCAGGACGGCTGGTGGGTGGGGATCGAGGTGAAGACCCGCTCCTCCCTGGCCTACGGGGACCCCCTGGAGGCCATCAGCCGCCGCAAGCTGCTGCGCCTGCACCGGCTCACCCGCGCCTGGGTGGCCGAGCGCGCGCGCGCCGCCCAGCGCCCGGTGCACCGCGAGCCGTGGCGCGTGGACGCCGTCGCCGTGCTCGTTCCGCGCACCGGCGGGGTGCGGTTCGACCTGGTGACGGACGTGCGGCCGTGACGGGCATCGGGCGCACGCGCTCCATCTCCCTGGCCGGGCTGCGCGGGGACGTGGTGGACGTGGAGGCGGACATCGCCCAGTCCCTGCCCGGGTTCACCCTGCTGGGCCTGCCGGACCAGGCCCTGCAGGAGAGCCGCGACCGCATCCGCTCGGCGGCCCGCAACGCCGGCCTGCCCCTGACCCGGCGCCACCTGACCGTCAACCTGCTGCCGGCGGGCGTGCAGAAGCGCGGCGCGGCCCACGACCTGGCCATCGTCCTGGCGGCGTACGCGGCCGCGGGCCAGGTGCGCGGCGTGCACGGGCCCGTGTTCCTCGCCGAGCTCGGCCTGGACGGCACGCTCCACCGCACCCCCGAGACCGTGGCCATGGTGCTCGCCGCCGTCGACGCCGGGCACCCGCGCGTCGTGGTGGCCGCGGCGGCCGTCGAGGAGGCGCGCCTGGTACCGGGCGCCGAGGTGCGCGGCTTCGCGCACCTGCACGAGGTCATCCTCGCCTTCGGCGGGCGGCCGGAGGGGCCTCCCCCCGTCCCGGACGCCGCCCGGGTGCTCGGTGCCGGAGACGGCCCGCAGGAGGCCGAGGAGACGGACCCGCACCGCGCCGCCCCGGACCTGTCCGAGGTGGCCGGACAGGCCCAGGCCCGCTTCGCCCTCGAGGTGGCGGCCGCCGGGGGACACCACCTGCTCCTGAGCGGCCCGCCCGGGGCGGGCAAGACGATGCTCGCCGAACGTCTGCCCGGCATCCTGCCGCCCCTGGACCGGCGGACAGCGCTGGAGACCGCGGCGCTGCGCTCCCTGCGCCGGCTGCGTCCGGCAGCTGGGGCGCTGGACCGCACGCCGCCGTTCGAGGCGCCGCACCACTCCGCCTCCATGTCCGCGCTCGTGGGCGGCGGCTCCGGACTCGCCCGGCCCGGAGCGGTGTCCCTCGCCCACGGCGGGGTGCTGTTCCTGGACGAGGCGCCCGAGTTCGACCGCCGCGCCCTCGAGGCGCTGCGCCAGCCCCTCGAGGCGGGGGAGGTGGTGCTCCACCGGGCGCAGGGCGCCGTGACCTATCCGGCCCGGTTCCAGCTCGTGCTCGCCGCCAATCCGTGCCCGTGCGGGCTCGACGACGGCACCGGCCACCGCTGCCGCTGCACGTCCCTGCAGCGCCGCCGCTACGCCGAGCGCCTCTCCGGACCGCTGCTGGACCGCGTGGACGTGCAGGTGACCGTGCGGCCCGTGGAGGCCCGCCACCTCACGGGGGCGCCCGCCGCCGAGCCCACCGCCGCCGTGGCCGCCCGCGTGCGGGCCGCCGTCGAGCGCCAGCGGGGGCGCTGGGAGGCCGCCGCCGCGGCCGGCCTGGTCCCGCCGGGGGTGCTGCGCAACGCCCACGTCCCCGCGCCGGCGTTGCGCCACGGACCGCATGCCGTGCCCGCCGCCGCCCGGGGGGCGGCCGACGCCGCCGTGGACGCCGGCGAGCTCAGCGCGCGTGGACACGCCCGCGTCCTGCGCCTGGCCTGGACCCTCGCCGACCTGCGCGGGGCCGCTCGGCCTGCGGACCAGGACGTGGAGACGGCCCTGCAGCTGCGCACCCGCCACGAGGAGGACCGATGACCGCCCCGCACCCCCGCCCCGACGGCGCCCGCCTGGCCCGCGCCGCCCTGACCCGCCTCGTGGAGCCCGGGGACGAGCTCGCCGTGCAGACCGTCGCCGCCCTGGGACCCGAGCGCGCCCTGGCGCTGCTCACGGGCCGTGACCGGCTCCAGCCCGCCGAACGCGACCTGCTGTCCGACCATGCCGGCTCCGGCCCCGCCCTGGGGCGGAGGTGGAGTGCGGGCCTCGCCCGGTGGGCGCCGCGGGCCGAGCGGCTGGACCCCGCCCGGGACCTCGTGGCCCTCCACCGCATCGGCGGCGGGCTGCTCATCCCGGAGGACGATGCGTGGCCCGCGGCGCTGCACGACCTCGGCGCCGCCGCGCCCCTCGGCCTGTGGTTCCGCGGCGCCGGGACGCTCCCCGCCGCCGCCCGGGCGCTCGCCGTGGTCGGCAGCCGCGAGGCCACCGCCTACGGCAGGCAGGTCACGTCCGCCGTCGCCTCCCGCGCCGTGCGCGCCGGGGCGTGCGTGGTCTCCGGCGGGGCCTACGGGATCGACGGTGCCGCGCACCGTGCCGCCCTCGACGCCGCTCGCGACCTCCGGCCCGGGCACGCGGACGCCGGCGCGCCCGGGCCCGTCCCCACCGTGGCCGTGCTCGCCGGCGGTCTGGACCGGTTCTACCCCGCCGGCCACGAGGACATGCTGCGGGCCGTCATGGAGGCGGGGCTGCTGCTGTCCGAGATGCCGCCGGGCGCCTCGCCCACCCGCTACCGGTTCCTGCACCGCAACCGCCTGATCGCCGCACTGTCGGGTGCGGTCGTAGTGGTGGAGGCGCGGTGGCGTTCCGGCGCCCAGAACACGGCGGGTCACGCCCTGGCGCTCGGCAGGGAGGTCGGCGTGGTGCCGGGGCCCATCACCTCACCCTCCTCCGCCGGGTGCCACCGGCTCCTCCAGGAGGCGCCCGTGCGGCTGGTGGCGGACCCGGCCCAGGCCCTCGACCTGCTGCCGCCGGATCGGGGCGCAGGCGGCGGCCCGGGCCGGTCGGACGCCGTCGCCGATGCCCCGGCGGCCGCCTTGGCCGAGCCTGCGCACGAGTCGACGGCGCGCCCCACCGACGGCCTGAGCGTGGAGGAGCTGCTGGTGTGCGAGGCCCTGCCCGTCCGCCGGGCCGTGGACGTGGACGCGCTCACGGTGAGCGCGGGCCTGTCCCTGCCCACCGTCCTGGCCGTGCTCACCCGGCTGGCCCGGCGGGGACTGGCCGAACGCGTGGACGACCGGTGGCGGCGCACGGCCGGCTGACGGGAGCGGACACGCCGCGGCCGGTGGCAGAGTGGAGGGATGACTTCCGCCTCCCCGCCCCGCCGCGGCGCCGTGCCCCCGGCCTCCGCCCGGGACGAGGCCTGGCTCGAGGCCTTCGCCGAGCACCTGCGCCACGGGCTCGGCCGCAGCCCGCGCACGGTCACCGCCTACCTCACGGACCTGCGCCACCTGGCCGCCCACGCCGCCGGGGCGGGGGAGGACGCGTCCGCGAACGCGTTCGCCGAGGTGGACACGGAGGACCTGCGGCGGTGGCTGGCCGCCATGCGGGAGGAGGGTCTGGCCCGCGCCACCCTCGCGCGCCGGGTGGCGGCGGTCCGGACCTTCCTGGCCTGGCTCGTGCGGCAGGGCCTGCGTCCCACCGACCCCGCGCTGCGGCTGAGCGCCCCCGCCCCGGACGCCCGGCTGCCGCACGTGCTGCACCGCGCCCAGGCCGACCGGCTGATCGCCCTCGCGGAGGAGCGCGTCCACGCCGCCCGCGCCGCCCGCGACCGTCCCGCCGCGGCCGTCGCGGCACGGGACGTCGCCGTCCTGGAGCTGCTGTACGCCACCGGTGCCCGCGTCGCGGAGGTCGCCGCCCTGGACGTGGACGACGTGGACCTGGACCGGCGCACGGCGCTGCTCACGGGCAAGGGGGACCGCCAGCGCACCGTCCCGTTCGGCGCTCCGGCCGCCGCGGCCCTGGACCGCTGGCTGCGGGTGGCCCGTCCGATCCTCGCCGCCGAGCGCAGCGGCGCCGCCCTGTTCCTGGGCGTGCGCGGCGGACGAGTGGGGGTGCGCCAGGTGCGCGCCGTCGTCGACGCCGGTCTCGAGGCCCTCGGCGACACCGCGGCGCGCGGGCCGCACGCGCTCCGGCACACCGCCGCCACCCACCTGCTCGACGGCGGCGCCGACCTGCGCACGGTCCAGGAGATGCTCGGCCACGCCTCCCTGCGGACCACGCAGGTGTACACGCACGTCTCCATCGATCGGCTCCGCGAGGGGTACCGGCAGGCCCACCCGCGGGCCTGAGCGGCCCCCGACGGCCCGCGCCGACCCACGGACGCGGCGTGTCGTCGGGCCGCCTCGTTGCCCGGGCCCGCGCGCCGGGGGACAATGGCCCCACCGCGGGCCGCGCCGTCCGGCGTCGTCCCGCGGGCGTCCCGCGGGCGTCCCGCGGGACGCGACCGCCCGCCTCCGAGAGGTCCCGATGTCCACCGTCACCACCCGCGGCATGGTCCACGTGCTCTCCGCGCCCACCGCGCTGTGCCCGCACGTGGAGTGGGCCCTGCGCTCGGTCCTGGGCGCCGGGGCGGACGTGCGATGGGTGGCCCAGCCCGCCGAGCCGGGTCAGCACCGCACCGAGGTCCACTGGACCGCGGAGCAGGGCACGGGGGCGCGGCTGGCCTCGGCCCTGCGTGGCTGGCCCCATCTGCGCTTCGAGATCACGGAGGAGCCCTCCGCCGGCGCCGACGGATCCCGCTGGTCGCACACCCCCGGCCTGGGGATCTTCCACGCCACCACGGATGTCTCCGGCAACATCATGGTCTCGGAGGACCGCATCCGGTACGCCTACGAGTCCGGCGACGGCGACCCCACCGTCCTGATCCATGAGCTCTCCCTCGCCCTCGGCGAGGCCTGGGACGAGGAGCTCGAGCCGTTCCGGCGCGCGGCCGAGGGCGCCCCCGTCCGCTGGATCCACCGCACCGGGTGATCCGGGCGCGGCGGCCCAGCGGCCCGGGGACGTCAGCGGCCCACGAACACCGCCACGGCGTTGTGCCCGCCGAAGCCGAAGGAGTTCTTCAGCGCCACGCGGCGGCCCTCGGGCAGCGCCCCGGGCGTCCCGGTGACCACGTTGAGCGGGATCTCCGGGTCCTGGTTGTCCAGGTTGATGGTCACGGGGGTGCGGCCGTGGTGCACGGCCAGCACCGCCAGGACCGACTCGATCGCGCCCGAGGCGCCCAGCAGGTGGCCGGTCTGCGACTTGGTGGCGGAGACCTGCACGTCGTCCAGGTGGTCGCCGAACACGGCGCGCATGGCGAGGTACTCGGGGGCGTCGCCCTTGGGGGTGGAAGTGGCGTGCGCATTCACGTGGGTGACGTCCTCCGGGCGCAGGCCCGCGTTCTCGAGCGCCCGACGCATGGCGCGGGTCGCCCCGAGCCCCTCGGGCTCGGGCGCCGTGATGTGGTGCGAGTCGGACGTGACGCCCGTGCCCACCAGCTCGGCGTACACGCGGGCGCCCCGGGCGGCGGCGTGCTCCTCGGACTCCACGATCATCACCCCCGCGCCCTCGCCGAGCACGAACCCGTCCCGGTCCACGTCGTAGGGGCGGGAGGCGGCCTGCGGGTCGTCGTTGCGCTTGGACAGCGCCTGCATGGCGGAGAAGCCCGCCATCGGCAGCGGGTGCACGGCGGCCTCGGCGGAGCCGCACATGACGACGTCGGCGCGACCGGAGCGGATCAGCTCGAGCGCCGTCTCGAGGGCCTCGGTGCCGGAGGCGCACGCGGACACCGCGGTCCGCGCGCCGGCCCGGGCGCCGAACTCGAGTGACAGGGCGCCGGCGGCGCCGTTGGGCATGAGCATGGGGACCGTCATGGGCATGACGCGGCGGGGGCCGCGCTCGCGGAGGGTGTCCCAGCCGTCCAGCAGGGTCCACACGCCGCCGATGCCGGTGCCGAACGCGACGGCGAAGCGGTCGCCGTCGACGTCGGCGGCGTCGAGGCCGGCGTCCTTCCAGGCCTCGCGGGCGGCCACGGTGGCCATCTGGGTGGACGGGTCCTGGCGCTTGGTCTCGACCTTCGTCAGGACCTCGGAGGTGGGCACCGCCAGCTCGGCGGCGAAGGTGACGGGGAGCTCGTAGCGCTCGACCCAGTCGTGCTCCATGGTGGCGGCGCCGGAGACGCCCTTCAGGGCGTTCTCCCAGAACGTGGGGACGTCGCCGCCGATGGGGGTGGTGGCGCCGAGTCCGGTGATCACTGCGGTGCGGGTCATGGATCCTGCCTTCGTGGCCCGGGGCGGCCGGGGGGTCGTCGCTCGCCCGGGCGGGGGCGGCGGGAGGTCGGGGTCCGTGCCGTGGCGCCTTGGGGACGCCCCCGGCACGGAGGGGATCGGCAGCGCGGGCCGGGGAGCGGCGGCGGGAGGGTCTCCTGCCGCCCGGTGCTCCCCGGCGCGGCGCCGGGGACGACGTGCGGGGCGCGCCGTCGGGGTGGATCAGGCCTGGGCCTGGTCGATGAAGTCGACGGCGTCCTGGACGGTCTTGAGGTTCTTGACCTCCTCGTCCGGGATCTTCACGCCGAAGCGGTCCTCGGCGTTGACGACGATGGTCATCATCGAGATCGAGTCGATGTCCAGGTCGTCGGTGAAGGACTTCTCCGGCTGGACGTCGGAGGTCTCGAGGCCGGTCTCCTCGTTCACGATCTCGGCGAGGCCGGCGAGGATCTCTTCCTTGGAAGCCATGGGGCGTCTCCTTCTCTCGGGGTTTCAGGGTGTACGGGTGTACGTGGTCAGTGAATCAGACCGGCGGGGCCTCAGGGGAGGCGCACCACCTGGGCGCCGTAGACCAGCCCGGCGCCGAAGCCGATCTGCAGGGCGAGCCCGCCGGACAGCGACGGGTCCTCCTGCAGCAGTCTGTGCATGGCCAGCGGGATCGACGCGGCCGACGTGTTGCCGGCGTCGACGATGTCCCGCGCCACGGTGACGGTGTCCGGCAGCTTCAGCTGCTTGGCGAACTCGTCGATGATCCGCATGTTGGCCTGGTGGGGGATGAAGGCCGCGAGGTCCTCGGGGGCGACCCCCGCGGTGTCGAGTGCCTCCCGGGCCACCTTGGCCATGGACCACACGGCCCAGCGGAACACGGAGGGCCCGTCCTGGCGGAGGGTGGGCCAGAGCATCTCCTCCTGGCCGGTGATGGCCGAGGCGTCGCCGCCGGTGCGGGCGCCCTCCACCTCGTCGCGCACCTCGAGCAAGGACCGGGTCATGGAGATCGTCTCCCACCGCTCCCCGTCCGAGCCCCACACGGAGGGCGAGATGCCGGGCTCGTCCGCGGCCGAGACCACGACGGCGCCGGCGCCGTCGCCCAGCAGGAAGGAGATGGAGCGGTCCGTGGGGTCGATGAAGTCGGAGAGCCGCTCCACGCCGACCACGAGCACGTGGCGGGCGGCCCCGGAACGGACGAGGGCGTCGGCCTGGGCCACGCCGTAGCAGTAGCCCGCGCAGGCCGCGGAGACGTCGAACGCGGGGGCGGGGGTGGCACCGAGCTCGTGGGCCACGGCGGCGGCCGCGGAGGGCGTGGCGTAGGGGAAGGTCACGGTGGCCACGATCACGGCGCCCAGGTCCGCGCCGGTCAGCCCGGCGCGCTCGAGCGCCTCCCGGCCCGCCGCGACGGCCATGGACACCACGGTCTCGCCGTCACCGGCGCGCTGGCGGGTGACAATCCCGGTGCGCTGGCGGATCCACTCGTCGGAGGAGTCGATGGGGCCGACGATGTCCTCGTTGGGGACCCGTCGCGCCGGGCGGAAGGCGCCCACCGCGGCGATCCGGCTGCCCGTGTGGGGCTTGTGCTGCTTCAGGGTGACGGACATGGTGCTCATCTCTGCAGGGGGCGGGAGTCGGCGGGGTCAGGCCGTGTGCTCGGCGATGAACGCTCGGGCCGCCTCGAGGTCCTCGGGGGCCTTCACCGCACACGTGGCCGTGCCCTTGAGGCCGCGCTTGGCGAGTCCGGTCAGGGTACCGCCGGGCAGGAGTTCGAGGACTCCGGTGACGCCCCGCGCGGCGAGGGCCGCCATGCACAGGTCCCAGCGGACCGGGCGGGTGACCTGATCGACGATGCGCCCCACAGCGTCCCGCCCGTCCGCGACGGCGGCGCCGTCCCGGTTGGAGAGCAGGGGCGTGCGCGGATCCTGCGGGGCGAGCCCGGCCACGTGCTCCCGGAGGGCGTCGACGGCCGGGGCCATGTGCTCGGTGTGGAACGCGCCGGCCACCTTCAGCGGGATCACCCGCGCCCGGGCCGGGGGGCGACCGGCCAGCGCCATCAGCTGCTCCTGCGTGCCGGCGGCCACCACCTGGCCGCCGCCGTTGACGTTCGCGGGCGTCAGGCCGGCGCCCTGGATGGCGGCGAGGACCTCGTCCTGGTCCCCGCCCACGACGGCGGCCATCCCCGTGGGCGTCGCGGCGGCCGCTTCGGCCATGCCGGCGGCGCGCACGCGCACGAGCCCGAGGGCCTGGGCGGGGGAGAGGACGCCGGCCAGGGCGGCGGCCGTGATCTCCCCGACCGAGTGGCCGGCCAGCACCGTGTGCTCCGGTGCGGTGGCCTCCGCCTCGAGCGCGGAGCCGGAGACGAGGCCGGCGGCCACGATCAGCGGCTGGGCCACGGCGGTGTCCTTGATGGCCTCCTCGTCCGACTCCGTGCCGTGCCGGACCAGGTCCGTCCCGGCCGCCTCGGAGAGCTCGCCGAGGCGGTCGCGGACGCCGTCCAGCTCGAGCCACGGGGTGAGGAAGCCGGGGGTCTGGGAGCCCTGTCCGGGGCACACGATCGCAAGCATGTCCTCCATGGTGGCAGGTCGCTCCTCCGCGGCCTGCCCGTCAGGGCGACCATTCCCGTGCTCGGATCCTGTGGGATTCCTACAAACCGGGGCCGGCGGCTCACCCGTGCTGCGCGGCCCCGCCCCGCACGTGGGAGAGCCGGCCGAGCGCCACCGCGGTCTGCAGGACGTAGGCGTCCCGGGGCTGCAGGGGGTCCCACCCGGTGATCTCCGCGACGCGTCGGAGCCGGTAGCGCACCGTGTTCGCATGGATGTACAGCGCCCGCGCCGTGCCCTCGAGGGAGTGTCCGCCGGCCGTGAACGCGTCCACGGTCTCCAGCAGAGCGGTGCCGGCGTCGGCGAGGGGGGCGTGGATCCCGTCCACGAGGGCCTCGCGGGCCGAGGGGTCGCCCAGCAGGGCGCGCTCGGGCAGCAGGTCCTCGCTCGACGTCGGGCGGGCGGCCCGGGGATGCGCCGGCGCTGAGGAGAGCCCGGCCAGGGCGTGCCGGGCGGACAGGTGCGCCTCCACGAGGGACTCCACCACGGGGCCGACGATCACCGGGCCGTCCGCGAACCACGGCAGCAGCGCCTCGGCCACCGTGGGGCCGTCCGCCACCGAGCCCACCACGAGCACCAGCCGCTCGGCCTGCACGCCCACGAGCAGGTCGCACTCCAGGCGGGCCGCGGCGCGCCGCAGCGCGGGGATGAAGGACGGCTGCGCCCCGCCCGGGGCCAGGCCGGCGATCACCGCGACGCCGCACCCGCCCTTCCAGCCCAGGGCCGTGGCGCGGTGCTGGATCTCGTCCGGCTCCTGGCCACGCAGCACGGCGTCGAGCAGCACCGCCTCCAGGCGGGAGTCCATGGCCCCCCGCTGCTCGGCGGCACGGGCGTACACGTCCGCAAGGGCGAACGCGATCTCGCGGGAGTAGTGGAGGATGTGCTCGCGCAGCACGGCCTGGTCGCGCTCGGGGACCACCTCGGGCACGCGGGACTCGACGACGTCCACCATGGTCCGGATCAGCTGCAGCGCCCGCTGCAGGGAGATCGCCCGGGTCAGCTCCGCGGGGGACTGGCCGAAGACGTCGCGCAGCACATGGACGGTGGTGGTGGCCGGCCGCTCGAACCAGGAGACGAACCCCTGCAGCGCGCGCTGGGCCACCAGGCCGAGCGCACTGCGCTCGTCCGGGGTGAGCTCGCGGTACCAGGGCAGGGTGGCGTCCAGCCGCTGCAGGGTGGCCGTGTTCAGCGCGCCCAGGTGGCTGCGCAGCCGGGCCAGCCCCTCCGGGCTGACCGGGCGGGGGGCGGCGGTGCGGGGCTCGGGCATGGGCCACATCCTAGGCCCGCGTTGTCGGATCCCCACGAAGGCCCCGCGGGCCCGGGGACGACGTCGGCCGGCCGCCTCCGCGGGGGAGGCGACCGGCCGTCATCGTGGGCCGCGGCTCAGAGCCCGCGGCGTCGGGTCACGCGTCGCCGCCGGCGTTGCCGGTGGTGCCCGCGGTGACGTCGTCCAGGCGGTACTTCTCGTGCGCCTTCGCGGCGGTGCCCGCCTCGACCTCGCCCTCGCGCTCCAGGAGCTGCAGGGTCCGCACCACCATCGAGTGCGAGTCGATGAGGAAGTAGCGGCGCGCGGCGGCCCGGGTGTCCGCGAAGCCGAACTCGTCCGCGCCGAGGGCCGAGAAGCGCTCGGGATGCGGCACGAACGCGTGGATCTGGTTGGCCCACGAGGTCGTGTAGTCCGAGGTGGCCACGATCGGCCCCTCGGCTCCCGCGAGCTTCTCCGTCACGTAGGGGGTGCGCACCGGGGCGGCGGGGTCCGCGAGGGACTCCTTCTGCGCGGCCACGGCGTCGCGGTAGAGCTCGTTGTACGAGGTCACGGACCACACGTCCGCGCTCACGCCCCAGTCCTCGGCGAGGATGCGCTGCGCCTCCAGCGCCCACGGCACGGCGACGCCCGAGCCCATCAGCTGGGCCTTGGGGCCCGAGCCGGTGCCCTCGGAGAGACGGTAGAGACCCTTGAGCAGGCCCTCCACGTCCAGGTCCTCCGGTTCGTCGATGTGCGAGATCGGCTCGTTGTAGACCGTGAGGTAGTAGATCACGTTGCGCACGGCGTCGCCGCGGTCGTGCTCTCCGTACATGTCCTCGAGACCCTGCCGCACGATGTGCGCGATCTCGTACGAGTAGGCCGGGTCGTAGTGCTTGACGGCCGGGTTGGTGCCCGCCAGGACCGGGGAGTGCCCGTCCATGTGCTGGGTGCCCTCGCCCGCGAGCGTGGTGCGCCCCGCCGTCGCGCCGATCATGAAGCCGCGGGCCAGCTGGTCCGTCCCGGCCCAGATGTTGTCCGCGGTCCGCTGGAACCCGAACATCGAGTAGAAGATGTACACCGGGATCATCGGCTCGCCGTGCGTGGAGTACGCGGTGCCGAGCGCGTTGAAGGCGGCGGTGGCGCCGTCCTCGTTGATGCCCACGTGGTAGATCTTGCCCTGCGGGGACTCCTTGTAGGACAGGAAGAGGTCCCGGTCCACGGAGAGGTAGTTCTGGCCCTTGGGGTTGTAGATCTTCGCCGTGGGGAAGAACGAGTCCATGCCGAAGGTGCGGGCCTCGTCCGGGATGATCGGCACGAAGCGCGATCCCATGTTCTTGTCCCGCATGAGGTCCTTGAGCAGTCGCACGAAGGCCATGGTGGTGGCCGCCTGCTGCTTGCCCGAGCCCTTGCGGGCCTGCTTGTAGGCGGACTCCGGCGGCAGCGGGATGGCGTGGTGCGTGGAGCGCCGCTCCGGCACGAACCCGCCGAGCTCCCTGCGGCGCTCCATCATGTACGTGATCTCCGGGGCGTCCGCGCCCGGGTGGTAGTACGGGATGTCGTACGGGTCGTTGCCGATCTGCTCGTCCGTCACCGGGATGCGGTGGCGGTCGCGGAACACCTTGAGGTCGTCCGCGGTGAGCTTCTTCATCTGATGGGTCGCGTTCCGGCCCTCGAAGGACTTGCCCAGGCCGTAGCCCTTGATGGTGTGGGCCAGGATCACGGTGGGCTGGCCCTTGTGCTCCACGGCCGCCTTGTACGCGGCGTAGACCTTCTTGTAGTCGTGGCCGCCGCGCTTCAGGCCCCAGATCTCGTCGTCCGACATGTCCGCCACCATCTCCTTGGTGACGGAGGACCGGCCGAAGAAGTGCTCGCGCACGAACGCACCGGACTCGGCCTTGTAGGTCTGGAAGTCGCCGTCGAGGGTCTCGTTCATGATCCGGACGAGCTCGCCCTCGTCGTCGGCCTCGAGCAGCGGGTCCCACTCGCGGCCCCACAGGACCTTGATGACGTTCCAACCGGCGCCGCGGAAGTAGGACTCCAGCTCCTGGACGATCTTGCCGTTGCCGCGCACGGGGCCGTCGAGGCGCTGCAGGTTGCAGTTGATCACGAAGGTGAGGTTGTCGAGCTTGTCGTTGGCCGCGATGTGCAGCTGGCCGCGCGACTCCGGCTCGTCCATCTCGCCGTCGCCGAGGAAGGCCCACACATGCTGCTCGGACGTGTCCTTGATCCCGTTGTTGTGCAGGTAGCGGTTGGTCTGCGCCTGGAAGATCGCGTTCATCGGCCCCAGGCCCATGGACACGGTGGGGAACTGCCAGAAGTGCGGCATCATCCGCGGGTGCGGGTAGGAGGACAGGGCGTGGCCCTTCTTGGACTTCTCCTGGCGGAAGCCGTCCAGGTCCTCCTCGGTGAGACGGCCCTCGAGGAACGCGCGCGCGTAGTTGCCGGGGGAGGAGTGGCCCTGGAAGAAGATGTGGTCGCCGCCGCCCGGGTGGTCCTGGCCGCGGAAGAAGTGGTTCATGCCCACCTCGTACAGGGTGGCCTGGCCCGCGTAGGACGAGATGTGGCCGCCCACGCCGACGCCGTCGCGCTGCGCCCGCTGCACCGTGGCCATCGCGTTCCACCGCAGGTAGTTGCGGTAGCGGCGCTCCAGCTCCTCGTCGCCCGGGTACTCCGGCTCCTGGTCCGCCGGGATCGTGTTGACGTAGTCGGTGGTGGTGACGTGCGGCAGGGCCACGGACTGCGCGCCCGCGCGCTGCATGAGCGTGCGCATGATGTACTGCGCGCGCTCGGTCCCGCGCTCGTCCACGAGCCCGTCGAAGGACTCGATCCACTCCGCGGTCTCCTGCGGGTCCTTGTCGGGGATCTGGCTGGTCAGACCGCTGACGATCTGGGAGCTCTCTTCCGCTGCGCTCACGGTGCCTCCTTGGTGTCGGTGCGGAGGGGTGCTCCGCGATGTCCTGCGGGGTCCGGCGATCGGCCGGCCGCCTCGCCGCGCCGTCGGCGGATGGCCGACGTCGTGCGCGTCTGCCGGTCAGCCTACTGGGGCCGGACGGCTCCCCGCCCGGCCTCGGGCCCCGATGTCGGCAGGCGCACCGCGTAAGGTGGGCTGTGTCACCACACCGCCGGACGGCCGGGCCCGGGGCCCGCGCCCGTCCCCATCCCGAGGAGGAGCGCACACATGGAGGCAGGGTCGGACAGGACCTCGTCGCAGACGCAGCTGCTGGACGCGTACGGCCTGAAGGCCGGCGACCTCGTCCAGGAGTGGGGCTACGACGACGACATCGACTTCGCCTTCCGTGACGCACTGGAGGATGCGCTCGGGGAGGAGCTCCTCACCGAGGAGGACCAGGAGCCGGCGGACGCCGTGCTGCTGTGGTGGCGGGCCGAGGACGGCGACGTCACGGACCTCACGGACCAGCTCGTGGACGTCCAGCGATCCCTGGACCGCGGCCCCGTGTGGGTCATGACCCCGCGCAAGGGCCGGGACGGGTACGTCACCCCGGCGGACGTCGCCGAGGCCGCCTCCACCGGCGGCCTGCACGTGACCACGAGCGCGGGGGGCTCCGAGGACTGGCTGGCCTCCCGGCTCGAGCAGAAGCGCGGTGGCTGAGACCCCCGCCCTGCGGGACGCGCACGGCACCGGCTGGCCCTGGCCGCCGGTGGCGCCCGGGGAGCGGGCGGTCTGGCTCGTGTTCCTGCCGGGGGCCTTCACCCCCGTGTGCACGGGGGAGCTGGAGTGGCTCGGGGCGCTCGCGGAGGAGCTGGCGGCCGACGGTGTCGGCGTGCGGGTGGTCTCCTGCGACGCGGCCCCCGTGTTGCGAGAGGTGGCGGAGCGCATGCGCCTGCCCGGGGCGTGCGTGATGCTCTCTGACTTCTGGCCCCACGGGGCCGCGGCCCGCGCGTGCGGCCTGCTCGACGAGGCCACCGGCCGCCCCCGCCGCGTCTCCGTCCTCCTGGACGCGGACGGCGCGGAACGGGCGCGCGTGGCCCCCTCGACCCCCGGCGGCGCCCGGACCCCGCAGGACCACCGCGACGCCGTCGCGCGGCTGGCCTGAGCATTCGGGGACCGCCCGGCGGTAGGCTGGAACGCGTCAGGACCCATAGCTCAGCTGGTCAGAGCACCACGTTTACACCGTGGGTGTCGGCGGTTCGAGTCCGTCTGGGTCCACGCGCAGATCGGCCCCCGGAGCACCTGCTCGGGGGGCCGGTCTCCAGGACGGGCTCCACGCCCCACGGCGCGCCCGCCTCTCGAGGTGCGGATGTGACACGCGTTGCGCGCCGTGGGTGGCATGCTGTCCCCACCATGCACGCCACCTCCCACGCCGCCGCACCGCCGTCCTCCGGCGCCTCCGGGGCCAGGGACCGGCGGGGCGAGGTGCTCACCGGGATCCGCCTGTCCGGACCGGCCGGTCTCGGCCTGTTCCCGCTCGGCGTGGCCTTCGGCATGCTCGTGGTCCAGGCGGGCCTCCCGGGGTGGGCCGCACCGCTGCTCTCCGCCGTCGTGTTCGCGGGATCCGTGGAACTGCTGCTCGTCGGCCTGATCGCCGCTGCGACCCCGCTGGCGACCATCGCCGTCACGGTGTTCCTCGTGAACTTCCGACACGTGTTCTACGCGTTCGGCTTCCCCCTGCACGTGGTGCGGTCGCGGGCGGCCCGCATCTACTCGATGGGTGCCCTGATCGACGAGGCGTATGCGATCGCCGCCGCCCACCCCCGGGGCTGGACCGCCCCGCGTCTGCTGGCCATGCAGGTCAGCCTGCACCTGTACTGGCTGCTCGGCGGGGTGGCCGGCGTGGGGGTCGCGGGGCTGCTGCCCGCGCCCGTCGAGGGCCTGGAGTTCGCCCTCACCGCCCTGTTCACCGTCCTCGCGCTCGACGCCGCCCGCACCCGCCGCCACCTGCCGCTCGTGCTGGCCGCCGCTGCCGCGGTGGGCGTGTCGCTCCTCGTGGCGCCCGGGGCGCTGCTGGTCACGTCCTTCCTCGTCTACGTGGGCGTGCTGGTCGCGGCCCACGCGGCGGCCGCCCGCGGGGCCCGCCTGCCGCTGCCCGCGCAGGGTCCGGTGACCGGCCCCCTGCCGGTGCTCGAGGCGGGCGGCCCCGAGGCGGCGGTCCCCGAGGCGGCCCGCGCGCACGACGACGACCCCGGACGGAGGACGGGATGACCGCCCCCGTGGACCCCGGACACGTGGTGGCTGCGGCCGTCGTGGCGGGCGCGGTGACGTTCACCCTGCGCGCGGCCCCCTTCGCGCTGCTGCGCCCGCTGCGGGAGTCCGCCCTCGCCGCCCGGCTGGCCGTCTGGATGCCGGCGGGCGTGCTCGCGATCCTCGCGATCGTGATGCTCCTGGAGGCCGCCGCGCTGTCCCCCGGAGCGTCCGTGGACGGGCCGCGGGTGGCCTGCGCGCTGGTCGCCACCGCCCTCACGGTCCTCGTGCACGTGTTGGGCGGCCGGCGGACCCTGCTCTCCATCGGCACGGGCACCCTGGCGTACGTCCTGCTGGTCAACCTCGTGCTCTGACGGCCCGCCCTGGCGCCCCGACGCCGGCCGGCCCCGTGCCTCCGAGCCGGCGGTCAGGGCAGGCGCACCGGCGTGCCCACGGCCATCCGCTCCGGCACGATCCCGGGATTGAGCCGCCGCAGCGTGGCCACATCCGTGCCCTGGTCGCGGGCGATGCCCCAGAGTGTCTCGCCGGGCTGCACGCGGTGCGTCCGCCCCGTGCCCGTCGGGTCGCCGTCGTGCCGGCTCGCGCTCGGCCCGGCCGCCTCCGACCGCGCCGGGGGCCGTCCCGAGAGCCGCTCCTCCCAGGCGGCCGCCGCGCGGGCCAGCCGCCGACCGTAGTCGGTGACCCCGCCGGCGAGGGTCCCGGCGTTGTAGAGGGTGCCGGCCCGTTCGAGGCCGGCGGGGGAGAGGTCGCCGCGGGCGTGCTCGGCCAGGATCGTCAGGCCCAGGGTGAGGTTGTCCTCCGGGTCGGCCAGGTCCAGGCCCGCCGCGTCCGCCCGGTCGAAGAACGGCGGCCAGGTGATCTGCGCCGGGCCGATCCCGTTGGAGGTCTCCCCGGCCGCCACCCGACGCCGCAGCTCGGCCACGCGCTCGGGCGTCACCGGGACGTCGGGGCGTCCGGGGCGCGAGAACACCCCGCCGCGGTCGTTGCCGAACACGTTGCGACCGCCCGACTCCACCTCCGCCAACGCCGCGGCGACCGAGAGCGGGACGCCCGCTCGGCGCGACGCCGCCGCGATCGCCGGCGCGTTGTGCAGCCTGCCGGACAGCACGTCCCGGCACCCGCCCTCGTCGTCGGAGCGGGTCGGCAGTCGGCGCACCAGTCCCATCCGGCCAGCATGCCGCGCCGGTGCGGACAGCCGCTACTCTGGACCCCAGGCCCGCCGCCGTCGGGTCGCGATCCGCCCTGACTCGGAGGAACCATGCGCGCACCCCGCCGCCGTCGTCTCGACTCCCGTACCGCCGCCCGCACCCGGAATCCCCTCTCCCGGGCGATGCACGCCCTGGAGGGCGCCCGCGTGCTGGACCCCGCCGTCACGGCGGGCGACGCGCTCTCCTCCGCCCTCGTGGCCGGCCCCGTGCGGCGTGCCGCCCTCCAGGGGGCCTGGCTGGGCCACGCGCTGCATCCGCTCGTGATCGAGGTGCCCATGGGCACCTGGATGAGCGCCACGGCCCTGGACCTGCTCGGCGGCGACGACGCCCGCGGCAGCGCCGCCCTGCTCACCGGCCTGGGCGTCGCCTCGGCGGTCCCCGCCGCCCTGACCGGATGGGCGGAGTACGCCGCCTCCGGCCGTCCCGAGCGGCGCGTGGGCGTGGTGCACGCCGCCGCGAACGGCATCGGCGTCACCCTCCAGACCGCCTCGCTCGCGGCCCGCGTCACGGGCCGGCATCGTCTCGGCGTCCTCCTGGGCCTGGGAGCCATGGGCGTGACCGGCGGGGCCGGCTTCCTCGGCGGCCACCTCGCCGCCGCCCGGAAGGTCGGGACGCACGACCCGTCGTTCGGCGCGCGGCACGGCGCCCCCACGCCGCAGGACCGGCTCGCCCGCTGACGCCGGGGCCGACGGCGGCCCCCGCGTCCCCGCCCCGGCCCCAGTAGGGTGGGGGCATGTCCGCCACGCCCCACGGCTTCTGGAAACTGCCCGCCGCCGACGGTGACGCCCCGCGCCACCTGGCCGTCATCACGGGCGGGGAGGCCGGGCAGACCATGCTGTTCCTGCAGGACGGGGACGGCTGGCACGTGCTCGCCCTGTTCGAGGACGAGCTGGCCGGGCGGACCACCGCCCGCACCCTGGACCGGCTGCTGCAGGCGCGCACCTATCTGCGCATGGGCGGCGCGGACGTCCTGGACGGCGCGGACACCGACCGCCCGGGAGTGGAGTGGGCCGGCTACGACCGCGAGCCCGAGGAGGAGGACGTCGTCGCCCAGCGGGACGTGGACCCGGAGGCGCGCCTGTGGGTGCTGCCGTCCACGGACGGCGCCACCGTGGGCCTGAAGCTGCCGGGCCATCCCCGCCACCGGGACGCGATCGCCCAGTTCGTGGACGTGGCGGCCGCGCGCGCCGCCGTCGCCGCCGTGGACGCGCTGGTGGGTGCCGCCCGCCCCTGAACCGAGAGGTCTGCGGTCACCCGGACTTCACCGCGTGTTCACCGGCGCAGGGGCCGACGCCCGGCGCCCGTCCGCGGGACCGGCCCATAATGGACGGGATCCCCCCCCACCGCCCCCGAAGGAGACTCCATGGAGCTGCTGCAGCCGGACGCCCCCCGCGAGAACCTGCGCGAGTTCATCGACAAGCTGCGCGACGGCGGCTACACCGTCGCCGACGGCCACACCAACGACCCGGACCTCATCGACCCCCAGGGCCGGGCCGTGGAGACGTGGAAGGAGGACTACCCGTACGAGGAGCGCATGACGCGCGAGGAGTACGAGCTGGAGAAGTACCGGCTGCAGATCGAGCTGCTGAAGCTGCAGTACTGGGGCGAGGACACCGGCCAGCGGCACATCATCGTGTTCGAGGGCCGGGACGCCGCCGGCAAGGGCGGCACCATCAAGCGCTTCACCGAGCACCTGAATCCCCGCACCGCGCGCACGGTGGCCCTGAGCAAGCCCACCGAGCGCGAGCTGGGCCAGTGGTACTTCCAGCGCTACATCCAGCACTTCCCCACGGCGGGCGAGATCGTCCTGTTCGACCGCTCGTGGTACAACCGGTCCGGCGTGGAGCGCGTGATGGGCTTCTCCACCGACCGCCAGTACGAGCTGTTCATGCAGCAGGTGCCGGTGTTCGAGAAGATGCTGGTGGAGGACGGGATCCACCTGACCAAGTTCTGGTTCTCCGTCACCCAGACCGAGCAGCGCACCCGCTTCGCGATCCGCCAGATCGACCCGGTCCGCCAGTGGAAGCTCTCCCCGATGGACCTGGAGTCCCTGGATCGCTGGGAGGCGTACACGGACGCCAAGGAGGCCATGTTCCTCCACACGGACACCGACCACGCCCCGTGGGTGTCCATCAAGTCCAACGACAAGAAGCGCGCCCGCCTCAATGCGATGCGCTACTTCCTCTCCCGCTTCGAGTACGAGGGAAAGGACCACGACGTCGTCGGCACCCCGGACCCGAAGATCGTCCAGCGGGGGCGCGAGGCCGTCGGCGACTGACCCGCCCGGCTAGGGTGGGATCCGACCCCGGCCCGCCGCGTGAGGAGACCTCCATCATGACCGCCACCACCCCTGCCGCCCCCGCCCCCGGGACCGCCGACATCGGCGTGACCGGCCTGGCCGTCATGGGCGCCAACCTCGCCCGGAACTTCGCCCGCCGCGGCCACACCGTGGCCCTGCACAACCGCAGCCGCGCCAGGACGGACGCCCTCGTGGCCGAGCACGGCCACGAGGGCGCGTTCATCGCCACCGAGACCCTCGAGGAGCTCGTGGCCTCCCTGGCCGTGCCCCGCCGCGTGCTGATCATGGTCAAGGCCGGCGCCCCCGTCGACGGCGTGATCGACCAGCTCGTGCCGCTGCTCGAGCCCGGGGACATCGTGATCGACGCCGGCAACTCCCACTACGAGGACACCCGACGCCGCGAGGCCGCGCTCGCGGAGCGGGGCCTGCACTTCGTGGGCGTCGGCGTGTCCGGCGGCGAGGAGGGCGCGCTGAACGGCCCGGCCATCATGCCCGGCGGACCGAAGGAGTCGTACGCGGCCCTCGGCCCTCTGCTCGAGTCCATCGCCGCGCAGTACGACGGCGAGCCCTGCTGCGCCTGGATCGGCACGGACGGCGCGGGCCACTACGTCAAGATGGTGCACAACGGCATCGAGTACGCGGACATGCAGGTCATCGGCGAGGCCTATGACCTGCTGCGCCGGGTCGCCGGGATCGAGCCGGCCGAGCAGGCCGAGGTGTTCTCGGCCTGGAACCAGACGGACCTGGCCTCGTACCTCATCGAGATCACCGCCGAGGTGCTCCAGCAGGTGGACGCCGCCACGGGCAGGCCGCTCGTGGACGTGATCGTGGACGAGGCCGGCCAGAAGGGCACCGGCCGCTGGACCGCGATCTCCGGGCTCGACGTCGGCGCGCCCGTGGCCGCGATCGCCGAGTCCGTGTTCGCGCGCTCCCTCTCCTCCCAGACCGCGGTGCGCGAGGAGGCCCGCCGCACCCTGGCCGCCGGCGTGACGGACGCCCCCGTGGTGGACGCCCAGGGCCGGGACGCGTTCGTCGAGGACGTGCGTCAGGCGCTGTTCGCCTCCAAGCTCGTGGCCTACGCGCAGGGCCTCGACATGCTCACCGCCGCCGCGCAGGAGTACGGCTGGTCCCTGGACCTGGGCACCATCGCCTCCCTGTGGCGGGACGGCTGCATCATCCGTGCGGACCTGCTGGACGTGATCATGCGCGCCTTCGGCGGCCGGGACACCGAGCGGCACCCGGAGCCGGGCGCCCGCGCCGAGGGGCAGCCGGCGAACCTGCTCTTCGCGCCCGAGTTCACCCGGGCGATCGCCGAGGCCCTGCCGGCCTGGCGCCGCGTGGTGGCCGCCGCCGTGGCCGCGGGCGTGCCCGTGCCGGTGTTCTCCTCCGCCCTGGCCTACTACGACGGTCTGCGTGCCGACCGCCTGCCCGCCGCCCTCATCCAGGGGCAGCGCGACTTCTTCGGCGCCCACACCTACCGGCGCACGGACCGGGACGGCTCGTTCCACACGCTGTGGTCCGACGACCGCACCGAGGTGGACGGCGACGGCACGCCGGTCGTCATGCCGCAGCCGGCCGAGGGCGACCCCACGGAGGAGACCGCCCGCTGACGCCGGGGCCCGTCAGGACTCCCGGCCGCTCAGATCCAGATCGCCGGGTCGACGTACTCGGCGGGGTCCACCAGCGGCTTGTCCTCGGCGGGTCCCTTGCGCAGGCGGTAGGTGGCCGGCACACCGGTGGCGATGGAGCCGGCCGGGGTGTCCTTCACGACGACGGCGTTGGCGCCGACCGCCGTGCCCTCGCCGATCTCCACGGGGCCGAGGATCTTGGCGCCCGCCCCGACCACCACGCCGTCGCGCAGGGTGGGGTGGCGCTTGGTGCGGGCCAGGGACCGGCCGCCGAGGGTCACGCCGTGGTAGAGCATCACGTCGTCGCCGATCTCCGCGGTCTCGCCGATCACCACGCCCATCCCGTGGTCGATGAACAGGCGGCGCCCGATGGTGGCGCCCGGGTGGATCTCGATCCCGGTGGCCGCGCGCGCCGCCTGGGAGAGCAGACGCGCGGGCGTCCGCAGCCGGTCCACCTGCCACATCCGGTGCGCCACGCGGTGGGCCCACACGGCGTGCAGGCCCGAGTAGGCCAGCGCTACCTCCACGTCCCCGCGGGCGGCCGGGTCGTGGCTGCGGACGGCGTCGATGTCTTCCTTCATGCGGGAGAGCAGGCCCACGGGGTCGTGCCTTTCGATCGTGACGGCGGCGCGCCCCCGGTCCGGGGGCGCGCCGCCGTCGTGGTGCGTCGGTGGCGGCGTCAGCCGCGGATGTCCTCGAACAGGGCGGTGGAGATGTAGCGCTCGCCGAAGTCGCAGACCACCGCGACGATCAGCTTGCCCTCGTTCTCCGGCTTGGCGGCCTCCTGGAGCGCCGCCGAGACGATCGCACCGGTGGAGATGCCGCCCAGAATCCCCTCCTGCGCCCCGAGGGCGCGGGCGGTGGACAGCGACTCCTCGAGGGAGGCCGCGTAGACCTCGTCGTAGATCTCCGTGTCGAGGATCTCGGGCACGAAGTTCGCACCGATGCCCTGGATCTTGTGGGGGCCGGCCTGGCCGCCGGAGAGGATCGGGGAGTCCGCCGGCTCGACCGCCACCAGGCGGACGTCCGGGTTCTGCTCCCGGAGGTAGCGTCCGGCGCCGGTGATGGTGCCGCCGGTGCCCACGCCGGCCACGAAGGTGTGCACCGCGCCGTCCGAGGCGTCCCAGATCTCGGGGCCCGTGGTGGTGTAGTGGGCCTGCACGTTGGCCTCGTTGGCGAACTGCTGGGCCCAGATGGAGTTGGGGGTCTCGGCCACGATCTGCTGCGCGCGCTCGAGGGCGCCGCGCATGCCGTCGGCGCCGGCGGTCAGCACGATCTCCGCGCCGTAGGCGCGCAGCATCACGCGGCGCTCGGCGGACATGGTCTCCGGCATGGTCAGGACCACCTTGTAGCCGCGCGCGGCGCCGACCATGGCGAGCGCGATGCCGGTGTTGCCGGAGGTGCCCTCCACGATGGTGCCGCCGGGGGCGAGCTTCCCGGACCGCTCTGCGGCGTCCACGATGGCGACGCCGATCCGGTCCTTGACCGAGTTGGCCGGGTTGTAGAACTCCACCTTGACGGCGACGTCGCCGGGCAGGTCCTTGGTGAGGGAGTTCAGGCGGACCAGCGGGGTCCGCCCGACGGCCTGGGTGATGTCATCGAGGATCTTCGCCATGGGGCTGCCTCCTGGGGGCTCGAGGGGGATGGAAGAGGTCCGGTCAGGTTAGTGGGGCCCGCGGCTCAGGCGCCGGGCGTGAGCCATGCGGCGTAGCGTTGCCGGACCTTCGCCAGCTTCGGGTCGATCACCACGCGGCAGTAGCCGTTGAACGGCTGCCGCGCGTAGAAGTCCTGATGGACGGGCTCGGCCGGGTGCCAGGGGCCCGCGGGCTCCACTGTGGTGACGATCGGCCGGTCGTAGAGCTCCTGCGCCCGCGCGATCTGCGCGCGGAAGAACTCCGCCTCGGCCTCGTCCCGGGCGAACACGGCCGAGCGGTACTGCGTGCCCACGTCTGCGCCCTGCCGGTTCAGGGAAGTGGGGTCGTGGCCCGTGAAGAACAGGTCCATGATGACCTCGGCGGGGACGACGGCGGCGTCGAACCGCACGCGCACGGCCTCGGCGTGGCCCGTGGTGCCGGTGCACACCGACTCGTAGTCCGGCGCGGCGGTCCGCCCGCCGGTGTAGCCGGACTCGACGCCCAGGACGCCGCGCACTTTCCGGTAGACGGCGTCCAGGCACCAGAAGCAGCCGCCGGCGAGGGTGAGCTCGCAGACGTCGGCGGGTGGGGCGTCGGTCGCGTCGGGGGGCGGCACGGAGGTCATGGCGGGGACAGCAACGCCCGCCCCGGATCCATTCCCGCAGGGGGAGGTGTCCCGGTGCTGTGCGGCGGCCGAGGGGGGTGCATGATGGTGCCCATGACCGTCCCGGACCATTCCCCGCCGGGCGGGGGCTCCGTCTCGGAGAACCGCTCGGACACGCCCACGCTCGCCCAGGTGCTCACCGTGATCGAGCGCCTGTGGCCCGCCTCGCTCGCGGAGTCCTGGGACGCCGTCGGGCCCGTCGTCGGCCGCCCGGAGGCGCCCGTGCGCCGGATCCTGTTCGCGGTGGACCCGGTCCAGGCCGTCGCGGACGAGGCCGTGGAACGCGGCGCGGATCTCCTCCTCACCCACCACCCTCTGCTGCTGCGCGGGGCCACGTCCGTGGCCGCCGGCGGGCACGCGGGTGCGGCGAAGGGCGCCGTGGTGCACACGCTGATCGAGCGCAGCATCGGGCTGGTGGCCGCGCACACCAACGCGGACGCCGCGGTCGGGGGCGTCTCCGACGCCGTCGCTCGACGGCTCGGGGTGACGGGCGCCCGCCCGCTCGTCCCGTCCGCCGGGGGCGGCGACGCCCAGGGCATCGGACGCGTGGGGGAGCTGGAGTCGCCGGTGAGCCTCCGCGCGTTCGCCGAACGGGTGGCCGGCGTCGTGCCCGCCACCGTGGGCGGCGTCCGCGTGGCCGGCGACCCGGACGCCGAGGTGCGCCGGGTGGCCGTGTGCGGCGGCGCGGGGGACGGGCTGTTCGACGCCGTCCGCGCCGCGGACGCGGACGTCTACGTCACCTCCGACCTGCGCCACCATCCGGCCTCGGAGGCGCGCGAGACGGCGCTGGTCGGGGACGGCCGGCCGGCCCTCGTGGACGTGGCGCACTTCGCGAGCGAGTGGCTGTGGCTGGCGGACGGCGCCCACGCCCTGCGCGAGGCCCTCGAGGCGGACGGGTTCGCGGTGGAGACCGTCGTCTCCACACGCGTCACCGACCCGTGGGACCTGCTCGTCGGCGGCGGTGGTCGCCCGTGACCGCCGTGACCGCGACCCCCGCCGAGCAGTCGCGCCTGCTGGAGCTGCAGCAGCTGGACCTCCAGATCGCCCGCGCGCGGCGGACCCTCGCCGGGCTGCGCGCCGACCCCGAGCTCGCCCGCCTGCGGGAGGCCCTCGCCGGTGCCGAGGCGGTCGTGGCCGAGCGGGAGGCGGCCGAGGCGGAGGTGGACGCCGCCGCGGCCCACGCCTCGGAGAAGGCCACCACCACCCGGGCCCGGCGGGACCGGACGCGCGCCCGGCTGGAGTCCGGGGAGGGCTCGTCGAAGGAGCTCGTGGGGCTGCAGCACGAGCTCGCCACGCTCGAGTCCCTCCTCTCCGAGCACGACGACGCCGCGCTCGCCGCGATGGAGGCCGCGGACGCCGCGGACGCCGCCGTGGCCGAGGCGCGCGCCGCCGCGGACGCCGCCCGCCGCGCCGTGGCCGAGCGCACCGCCGCCGTGCGCGCCAAGGGCGCACGCGTCACCCAGGAGGGTCGGGAGCTGGCCGGCCGACGCACCGGCGTGGCCGGGCGGGTCCCCGCCGCGCTGCTGGCCCTGTACGACGCGGCGCGGGAGCGCAACGGCGGCGTCGGCGCCGCGCGTCTCGAGGGCCGGCGCACCAGCGCGTCCGGCACGGAGCTCTCCCCGGCGGACCTGGACGCCATCACCCGCCTGCCCCCGGACGCGGTGGCGCAGGACCCGGAGACGGGCGTCGTCGTCGTCCGGGCCTGACCGGCCGCCGTCCCGGGACGCGCCCCGCCACTAGAGTGGGGCACCGCGTCCGGGACGGCCCCGGACGCGGTGCTCGAGAGGGAGGTCGGCATGGCCCAGCGTGTCCTGCAGGTGGAGGCGGACGGCGGCTCCCGCGGCAACCCCGGCGTCGCCGGGTACGGAGCGCTGGTCCGCGACCCCGCCACGGGGGAGATCCTGATGACCGACGCGGCCCCGCTGGGGAGGGCGTCCAACAACGTGGCGGAGTACTCCGGGCTCGTGGCGGGCCTCGAGATGGCCAAGGCGATCGACCCGGACGCACGCGTGCACGTGAAGATGGACTCCAAGCTCGTGGTCGAGCAGATGTCCGGACGCTGGAAGATCAAGCACGAGGACATGCGCCGCCTCGCCGCGACGGCCCGCGGCGTCCTGCCGCCGGCGCAGGTCACCTACGAGTGGATCCCGCGGGCGCAGAACAAGGACGCCGACCGCCTGTCCAACGAGGCCATGGACGCCGGCGCCCGCGGCGGCCGGTGGGACGCGGGCGCCTCGGAGGTGCCCGTGACCGCCCCCCGGCCCGGCAGGGCCGCGGACCATGACGCTGACGCCGACGCCGGTGCCGATGCGCCGGCTGCCGCACCGGAGCCGGAGCCGGCCGGCGGGACGGAGCGCCCCACGGGCCGGCTGCACCACGTGGAGATCTGGGTCGCGGACCTCGAGGCGGCCCGGGCCTCGCTGGGGTGGCTGTTCGAGCAGCTGGGCTACGCGTCCGGGGACGCCTGGGCGGAGGGGTGCACCTACCGCGGGGCGGGCGAGTACCTGGTCCTGGAGTCCGGCCGGGACGTGGCCGCCGGCCGGCACGACCGGCTGCGCCCGGGCCTGAACCACCTGGCGTTCCGCGCCGGGACGCGCGCCGAGGTGGACCGTCTCGCCGCGCGCGCGCAGGAGCGCGGCTTCTCGCTGCTCTTCGCCGACCGCCACCCGTTCGCCGGCGGGCGGGACCACTACGCCGCCTACCTCGAGACGGCGGACGGCTTCGAGGTGGAGCTGGTGGCCGGGCGCGACTGACCCGGACCGTCAGCTCTCCGGCAGCATCACGCGCAGGGACCCCGGACGGCGCCCGGTGGGCGGGACCAGCTCGACCTCCCACGGGTGCGGCCCGTCCGCGGCGCCGGCCCGGGCGACGACGTCGGCCGCCCGCTCCAGCGTGCCCGCCGCGCGGGGTCCGGCATCGAGCAGCGCCCGCGCCACGAGGCCGCGGGTGTGCTTGGCGTGGTGCGAGACCACGGTGGGCTCGCCGCCGCGCAGCTGGAACACGTCCACCGTGAGCGTGCGCTCGGCCGGCGCCCGCCACTGTGCGGCGTACCCGCCCGAGCGGCAGTCCACCACGGGGCCGCCGCGGGATTCGGCATACGCGTCCAGGACCGGGGTGAGGACCGGCCGCCACCACGCGGCCAGGCCGGGCATCCCCGGCAGGCGCGCCCCGATGGGGAGGCGGTACGCGGGGATGCGGTCGGCCGGCGTCGTCGCCCCGAAGAGCGCGGAGGAGATGAGGACGTCCGTGCCCGCCCGGCGCCGGGCCGCGGGGGACAGGGAGGTGAAGTCGAGCGCCTCGAACAGCACGCCCGTGTAGACCCGGCGCCCCGGGGCGGCGGGTGCCGAGTCCAGACGCGTGTTGGCCGCGACCTCGTCCGCGAGGGAGGCGCCCACGCCCAGGAGGGCCGGCGCATCGACCCGGGCCGAGACCTCGGCCAGCCGTGCCAGCAGCTCCCGGCGGGCGGCCGTGACGGCCTCGGCGCCGCCGAGGGAGAGCGCGTCCAGGTCCAGGAGCGCGCCGGAGCGGGGGGCGGTCTTGCCCTCGGAGGGCGGGAGCAGGATCAGCATCCCTCCACCCTAGGGCGGGCCGTCGTGCACTCCGGGCGCGGTCCTGGCAGGGTGGACCCGTGCGCCCCGACGACCCGGCCGGCGCCGACGACCGGAAGGATCCGCAGATGGACGCGATGGACGTGTACGCCTGGGTGTTCCCGGCGGTCCTGCTGGTGGTGGGGCTGGCCTTCTGGCTGGGCGTGCGCTCGAGCGGGCGGAACCACGAGGAGTCGGACCTCGAGCGCCGCCTGCGCGAGCGCACGTTCACGGGGACCCCGAGCGCGCGCCTCGAGTGGCCGAAGGACCGCCGCCGGCCCACCCCGGCCCGCCTCGTGCGGATCGGGGAGTCCTACGGGTACCGCCTCGTGGCCCGGGACGAGACCGACCACGTCTACGTCCTCGACTTCGAGCGGGCGGACGACGACGACCTCTGAGACCGCCGGCCGCCACCGCGCGGCTGTGTGGTGGCGTCGGGCGAGGGGACGGACCGGCTGTAAGCCGGGTTCTGTGCCTCGCCGCGTCGCCGCGGACGAGGTGACGGCCATCCATCTGGGCCCGCCATCACTGACGGGCTCGAGCGGCCAACCCGGACGCTGGGGCGAGCAGCCCTCATGACGCGTCCTGTTCGGCCTTGCACCGGATGGGGTTTACCGAGCCGGCCCCGTCACCGGGGCCGCTGGTGGTCTCTTACACCACCGTTTCACCCTCACCGCCGCGCACGAGGCGCGGAGGCGGTCTGCTCTCTGTTGCACTGGCCCGCGGGTCACCCCGGGTGGATGTTGTCCACCATCCTGCTCTGCGGTGCCCGGACTTTCCTCGCACCCGCTCCGTGAAGGGCGGGCACGCGGCCGTCCGCCGGTCCGTCCCGCCCGCCAGTGTACGCGGGCGGCGCGCGCGTCCGGGCCGGACGCGCACGCCCGCGCCGGACGGGCTCCGCATAGAATGGCGCCGTCCGTGGACGACGAGGTCCCGGACGGGCCATCCCCGGACGGGCCCCTCAGGCTTTCAGGAAGGACTCCCGTGGCAGACACCGCCCCGACCCAGACCCCCGAGTGGAATACGCAGCAGAAGCTCGCGGAGAAGATGGTCCCCCTGCTGGGCACCCTGTACCGCGAGCACAACGTGGTCACCTCGATCTACGGGCGCTCCCTCGTGAACCGCGGCGTGATCGACATCATCAAGGCGCACCGCTACGCCCGCCGCGTGCAGGACGGCCCGCTGAGCGTGGAGGCCACCTACCCGCTCGTGGAGGCCATGGCCGGCATGGATCTGGGCGCCGCGAGCGTGGACCTGGCCGAGCTGGCCAGGAAGCACACGGCCTCCGGCCAGGACGTGCAGGCCTTCCTCGACGCCGAGCTGGGGGACGTCACGGGCAAGTCCGGCGAGGGGCTCGGCCAGCAGCAGGACGTGGTGCTCTACGGCTTCGGCCGCATCGGGCGCCTCCTGGCCCGCATCCTCCTGGACCACGCCGGGGGCGGGTCCAAGCTGCGCCTGCGCGCCGTCGTCGTGCGCAAGAACTCCGAGGACGACCTGGTCAAGCGCGCCTCGCTGCTGCGCCGCGACTCCATCCACGGCCCGTTCGAGGGCACCATCACCGTGGACGAGGAGCGCGAGGTCATCACGGCCAACGGCACCGAGATCCAGGTCATCTACTCGTCCGACCCGACCTCCGTGGACTACACCTCCTACGGCATCCAGGACGCCCTGGTGATCGACAACACCGGACGCTGGCGCGACGACGAGGGCCTGTCCCAGCACCTGCAGGCCAAGGGCGCCGCGAAGGTCCTGCTGACCGCCCCGGGCAAGGGCGAGATGAAGAACATCGTGTTCGGCGTGAACTCGGACGACATCACGCCCCAGGACACCATCATCTCGGCGGCCTCCTGCACCACCAACGGCATCACCCCGGTGCTCAAGGTCATCCAGGATGACTACGGCATCGACCACGGCCACGTGGAGACCGTGCACGCCTACACCAACGACCAGAACCTCGTGGACAACTTCCACAAGGGCGCCCGTCGTGGCCGCGCCGCCGGGATGAACATGGTGCTCACCGAGACCGGCGCCGCCAAGGCCGTGGCCAAGGCCCTGCCCGAGCTCAAGGGCAAGCTCTCCGGCAACGCCATCCGCGTCCCCACCCCGGACGTGTCCATGGCCATCCTCAACCTGGCCCTGCAGAAGCCCGCCACCGTGGAGGAGCTGAACGACCGCCTCAAGCGGGAGTCCCTCACGGGCGCGCTGCGCGGCCAGGTCGGCTACGTCGACTCCCCGGAGGTCGTGTCCACCGACTTCGTCGGCTCCGACCGTGCCGGCGTGGTGGACGGCCTCGCCACCCTCGTCAACAACGAGGGCCGCAACGCCATCCTGTACGTCTGGTACGACAACGAGTACGGCTACTCCCACCAGGTGATCCGCGTCGCGGAGACGATGGCGGGCCAGCAGGTCCCCGCCTTCCCGCAGGCCTGACCGGGCCAGGCTCCCCAGGGGGAGCCGGCGCACCGCGGCCCCGTCGCCTCTCCGGTGGCGGGGCCGCGGCGCGTCCGGAGTCGGGCGCGGACCTGCGGCGGGGTCAGGCGGCGAACAGCGCCAGGGCCTCCGGCACGCGGTCGCGGCCGTCCAGGCCGGCCACCTCCAGCACGACGGCGGAGCCCGCGACCTCGGCGCCGCACGCGGCGATCAGCTCGTGGGCGGCGGCGAGGGTGCCCCCGGTGGCGAGGACGTCGTCGAGCACCAGGACGCGCAGGCCGGGCACGGCCAGCTCGGGGGACGCCTCGAGGGCGGCGCTGCCGTACTCCAGCTCGTAGGCCACGTGCCCCGCGGTCACCGGGAGCTTGCCCGCCTTCCGCAGGGGGAGCACGCCCGTGTCCGTCAGCGCGGCCGCGAAGCCGGCCAGGAGGAAGCCGCGGGCGTCCAGGCCGGCCACGGCGTCGAACCGGCCGGCGTACGGGGCGATCATCTCCTCCACCACCGCGCGCAGGGCGGCCGGGTCGGCGAGGACGGGCGTGACGTCCTGGAAGACGACGCCGGGGGCGGGGAAGTCGGGCACGGCACGGAACAGGGCCGCGGCGCGCTCGAGGGCCGCACGCCGGGGTGCCGGGAGGGCGGCCGCGGGGGCGGTGAGGCGCACCGCCCCGGGGTCGGCGGGGCCGGTCACCGCGCGTCGTCCTCGTGGTCGTGCTCGTGGTCCTCGGCGTCGTGGCCGAACGGGTCCGGGTCGGAGCCCGGCAGCCAGGTCACGCCGGGCGCGTTCAGACGCTCGGCCCGCTGCGCGCGCTTCCAGCGCCGCTGCCACTTGCCCTCGAGCCGGTTGACGTAGAGGGTGCCGTTGAGGTGGTCGTACTCGTGCTGCATGATGCGCGCGAACCAGCCGCGGGCCTCGAAGTCGATCGCCTCGCCGTCCACGCGCTGGCCGGTGACGCGCACGTGGTCCGAGCGCAGCAGCGGGAAGCCGTGGCCGGGGACGGAGAGGCATCCCTCGGTGTCCTCGTGGGGGTCCGGGTCGCCCTGGGCGGGCTTGGCGAGGTAGGTCAGGATCGGGTTGATCACGTGGCCCACGGTCGGGGCGTCCTGCGTGTCGGGGAAGGTCCACGTGAAGATCCGCAGGCCCACGCCCACCTGCGGCGCGGCCAGCCCGACGCCACGGGCGGCGTCCTGCGTCACGTACATGTCCTCGATCAGCTCGCGGATCTCGTCGTCGATCACCTCCACCTCGGCCGCGCGCCTGTGCAGCACGGGCTCGCCGTAGACGGTGATGGGACGGATGGAGGCCATGGCGCTGCGCTTCCCGGCCCGGGCTACGGGCCTGCGTGGGTAGGGGGACGGGGGAGTCCCCAGCCTACCGCCGGGGACATCACGACCACGGTCGTCATTCCGCGGCGAGGGCCTCCAGCGCATCCGGGTCCAGCAGCGCCACCCGCGGGCCCTCCATGGCGATCAGGCCGTCGTCGGCGAGGCGGCGCAGCCCGCGGCTGAACGCCTCGGGGGTGGTGCCCAGCAGCGAGGCGACGTCCTTCTTCGGCGCGGTCAGCACCACGACGAGGTCGGCCTCGTCCCGGAGGGCCGGCAGGCCGAGCAGATGTCCGGCGATCCGTGCGGTGACAGGCTGATGCTCCCGGGCCAGCCGTTGTTCAGCCTCGGCCAGGCGGACGGCCAGCGTCCGCATCACGCGTCCCCCGATGCCCGGATGCTCGGCCAGGAGTCGGGCGACCTCGGCGTGGGAGAAGGTGCACAGGCGGGTCGCGGCCACGGCGCGCGCCCCGTGCCGGGCCGGCTCGCCCGTGAGGAACTCGTGCTCGCCCACGGAGTCCCCGGGCTCGACCATCCGCACCACGCGTTCCCGGCCGGTCGCTGAGCCGAGCGTCAGCGCCAGGCGGCCGCTGTGCACGACGCACAGGCGGTCCGTGCGGTCACCGGCCAGGTGCAGGGCATCGCCGGCCTCGAGCACGAGCGGCCGCGCCAGGGCGGAGACCCGACGCAGCTGCTCCAGATCCAGCCCGGTGAACAGCGGGACCCGGGCCGCGCACGGCTCTGGTTCATCCACGGGGGCGAGGGGCAGGTCCATACGCACGCCATCAGCCTCCCACACGGCAGCTTGACCGCGATCAAGGCGGGCCCGCCGTCCCCTTCGTAGCGTCAGTGACATCCCCGGAGGACGGGGATCGGACCGGGCACCCGCCCCGTCCGCTCAGCCCCATCGGCGGCCGCGCCGGTGACGACCCACAGGAGTGACCATGACCGCCACCACGCACACCCTGCTCCGCGCCGAGGGCTTCAGCTGCCCCTCGTGCGTCCGGAAGATCGAGAAGGCCCTCGACGCCCTGCCCGGCGTGACCGGCGCGCAGGTCCACTTCGAGACCCAGCGCATCGAGGTCGACCACGACCCGCAGACCACCACTGCCCAGGACCTCGTCGAGGCCGTCGCCAAGGTCGGCTACACCGCCCGGCCGTCGGCCTTCTGACACCGCCCCGCCCCCGACGAACGGAGTCCGCCATGTCCACCCTCGCCGTCACACGTCCGGGCCGCCCTCGTGCCCGGTTCACGTTGTCCCGCCGCTGGCGGCGTCCCGTGGTGGCCGGCCTGCTGATCGCCGTCTCGCTCGTGCTGGCGCCCGAGCAGCTGGCCCACGGGACCGGACACCTCGTGGCGGCGGGCCTGATGCTCGCCGCCGCCGTCGTGGCCGGCCTGCCGATCGCGCGCGACGCGATCGCCGCCCTGCGGGTGAAGACCGTCGGCATCGACCTGCTCGTCGCCACCGCCGCGATCGGCGCGTCCCTGCTCGGCAATTTCTGGGAGGCCGCCGCCGTGACCTTCCTCTTCGCCCTCGGCCACGGCCTCGAGGACGCGACCCTGTCTCAGACTCGTTCGGCGCTCGCGGACCTCGTGTCCACGGCGCCCGAGACCGCCGTCGTCGTGGACGCAGACGGGACGCAGCGCACCGTGTCCGCCCACGAGGTGGCCCCCGGCGCGACCGTCCTCGTCAAGGCCGGCGCCCGGGTGCCCGTGGACGGCGTGGTGCTCACCGGGGTCGGCGCCGTGGACGAGGCATCCATCACGGGCGAGTCCATCCCGGCGGAGAAGACCGACGGCGACACCGTGTACGCGGGCACCGTGGCCACGGCAGGCCTGCTGCAGGTGGAGGCGCGGGGCGTGGGCGTCGACACCACGCTGGCGCGCATCATCCACCGCGTCGAGGCGGCGCAGGAGGCCCGCGCTCGGACCCAACGGTTCATGGACCGCTTCTCCCGCTGGTATACCCCGGCGATCATGGTGCTGGCCTTCGCGACCGGTCTGATCACGCGGGACGTCCCCCTGGCCCTGACCCTGCTGGTCATCGGCTGCCCGGGCGCCCTCGTGATCTCCATCCCGGTCGCGATCGTGGCGGGGATCGGCCGCGGCGCCAAGGACGGCGTGCTCATCAAGGGAGGGGAGTTCCTCGAGCGCTCCGCGAAGGTCGACGCCGTCGCCGTCGACAAGACCGGCACCCTCACCTCGGGCACCCCCGAGCTGACAGACGTCGTCGCGTTCGAGCCCGGGGCCGAGGGCGAGGTGCTGCGCTGGGCCGCACGGCTCGAGGCGGCCTCGGACCACCCGTTGGCCGCGCCGGTCGTCGCGGCGGGCCGGGACCGCGGCCTGCTGGACGGCCCGCTGGCCACCGATGTGGACGTCGTCCTCGGCCGCGGGCTCACCGGAGAGGTGGACGGCCGCGTCGTCGCCGTGGGCAACGCGGCGCTGCTGCGCGAGCGCGGCGTGGATCCGGCCGCGACCGACCGGGTCGAGACCGTCGCGGCCGAGCTCGCGGAGGCGGGCCGGACCCCGGTGGCGGTCGTCGTCGACGACATCCCGCTCGGCGTCCTCGCTGTCGCAGACACCCTCCGGCCCGAGGCCGCGGGCATGATCCGAGCGCTGCACGGGATCGGCGTCCGCGAGGTCGTGATGCTGACCGGCGACCAGCCCGGCGTCGCGCAGGCCGTGGCCCGGCAGGTGGGCGTCGACGACGTGCGGGCGGGCCTGCTGCCCCAGGACAAGCTCGAGGCGATCGAGGCCCTGCAGGCCGAGGGCCGCGTCGTCGCGATGGTCGGTGACGGTGTCAACGACGCCCCGGCCCTGGCGACGGCGGACATCGGCGTGGCCATGGGCGCGGCCGGCTCCGGTGTGGCCATCGAGACCGCGGACATCGCCCTGATGGGCGACCGGCTCGAGCGGCTGCCGCAGGCCCTCAATCTGGCCCGGCGCACGGTGCGGGTGATGCGGCAGAACATCGCGATCTCCCTCGTGACCGTCGCGGCCCTGCTGGCCGGCGTCTTCGCCGGCGGCGTCACGATGGCCGTCGGCATGCTCGTGCACGAGGCGTCCGTGCTGCTGGTCATCGTGAACGCGATGCGCCTGCTGCGGCGCCGCGATCAGCCCAGGTCCACGACCTCGAACTCGAGCAGGTCGGCGCCCGTGGCGACCGGCGCTGGGCGGCCGCCCTGCTCGGCGGCGTGAGCGGCGGGCATGCGCCCGTCCCGCCAGCGCTGGAAGTCCTCCTCCGACGCCCACGTCGTGACCACGAAGTAGCGGTCCTCGCCCGCCGTGGGCCGGAGCAGCTGGAAGCCCTCGAAGCCCGGCTCCTGGTCCACCGCGTGCTTGCGGGCGGCGAACCGCTTCTCGAGCTCCGGGCCGGCGCCCTCGGGGACGCTGATGGCGTTGATCTTCACGACGGACATGGGCAGACCTCCTCGTCGGCGGGGGTGCGGCGTCGGGTCGACGCCCTCACCGGCCGACTCTACGCCCGGCAGCGGACCGGGCGTCCGTCGAACGGTTGATGCCCGGCGGTGTCGTCCCTGCGAAGCTGAGCGACGGAATCGGCCGCCGGGCGGCCCCGGGCGGCCCCGCTCGCGGCAGCCTCCTCGAGCGGGGGCATGCTGATCGGGACCCGGGCCGTCTAAGCCGTGGGCACGGCGGCCATCGGCCCTCTCGCCGTCGGCGAGTTCGCCATCATCTTCGTGCTGCCGCTCTACCTCGTCAACGCGCTCGGCCTGGATGTGATGGGGGCGGGCCTGGTCCTGGCCGCGATGGCCGCGGGCGCGTTCCTCTCGGGCGCCGCGGCCCGTCACCTGGCGGCCCGGTTCGGCGCCCCGGGCACCGTGCTGATCGGGCTGGGTCTGGAGGTGGCCGGCGTGGTGGTGCTCGCCCTGCTCCTGGGCCCGGACGCCTCGGGCTGGCTCGGCGCTGGGCACCGCGGTCGCCGGGGCCATCATCTCCACCGCCCTGGCCGCCACGCTGCCCGCGGCCCTGGACGACGCCGGCCTCACCGGCCCGGCGGTCGACTCGCTCGCCTCGGCCACGCGGGACTCGGCCGGCACCACGATCCCGCAGCTGCGCACGCAGGGGAAGCTCGGCCCGCTCGGGGAGCACACGGGGGCCGCCGTGGATGCGCTGACGGCGGGCTTCGCTGAGCACACGAAGAAGCCCCCGGAATCTGCATGATTCCGGGGGCTTCGTGTGGGGTGCCTAAGTAGCACGTTCGGCAACTCCGCCCCGAAGACAAAAACCTTGGTCAACCGCCTGTTGCGCGGGGTCTACAAGGTGTCCGCACGACCCCAGAGTAGCGCGCCGAGTGATGGTCGGGGGCCTGTTGTGAGGACTATCGAGACGGCTCAAACTTTTCTCACTGCCTCCGAGGTGGACCAGCTTGTCGGTGATTATCTGGGCGGGATGAGTGTCAAGTCCCTGGCCGAACGGTAGGGACTGGTGCATGGATAGGTGACAGTTTGTCTCACGCCGCGTGTGCGGTCGTGGGGTCCATGATCATCTCGCACTCGACCGGGGTCAACCGACCCAGCCGGTCCTGTCGGCGCCGCCGGTGATACGTCTTCTCGATCCACGTCACGATCGCCGTGCGTAACTCCTCCCGTGTGGCCCATTGCCGTCGATCGAGCACGTTCTTCTGCAGGAGCGCGAAGAAGGACTCCATGGCCGCATTGTCCCCGGCCGAGCCGACCTGTCCCATCGAACCGAGCAGCCCGTGCCGGGTGAGGGCGTCCTGGAACAAGTTCGAGCTGAACTGCGAGCCGCGGTCGGAGTGCACCACGCACCCGGCCACCACGCTCGTGCCTCCTCGGCGCGCCACGGCTTGGTGAAGGGCGTCCACGGCCAACGAGGCCTGCATGCGCCCGGCCATGGAGTACCCCACGATCCGCCCGGCGTAGAGGTCCTTGATGGCGCAGAGGTAGAGCTTGCCCTCGCCCGTGGGGTGCCCGGTGATGTCGGTCAGCCAGAGCTGGTTCAGTCCTTGGGCGGTGAACTGGCGCTTGACACGGTCATCGTGCACGGGCGGGCCGGGCCGGCGCCCGTTCTTGCCTCGCTTGGTCCCGAACGCTGAGTGCCACCGGTTGGCCTGGCAGAGCCGCCAGGCGGTCCGGGTGGCCATGGGTTCCCCGGCGTTCTCGGCCTCGTCACGCAGCAGCCGGTACCCGAACTCCGGGTCGTTCTGGTGAGCGGCGTGCAGGGCGTTGGCCCGGTAGGCCTGGTCGAGATCGGTTCGCGTGAGAGGGTTCTCCAGCCAGCGGTAGTAAGGCTGGCGGGCGAGCTTGAGCACCCGCAAGGACACCACGACGGGGATCCCGTCAGTGGCGAGCTCTTTCACGAGCGGGTACATCATTTTTTCGGCAGGTTCGCCTGGGACAGGTAGGCCGCTACCCGGCGCAGGACTTCGTTCTCCTGCTCCAGCAGACGGATCCTGCGCCGGGCAGTGCGGAGTTCTTCAGCTTCGGCCTTCGTGGTCCCGGGTTTGTTGCCGGCCTCGATCTCTGCCTGACGCATCCAGTTCGTCAAGTAAGACTCGGAGATGCCGAAGTCCTGGGCGATCTGGCGCAGCCGAGTACCGGGCTCGCGGTTCTGGGCCACGCGGACGACGTCATCGCGGAACTCTCGGGGGTAGGGGGCGGGCATGGTGCACATCCTTCCCTGTGGTGTGCGAACACCACAGATCGTATGTCACCTCTTCGCGCACCAGTCCCTTTGTCGTGAAGATGTTGGCTTGCTTAGCAAGTATTGAGCTGTGGCGCTTGAGAAGAATGCGGTTGACGGTGCGCAGAAACTTGGCGTACGAGGTAAGGACGGGTTCTGCGTCAGCGTGACGCTCAATGATCTTTAGATTCGGAACGAGTACTGAGTCGAAGAAGTACGCGTGAATCGACGCGCGGACGAGCACCTTCACTTCATCGTCCGCGGGTGAGTCCGCGAGTTCAGTCAACGCGTCTTCCACGTTTCCTAACAGGCCGAAGAACGACGACGGAGTTCCTGCGCCGAACAGGAAGTTCAGGTAAGATTCCTGAACAATAGTGCGAAGTCGCTCGGGACTGAGGCTGTCCTCGGAAATACCCGATACAGGCCTATGGGAAATCCCGTTGATGCTGATATCGGTCATGAGTCACCGTCGCCTTCGTTGATGTAGGTGATGCCGAAGGCGAAAACCTGGCGGAACTCTTGGCGTCGGGAGCCGAGGTCGTACGGGCTACCGGAGCCCTTCTGGAAGATGTCGAGTCCTCGGCCGAGGAGGAGCTTCCAGCCGCGGTCGGTGCGGATTGACCGGTCGTGGATGGTGTCGTCCCAGGTGACCGTGAACTGGATGCCTGCGGTGGCGGCGCTGTCTTGGATGTCCTTGAGCATGAGGAGGTGTTGTTGCTCGTACTCGCCTCGGACTTCCTTGGTCACGAGCGTGACGGTGATTTCGTCGGCGGGGTCTTTGGAGGCTGCCAGCAGAGCGAGCAGGTCGACGAGGTTGCGCCCTTGGTGCGGCAGCCGGATGTAGGGGTCGAAGATGGTGATGTCGCTTGCACCGCGGAGGTACGGCATGAGCAGCGCTTCGTAGGAGACTCCGCGCTGGTTCTCCTGGAACTCTCGATGTCCCTCGAATAGTTGAGGCGCCTGCGCGTTCGACGGCTGGACCGTCGCTGTGGGTTCTGCGTCGGTGGCATCCACCTCATCGGTCGAGACCACGTCGTCGGTCCGGGGCGATCGCGCTTGGTAGTAGTCGGGGTACTCGTCTTGTTCGAGCGTGGTGACGCCGTGCCAGGTGCCGGTCTTGTCGCTGTAGCCGAAGTTGACGGCGGCCATCGTGGAGTCGATCCGCAGGATTTGGTCCTTGACTCGCTTGCGTCCTTCGACGGCGAACCGGAGCAGCTCCTCGATCTCGGCTGGGGTTGCTTTGCCATCTGGGTAGATCAGCTTCATCAGGCCGGAGAAGGTCTTGTGGATGCCGTCGCGGTCGCGGGTGGAGATGTCTGAGCCGAGGGTGAAGTGCTGCTGGTAGCGGTCGGAGTAGTCGGTGTTGCGCATCGACCGCAGGACTTCGGCGATGTAGTCGACGACGAAGCCGTAGCCGGCGGAGAACATCTCACTGCGGATGGTGTCTACCTCCCAGCCGGGGATGTAGAAGTGGAGCCGGTCGAGGTAGGCGGAGTCGTGGTACGACTCGGGCAGTTCGTCGAAGAGGTCGGAGTGCTTGAGCATGTAGGGCACGTTGTGCGAGGTGTTGCCCACGAACACCATCGATGCTTCGGCCCCGAGGGTCTCGACGCCGCGCGAGAACGACTTGTTCGCCATGTAGTTCTTCATGATGTCGACGAGCGCTTTGTCGGTGCGCTTCTTCTTGCCTGCGAACTCGTCGAACGCGACGACATCCCAGTAGCCAACCAGGCCGATACGGCCGTTGGCGTTGTTGACGAAGAGCTTGGGGACGGTGACCTCGCCACCGGAGATCAGCATGCCGTGGGGCGAGAACTCGGAGTAGATGTGGGACTTGCCGGTACCCTTCGGCCCGAGTTCAACCAGGTTGTAGTTGCGCTCAACGAACGGGATGAGGCGCACGAGCTGCAGGAGCTTCGCACGGCGACCGAACATCTCGGGGTTGAACCCGATGGATTGGATCAGCAGGTCGATCCACTCTTCCGTGTTGAACCCCAGGCGTGATTCGAGGTAGCCCTCGTAGTCGAAGCTCGACATCTGGATCGGCTTCAGGCTTCCTAGAATCCACGGCACCACGCGAGCGTCGTCGCTGTGGAAGTACTCGATGTCGCAGATACACCACACGCCACCGACGAGCAGCTTCGGGTTCGCCTTCACGGTCGCCGGTTCGACGATCACGCCGCTGAGGCCCAGGTTGGCGAACGATGCCTGGTACACGTCCTGCTTGTCGTTCAGGGTCACGGTCACCTTGTCGATGATCCGGTGGCGGCCCTTCTCGCGGATGGTGGACTTCACCAGTTCGGACTCGTTGCGGTGCACGTAGTGGTCAGCAAGAATCTTCCGCACCGCATCAATACCGGCCTGGATCGTCGCCTCGTCGTCGGACGCGGCGTACTGGCCGAGCAAGTACTCTAGCACGTAGGAGGGAACGATCGCGTTGCCCTTGACGGCCTTCACGAGGTCCTTGCGCACGACCGAGCCGCCGAACAGCAGGTTGATCTTGTAGTCGAGGTCGCTCTGCTGCGGTGTACTCGTCGTGGCGTCTGGCTCGTCGCCGGGATGGTTCTGGGTGTCCGTCATGGCTACTGCTCCCCCTAGAAATCGAAGTCCGACGTGAACGAGCGCTTGAGCAGGTACTGAGCCCGCTGGTAGACGCGCCACTGTGTGGTGTTGGGTATCTGCTCTTCGAGTCGGAACTCGACCGTGCGGTTGTTGAACTCGTTGGCGTCCTGGCTGAGCAGCATCCGTGCGCTCTGGTAGCGGTCACGCTTGTCATCGGAGGGCTGGTCGAAGATCAGCTCGGGCTGGTTCGAGATCAGGGTCTCGCCGACGTAGATGCCCGCGCGCAGGGTGCGCGGCTGGACCTTCTCGCTCACTGGCTCGGACTGGAAGAGCTTCACGACGAGTTGCCCGGTGGTGATCTTGTCTGTCTCGGGCAGTACCTCGACGTTGACGAGCCGGGTGTCGCTCTTGCGCTTCTTGTTGACCGTGACGACCGGCACCACGACTTCCTGGAGCGAGGCTCCGCCATGGACGAACCGTGAGCCAGCTCCTGGGAGCTTGAGGCGGTGGATTGACTTGGGAATCTGTACCTCAAGGTCGCTGCTGAGCCCCACCTGTTCGGGCTCAAACGTCCGGAAGGCCGGATCGTCCTTGAGGCCCCGCCCGAGCACGTATCGACGGTTGGTGACCACGAGGTCATCGCCCTGCGGCTTGGTCGATAGGTACGAGGCGTCGGCTAGTGCGGTGTCCTGGAAGAGGAAGCCGTGGTCGGCGGTGACGAGGATGTTCGTGGCGTTCGCGTTGGTCAGCCGCTTGATCAGGTCCACCAGATCGCGCAGCGCGTCGTTGGCAGCCTCGAACACCTGCCGCTCGGTGGTCGCCTTGTCGCCGATTGCGTCGATCCGGTCGTGGTAGACGTACAACACCTGGTGTGCACCGTAGAGTTCGCGCAGCTCACCACGTGGCATCGACAACACTTCCTCGGCCCGGATCGCGAACCCACCCACTGGAGCCAAGACCTTGTTGCGGTTCGCAGTTCCGTCGGAACGCTGGCCGTCAACGAGCACGGGATCGCCACCATGGGAGTGGGCCAGGCTCTTGTGTGGAAGCAGGGCCGCCATGCCGAGCTGGGTGTAGCTCGGCAGCACACCCAGCATCGCGTCGAGTTCCGCGTCGAAGCGGTCTTCCTGCCGGATGCGTGAGCGCAGTTCATCGGCGATCTCGTAGCGCAGCGCATCGGAGATGATGACGACGGCCTTCCGGTTGCCCTTGCGGATGATCGGCTCAACGTGATCGGTGAAGAACCTGGTCTGCGGTCGTAGCGTCACGGATCGCCAGTCCTGCACAGCGTCGACCTGCTGCTGCCAAGAGTTGCCTAGCTCATACAGATACCGGTTCGCATAGTGCTTCTCCACCTCGAAGCGGAGAGCTTCCAGCGGTCCCGCATACTCGGTAGTGCGAGCTGCGAAGTGGAACTGTCGATAGAGCTGGTCGATGCGGAACCACTGCGTGCGGTAGCGGTCCAGGCCCTCGTCGAACGACGCGATCGCGAACCGCGCGGTTGAGAGTTCGCTCAGCAGGTCCGAGGCGGCACCGAGCGCCGTGTACAACTCCCGATACCCGTCCACCCAGATGCTGCTCTGGCGAGCGCGGATCGTCTCTGAGACCTCCCGCGCGTTCATCGTCCGTTCACCAACGGCCTGGGCGAGCAGACTGATGACCTTCTGTTCCACATCCTCGAAGAGGTCATTGCCAGCAAGGTCGATGAGTTCGGCGTCCTCGATGCTGTCCGCGTAGCTCAGGCTCTCTGACGCTCGCCGCGCCAAGATCGCGAGGGCGTCGGTGCTGCGCCGGTCATTGCGCAGGCTCGCGAAGTCAAGCTGGACGTTGCGCAGCGCACCTGGGACCTCCGATGCGAACCCGTTGGCGGCCTGGCGGAACATCCACAACACGAAGTCATCGACGCTGGGCTCGTTTGCTTCATAGCCGTAAATCTTGGCTACCCCAGCCCAGTGGAACCCATCGAGCCCCTGCTCAACCAAGGCTTCGTACTTGCTCGCCTCGCTACGTGCGTTCTCGATCAGCAGCGTGCGAGTGAGTTCCAGCATGCTGTGCTCCCGCTGGCCAAACAAGACAGCGCACATCTTGGCGCGCAACCTGTCCGCGTCGTCGTCGGACGCGAGTAAGGTCTTGAGGATCTGCACTCGCTTGGCGGCCCGGAAGAACTTCTCCTGGTCGCGGACAACCTGGTCGATTCGGGGGCCATTGAGCCCAAGGTCCTGTCGCACGAGCGCCGGACGGTCGGCCGTGAACACGCCGTAGGCCAGCTCAAGGTCGAGCAACCAGTTGCCGATGCCGACGGGTACGCCACCTGCCCTGTAAATGAGGAACTTGGCCGCCGGATCGTCATGCAGCACACGGTTCTTCACCGCGTACTCGTTGTTCTCGACGCGCAACGTCGTGACCTCGCCGAGGTCAAGCGTGTCGAACTCGGCGGCGTACTCGCCATCCGTGTCATGCCAGAACACGATCCGTTGCGACTCGAATCGTCGCTCCAGATGTGGAAGGACCGCGCCGAGCGAGCTCATTCTGCGCCCTCCTGCCCCGATGTCGCTTCGATCTCCCGCCTCGCAACCCTCTCGGCGGCCGCCTGATAAATCTGCTGGATGCGTGCCTGCAACTCGGCCTTCGGCGGTAGCGCGGTCCAGCACTCAGCGACGACGATCCCGTCCTTGTGCATCTCCAGCAGCTCGATCTGCTCGCGACCCGTCTCCGTACACAGGATCAGTTCGATCGGTGACTCCTCACCCTCCTGCCGTTCGTAGCGGTCAAGCCACTTGAGATAGAGCTTCATCTGGCCCTCGTAGGCGGCCTTGAACTTGCCGATCTTCAACTCAACGGCGACGAGGCGCCGCAGCGGTCTGCTGAAGAAGAGCAGGTCGAGGTGGTAGTCGTCATCGTCGATGATTATCCGCTTCTGGCGCTCGACGAACGCGAAGCCGTTGCCCGCTTCGAGCAGGAACGCCTCCATGTCTCGGACGATCGCTGCTTCGAGGTCGCGTTCGAGGAACGTATCCTCCAGGCCGAGGAAGTCCAGCAGGTACGGGTCGCGGAACACGTCGCGCGGGACGCCAGTCTCACCCACGAACTGCGCGTTAGCGATCTCACGGCGCTCGAACGCCTTCCGCGAGATCAGATGGCGCAAGCCTCGAACGCTCAGCCCCTGAGCCATGGCCTCCTGCACGTAGAAGGCTCTGGCCTCTGGGGACTTCAGCGGCAGCAGGGCTCGAAAGTGGGTCCAGCTCAATTGTCGTCCCAGCGAGACGACAATCTGCTCGTCTGGGAACTGCTGGGCGAACTGGACCATGCGGCGAAGGTTCTTCTCCTCGTAGGAACTTCCGTACCGCTCCACCAATTGTCGTCCCAGTAAGACGACAATCTGCTCGCCGTAGGCAGCGCGCTCCGAACCGAGCACTTCCTCGCCGACAAGCCGCCCGAGCCGCCAGAAGGTCAACGTGAGCGCGAGGTTCGTCTGACGAGCCGCCGCAGCCTGGCCTTCCTCGATCACCTCTGCGGCACGCGCGAGCAACTCCCGTTCGGCTCCTCGTTGGCTGCGTGCGCTCTCATTCATCGGCAGCCTCCAACCCAGTGATCTTCTTGAGGGCCGGGTAGAACCTCGGGTAGTTCACCTTTACCCCGTCGTCGAGGTCGATGGCGATCTGTTGCGACGCCAGTGGGTAGAGCACGTTGTGCTCGTACTCATCGAGCTCCAGCAGCACCTTGCGCAGCCGCTCGGACTCCTTCAGCGCTGCGGCCTTCTCGCGTGGCGTGCCATCCCCGGCGGCGAGACGCTCCTGGTGCTGAAGGTTCGCCTCCAGCTTCGACTCGAACTCGCGCAGGTACTCGTTCAGTACCGTCGAGACCGTGGACGGGGTGTAGCGATGCATGTAGATCAACGCGTTGAACGAACCTTTTGGGCTGGAGAACAGCCAGTAGATCGGGCGCTTCTTGTAACGCTTGACGTGATCGTCGTGGAACTTGGATCGTCCGGCACGGGTAACGAAGTACTCCCGCAGAGCCTTGACGCCGAGCGACTCCTCAACGAACCGCAGATTCTCCTCGAAGTGCTCCTCGCCGAACGCCGCCCGCAGGAACTGGCGGAACCTCGCCACAATATCGTCCTCGAACCAGTCACCGTCCACGATCGGTAGAACGTTGTCTGCATCAGGCTCGAACGTCGGCTGTGGCACCTTGGCGAGGTAGTCCTGCATTGTCGCTCCCTGGTCAGCGAGAATCAGGCCGGGTTCGTCGAGGCTGTACCGACCGAACATGCAGCCGATCGCATATGAGACCAGGTCCTGCACGACTGACGCTTCTGAGTACGGCGGCGCGAGCGGTACCTCCGCTGGCGACCAGTCAGCGACAGCGAGCAGGGCCACTTGGAATATACGAGCGTTCTCGGTCTCGATGTCTCTCAGCTCGCTCTGAATCCGGGTATCCATCTCCTGCATGGATCTCACGCTGGACCGAAGTGAGGGATGCCTCTCAGCACCCATGAAGATCGAGTCGAGACCGACGAACCCGCGAGATATCTCCGACCGATCAAAAGTTGCCCGTGATAACTCGATCGCTTGCTGCGCGATCGCTTCGATGCGCGGCGCTGCCAGCGTCTCCTTCGGGATCGGGAGCTGAGAGAGCGTACCAACGCCGAAACCCTTTGGCGAGACGAGCCGCGCCAAAACCTCGAAGGCCGGGCTGTTCATGAGCGCGAGCAGTTGCTCGGTCGTGGTTGCCCCAACCGGGAATACCATCGAGTTCTTCTGATCGAAGATGGTGTCCGTCGAAACAAGGCGCGCCTTGAGATTCCCCGCGAGCCCACCGTAGGAAAGGCCAGGCTGAAAGTAGTACGTTGAGTTTCGAACCACAGAACTCGGATGCGCTCGAATCTCGGCACCGTCGCCCCGCCAGTCAACGACCAGGTCCTCGCGTGCGAACCATCGAGTCGGTGAACTTGACTTCACGTACGGCACCCAGCGTGAGTTGTCGCCAAGACCATCGACACGAACGCTGGAATAGGAGACCTCAAACCATTGGCGTAGGAACCGGGAGTTGTCTCCGGTCTGGAGTCCTGTGCGGACCTCAGCGATCGAACTCATAGCCGATGCTGAGGCAAACGTGCTATGTGCGCTTTCGGATGCCGCATACGGGGTGAAAACCCGGCCCGGAAAGACATCGAACCAGTCAAGCGTGTGCCCGTAGTGCCGAGACGCGTCCCGGAACTGCCCCACCTTTGCATCCGTGGTAGCTCCTCCGGTGGCGGCGATGAAGATGCTCTTCGCGGAGCCTGGAGCGGCATTTTGGAAGAGCGTGGCAGAGACCTGGACGACTCCACCTGCGATCTCGGGGAATGCGCGCGGCCCGAGATGGAGAAGTATTCGGGGAGACAGTGCCTCGCGGACGACATCTCGAAACTCTGCACATTCGACGTTCCCGAGCCAACTATCCATGGTCAGAAGTGCAAGGTAACCCTTCGGCTGTACTAGTGAACGCGACCGAAGCACGAAGGCGAGGTCTATCCCAGTGAATGCTTTCGGGAAGTGCTCTACTACGAAGTCATACAGAGCCCCGCCCATGTTGCGAGCATCCATATAGGGTGGATTCGCAACGAGGAGGCAATAACGAGCGGACAAGAACTCCGCCTGTCGGATCGTCCGCTGGGCCCGCTCGATCGAATCGGCGCGGAGGATGTCGCCTTCGTCGTGGAGCGTCGCGAGGTGTTGGCCGAGTCGGACGGTCAGATCGGGATCGGGCTGGATGAGTGACCCGAGGGTGTCGGCTCCGGCGAACTGGTTCCAGAACAGTTCCTCTGCGCGCTTGTCGCCATCCGCGGTGATGATGTAGTCCAACTCGTCTGGGCTGAACGAGATCGGTTCAAGCACGCAGATGTTCGGCTGGACCTGCTGGTCGAAGAACGTGCGCTGCTTGGCGCGCGCCTTCATGGTGAGTGCGAACGCTGCCAGCGCTCCGGCACGTGGGTCGATCTCGGTGCCGTAGAGGTTGTGGGTGAGGATCAGCTCGGGAATCTCGGAAGGCGTGTAGCCTTCCTCTTCGTAGATCGCGTAGAGCAGGTCGAACGCGTAGGTGAGCATGTGTCCGGAGCCGCAGGCCGGGTCTATGACCGTCAGTTCCTCGGGGCTGGCGACCTTGAGGAAGTCGCCCTCGTTGTCGATCGGTGCGATGTAGTAGTCCATCTGGTCGACGAGTCCGGATGCAGGGTGGTTGAGCATCCACAGGCGGCCAACAGAATTCTCGACGAGGTAGCGGACGATCCAGTGTGGAGTGAAGAGCTGGGTGGCTGCCGGAATCTCGGCCGCGCCTGCCTTCTTGCCCTTCCTGAACCCGTCGAAGACCTCCTGCTTCCGTTCGGAGATGTAGAACTGGTACAGCCATCCGATCACTTCGACTTCGCGGCAGACCTCTTCGGTGAGAGCCGCGGTCGCCTGAGTGAGGATCGAGTCTGCTGCGAGGAGGTTCGCGGGGATGAGGAGTTCGGTGTAGTCGCCTTCACGCTCGAACATGAACGGCATCGAACGGTTCCAGTAACGGCAGTACTCGGCAAGCAGGAGGGTGTATGCCTCGCCCTGGGGGTCCGCGCTGTTGCGGGTTCCGTCGAGGAGTCCGGTGATCGCGTCGAGGGTGCGATTGTTGGTGATGACGGCGGGATCGATGCTGCCGCGCTTGGCGTCGGCGAGTATCTCGGGCTGTCCGACTTGCTGGCCGTGCGCGGGTGAGACGACGCCGATGCCGGTGTAGCCGTTGGCGTCCATGAAGCGCAGCGCAATGATGCGGTTGAACCAGGTGTACGCGACCTTGTCAGCGATCGCGTCCTTGCCCTTGGCGCCGCCTCCCGCGGCCGCGATATCGCGTTCGAGCATGGCCACGGCACGCTGGTTCTCGACTCGTTCCGGTGAGGAGGGGGCGAGTACTGCGGTCAGCCGGGCGCTGACCTGGGTGATGAGTTCGCGCCTGGCCCAGGTGGCGAAGCTCTTCAGCGGTGCGGTTTCCATGGGTGGTGTCTCCTACAGCGCGATGCGCTTGTCGTCGTTGAGGGCCTGGACCAGCGCGGTGCGGAGCGCATCGAGGTAACGGTCTACGTCGTCTTCGGTCTCCAGTACGCCGTGGATGCCGGTGGCACTGATGCTCTTGACCGAGACGGTCTGCTTCACAGGAGCCGTCGAGACCGCCGTGTCGTCGTTGCGAGGACGGGGGTTCTCGGCGAGTTGGTCGAGGATGGCCGGGTAGGTGTGTTCCTCGAAGGTGTTGGCGATCTCGCGGACGACGGCGATCTGGCTCTCACGGCCGATCCTGTCGAGGATCGTGTTGACTTTCTGGGTCGCGTTGCGCTTGGCGTCGTCAGTGGCATTGAGGTAAATCGTGCTGGTCTGGAGGGGCGCCCAACGTGAGTTGATCTCTAGAAGTGCTCCGTCGCGGTTCGCGACAAGCGCCTCGTCGATGCGCGCCTCAAGTTCAACTGCGGCGGCTTTCAGCTTGGTCATCCGGTTACCACGGAAGGCTTGCGGGTCTGCGAGGAGTCCGGCCACCTCTTGGCTGCTCCCAGATGGCAGATAGTTGAGGTTGTTGGCGTTGGTAGTGAGGAGTTCGCTTGCCTCGTCGTAAATCTTGCGCTGGGCGCCGCCGAGGAAGGCTTGGATGGGGTCGATGATGTCGGTCTTCGCGTCAAGGAGATCGTCGGCGGCGGCGAAGTCGCTCAGGTACCAGTCATCGGGCTTGCCCACGACAGAATCCAGCAGCGCGATCGGAGCTTCGAGCTGAGTCACGAAGGGGTACTTGGAGCCGCTGACTCGCGCCTTGAGTTCTTCACTCTTGGCGCGGAGGCGCTCGCTTGTGTGCCGGGCCAATTCGAGCGGGTCTTTCGACACGGCAGGCTCGTCGAAGAAGTCCGTGCAGAAGGCACGAAGCGTGGCGACCTTGCGCTGGTCGAAGGTCTTCTGAGGTGCGACGACTGCATGGGAGTGCTTCTGTGTGTTGCGCAGTGCCGCCGCCACTTCGCTGCGCTTGAGGATGTTGGAATCGACCGTCAGAGTGATCTTCGAGGTGCCGACGAGCCAGGCGACGACGCACTCGATGGAGGCGAGGTCCCAGCCGTAGGGCTTGGCCTGGAAGTGATCGACGATCTTCTTGACGGTGATCTGCTCCCCGAGACGGTCGCGCTGCAGGACGTACGACAGCACCTCATCTGCCGGGGCCGCGGGCGCGTGCATTGAGGAGTCGTCAATCATGGCGGCCTGGTCGGGGTTCGCGAACCCGGCAACCTGCTGCTCGCTGTAAGTGCGTCCATCGAGCAGGCTGAGCTGCGTGTAGGTGCGCGCGATGAGGTCTTGGAACCCCTCGGTGATCCGCGCGACTGCTTCCTGCGACCCGGATGTGAGGTCTGCGGTGTTGATCACCAGATCGGCTCGCCCGACGGCCTGGCGGATTCGCTCTACCAGTTCCTTCTCGCGCTGCGCGTTCTGGGTGGCCTTGGCGCGCAGAATCTGCTCCTCGACCGGCGAGAGCGAACTGGTCTGCTTCCGCTTGGTGTACTTCTCGGTCTTGATCAGCAGCCGCAGGTCGGCCAGCACCCGGTCGTCCGGGGCGAGGACCACGCGCAATTCGTCCTTGCCCGCCGAGTGCATGCGAATCTCCTCCGGCCCGTAGGGGTACTCGGGAGTGATGAAGTGCAGCGAAAGCTCGCGCTGCTGACCGAACGCCTGGTCATCGAGCTTGTACCCGAACGGGAAGTCTTGCCCGTTCTTCGCATACCGGAGCTTGGAGGTCTTGACCACATCGCCGGAGAGAATCTTGTTCAGCCGGGTGGAGACCTCAGATGAGTCGATCTCGACGTTCTTGATCTCTTCCTCGATCACCTGCTCTTCGTTGGTCAGGTACTCGTAGACGTTGCCGTTGCGCTGCACGTATGTCTGGGTTTCCAGGAGCGTGAGCGCGTCTTGAACCTGCTTGGACAACGCGGGCAGGTCGAGTCCGAACCGGTTGTAGACCAGCACGGTTAGGTTGCGCGGAGTGGCCTGGAAGCTCTCGACGTACTTCACCAGGAACAGTGCCTTGAGCAGTCGCACGGCGAGCTTGGTGACCGGTGAACCGCTGTCGGGCAGGTCACGCTCGGCGCGGTCAATTGAGCGCTGTGCCGCGGACTTCAACGACGCGCGGATGCCTGCGAACATGGCGTCGAAGGTGGCCAACGTGCCGATCTCGACATTGCCGATGTCCTTGGCGACTTGCTGGACGACGCCGAGCAAGGAGCGCTCACCAACGGAACTGTTGCGGCCCTCGAAGACGTTGTGGTCAGAGATGCCCTCGATCGCGGCTTGGAACAGAGGGAACTGGTAGCTGACGAACGGGTAGGTGCCGACGAAGTGGGCCTCGTCGGTGAAGTTCCGGTAGGTCTTCGCTCCATCAACGAAGTCAAACAGTGTCTTGAAGTTCGCAGACTCCTGCGCGTAGACGGCTTCGAGCACCTGGGTGCCCTTGTCGTTCTTCTCCAGCAGTCGCTTGCGGATGACCTCTTCCACGTCTGCGGAGGTGAGCTTCACTCGGGTCTTAAACCGGGCCTGAATCTTCGAGAAGTCGTTGCCCTGCTGCTTGGTGCGGTCACCGACGACCTTGTCCATGTCCTCCTGTGAGGTCACGAACACCCAGGCCCGGCCACCGCACTTAGTGTTCAGCGACTCGGCGATCGTCTGAAGGTTCAGCATCAGATGCGTGTTCGAGCCGATGAACTGACCGACCTCATCCACGAAAAAGTTCAACCGGTACCCTGCGGGCTGCTTGTCTAGCCAGTCGCGAACTTCGTCGGCGAAGTCCTCGATCGAGACCGAGTAGGTGTCCTGGTAGGTCTTCAAGATGTCGGGTGCGGCAGATGCGTCGAGGCCGGTGATCTGGGCGTATGCCTCGTTGACTTGCTTGCGCACGGTTGGAAGGCCGAAGCTCGGCCGGCGCTCCATCCACTCCCGGCCCGACGCAGCTTGGAACGCGCTCTTGAACGCATCGAGTTGCCCCTCGTCGTCGAGCTGGCGCTCGAAGCGGGCGATGTGTCCCTGGTCTCCGTAGTAGCCGCGAGACTCATCGAAGATCTTCACGAATACGCGCAGCAGGGCGTCGGTCTGATCCTTGCTGATCAGGGTGGCCTTCTGATCGATGTTGAACAACAGGCTCTTGGCTGGGATGCGGTCGGCCTTGTCGAGAAGGGGCGGGAGGAAGGCATCCGTCGCCTTGGCGCGGAAGCTCTCCGAGACGCGCTCGCGAGGGAAGTCGTCGCCCTCCACATCGCCGAGGAGGTGCGCGAGCATCTTCAACAGGTGGGACTTGCCGGAGCCGAAGAAGCCTGAAATCCAGACACCGTTCGCGTTGGTGTAGTTCGTGTATGCCTCAAGCAGCAGTTCCAGTCCCTTGGCGGCTTCATTGGTCAGGACGTACTCGTCAACCTCGGTGCCCAGGTGTGCAACGTCGTCAGCCTTGATGACGCCCTCGATGGGCCGCTGGACGTCCTTGGCGAAAATCTCGGTGAGGTGCATGACGGTCACGGTTCCTGTTCCAGAATGTTCTTGGCGCGGTAGTACTGGTCGTCCTTCAACCTGCCGAACAGCACGAGCGACGAGCCGAGAGTGTCGGACTGCTCATAGCGGCCGGGGAAGAACATGAGCATCGGTTTGCCCACAACGACGCTCTGCAAGTTGTTCAGCACGTTGTGGGAACGGATATAGGGGAACACCTCACCGATCCCGGTGAGGAACACGATGTCGAACCCACCATCAGCGAGCCGGTCTCGGATCGCGGGCGCGAGATGCTGCTGTGGGTTGAGCATTGCCTGCAGCATCTCGGTGAACTCCGCCTTGTCGAGGTCGGACTCCACTTCGAGAACCTCGTCCCAGTCGCCGCGCTCTTTGAGTACGTCGACCGACAGGTCATAGAGGTTGATCTCGCGGACCTCGATGCCCTTGCTGGCGAGTCGGTTCTTGACCCGTTTCTTCGCTTTCGCTACGTCGAGGGCGTGCTCGGGCTCGTATGGGTAGATGAAGAACGGGACCTCGTTCGACAGGCCTTCCATCTTGAGGAAGCGCTCGCCGCTGAGCACCGCGAACAGGTGCTCTTCCTGGTGAGTGAGTTCGCTCGGCGTCACAGCGCACCCTCCTTGCTGTCTCGGGTCGGGAGGAACCGAACGTCGCTCGGTGTCTGGGCTTCGAACGCCTCGCGGACGCGCTCGGACAGGGTGGCGTGGACGATCTCGCCGTTAGCGAGCAGCCCCGCCTCCGTCAGCATTCGGAACACCGTCGATCGGAGCTTCTGCAACGTGGAGTCCTTCACCTCAGCGAGTTCCGGGTGCCAGAGCGTCTTCCCATGTACGAAGCTGTCGAAGTCCCCGTAGCCCAGCGCTGGCGTGAACAGGAGGAACCGCTCCCGCACGACCTCCTCGGCGAAGTCACCGATGAGCGCATAGTGGCGACAAGCCGCCACCCACATCAAGTGACCGCGCTCGCTCGGGCTCGTATCTCTCAGCAACTCCAACTCGTCGTCGGTGAGTGCAGCCAGGCGCTGCGCAACCTCGCGCGCCAGCCGAAACCCGGACGAGCTGGTTCGCGCCTGGAGCAGGTTCTCAGTACGGAGCCGCTCTCGGACGATTCCCCAGTCACGAGCTTCAAGGTAGAGAGGCGCAGCGATCACCGCTTCTCGGGTCAGGAGGGCGCCACTCGTGAACGACAGCGCGTAGCGGTCCTGATGTTGGGAGATGTCATTCATCTGGTGCCTCCTTCCGGTTTTGGGCAGTGGATCAGGATATGGGATACCACCGGCAAAGTGTCAGCAGCGGCTCAAATCGAGCGGAAAGATCACCCTGGCGGCGATGGGTGAGAGTCGGCGGCTGCGCCGCCTCGGCGCACCCAGTCGTCGATCTCGCTTGCCTGGAACTTCCAGAGGCGACCGACCTTGTGGGCGGGCATGGCTTTCTCGGCGATCCAGGTATAGACGGTGTCTTTGGTGATCCCGAGGTGGGCGGCGATGTCGTCTGCGGACAGCCACGGTTCAGCCACGTCGATCCTCCCTTGCGCGGTGCGACCCCGGACGGGGCGACTACAGGAAGTCTACCGGGGCGGCTACGGTTTGAACCGGGTTTGTGCGGGCGTGGCCGATCTGAACCAGCGCGCTCCGGTGTTCGTCAGCTCGGTAGCTGCGAGGTGAGCCAGCCGCTCACGACCGCCTGCCAGCGCGCAGGGTCGGAGTTCCACGCGAGCGTGTGTTCGGCATCGAAAGTTTGTAGCGTCACAAGTTCGGGGCGCCGCTGCCGGAGCGCTCGTGAGAGTCGCAACGGGGCCGAGCTGTCTCGTGCGCCGCGAAGGATCAGTGTGGGCGTGGTGAGCTCAGCAGCTCGGGTGATCCAGTCGAACTGCCGGAGCGGAATCGACTCGGGCAGCCCGACCATGCTCGCGAACGGGCCGACGGTGAGCCAAGGGATGGCGAGGACCCCCGCTGCGGGCGGTAAGCCGCTGCGGGCGCAGTTGGCCTTGATAATCTCGGTCCAGTCGAGGACGGGTGAGTCGAGGACGAGGGCGGTGATGACCCCGTCGTGGCGCGGGCGGGCGGCGAGCTGGAGAGCGATGGCCGCGCCCATCGACCAGCCGAACAACACGATCCGTTCCGCTCCGCGTCGAACGGCGTATCCGATGGCTTCGTCTACGTCGGCTGTCTCGGTGTGGCCGAGGATGGATCGTCCGGTACCGATGCGAGGGCGACTGGTCAACGAGCCAGCTTCAACACGAGTTGGTGGCTCGCGGGCTGACGACGGCGCCGTCACCGCGGCGACCTTCTCGGCCCATCGGAAAGTCATAGGTGCACCGGATGCTTACCAATCCGTATTACAAGGGCTGTGTCCGGTACCAGGGTGTCACCTACGCCGGAACTCACGATCCGCTCGTGCCGAACGAGGTGTGGGATCAGGTGCAGACCGTTCTCGGCACCCATCAGACAGCGGCCGACGCCACCCAGGTGCACAAGCACTACTTGAAAGGCACGGTGTTCTGCGGGCAGTGCGGCTCGCGACTGATCGTATGCAAAGCGAAGAGCAGCCAGGGCACGATCTATCCATACTTCGTGTGCGCGAGTAGGCACGCGGGCCGGGGCGACTGCACCCGGCAGGCGATGCTGATCGAGCAGGTTGAGCGCCTCGTCGATCGGTTCTACGAACACGTCCAGATCAGCGCAGAGACCAAGCACGCCCTGTCGTCGATGTTGCACGCCCGGTTCGACGAGATGATGTCCGAGGGTGCTGCGGAACTTGCCGACCTCGCCTCACGTCGTACCCAGCTCGAAGACGAGCAGGAGAAACTACTCCGCGCTCACTACGCGGGCGCTGTCTCGCTGGAGTTGCTCAAGCGAGAGTAGGATCGGATCACTGCTTCGTTGGAGACGATCCAGAACCGGATCGACGCGCACCACGGTGAGTATGCGTTCGCTCGGGCGAACCTCGATGACTCACTGACCCTGCTGTCGAACGCTGGCGATCTCTACGCGACCGCCGAGACGATGCCAACCGGCGGCTGTGCAACCAGGCTCTGTTCAGGGCGATCTACATTGACGAGGACAACGACGTGCGAGTCGGGTACAAGACCCCGTACGACGGGCTGAGCGTCGAAGGGCTGCAAGCCGACGCGCTCATCTGGGCCGCCGAGGCAAAAAAGTTGGGCCAGGCCCGAACCCCGACTAAGGGCGGACCCTTAGTCGAAAGTTCAAACCTGACCCATCTGGGGTGAGCGACGGGGATTGAACCCGCGACCTTCTGGACCACAACCAGACGCTCTGCCGACTGAGCTACGCCCACCACGCCTGCTTCACACGGACGGATCCGCGCGACGCAGCGGGGTCCACAGTACATGAGATCCCGCGCAGCGCCGAATCGGGGCGGCGGGGCCGGGGGTGCCGGCTCAGGCCTGCGCCCCGGACACCACCTCCGCGATGGCGCGGGCCTCGTCCGTGGTGGGGCCGGGGGCGGGGACCATGACGGCGGCCCGGTAGTAGCGCAGCTCGGTGATGGAGTCCTTGATGTCCCCGAGGGCGCGGTGGCCGCCGGTCTTGGCGGGGGCCTGGTAGTAGGCGCGCGGGTACCACCGGCGGGCCAGCTCCTTGACCGTGGAGACGTCCACGATCCGGTAGTGCAGGTGCGCCACCACCTCCGGCATGTACCGGGAGAGGAAGAGCTTGTCCTGGCCCACCGAGTTGCCCGCGAGCAGGGCCTTGCCGGCGGGGACGCGTTCAGTGAGATAGGCGAGGACGCGGGCGGCGGCGTCGTCGAGGGCCATGCCGTCCTCGAACTCCTCGATCAGGCCGGAGGAGGTGTGCATGTCCCGCACGAAGGGGTCCATCTGCGCCACCGCGGCGGCGGAGGGGCGGATCACCAGGTCGATGCCCTCGTCCAGCACGTTCAGCTCCGCGTCGGTGATCAGCACCGCCACCTCCACCAGCTCGTCCACGTCCGGGTCCAGGCCGGTCATCTCGCAGTCGATCCAGACCAGGGGGGCGGCGTCCTGTGCGGGGGTGCTCGTCTCGCTCATGGCGCCCAGGCTACTCGCGGGCACCGGTGGTAGATTCCCGGGAGCCCCGGAACGGGGCCCCGACGTGCCCATGGAAGGACACCGCCGCATGAGCGTGCCGGCCTCTTCGCCGTCCGGGTCCACGCCGTCCCGCCTCGAGTACATCGGCGTCGGCGGGCTGCGCACCGACCCGAAGACCGCGGGCCGCCCCGGCTGGCCGGTGGCGGTGGGCCTGATCGGCTCCCTCCTGCTCGTGGCCGGCTCCTTCAGCGTCGGCTGGCTGGCCTCCGCCTCGCCCATCAACCGCTGGGAGTGGCTCATCCCGTGGCGCACACAGGAGTCCGGCGTGCGCGCCGGGACGGTCCTGCTGACCCTCGGCTGCTGGGTGATGTTCTGGGCCTGGCTGCGGCTCGGCCAGACCCTGCGGCCGTTCGGCCCCGGGGCGCTGCGGCTCGTGAACCTGGCGACGGCCCTGTGGTGTCTGCCCATGGTGGTCGCGCTGCCGATCTTCAGCCGGGACATCTTCGCGTACGTGGGCCAGGGACGGCTGATGGTCGCCGGCCAGGACCCGTACGAGGACGCCATCTCCTCCCTGTCCAACTGGTTCCAGCTCGGCGCGGACGCCACGTGGGCGGACTCGGAGACCCCCTACGGCCCCGTGTTCCTCTGGATCGAGGAGGCGGTCGTGCGCATCTCCGGGGACACGGACCCGGACCTGGCGATCCTCCTCTTCCGGCTCGTCGCGGTGGCCGGGGTCGTCCTCACCATGGTGTTCGTGCCGCTGCTGGCCCGGCGCCTGGGCGTCAACGGGGCCTGGGCGCAGTGGGTCTCCGCGGCCAATCCGCTGTTCACCATCTCCTTCGTGGCCTCCGGCCACAACGACGCCCTCATGGTGGGCCTGGCGCTGGCCGGCGTGTGGTGCGCGCTGCGCGCCGGCCGCCCCCGCCGCCCGCAGCCGGCGTGGGCGTGCGCGGCGTGGGGCCTGGCCGGCGTCGTGCTGGTGACGGCGTCCCTGGGCGTCAAGCCGATCACCCTCGTCCTGCTGCCCTTCATCGGCCTGCTCTGGGCCGGACCGCACGCGGACTGGCCGCGACGGTTCGTGTTCTGGGGTGTGACCGCGGCCGTGTCCTTCGGGCTGATGGCCGTGGTCGGCGTGCTGAACGGGTTCGGCTTCGGCTGGGTGGCCGTCATGGCCGGGACGGGATCCGGCACCGTGGTCTGGGCGCCGATCGGCATGCTGTCCAAGGCCACCGAGAACCTGGTGGCCCTCACCGGCGGCGAGCCCGACCTCCAGGCGATCGAGGGGGTCTACAAGACGGCCGGGCGCGTGCTGTCCGTGCTGATCGTCCTCGTGCTCATGTTCATGGGCCCCCAGAACCGGGTACTGACCCGCATGACGTGGGCGTTCACCGCGCTGGTGGTCCTCTCGCCGATCATCCAGCCGTGGTACCTGCTGTGGCTCCTGCCCTTCTTCGCCGTGCTCGGCATCCGGGACAACTGGCAGGTCAAGTGGATCGTGTTCACGGTGGGCTACTTCCTGGCCTTCGGCGCCTCCGACCAGCTGTTCACGTGGCAGTTCCTGGATGTGGCCGGTGAGGTGGAGGCGATCTCCCTGGCCGTCTCCGCGCTGAGCCTCGTGTGGATCCTCGTGGTGGACCGGCGCACGAGCCGGTTCATCAAGGACCACTGGCACGTGCGTCCCGCCCTGCGCGAGGGCGTCCGCCGCCTGCGCCGGCGCCCCGCCGACGACGCCGTCCACATCCGACCCCACCCGGTGGTCCGCGTGACGGACGCCGACGACGCCGGCCGCGCACCGGGGCCGCGATGAGCCGCCCGTCGGGCGCCGGGTCGACGGCCCGGCCCCGGGGACGGGCCCGGCCCGACCCGCGCGGCACCGTGCGCGCGGGGCTCGTGGCGTCCCTGGCGGTGATGGCGGCCTCGTGGGGCGTGGGCTGGCTGCCGATGACGCCGTCGTCGGCGTTCTCCGGCTCCACCCTGCTGGTGCCGCTGCGTACCGGACTGCCGGGCGTGCTCGCGTGCGCGGTGCTGCTGGCCCTGGGCACGTTCGGCCTGGTGCGGGCGTGGCTGCGGCTGGGCCGGGCACTGGACGGCCGCTGGGAGGAGCACGCCGGACTGCCGGCGCGGGCCGCGTGGCTGTGGTCCGCGCCCCTGATGCTCGCGCTGCCGATCTTCTCCCGGGACGTGTTCTCCTACCTCCAGCAGGGCCGGCTGCTCTCCCTGGGCCTGGACCCGTACCAGAGCGGCGTGTCCCGTCTGTCCGGCTGGTTCATGCAGGGCGCCGACTCGCTGTGGGCCGAGTCGCCGTCCCCGTACGGGCCCCTGTTCCTGCTCTTCGCCGAGGGCATCTGGCACGTCACCGGCGGCCAGGTCGAGCTGTCCGTCACCGCGTTCCGGCTGCTCGCGCTCGCGGGGCTGGGCCTGTGTGTGTGGGCCCTGCCGCGCCTGGCCGCGCCGGGCGGCCGGTGCGGGCCGTGGGCGGTGTGGGTGGTGGCGGCCAATCCGCTGTTCCTGCTCTACATGGTGGCCGGCGCCCACAACGACGCCCTGATGGTGGGCCTGCTCCTGGCGGGGCTCGCCCTCATGGTCCGGGCCCCGCGCCGCCGGGTGACGGCGCTGTGGGGGATCGTGCTGGTGGCCCTGTCCGTGGCCATCAAGCCGCTGACCGCGCTCCTGCTGCCCTTCGTGGGCCTGCTCCTGCCCGCCGGGGCGGCGCCGTTCCGGCCGGGCGCCCCGCGGATGCGGCGCACCCGCCGGCTGGGGCCGTGGATCACCACGGCGACGGCGGCGCTCGCCGTGCTGACGGTCCTCGGCGCGCTCTCCGGGCTGTGGTTCGGGTGGGTGCGCGCCATGACCACGAGCGGCGACGCGGCCTTCCCGTACGCCCCGGCCGGCCTCGTGGGCCTGGCCCTGGGCTGGGCGGTCGACGCCGTCTCCCCGCTGCCGGCCCGGCAGGTGGCCGGCTGGTTCTACACGGCCCTGACCGCCGTGACCCTGGCGTTCACCGCCGGGCTGGCCCTCCGGCGCCGCGCCCCCGAGCCGCTGGCCGCGTCCGCGGCGGTCCTCGTGGTGGCGATCCTGGCGGCCCCGATCGTCCAGCCGTGGTATCTGCTGTGGGTGCTGCCCCTGCTGGCGTGCGCCCCGCGCCCGCTGCCCGGCCCGGCCGACCACCCGCGGTGGCTCGGGTGGGTGACGGCGGCCGCCGTCCTGGTCCTGGCCGCGGTGGGCGTCGTGGACCAGCTCTCCGTGGCGCAGTGGCTGCCCCTGTGGCTCGTCCGGGCGGTCGCCGCCGCCGCGGCACTGGGCGCCGCAGCCTGGATCGTGCGCGGCGACCCCGCGACCGCCGCCGTGTTCCCTCGCGGCCGGGGCGCGCCCCCGGATGAGACCATCGAGCCCCGGGAGCCCATGTCCGCCCCCGCCCGCCCCGCCGATACCGTCCAGGAGTGAGACCCGTGAGCTCCCGTCCCCGCACCGCCGCACTTCGCCCCACCGGCCGTCCCTCCCCGCGGTGGATCGGCCTGCTGATCGCCGTCACGGCGGTGGCCGCCGTCGTCGCCCTCCTCACCAAGCAGTGGTGCCGCCTGAACGGGTGGGCCGCCCCGGACGTGCACGTGCACATGTGCTACTCCGACTTCGCGCAGCTGTTCCCCACGCGCGGGCTCGCCGAGGGGTACTTCCCCTTCTACACGCCCCTGCCGGAGGAGCAGTGGATGGAGTACCCCGCCCTGCTCGCCGTGGTGGCGGGCGTGACCTCCTGGCTGGTGCCCGCGGACGGCTCCCTCCACGAGCGCACCGTGGCGTACTTCGACATCAACGCGATCGGCGTCACCCTGTGCTGGATGGTCACCGTGGCGGCCACGGCGTACACGGCCCGCGGGCGCGCCAAGGACGCCCTCCTGGTGGCGGTGGCCCCCGGGATCATCCTGACGTCCCTGCTGAACTGGGACCTGTGGGCCGTGATGCTGGCCGCCCTGGCGCTGTGGGCCTGGTCCGAGGACCGGCCGGTGCTCTCCGGCCTGCTGATCGGGTTGGGCGCCGCCATGAAGCTCTACCCGCTGTTCTTCTACGGGGCGCTGCTGGTGCTGGCTGTCCGGACCGGCCGGTGGCGCGGATTCCTCGCCGCGCTCGGCACGGGCGTGGCCGCGTGGCTCGCCGTGAACGTGCCCTTCATGCTCACCGCGTTCGACCAGTGGTCGCGGTTCTACACCTTCTCCGGTGACCGCGAGGTCTCCTTCTCCTCCACGTGGCTGGCCCTGTCCTGGACCGGGTGGTCCGGCTCCACGTTCTCCACCCTGCAGAACGGGATGTTCGCCCTGTGCTGCGCCGCGATCGCCTACCTGGGCGTCGCCGCCCGGCACCGGCCCCGGGTGGCCCAGCTGTGCCTGCTGATCGTGGCCTCGTTCCTGATCTGGGGGAAGGTGTACTCCCCGCAGTTCGTGATGTGGCTGATCCCGCTGGTGGTCCTGGCGAACCCGCGGTGGCGGCAGTTCTGGATCTGGCAGGCGGTCGAGGTCTACCACTGGGGCGGCGTGTGGATGGAGTCCGCGCGCATCACCTCCGGCGGCGCCTTCGCGGACGGCGCCTGGTGGATCACCGGCTGGTACGCCTCCGGCATCGTGGCGCATGTGCTGGCCCTCGTCTGGATCATGGCCACGGTGGTGCGGGACATCCTGGACCCCTCCCGCGACCCGGTGCGGCGCGCCGCGCTCGCGGACGGCGTCGATCCGCTGCCCTCCGGCGTCGCCGAGGACCCGGGCGCGGGCGTCTTCACGGGAGCGGAGGACCGGTTCCTGCTCCCGCCGGCCGGCCGCGGGCTGCAGCGGGCCTGAGCCCCGGGCGGGGTCGGCCTCAGCGGTGCTCGAGGTAGGTCGAGCACACGGGGGAGACCCCCCGCGTCGGGTGGCGGAGCACGACGACGTCGCGCTCGGCCCACACGACGTCGAACCCGAGCCGATCGGCGCGCTCCAGCGCCTGGGCGGGGGTGAGCGGGTCCCAGCCGCCGAGCTCCTCCACCGACGTGTCGACGATCATCCAGGTGGACAGCTCGTCCCCGATGTCCCCGTGCAGGCCCACGTGGGTGCGCGCGGTGAGGTGCGGCACGGCGTTGTCGGCGGCCTCCACGCACACGTCGTCCGGGACGAGAGAGACCGCATGGGCCAGGTCCCGCGCATGCTGCGTGACCGTCATGTCCCCGGTGAGGGTCCGGTGGTACGGGAACACCTGGGGGAAGAAGGCCGTGCCGACGACGGCCACCGCGAGCGCCCAGGCCACCAGGACCTGCGGCAGGCGGCGGAGAGCGGGGAGGCGGTCCGCCAGGCGCACGGCCGCCTCGAGGGCCGCCATGAGGAGGACGGGGGCCAGGATCGCGTCGTACTGGTAGACGGGGGCCCACACGTTGAGGCGGTCGTTCCAGAGGCGGGAGAGCAGGATCGGCAGTGCCATGAGCGTCAGCGGGCTCAGCACCGGCAGGAGCAGCAGGGGAACGAGGTGCAGCAGCCACAGCGCGAGCTTGAGGGGGTGGTCCACGAGCGCGGCCACGGCCTCCCACGGCCGGGTGAGGATCGTCAGGAGCGAGGAGCCCATGTCCGGGCCGAGGGCCTGGAACTGCCAGTAGCCGAACCCGCCCGTCGGGGAGTAGTGGGGGATCACTACGGAGGTGGCGAACCAGTAGCCGGCCAGGCCGAGCACCACCGCGAGCCCGGCCTGCACCCAGTGCCGGCGCAGCGCGAACACCAGACCCACCGCGCACAGCGTGATGCCCATGTCCTCGCGCACGGTCAGCAGCAGGACCCCGAGGCCGAGCGCGAGCCAGGGACGCCGGCCGTCGATCGCCCACACCAGCCAGGCCAGGATCGGCACGCCGAGGGTGACCTCGTGGAAGTCCCAGTTCACCATCGCCTGGAAGGGCCAGGACAGCAGGAGCGCGGCCGCGGCCGTCAGGGCCCAGCCGTGCTCCACGCGGCGGCGCGCGAAGAGGTAGACGGGGACGGCGGCCAGGCACAGGGCGGCGGCCATGATGATCCCCAGCATCCGGGGGTCCGGCCAGATCCAGTAGGCGGGTGCCAGCAGGGCCAGGATCGGGTGGAAGTGGTCGCCGAGGATGTGGAAGTCCACGCCCTTCACCGAGCTCAGCGGGGCGTTCAGGAGGGCGTACTGGCGGACCACCTGGTCGAAGATGCCGAGGTCGTAGCCCTTCGCCTCGTAGGTCGCGTAGCGCAGGAAGGAGTGGGTGGTGCTGAGCGCCGCGGACAGCGCGAGCACGAGTCCCAGCTGGAGCCCCTGGCGACGGCTGACCCGCACCGCCGGCACCTCGGGACGGGGCCGGTTCAGCCAGGCGCGCACGCGGTCCAGGGGAGCCTCCTCGGTGGCGGGGTCGTCGACGTCGTCGACGCGCGGGAGTGCCCCAGGAGGGATTCGAACCCCCGACCGGCGGATTAGAAGGCCGCTGCTCTGTCCAGCTGAGCTACTGGGGCTGGGCCGCGCCAGTCTACCGGCCGGCCTCCCCTGCACAGGCGACCGTCGGCGCCCACCCGTCCACCGCGGGGCTGGATCCGGGCGCGGTGAGGGGCCGGGGCGGGTGGGATGGGACCAGGCGGGTCGCCCGATCCGCCGAGACCGACCGCCCGGGCACGGGCCCGCGGCGGAGCGAGGGAGGGACCGCCATGCAGGACACCATCACCATCCGCGGGTTCGTGGCCACGGACCCGGCCACCCGACACACCGCCTCCGGGGCCGCCGTGGTCGGCTTCCGCCTGGCCACCACGGAGCGCCGCTTCGACAAGGACGCCGGCATGTGGGTGGACGCCCACACCAACTGGTACAGCGTCTCCGCGTTCGGCCAGCTGGGCGCCAACACCGCCCAGTCCGTGAAGAAGGGCAACCCCGTCATCGTCACGGGCCGGCTGCGCGTGCGGGACTGGAGCACCGAGGAGCGCTCCGGCACGTCCGTGGACGTGGTCGCCGACGCCGTCGGCCTCGACTTGGGCTACGGGTCCTCCGCCTTCATGCGCAACCTGCGCCCCGGGCGCTCCGAGGGCCAGGGCCCGGCGGGGCAGGGTGGGACCGCCGCGGAGGACCGGGACGACGCCGCCCGCCCGGGCGACGACGGCTTCGGCGGGGAGCTGCCGGAGGCGTTCCGCGGCGGGGACGCCCATGAGGCCGCGGTCGGCGCGGATCCGGACCGCGGACGGGACCGCGGGACGGTCGAGGAGGAGGCCGTCCAGCCGGCCGCCGCGTGAGCGAGGGGGCGCCGGGGCGCTCGGCGCCCCCGTCCGCCGCGGGCCCGGCCCGGCCGACGGGGCGCGATGACCGGTTTGCCGGGGCCAGCGACTAGCCTGGGGCGCATGGCGGAATTCATCTACACGATGGTCAAGGCCCGCAAGAAGGTGGGCGACAAACTGATCCTGGACGACGTCACCATGTCGTTCTTCCCGGGGGCCAAGATCGGCATGGTCGGCCCCAACGGCGCCGGCAAGTCCACGATCCTCAAGATCATGGCCGGGCTCGATGAGCCTTCCAACGGCGAGGCCCGGCTGTCCCCGGGCTACTCCGTGGGCATCCTCATGCAGGAGCCGAAGCTGGACGAGGACAAGACCGTGCTCGAGAACGTCCAGCAGGGCGTCGGGGAGATCTACGGCAAGATCCAGCGCTACAACGCGATCTCCGAGGAGATGGCGAACCCGGACGCGGACTTCGACGCGCTGATGGAGGAGATGGGCTCCCTGCAGACGGACATCGACGCCGCCGACGCGTGGGACATCGACTCCCAGCTGGACCAGGCGATGGACGCCCTGCGCTGCCCGCCGCCGGACGCTCAGGTCTCCCACCTCTCGGGCGGTGAGAAGCGCCGCGTGGCCCTGTGCGCGCTGCTCCTGAACAAGCCGGACCTGCTGCTGCTCGACGAGCCCACCAACCACCTCGACGCCGAGTCCGTGCAGTGGCTCGAGCAGCACCTGGCCTCCTACCCGGGCGCCGTCGTCGCCGTGACGCACGACCGCTACTTCCTGGACCACGTCGCCGGCTGGATCTGCGAGGTCGACCGGGGCCGCCTGTACCCGTACGAGGGCAACTACACGACGTATCTCGAGACCAAGCGCCAGCGCCTCGAGGTGCAGGGCAAGAAGGACGCCAAGCTCGCCAAGCGCCTCTCCGAGGAGCTCGAGTGGGTGCGCACCAACACCAAGGGCCGCCAGGCCAAGTCCAAGGCACGTCTGGCCCGCTACGAGGAGATGGCCGCCGAGGCGGAGAAGACCCGCAAGCTGGACTTCGAGGAGATCCAGATCCCGCCGGGTCCGCGCCTGGGCAACGTCGTGATCGAGGCGACGGACCTGAAGAAGGGCTTCGGCGACCGCACGCTCATCGACGGCCTGTCCTTCTCCCTGCCCCGCAACGGCATCGTCGGCGTGATCGGTCCCAACGGTGTCGGCAAGACCACGCTGTTCAAGACGATCGTGGGCCTCGAGCCCCTCGACGGCGGCGAGCTGAAGATCGGCGAGACCGTGAAGATCTCCTACGTGGACCAGTCCCGGTCGAACATCGACCCGGAGAAGTCCCTGTGGGAGGTCGTCTCCGACGGCCTGGACTACATCAAGGTCGGCAACGTGGAGATGCCCTCGCGGGCGTACGTGTCCGCGTTCGGTTTCAAGGGCCCGGACCAGCAGAAGAAGGCCGGCGTGCTCTCCGGCGGTGAGCGCAACCGGCTGAACCTGGCGCTCACCCTCAAGGAGGGTGGCAACCTGATCCTGCTCGACGAGCCCACTAACGACCTCGACGTGGAGACCCTGACCTCCCTCGAGAATGCCCTGCTGGAGTTCCCGGGCTGCGCCGTCGTCGTCTCCCACGACCGCTGGTTCCTCGACCGGACCGCCACCCACATGCTGGCGTACGAGGGCACCGAGGAGGACCCGGCCAACTGGTACTGGTACGAGGGCAACTTCGAGTCCTACGAGGCCAACAAGGTCGAGCGCCTCGGCCCGGAGGCCGCCCGCCCGCACCGCGTGACGCACCGCAAGCTCACCCGCGACTGAGCCCGCCCCGCGTGCCCCCGGGCGCACGACGACGGCCCGTCCCCTTCCGAGGGGGCGGGCCGTCGTCGTGCCGGGGCGAGGGCGTGGCCGGCGCATCAGCGCCGCCAGGTGCGGCGCAGGATGGTCTTGACAGCCGCGCGCTGGGCCACGTCCTTGGCCCGGGCGGCCGTGGCGGCATGTCCCGTGGGCAGCCGCAGCATGCCCTCCTGGGCGACGGTGGCCACGAGGACCCCGTCCCGGGTGAAGACGTGCCCCCGGCCGAGGCCGCGGGCGCCCTGGGCGCTCGGGGAGTCCTGCACGTAGAGCAGCCACTCGTCCACGCGAGCGGGGCGGTGGAACCACATGGCGTGGTCGAGGGACGCGATGGACATGTCCGGCTGGGTCCAGACCAGGCGGTGCCGGCGCAGGACCGGCTCCAGGAGCGTGTAGTCCGAGGCGTACGCCAGGGCGGCCACGTGCAGCCGCGGATCGTCGGCCAGCGGTGTGAACGTGCGCATCCAGACCATGTTCACGCTCTCCGCCTCGGCCGGCGGGTCCAGGTACAGGGCCGGGGTCACGTGGCGGATGTCGAAGGGCCGGTGCCAGGCCGACTCCTCCGCCATGGGGTGCTTGATGTGCCCGAGGATGTCCGCGGTGGAGGGCAGGTCCTCCGGGGCGGGGACGCCCTCCGGCATGGCGACCTGGTGGTCCAGGCCCTCGGCCGGATCCTGGAAGGAGCAGGTCATCGCCAGGATGGCCTCGCCCTCCTGGGAGGCCAGGACGCGGCGCACGGAGAACGAGCGGCCGTCCCGCAGGTCCTCGACCGTGAAGGTGATGGGCCGCCGCGCATCGCCGGGGCGGATGAAGTACCCGTGCAGGGAGTGGACCGGTCGCCCGTCGTCCACCGTGCGGGCCGCGGCCGCGAGCGACTGGCCCAGCACCTGGCCGCCGAACACGCGCCCTCCGACCTGGCGCGGCGTGGTGCCCTCGAAGCGGGGCTCGCCGGTGACCGGGTCGGTCCCGGCGTCCTTCAGGTCCAGGATGCCCCGGAGAGCCTCGGTCGGGTCCTCGGGGGCGGTGGCGGGGCGTTCCGGGGTCTGGGGGCTCATGCGGGTCCTTCGCTGCGACGGCGCCCCGCCGCGCGCGGGGGCGGGGCCGGCCGGTGCCGGACCTGGGACAATCGTGGCATGTCCGCGCAGCCCGCCTCCACCGATGCCCTCGTCCTCCGCCTCACCGACGAGCGTGCCGTCCGCGACCTCGACCAGCTCGCCCAGCGCGCCCGCCGCGTGGCCGACACCGGGATGCGCCTGCACGTCGTCCCGCGGGCCGGCCGCAGCGGCACGCCCATGCTCGCCCAGTGGGTGTCCGTGCTCCAGCCGCAGGGGCTGGGGGACGGGGTGCCGGTGGTGCTCGGCCTGCGCACCGTGGGGCTGACGACGGCGGCGGGCGTCGAGGACCTGGACGTGGTGGTCCCGCTGGGCTCGATCACGGAGCGCACGGCCCGCATGCGTGCGCAGGACCCCGTGTCCCTCGACCTCGCCCTCCCGCCCACCCGCGAGCAGGCCGCCTGGACGGCGCTGACCCCGCCCCGGGCCGGCTGGACGGTGCGCGCCGAGGTGTCCGACGACGAGCTCATCGAGGTGGCCGAGAAGGGGATGGAGGCGGTGCGGGCCGCGCTGCCGCAGGACGCGGGCGAGGCCGTGGTCCGCCAGGTCCGGGCCCGGATGTGGGGCCCGACGCTCGGCGGCGACATCGCCTTCCCCGCCGGGATGGCCTTCGGGGCGCACGCCCTGGGCTTCCTGCGCCCCGGCGGCCGGGCGCGTCTCAGCACGGCCGGCCCGTGGACCCGCCTGGACACCCCGGGCGGATTCGTCCTGGGGCGCTCCGCCGTCGCCCTGTGACGGGGCGGAGCGGCGAGGGCCGCGTCAGGCGGAGTTGACCAGGGAGTGCGCCGCGCGCTCCAGGTAGTCCCAGAGCTCGGCCTCGTGCAGCGGCGGCAGGTCCACGGCGTCGACGGCGGCGCGCATGTGCCTCAGCCACGCGTCCCGGGCGGCCGGGTCCACGGTGAAGGGCAGGTGGCGCATCCGCAGCCGCGGGTGGCCGCGCCGCTCCGCGTAGGTGCGCGGACCGCCCCAGTACTGCTCGAGGAACATCCGCAGGCGCTCCTCGGAGCCCTCCCAGTCGTCGGCCGGGTACATGGGTGCCAGCAGCGGATCCTCACGCACGCCGGCGTAGAAGGTGTGCACGAGCTTCTCGAACGTGGCGTGTCCGCCGACGGCCTCGTAGAAGCTCGTGGCCTGACCCGGCGCGGCCGGGGCGGGTGCGCCGGGCGCGGCCGTGCCCACCACGGGCTCCACCTCGGTCGGTCGGTCCGTCAGGCCGGTGACCGTCGAGGGCGGGTTGGCGACGCGCGGCCGCAGCACGGCCAGGGGGGCGCCGAGGCGGGCGGAGTGGTCGGGCAGGGAGCGGGCGGCGTCATCGGCGGCGGAGCGGCGCGGGGCCGGATCCGCCGGCCGGGTGCGGACCTCGATGGGGGCGCTGACCGAGTTGGCGATGAAGCACATGCGGTGCGCCTCGGCGTGCAGCGCATCGGCGCGCTCGCGGTCGGCCTCGTCCTGCAGCGTCACCGCGGGGGTGAGGGTGATCGAGGCGAAGCGGCCGGCGCCGTCGGCGTCCACCTCGAGGGTGCCCTCGGCGCCGCACGTCATGCCCGTCACCACGATCCCGGCGGTGGCAGCGGCGTGGAGGTAGGAGAGCACGTGGCACTGCGCGAGGGCGCCGAGCAGGAGCAGTTCCGGGTTCCACCTCGTCTCGTCCCCGCGGAACGGCCGAGCCGCGGAGGCCTGGATCTCCCCGACGGCGGGGTGCTGGAGGACGACGGACCGGTCGAAGTCGCGGACCCCGGAGGTGCCGGTGCCGCGGTCGCCGATCCACTCGGCGCGCAGGGCGAAGGTGTGCTTCATGCCCGCCAGCCTAACGAGGGGGAGCCGCCGACGCCGCTGTCCCCTCCTGCACAGGGATCCAGCTGTGGACGGGCAGCGGGACGCCCCTCGGACGCGGTCATGATGGGGCGCACACACCACGTCAGGAGGGGACGAGATGACCATCACGACGGACGCCCACCCGGCGTCGCCCCTGCGGCCCGCACGCCACGGGCTGCCCTGGGACATGGCGGACTTCGAGGCCCTGGCCGAGGCCGTCGTCGACTCGACCGTGGCCGTCCACGTGGCGGAGCGCATCGGCCGGGGCGTGTCGAGCATCCACCAGCGGGCGCGTATGCTCCTGCCGCCGCACGAGCGCCACCTGGCCGGCCAGCTGGCGCTGTCCCGGCTCGGTGACCTGCTGGACTCGGGGGAGCACGACTGGCGGAAGGCCCTGCTGCAGCCCGACCCGGTGCGTCCGGTGGAGGTCGTGGAGCACCACCACCACGGGTGGGAGGGTCTGGCGGCCACGCACCGGGCCCACGTGGCGTACGCCGTCGTGGACGCCGCCGACCGCATGCCGGCGGACGTCCTGGACGAGCTGCGGGAGGCCCTGGAGACCACGTCACTCGGCTTCGAGGTGGCGCAGCTGCGGAGCTCCCGAGCCCATGAGGAGGGACTCGACGAGGACGGAGCATGGCGCAACGCCGTCTCCTGGCTCTCGAGGGCCCTGTTCGACGGGGACCGGGAGCGGGCAGGACGCATGGCGGCACCGCCCCACAGCCGGGCGTGGCACGGCGGAGCGGCTCACCACGGGTGGAGCGACGACCACCCGTGGTGAGCCCTCCGGTCCGCCCGGCTCAGGCCGCGGCGCGGGCCTTGAGTGCCCGGGCCATCTCGTCGCGGGACTCCGCCACGGTGCGGGCCAGGCCGGCGTTCGACTCCCGCACGCGATCCGACAGCTCCGTGGCGCGGGCGGCGGTCTCCTCGCTCACCTGGGAGCCGGGGAACCCGAGCACGGCCACGGTCTCGGCCATCTCATGGGAGCGCGAGCCCCACACCTGCTCGATGACGTCGAAGTAGGCGTCCGCGAACGGGGCGAGCAGCGCCGGGTCGTGGGCGCGCTGGAAGCCCACCAGCACCTGCCGCTGGGTCATGTTGGACAGCTCCCCGGCCACCACCTGGTCCCACGCGGCCCGCTTGGCCTCCGCCGTCGGGACGGCGGCGCGGGCCTGCGCGGCGGCGAGCGCGCCGGTGGCGGTGGCGTCCTCGGCCTCGGCCGCCGCGATCTCCTCCTCGCCGGCCCGGCCGGCGGCCACGAGCGCGGTGAGCAGCTCCCAGCGCAGGTCGGTGTTCAGGTCCAGGCCCGGCACCTCGGCGCGGCGGCCGTGCACGTCCGCCAGCCGGTCCAGCTGCGCGTCCTCACGGGCGTGCAGCGCGAACGCCTTGAGGAACTGCAGCTGCTGGTCGGAGCCCGCCCCCGCGCCGTCGAGCAGCGCCTCCAGGCGACGCGCGGCGTCGGCGCGGACCTCGGCGGACCGCTCCTCCGGCAGGTACTGGGAGATCGCTGTGGCCAGCTGGCGCAGCAGCGTCTGGACCACCGTGGAGTCCTGCTCGGCGCCGATGTTCGTCAGCACGAGGTCCGTGAACCAGGCCGCGGAGGCCTCCCCGTCGCGCACGGTGTCCCAGGCGGCGCCCCACAGCAGGGTACGGGCCAGCGAGGAGTCCACGTCCGCGAGGCGCGCGCCCGCGGTCTCCCACGAGGCGTCGTCGAGGCGGATCTTGGCATAGGCCAGGTCGTCGTCGTTGGGCAGGATCAGCGCGGGCCGGGCCTTCCCGGCGGCCTCGACCACCTCGGTGACCTCGCCCGCCGCGTCGAGCTCGAAGCGCGCGGTGCGGGTGAGGCGGCCCGCGGACTCGTCCACGTCGTAGAAGCCGACGGCGATCCGGTGCGGTCGCAGCACGTCGTCGCCGGGGGCGGCGGGGGAGCCGTCCGGCGCGGTCTGGCGCAGGCGCAGGGAGGTGATCGTGCCGGCGTCGTCCGTGTCCACCTCCACGCGGAGCGTGTTGACGCCCGAGGTCTCCAGCCACAGCCGGGTCCACTCGGACAGGTCACGGCCGGAGGCGGCCTCGAGCTGGGACATCAGGTCCGGCAGCTCGGTGTTCTGCCAGGCGTGCTGCTCGACGTAGGCCCGCACGCCCGCCATGAAGTTCTCCTGGCCCACCCAGGCCACCAGCTGGCGCAGCACGGACGCGCCCTTGGCGTAGGTGATGCCGTCGAAGTTCACGAGCACGTCGTCCAGGTCGCGGATCTGCGCCTTGATCGGGTGCGTCGAGGAGAGCTGGTCCTGGCGGTAGGCCCAGTTCTTCTCCATCGAGGAGAACGTGGTCCACGCGCCCTCGTACTCCGTGTTCTCGGCCGCGGCCAGCGTGGACATGAACTCCGCGAAGGACTCGTTGAGCCACAGGTCGTTCCACCACTTCATGGTCACCAGATCGCCGAACCACATGTGGGCCAGCTCGTGGAGGATCGTGATGGCGCGGCGCTCGCGGACGGCTTCGGTGACGGTGCCGCGGAACACGTAGTTCTCCAGGAAGGTCACGCAGCCGGCGTTCTCCATGGCCCCCGCGTTGAACTCCGGCACGAACAGCTGGTCGTACTTCTCGAACGGGTACGGGTGGCCGTACTGGGCCTCGAAGAACTCGAAGCCGCGGCGGGTGAGGTCGAAGACCTCGTCCGCGTCCAGATGCTCGAACAGGGAGCCGCGGCAGTAGGCGCCCAGCGCGATGGTGCGACCGTCGGCGCTGGTCAGCTCGGAGTGCGTGGACTTGTACGGCCCGGCCACGAGCGCCGTGATGTAGGAGGAGATGCGCGGGGTGGGGGTGAACTCCCACACGGCGGCGTCGACGCCGGCGGGCACCTCCGGGGTCTCGACGACGCCGAGGGTCCGCGGCTCGGGGGTCGGCTGGTTGGACACCACGGCCCAGTGCGCCGGCGCGGTCACGGTGAAGGCGAAGGCGGCCTTGAGGTCGGGCTGCTCGAACACCGCGAACATGCGGCGGGAGTCCGGCACCTCGAACTGGGAGTAGAGGTACACCTCGTCGTCCACGGGGTCCACGAACCGGTGCAGGCCCTCGCCGGTGGTGGTGTAGTCGGCCAGGCCGTCCACCACCAGGATGTTCTCCGCCGCGAGCGGGCCGATCTCCAGGCGGGCGCCGTCGAAGTCCGTGATCTCCACGGGCTCCCCGTTGAGGGTGACCTCGGGGGCCTGCGAGGAGACGAAGTCGATCCAGGTGCGGGTGCCCACCGCCTCGGGGGCGGCCGTGAAGGTCACCGTGGTGGTGGAGCCGAAGTGCTCCGCGCCGCGGGTGAGGTCCAGGGCGACCTGGTAGGACTCCACGGTCAGGGCCGCGGCGCGGGCGGCGGCCTCCTCGCGGGTGATGTTCATGGCGGCAGCGGTGGTCACGGGGACGTTCCTCCTGGGGTGTTGGACGGGTGGTGCGCGCCGGGCCCGTGTGATGGGGGCCACGGCACAGTGGACACCAGTGTGCCACCCGGCACACCCAGGCCCCAGGACGAGGGTGCCCGTCCGATCCCCGTGGGCGCCTCTCACTAGACTGGCCCGGACCCCACGACCTCCCGCCGACAGGAGCCCCCATGCGCGTCCACATCGCCACCGACCACGCCGGGATGGAGCTCTCCGCCCATCTGGTGGCGCACCTGACCGCCGCCGGCTACGAGATGGTGGACCACGGCCCCGCCGAGTACGACGCCCTGGACGACTACCCGGGCTTCTGCATCAACGCCGCCCGCGCCGTCGCCGCGGAGCGTGCCGAGGGGCTGGACTCCCTGGGCATCGTCCTGGGCGGCTCCGGCAACGGCGAGCAGATCGCCGCCAACAAGGTCAAGGGCATCCGTGCGGCGCTCGCCTGGAACCTGGAGACCGCGAAGCTCGCCCGCGAGCACAACGACGCGAACGTCGTCGCCGTCGGCGGCCGGCAGCACTCGATCGAGGAGGCCACCGCGCTCATCGAGGCGTTCCTGGCCGAGCCCTTCTCCGAGGACGAGCGCCACGTGCGCCGCATCGGCAAGATCGCCGCGTACGAGCAGACCGGCGAGGTGGTGATGTGAGTGCCTGAGGGGCACTCCCTGCACCGTCTGGCCCGGCAGGTGGACGACGTCTTCGGCGGGCGACGCGTGCGGGCGTCGAGCCCGCAGGGCCGCTTCACCGAGGGCGCCGCGCTCATCGACGGCCGCGTCCTGGAGCGCGCGTGGGCGCACGGCAAGCACCTGTTCGCCGACATCGAGGGCGGGCGGGTGCTGCACATCCACCTCGGCCTGTACGGGGCCGTGAGCTTCGGCGGGGACAGGACGTTCACCGCGGCCTCCTCCATCGGCGCGCCCCGGCGGATCGGCGAGCGCGAGCTGCCCGGCCTGGGCGACCGAGTGGAGATCGGGGACGCCGACGACGACGATCCCCGTCCGGCTCCGGGCTCGGGTCAGGAGAAGCTCGTGTGCGGGGTCTCCGCCGCGCGCGTGCCCGCCCTGGTGGCCCCCGCCCCGCGGGACACCGTGCGGCTGCGCCTGCAGACCGTCCACGGGTGGGCGGACCTGATCGGGGCCACCGCGTGCCAGCTGCTCACGCGGCAGGAGGCCGACGTCCTCCTGGCACGGCTCGGCCCGGACCCCCTGAACGACGACGCCCCGGACGCCTTCGTGGACCGTGCGTCCCGGACGAGGCGGCCCATCGGCGCGGTGCTGATGGACCAGTCCATGGTGGCGGGCGTCGGCAACATCTTCCGCGCCGAGTCGCTGTTCCGCGCGGGCCTGGACCCGTGGACTCCGGCGCGGGAGGTGGGGGAGCAGCGCCTGACTGCCCTCTACCGGGACAACGGCGAGCTGATGCGCATGGGGGTGCGCCTGGGCCGGATCGTCAGCACGACCCGGGAGCACCGGGCCGCCGCCCCCGGGGGTGGCAGGCCGTCGTACTACGTGTACAAGCGTCAGGGGCAGGCGTGCCTCGTGTGCCGGCGCGAGACGATCGTGGTGGAGGAGATGGCGGCCCGCAAGCTCTACCGCTGCATGGTCTGCCAGCACTGACCCCCCACCTCCCTCTCGCGGACACCAACTGGTGAGGACACACCCTCACGCGCTCGTCGGCGGGGCCGGTGAGGGTGTGTCCTCACCAGTTCGTTTCAGTAGTGGTGAGGTCCGGATCGGACGGCGGGTGTGACAGTGGGCTCTTCGCAGGGCGTACGGCCCGCCGCCCCACCGGTCAGTGGCCGGGGTGCTCGATCACGGTGCGCGTGACCGGGGCGGCCGTGGTGGTGTCCGCGCGGGTCACGAGGGTCTGACCGGTGGACCCGATCTCGGTGCGGGTGCCGCGGGACGAGTGCTCCTTCAGCGCCTTCCCGCCGAGGAGCGCCGCCGCGGTGCTGAGAGCGCCGAGAGCGACGCCCCCGAGGCCCACGCCCCACGGGAAGCCGTTCCGACGCGAGGCAGCACGGCCGCGCTGCTGCGCGCCGCGGCGCGGGACCCGGCCGCCGAGCTTCGAAGCGGCCGCCGCACGGCCCTTCTTGCTGCGCCAGTCGCCGTAGGCACGCACGGCGCGGGGACCGAACGTCAGGGCCAGACGGGCGGGCAGGGGGAGGAGGGCCGTCGCGCGACCGGTGAGGAGGGAGGTGATCGACATGTCCCGGACGGTACGTGGGTGCGGGGCGGGTCGGTCAATGCCGGGGGGCCGAGTGCGACCGGATTCAGGCCGCCGGCCACCTGGTCCACTCCGGGCCCCCGGCCCTGCACGGGAAAAGAAGAGATGAGTCATCACGCAAAATCTTCACAGAGACTCTGTGGCATGGTCCTCGACGTCTCCGGCCGGCTCCCCTCCGGCCCGTTCCCGATCCCTCCCGGATCCGCCCGTGGCCGTCTCGCCCCGCCCCGTCCCCGCTGGAGGATCCATCATGCCCGCCGCCCCGCCCCCGCCCGACCCGGCTCGCCCGTCCCGTCTCCCGCGGCACCATCCTCCGCTCGGTCGCCTGGAGCGCCCCCGTCGTGGCCGCGGTCGCGGCCGCACCGCTCGCCGCGGCGTCGCCCACGTACACCTACCGGGTGGACTTCGCCGCAGGTGTGGCCCGTCCGATCGGCGCGAACGTGCCTGCCGGCGTCCCCACCATTCCGGTGACCATCACGGCGCCGCCCAACACCACCCGCACTGCCACACAGCTCACCGTCCATCAGGCCGACACCGTGACCGTCCAGATCGGCCGCAGCGTCACGAACCTGACCTTCGCGGTGTCGGACATCACCGGCCCCGATAACAACGACAACCTCCGAGGCCAGGAATACGTCACATTCACCCCCGCACCCAGCACGGTGGCCGACTCCGGCGCCGCGACGGGGACGAACCCCATCACGGTGCCGACGCAGAACGGCACGGGCTCCACGGCGGTGACCTACGCCGGCCCCACGTCGCGCGTCGATGTCGGCGTCAGGGCGAACGGCATCGCGCCGTCGGTCGTGATCAGCGGCATGACGTTCACGGTCGACCTGAGGCAGTACTGACCCGGGATGCAGGAAGGGCCCGACACCTCGGAGGTGTCGGACCCTTCGTCGCCGGGGAGGGGATGACGGGAATCGAACCCGCGTAGCCAGTTTGGAAGACTGGGGCTCTACCATTGAGCTACATCCCCGTGGGCCTGCGTCGGGCGCAGACCGGCGGCGACCACCCTAGCATGCGGAGGTCCCGCGCCTGCCCGCCGCCGTCCTGAGATGGATCCGGAGCCTCCGCCCGACCCGAGGGAGCATCCCATGGCCCCGCGCATCCCCCTTCCCCGCCGCCCCCGTCCGCGCGCACTCCCGCTGCGCGGACGAAGCGTCCTCATCACCGGCGGCGGATCCGGCATCGGCCGGCTGATGGCGCTCGGGGCCGCCCGGCGCGGGGCCGACCGGATCGTCCTCTGGGACCTGGACGCCGACGCCGGCGCCCGCGTGGCGGATGAGGTACGCGCCCTCGGCGCCCGGGCGGAGGCCGCCGCGGTGGACGTCACGGACACCGTCGCCGTCGCCGCGGCCGCCCGCGAGGCGGGGCAGCTCGACGTCGTCGTGAACAACGCGGGCGTGGTCACTGGCGCCCCGCTGCTGGAGGCCACCGAGGCAGGGATCCGCCGGACCTACGAGGTCAACGCGTTGGCCCCCTACTGGGTCACCCGCGCGTTCCTGCCCGGCATGCTCGAGCGGGACCGCGGCACCGTGGTGACGGTGGCCTCCGCGGCAGGGCTGGTGGGCGTGGCCCGCCAGACCGACTACTCCGCGTCCAAGCATGCCGCCGTCGGGTTCACCGAGTCCCTCGAGGCCGAGCTGCGTCAGCGCGGCAGCGGTGTCGGCACCCTCACCGTGTGCCCCTTCTACATCTCCACCGGGATGTTCGACGGCGTGCGCACCCGCGTCCCCGCCCTGCTGCCGATCCTCGAGCCCGAGGCGGTGGCGGAGGCGGTGCTCGACGCGGTGGAGGACGGTCGCCGCCGCCTCCTGATGCCCGCCGCCGTGCACCTGATCGCACCGCTGCGAGCGCTTCCCGTGCGGGCGTTCGACGCGACCATGGACCTGCTGGGCGTCAACCGGACCATGGACGGGTTCACCGGACGCGCCGGCACGAGATCGGATGGTCTCCACACGGCGGATTCCCGCCCGGGCGACGCGGCGCGGTAGGCTTCCCCAGTCTGCCTCCGGGCAGCGTCTCGGGTGCCCGCAGCGCCGCGGCCGGAGCCGACCCGGCGCGGAGTCCGCCACGGGGTGTAGCTCAGCTTGGTAGAGCGCGCGCTTTGGGAGCGTGAGGCCGCAGGTTCAAATCCTGTCACCCCGACTCGACGTCACAGTAAACCGACAACCCCAGTGCAACAGGAGCCGTCCGTGGTCAAGTCCACCGCAGAGAACCTCAGCCCGACCCGCGTCAAGCTGACCGTCGAGGTGCCGTTCGAGGAGGTGAAGCCCGCGCTGGACAAGGCGTACAAGGACATCGCCCAGCAGGTCCAGATCCCCGGCTTCCGCCAGGGCAAGGTCCCCGCGCGTCTGATCGAGCAGCGCTTCGGCCGCGCAGCGGTCGTGGACCAGGCCGTCAACGACAGCCTGAACACCTGGTTCGGCCAGGCCGTCGCCGAGGCCGAGGTCACCCCGATCTCCCGCCCCGAGGTGGACGTCACCGAGGCCCCCGTGGGTGACGAGGCCGAGGGCCCCGTGGCCTTCACCGCCGAGTTCGACGTGCGTCCCACCATCGAGCTGCCCGACTACAAGGGCCTCAAGGTCACCGTGGAGCCCGCCGCGGCCACCGCCGAGGACGAGCAGGCCCAGCTGGACGCCCTGCGCTCCCGCTTCGGCACCCTCAAGGACGTGGACCGCCCGGCCGCGAAGGACGACTTCGTGACCATGGACCTCACCGCCTCCGTGGACGGCGAGCAGGTGGACCAGGCCCAGGGCCTGTCCTACCAGGTCGGCGCCGGCACCATGCTCGACGGCATCGACGAGGCGCTCGAGGGCCTGTCCGCCGGCGAGGACGCCACCTTCGAGACCACCCTCTCCGGCGGCGAGCACGACGGCGAGACCGCCACGGTCAAGCTCGTCCTGCAGGCCGTCAAGGAGCGCGAGCTGCCCGAGGCCGACGACGACTTCGCCCAGCTGGCCTCCGAGTTCGACACGATCGCCGAGCTCAAGGAGGACCTGAAGAAGAAGGCCGCCGAGGAGGCCGTGAACCGCCAGGGCGTCGAGGCCCGCGACAAGGTCCTCGAGGAGCTGGGCAAGCTCGTGGAGGTCCCGGTCCCCGAGAACGTGATCGCCGAGCAGCTCGAGCAGCACTTCTCCCAGGGCGGCCACGCTGCCGGCGACGACCACGACACCCCCGAGCACCGCGAGGAGCTCGAGAAGAACACCCGCGAGGCGTTCGCCAACGAGGTCATCCTCGACGAGGTCGCCGAGGCCGAGTCCGTGACCGTGGACCAGGGCGAGCTGATCGAGTACATCATGGCCACCTCGGCCGAGTACGGCATGGACCCGAACCAGTTCGCGATGATGCTGGACCAGGCCGGCCAGATCCCGATGATCATGGGCGAGGTGCGCCGCCGCAAGGCCCTGGCCAAGGTGCTCGAGCACGCCGAGGTCACCGACACCGAGGGCAACGCCGTGGACCTGACCGCGTTCGTGACCCCGGGCGGCCAGGAGGCCATCGACGCCGCCGCCGAGTCCGACGAGGCCCCCGCCGAGGAGGAGGAGGCCGAGAAGAAGGCCCCGGCCAAGAAGAAGGCCGCCGCCAAGAAGCCGGCCGCCAAGAAGGCCCCGGCCAAGAAGACGGCCGATGCCGAGGACGGCGAGCCGGCCGTGGAGACCGACGAGGCCTGATCCGACTCCGACGCCCACGTCGACGACGCCCCACACCCCGCACGGGGTGTGGGGCGTCGTCGTCCCGGGCGGACCAGGGAGCGACGCCGTCAGCGAAACGCCCGCGCCTCACCCCCGCGGCGCGCGCCCGGCGGCTAGTCTCGAGCACGATCCGGGATCCGTCCGCCGCCCGCGCGGAGGACGGCGGCCCGCACCGCGAATCGACAGGAAGGCAGCAGTGATGACGGACATCACCCCCCGCATGACGTCGGTGGACCCGACGCTCCGCGAGGACTACCTCTACAACCGGCTGCTCAAGGAGCGCATCATCTGGCTGGGGTCGGACGTGCGCGACGACAACGCCAACGCGATCTGCTCGCAGCTGCTCCTGCTCTCCGCGGAGGACGCGGAGAAGGACATCTACCTGTACATCAACTCGCCGGGCGGCTCCGTCACGGCGGGCATGGCGATCTACGACACCATGCAGTACATCCCGAACGACGTGGTGACCGTGGCCACCGGCCTGGCGGCGTCCATGGGTCAGTTCCTGCTGGCCTCCGGCGCCAAGGGCAAGCGCTACGCCACCCCGCACGCCCGCATCCTGATGCACCAGCCCTCGGGCGGCATCGGGGGCACCGAGTCGGACATCCGCATCCAGGCCCAGCTGATCCTGCACATGAAGCGCGTGATGGCGGAGCTGACCGCCGAGCAGACCGGCCAGGACGTCGACACGATCCTCGAGGACAACGCGCGTGACAAGTGGTTCACGGCGCAGGAGGCCCTCGAGTACGGCTTCATCGACCACATCGCGCAGAGCGCGGCCTCCGTCACCGGCGGCGGCGGCGTCGAGGGCTGAGCCCCCTCCGCCGCGCCCCGACCGAACCTCCCAGGAGAGCAGAATGACCCAGTTCCCCACCGGCCTGCCCGTCGGCACGCCGACCCAGCCCACCCCGGGCGCCCGCTACATCCTCCCGCAGTTCGAGGAGCGGACCCCCTACGGCTTCAAGCGCCAGGACCCGTACGCCAAGCTGTTCGAGGACCGGATCGTGTTCCTCGGCGCCCAGGTGGACGACGCCTCGGCGGACGACATCATGGCCCAGCTGCTGGTCCTCGAGGCGATGGACTCCGAGCGTGACATCACGCTGTACATCAACTCGCCCGGCGGCTCCTTCACTGCCATGACCGCGATCTACGACACGATCCAGTTCATCCGCCCCGAGGTGCAGACCGTGTGCCTCGGCCAGGCGGCCTCCGCCGCCGCCGTGCTGCTGGCCGCCGGCGCGCCCGGCAAGCGCCTGGCCCTGCCGAACGCCCGCGTGCTGATCCACCAGCCGGCCATGCAGGGCGACCGCGGCACGGCCACGGACCTGGAGATCCATGCGAACGAGATCAACCGCATGCGCGTGTGGATGGAGGAGACCCTGGCGTCCCTGTCCAACCGCACGCCCGAGGAGGTCTCCCGGGACATCGACCGGGACAAGTTCCTCTCCGCCGAGGGCGCCAAGGAGTACGGCCTCGTGGACGAGGTCCTCGCCTCCCGCAAGATCACCCGCCCGGCCTCCTGAATCGAGCCCGTCCCGGGGCCCCGTCCGCCGTCGTCGGCCGGCGGGGCCCCGGCCGTCCGGGGCGGACCGCGTCGCGGCCGCGACACGCGGTCAACCTGTCCTGACCCGTGCGTATCCTGGATCCCTGACCCGACGGCGGCGCCCCACCCCGGCCCGCCCCGGCCCCCCTGACCTCGAGGAGACACCATGGCGCGCATCGGCGAGAGCGCTGACCTGTTGAAGTGCTCGTTCTGCGGAAAGAGCCAGAAGCAGGTGCGCAAGCTCATCGCGGGACCCGGGGTCTACATCTGCGACGAGTGCATCGAGCTGTGCAACGAGATCATCGAGGAGGAGCTCGGCGAGGCCACCGAGTCGGACGAGTTGACCCTGCCCACCCCGCAGGAGATCTTCGACCACCTCGAGCGGTTCGTGATCGGCCAGGAGGCCGCCAAGCGCTCGCTCGCCGTCGCGGTGTACAACCACTACAAGCGCGTGCGCGGACACCAGCTGCGCGGGGGAGACCTCGCCGATCGCCTTGAGGAGCGGGACGACCTGGCGGACGTGGAGGTCGGCAAGTCCAACATCCTCATGGTCGGCCCCACCGGCTCCGGCAAGACCTACCTCGCCCAGACCCTCGCGCGCATGCTCAACGTGCCGTTCGCGGTCGCGGACGCCACCAGCCTGACCGAGGCCGGCTACGTGGGCGAGGACGTGGAGAACATCCTCCTCAAGCTGATCCAGGCCGCGGACCACGACGTCAAGCGGGCCGAGCAGGGGATCATCTACATCGACGAGATCGACAAGATCTCCCGCAAGTCGGAGAACCCCTCCATCACGCGGGACGTCTCCGGCGAGGGCGTGCAGCAGGCCCTGCTGAAGATCCTCGAGGGCACCGTGGCCTCCGTGCCGCCGCAGGGCGGGCGGAAGCACCCGCACCAGGAGTTCCTGCAGATCGACACGTCCCACGTGCTGTTCATCGTGGCCGGCGCCTTCGCAGGCCTGGACGAGATCATCGGCTCCCGCGCCGGACGCAAGGGCATCGGCTTCGGGGCCCCGCTGAACCACCTCGGCTCGGGGGAGGTCAGCTACGCGGACGTGCGCCCCGAGGACCTGCTGAAGTTCGGCCTCATCCCCGAGTTCATCGGCCGCCTGCCCGTGATCACCACGGTCGAGGACCTCTCCCACGAGCAGCTCGTCCGGGTGCTCACGGAGCCGCAGAACGCCCTCCTCAAGCAGTACCAGAAGCTGTTCCTCATGGACGGCGTGGAGCTCGAGTTCGAGCCGGACGCCCTGGACGCCGTCGTGGAGCAGGCCGAGGCCCGTGGCACGGGCGCCCGCGGCCTGCGCTCCATCATGGAGGACGTGCTCAAGCCCGTCATGTTCGAGCTGCCCTCCCGCGAGGACGTCGGCACCGTGGTCATCTCCGGTGACGTGGTCCGCGGGGAGGCCGAACCGGTCCTGATCCCGGCCGAGGTGGAGCGCAAGCGCCGCCGCCGGTCCGCGTGATCCTCGCCCGCTCGGCATAGATCGCCCGGCGGGGACGTTGGCCCCGCCAAGGAGCATCCACGCTCCGACTCCACGACCCCACCCGAGAGGACGCCGCCATGGCCGAGAGCACCGGCACCCCCGCCGTCGACTTCTACTTCGACCCCACCTGCCCGTTCGCCTGGATCACCTCCCGGTGGATCCTCGAAGTGGAGAAGGTCCGGGACGTCGAGGTGCGCTTCCGGCAGATGTCCCTCTACATGCTCAACGAGGGCCGCGATCTGGACCCGGACTATCGCGCCGCCACGGACCGCGGCCTGGTCCCGGCCCGCGCCACCCTGCACGTGGGACGGGAGCGTCCCGAGCAGCTGGGGGACTGGTACGCCGCCCTCGGCACGAAGATCCACACCGAGGGTGTGAAGGACTACCCCACGGCCATCACCGCCGCCGCCGAGGGCCTCGGCTGGGACCCGGCCCCGATCCTCGCCGCCACCGGGTCCGACGCCGGCGACGACGAGCTGCGTGCGAAGCAGCGCGCCGCCGAGGAACTGGTCGGCAACGACGTCGGCACGCCCGTGGTCGCCTTCGAGGGCACCGCGTTCTTCGGCCCCGTCCTCACCCGCATCCCGCGCGGGGAGACCGCGGGGGAGATCTTCGACGGCGCCCTTGCTCTGGCCCGCTTCCCGTACTTCTACGAGATCAAGCGCGCCCGCACTACGGACCCGCAGTTCGACTGAGCGGCGGGCCGACGGTGGTGCGGGCCGGGCGGCCGGTGCGCGGCGACCGGCCGCGCGTGCCCCCACACCGGCCCGCCGCCCAGCGTGGTGCCATGCCCGCCACCGCTCACCTCGTGCTGCCCCACCAGCTGTTCGACGCCCAGCTCGACACGGCGCCGGAGGCGGATCTGATCCTGCTCGAGCACGACCTGCTCATCCGGCAGCTGCCGTTCCACGCACACAAGCTCGTCCTGCACCGCGCGTCCTTGCGCCGGTTCGCCCGGCGGGCGCGCAGCCGTGGGCGGACGGTCCACGTCCTCGACTCGCGCGGCGATCGCAGCAGCCGGAGCCAGCTCACCGCTCTGCTGCGCCGACTCGGCGTGGAGCGCGTCACCTGCGTGGACGTGGTGGACGACTGGATGTCCCGGGACATCACCGCGGCCCTCGTCGATGCCGGCATCACCCTGCGTCCCGGGGACGTCCTCGAATCGCCGGGCTTCCTCACGGACCGGAGCAGCCTCTGGGAGCAGCTCGGCGGCGCGTCCCCGCGCATGGCGGATTTCTACCGGTGGCAGCGGCGCCGGCTCGGTGTGCTCGTGGGGGCGGACGGCTCCCCGGCGGGCGGGCGGTGGTCCTTCGACACGGAGAACCGCAAGCGGCTGCCGCGGGGGCATCAGCCGCCCCCGGTGACGCTCGTCGAGCCCGAGGACCCCGACGTCGTCGCCGCCATCGCGTGGGTGCGCGAGGAGTTCCCGGACGCCCCCGGCGACCCGGCCACGTTCTGCTGGCCCACGGCCCCCGACGAGGCCCGCGCCCTGCTGGACCAGTTCGTCGAGGAGCGCCTGCGCACCTTCGGCCCGTATGAGGACGCGATCGCCACGGCGCACCCGTTCGTGTACCACTCCGTGCTCACCCCCGCGCTGAACGCAGGGCTGCTCACGCCGGACCAGGCGCTCGACGCGGTCCTCACCGAGCATGCCCGCGAGCCGGTGGACCTGCCGTCGCTCGAGGGGTTCGTGCGGCAGCTGATCGGGTGGCGGGAGTACATGCGGGGGCTGTACCACGTGCGCGGGCGCGCGCTGCGGACGGCCGACCAGCTGGGTTTCACCCGGGATCTTCCTCCCGGCTGGTGGGACGGATCCACGGGCCTCGACCTCGTGGACCACGTGATCCGGCGTGTCCTGGACACGGCTACGCCCACCACATCGAACGTCTCATGGTGCTGGGGAACGTGCTGCTGCTGCAGCGGGTGCGCCCGGACGCGGTGTACGCATGGTTCGCGGCCATGTTCGTGGACGCCTACGACTGGGTGATGGTGCCCAACGTGTACGCGATGAGCCAGTTCGCGGCGGGCGACGCCGCCACCACCAAGCCCTACATCTCCGGATCCCGCTACCTCCGATCCATGTCGGACATCGACGCGGGCCCCTGGACCGCCGCCTGGGACGGGCTCTACTGGTCGTTCGTGGACGACCACCTGGAGCTGTTCCGTGCCAACCGCCGCACCGCCATGATCGTCGCGCAGTGGGAGCGCATGGATCCGGACCGCCGCAGGGCCCACGGGGAGGCGGCCGCGCCGTGGCTGCCGGCGGGCACCGGGACGGAGGCCTGAGCGCCATGCCCGTCGACGCCCTCGAGCTCCGCCTGTCCGCCGCGGACGACGCCCTCGTGCGCGACGTGTGGGAGGCCCTGCGGGCCGCTGGGCTGCCCTCGCAGGCCGACCACCGGTCCGCGTCCAACGCCCCCCATGTCACCCTGCCGTCCCCGGCCGCACCGGGCGGGATGATCACGGGCGACGAGGCCGCCGACGCCGCCGCGGTCGTGGGTCCGCTGCTGCCGGCACCGCTGCGCGTCGGCGGCACCGTGCTCTTCGGTCGGGATCGGCCCACCGTGGCCTGGCTGCTGGAGGCTCAGGCGGACCTGGCCCTGGCGGTGGAGCGGCGCGCGGCGCAGCGGGACCCCACCGCCTTCCGGCCGTGGATCCCGCACCTCAGCCTGGCCCGTCGGGTCCCGAGACAGGACGTGGGCGGAGTGCTCGCCTTCGTGGCGCCCCTGACCCCCCGGGAGATCGTCGCCGACCGGCTCCTGCTGTGGCAGCCGGGTCCCCGCACGCTCACGACGCTGGTGGCGCCGTCGATCTGAGACGTCCGGCCCGCCCGCCACACCATGGCCCAGGCGGCCCGGAGCGGGCGACGGCCCCTCACCCGCGCGGGTGAGGGGCCGTCGTCGTCGAGGAGGCGGGGCCTCAGGCCTCCTCGGCGGGGGCGAGCTCGACGTCGGAGACGGTGAGCTCCTCGCCGCCCTCGACCAGGGTCAGCTCGGCCACGTTGCCGGCCGCCTTGAGGTCCTGCACGCCGCCGCGCAGGGCCTCGAGCTGCGCCCCCGGAGCGGTGACGGTGGCCGTGCGCACCGCGGTGCGCTGCTTGACCTTCGCCTCGGACTTGGCCTTGCGGATGCCGCCCAGGGCCTGCGCCACGACGGCCAGCACGAGCGGGTCGCCGGCGGAGGAGGCCGCCTGCAGCCCGGAGAGCTCCTCCGGCAGCCCCGGCCACGGCGCGCGGTGGACGGAGCCGGTGCGCCACCAGCTCCAGACCTCCTCGGTGGCGAACGGCTGGAACGGCGCCAGCAGACGCAGCAGGGTGGCCAGGGTGGTGGCCAGGGTGGCCACCACGGAGGCCTGCTCGTCCTCGCCGTGGCCTCCGTACGCGCGGTCCTTGATCAGCTCCACGTAGTCGTCCGTGAACTGCCAGAAGAAGGACTCGGTCACGTTGAGGGCGCGGGCGTAGTCGTAGGCCTCGAACGCGGCGGTCGCCTGGCGCACGGTCTCCGCCAGCCGGGCCAGGAGCGCCTGGTCCAGGCGGTTGACGACGACGGCGGCGTCCTCGGCGGAGCGCACCACGGCGTCCTGGGTGGCGCCCAGGTTGAGGACGAACTTGGCGGCGTTGAGCAGCTTGATGGCCAGGCGACGGCCGATCTTCATCTGCGCGACCTCGTACGCGGTGTCCGCGCCGAGACGGGCCGAAGAGGCCCAGTAGCGCACGGCGTCGGCGCCGAACTCGTCCAGGATGTCCGTGGGGACCACCACGTTGCCCTTGGACTTGGACATCTTCTTGCGGTCCGGGTCCAGGATCCAGCCGGAGAGGGCGGTGTCCGTCCACGGCACGGAGCCGTTGAGCGCGTCGGCGCGGACCACGGTGGAGAAGAGCCAGGTCCGGATGATGTCGTGGCCCTGCGGGCGCAGGTCGAACGGGAACACGTTCTGGAAGAACCGCTCGTCGCGGCTCCAGCGGCCCACGATCTGCGGGGTGAGCGACGACGTCGCCCATGTGTCGAGCACGTCCGGGTCGCCGGTGAACCCGCCGGGCACGTCGCGCTGGTCCTCCGCGTACCCCGGGGCGGTCTCGGCGATCGGGTCGACCGGGAGCGACTCGTCCGCCGGGACGATGGGGGAGTCGTAGACGGGCTCGCCCTCGGCGTCGAGGGGGTACCAGACCGGGATCGGGACGCCGAAGAACCGCTGGCGGGACACCAGCCAGTCCCCGTTGAGGCCCTCCACCCAGTTCTCGTAGCGGTGGCGCATGTGCTCCGGATGCCAGGCCAGCTCCCGGCCGCGGGCGATCAGGCCCTCGCGCCGGTCGGCGTCGCGGCCGCCGTTGCGGATGTACCACTGGCGGGAGGTGACCACCTCGAGGGGCTTGTCCCCCTTCTCGTAGAAGTTCACCGCGTGCATGATCTTCTTCGGCTCGCCGTCCAGCAGGTCGGCGGCCACCAGCGCGTCCACCACGCCCTGCTTGGCGGAGAACACGGTCTTGCCGGCCACGGTCTCCTCGTAGGCCCTCCGGCCCTCCTCCGAGGTGATCCACTCGGGCACGTCCGCAGCGAACCGGCCGTCCCGCCCGATCAGCGTGCGGGTGGGCAGCTGCAGCTCGCGCCACCACGTGACGTCGTTGAGGTCGCCGAAGGTGCAGACCATGGCGATGCCCGAGCCCTTGTCCGGCTTGGCCAGCGCGTGGGGGAACACCTCCACCTCGACGCCGTACAGCGGGGAGGTGACGGTGGTGCCGAACAGGTGCTGGTAGCGCGCGTCGTCCGGGTGGGCCACGAGGCCGGAGCAGGAGGCCAGCAGCTCGGGGCGCGTGGTCTCGATGAACACCTGCTCGCCGTCCGCGGCGGTGAACGCGTAGCGGTGGTAGGCGCCGGGGACCTCGCGGTCCTCGAGCTCGGCCTGGGCCACGGCCGTGCGGAAGGTGACGTCCCACATGGTGGGGGCCTCGGAGAGGTAGGCGTCGCCGTCGGCGAAGTTTTTCAAGAAGGCGCGCTGCGAGACGGCGCGGGAGACGTCGTCGATGGTGCGGTAGGTCATGGACCAGTCCACGGACAGGCCCAGGCGGGTGAAGAGGTCCTCGAAGACCTTCTCATCCTGCACCGCGAGCTCTTCGCAGAGCTCGATGAAGTTCTTGCGGGAGACGACGTCCCAGTCGCGCTGGTTCTTCGCGGGCGGCTCCGGCGGGCGGTAGCCCTCGATGTACGGCTTCGTGGGGTCGCAGCGGACGCCGTAGTAGTTCTGCACGCGGCGCTCGGTGGGCAGGCCGTTGTCGTCCCAGCCCATCGGGTAGAACACGTTCTTGCCGGTCATGCGCTGGAAGCGGGCCAGCACGTCCGTCTGCGTGTAGGAGAACACGTGGCCCACGTGCAGGGAGCCGGAGGCCGTGGGCGGGGGCGTGTCGATCGAGTAGACCTGCTCGCGCGTCGTGTCCGCGTCGAAGGCGTACACGCCCTCCTCGGCCCAGCGGGCGGTGAGCTTCTCCTCGAGGCCCTCCAGGGCCGGCTTGTCCGGGACCGTCACGGCGGCGGTGCTCGGAGCGGTCGATGCGTCGGTGGGCGTGTCTGTGCCCTGCGTGTTCTCAGCCATGCCTCCCATCCTCCCATGCGACACGCGGCGGACCGGGCGTCCCCGAGGCGTGCCCGTGTGGTTGTCTGAAGCCATGACCGAGCACCTCGCCGCCACCGTCCCGTCCGCTGCCGACGCCCCGCATGCCGGCCGCTCCGCCGTCGTCACCGGTGCCTCCTCCGGCATCGGCCGCGCCACCGCGCTGCGCCTGGCCCGCACCGGCTGGTCCGTGCTCGCGGTGGCCCGCCGTGCCGATCGCCTCGCGTCGCTGGAGGCCGAGGCCGCCGAGCTGGCCGGCACGATCACGGGCGTGGCCGCCGACCTGACCCGGGACGACGACGTCGCCCGCGTCCTCGCCGCAGCTCAGGCCGCCGGGGGCGTGGACACCCTCGTGAACATCGCCGGCGGGGCCCACGGCGCCGACCCCGTGGCCGAGGCGCGGGACGAGGACTGGGAGTGGATGTTCCAGGTCAACGTCATGTCCACCCTCAAGCTCACCCGCGCGCTCCTGCCGATGCTCCGCGCCCACGGGGAGGGGACGGTGCTCATCCTGTCCTCCACCGCCGGCCTGGTCTCCTACGAGGGCGGCGGCGGGTACAACGCGGCCAAGTTCGCCGAGCACGGCCTCACCGGCGCCCTGCGCCTGGAGGAGGCCGAGCACAACGTGCGCGTGGTCGAGGTGCTGCCGGGCATGGTGCGCACCGACGAGTTCGCCCTCGTCCGATTCGACGGGGACGAGGCCACCGCCGCGAAGGTGTACGCCGGCGTCGAGAAGCCGCTCACCGCCGACGACGTCGCGGACGTGTGCGCCTACGCCGTGGAGGTCCCGCACCACGTGAACCTGGACCAGATCGTGCTCCGGCCCGTGGCCCAGGCGGCCCAGCACAAGGTGATCCGCCGGGGCGCATGACCCCCGGGACCCGGTCCACCCCCGGACCGGGAGCGGGCCGGGATCGGCACCGTGGACCTCGCGCCCGCGCCCCGGCCCTGACTAGCGTGGCGGGCATGACCTTCGCCTCCGATGAACGCGCCCGCCTGGCCGACCTGCTGATCGAGAAGGGCCCGCACGCCCCGACCCTGTGCGAGGGGTGGAGCACCCGCGACATGGCCGCGCACCTCTGGCTGCGCGAGCACCGGCCGGACGCCATGGCCGGGATGTTCGTGAAGCCCCTCCAGGGCCACCTCGACTCCCTCACCGCACGGGCCAAGGGCCGCGACTACGCCGAGCTGGTCCGCGAGTGGGCCGACGGCGCCCCGGCGCTGAACCCCATGCGCCTGGTCGACGCCCAGGTCAACGCCGCCGAGCACTTCGTGCACCTCGAGGACGTCCGCCGCGGCGAGGCGGCGCAGGGCGGCGCCGTGCCGGGACCGCGCGAGCTCTCGGAGGCGGACCAGGAGGAGCTGTACCGCCTGGTCCGGCGCATGGCACCCCTCATGCTCCGCCGCTCCGAGGCCCCGGTGGTCCTGCAGGTGCCGGGCCGAGCACCCGTCGTCGTGAGCCGTGGCGCCGTGGCGTCCCGCCCGCCCGTGACCGTGTCCGGCGAGGCCGGCGAGCTGCTGCTGTGGGCCTACGGCCGGGAGGCTGTCCACGTGACGGTGGACGGCGATCTCGACAGCGTCAAGCGCACCTCGATCTGAGCGGACCGCCGCGCTGGAATGTCGCCGCGGCGCTGGACGGCTCGGAGCGGGGCCGTCGCCCACGCGCTAGACTGTCGCCCACAGGCGTCGACCCGGCCATCACCGGCGAGCCTCCGGAAGAACGGGCGTCCTCCGCGCCCCGGCCCCGTGGCCGACGGCGGAACGCCCCACTAGACCCGGACGGGCAGGCCCGTCACAGCCGTCACGAGCGGTCGCGCGCCCCGGTCCCGCCGGGGGAGCGCGGCAAGCAGGGTGGTACCGCGCCGTGAGGCGTCCTTGCAGACAGAGCCCCAGCCCGCCGTCCGCAAGCGAAGACAAGGATCGCCGTGTACCCCCTCGCCTCGTCCGACCCCTCCCAGCGCACCCCGGCCTCGCCGCGTCTGCCCGAGCTCGAGGAGCGCGTGCTGCGCTACTGGGCCGAGGACGGCACCTTCCAGGCCTCGATCGACCAGCGCCCCGCCCAGAACGAGGACGGCTCGCAGAACGAGTTCGTGTTCTACGACGGCCCGCCCTTCGCCAACGGCCTGCCGCACTACGGCCACCTCCTCACGGGCTACGTGAAGGACCTGGTGGCCCGCTACCAGACGCAGCAGGGGCGGCGCGTGGAGCGCCGGTTCGGCTGGGACACCCACGGCCTGCCCGCCGAGCTCGAGGCCATGAAGCAGCTCGGGATGACGGACAAGTCCGAGATCGAGCAGATGGGCATCGACACGTTCAACGACGCCTGCCGCGCCTCCGTCCTGAAGTACACGGACCAGTGGCAGGACTACGTCACCCGTCAGGCCCGGTGGGTGGACTTCGAGAACGACTACAAGACGCTCACCCCGGACTTCATGGAGTCCGTGATCTGGGCGTTCTCCGAGCTGCACCGCAAGGGCCTGACCTACCGCGGCTTCCGCGTGCTGCCCTACTGCTGGCATGACGAGACCCCGCTGTCCAACCACGAGCTGCGCATGGACGACGACGTCTATCAGATGCGTCAGGACCCCTCGGTCACGGTGTCCTTCCCGATCCGCGGCCTGCCCGAGGACCCGGCCCTGATCCCCGACGGCGGCGCCGACGCCGAGCTCGCCGCGCACCTGGCCGGCGTGCACGTGCTCGCCTGGACCACCACCCCCTGGACCCTGCCGACCAACGCGGCCCTCGCCGTCGGGCCGGAGATCGACTACGCCCTCGTGCCGGCCGGCCCCGAAGGCGCCACGGTGCCGGGTGCCGAGCGCTTCCTCCTCGCCCAGGACCGCGTGGGCGCGCACGCCAAGGAGCTCGGCTACGCCGACGCCGACGCCGCCCGCGCCGCCGTCACGGAGACCGTCCCGGGCGCTCGCCTCGGCGGCCTGGCCTATGCGCCGCTGTTCACCGACCTGTTCGAGGCGCATGCGGGGGAGACCTTCACCGTCGGCGCCCGCACCCTCACCCTGGACGGCGTCCATCGCATCCTCGTCGACGACTACGTCTCCACCGACGACGGCACGGGCGTGGTCCACCAGGCCCCGGCCTACGGCGAGGACGACCAGCGCGTGTGCGAGGCCGCCGGCATCCCCGTGCTGCTCTCCGTGGACGAGGGCGCCCGCTTCCTGCCGCTGTTCGCCAGGGACGGCCTCGGGCGCGGCGACCTGAGGGACATCGCCGGCGTGCAGGTGTTCGAGGCGAACACCACGATCGTCCGGGCCCTGCGCGCGCTCGGCCGCGTGGCCCGCGAGGCCTCCTACGAGCACTCCTACCCGCACTGCTGGCGCTGCCGCACGCCCCTGATCTACCGGGCCATCACGTCCTGGTACGTCGCGGTCACGAAGGTCAAGGACCGCATGCTGGAGCTGAACGAGGAGATCACCTGGATCCCCGGCAACGTGAAGCACGGCCAGTTCGGCACATGGGTGGCCAACGCCCGCGACTGGTCCATCTCCCGCAACCGCTACTGGGGCTCGCCCATCCCGGTGTGGGAGTCGGACCACCCGGACTTCCCGCGCCAGGAGGTCTACGGCTCGCTCGCCGAGATCGAGGAGGCCTTCGGCCGCCTGCCGCGCAACGCCGAGGGCGAGGTGGACCTGCACCGCCCCTGGATCGACGACCTCACCCGCCCCCACCCGGACCCCGAGGCCGCCGCGGCGGGCGCGACCCTGCGCCGCGTGGAGGACGTCCTGGACGTCTGGTTCGACTCCGGCTCCATGCCCTACGCGCAGGTGCACTACCCGTTCGAGCGCGCCGACTGGTTCCCCACGCACAACCCGGCGGACTTCATCGTCGAGTACATCGGCCAGACGCGCGGCTGGTTCTACACCATGCACATCCTCGCCACGGCGCTCTTCGACCGCCCGGCCTTCTCCCACGTGATCTCCCACGGCATCGTCCTCGGCTCGGACGGGCAGAAGATGTCCAAGTCCCTGCGCAACTACCCGGACGTCACCGAGGTCCTGGACCGGGACGGCTCCGACGCCATGCGCTGGTTCCTCATGGCCAGCCCCATCCTGCGCGGCGGCAACCTGATCGTCACGGAGGAGGGCATCCGCGAGGCGGCCCGGCAGGTGATCCTCCCGGCGTGGAACGCGTGGCACTTCTTCTCCCTGTACGCGAACACCGCGCACGACGTCGGCGCGCGCCCCGAGGGGTACCGCGCCTCCGCGCGCCACGCCTCGGAGGACCCGCTGGACCAGTACGTCCTGGCGGCCACCGGGCGCATGCTCCGCGAGGTCAAGACCGCGCTGGACGCGTACGAGGTCTCGGAAGCCACGGACGCCCTGCGCGCGTTCATGGACACCCTGACCAACTGGTACATCCGGCGCTCGCGTGAGCGGTTCTTCGCCGAGGACACCGTGGCCATGGACGTGCTCTGGACGGTTCTGGAGGCCTTCACCCGCGCCGCCGCCCCGCTCATGCCGCTCGTGGCGGAGGAGATCTGGCGCGGCCTCACCGGCGGCCGCTCGGTCCACCTCACCGACTACCCGGACGCGGACCAGTTCCCGCACGGGCCCGAGGCGGAGGCACTTGTCGAGCGGATGGACCTCGTGCGCATCGTGAGTTCTGCAGGGTCGGCGTTGCGCAAGGCGGCTAAGCGGCGTGTGCGCCTGCCGCTGGCCCGTCTGACAATCGTGCGGCCTGACGCCAACAAGGTGAGGGACGAGCTCGTCGAGATTCTGAAGGACGAACTCAACATCAAAGTCATTGACGTTCGTGGTCCGAAGGCCGACGACATCGATGAATTCGGAATTGGAACCGAGGTTGTCCTAAATTTCCGCGAGGCTGGTAAGGACTTCGGCAAGAACGTGCCGTTGATCAAGAAGGCGCTGGCGGATTTCCCTGGGCCATTTGGTGCAAATATTCCCCTTCATCTTTCGAATGGGGAGGACGTAAACCTCCTTGAGAAGCACTACACGGCTCGGAATGTGGCGTCCAACGTTCCGAATGGCCATGCTGTGCATGTGTTCGATGACGGCAAGGGATTCCTCGTGCTGGACACGCAGGTCACCGCGGAGCTGGCCGCCGAGGGCACCGCCCGCGACGTGGTGCGGGCCGTCCAGGCCGTCCGCAAGGACGCCGGACTGGACGTCTCCGACCGGGTCCGCACGCGCATCGAGGGCCCGGGCACCGTCGTCGCCGCCCTCGAGGCGCACCGTGACCTCGTGGCGGAGGAGACCCTGACCCTGGACCTCGAGCTCGTGGACTCCGGCGCGGCGGACCCGCGCACGGACCCGGCCGAGGACGCCATGAAGACCGTGTTCGTGACGGTCGCGAAGGCGGACGCATGAGCGGGGCCCCCACCACCGTCGAGGGCGTGTACGCGGACCTGCTGGCCCGCGCCCCGGAGAACAGGATGGAGCCGCGCCTCGAGCCGATGCGGCGGGTCCTGGCGCTGCTCGGCGACCCCCAGCACGCCGCCCCGGTGATCCACCTGACCGGCACCAACGGGAAGACCTCCACGGCACGCATGATCGAGGCGGTGTTGCGCGCCTACGGCCTGCGCACCGGCCGCTACACCTCGCCGCACCTGCGCTCGGTCACCGAACGGATCAGCATCGACGGCGCCCCCGTGGCGGACGAGACGTTCGTCCGCGTATGGGGGGAGATCCTGCCGCTCGTGCAGGTCGTCGACGCCGAGCTCGAGACCGCCGGCCAGCCCCGCCTGACCTACTTCGAGGCGGTGACCACCCTGGGCTTCGCGGTGTTCGCCGACGAGCCCGTCGAGGTCGTCGTGCTCGAGGTGGGCCTGGGCGGGATCACGGACGCCACCAACGTGGCCGACGGCGCGGTCTCCGTGGTCACCCCCATCTCCCTGGACCACACGGACCTGCTGGGGGAGACCGAGGCGGAGATCGCGCAGGAGAAGGCCGGGATCGTCAAGCCCGGCGGCTTCCTCGTCTCCGCCGCGCAGGACCCGGATGCGGCCCAGGTGCTCCTGGACGCCGCCCGCGCTGCGGACGTCCCGTTCCGCTTCGAGGGCGTGGAGTTCGGCGTGGCGGACCGGCGCCTGGCCGTCGGCGGCCAGCAGGTGGACGTGCGCGGCCTCGCCGCCGACTACCCCGATCTCTTCCTGCCGCTGCACGGCGCCCACCAGGCCGAGAACCTGGCCGTGGCCGTCGCGGCCCTCGAGGCGTTCCTCGGCGGCGGCGCCCGCCCCCTGGACGAGGAGCTGCTCCGCGAGGGCCTGGCCCAGGTCACCTCGCCCGGGCGGCTCGAGGTGCTGCGCACCGCGCCCACCGTGATCGTGGACGCCGCCCACAACCCCGACGGCGTGCGCGTCACCGCCCGCGCCGTCCAGGAGTCCTTCGGCTTCACCCGCCTGGTCCTCGTGGTCGGCGTGCTCCAGGACAAGGACGCCCGCACCATGCTCGAGGTCCTCTACCGGGAGTTCGGCGACGACGTCGAGGACGTGGCCCTCACGCAGTCGGCCTCGCCCCGGGCGATCCCCGCCGGGGACCTCGCCGCGCTCGCGGTGGACGCCGGCTGGGGGGAGGACGACGTCTTCGCCACCGAGTCCGTGCCGGACGCCCTCGAGTGGGCGGTCGGCCGCGCGGAGGCCGTGGAGACCAGCGCCGACGCGCTGGCCTCGGGCACCGGCGGCGGCGTGCTCGTCCTCGGCTCCATCACCCTGGCCGCCGAGGTCCGGGACCTGCTGGGGGAGCCGGCCCACGCCGGACCCGTCACCGTGGCCGCCCGCGGCATCGAACCCGAGGACCTCCTGGCCGCCGTCGGCCTGGCGGACGAGGACGACGACGCCGTGGACCCCGAGGTCCTGGACCTGCTGGACGACCGCGACCTGGGAGAGGACCGCCGATGAGCACTCCGCAGCACGACCCCCGCGAGGACGCCGCCCCCGGCTTCGGCCGGGAGGACTGGCGCCCGGCCCGCGAGACCCGCGCCCAGCGGGAGTGGCGGCCCGGGCAGCGCCGGCGGACCCGCTCCGTGCGGGCCATGTTCACGTCCACGGTGCTGTGCCTCGAGGCGCTGCTGCTGTTCTTCCTGGGCATGACCCTGTTCGGCCTGAACCGGGCGGAGCCGCACGCGCTGTGGTTCGTGGTGGGCTTCTCCGCCCTGGCCGTGGTGGCGGTCCTGGACTGCGCCCTCGTGCGCAGGCCCGTGGGCATCGCGATCGGCTGGGCCGTCCAGGCCGTGCTGGTCCTCTCCGCGCTGTGGGAGTACTCGATGTTCCTGATCGGGCCGCTCTTCGCCCTGACCTGGTGGTACGCCGTCACCAAGGGCGGACAGATCGACCGGGAGAACGCGGAGCGGGCCCGCGCCCAGGCCGAGTGGGAGGCCGCGCACCCCGAGAACTGACCCGCCCGCCCGCCCTCGGGGTGCGCGGAGCCCACTAGGGTGGCCGGAGCAGGACCGCCCCACCACAAGGAGAGATGCGTCGTGACCCACCACCCCGAAGAGACCCTCGTCCTCGTCAAGCCCGACGGCGTCCGGCGGCGCCTGACCGGCGAGATCATCGCCCGCATCGAGCGCAAGGGCTACGAGATCGTCGACCTGCGCATGTTCACCCCCTCGCGCGATCTGCTGGTCAAGCACTACGAGGAGCACGAGGGCAAGCCGTTCTTCGAGCCGCTCGTGGAGTTCATGGGCTCCGGCCCGGTCGTCGCCCTGCGCGTCGGCGGCTCCCGCGTGGTCGAGGGGTTCCGCTCCCTCGCCGGCGCCACCGAGCCCACCACGGCCGCTCCGGGCACCATCCGCGGCGACTTCGGCCGCGACTGGGGAGAGGGCGTGCAGAAGAACCTGGTGCACGGCTCCGACTCCACGCTCTCCGCTGAGCGCGAGCTCAAGCTCTGGTTCGGCTGACGCCCACCCGGCACGACGACGACGGCCGCCCCCGGATCCGGGGGCGGCCGTCGTCGTCGACACGAGGGGCGGATCAGCCGAGGCCGATGACCCCCAGGCCCATCTCCATCAGGATGGAGGCGGCCACGAGGACCCACAGGAGCACGATCACCGGCCACGCCAGGTCCCGGGCGAGCGCGGCGATCCGCGGGCCCACGGGCAGGGCGCCGGTCTGGAGGTTGCGGGAGGTGACCAGCACCGTCTGGACGATCACCATGGCCCACACGACCATGCAGTAGAGGCACAGGGTGCCGATCGAGTAGACGGCCGCGTACCAGAGCCATGCGGCGAAGGCGAGGCCGCCCACGAGCCCGATGTTCAGCAGGACCCAGAACCAGCGGGCGAAGCGACCGCCGGCGAGCAGGGCCGCGCCCACCGTGATCAGCATCGGGAAGGCCACGAGGCCGATCAGGGGGTTGGGAAAGCCGAAGGTCATGGCCTGCCAGGACTGCATCACGCGTCCGCAGGAGAGCCACGGGTTGATGTCGCAGCTGGTGACGTACGTGGGGTCCGCCGTGAGGATGGCCCGCTCCACCATGATGATGATCGTGGCGGCCAGGGACACCAGCGAGGTGACGATGAGCATCACCGCCGTGCCCGTCGGGCGGGCGCTCCAGCACGGGTCCGCGATGGCGTGGGAGCCGTCGTCCGCGGCGGCGTCGCGGGTGGGCACGGTCCGGGTCATGGTGTCGTCCATGACAGCAGTCTAGGACCGCCCCGGCGGGCCGGGCGGCCCCGACCGCGGGCGGGTGTGAGAGAATCAGCCTCGGCTGAGCCGCGCCCACACCGCGGCCCCGCCCGCTGCGCGCCCGACGGAGGCCGCCGCCGACGCGACCGACCGGGCACGACCCCGGAGGGCGCCGGTCCCGGAGATCCCGGGACGGCCCGGACGCCGACCGGCGAGGATCCGATGAGCCGGCCCGACACGGCGCGTCGCAGCGGTTCCGCGCGGCCGCCCCTGCGGCGGCCCCGGTTCACCCGAGGACTTTCCCGGAGCCCGTCTCCCGGCGCACCCCGGACGCACGGCGTCCGTGGGGCAACGCGGCCGGCGGCGGGCACGAGTCGCCGGACGGCCGGCGGTGTGGGCCGGCCGGACGGCGGGAGGTGCTGCCATGGCGGCCGAGAAGAAAGACGAGAAGACCACGACGACGCCCCAGGACGAGGTGACCGCGGCCGAGGAGTCGACCCGTCCCCGGACCGGGGCCCCCGACCAGGCGGCGGCGGACGTCGCCGAGGCCCGCGGCGAGGCCGACGGGACCGCCGAGGCCGAGGACGAGGGCGCCGAGCAGGGGCCGGCCGCCGCGGTGGAGGAGGACGAGGAGACCGTGCCGGAGGACGGGGCCGGCGGGCTCCGCTTCGATCCGACGGACCCGTTCGCCGTCCCGGCGGAGGTGCTGAGCCTCCTGGAGGCGGAGAGCGCGTCCTCGCGACGCCGGTCCCGCCGGAGCGTCGAGCCCGGGGACGCCGAGGCCGAGGACGGTCAGGACGAGGAGGCGGCCGACGACGAGCGTCCCGCCGTCTCCCGGCGGCGTCGCCGGCGTCGCCGCGGTGCCGTGGACATGGAGCTGGCCGGCGGGGAGGACGGGGACCCCGAGGGCACCGTCACCCGCGTGCGCGCGCCGCGTCAGGCGCTGAGCACGGGGCCCGAGGCCGTGCAGGGCGTCAAGGGCTCCACGCGCCTCGAGGCCAAGCGCCAGCGACGCCGCGAGTCCCGCTCCGGCGGACGCCGCCGCACCGTGATCACCGAGGCCGAGTTCCTGGCCCGCCGCGAGTCCGTGGACCGCAAGATGCTCGTGCGCCAGCGCGACCAGCGGATCCAGATCGCGGTCCTGGAGGACGGCGTGCTCGCGGAGCACTTCGTCTCCCACACCACCCAGGACTCCATGATCGGCAACGTCTACGTGGGCAAGGTGCAGAACGTGCTCCCGTCCATGGAGGCCGCCTTCGTGGACATCGGCCGCGGCCGCAACGCCGTGCTCTACGCCGGCGAGGTGGACTGGGACGCCGCCCAGCTGGAGGGCAAGGCCAAGAAGATCGAGAACGCCCTGAAGTCGGGCGACACCGTGCTGGTGCAGGTCACCAAGGACCCGGTGGGCCACAAGGGCGCCCGCCTGACAAGCCAGATCTCGCTGCCCGGCCGGTACCTCGTGTACGTCCCGGGCGGGTCCATGACGGGCATCTCCCGCAAGCTGCCCGACGTCGAGCGGGCACGCCTGAAGCGGATCCTCAAGGACCACCTGCCCCAGGACGCCGGCGTGATCGTCCGCACGGCGGCCGAGGGCACCTCCGAGCAGGAGCTGCAGAACGACATCAACCGGCTGCGCGTGCAGTGGGAGGGCATCCAGGAGCGGGCCGGCTCCACCAAGACCCTGGCCCCCGAGCTGCTCTACGCCGAGCCGGACCTGACCATCAAGACCGTCCGCGACGTCTTCAACGAGGACTTCTCCGCGATGCTCGTCCAGGGCGAGGACACCTGGGACGGCATCGAGGCGTACGTGACCTACGTGGCGCCGCACCTGCTGGACCGTCTGCACCACTGGGTGCCGGAGGACCACGACGGCGAGGACCTCTACGCCACGCACCGGGTGGACGAGCAGCTGCACAAGGCGCTCGAGCGGAAGGTCTACCTGCCCTCGGGCGGCTCCCTGGTGATCGACCGGACCGAGGCGATGACCGTCGTCGACGTCAACACGGGCAAGTTCACCGGCTCGGGGGGCAACCTCGAGGAGACCGTCACGAAGAACAACCTGGAGGCGGCCGAGGAGGTCGTCCGTCAGCTGCGCCTGCGGGACATCGGCGGCATCATCGTGATCGACTTCATCGACATGGTGCTGGAGGCCAACCAGGATCTGGTGCTGCGCCGCCTGGTGGAGTGCCTGGGGCGGGACCGCACCAAGCACCAGGTGGCCGAGGTGACCTCCCTGGGCCTGGTGCAGATGACCCGCAAGCGCATGGGCACCGGTCTCGTCGAGGTGTTCTCCGAGGTCTGCGAGCACTGCGCCGGCCGCGGCATCCTCATCCAGGACACGCCGGTGGAGCGCTCCACGTGGGCCGCCGAGCCGCGCGGGGAGTCCGAGGGACGCCGCCGCGGCAAGCGCCGCAGGGGCGCGGGCGAGGGCGACGCCGGCACGCCCGCCGAGGGCGCGCCGGAGGAGACGGCGGAGGAGGAGCGTCAGCGCGCCGAGCGCGCGGCCGCCGCGCGCACCGCGCTGATGTCCATCGCCAAGGCGTCCGGCAAGGCCGCCGAGGAGGCGCCGCAGCCGCCCGCCGAGGAGCGTCGCGAGGAGACGGCGGCGGTGGCGCCCGCCGCCGAGCCGGAGGTCTCGCCGGCCGATGCGGCGGCGGAGGCCCCTGCGGACCGGGACGGGCAGGACGAGTCCGACGAGTCCGGGGGTCGGCGCCGCAAGCGTCGGGGCCGTCGCCGCGGCCGCGGTCGCGCCGCCGAGGACGCGGGCCGCGACGCCGAGGACGCGGGCCGCGACGCCGGGCAGGAGCAGGACGGGTCGGCCGACCCGGAGGACGCACGGACCGAGGAGGCCCCTGCCGGGACCGAGGCTGTGGAGCGCGCCGGGTCCGAGGGGTCCGGCACGGATCCGCGTGCCCCGAAGGCCGCCCGGGACCGCGACGCATCCGAGCCCGCCGCGGAGTCCACGCCCGAGTCGGGTCCGGACGCCCCCGCGCAGGGGACCCCCGGACGCCGCACGCGCGGTCGGCGCCGCCGCGCCGAGTCACCGCAGGGCGCCGGTGCCGCACCGGTGCCGCAGCCGGCCGAGGAGTCGGGTGCGTCCGTCGTCGAGCCGGTCGCGCCGCAGCGGTCGGCGAAGTCCCCGGCCGTGGAGCCGGAGCCCGCGCGCGGCGCGGACCGGGACGCTGTGGACGGCGCCACCGAGGCCGCGCCGGAGGGGGCTGCGGGTGAGCAGCCCGCCCCGCCGCGCCGTCGCCGCTCCCGGCGGGCCACCTCGGACGGCCGCGGCGCCCCCCGCATCGGCGCGGAGGGGGCCGCCCCCGCCCCCGCGGCCGCGCCCGCATCGGCATCCGCATCCGAGGCTGCCCCGGAGCCGGCCTCCGCCGAGCCTGCACAGCCGGAGGCGCCCCGGGCGCCCGTCGCCCCGGACGCCGCAGGGGCCGCGCCCTCGGCGCGGCCGGCCCGGCGCCGCTCCCGCCGCGCCGTGTCCTCCGACGGCGCGCAGGTGAGCGTGCAGACTGCCGGCGAGGCCCGGGGCTCGCGCTTCACCGCACAGGCGTCGGCCGCCGCGCGCCCGCAGGCCGAGGGCGCCGCCCCCGTGATGCTGGGCGTGGGCGTCAAGGCCGAGGACATCGTCCGCGGCGAGTGAGGGGAGGGGTGCGCCGCCCGTACGCGGGCGGCGCACTCCGATCGCCGGGCGCGTGCCGCGCACCGCTCATCGGGTGGGCGCCACGCCCGACACACCTCGTTTGGCCCGGAGGTAGGCCACCGAGTATGATCGACACTCGGTGTCCACCCCGCAGGCTTCCCGCATGTCCCGTTCCTGGGATCACCGGACCCGGACGCACTGCGGTCGAGGTGCGGGCGAGTGGACCTGAAACACGTATCCATGCAACGTCGAGAGAAGTGAGTCCCAAGTGGTGTACGCGATTGTCCGCGCTGGCGGCCGCCAGGAGAAGGTCTCCGTCGGAGACCTCGTTACCCTCGACCGCGTCCCCGCTGAGACCGGTGGCTCCGTCGAGCTGCCCGCTCTGATGCTGGTGGACGGGTCCGAGGTCAAGGCCGGGGCCGACGCCGCCGGTGTGAAGGTGACCGCCGAGGTCGTCTCCCACTCCCGTGGCAAGAAGATCGTCATCCAGAAGTACAAGAACAAGACCGGCTACAAGAAGCGCCAGGGCCACCGCTCTGAGCTGTCCACGGTCAAGATCACCGGGATCGCCTGAGTCGCTGACGCGACCGGCGCCACCCGCAGCATCCAGAAAGACAGGTAACAGCAATGGCACATAAGAAGGCCGGCAGTTCCTCGAAGAACGGCCGCGACTCGAACCCGCAGTACCTCGGCGTCAAGCGCTACGGCGGCGAGGACGTCAACGCCGGCGAGATCATCGTCCGCCAGCGCGGCACCAAGTTCCACCCGGGCCGCAACGTCGGTCGCGGCAAGGACGACACCCTGTTCGCGCTCTCCGCGGGCACCGTGGCCTTCGGCCAGCGCCGTGGCCGCAAGGTCGTGGACATCGTCGCCGCCGCCGAGTGATCCACTCACTCCCGGCATGAGCGCCCGGACCGCCCGCACGGCGGACGGTCCGCGCCTCCGCTGACGCTCCGGCGGGGGCGGGTCACTGTTCATCAGGACCCGCCCCCGCCGTCGTCGTATCCCCCTCTTTCGCCCCACCCGTCAGGAGCCCCCATGGCCGCCTTCGTGGACCGCGTGGTCCTCCACCTCACCGCCGGCGACGGCGGGCACGGCTGCGTGTCCGTCAAGCGCGAGAAGTTCAAGCCGCTGGGTGGCCCCGACGGCGGCCAGGGCGGCGACGGCGGCGACGTCACGCTGGTGGTGGACCACCAGACCACCACGCTGCTCGACTACCACCACGCCCCGCACCGCTCGGCGGAGAACGGCCAGCCCGGCATGGGCGACCACCGCGCCGGCAAGGACGGGGAGCATCTGGTGCTGCCCGTGCCGGACGGCACCGTGGTCAAGGACCGGGACGGCAACATCCTGGCCGACCTCGTGGGGGAGGGCGCCAGCTTCACCGCGGCGGCCGGCGGCCAGGGCGGGCTCGGCAACGCCGCGCTGTCCTCCGTCAAGCGCAAGGCGCCCGGCTTCGCCCTCCTCGGCCTGCCGGGGGAGAGCCGCGAGCTGGTCCTGGAGATCAAGACCGTGGCGGACGTGGCCCTGGTCGGCTACCCCTCGGCCGGCAAGTCCTCGCTGATCGCGGCGATGTCGGCCGCGCGCCCCAAGGTGGCGGACTACCCGTTCACCACGCTCGTGCCCAACCTGGGCGTGGTCCAGGCCGGGGAGGTGCGCTACACGGTGGCGGACGTGCCCGGACTGATCCCCGGCGCGTCGGAGGGCAAGGGCCTGGGCCTGGAGTTCCTGCGCCACGTGGAGCGCTGCGCAGCCCTCGTGCACGTGCTCGACTGCGGCACGCTGGACCCCGAGCGGGACCCGCTGTCCGACTTCGAGGCCATCGAGGCCGAGCTCGAGGCCTACGCCGTCGAGCCGGTCTTCTCCCAGGGCGGGGAGGGGGTTGTGCCCCTGAACGAGCGCCCGCGCCTGGTGGCCCTGAACAAGACCGACCTGCCCGACGGCCGGGAGATGGCGGACCTGGTGCGCGCGCAGCTGGAGGAGCGGGGCCTGCGGGTCTTCGACGTCTCCGCGCTCGCCCACGAGGGCCTCGAGGCCCTGAAGTACGCGATGGCGGGGCTGGTCGAGGAGGCCCGCGCGCGTGAGCCCGAGCCCGAGGAGGCGCCCGTGGCCGTGGAGGTGCCCCGCCGGCGTCGCCGCGGCAAGGACGCCGACTTCACGATCCAGCGAGAGGAGCGGGGCCTCGCCCCCCTGTTCCGCGTCCGCGGCGACAAGCTGGAGAAGTGGGTCGCCCAGACCGACTTCCAGAACGACGAGGCCGTGGGCTACCTGGCCGACCGCCTGCACCGCGCCGGCGTGGAGGACGGCCTGTTCAAGGCCGGGGCCGTGCCGGGGGACGCGGTGGTGATCGGCGACGACGAGACCGGCGTGGTCTTCGACTGGGAGCCCACGCTCTCCGCCGGCGCCGAGCTGCTGGCCGGCCCCCGCGGCACGGACGTCCGCATGGAGGAGCGCACGCGGGCCACACGTGCGGAGAAGCGCGCCGAGCAGGACCAGCGCCGCGCCGCCCGCGCCGCCACCCGGGCCGAGATGGAGGCCGAGCGCCGCTCGGGGCTCTGGACGGTCACGGAGGACGGCCCCGTCGCCGACCCGGGCGATGATGGACGCTGACCCCACCGGGCCGACGGAGGGCACCGCCGTCGCACCGGCCGGACGCCCCGCCGTCCGGCACTGACCCGTCGCCGACGAGGAGGCCCCGCCATGGCCGAGCGCCGCACCACCGTCTTCCGCTACTCCGGGGCCGCCGGGGACCCGCGCGCCAACCCCGTGGTCGGCCGCGAGGACCTGACCGACGCCCGGCGCGTGGTGATCAAGATCGGATCCTCCTCCCTGACCGGCCCCCACGGGCTCCGGACGGAGGAGATCGACGCCCTCGTCGACCTCGTGGCGGGCCTGCGGTCCCGGGGGACCCAGGTGGTCCTGGTGTCCTCGGGCGCGATCGCCGCGGGGTTCCCCGCCCTGGGCCTGAGCCGCCGGCCGAAGGACACGGCCACACAGCAGGCCTCCGCGGCCGTGGGTCAGAACCGGCTCATCTCGTACTACTCGCAGTCGTTCGCCCGCTACGACACGACGGTCGCCCAGGTGCTCCTCACGGCCGAGGAGCTGATGCGGCGGGGCCAGTACATCAACGCCCACCGCGCCCTCGCGCGGCTCCTGACGCTGGACGTCATGCCGATCGTCAACGAGAACGACGCCGTGGCGACGCGCGAGATCCGCTTCGGGGACAACGACCGCCTCGCCGCCCTCACAGCGAACCTGGTCAAGGCCGACCTGCTGGTCCTCCTCTCCGACGTGGACGCGCTGTACACCGGACACCCCTCCCTGCCGGACTCCCGACGGATCCGCACCGTCTCCTCGGACGAGGACCTGGCCGGGGTGGACGTGCGCACCCCCGGCTCCGCGGGCGTGGGCACGGGCGGCATGGTGACCAAGGTGGACGCCGCCGGGATCGCGGCCACCACGGGCATCCCCACCCTGCTCACCTCCGCCGGCCGGGCGGCCGACGCCTTCGCCGGGGAGGACGTGGGCACGTGGTTCTCCGCCGCCGGCCGCCGCCGCTCGGCGCGTGCGGCGTGGCTGGGGCTGACGGCCCGGGTGCGGGGCCGCCTCACCATCGACGACGGCGCCGTGGCCGGGGCCATCGACCGGGGCCGCTCGCTGCTGGCCGCGGGCATCACCGGCGCCGTCGGCGACTTCACGGCGGGCGACGTCGTGGAGATCGCCGACGCCTCCGGGCGGGTGCTGGCGCGCGGGCTGGCCGCCTACTCCTCCTCCCAGCTGCCCGTCATGCTCGGACGCACGACCTCCGAGCTGAAGGCCGACCTGGGCGAGGGGTACGACGGCGTGGTGGTCCACGCGGACGACTGGGTGCGCCTGGCCCCGACCCACTCCGCCTTCCTCTGACGCCCCTCCCGCGGCCTCGCTAGAGTGACGGGCATGAGCAGCGAGAGCACGGACACCGCACACGAGGACGCCCCCTCCCAGGAGATCGTGGACCAGATCCTCGAGCGCTCGGCGTGGGCGCGCGCGGCCGCCCCCGAGCTGGCCCGGGCCGGTCGCGACCGCAAGGACGCCACCCTGGGCGCGATGGCCGACGCCGTCCGCGCCGCCTCCGTCTCCGTGCTCGAGGCGAACCGCGAGGACATGGTCCGTGGGGACGAGGCGGGCACCTCGGGCGCCCTGCTGGACCGGCTGCGGCTGGACGAGGACCGTCTCGAGGCGCTGGCGCTGGCGCTGGAGTCCCTCGCGGGACTGCCGGACCCGGTCGGCTCGGTGGTGCGCGGCGGCGACCTGCCCAACGGCATCCACATGACGCAGGTGCGCGTGCCGCTGGGCGTGGTCGGAGCGGTCTACGAGGCGCGTCCCAACGTCACGGTGGACATCGCCGGCATCGCGCTGAAGTCCGGCAACGCGGTCATCCTGCGCGGCGGCTCCGCGGCCGAGCGCACCAACACCGTCCTGATCCAGGTCCTGCGCGAGGCCGTCCGGGGCCAGGGCTTCGACCCGAACCTCATCCAGGGGATCGACGACCTGGGACGGCCCGGCGTCGCCGCGTTGATGGCCACCCGCGGGTCCGTGGACGTCCTGGTGCCCCGGGGCGGGCGCGAGCTCATCCAGCGCGTGGTCCGCGAGGCCCGCGTGCCGGTGATCGAGACGGGTGAGGGCAACGTGCACCTGTACCTCGACGCGACGGCGCCCGTCGAGATGGCCGTGGACGTCGCCGTCAACGCGAAGACGCACCGCACGTCCGTGTGCAACGCCGCGGAGACGCTCCTGATCCATGAGGATGCCGCGGAGGCGGGCCGGGAGGTCCTCCGCGCGCTCCTGCGCGCCGGCGTGCTGCTGCACCTCGACGCCGGGGCCCGCGCGCTGCTGCCGCCGGAGCACGATCGCGGCCCCGACCCCCGTGATCCCGTGGACGCCACCGAGGAGGACTGGGGCCGGGAGTACCTGGACCTGGAGATGGCGGTGCGGACGGTCTCGTCGATCGACGAGGCCATGGAGCACATCCGCCGCTGGTCCACCGGCCACACCGAGGCCATCGTGACCAACGACCTGGGGAGCGCGGACCGGTTCGTCACCGAGGTGGACGCCGCCGCGGTGATCGTCAACGCCTCCACCCGCTTCACCGACGGCGGCCAGCTCGGCCTGGGCGCGGAGGTGGGGATCTCCACGCAGCGCATGCACGCCCGCGGTCCCATGGGGCTCGACGAGCTCACCACCACCAAATGGGTCCTGCGCGGCACGGGCCAGGTCCGGCGCTGACGCCCGCTAGACTCGACCCCGAGTCCACCCGGGCCGGGACCGCGCCCGGCCCCCGCACCCACGCACCGAGGAGCACCCCATGCTGAACACCTCCCTGATCCTGGCCGCGGCCGAGGGCGGCCACCACATCGTCAACGAGATGCCGATGGACCCCATCTGGTACGGCGTCATCACCTTCGTCCTCCTGATGGCAGCCCTGCTCGCCGTGCTGTCCATGCGCTCCGTGGGCCTGCGCCACCCGGCGCCCACCACGGCCGTCCAGCACCACGGCACCGCCCGCAGCGGGTCCCACGGCACCGGCTCCCACAGCGCCGGGCACTGATCCCCCGCGCGGGGTGGCCAGGCGGACGCCCGGCGCCCCGTGTGAGGGAACGGACCGACCCGTCCCCGCATGACCGTCGCCACTCGCGCCTCCGCGCCCCGCCGTCACCGCCTCGGGATCATGGGCGGCACGTTCGACCCGATCCACCACGGTCACCTGGTGGCCGCCAGCGAGGTGGCCGCGGAGTTCGAGCTGGACGAGGTCGTGTTCGTCCCCACCGGCCAGCCCTGGCAGAAGTCCGACAAGCAGGTGAGTCCGGCCGAGCACCGCTATCTCATGACGGTGGTGGCCACCGCGTCCAACCCCCGCTTCACGGTGTCCCGCGTGGACATCGACCGCCCGGGCAACACCTACACCGTGGACACCCTGCGGGACATCCGGGCCCGCCGGCCCGACTCCGAGCTCTTCTTCATCACGGGGGCCGACGCCCTGGGGCAGATCCTGACCTGGAAGGACGTCGAGGAGCTGTGGGACCTGGCGCACTTCGTGGGCGTCACCCGCCCCGGCTACGCCCTGGCCGACCTCGGGCTCGAGGACGACATCTCGCTCATGGAGATCCCCGCCATGGCCATCTCGTCGACCGACTGCCGCGACCGCGTGGCCCGCGGGCGGCCCGTCTGGTACCTCGTCCCGGACGGCGTCGTCCAGTACATCAACAAGCACCACCTCTACGACACCGAGGGAGACCGGCCATGACCACGCCCCACGGGTCCGAGGGGGCCGACCGCGAGGACGAGCTGCTGCGCGCCGTCCTGGCGGAGGAGACCGCCGCGGACGAGGCGGAGCACGGCCGTCGCGACCCCATCAGCCCGGCAGCCCGTGCCCGGCTGCGCTCCGGCACGGCGGCGCCCACGCCACGGCAGCGCCCCAGCGTCGACGACGTCGACGGGAGGGTGGACCGGGCGCGGTCCGTGCCCGAGACCACCGCGCCGGGTGCCGTCATCGGTGACGAGGCCGCAGCGCCCGAGCCGACGTCCTCCGCCCAGGTGTTCATCGGCGCCGACGCCGAGACCCCCGATCTCGCACGCACATGGCGGCATCGCCCCCGCCTCGCCGGCACGCCCGCCACGGCCGCCGAACCCCCGGCCGAGCCGGAGGCCGCCCCGGAGGAGGCGCGCATCGACCGCCGGGTCGAGGCGTTCTCGCCCTGGACCCGTCTGCACTCCCCGCAGGACGACGCCGACTCCGTGTCCCTCGTCCCGTCGCCTCGGCCTGCCGCCGCGACTCAGGGGGACGCCGTCGCGCCCGCCGCCCCGGTGACCGCGCCTCCGGCGCGCGACGGGGAGCCCGCCGGCGCCGGTTCACGGAACCGCGCCCTTCTCCTGCTGGGGGCTCTCGTGCTCCTGGCCCTGCTCGTGGCCGTCCTCGTGGCCGCCCTCACCTGATCTCCGCACACCCCCACCCTTAGGAGCACCGTGACCGTTCCCCAGACCACCCTGGACGCCCTCAAGGTGGCCGCCGCCGCGGCCGTCGAGAAGGTGGCCACGCACGTCGTCGCCGTGGACGTGGCCGAGCGCCTCGGCCTGACCGACGCGTTCCTGATCGCCTCCGGCGCCTCCGAGCGCCAGGTCAACGCCATCGTGGACGGGATCGAGGAGCGCCTCCTCGTGGCGGAGCAGATCAAGCCGCTGCGTCGTGAGGGCCGGTCGGACGGTCACTGGGTGCTCCTCGACTACGGCCACTTCGTGGTGCACGTCCAGCACCGGGAGGACCGCGAGTTCTACGCGCTGGACCGCCTCTGGAAGGACAGCCCCCAGATCGACCTGGGCCTGCCCGACGACGCCGTCCGACCGGACACCGACGCCGACGCCGAGGCGGCCGGCGCCCCGCGCTCCTGAACCCCGTGCGGCTGATCCTGCTGCGGCACGGGCAGACCGAGTGGAACGCCCTGGACCGCTACCAGGGCGGCTCGGACGTGGAGCTGAACCGCACCGGTGAGCGGCAGGCGCGCGCGGCGGCCGCCGGTCCGGTCGGTGACCTCCTCCAGCAGGCCTGCGCCCTGAGGGCCGTCACCTCGCCCCTGGTGCGCGCGCGCCGGACCGCCGAGATCGTCCTGGAGGACTCGGTGGGCGCCGCGGACCTGACCGTGGACCCCGAGCTGCGGGAGCTCGGCGGCGGTGCCTGGGAGGGCCTGGAGATGGCCACGATCGCGCAGCGGTGGCCCCGGGAGCATCACGCATGGCGCACCGTGCCGGATCTCGACGCCGGTCCGGTCGGGGGTGAGGTGCTCCGGGTGGGAGGGCAGCGCGTCCTGGCGGCCGCGGCCAGACACGCCGCGGAGGCGGGGTGGCCCGCGTCCGACCTCGACGCCCCCGGGGACGACGGGCCGCGCACGCTGCTCGTGGTCGCCCACGGGGCCGTCATCCGCGCCGCCGTGGGGCTCGCCCTCGGCCGGGAGGGTCCTGAGTTCGCCGCGATCCCGCGCATCGACAACGCCCGCGCCGCCGTCCTCGAGGGGGCCTTCACGCGGGCGGGGGGCTCGGGTGGCCCCGGCCGCTGGAGCCTGGTCGGCTACGGCATCTGAGCGGGTCGCTCCCAGCGGACCGGGCACTGGAGTGGACGACGGGTGCGCCGTGGTCTATACTTGTCGAGTTGCCTGAACGCATTCGGAGACATCCGAGTCAGACGGCGGCACCCGCACTCGGGGGTATGGCGCAGTTGGTAGCGCGTCTGCATGGCATGCAGAAGGTCAGGGGTTCGAATCCCCTTACCTCCACCCAAGTTGTCTTACGGGAACACGCGACATCGAAAGATGTGGGGTGTTCCCGTAAGTCGTTTCTGCCCTCGCACTCATGCTCTGCGTCCGCGTCGTCATCGTTGGTGCCGGTGCTTTCGCGGACGATGGTCGCGAAGGGTTCGGCGAGCCTGGGGCGGAGTTGTTCGTCGTCGGTGATGTCGAGGCGGGTGTAGAACGCCTGGTTCGCCAGCCGCCGGTCGGCATCTCCCGATCGCGCGTACGCGCGGTGCGCATCAGTGAGCAACCGCAGCGAGTCGTGCAGGAACGCCCGCCCTCCGGTGTGGTGCTCGTCGTGCTCGGCAAGGCGCTGGTTCACGTCGGCCAGGCCCGCCCGGATGCGGTCTTGGTGCCGCTTCAGGGTCGGTAGGTCGATGGCGTCGGCGAGCTCACGCTTGAGGTGCTTGTTTTCCTCCTGCATGCTCTCGCCGGCAGGCACTGGTGCTGCCTGGTGGCCGTGGCGGTTGCACCACATCCGCAGGGTCTCCTCGCCAACGCCCACTTGCGGGGCGATGGCCCGGATCGAGTGTGAGCGAGGCCCTCCCTGGGTGGCTTGGCGCTCGAGGACCATCCGCACGGCGCGTTCACGCAGCTGAAGGGCTGTACTTCTTGGGCATGTTCCGATTCTCCTTCAGTTGGATCGGAACGAAACCTAGGGCGCTTCAGTTCCTCGGCCCCAACGGGTCGGGCAAGTCCACCACGATGAAGATGCTGCTCTCCCTCATCCGTCCCACCTCCGGGCATGCCGAGGTCCTCGGGCAGGAAATGACCCGCGCCACGAGGCGTCAGCTCCTCGGGCAGATCGGGTCACTGATCGAGTCACCGCCGGGATACGCGCACCTGACGGGTCGGGAGAACGTGCGCATCGTGCAGCGACTCCTGGGCCTGAACGATCAGCAGGTGGAGACGGCGGTGCAGATGGTGCGGATGCAGAACCAGATGGACAAGAAGGTCCGGGAGTTCTCTCTCGGGATGAAGTAGCGTCTAGGGATCGCGATGGCCCTGGCCCGACAGCCCAAGCTCTTGATCCTGGACGAGCCGACGAACGGCCTGGACCCTGCAGGGATCGAGGAGATACGCGTACTGCTGAAGCGCCTCGCCGACGGCGGCGTCACCGTCATAATGTCCTCGCACCTGCTCGGCGAGGTGGATAAGACCGCGACCGTACTCGGCATCCTCAGCCAGGGCCGCATGATCTTCCAAGGCACCCGCCAGAAGCTCTTCTCTGCCGCCACCCCGGATGTGCTCATCGACTCCACCGACCCCGGCCATGCACACAGGGTGCTCGCCCGAAAGTTCGGCACCACGCTGGAGAACCAAGCCGTGATCCGGATGCCCGGCGCCAACGACCAGACCACGGCCAGGGCGGTCGTAGCGCTCGTCGGCGCACGGATCGGCGTGCACGGCGTGCGCCGGGATGAACAGTCGCTGGAGGACGTGTTCATGACCCTCACCGCAGGCGGCGGACTATGAACGGGAAGATCGTCACGAATGAGTTCGCGAAGATGCGCCACCTCCACGTCTGGCTCATCGCCGCCCTCCTGCTGGTCGTGACAACCGGGTTCGCGCTCTACACCGGCGTCTTCAGCCCCGACTTCGACCGGGCAACCGGTGGCGCGTGGAACTCCCTGCTGAACTCCTTCGGCGGAGTCGCACCACTGGTATCGCCTCTGCTGCTGGCGATCATGGCCAGCCGGCTTGTCGATATCGAGCACGTCGGAGGCGGATGGCTCATGTCCTCCGTCTCAGGCGCTACGTCGGGCGCACTGTGCCGAGCGAAGATGCTCGCACTTGCCGTCCTCGTCGTCGTCGCGACCGTGGCCGCCAGTGTGCTCGTCGCCGCGACGGGGTTCCTCACCGGGATCGAGGCGCCGTGGCCCGCGGGGCGGTGGATCGGGCTGACCGTCATGATTCTCATCGTCAACCTGGTGCTCGTCGCCCTCGCTGTCATCATCGCCGCCCGTGTCGAGAACCAGCTGGTCGGCATCGGGATCGGCCTGCTCGGAACCGTGCTCGGCCTCATCGCCAGCAGCATGCCCGCCTGGTTCGTACACCTGACCCCGTGGGGGTACTACACGCTCGCGGCCGTCACCGGCTACGACGACGCCGAGCTGGTCGCCATCACACCGTCGTACCTCAGCATCGCCGGACTGGCCATCGTCGCCATCGTTGCGTTCAGCATCTTCACCAGCCGGTTCGACCGCCAGGAGGCCTGATATTCACGCCATCGCCACCGAGTTCATCAAGCTCAAGCGCTCAATGAGCTGGGCCGTCGTGATCCTGCTGCCGGCCGTCTTCGTGCTGCTCGGCACGATCATGACGATCATCGACGGCACCGGCCTCGACGACGGCTGGAACACTCTTTGGATGCGCTCGTTCGTGTTCTACGGCCTCTTCCCGCTGCCCGTCGGCATCGCGATCCTCGCCTCCCTCATCTGGCGACCCGAGCACCGCGGAAGCAACTGGAACGCGCTGATGAGCGGACCCACCCCGTCGCTGCGGATCGTCGTCGTGAAATCGCTGACGGTCGCTCTGCTCGCCGCGATCATGCAGACCATCGCCCTGGCCATCGTGATCCTGCTCGGCAAACTCGTCTTCGGGCTACCGGGGTTCCTGCCGTCCACGTACTGGGGCATCTTCGCGATGATCGTGCTCGGCTGCATCCCGGTCGCAGCACTCCAATCCTGGCTATCGATGGTGATGCGCTCCCTCGCCGCCCCGATCGCGGTCGCCTTCCTCGGCTCCGGGTTCTCCTCGTTCCAGCTCGTGGCGAAACTCGACCCGGTGATGTTCCTCGCCCCTACGCCGCGCTGACCCGCGCGACCCAGCTCGGCACCGCCGCCTTCGCCGACACCGGCACGATCACCGGGAGCATCCTCATCATGATCGCCGCCGCATCCGTCCTGCTCACCGCCGCAGCCACTGCCCTCAACACCGCCGTGCTCGAACGCGGCGACGCACGCACCTGAACCCGCCCGCACCGGAGGAACAGCATGTCCGAATCACACACCAACAGTGCATCGCAGCCCAAGGACTCTCCGTCTTCTGTCTGGGCGAACACGCCGACCGCGACGAACGCCCCCATCGAGCAGGCGCAAGCCACGGGCCGGAAACGCTCAGGATGCGGCTACGGTCTGACCGCGATCATCACCTCGGCCTGCTCGATCGTGATCGCGATCGTCCTGCCGCACCTCGCGGTGATCCTCGCCGCCGGTGCCGCAATCCTCGCCGGGGTCGGGACGCGCCGCAGCATGACCACAACCGCGCGAAAGCTCGCACTCACAGTACTCATCCTCTCGATCATCGTCTTCGTCGCCGCCGTGATCTACATGATCTACACCGTCGTTCAGGGGTTCGCGAGGTGGGAACAGCTCCAGTGATCACATTGGGCAGAGTTGGGACAGGGGTGTAGGTCGGCGCGATCAGTTCTGGAGAGCATAGGGCGGCTTCCTGGCCGCTTTCCCATCTCCCGGCACCTGGATCGCGCTGCGGTCGCCTGCGTAATCGAGAGCGTCGAGAGCGGCGTGGATGGTGTGGGCCGTGAACGTTTCATCGATCGACGGAAGTCCTGGCAGCACCGCGCGCATCAGCAGTGGGCCGGTGAGCAGGTCGGCGATCCAGCCGGAATCGGCGCATGCCACTATCTCGCCGCGCTCGGCCGCACGGTCGACGATCACCCGCGTGTACGTCCGGCGTGGTCCGAGGTAGTCGGACAGGAACGGTGCGCCCTCGCTCGGGTTCGCATCCACCTCCGCGATCCAGCCCGCGAAGCCCCGGATGACGACGGGATCGGTGAACAGACGGCGCTGCCGGTGCTGCACCTCGATCAGGTCACCGACGAGCGTGCCGGTGTTGATGTCCTCGTCGGTGCCGTGACGGGACGCGAGCAGACGGGGCACGAGGTCCGCGAGGTTGTGGAAGCGCCGGTAGAAGGCGGGCTTGTTCGTGCCCGCCCTCGCGGCGACCTCATCCACAGTGACCCGCGCGTAGCCGCGTTCGACCACCAGCTCCGCGAACGCCTCCAGGATGCGCTCGTCGGTGTCATCCTTGCGCGGGCGACCGGAACGAACCATGATGTTACTAATAGTAACGGAAGTCAGGATCGGAACGAGGAGGCCCGCATGTACAAGCGCATCGTCCGCGCCAAGGTCCGGTCCACGTTCGACCGCATCAACGCCGGCGACTACATGGCCATGGTCGACGGGCTCGCCCCGGAGTTCGAGTACCGCTTTCACGGCGACCACGCCCTCGGCGGTCGGCGTACCAGCAGGGAGGCGATGATCCGGTGGTGGCAGCGCACGCTCCGACTGCTGCCCAGCGCACGGTTTGATATCCAAGACGTGCTCGTGAACGGCGTTCCCTGGCGCACGCGCGTTGCTGTGCGGTCGCTCGTCGCGGGCGACCTGCCGGACGGCGGACGCTACGAGAACACGGTGTTCCAGTTTCTCACCCTTTCCTGGGGCGAGGTGACCTCCGTCGAGACCGTTGAGGACCTCCAGGTGCTCGAACGCGCGCTGCGCATCGTTGCCGAGGCGGGGGAACCGGAAGCCCTCGCAAGTCCCATCGCAGACTGAGCGATACGCGCGCAGGTCTCCTCGCTGGCTGAGCACCCCGTCGCGCTCGGGACTTTCCGCGGCAGGTCTGGGAGAATAGGGACGGAGGGAAGGAGGCGGTGATGGTGTTCCAGGGTGAGGTGCTGTCGATTGGTGCGCTGCTGGAGCGCGCCCAGACCGCCCCTGGCGCGGTGCCGAGAACCCGTGTCGGTGTGCGTCACACCGCGGCCGGTAACGCCACACTCGCCGCGGCCCTGCTGAGCGCCGGAGATGATCTGGAGGTGGGCTGGCGGTTCGGCATCCTCCAGACCCTCGATGACTACACCTCCACCCTCCGCCGGGGCGGTGTGCAGCTCGCGGCCGAGGTGTTCGCCACCGAGCCCGCACCCACCGGGTCGGTGCAGCTCGACGCGGCGTTCGCTGCGCTGGCCGACCACCTGGCCGAGCGCGACGGCTGGACGCCTCCTGCCTGGGCGCTCGACCCCGCGCGCCGTGCCGAGGGATGGTTCCCGGCCGTGCCCGCGATCTTCCGGGACGAGGCCAAGCAGGACAGCCCGCGGGCGTTCCGTCAGCGGGGCATCTTCATCACCGGACGGTCGCTGAACCGGGCATGAACCAGCACGGCGCCGTACTGGATGCCACGCACGTCCGCGCCCTGTTCCAGGAACTCTCCGACCGCCTCGGGGCGGCAGGGGTGCACGCGCAGCTGTTCGTCGTGGGCGGGGCGGCCATGGCACTGGCCTATGACCAGGGCCGCCTTACCCGCGACGTGGACGCCCTGTTCATCCCCGCACCGGAGGTCCGCGAGGCCGCCGAGATGATCGGTGCCTCGCACGGGCTGGAGCCGGACTGGCTCAACGACGCAGCCAAGGGCTTCCTGCCCGGCCAGGACGAGCACCCGGTCACCGTGTTCGAATCCGAGTCACTGCTGGTGCAAGTCGCCTCACCGGAGTACCTGCTGGCGATGAAGCTCCATGCCTCGCGCGATGAGCGCGACCTCGACGACGCCGCAACCCTGTTCCTTCGCCTCGGCTACACCACCGCCGAACAAGGCATCGAGCTGCTGACGAGCACCTACCCGACCGGGCGTCTCCTGCCCAGGCACCGCTACATCGTGGAAGACGTCGCCCAGCGCTCCGTAGCCCGCCGCGCAGAGCAGAAGTCCGCGCCACAGAAGACCGACCGGCGACCGCCCCAGCAGAGCACCGAGCGCCGTTCCAAGCTCCCACCGTCAGAGGCGTTCGGGCGAGGCTCGGGACGACCGCGCGGCCCGCAGCCGCCCACGCTCGGACCCTGAACCCACCCCAAGAGAAGACCCGAAGCATCAACGAAACCCGCGCACCGAGCACCCTTCACTCCGAAGAACTCATCAATTCACACAGCGACACCAGTCGCGCCGTCATCGCGTCTTCGCCCACACCGTGCCCCTGTGTATGCCGAACTGCATCGCGATCACTTTCACGCTCACGCCACGCTCGCGCGCTGTTCGCATAGCGTCCACTTCGCTGTCCGTGAGCCGTGGTCGAGGTCGTTTACTTGGTTCCGCCGACGCGCCGATCAGCGCGTCATCCGCCTCGCCTTCACCGTCGGCATCAGGGCGAATTCCTCGATTCCACGCGGAAACCAGCCTCTCGACCCGTGGTCGCCTGTTCCCGCAGCGTTCCATTGCGTCCACCGCGTGGAAGGGCCGGGACATCACATGATGTCCCGGCCCTTCTCGCATGTCAGCCTGCCGTTCCCCCTGATTCGAGGGCAGGAACGTGGCGCGCGTCAGGCCGGGGTGGGGGCGTGCCGTGGCGGCAGGATGACCGTCCGGCCTGGTGGCGGTCACCGGAATCCTGTCCGCCTCCGCCGTCGGCGGATCGTCACCGGCTCGGACGTCAGCGGCATCCCCGAGACCATTCCGCACCGGCGATTTGCGCAGGGGCCCGCGGCTCGGTTAGTGTTCTCGAGTCGCTCCGGCCCGGTCCGCCGGCGAGGGGCGCCCGATCTCGGGGGTATGGCGCAGTTGGTAGCGCGTCTGCATGGCATGCAGAAGGTCAGGGGTTCGAATCCCCTTACCTCCACGGAAGATCGAAGGCCCGGTCCACACGGACCGGGCCTTCGTCGTGCAGATCGACGGTCAGGACGTGGTCACCAGCGCCTCCGGGGCGCGGCGCTCGTGCATCAGTGAGGACGCTCCAGCGGCAGGGCCGGGTCGAACGCCGCGCCGGGGTCGATCCTGCACTCCTGGATGCGCCGGATCGGGTCCGGGAGCATGCGCCGCCCGGAATGCGCACGAGGGTTCCGGAGGGCATCGAATGCGGGCGTGCTCGACCTACACGCCCACCGAGCCCCTCCCTCCGACCCGCACGCTGCGCCACTGGTAGCCGGCCCGGCCGATCGCCCACGCGTTGCACGAGGCCACGGAGGAGCCGACGACGTGGCCGCCCACGGACAGCCGGTCACCGCGAAGCCGAGTTTCACGGCCTCGCCCAGGTAGTCGTGACCCATTGCCGCGTGGTCGACCTTCCCGGCTCCGCGGTAGGGCCGCAGGTCCGAGCCGCACACGCTCCCAGCGGTCACGCGGAGCGCCGCGTCTGTGGGCGCCTCGTCCCGCGGGCCCGACCCGAGCGTCGCCCGTGACGTCACGGCGTTTGGTAATTTTCCAGGCCGATCTCAGTATGCTGACAGCAGCATGACCGACGTCACCGCTCTATTGCGCTGTCCGCCCCCTCCCGATCTGAGGAGCACCATGACCACCGTTCGCCTCCACACCCCCCGCCTCGCCGCCGCCGTCCTCGGCGCTGCCGTTCTGGCAGGCGGCGCCGCGGCGCCCGCCTCCGCCGCCGACTGGACCGAGGAGCACGGCGTGCCGGCCGGCACGTTCTTCTCCAGCTTCGCCGGTCAGTACGCGCCGATCGAGTTCGGTCTGCAGGACAACTTCGACGCCTCGGATGTGCGCGTCGTGGTCACGGCCGCCGACGGAACCACCACGGACCTCGAGGTCTCCGCGTGGGACTTCGATCCGAACGCGGAGGTGGCCCCCGCCTTCCCGACCCCCGTCATCTACTCGACGCTGGCCGACGCGGGGCTCATCGACACCACCGCGCTCCTCGAGGCCGCAGCCCTGTCCGAGGGCGACGACTACTCGATCGACGTCTACGGCGCGGGCCAGCTGGCCTTCGGTGCCGCCGTCGACGCGGAGGGCACCCTCACCCCCTATGAGGACGAGGACTACTTCCCCCATGACGAATGGGCCCGCAACGCCACGTGGTACGTCCAGACGGACCAGAATGAGACCCACATCACCTACCTCACCACCGACGGCGATGGTGCTGCGGCCCCGATGAAGGCCACCCTCGTCACGAAGCCCGAGAACGGCACGGTGACCATCGGTGAGTTCTCCTACGGCTATACCCCCGACGAGGACTTCCTGGGCCGGGACTCCTTCACGGTGGAAATGACCCAGCTGGGCGAGACCCGCACAGTGACCTTCGTGGTGGACGTCTTGGACCTGCCGGGCGACTCCACCCCCACCCCGATCGAGCCCGCCGAGCCGGAGCCGACCCCTGAGCCGGAGCCGACCCCTGAGCCGGAGCCGACCCCTGAGCCGGAGCCGACCCCTGAGCCGGAGCCGACCCCTGAGCCGGAGCCGACCCCTGAGCCGACCCCTGAGCCGGAGCCGACCCCTGAGCCGGAGCCGACCCCTGAGCCGGAGCCGACCCCTGAGCCGGAGCCGACCCCTGAGCCGGAGCCGACTGCGCCTGTCGCGGACGAGGACGGCCACACCGTGCCGGAGAAGGTCGAGACCGGCGACACCGCCGCCTGGTGGCTGGCGGGTCTGGCGGCCGTGAGCGCCGTCGCGATGGTGCGCTTCCGCCGCTCCTTCGGCCTGCGCTGAGCAGTGCGGGTCCGGCTGGTCCGGGCCCACATCACCGCGAGGGCGGTCGTCGTGGTATGACGGCCGCCCTCGCCGCGTCCGGTCCGCAGCCGTGGGACCGTCGCGCAGGGGCGGCACCGCCGGGCATGCTGGAGCCCATGACCACCCTGCTCTGGCTCCGCGACGACCTCCGCACCCTCGACCATGAGGCGCTCACCGCCGCGATAGCGGAGGCGCGGGGGCAGGACGAGGGGCGTGGCGACGTCGTCGCGCTGTGGATCCGGGAGGAGGGCGCGGAGGACGACGACGCCGGCCGGCTCGGTCCGCGGCCGCTCGGGGCCGCCACGCGCTGGTGGTATCACCGCAGCCTCGAAGCGCTCGACGTCCGGCTGCGGGACCTGGGCATCCCGTTGGTGTTCGCCCGCGGGGACGCCCGCGCGGTGGTGCCCGACGTCGCCGCCGGACTGGACGCGTCCGTGGTGCGGTGGTCGCGCCGGTACGCCCCGCGATCCCGGGCGCTGGACGCCCAGGTCAAGACCCTGCTGGGCGAGGCGGGGCGGGAGGCCCACAGCCACCCCGGCGCGCTGCTCACCGAACCGTGGGAGGTGACCACGGGTGCCGGAGGCAACTACCGCGTCTTCACGCCCTTCCACCGGGCGGCCGCCGACGTCCCGGTGAGCGCCGTGCTCCCGGTGCCCGAGGCCCTGGACGGACCCTCCGCACGCACGCGGGACGCCCTCGCCGCCCTGCGGGACGCGGGCGTGCTCACGGACGTCGAGGGGCTGGAGCTGTTGGACCGCACGCCGGAATGGTGGCGGGACACCGTGGCGGAGCACTGGACGCCGGGGGAGGAGGCGGCCCTCGACGCCCTGGACGCCCTCGAGGTCGCCCTGGACGGCTACGGGCAGAGCCGGGACGTGCCCGGCGACCCGGACTCCACATCCCGGCTCTCACCCCGGCTGCGGTCGGGCGAGCTGTCCCCGCGCACCCTGTGGCACGCCGCGCGCCGCGCGGGGGAGTCGGACGTGGCCGTGCAGGACGCCCGCGCGTGGACCCGCCAGCTCTACTGGCGGGAGTTCTGCTGGTCCCTGGCCTACCACTACGCGGACTTGGACTCGGTGCCGCTCCGCCCCGAGTTCGGCGCGTTCCCGTACCGGCCGGACCCGGCGCTCGCCCGGGCGTGGCAACGGGGCGAGACGGGGCTGCGGCTCGTGGATGCCGGCATGCGGCAGCTGTGGAAGAGCGGCTGGATGCACAACCGCGTGCGCATGGCCGCGGCGTCCCTGTTCTGCAAGAACATGCTCCAGCCCTGGCAGGACGGCGAGGCCTGGTTCTGGGACACCCTCGTGGACGCGGACGAGGCCAACAACCCCGTCTCCTGGCAGTGGGTGTCCGGTTCAGGAGCCGACGCCTCGCCGTACTTCCGCATCTTCAACCCGGACACGCAGGCGGTGAAGTTCGACGCCGACGGACGGTACGTGGCGCGGTGGGTGCCCGAGGCGGACCAGCCGCTCAGCGGCTACCCCGAGCCGGTGGTGGACCTGAAGGCCTCCCGCCAGGAGGCGCTGGACGCCCACGCGGCCATGAAGGCGGCCGCCGGTCTCGGCTGAGGTCAGGGCCGATCCGGGCTCACGGGCGTCTCGGGCCCTGCTCGCGCACTACGCTCAGTGTGGGGCTCCGGGACAGCCATACCGGGTCGTCGGCCCCACCCCGCACCATCATCGGAGGGACCACCGTGAGCACGGGACTCAAGCGCGGCATCTGGGCCGCCCTGCTGTTGATCTGCCTGGCTGTGGGCGCGTTCGCCCTGCGTGGAGCCTTCGCGTTCGGCGAGCCGCCCATCACCCCGGCCACTCCGTCGCCCGCCCCCGCGGCGGCCGGCACGAGCGCCTCGAGTCCGCAGCCGGCGACCTCGTCCGCGAACGGCTCCTCGGCCTCCGCGCTCTCCACCACGAAGGCCGCGCCGGCGGCGACCTCACCGAGCGCGACGACGGCGGCGACGTCCGACGCTGTGGAGCCGCCGTCCGCGCCCGCCCCGGCCACCACGGCGGCCGCGTCCTCGGATGGGGCGGCCGAGGACACGGCCACGGCCGCCGAGACCGCACCCGAGGAGTCCGCGTCGGACCCGGGCGCCGCCGCGCCCGCACCGGCCGAGGAGCCCATCGCGGAGGACGAGGTGGCCGCCCGCATGACGGGCCCGGCCGCGCCGTGGGAGGACGTGACCGCCGCCCCTGCGCACATCGACGTCTACGCGGACGGCGAGCTGATCATCGGTGCCCCGATCCAGCTCGTGCAGATGCAGGACGGCGGCGAGCTGAACCCCGACCCCGAGACCGTCGGCTGGTATGGACCGCCGCAGTGGGGGACCACCCCGGGAGAGATGTCGGGGCACCCGGGGATCCTCACCGGCCACGTGCGCAACTACGGCGGCAAGGACGTCTTCTGGAACCTGCAGGGGCTGGCGGCCGGCGCGCTCGTGGTGGTGACCTACGACGACGGCACGCAGGCCGCCTTCCGCACCGACGCGGACGCGGTGTCCATGGGCAAGGACGCCCTCACGCACGACCCCGCGTACGGCTGGGCGTGGGAGCTGCCGACGGAGGGCACGAAGCTCACGCTCATCACCTGCGACGCCGACAGCGGCCCGGGAGCGGTGGGCACGTCGACGAACAACTGGGCCGTGCAGGCCACACGCGTGGCCTGACCCTCCCGCCGGACCGCGCGCCGTTTCCCACGCGCGCGGCCGAGCGACTACCGTTCTGAGGGCCGGTGGCCGTCCGCGCCCGCCGGTCGCGTCCGCCCGCCGGGCCGCGTGAGAACCCCGAGAGGACCGCCCGTCATGACCCGATCCGCCCCCGCCCGCCCCGCGCGCTGGACCACGGCCGCCGGTGGAGGGCTGCTGGCCCTCACCCTCGGGCTCACCGGATGCGGCACCGCGGCCACCCCGGACCAGTCGGGCCGGCCCGGGCAGGCGGAGGGCTCCAACACCTACCTGGAGGGCGTCCTGGCCACGCCGAGCGCCACCTCGGCGGACCCGCTGGCCGGGGACGTGCGGTTCGTGACCACGCTCCTGCTCAACCACTACGACATCGTCCAGGAATCCGACGAGATCCTCGGACGCGAGGGGATTAGCGACGAGGTGCGGGGCGTCGCCGAGTCCGTGCGGGCCGACGCACAGGGACGCATCGGCACCCTCACCGCCCAGCTCGAGACGTGGGGCGAGGAGGTGCCGGCGCCGCCGCAGCCTCTGGGGGCATCGAGCTCCGCCCCCGCCCCGGCGGCCACGGTGGACGCCAGTGAGGCCGAGGTGTCCGCGAAGCGGCAGGCGGCCCAGAACATGGTGGCCGGCCTGCTCACGGACTCGGACAAGAACGCGCTGGTCACGGCGGCCGACGGCTCGGCCCAGACCATCTACCTGCTGCACATGCACCGCCTGTACCAGGGCGGCGTCACCCTGGCGGGCACCGAGCGGGACGAGGGCACCGATGAGCAGACCCGCGCCCTCGCTGAGCAGCTGATCGAGGACCACCAGGACCGCATGGAGGAGCTCGTCCTTCTGCTCAACAGTCGTGGAGCGATCGGCGCCGACCCCGCGCCGACGGAGGCGCCCTCCGGGTACACCGGACCCGTGGTGATCGAGAGCGCCGTGGGCGCCGACGGCTCCAACGTGGACTACACGCCCTCGGCCCTGTACGAACTCTGGTCCCGGCTGCCCCCGCCCCCCTCGGACGCGGCCTCCGGCTCGGCGGAGGGCTCGCCGAGCCCGACGCCCACGCCCGCCGACACCGCCCGGCCGACTCCGTCCCCCGGGGCCTCTGCCAGCCCCTCCGAGTGAGCCCGCGGAGCGCGTGTCCGGTTCCGGACGCGGAACGACCCCCTCGCCGTCCTGGCGAGGGGGTCGTCGCGTGTCCGGGGCGGGTCAGCCCTTCTTGGCGCCGCGGTTCGTGTAGGCCTCGACGATCTCGGCGGGGATGCGTCCCCGGTCGCCGACCTCGTAGCCGTTCTCCTGGGCCCACGCGCGCACCGCCTTGGTGTCGGTGCCCGACTTGCGGCCGGCGCCGCCGGAGCGGGAGGAGGTGGCGCGAGGGGACGTGGCCTTGCCCATGGGGCGGGCGGCGTCGGTGTACCGGCGCATCTGCTCGGCAAAGGCGTCGAGGACCTCCTCGAGCTCGGCGCGGTGCTCCTCGTTGAGGTCGATCGCGTACTCCTTGCCGCTCACGGTGAAGTACACGGTCTCGGCCGGCGTCGAGCCGTCGAAGTCGTCGGCGATCGTGGAAATGGTGGCCATGATTGTTCCTCACTGTTCGAATACCGTCGAGATAGACGATAGTGGATATCTTCCGATCAGTGAATTCCCTCCCGTTATCGGGGATGGTCGTGCCGCCATTCCCCGGCCCTCCCTGGACCGTTCAGGCGGCCGCGAGCGCCTCGCTGACCACGCCGAGCCCTTCACGCAGCAGCTCCTCGGAGATCACCAGCGGGGGAAGGAAGCGGACCACGTTGCCGTACGTGCCGCACGTGAGCAGCACGACGCCGGCCCGGCGGGCGGCCGCGGCGACCGCGCCGGTCAGAGCGGCGTCCGGCTCGCCGGTGGCCGGGTCCACGAACTCGAGCGCCATCATGGCGCCACGGCCGCGGATCTCGCCGATGCGCTCGTCTAGGTGGCGCTCGAAGTGCTCGCGGATGACGCGCTCGATCATCTGCGCCCGTCCCAGCAGGCCGTCCTCCTCGATCGCCTCGAGCACGGCCAGGGCGGCGGCGCACGCCACCGGGTTGCCGCCGTAGGTGCCGCCGAGGCCACCCGGGTGCACCGCGTCCATGATCTCGGCGCGGCCGGTCACCGCGGACAGCGGCATCCCGCCGGCGATGCCCTTGGCGGTGGTCATCAGGTCCGGCTCGATCCCCTCGGTCTCGGAGGCGAACCACGTGCCGGTGCGGGCGAAGCCGGACTGCACCTCGTCGGCGATGAACAGCACGTCATTGGCCCGGCACCAGTCCACGATCGCCGGCAGGAACCCCTGGGCGGGGACGATGAACCCGCCCTCGCCCTGGATCGGCTCCATGATCACGGCGGCCAGGTTGTCCGCGCCGATCTGCTTCTCCAGCGCGCTGATGGCGTGGCGGGCCGCGGTGGCGCCGTCGAGCCCGTCGCGCAGCGGGTACGAACCGGGGACGCGGTAGACCTCGGGGGCGAACGGGCCGAAGGAGTGCTTGTACGGCATGGACTTGGCGGTCAGCGCCATGGTGAGCGTGGTGCGGCCGTGGTAGGCGTGGTCGAAGGCCGCGACGGCCTGCTTGCCGGTGAAGGCGCGGGCCACCTTGACGGCGTTCTCCACGGCCTCGGCGCCGGAGTTGAAGAGGGCGGTGCGGGTCTCGCCGGAGAGGGGGGCCTTCTCGCCCAGCTTCTCGGCGACCGCCACGTAGCCCTCGTACGGGGTGACCATGAAGCAGGTGTGGGTGAAGGAGGCGACCTGCTCCTGCACGGCCTGGACGACCTTGGGGTGGGACGCGCCCACCGAGGTCACGGCGATGCCGGCGCCGAGGTCGATGAGGCGGTTGCCGTCCACGTCCTCGATGATCCCGCCCTCCGCACGGGCGGCGAACACCGGCATGGTGGCGGCCACGCCCGCCGGGACGGCGGCCTTCTGACGCTCCGCGAGCGCCTGGGACTGCGGGCCGGGCATGGCGTCGGTGAGGTGGCGGGACTGCTCGAGCGGGGGACGGGTCTGCGTGGGGACGGCCATGGGGGATCTCCTGGGGTCGGGACGGTGGGGACGTCGGTGCGGAGTTCATCGTGCGCGGTCCTGCGGCATCACGTCCAATGATGAGCCCTGATGCCGCCTATGCTCCTGGAGCATGACCTCGCAGGAACCCGTCGCCGCCTCGACCGACGCTCCCGCCGCGGGCGGGGATCCTGGCCCGCGCGTCCTGGACCCCGTGCTGCTGCGCACCTTCGTGGCCGTGGCCGACGCGGGCACGGTCACCGAGGCCGCGCGCCGCCTGCGTCTGGTGCAGTCGGCACTGACACGCCACCTGCAGCGCCTGCAGCGCGAGCTGGGCCTGGCCCTGTTCGCGCCGGCCGGTGCCCGGCTGCGCCTCACCCCCGCCGGGCACGCCTGGCTGCCGGTGGCCCGCGGCGTCCTGGATGCCCACGCCCACGCGCGGCAGGCCGCCGCCGTGCTGGCGGCCGGCCGTCTCACCGAGCTCGCGGTCGGCGCCCCGGGGACCACGCTGATCGACGTCGTCGTCCCGTTCCTCACCGTCCTCGGGCCGGAGGACCCGGTGGTGCGCGTCGCCGAGACACAGTTGGACGACTCCCTGCTGCAGTCCGTGGCCCAGCACGACCTCGTGGTGCTGCCCTCGACCCCGCCGGCGCAGGTGGCCGCCCTGCCCCTGCGGCGCATGCCCGTGTGGGCCTGCGTGGGCCCGGCGCACCCGTGGGCGGAACGGGCGGAGGTGGACGTCGCGGAGCTCGCCGGGGCCCGCCTCGTGCTGCCCTCCCGCTCGTTCAAGGCCCGACGCGTCCTGGACGGCGCCCTCGAGGTGGCCGGCGCCGGCCCCCGGGACGTCGTGGAGGCGAACTCGGGCCGGGTGGCGCAGGCCCTGGCCGCCAACGGCTCCGCGGTGGCGGTGGTCACCGAGGACCCCGCCTTCGGGCTGCGGCCCCTGCGGATCCGGGTCGGCACGGAGACGCTCGGGGTCCACCTGCACGCGGTGTGGCGTCACGACCACTTCGCCGCGGACCAGATCGCCGCCGTGGCCGATCGACTGCGGGCCTTCGTCCGCGAGCGCTACCCGGAGGACGGCGACGCCGGCCCCGGCTGAGGCGAGGCGGTGTCGAGTCCGGCGAGCAGGAGGTCCAGGCCGGCCTCGAAGGGGGCGTCCGCGTAGGGGTTGGCCCCGCTGGGGGCCGCCGCGTGCCCGTCGTCGCGGAACGCGGACACCGCGTGCTGCAGGGCGGGGACCGCCTCGGCCGCGTCGGCCACCTCGAAGATGTCCGCCGGCGCCCCCACGTCGTACGCCGAGCCGTAGATGAAGGACTCGAGCGCGATCACCCGCGCCAGGTGGGCGCCCGGGGGCAGCCCGGTCCGGGCCAGGGCCGCGCACACGGCCTCGTAGACCTCCTGTGTGCGGGGCGCCCCCGCGATGGGCATGGTGGCGATGACCGGGATGAGCGGCGGATGGGCGGCGAAGACGGCCCGATAGGACCGTGCCCAGGCCCGGAGGGCCTCCGAGACCGCCATCTCGCCGCGGGCCGCGCGCTCGAGCTCCGCCGTGGACACCCCATCCATCACGGCGTCCTGCAGGAGCGCCATCAGCTCGTCCTTGCCGCGGATGTGGTTGTACAGCGCGCTGGGGGCGACGGCGAGGCGGCGGGCGATGCGGGCCATGGTGAGCGCCTCGTAGCCGCTCTCCGCGGCGATCTCCAGGGCGGCCCGACAGATCCCCTCCCGGGTCACGGCGGGGCTGAGCGGGCGTCCGCGGCGGCGTGGCGTGGGCATGGTGGGCTCCTCCTGGGCTGGGGGCTCCCCGCATGATCCCATGCGGCGAGAGGGCCGGACGTCGGGGACCCGCCGACGGGGGTTCCCGGAGCGACGGGCAGGCGCTACAGTGAGCGCCGCCACAGTTTATGAATGGCATTCATTAGAGCGTGGCGACATCCCCGCCCCCAGCCCCCCGGGAGAGACCAGTGAGCACCGAACATCCGAGCACCGCCGAAGCGACCCCCCGCACCGCACGCGACTGCGACGTCGTCGTCATCGGCGCCGGCCCCGCCGGCCTCATGGCGGCACGGACCCTGACACGGCACGGCCTGAGCGTGACCGTCCTCGAGGCGCGGGACCGCGTGGGCGGGCGCACCTGGAACGGCCTGGTCCAGGGCGCCGACGGGCGGGAGCACTTCATCGAGATCGGCGGCCAGTGGATCTCCCCGGACCAGACCCGCCTCACCGCGCTCGTGGAGGAGCTCGGCCTGCCCACCTTCCAGCGGTACCGCGAGGGCGCCTCCGTGTACCTCTCCCCGGACGGCACCCGCCACGTGTACGACGGCGAGATGCCCGTGTCCGAGACGACCCAGGCGGAGATGGACCGGCTGATCGCCGAGCTGGACGCGCTCGCCGCGGAGGTCGGCGCCACCGCCCCGTGGGACCACCCCCGCGCCGCCGAGCTGGACGCGGTGCCCTTCCGCACCTGGCTGACCTCCCTCTCGGAGGACCAGGAGGCCATCGACAACGTCTCCATCTACGTGGCCTCGGGCATGCTGACCAAGCCCTCCACCACGTTCTCGCTGCTGCAGGCCGTGCTGATGGCCGCCTCCGCCGGCTCCTTCTCGAACCTGGTGGACGAGGACTTCATCCTCGACGCGCGCGTGGAGGGCGGCATGCAGTCGGTCTCCCGCGCCATGGCCGCCGAGCTGGGGGAGGACGTGGTCCTCGGCCAGCCGGTGCGCACCCTGCACTGGGCCGAGCCGGACGCCGCCACCGCCGACGCCCTCAACGAGGTCGCCGCGGACGTGCGCGACGGCGTCCCGCAGGACGGTGGCCCGGGCGACGTCCTCGCCGTCACCGAGGACTACGAGGTCCGCGCGCGCTACGCCGTGCTCGCCGTGCCGCCGAACCTCTACTCCCGCATCTCCTACGTCCCGCCGCTGCCGCGCCGGCAGATGGTCGCCCACCAGCACCTGTCCATGGGCCTGGTGATCAAGGTGCACGCCGTGTACGAGACCCCCTTCTGGCGCGAGGAGGGCCTGTCCGGCACCTGCTTCGGCGGCGGGCGCCTGGTCCAGGAGCTCTACGACAACACCAACCGCGGGGCGAACGACGCCGGCGGCGAGCCCGGCGTCGAGGACACGTGCGGCACGATGGTCGGCTTCGTGTCCGACGTGCACGCCGAGCGCATCTGGGAGCTGCCCGCCGAGCGCCGCCGTGAGGAGATCCTGGAGGCCATGGCCGAGTACCTCGGCCCGCGGGCGAAGGAGCCGGTGGCGTTCTTCCTGTCCGACATGGCCGCGGAGGAGTGGACCCGCGGGGCCTACGCCACGAGCTACGACCTGGGTGGCCTCTCCCGCTGGGGCCACCTGCAGAACCGTCCCGTGGGCCCGATCCACTTCGCATGCTCGGACATCGCCGCGGAGGGCTACCAGCACGTCGACGGCGCCGTCCGGATGGGCGAGGCGGCCGCCCTGGCCATCGTCGACCAGGAGCGCCGCGGCTGACGCCGCGGCCCGCAGACAAGGAGCCGCCCATGAGCGCATCCCCCTCCGGCTCGCATGCCGCCCCGCGGCACGACGAGCACGTGTACCCGTCCACCGCCGAGGTCGAGCAGGTCTCGCTGCTGAACCCGGCCGGCGTCAGCAACAAGGGTCTCGAGGCCGGCAAGGTCGGCCTCATCGGCGCCGTCGTGATCGGCATCAGCGTGGTCGCCCCGGCGTACACGCTCACCTCCGGACTCGGCCCCACCATCAGCACGGTGGGCACGCACGTGCCGGCGATCCTGCTGCTGGGCTTCGTGCCCATGCTGCTCGTGGCCCTCGGCTACCGGGCGCTGAACACACGGGTGCCGGACTCCGGCACCTCCTTCACCTGGGCCACGCACGCCTTCGGTCCCTACGTGGGCTGGATGGGCGGGTGGGGTCTCATCGCGGCCTCGGTGATCGTCCTGTCCAACCTGGCGGCCGTGGGCGTGGACTTCACGTTCCTGCTCCTGGCCCAGGTGACGGGCGACGAGGCCCTGGCCGACCTGGCCGGGAACCTCTGGGTGAACATCCCCCTGACGGTCCTCTACCTGGCCCTGGCCGGGTGGATCTCCCACCGGGGCATGGAGGCCACCAAGAAGCTGCAGTACGTCCTCGTGGTCTTCCAGCTGGTGGCCCTGGGCGCCTTCGCCGTCGCCGCGCTGGTCCAGGCCTCGAACGGGGCCGGATTCGACCCCACTCCGGTGGAGCTGGACTGGTTCAACCCCTTCACCGCGGGCGACTTCTCCGTGGTCGCCGCAGGCGTGTCCCTGTCCATCTTCCTCTTCTGGGGCTGGGACGTGACCCTGACCATGAACGAGGAGACGAAGGATCCGGAGCGCACCCCCGGGCGGGCCGCCTCGGTCACCGTGCTCGTCATCATCGCGGTGTACGTGCTGAGCGCCCTGGGCGTGATCGCCTGGGCGGGCGTGGGCACGGAGGGCCTGGGCGCCGGCAACGAGGAGAACCAGGAGTCCATCTTCGCGGTGCTCGCCGGCCCGGTCCTCGGTCCCTTCGCCGTGATCATGTCCAGCGCCATCCTCATCAGCTCGCTCGCGTCGCTGCAGTCCACGATGATCTCCCCGGCCCGCACGCTGCTCGCCATGGGCTTCTACCGGGCCGTCCCGCCGAAGTTCGCCGAGCTCAGCCCGCGCTTCAACAGCCCCGCGTTCGCCACGTGGGTCTGCGCGGCGGCCGCGGCGGCGTTCTACGTCGTCACCCGGCTGGTCTCAGAGAACGCCCTGTGGGACACCATCACCGCCCTCGGCCTGATGATCTGCTTCTACTACGGCATCACCGCGCTGGCCTGCGTGTGGTACTTCCGCCGCGAGTGGTTCACCTCGGCGGGCAACGCGCTCACGACCTTCCTCTTCCCGCTGCTGGGAGGCATCGTTCTGCTGGTGATGTTCACCGTGACCGCCGTGGACTCCACCGACCCGGACTACGGCTCCGGCTCGAGCGTCGGGGGTGTCGGCACCGTGTTCATCCTCGGCATGGGGGTGCTGCTGCTCGGCGTGGCCCTGATGCTCTGGACCCGGCTGCGCCACCCGGCCTACTTCCGGGGGGAGACCCTTCCCCGGACCGACTCCACCCGACCCATCCCGATCATCCGCCCGGACGACGACGGCGCCGCCGTCGTCGCCGACCCGAACGAGAGGACCCGCCCATGAGCACCCATCCCGGCTACCGCGTCCAGGATCCGGCCACCGACCAGGTGGTGGAGACCTTCGACGCCCTGCAGGACGCGGAGATCGACCCCGTGCTGGCCCGCGCCGCCGAGGCCCAGCGTGCGTGGGCCGCCCGACCCATCGAGGAGCGCGGCGAGGTCGTGCGGAAGGTCGCGGACCTGTTCGCCGAGCGGAAGGACGAGCTCGCCCGCATCATCGCCGAGGAGATGGGCAAGCGCGTCGCCGAGGGGGTCGAGGAGGCCGAGTTCTGCGAGGCGATCTTCGGCTACTTCGCCGAGAAGGGCCCCGCCCTGGCCGCGGACCGGCCCATCGAGACGTTCAGCGGCGGCAGGGCCATGATCCGGCACCTGCCGCTGGGCGTGCTGCTGGGCATCATGCCGTGGAACTTCCCCTACTACCAGATCGCCCGCTTCGCGGCGCCGAACCTGATGCTCGGCAACGCGATCGTGCTCAAGCACGCCGAGATCTGCCCCCGCTCCGCGCAGGCCGTGCAGCGGATCATGGACGACGCCGGTGTGCCCGAGGGCGTCTACACGAACGTGTTCGCCACGCACGAGCAGATCGCCACGATCATCGCGGACCCGCGCGTGCAGGGCGTCTCCCTCACGGGCTCGGAGCGCGCCGGCGCGGTGGTGGGCGCCCTGGCCGGGCAGCACCTGAAGAAGGCCGTGCTGGAGCTCGGCGGCTCGGACCCGTACATCGTCCTGGACACGGACGACGTCGCCGAGGCCGCGCGCACCGCCTGGGCCACCCGCATGTACAACATGGGCCAGGCCTGCAACTCCAACAAGCGCATGATCGTGTCCGCGGACCTCCACGACGCGTTCGTGGCCGAGCTGGTCTCCCTGGCCCAGGCCATGCGCCCGGGGGAGTCCGCGTCGGAGGACGAGACGGTGTACACCCCGCTCTCCTCCCGTGCCGCCGCCGAGGCGCTCGCGGAGCAGGTGGCCCGCGCCCGGGAGCAGGGCGCCACCGTCCACGTGGGCGGCGAGCTCACCGACGACGCCGGCGCCTACTTCTCCCCGACCGTGATCACCGGCGTCACCGCCGAGATGGACGCCTACCGGGAGGAGCTCTTCGGCCCCGTGGCCGTCGTCTATCGGGCGGACTCCGCCGAGGAGGCGCTCGCGCTCGCGAACGACTCGCAGTACGGGCTCGGCGGCGCCGTCTTCTCCCGGGACCAGGAGCTCGCCGAGGGCGTGGCCCGCCGTCTGGAGGTGGGCATGGCGAACGTGAACACGCCGGCCGGCGAGGGCGCGGAGATCCCGTTCGGCGGCGTGAAGCGCTCCGGCTTCGGCCGCGAGCTGGGCCCGCTCGGCATGGACGAGTTCGTCAACAAGCAGCTCTACTTCGTCCACGACTGACGCCCCCGCGGACGACGCCGGCCCGTCACCTCCCAGTGGAGGTGGCGGGCCGGCGTCGTGGGCGGCGGGAGGCGGGGCTCAGCCGCGCCCGGCGACCGCCCCGTCGACCACGGGCGCCAGCCGCCGCACGCCCTCCACGAGGGTCTCCTCGTCCACGAACGAGTAGGCCAGGCGCAGGGTGGAGTGCACGCCCTCCACCGGCGTGAACGCCGCGCCGGGCACGAACACCGCACCGGCGGCGATGCCCTCCCGCATCAGCTCCACGGTGTCGACCCCCGCCGGCAGCGAGCCCCACAGGAAGAACCCGCCGGCCGGGGGCGTGTACTCGAAGGCGGGGTCCCAGTGCTCGGTGAGCGCGTCCTGCAGCGCGGCCGCGCGCGCCCGGTACAGGCCCGTGACCTCGCGGACATGGCCCTGCCAGTCGAACTCGGTGACGAACGCCGTCGCGAGCATCTGCGACGTGGTGGAGGCGTGGATGAACGCGGACTCGGCGCACAGGTAGAACTCGCGGTGCAGCGCCTCCGGCACCAGGGCCCAGCCCACGCGCACGCCGGGGGAGAAGATCTTGGACATCGTCCCCAGGTACACGGTGCGGTCCCGGTGCGCGGCGGCGATCGGGGCCACCGGCTCCCCGTCGAACGCGATCTGCCCGTACGGGTTGTCCTCCACGATCAGGACGTCGTGCCGCGCGCAGACCTCCGCCACGCGCTCGCGGCGCTCGGCCGGCAGCAGCAGGCCCGAGGGGTTGGCGAAGGAGGGGATCGTGTAGAGGAACGCCACGCGGCGGCCCTCCGCGGCCAGGCGCGTGAGCGTGGCGTCCAGCTCCTCGGGCACCAGGCCGTGCTCGTCCGTGGGGGTGGCCACGGCGGCGAGCTCCCAGGTCTGGAACGAGGTCAGCGCACCCACGAAGGTGGGGTCCTCCACCACGACGACGTCGCCCGGGTCCGCGAAGGCGCGGCACGCGGTGTCGATCGCGGCCTGGGAGCCGGGGGTGATGACGACCAGCTCGGGGTCCGCGTCCGGGATGCCGTCCGCGGCCATCACGGTGCAGGCCGCCGCGCGCATGGACGCCAGGCCCTGGCCGGGGCCGTACTGCAGGGACGCGGTCCCCTGTTGCGCGATCAGCCGCTGCGCGGTGGCGCCGAGCTCCTCGAGCGGCAGGCCGGACAGCCACGGGTTGCCGCCGGCGAGGGAGACGAGGTCCGGGTCCATCGCGATGTCGAAGACGTCGCGCACGGCCGACTGCCGGACGGTGGTGGCGCGGCGGGCCAGGTGGGCGCGGGCGCCGGCGGGGACGAGGGTGCTCATGCCGTGGGTCCTTCCGGTCGGGTGGTCTCGGCGGGGTCGAGGCCGGCGTCATCCACGGGGACGGCCTCCTCGAGGTGACTGGGCGCCCACATGCGCAGCAGGGTGCGCACGACGACGACGTTGGGGCCGGAGCCGGCGAGGGCGCGGGCGAGCGCCTCGCCCACCTGCTCGACCTCCACGGTCTCGGCGGGCACGCCGAAGGACTCGGCGAGCGCGGCGAAGTCCGGGCGGGCCAGCTCGGTGGCGGTGGCCTGGCCGAACGTGCCCTCCATGTACTCGCGGAGGATGCCGTAGCCGCCGTCGTCGACGATCAGCCAGGTGACGTCCGCGTCGTGCTGGCGGGCCGCGGCGAGCTCGGCGATCGAGTACATCGCCGAGCCGTCGCCGGCCACGGCGAGCACCCGCGCGTCGCGCCCGGCCGAGGCCAGGCCCACGGACGCGCCGAACGCCGCGGGGAAGCCGTAGCCCAGCCCGCCGGCGCCCTGGGCCGAGTGGAACTCGCCCTCCTGGGCGTCCCAGCAGTTCCATCCCCAGTACGCGGCGATGGTCATGTCCCAGAAGGTCTGCATGTCCGTGGGGACGGCGGCGCGAATGTCCGCCATGAGGCGGCGCTCGCGGCCGAGGTCCTGCGCGTCCAGGCGCGCGGTGACCTTGGCGTTGACCTCCGCCACCACGTCCGCGGAGGTGCGGCCGTGCCACGGGCGCTCCGCGGGCCGGGCGGTCTCGTCCGCCCGCAGCGCGTCCACGAGCGCGGCCAGGGCCTGGCCGGCGTCGGCCCGCACGCCGAGCGTGGGGTGGTTGGTCTCGAGGACGCGCGGCTCGGCGTCAATCTGGATGAGCCGGCCCCGGGGCTCGAGGGTGAAGTAGTTGGAGGTGACCTCGCCCAGGGCGGAGCCGACGACGAGCAGCACCTCGGCGTCCTCGAGCAGGTCCGTGACGTGGCGGTCCTCCACCCAGCCGCCGAGGGAGAGCGGGTGCTCCCACGGGAACGCGGTGTTGCCGCCGGGGGAGCAGACCACGGGGGCCTGCAGCAGCTCGGCGACCTCGCGCAGGGACTCCTGGGCGGCCTCGCCGGAGCGGCGCACGCCGCCGCCGGCCACGATCGCCACGCGCTCGGCGTCCCGCAGCCAGCGGACCGACTCGTCGACGAGCTCGGCGCGCGGCGGGTGGTCGTAGGGGACGGCCAGCGCGTCCTGCACCCGGGGCACCTCGACGCCGCCGAGGAGCACATCCTGGGGGATCTCCACCCACACCGGACCCTGCGGCACCGTCACGGCCTCGGCCCACGCGTCCTGGATGGCGGAGGGGATGCCGGAGGCGTGGTGCACGGTGTGCTGGGTCTTGGTGACGTTCTGGGCGGAGGCCTTCTGGTCGTCCAGCTGGTGGAGCATGCCCTTGCGGCGGGCGCCGAGGCCGGACAGCGGGATCTGGGAGGCGATCACCACCAGGGGCACGCCCGTGGCGTACGCCTCCTGGAGGCCCGCCAGGGAGGTCAGGGCGCCGGGTCCGGTGGAGAGGAACAGCACGCCCACCTCGCCGGTGGCGCGGGCGTAGCCGTCCGCGGCGAACGCGGCGTTGTTCTCCACGCGGTTGGAGACGAACTCCAACGGGGAGCGGGAGAGCGCGTCGAACAGGCCCAGGGCGTGCTGGCCCGGGATGCCGAACACGGTGCGCGCCCCGAGGGCGTGCAGGGTCTCGACGGCGAGGTCACCGCCGTTGCGGCGGGGGGCGGCGGCGTCGGGCGCGGCGGTCTGGGGTGTGGCGGCGGTGTCGCTCATGCTGAGGCCTCCTCGGCGCGGGCGGCGCGGCGGTCCGCCATGAGGGTGATCAGGTCGTAGGCCACGTGGGAGGCGGCCACGCCGGTGAGCTCGGCGTGGTCGTAGGCGGGGGCGACCTCCACGACGTCGGCGCCCACGAGGTCCAGACCACGCAGGCCGCGGAGGATCTCGAGCAGCTCGCGGGACGTCAGCCCGCCGGCCTCCGGGGTGCCGGTGCCGGGGGCGTGGGCCGGGTCGAGGACGTCGATGTCCACGGAGACGTACAGCGGGCGGTCGCCGATGCGGGTGCGGAGCTGGTCCACGATCTCGTCCACGCCCTTGCGGAACACGTCCGCGGAGGTGACGATCCCGAAGCCCATGCGGTGGTCGTCGTCGAGGTCCTTCTTGCCGTACAGCGGGCCGCGGGTGCCGACGTGGGAGATGGCCTCGGTGTCGAGGATGCCCTCCTCCACGGCGCGGCGGAACGGGGTGCCGTGGGTGTACTCGGCGCCGAAGTAGGTGTCCCACGTGTCCAGGTGGGCGTCGAAGTGCAGCAGGGCCACGGGCTGGCCGGCGCGCTCGGCGGCGGCGCGCAGCAGCGGCAGGGCGATGGTGTGGTCGCCGCCGATGGTCATCAGGGACGAGCCGTCCGCGGTGAGGTCGAGGGCGTCCTGCTGGATCGTCTCGATCGCCTCGCCGATGGTGAAGGGGTTCACGGCCATGTCCCCGGCGTCCACCACCTGGGCCTGCGCGAACGGGGAGGTGTCCGTGGCCGGGTTGTAGGGGCGCAGCAGGCGGGAGGACTGGCGGACGTGGCCGGAGCCGAACCGGGCGCCGGGCCGGTAGGACACGCCGGCGTCGAAGGGCACGCCGACCACCTTGATCTCCGGGGCGAGGCCGCGGGCGGCGGCCTCGTCCAGGCGGGGCAGCAGGGCGTAGGTGGGGGCGCCGCCGTAGCGGGGCACGAGGGCCGAGTTCACGGGGCCGAGGCGGTCGTTCTCCTCGACGCGGGGGATCTCCAGCATGGCGTTCTCCTTCGATGGGGTCGGGGTGGGGCTCGGGGGTGGGGAGGTCAGGTGCGTCCGGCGAGGATCCAGAGGACGTGTGCGGGGGAGTCGGGGTCCGGGTTCCGCCAGGAGTGCGGCTCCCGCCCGCTGAACGTGGCGGTGTCCCCGGCCTCCAGGGCGTGGGCGCCGTCCACGGTGCGCAGCGTCAGGCGCCCGGAGACCACATGCACGGACTCCACCTCGCAGTCCACGGTGTACAGCTCCTCCTCGCCGGTCCCGCCGGGGGCGATCTCCGCGCGGATCACCTGCAGGGGCCGCAGGCCGGGCGGGGAGAGCAGGTGCTCCGAGATCCCCTCGCCGCCCAGGCTGACGGCGGGCGCCTCACCACCGCGGACCACCGTGACCTCGGGGGCGTCCAGGACATCGCCGGGGCTCGTCCCCAGGGCCTGGCACACGGCCACCAGGGAGGTCACCGAGGGGCTGGTGAGGTCGCGTTCGACGCGCGAGAGGAAGCCCTTGGACAGCCCCGTCACGGCGGCGAGGTCGGCCAGGGAGATCCGCGCCTGCTCACGCAGCGCGCGGAGGCGTCGGCCCACCTGCGGGGTGGTCGGGGTCGGGTGCAGCGGCAGGGACTTCATGGCTCCTTCAGAGTCGCCTCCAGCATGGACCCGAGTTGTCTCAAGGTCAACGCGAGTTTACCCTCAGCGCACCGGACGTGACGTGCAACACCCTCGTCAGCACCGGCTCCCCCCATCCCGCTCGGAGGAGCCCATGGCCACCCTCAACATCGTCATCATCGCCGCCGTCGTGCTCCGTCGTGATGCTCGCCTACACCCTCATGCTCGCGGCGACGTCGACGGGCGCCTACGCGTCCGTCTTCGTGGGCCTGTTCCTGCTGATGCTGCCGATCTCGCTGTCCCGGGCCGGCGGCTGGGCCGGCATGGGCGCGCGCCTGGACGCCGAGTTCTTCGACGTCGGCGGCATCGCCCTGGCCGCCCCGCGGCGTGTGGGCCCGTGACGGGATCGTCACCTGAGCGTGTCCGTCCCGTGCTGGGCCGGGGTCCGGTGCGTCCCTAGCGTGTGAGCAGCACCTCAGGGTGCGCCCCTCGAGAACGGAGGACCGTCATGGCCCGCACCCGCGCCGCCGCCCGCCGCCGCCAGCCCGGCCTGTGCCCACGCTCCGTCCGCCTGGCCATGGCCATGCTGGCCGCGGACTCTTCGCCGAGGGGCGGCGCCGCCGCCTCCGCCTCGGAGGCTCGCGCACTCCAGACGACCGGGCGTGCCGTGCGTCGGGTGCCCGCCATGAAGTGACGTGCTGAGCGCGGCCCGTCGGGGCGAGGGGGCGGCCCGGCCTGCCGGGGGGTCTCAGCCGCGGGCCAGCAGGTCCTGCCGTTCGGGGTGCTCCTCGAACCAGCCGGCCACGTACCAGCACTGGGGCACGATGGTCGTGCCGCCGGCCGCCCCGCCGCGCTCGGCGATGTCCTCGACGGCGCCGGCGGTCAGCGTGGCCGCATGGCCCTGGTCGCGGAAGGTCGGCACGGTGAAGGCGCGCGTGAGGGACACGGCGGTGCCGTTGTCCCGGTAGTCGAGGGCGGCCAGCAGCGTGGCGCGGCCGTCCTCCTCGACACGGTGCAGCTCGTAGCGGGAGGCGTCGTCGTTGCGGGTGACCGTCAGGGTGTGGTCCGAGCTGTTCATGGGGAGGGGAACCGGCGGAGGCGGCGGGGCATTCCGCGCCACGACGCCCCGCCCGGCCCACATCTTGTGTCCGCGACACCCCCGGACACGCCGACGTCCGGTGCGTCGAGAGCCGCTTTCCGGGTGTGGACGGCCCCGTCCACACCCTCCGCCGGCTGTGGACATCGTCCCTGCGACCGACCGTCTCCCGCATGGTTACGCCGTTGTGATTCACCCCCGCCTGTGGAGCGTGGTGTGGACGCGATGTCAACTCGAAGCACATGGGTGTAACTACTATATGTAGTGCTCAGCCACCCTCCGGGCACCCAGATGTAGTATCGATCCAGCGCACCGAGGCCTCCTCCCGTTCACCGGGTGGACACCCGTCGCACCAGACTTCCCCCGGCCCCCGGGCCGATTCAGCCGCCACCACTTCAGCGAGAGGGACGCCCCGCCATGACCGTCACCGTGTACACCAAGCCCGCCTGCGTCCAGTGCAACGCCACCTACCGCGCGCTGGACAAGAAGGGCATCGCCTACGACGTCGTGGACATGTCCCAGGACCCCGAGGCCCTCGAGCGCGTCCGCGGCCTCGGCTTCATGCAGGCCCCGGTCGTGGTCACCGAGACCGACTCCTGGTCTGGCTTCCGCCCGGACAAGATCGACGCGCTGGCCGAGGCCGCGGCCACCCAGGTGGCCTGAGCACCCGGATGACCGCAGCCACCGCCGACCCGAACCACGTCCGGGGCGCGGAGGCGCAGGGACTCGTCCCCACGGACGCGGGACTGATCTACTTCTCCTCCGCCTCCGGGTACACGCACCGCTTCGTCGAGAAGCTCGACCTGCCCGCGGGGCGGGCCGCGCGCCTTCCCGTGATCACCCGGGAGCCCACGCTGGGCGCCACCGCCCCGTTCGTCCTCCTCACCCCCACCTACGGCGGGGGAGGCAGCGACGGCGGGGAGGTCCCCAAGCAGGTGATCAAGTTCCTCAACGTCCCGGACAACCGGGCGCTGATCCGGGGCGTGCTCGCCTCCGGCAACACCAACTTCTACGAGGACTACTGCGCCGCGGGCTACATCATCGCCCGCAAGTGCAAGGTCCCCCTCCTCTACAAATTCGAGCTGATGGGCACCCCCGAGGACGTCACCGCCGTCCGGGAGCGCCTGGAAGGACTGCAGCCATGACCGTCACCGAGGCCGACCTGATCCAGCAGGCCAAGACCATGCCCGAGGCCTGGCAGGGCCTGGGCTACCACGAGCTCAACGCCATGCTGAACCTGTACGGCGCGGACGGGCGGATCCAGTTCGAGGCGGACCACGCCGCCGCCCGCCAGTACTTCCTGCAGCACGTGAACACCAACACGGTGTTCTTCCACGACCTCGAGGAGAAGCTCGAGTACCTGCAGAAGAACGACTACTACGAGACGGAGACGTTCGACCAGTACCCGTTCGAGTTCGTCCGGGCCACGTTCGACCGCGCCTACAAGGCGAAGTTCCGCTTCCCCACCTTCCTCGGCGCGTTCAAGTTCTACACCTCCTACGCGCTCAAGACGTTCGACGGCCAGCGCTACCTGGAGCGCTACGAGGACCGCGTCGCCGTCGTCGCCCTCCACCTGGCCCAGGGCGACCAGGCCATGGCCACCCACCTGGTGGACGAGATGATCTCCGGCCGCTTCCAGCCGGCCACCCCCACGTTCCTCAACGCGGGCAAGAAGCAGCGCGGTGAGCTCGTCTCCTGCTTCCTGCTGCGCATCGAGGACAACATGGAGTCGATCGCCCGCGGCATCAACTCCGCCCTGCAGCTGTCCAAGCGCGGCGGCGGCGTGGCCCTGTCCCTAACGAACATCCGTGAGCAGGGCGCGCCCATCAAGCACATCGAGAACCAGTCCTCCGGCGTCCTGCCCGTCATGAAGCTGCTCGAGGACTCCTTCTCCTACGCCAACCAGCTGGGCGCGCGCCAGGGCGCCGGTGCCGTGTACCTGCACGCGCACCACCCGGACATCCACCGCTTCCTGGACACCAAGCGGGAGAACGCGGACGAGAAGATCCGCATCAAGACCCTCTCGCTCGGCGTCGTCATCCCGGACATCACGTTCGAGCTGGCCAAGCGCAACGAGGACATGTACCTGTTCTCCCCGTACGACGTGGAGCGCGTGTACGGCAAGGCCTTCTCCGAGATCTCCGTGACGGAGAAGTACGACGAGATGGTGGACGACGCGCGGATCAAGAAGACCAAGATCAACGCGCGCGAGTTCTTCCAGACCCTCGCCGAGATCCAGTTCGAGTCCGGCTACCCGTACGTGGTGTTCGAGGACACCGTGAACCGCGCCAACCCGATCAAGGGCCGGATCACCATGTCCAACCTCTGCTCCGAAATCCTGCAGGTCTCCGACGCCTCCACGTACCACGAGGACCTGACCTACGAGCACGTGGGCGAGGACATCTCCTGCAACCTCGGCTCCATGAACATCGCCAAGACCATGGACTCCCCGGACTTCGGGCTGTCCGTGGAGACCGCGATCCGGGCGCTCACCGCGGTGTCCGTGATGTCGGACATCCAGTCCGTGCCGTCGATCGCCAAGGGCAACGACCGCTCCCACGCGATCGGCCTGGGCCAGATGAACCTCCACGGCTACCTCGCCCGCGAGCGCGTGCACTACGGCTCGGAGGAGGGCATCGACTTCACGAACATCTACTTCTACACGGTGCTCTTCCACGCCCTGCGCGCCTCCAACCTGATCGCCCAGGAGACGGGGCAGCGGTTCGGCGGGTTCGAGGACTCGAAGTACGCCTCCGGGGAGTTCTTCGACAAGTACACCGACGCCGAGTGGAAGCCCGCCACCGAGCGCGTGGCCGCCCTGTTCGCCGACGCCGGCATCCACGTCCCCACGCAGGACGACTGGCGCGAGCTCAAGGCGAAGGTCCAGGAGCACGGCCTGTTCAACCGCAACCTGCAGGCCGTCCCGCCGACCGGCTCGATCTCCTACATCAACAACTCGACCTCCTCGATCCACCCCGTGGCCTCGAAGATCGAGATCCGCAAGGAGGGCAAGCTCGGCCGCGTGTACTACCCGGCGCCGTTCCTCTCCAACGAGAACCTCGAGTACTACGAGGACGCCTATGAGATCGGCTACGAGAAGATCATCGACACGTACGCCGCCGCCACGCAGCACGTGGACCAGGGCCTGTCCCTGACCCTGTTCTTCAAGGACACGGCCACCACGCGCGACCTCAACCGCGCCCAGATCTACGCGTGGAAGAAGGGCATCAAGACGATCTACTACATCCGTCTGCGCCAGCTCGCCCTCGAGGGCACCGAGGTGGAGGGCTGCGTGAGCTGCATGCTCTGAGCCCTGCGCTCACCTCCCCACGACGACGGCGACGCACCCTCCGCAGGGTGCGTCGCCGCGTTCCCGGGGCGCGGCGGTGACGGGGAGGTCGACCGGGGCGCGACACGCCATCTTCCCCACCGTCAAGGTCTATCCTGTGTCTCAGGTCACCCGGCGACTGTGCCGAGACCAGACGTCCGGGATGCCCGGAGTCCCCTCCTCGAACAATGGAGAAGCCTCATGTCCGTCACCGCGCCCCGTCTGGCCGCCGCCGTCCTCGGCATGTCCCTCACCGTGGGGCTCGGCGCCCTGCCGGCCCACGCTGCGGAGGCCGCCCCGGCGGCGCCGTACGCGTCCACCCCGTCCGTCGCCTCGAACGAGTCGGATGCGCCGGAGGAGATGTTCCCGGAGGTCGTGCTGCGCGTCGTCGACCGCCACGGCGAGGAGGTCGAGCTGAGCGGTCCGTTCTGGTCCCTCCTCGGCCTCGGAGGGGAGGGGGAGTGGGGCGACGGCGACGTCGAGGACATCTGGCCTCAGCTCACCGACGAGGAGGAGGCTCAGCTCGACGAGATCTTCGCGCTGTGGGACGAGGACCCGAACGCCCCGCTGACCGCCGAGCAGGAGGCGCTGCTGACCAAGGCGGGGTTGGACAACCCGTGGGCCGACCTCACCGACGAGGAGATCGACGCGCTCGACGAGATCTGGGCGCTCCTGGAAGAGGACCCCGAGGCCGAGCTCAGCGCCGAGCAGCAGGCGCTGCTGGAGAAGACCGGCTGGGGGGACCCGTGGCCCGAACTCACCGACGAGGAGGAGGCCCAGCTCGAGGAGATCTGGGCGCTGCTGGAGGAGGATCTTGAGGCCGAGCTCACCGCGGAGCAGCAGGCGCTGCTCGAGAAGATCGGCTGGTCCGATGAGCCCGTGGACCCCGCCGAGTACCTCACCGAGGATCAGCTCTCGGCCCTGCGGACCTACGGGGACACCACCTGCACATACGTGGGGGACGCCTTCGTGGCCACCCTCGCCGACCTCTTCAGCCCCGACGCCGACGCGTGGGACGAGTCCCTCGTCGAGGCCACCGACTGGGTGCTCGTGGTGGGTCGCACGCCCTGTGCCGATCTGACCCCGGCTGAGCTCGCGGTGCAGGAGGACCTGCGGATCGAGCTGCTCGTGGACGGTGAGGTGGAGAACGTTACCCGCGTGCTCGTCACCGACCCCGCGCTCCTGGCGGAGTGGGGCCTGGACGGCGCCATGGCGGACGAGCCGCACGGCGAGGATCCGGCGCCGGCGTCCCCCGTGAGCTCGGACGAGGAGCTCCCCGCCGGTGGGGACGCCGAGGAGGCCGAGGACCAGCACCGCATGCCGGAGCTGGTGCAGACCGGTGACGATGCCCGGTGGTGGCTGCTCGCCGGCGTCGCGGTGGCCGCGGGCGTGCTCGTGCGGGCCCGCCGCCTGTTCGCCGTCCGCTGAGACCAAGTGCGGCCGCGCTCGGCCGTCCCGAGGCGCCCCTGTCCTGCAGGGGCGCCTCGCTGCTCTGCGCGCCGTCTTCGCCACGATGAAGATCACCTCACGCCACGCCGGTGAAGGGCACCGCCGATGTCGGGTCCCGGCCTAGAATGGTGGATCCGACCGCGGCCCGCCTCTCCCCTTGAGACGCGCCCGAAAATGGCGTGATTTCGCCGATCTCGCACCCTAGAAGGACGTGAACTGACGTGACAGCGATCCAGGAGCCGACCACCGAGCACGGCCCCACCGTCCACGACCACCTCGTCGAGGCCATCAACTGGAACCGCATCCAGGACGAGAAGGACACCGAGGTGTGGCAGCGCCTCGTGAACAACTTCTGGCTGCCCGAGAAGGTGCCGCTGTCCAACGACGTCCAGTCCTGGAACCAGCTCACCGACGAGGAGCGCCTGCTGTCCATGCGCGTGTTCACCGGCCTGACGCTGCTGGACACCATCCAGGGCACCGTGGGCGCCGTGTCCCTCATCCCGGACGCCATGACGCAGCAC